>NZ_CP032698.1:6994203-8393044 GCF_003627815.1 Streptomyces hundungensis
CGGGCGGGCGCCACCCCCGAGGAGGTCTTCGAGTCCACGAAGATCGACCCGTGGTTCGTCGACCAGCTCTTCCTCATCAAGGAGATCGCCGACGAGCTCGCCGCCGCCGACAAGCTCGACCCCGAGCTGCTCGCCGAGGCCAAGCGGCACGGCTTCTCGGACGCCCAGATCGCCGACATCCGGGGCCTGCGCGAGGACGTGGTGCGCGAGGTCCGCCACGCGCTCGGCGTGCGCCCGGTCTACAAGACGGTCGACACCTGCGCCGCCGAGTTCGCCGCCAAGACCCCGTACTTCTACTCCTCCTACGACGAGGAGAGCGAGGTCGCGCCGCGCGAGAAGCCCGCCGTGATCATCCTGGGTTCGGGCCCCAACCGCATCGGCCAGGGCATCGAGTTCGACTACTCCTGCGTCCACGCCTCCTTCGCGCTGAGCGACGCGGGCTACGAGACGGTGATGGTCAACTGCAACCCGGAGACCGTCTCCACCGACTACGACACCTCCGACCGCCTGTACTTCGAGCCCCTCACGCTCGAAGACGTCCTGGAGATCGTCCACGCCGAGACCCTCGCGGGCCCGGTCGCGGGCGTCGTGGTCCAGCTCGGCGGCCAGACCCCGCTGGGTCTGGCGCAGGCGCTCAAGGACAACGGCGTCCCGGTGGTGGGCACCTCGCCCGAGGCCATCCACGCCGCCGAGGACCGCGGCGCCTTCGGCCGCGTGCTCGCCGAGGCCGGTCTGCCCGCGCCCAAGCACGGCACCGCCACCACCTTCGCGGGTGCCAAGGCCATCGCCGACGAGATCGGCTACCCCGTCCTCGTACGCCCGTCGTACGTGCTGGGCGGACGCGGCATGGAGATCGTGTACGACGAGGAGCGGCTGTCCTCGTACATCGCGGAGTCCACCGAGATCAGCCCCACCCGGCCGGTCCTGGTCGACCGCTTCCTCGACGACGCGATCGAGATCGACGTGGACGCGCTCTACGACGGCACCGAGCTCTACCTCGGCGGCGTCATGGAGCACATCGAGGAGGCCGGCATCCACTCCGGCGACTCGGCCTGCGCGCTGCCCCCGATCACCCTCGGCGGCTTCGACATCAAGCGGCTGCGCGCCTCGACGGAGGCCATCGCCAAGGGAGTCGGCGTCCGCGGACTGATCAACATCCAGTTCGCGATGGCGGGCGACATCCTGTACGTCCTCGAAGCCAACCCGCGCGCCTCGCGCACCGTCCCCTTCACCTCGAAGGCGACCGCGGTGCCGCTCGCGAAGGCCGCCGCGCGCATCTCGCTCGGCGCCACCGTCGCCGAGCTGCGCGCCGAGGGCATGCTGCCCAAGGAGGGTGACGGCGGCACCCTGCCGCTGGACGCGCCGATCTCCGTCAAGGAGGCCGTGATGCCGTGGAGCCGCTTCCGCGACGTCCACGGGCGCGGCGTCGACACGGTGCTCGGCCCGGAGATGCGCTCCACCGGTGAAGTCATGGGCATCGACTCGGTGTTCGGCACCGCGTACGCCAAGTCGCAGGCCGGCGCCTACGGTCCGCTGCCGACCAAGGGCCGCGCCTTCATCTCGGTCGCCAACCGGGACAAGCGCACGATGATCTTCCCGGCGCGGGAACTGGTCGCCCACGGCTTCGAGTTGATGGCCACCTCCGGCACCGCCGAGGTCCTGCGCCGCAACGGCATCAACGCCACCGTCGTGCGCAAGCTCAGCGAGGGCGAGGGCCCCAACGGCGAGAAGACGATCGTCCAGCTGATCCACGACGGCGAGGTCGACCTCATCGTCAACACGCCGTACGGCACCGGCGGCCGGCTCGACGGCTACGAGATCCGCACGGCGGCCGTCGCCCGCTCCGTGCCCTGCCTGACCACGGTCCAGGCGCTCGCCGCCGCCGTCCAGGGCATCGACGCCCTCAACCGCGGTGACGTGGGGGTGCGTTCGCTCCAGGAACACGCGGAGCACCTGACCGCGGCCCGCGACTAGCAGACGGGGAAGCAGGGGGACACCGGAAACGGTGTCCCCCTCTTCATGAGCCCTCTCCCAGAGCCCCTGAGGACACCGACCATGTACAAGCTCTTCTTCCACCTCGTCTTCCAGCGGATGGACCCGGAGCAGGCCCACTACCTGGCCTTCCGCTGGATCCGTCTCGCGGCCCGCGTCCCCGTCCTGCGCACCTTCGTCGCCGCCGTGCTCGCACCCCGCCACAAGGAGCTGCGCACCGAGGCGCTCGGCCTGCGCATGCACGGCCCGTTCGGCCTCGCGGCGGGCTTCGACAAGAACGCCGTCGCGATCGACGGCATGGCGATGCTGGGCTTCGACCACATCGAGATCGGCACGGTCACCGGCGAACCCCAGCCGGGCAACCCCAAGAAACGTCTGTTCCGCCTCGTGCCGGACCGCGCGCTCATCAACCGCATGGGCTTCAACAACGAGGGTTCGGCGGCCGTGGCCGAGCGCTTGGCGGCCCGCAAGGCCGTCTTCCGCACCACGGTCGGCGTGAACATCGGCAAGACCAAGGTGGTCCCGGAGGCCGACGCCGCCGCCGACTACGTGAAGTCGACCGAGCGCCTGGCCGCCCACGCCGACTACCTCGTCGTGAACGTCTCCTCCCCCAACACCCCGGGCCTGCGCAACCTCCAGGCCACCGAGTCGCTGCGCCCGCTCCTGACCGCCGTGCGCGAGGCCGCCGACCGCAGCGTGACCGGCCGCCGCGTCCCGCTGCTCGTCAAGATCGCCCCCGATCTCGCCGACGCCGACATCGACGCGGTCGCCGACCTCGCCGTCGAACTCGGCCTGGACGGCATCATCGCCACCAACACCACCATCGCCCGCGACGGCCTCGGCCTGACGTCGCCCGCCGCCCTCGTCCAGGAGACCGGCGGCCTGTCCGGCGCCCCCCTCAAGGAGCGCTCCCTGGAGGTGCTCGGCCGCCTGTACGCCCGGGTCGGCGACCGGCTCGTCCTGATCGGGGTGGGCGGCATCGAGAACGCCGAGGACGCCTGGCAGCGCATCCTCGCCGGAGCCACCCTGGTGCAGGGCTACAGCGCCTTCGTCTACGAGGGCCCCTTCTGGTCCCGCGCCATCCACAAGGGCCTCGCCGCCCGGCTCGCCACCTCCCCGTACGCAACCCTCGCCGAGGCCGTCGGCGCCGAGACCCGGAAGAAGGCCGCCGCATGACCCCCTTCGGTACCCGACTGCGCGAGGCGATGGACACCCGCGGCCCGCTGTGCGTGGGCATCGACCCGCACGCCTCGCTGCTGGCCGACTGGGGCCTGAACGACGACATCGCGGGCCTGGAGCGCTTCACCCGCACCACGGTCGAGGCCCTCGCCGACCGGGTCGCGATGCTCAAGCCGCAGTCCGCGTTCTTCGAGCGGTTCGGCTCGCGCGGGATCGCGGTCCTGGAGAAGGCGGTCG
This sequence comes from Streptomyces hundungensis, assembly GCF_003627815.1. Taxonomy (NCBI): domain Bacteria; kingdom Bacillati; phylum Actinomycetota; class Actinomycetes; order Kitasatosporales; family Streptomycetaceae; genus Streptomyces; species Streptomyces hundungensis. The sequence continues at coordinate 6,997,612 of NZ_CP032698.1, forward strand.
AGGACGCCCGCGCGGCCGGGGCGCTGGTCCTGATGGACGCCAAGCGCGGCGACATCGGCTCCACGATGGCGGCGTACGCGGCCACCTATCTCGACCCCGCCTCCCCGCTCTTCTCGGACGCCGTGACGGTCTCGCCCTACCTGGGCTTCGGCTCGCTGCGCCCCGCGCTGGACCTGGCGGCCGCGTCCGGCTCGGGCGTCTTCGTGCTCGCCCTGACCTCCAACCCGGAGGGCGCCGAGGTGCAGCGCTCGACGGCCGCCGACGGCAGGCCCCTGGCCCAGCTGATGCTGGACCATATGAGGGCCGAGAACGCGGGCGCCTCGCCGCTCGGCTCGGTCGGTGCCGTGGTCGGGGCCACGCTCGGCGACGCCGGGGTGGACCTCGACATCAACGGCCCCCTGCTCGCCCCCGGCATCGGCGCCCAGGGCGCGACCCCGGCCGATCTGCCCGGCGTCTTCGGCTCGGCCGTCGCCAACGTGGTCCCGAGCGTCAGCCGCGGTGTGCTGCGCCACGGCCCCGACGTGAGCGCCCTGCGCGAGGCGGCGGCCCGGTACGCCGACGAGGTCCGCGAGGCGATCGAGCGGGCCTGATCCACGCCGGCGCCCCGGTGTGACATGTGTCGCACCGGGGCGCCGTGCTTCCCCGACATGCGGCGACGCCCGGTGCGCGGCCCCCGGAACCCGGAATCCGCCCCTCGCGGGAGGCTCCGCGGTGCGCGGGCGGCGATCGTTGACATTTTCCTTACACGAAACCAGGGTGTTATGTCCGGAAAGTCCCGGTCGGTTGAGGCTGACCAGGACTTTTCGTCTGTTCTCGCTGACTGGAGCGGCCTTGGCCGCTAGTCTCCGACGAGAGCAGACGAGCACGTGCGCGAGTGCGTTGTTCGTTGCTCGCCTGGTGTGGGGCGATTAGGTTCCTCACCGGTCCGTATCCGACAGTTCGACATCCGAGGTGACGTAGGCGTGGCTCTTCCGCCCCTTACCCCTGAACAGCGCGCAGCCGCGCTCGAAAAGGCCGCCGCGGCTCGCCGGGAGCGGGCCGAGGTCAAGAATCGACTCAAGCACTCCGGCGCCTCCCTCCACGAGGTCATCAAGTCGGGCCAGGAGAACGACGTCATCGGGAAGATGAAGGTCTCCGCCCTCCTTGAGTCCCTGCCCGGCGTGGGCAAGGTCCGTGCCAAGCAGATCATGGAGCGGCTCGGGATCTCCGAGAGCCGCCGCGTGCGGGGGCTCGGCTCCAATCAGATCGCGTCCCTTGAGCGTGAGTTCGGCGGCTCCGGGGCCTGACGTCTCGGGCATGCCCGAGAAGCTGGAATAATCGCCGCATGGCAGTAACCCCCCGGGGGACCACCCCCGTACCCCCGGACGCACGTCCGCGGCTGACCGTGCTCTCCGGCCCCTCCGGGGTCGGCAAGAGCACGGTCGTCGCTCATATGCGCAAGGTCCACCCCGAGGTCTGGCTCTCGGTGTCGGCGACGACCCGCAAGCCCCGCCCCGGCGAGCGGCACGGCGTGCAGTACCTCTTCGTGGACGACGAGGAGTTCGACAAGCTCGTCGCCAACGGCGAACTGCTCGAGTGGGCCGAGTTCGCGGGCAACCGCTACGGGACCCCGCGCCAGGCGGTTCTGGAACGTCTCGAGGCGGGCGAGCCCGTCCTCCTGGAGATCGATCTCCAGGGTGCCCGGCTCGTCCGCGAGTCGATGCCCGAGGCGCAGCTCGTCTTCCTCGCGCCGCCGAGCTGGGACGAACTGGTCCGCCGGCTCACCGGCCGCGGCACCGAGGCACCCGACGTCATCGAGCGCCGGCTCACCGCCGCGAAGGTCGAACTGGCCGCCGAGGCGGAGTTCGACACCACCCTGGTCAACACCTCGGTCGAGGACGTGGCCCGCGAGCTGCTAGCCTTGATGCGAGTTGTTTGATCCTGTCGTATGACGTCATCCGTAGGTCATACCGATGACGCCGAGACGACCGGCATCGTGCGACACGCATCTTCGATCCCCATCGGAAGGCAGAGAGTGTCCTCTTCCATTACCGCCCCCGAGGGCATCATCAACCCTCCGATTGATGAGCTCCTCGAGGCAACCGACTCGAAGTACAGCCTGGTGATCTACGCGGCCAAGCGTGCCCGCCAGATCAACGCGTACTACTCGCAGCTCGGTGAGGGCCTGCTCGAGTACGTCGGCCCGCTGGTGGACACCCACGTCCACGAGAAGCCGCTCTCGATCGCGCTGCGTGAGATCAACGCGGGTCTGCTGACCTCCGAGGCCATCGAGGGCCCCGCCCAGTAGGCAGCGAGACGTTTCCCACCCCGGGCCCGGCAGCGCGACTGCCGGGCCCGTGGTGTGTCATGGGTACGGACACGCAGACACACACGCAGGTACGTACACGCATCACGCGCGCGGGGAGAGGAGAGTTTTTTAATGGCCAAGCCGAAGGTCGTTCTGGGGGTCAGCGGCGGCATCGCCGCCTACAAGGCGTGCGAACTGCTGCGCCGGCTGACCGAGTCGGGGCACGACGTCCGGGTGGTGCCGACCGCCTCGGCGCTCCACTTCGTCGGCGCCGCCACCTGGTCGGCGCTCTCCGGCCACCCCGTCTCGACCGAGGTCTGGTCGGACGTCCACGAAGTGCCGCACGTCCGCATCGGGCAGGGCGCGGACCTGGTGATCGTGGCGCCCGCCACCGCCGACATGCTGGCCAAGGCCGCCCACGGTCTCGCCGACGACCTGCTCACCAACACCCTGCTCACCGCGCGCTGTCCGGTCGTCTTCGCGCCCGCGATGCACACCGAGATGTGGGAACACCCCGCGACCCAGGAGAACGTCGCCACCCTGCGCCGCCGGGGCGCGGTCGTCGTCGAGCCCGCGGTCGGCCGGCTCACCGGCGTCGACACCGGCAAGGGCCGGCTGCCCGACCCGGGCGAGCTGTTCGAGGTGTGCCGCCGGGTGCTCGCGCGGGGGAGCGCCGAGCGGGATCTGGCCGGGCGGCATGTGGTGGTCAGCGCGGGGGGCACGCGCGAGCCGCTCGACCCCGTCCGCTATCTCGGCAACCGCTCCTCCGGCAAGCAGGGGTACGCGCTCGCCCGGACGGCCGTCGCGCGCGGGGCCCGGGTCACCCTGATCGAGGCCAACACCGGGCTGCCCGACCCGGCCGGTGCGGACGTGGTCCGCGTCGGCACCGCCGTACAGCTGCGGGAGGCCGTCCTGAAGGCCGCGGCGGACGCCGACGCCGTGGTGATGGCGGCCGCCGTCGCCGACTTCCGGCCGGAGACGTACGCCGCCGGAAAGATCAAGAAGAAGGACGGCGAGGAGCCCGCGCCGCTCACCCTGGTCCGCAATCCGGACATCCTCGCCGAGATCTCGGCCGAGCGGGCCCGGCCGGACCAGGTGGTGGTCGGTTTCGCCGCCGAGACCGACGACGTGCTGGCCAACGGCCGCCTCAAGCTCCGCCGCAAGGGATGCGACCTGCTGGTCGTGAACGAGGTCGGCGAGCGCAAGACGTTCGGCTCCGAGGAGAACGAGGCCGTCGTCCTGGGCGCCGACGGCTCGGAGACTCCGGTCCCGTACGGTCCGAAAGAAGCCCTCGCGGACACGGTCTGGGATCTGGTGGGTCCTCGTCTCGTCCGGCCGGACACCCTTTCCGCCAACCGTCCCCAGGCCGGGTCCGACCGTCCCCAGCCCCGCGGGACCGACCGTCCCTAGACCCGCGGGACCCGTGCCCCGGGGTCCGCGCGCGGGTCCCGTGCCGTGCGGATCGGACGCCGGAACGACCGGATCCGGAGATCTCCGCACTCCACGGATCGAGACACGTGGTCCCACGAGCAGAACCGACCGATAAACTGGTCTCGGAACGCAGCCGGGCGCAGCTCCCGGCGCGACCTACCATGATCAGCCAGCAGCCGCTGCAACCCCAGGGAGCATTGTGTCCCGTCGTCTGTTCACCTCGGAGTCCGTGACCGAGGGTCACCCCGACAAGATCGCTGACCAGATCAGCGACACGATCCTCGACGCGCTCCTGCGCGAGGACCCGACCTCGCGCGTCGCCGTGGAGACCCTCATCACCACGGGCCTGGTGCACGTGGCCGGAGAGGTCACGACCAAGGCGTACGCCCCGATCGCCCAGCTCGTGCGCGACAAGATCCTGGAAATCGGCTACGACTCGTCGAAGAAGGGCTTCGACGGCGCCTCCTGCGGCGTCTCGGTCTCCATCGGCGCCCAGTCCCCGGACATCGCGCAGGGCGTCGACACGGCGTACGAGAAGCGCGTCGAGGGCGACGAGGACGAGCTGGACAAGCAGGGTGCCGGCGACCAGGGCCTGATGTTCGGCTACGCCACGGACGAGACGCCCGAGCTGATGCCGCTGCCGATCCACCTCGCGCACCGCCTCTCGCGCCGCCTGACCGAGGTCCGCAAGAACGGGACCATCCCCTACCTGCGCCCCGACGGCAAGACCCAGGTCACCATCGAGTACGACGGCGACAAGGCCGTCCGCCTCGACACGGTCGTGGTCTCCACGCAGCACGCGAGCGACATCGACCTGGAGTCGCTGCTCGCCCCCGACATCCGCGAGTTCGTCGTCGAGCACGTCCTCAAGCAGCTCGTCGAGGACGGCATCAAGCTGGACACTGACGCCTACCGCCTCCTGGTGAACCCGACCGGCCGCTTCGAGATCGGCGGCCCGATGGGCGACGCCGGCCTGACCGGCCGCAAGATCATCATCGACACGTACGGCGGCATGGCCCGGCACGGCGGCGGTGCCTTCTCCGGCAAGGACCCGTCGAAGGTGGACCGCTCGGCCGCCTACGCCATGCGCTGGGTCGCCAAGAACGTCGTGGCGGCCGGCCTCGCCTCCCGCTGCGAGGTCCAGGTCGCGTACGCGATCGGCAAGGCCGAGCCGGTCGGTCTGTTCGTCGAGACCTTCGGCACCAACACCGTCGAGAACGAGAAGATCGAGACCGCCATCACCCAGGTCTTCGACCTGCGCCCGGCCGCGATCATCCGCGACCTCGACCTGCTCCGCCCGATCTACGCCCAGACCGCCGCCTACGGCCACTTCGGCCGTGAGCTCCCCGACTTCACCTGGGAGCGCACGGACCGCGTGGACGCGCTGCGCAGCGCCGCGGGTCTGTAGGACACCAGGCACCCAGCGAGGGCCTCGGACCGAAGCCGGTCCGGGGCCCTCGCGCGCGTACCGGCGTCGGCCGCCGACCGCCGTTGTCAGTACGGTCTGGTAGGAATTTGGCTGTGAGCAGCGAGAACGAACGGCAGGGCGGGGGCCCCGAGGGTGGGGCGCCGGAGCAGCTTGCGCTGATTCGGGAGACGGTGCGCAAGGCCAAGGTGCCCAAGGCCAAGCCGCGGACCTGGCGGGGGGCCGCGCTCGCCAAGGAGCTGCCGGTCGCCCGGGTCGTGGTCAACAAAGGGGTGCTCCACCTCGACCAGTTCTTCGACTACGCCGTGCCCGAGGAGCTGGACGCCGACGCGCAGCCCGGGGTGCGGGTGCGGGTGCGGTTCGGGGCCGGGGCGCGCCACGTCCGGGACGGGCGCCGGGAGGGCGGCGGGCTGATCGACGGGTTCCTCGTCGAGCGCCGCGCCGAGTCCGACTACTCCGGTCCGCTGGCCGCGCTGGCCGGCGTCGTCTCACCGGAGCGGGTGCTCAGCGCGGAGATGCTCTCGCTCGCCCGGGCCGTCGCCGACCGGTACGCGGGCAGCCTCGCCGATGTGCTCCAGCTCGCCGTGCCGCCCAGAAACGCCCGCGCCGAGGCCAAGCCGTCGCCCGAGCCGCCGCCGCGCCCGGCCCCGCCGGAGCCCGGCACCTGGGCGCGCTACCCCCAAGGGCCCGCGTTCCTCCAGGCGTTGGGCACCGGCGGCGCACCCCGCGCGGTGTGGACCGCGCTGCCCGGGCCGCACTGGTGCGAGGAGATCGCCCGGGCCGTCGCCGCGACGCTCGCCTCGGGGCGCGGCGCCCTCGTCGTCGTGCCGGACGGGCGCAGTGCCGGCCGCGTCGACGCGGCCCTGACCGCCCTCCTCGGCGAGGGCCGCCACGCGCTGCTCACCGCCGACTCCGGCCCCGAGCGGCGCTATCGGCAGTGGCTCGCGGTGCGGCGCGGCGCGGTGCGGGCCGTGGTCGGCACCCGCGCGGCCATGTTCGCGCCCGTCGAGAACCTGGGCCTGGTCGTGGTGTGGGAGGACGGGGACTCCAGCCACAGCGACGACAACGCGCCCTTCCCTCATGTGCGCGAGGTGCTCGAACTGCGGGCGGCGCACGACAAGTGCGGCTTTCTGCTCGGGAGTACGAGCTGCACGGTCGAGGCCGCCCAGCTCGTGGAGAGCGGCTGGGCCGCGCCCCTGGTCGCCGACCGCACGGTGGTCCGCGCCGCCGCCCCCCTGGTGCGTACCGTCGGCGACGGCGAACTGGCCCGGGACGAGGCGGCCCGCGCGGCCCGCCTGCCGAGCCTGGCCTGGCAGGCCGTACGGGAAGGACTGAAGACCGGCCCGGTCCTCGTGCAGGTGCCGAGAAGGGGGTACGCGCCCCGCCTCGCCTGCGCGCGCTGCCGCGCCCCCGCCCGCTGTGGGCGGTGCGCGGGTCCCCTGGAGGCGCCGGACGAGCGCGAGCTGAGCTGCGCGTGGTGCGGCACACCCGAGGCGGACTGGCACTGCGCGGAGTGCGGCGCGAACCGGCTGCGCGCCCAGATCGTCGGCGCGCGGCGGACCGCCGAGGAGCTGGGCCGGGCCTTCCCCGCGGTCCCCGTGCGCACCTCCGGGCGGGACCACGTCCTGGACAGCGTGCCGGGACAGCCCGCCCTGGTGGTGTGCACGCCGGGCGCCGAGCCGGTCGCCGAGGGCGGCTACGCGGCGGCGCTGCTCCTCGACGGCTGGGCGATGCTCAGCCGTCCCGATATCCGGGCCGGCGAGGAAGCGCTGCGCCGCTGGATCTCGGCGTCCTCGCTGGTACGGGGGCAGGACGCGGGCGGCACCGTGGTCGTGGTCGCCGAGCCGACACTGCGTCCCGTGCAGGCGCTGGTCCGCTGGGACCCGGTGGGCCACGCCCTGCGCGAACTGGCCGAGCGCGCCGAGCTCAACTTCCCGCCGGTCTCCCGGATGGCCGAGGCGATCGGCCGCCCCGAGGCGGTCGAGGCCTTCTTGAAGGCGGCCCAACTGCCGCCCGAAGCACAGGTGTTGGGGCCGGTCCCGCTCCCGGTGCCCGGTCCCGGAAGGCCCCGCAGACCCGGCGACCCGCCCGTGGGGGAGCACTGGGAGCGGGCGCTGGTGCGGGTGCCGCCGGGCAGTGGCGCCGCGCTCGCCGCCGCCCTCAAGGCCGCTCAGGCCTCGCGGCTGGCGCGGGGCGGCGGCGACCCGGTACGGATCAGGATCGACCCGCCGGACATCGGCTGAGCCGCACCGGCTGAGCCGATGTCCGGTCCGCGAGCCGCGCCACCGGGTGTGCCCTCGCGGGCCCGGCGCGCAGGGCCCGGGCGTGCACAGAGGTGTGCCCTCGCGATACCCCGTACTCCGGGACGCGAGGGCACGAAGGGCCGACGAGCGAGGGGTCAGCCGTTGCGGGGGCCGGGGAAGGCGCTGGTGCGGACCTCCTCGCGAAGGGACTGGCTGGTCGCCGTCGGCTGCGGCGGCATGGAACGGGCGGCGGGCACCGAGGGCATGGGGGGCAGCGGCGGCAGCGCCCGGGGCGGCACGGCCTCGGCCGGACGCTCGGCGTCGACCGGGCCCGTGGCCTGGGCGCTCGCCCGGCGGGACCCGTAACGGCGGTGCACCGCCTGCTTGGTGACGCCGAGCGCGGAGCCCACCGCGTCCCAGGAGAAACCGAGGGAGCGGTCGAAGTCGACGGCGGCGGTCACCAGGGTCTCGACGCTGTCCCGCAACTCCTGGGCGAGCCGTACGGTCGGGGCCGGGGCGCGTCCGTACACGACGAAGCCCGTGGAAGGCCCCGAGCGGCGGGGGCGGTAGACGTTGCCCAGCTGCGCGGTGAGGGTGCGCAGTGCGTCCACCTGTCGGCGGACCCGCTCGATGTCCCGCACCAACAGGTGCAGGCTGGCCCGCGCTTGGGCGTCGTGGGTTGCGTGGTCGGCCATGGGCAAGCCTCTCGAACCGGCGGTGAAAGGGAGGGTGAGTGCGGTACTGGTACCGCGTGGTGCTGTCTGCTGGGTTGACGTGGTGCGGGTGCTGAAAAGGCGCGGGCCGCGCAAGCGGCCCGATGCGGTCAATCTCTCTTGACCAACGCGCCACCTCCTGTTGTGGTCACGCTGCGGGGGCGTATGGGCATATGCGCAGGGCGCGCGAGCCCCCGTACGCCCCTGCCGTACGGGGAGGCGCGAGGCCCCGCGGGGTCGGGCGCACCTGCGCGTACGGCAGCCGAGCGAGGGCCCATAGACTGAGACGCTGCTCTCGACAAAGCGAGGTAACCCCCAGTGAAGCTCGTCTTCGCAGGCACCCCCGAGGTCGCCGTCCCCGCCCTGGACGCCCTGATCGCCTCCGGCCGGCACGAGGTCGCCGCGGTCGTCACCCGGCCCGACGCACCCGCCGGACGCGGCCGCCGCCTGGTGGCGAGCCCGGTCGCCGAGCGCGCCGCGGAGGCCGGCATCGAGGTGCTCAAGCCGGCGAAGCCGCGGGACGAGCAGTTCCTGGCCCGGCTGCGCGAGATCGCGCCGGACTGCTGCCCGGTCGTCGCGTACGGCGCGCTGCTGCCCAAGGTCGCCCTCGACATCCCGGCCCGCGGCTGGGTCAATCTGCACTTCTCGCTGCTGCCCGCCTGGCGCGGAGCCGCGCCCGTCCAGCACGCCGTCATGGCGGGCGACGAGATCACCGGCGCCGCCACCTTCCTCATCGAGGAAGGGCTCGACTCGGGCCCGGTGTACGGCACGGTCACCGAGGAGGTCCGGCCCACGGACACCAGCGGCGACCTGCTCACCCGGCTCGCGTTCGCGGGCGCCGGGCTGCTCGCGGCGACCATGGACGGCATCGAGGACGGCACCCTCAAGGCCGTTCCACAGCCCGCCGACGGCATCTCGCTCGCCCCGAAGATCACCGTGGAGATGGCCCACGTGGACTGGGCGGCGCCCGCGCTGCGCGTGGACCGCGTGGTGCGCGGCTGCACCCCGGCCCCCGGCGCCTGGACGGTGTTCCGCGGCGAGCGCCTCAAGCTCATCCAGGCGGCCCTGGTCACCGACCGCACCGACCTCGCGCCCGGCGAGCTCTCGGCCGCCAAGAACAACGTGTACGTGGGCACCGGCTCGCACGCCGTGGAGCTGCTCTGGGTGCAGCCGCAGGGCAAGAAGCCGATGCGCGGCGCGGACTGGGCGCGCGGGGTGCGCATCGCCCCGGGTGAGCGCCTCGGGGCGGCGGACGTACGCTGAGGGGGTTCGCCCCATCTGATCCGCGGAGCACCTTTCACGTGAACGATTCGCCACGTCGCAGCCCGGCCCCCCACCCGGGCAAGGGCGGCAAGCCGTACCGCCGTCCGAAGAAGGACCCGGTCCGCATCCTCGCCTTCGAGGCGCTGCGGGCCGTCGACGAACGCGACGCCTACGCCAACCTCGTGCTGCCCCCGCTGCTGCGCAAGGCGCGCGAGGGCGGGAACTTCGACACCCGGGACGCGGCGCTCGCCACCGAGCTGGTCTACGGCACGCTGCGCCGCCAGGGCACCTACGACGCGGTCATCGCGGCCTGCATCGACCGGCCGCTGCGCGAGGTCGACCCGCCGGTGCTCGATGTGCTCGCCCTCGGCGCGCACCAGTTGCTCGGCACCCGGATCCCCACGCACGCGGCGGTCTCCGCGAGCGTGGAGCTGGCCCGGGTGGTGCTCGGCGACGGACGGGCCAAGTTCGTCAACGCGGTGCTGCGCAAGGTCGCGGCGAACGACCTCGACGGCTGGCTGGAGAAGGTCGCGCCCTCCTACGAGGACGACGCCGAGGACCATCTCGCGGTCGTCCACTCGCACCCGCGCTGGGTCGTCTCGGCGCTGTGGGACGCGCTCGGCGGCGGCCGGGCCGGCATCGAGGACCTCCTGGAGGCCGACAACGAGCGCCCCGAGGTGACCCTGGTCGCCCGCCCGGGCCGCTCCACCACCGACGAACTCCTCGACGCGCTCGGCGAGGACGGCGGCCTGCCCGGCCGCTGGTCGCCGTATGCCGTGCGGATGGCCGAGGGCGGCGAGCCCGGAGCCCTCGACGCCGTGCGCGACGGCCGGGCGGGTGTCCAGGACGAGGGCAGCCAGCTGGTGGCCGCCGCCCTCGCCAACGCCCCCCTCGAAGGCCGCGACGAGCGCTGGCTGGACGGCTGCGCGGGCCCCGGCGGCAAGGCCGCGCTGCTCGCCGCGCTCGCGGCGGGGCGCGGGGCGGCCCTGCTCGCCTCCGAGAAGCAGCCGCACCGGGCCCGGCTGGTCGAGCGTGCGCTGGCCGGCAACCCGGGCCCGTACCAGGTCATCGCGGCCGACGGCACCCGCCCGCCGTGGCTCCCGGAGTCCTTCGACCGGGTCCTGGTCGACGTGCCGTGCTCGGGTCTCGGCGCCCTGCGCCGCCGTCCCGAGGCCCGCTGGCGTCGCCGTCCGGAGGACCTGGACGGCTTCGCGCCGCTCCAGCGCTCGCTGCTGCGCGAGGCCCTCTCGGCGGTCCGCGTCGGCGGTGTCGTCGGGTACGCCACCTGCTCGCCGCACCTGGCCGAGACCCGGATCGTCGTCGAGGACGTCCTCAAGGGCCGCGGCGGCGCCGAGCCCGTCGAGGCCGAGTGGATCGATGTCCGACCGCTGATGCCCGGGGTCGCGGGCCTCGGCGACGGCCCCGACGTCCAGCTCTGGCCGCATCTGCACGGCACGGACGCCATGTATCTGGCGCTGCTCAGGCGCACGGCCTGACGCCGGGCGGCGCCCCGTGACCGCGGGGCGTCGCATCCCGTGCGCGCAGTGCGACGCTCCCGAACTCGGCCCCGGGGAGCGGCAGTTGGGCGAATCACGGTTCGGTCGCCGTCGCGCCGTCGTCCCACCGAAGGGGCTGCGGCCGTCCGGCGTCCGCGCGAAGGATCGTGCGGCGAAGCCCCGCGCGCGGGGCAGGATCGCCCGCCCGGCGCGGAACCGAACAGGCTTCGTCCGCCGCCGTGGCAGGCAAGTCGCCCAGGGCATGGCAGGCTTGGGGCATGGCTCAGATCAACCCCAGCATCCTCTCCGCGGACTTCGCCCGGCTGGCCGAGGAGGCCAAGGCCGTCGAAGGCGCCGACTGGCTGCACGTCGACGTCATGGACAACCACTTCGTGCCCAACCTCACGCTGGGGGTTCCCATCGTGGAATCCCTCAGCCGGGCGACGGGCACACCGCTGGACTGCCACCTGATGATCGAGGACCCCGACCGCTGGGCCCCGCAGTACGTGGAGGCCGGGGCCGGTTCGGTCACCTTCCACGCGGAGGCGGCGGCCGCTCCCGTACGGCTGGCCCGCGAGATCCGCGCGAAGGGCGCCCGCGCCTCGATGGCACTGAAGCCCGCCACGCCCATCGAGCCGTACGAGGACCTGCTCCCCGAGCTCGACATGCTGTTGATCATGACGGTCGAGCCCGGCTTCGGCGGCCAGTCCTTCCTCGACATCATGCTGCCGAAGATCCGCCGGACCCGTGAGCTGATCGCCAAACACGGACTTGAACTCTGGCTCCAGGTCGACGGCGGCGTCTCGGCCTCCACCATCGAGCGCTGCGCCGAGGCCGGGGCGGATGTCTTTGTCGCCGGTTCGGCCGTCTACGGCGCCCAGGACCCGGCCGAAGCCGTGCGGTCCCTGCGCTCCCTGGCACAAGGGGCGACTGCGGGCGCACCCTGGGCGTGCGCCCACTGAGCCGCCACTGAGCCGCCACCGCGGCGACGGAACCCTCCGGGCTGATCAAGGACCGTGGGATCTGACAGGATGAACAGCGAGTCCGGTGCGTGAACAGCAGTTGTGAACAGCAGTGAGGAGATCGCGGTGTCTGCAATGTCGGCGGGTCGGTCAGCCCTGCGGATGGGACCCGCGGAGCTGGTGCAGGCGGCGGCCATGGCCCGCCGCTTCTACCTGGAGGGGAAGTCCAAGATCCAGATCGCCGAGGAGTTCGGCGTGAGCCGCTTCAAGGTGGCCCGGGTCCTGGAGACCGCCCTCGAACGCGATCTGGTACGGATCGAGATCCGGGTCCCCGCCGAACTGGACGCGGAGCGCTCCGACGCCCTGCGGGCCCGGTACGGGCTCAGGCACGCGGTCGTCGTCGAGTCCCCGGCGGAGGGCGAGGAGACCTCGCCAGACCCGGAGAACCTCGGCGAGGTCGCCGCCGACCTGCTCGGCGAGCTGGTCAGCGAGGGCGATGTGCTGGGCCTGGCGTGGGGCCGCTCCACCATCCACATGGCCGCCGCCCTCGACCGGCTGCCGCCCTGCACCGTCGTGCAGCTCACCGGCGTCTATGACGCGGGCACCGCCGAGCGCGGCTCCGTCGAGGCGGTACGCAGGGCCGCCCAGGTCTCCGGCGGCGAGGCCCACCCCATCTACGCCCCGATGCTCCTTCCCGACCCGGCGACCGCCGCGGCCCTGCGCAACCAGACCGGGATCGCCCGCGCCTTCGAGTACTTCGACAAGGTCACCGTCGCCGCGGTGTCCATCGGCTCGTGGGAGCCCGGCATCTCCACCGTGCACGACATGCTGAGCGACGAGGAGCGGGCGCACTACGCCTCGCTCGGCGTCGCCGCCGAGATGTCCGCGCACCTCTTCGACGCCCAGGGCCGGCGGGTCGGCCGAGACCTGGGGGAGCGGTGCATCACGGTCGAGGCGGACCGGCTGCGCCGCATCCCGGAGGTCGTCGCGATCGCCGGAGGCCAGCGCAAGGCCGCAGCGATCGACGCGGTGCTGCGGTCCGGCCTGGTGACCAGCCTCGTCACGGACACCGCCGCCGCCGACTTCCTGCTGGGCGAGACGGGCCCCAAGCCCCGGCCCGCCCTCAACCGCGCGGACCCGGACGGCGTCTGAGGCTCCGGGGGGCTCACCCCCCCCGGAGCCCCGGCCGCTCATCTGCCGTAGACCCGCTCGGCGTTGCCCGCCGACACCAGCGCGGCCACCCGTTCCGCGTCCGCCGCCGACCACGCGCCGGAGGCGGTCCAGCCGTTGAGCAACCGGTCCAGGCCCTCCTGGAAGAGCCGGGCCCCCACCACGTACAGCTCCGCGAGGCCGTAGGCGTCCGTCGAGAACAACAGCTTGCCGAAGGGCGCGAGCTCCAGGAACTCGGCGAGCACCGCCTCGGCCCGCGCCCCCGTGTGCCCCAGCGAGAGCCCCACGTCGGCGTAGACGTGCGGGTACACGTGCGCCAGATATCCCGCGCCCCGGTGGTAGGGGTAGCCGTGCAGCAGGACCAGTCGGCAGCCCGTCGGGCGGATCGCCCGGATGAAGTCGGTGAGCAGCAGCGGGTCGCAGCGGTGCAGGGTGAGGTCCGGGTCGCCGAACCCGGTGTGGAGCTGGAGCGCCGTCCCCGTCCCGGCCGCCGACCACAGCAGGTGGCGCAGCAGGACCGGCGAGGTGATCCGGCCGGCCCCCGAGGCCAGCCAGTCGGCGGTGGCCGCGCGCACTTCGGCCGGGCCCGGCGGCTCCGGCGCGAAGTCCAGACCGTGGCGGTATCCGACGACCGACTTGAAGCCGGCGGCGGTGTCCGCCGCGGTGGCGATCGCGTCGGCGAGGACCGCCAGGAACTTGTCCGGATCCCGTACCCCCTCGGCGGCGCGTTCCGCGAGGTGTTCCAGGCGTACGATCTCGCGCGCCCGGGCCCCGGCGAGCCTCGCGAGCTCGGCCGGGCCGGTCAGATCTCCGGGCAGGCCGGTGTCCACCAGATAGGTGCCGATGCCGGTGGCCCGCAGGAGCAGCCGGTTGGCCTCCTCGGCGCCCAGTTCGCGACGGCGGGTCAGATAGCGCTCCGGTGGGCAGTGCGGTTCCAGGCCGAGCAGCGGCGGGCACCAGCGGCGCACCGCGAAGCCGAGCTGGGTGTCGAAGAAGCTGGTGCCGGGTGCGGCCGGCGCGTCGGACTCGGTGAGGAGCGCCTCGAAGGCGGCGTCGTCGGGGTCCGAGCGCAGCACGCCGTGACAGTGGTGGTCGACGAGGGGCAGCACTCAGTACCTCCCGCGGGTGGCCGCGGCGATCTCCCCGGGGGTTTGGCCGTCGAAGAGCTTCGTCTCGGCCTGGCGCACCGCGACGATCGCCTCGAAGAGCCGGTCGCCGAGCGCCTCGCGCAGCACCGCCGACTCCGTGAAGCGGCCGAGCGCCTCGGGCAGCGAGGTGGGCAGCCGCCGGGCACCGACCGAGTGCACCGGGTCGCCCGCCACCGGCGGCGGCAGCCGCAGGCCCGCGTCGAGCCCGGCGAGTCCGGCGGCGATCACCGCGCCGGTCACCAGATAGGGGTTGGCGGCCGGGTCGAACGACTTGACCTCCGCGTTGGCCGCCTCCTCGGCGCCGGGCGGCCCCGGCACGAAGCGCAGCGCGGCCTCCCGGTTCTCGGGCCCCCAGCACTGGAAGGCGCCGGCCCAGCGCGACGGCGCCAGGCGCAGATAGCTCGCGGGGGTGGGGGCGCCGATGGCGAGCAGCGCGGGCAGCGCGTCGAGGATGCCGGCGAGGAAGGACTCGCTGGTCGTACTCATCCCCGAGGGGCCCTCGCCGCCCCGGCACAGGTTGCGGCCGTCCTGCCAGAGGCTGAGGTGCAGATGGCCGCCGTTGCCGACGCCCTCGGGATCGACGACCGGCCCGAACCAGGGGGTGAGGCCGTGCTGGAGCGACACCGCCCGGATCGTCTCGCGCACGAGCACCGCGAGATCGGCCGCGCCCACCGGATCGGCCGGGGCCACCGACACCTCGAACTGGCCCGGCGTGTATTCCGGGTGGATCTGGAGCACCTCGACGCCCTGCGCCTCCAGCGCGGCCAGCACATCGCCCACGTACGCCGAGCGCTCGACGATCCGCGCCATCCCGTACGCCGGCCCGGCCAGCGGCGGGTCGACGACCCACTCCGTCTCGAAGCCCATCCGCAGCTCGATGCCGCGCTCCGCGGCCCGCCGCGTCATCCGGCGCGCGAACTGCCGCTGGCAGGCGTCGTAGGGCTGCCCCGACTGCTCGAAGCGTTCGGCCGGCGCCCAGGCCCAGCCGGGCTGGGCGGCGAGCACGGTGAGCCGGTCGAGGTCGGGGATCAGGCGCAGGTCGCCGTCGGGGCCGCCGATGAGGGGGCTGGTGGTGACCGAGTCGTCCACCAGATACACGTCGAAGACCGGCGACATGCCGACGCCGTGCGCCCCGACCTGCGCGAGCCGTGTGGTCGGCACGGCCTTGACGCGGGTCAGGCCCGCGACGTCCACCCATGTCAGCGCGATCGCCCGCACTCCCTCCGCGGTCAGTCGGGCGGCCGCCAACCCGGCCTCCTGCGCCCGCCGTTGTGCCTGCTCCCGCAGCCCCGCGCTGTGACCCTGCTCCACCGGTTCAATCCCTCCCGCCGCGTCAGGCGTCCCCGTCCTCCCCGTTCGACCCAGGCCGAGAACCGGGGGGAGCGGTCACCGACGCGACCGTGTCCGCTTCCGAGGCCCTCTTGTCCTCGCGATAGCGCACTACCCGTGCGAAACGCAGTGTGACCCCTTCCGGGTAACGCGATGATCTTTGTACGCCGTCATAGGCCACCTCGACGACGAGTTCCGGCCGCACCCGCACCCCCCATGGCTCCTCGGCCACCGTCAACTCCCGCAGCCGTTCGGTCTGCCAGGTGAGGAGCGCGTCGGTGAGCCCCTTGAACGTCTTGCCGAGCATGGCGAACGTGCCGTCCTCACGGCGCGCCCCGAGGTGCAGATTGGAGAGCTTGCCGGTGCGCCGGCCGTGGCCCCACTCGGCGGCCAGAACCACCAGATCGAGGGTGTGCACGGGCTTGACCTTCAGCCACGAGGCACCGCGCCGGCCCGCCGCGTACGTCGAGTCGAGCGCCTTGAGCACCACCCCCTCGTGCCCCAGGTCCAGGGTCTCGGCGGCGAACTCCTCGGCGCCGCGCCGCTGTTCGGGATCGGCGGGGTCCTCCACCACATACCGCCGTACGCGCCGTGGCTCGGGCGCGATGCGGGCCAGCTCCGTGTGCCGCTCCCGCACCGACAGATCGAGCAGGTCCCGTCCGTCCACCGACAACAGGTCGAAGAAGACGGGGGAGAGCGGCAGGCGCTCCTGGGCGCCCGCGACATCGAGCCGGGAGCCGACGCGTCCCGCGATGTCCTGGAAGGAGCGCGGCCGGCGGTCGGGCCCGAGCGCGATCACCTCGCCGTCGAGCACGGCGCGCTCGGCCGCCAACTCCCGTGCGGCGTCCACCACTTCGGGGAGCCGCTCGGTGATCTCGTCGAGGGTGCGGGTGAAGACCCGTACCGCGTCGCCGTCCTTGTGCACCTGGGCGCGGATGCCGTCGAGCTTCTCCTCGACGACGCACGGGCCCAGCCGGTCGAGCGCCTCGGCGACGTCCTTCGCGCTGTGCGCCAGCATGGGCAGCACGGGCCGGCCCACCTCCAGGCGGAACGCGGCGAGCGCGGCCGGCCCCTCGGCGAGCAGCGCCCGGGCGACCGTGCCGAGCGAACCTCCGAGCATCACGGCGCGCCGCACCTCGGCGGGCGGGGCGCCGGCCGCCGCCGCGAGCCCCTCGACGGCCGCCGCGTCCAGCGCGCCCTGGCGGACCTCTCCGGTGATCAGCGCGACCAGGAAGCGCTGCTCCCCTCGGGTGGCCGCCGCCATCAGCTCACCGACCAGCCGTCTGCGCTCGCCCTGGGCGCCCTTGCCGGCGACCGCCGAGATGGCCTCCAGGCGCTCGTCGACCTCCCGGACGGTCAGGGTGGGCGAGTCGGCGGGCGGCGGAAGGTCCTTCAGGGTGTTCCAGCCGAGCCCGGTGCGCCGCTGCGGGAGCCGCCCCGCCAGATAGGTCACCACCAGCGGCGCCTCGTCCGGTTCGGTGGCCGAGAACAGCCGGGCCAGCAGCGCGGACTTCTCCGAGCGCGAGGCGGTGGCGGCGATGTCGGCCGAGGTCGTGGCCACGTCGGCGAGCAGCATGACTCCATCGTGACCCGGAATCGGCCGCCCACGCATTCGCTCGGGCCCCCGCCGGATGGGAGCATCGGCACATGATCACCAGGTTTGCCCGGATCGCCCTCGCCGCGGTGCTGGCGTGTCTGGCCGTGCTGCTCGTCGGCTGCGGCGGCAAGGACAGCGCGCGAACCGCGGGGCCCAGCGCCTCCGCGTCCGTCTCCACCCCCGCCTGGGCCAAGGGCATGGCCACGGTCCCCGCGGACCGGCTGCCGCCCGAAGCACGGCACACGCTGACCCTGATCGACAAGGGCGGCCCGTTCCCGTACAGCAAGGACGGTGTGGTGTTCGGCAACGTCGAGAAGCTGCTGCCCCGGCAGAAGCGCGGTTACTACCACGAGTACACCGTGGACACCCCGAACTCCCGGGACCGCGGCGCTCGGCGCCTGATCACCGGGCAGGGCGGCGAGTTCTATTACACCGACGACCACTACAAGACGTTCAAGGCGGTGCTGCGATGACGGCCCAACCGTTCGACTCCGTACGGCCCGCGGGGTGGCTGGTCGACCGCGTCGACCTCGACGGGGTGGGCGACAAGGCCGCCTTCATGGACCGCGTGGCCACCGCGCTGCGCCTGCCCGACTGGTTCGGCCGCAACTGGGACGCCCTCGCCGACTGTCTGGGTGACCCCGACTGGGGCCCGGCCCGCCCCGGCCGGCTCGTCGTGGTGACCGGCTGGCAGGAGTACGCGGTGGAGCGGCCCGAGGAGTGGGCGCTCGCCCTGGACGTCCTGGGCGGTGCGGCGGGGACCGGGCCGCACGGGACGCTCGCCGTGCACCTCGCGCTCGGAGGATCGCACTAGGCCCGCTCCCCGGTCCCTGGACGATCGGCCCGGGCGGCGCGATCGTACGAACATGGGACAATGAACTACGTGCTTTTCCCCTGGCTGAAATGCCTGGGGCCACCTCGATCGACTGGGATGTTCAGCACGTGCGTTTCCTCAACGACATCAAGCCGCCGTACGACCTGACGTACGACGATGTGTTCATGGTGCCGAGCCGCTCCGCGGTGGGCTCCCGCCAGGGCGTGGACCTCGCCTCCCCCGACGGCACCGGGACCACCATCCCGCTCGTCGTGGCCAACATGACCGCGATCGCCGGCCGCCGCATGGCCGAGACCGTGGCCCGGCGCGGCGGCATCGTCGTGATCCCCCAGGACATCCCGATCGAGGTCGTCACCGACGTGATCTCGTGGGTCAAGACGCGCCACCTGGTGCTCGACACCCCGATCGTCCTGGCTCCGAGCCAGACCGTCGCCGACGCGCTCGCCCTGCTGCCCAAGCGGGCCCACAACGCGGGCGTCGTCGTCGACGCCGACCAGAAGCCGATCGGTGTCGTCACCGACCAGGACCTCACCGGCGTCGACCGCTTCACCCGGCTCTCCGAGGTCATGTCCAAGGACCTGCTGCTCCTCGACGCCGACATCGACCCGCGCGAGGCCTTCAACCGCCTCGACAACGCCAACCGCCGCTACGCCCCGGCCGTGGACGCCGACGGCCGCCTCGCGGGCATCCTGACCCGCAAGGGCGCCCTGCGCGCCACGCTGTACACGCCGGCCACCGACGCCCGGGGCAAGCTGCGCATCGCGGCCGCCGTCGGCATCAACGGCGACGTGGCCGGCAAGGCCAAGCAGCTCCTGGACGCCGGCGCCGACACCCTGGTGGTGGACACCGCGCACGGCCACCAGGAGTCGATGATCGCCGCGATCAAGGCCGTCCGCGGCCTGGACCCGCACGTCCCGATCGTCGCGGGCAACATCGTCGCCGCCGAGGGCGTGCGCGACCTCATCGAGGCGGGCGCGGACATCATCAAGG
The DNA here is from genome assembly GCF_003627815.1 of Streptomyces hundungensis. Lineage (NCBI taxonomy): Bacteria > Bacillati > Actinomycetota > Actinomycetes > Kitasatosporales > Streptomycetaceae > Streptomyces > Streptomyces hundungensis. Next base: position 7,016,502 of record NZ_CP032698.1, read on the forward strand.
TCGGTGTGGGCCCCGGCGCCATGTGCACCACCCGGATGATGACCGGCGTGGGACGCCCCCAGTTCTCCGCCGTCCTGGAGTGCGCCGCCGAGGCCAAGAAGTTCGGCAAGCACGTCTGGGCCGACGGCGGGGTGCGCCACCCGCGCGACGTCGCCATGGCGCTCGCCGCCGGCGCCTCCAACGTCATGATCGGTTCCTGGTTCGCGGGCACCTACGAGTCCCCGGGCGACCTCCACACCTCCGCCGAGGGCCACCTCTACAAGGAGTCCTTCGGCATGGCCTCCGCCCGCGCGGTCAAGAACCGTACGAGCGAGGAGTCGGCCTACGACCGGGCCCGCAAGGCCCTGTTCGAGGAGGGCATCTCCACCTCGCGCATGTTCCTCGACCCGACCCGTCCGGGCGTCGAGGACCTGATCGACTCGATCATCGCGGGCGTGCGTTCCTCCTGCACCTACGCCGGTGCCTCCTCGCTCGCCGAGTTCGAGGAGAAGGCCGTCGTCGGCATCCAGTCCGCCGCCGGTTACGCCGAGGGCAAGCCGCTGCACGCCAGCTGGAGCTAGTCGCCCTGTTGCTCTGCCCCGAGCCCCCGTGAGTCCGCTCGCGGGGGCTTCGGCACGAGCGGGGCCAGCGCCCGCGCCACCGCGGCGGCGACCCGGGCGTGGCCCTCGTCGGTGGGATGCAGTCCGTCCATGAGGTGGTGTGGCTCCAACAGGCCCTGCCCGGACAGCAGTTGGAGCGCGTCGTCGCCCGCGTCGATCAGCTCCCGGGTCGCGCTCTCCATGGCCGCCCGCAGCTCGGCCAGCGTCGCGCCCAGGGCGTTCGGCGTCCGCTCGGCCTCCGGGCGCAGCAGCGGGGAGACCAGGAGCAGCGGGGTCTTTCGGTGGCCGCGACGCACCAGACGCAGGAACGCCAGCGTGGTCTCGCGCATCAGCGGGGCCGAGAACGGAATGGCCGACCAGCAGTTGGTGCCGAAGGCCAGGGTGAGGACGTCTGCCGGGAGCCGGGCGATCTGTTCCGCGGTGGGCAGCTCGCCGCGGCCCCCGCCCGCATAGCCCAGGTTCACCGTGTCCAGACCCAGCGTCCGGCCGACGACGGCGGGCCAGGCGTGCGCGGGCCGGGTCGACCACCAGCCCTCCGTGATGGAGTCCCCGTGCACGAGCCAGCGCGCCGTGCGCCGGGTCGGCGCGATCATGCCGCCGACAGCCCGCACCGCGTCGATGTGCGGCGCCTGCGTCTCGGGCGGATGGATGGTGAACGGGCCCGCGGAGCACGGGAGTTGGATGCGTACGCGGCCTTCCCGGTGCGGGGTGGCCGTGGTCTCCCCGAGGCAGCGGTCACCCTGCCAGAGCGCGAAGGTGTGGGCCAGCTCGTGCAGCGCCTCGCCCGGCTCCGGCACCCGCGCGCGGTAGCGGATCTCCACCGCCGTCGCGCCCCGCGCGGTGAACTCGATCCGCATCCCGATGGGCAGCGCGGCCCGCTCACCGGTGTCCCAGGGAAGCCGCATCGCGTCCTCGGGATCCGCGCGGACCGGCTGCCCCTCGGCATCCAGCCAGGCCACCCCGCGCAGGAAGGGGGCCGGATCCTGCCAGCCCGTGGCCGGCTCTCCGGCGATCTCGTGCGGTGTGTCCAGATCCATGGGGCGCGACCCTGCAACAGCCCTGATGCGGTGTCAAGCGGACCCGTGACCAGAGCCACTGCGCGGAGCCGTGAAAAGGGCCCCGAGCAGGGCTTGCGCACGGATCGAACATTGCCGTGCAACAAACATCCACCCCTGGCCGTCGCGCGCAATGATCTACCGTTGATGCGCAAGGTTGCTGCATTACGAGCGGGAAGCGGAAACCCATAGGGTTCTCGCCGTACGTGGAGTGGCGGGGACCGCCTGCTCGGCGGAACCGGCCACGGGAAGGCTCCATGCTGCCCGAAACATCCCCCCGCGGGACGGCCGGACCGTCGCGGTCACCCGCCGTCCGACTGGCAGCGAAAAGGAGCCACCTCAGTGTTGGATCATGGCGCAGCGCCACCCTCGACCGAACCCCCAGCCGCCGGGGGCCCGCGCCCCGGTAGCGGTCTCATGCGGCGCAAGCCGGTGGAAACGCTGGTGGCGGAGGGTGGCCAGGGCGAGGGCGGCTCCCTCAAGCGCTCGCTGGGCATGTGGCAGCTCACCATGATCAGCATCGGTGCGACGCTCGGCACCGGTATCTTCGTGGTGCTCGGCGAGGCCGTCCCCAAGGCCGGACCCGCCGTCACGCTCTCCTTCGTCCTCGCCGGCCTCACGGCGCTCTTCTCCGCCCTCTCCTACGCCGAGCTCGCGGGCTCCATCCCCGTGGCGGGCTCGTCGTACTCGTACGCTTACGCAACGCTCGGCGAACTCATCGCCTGGATCTGCGGCTGGTGCCTGATCCTGGAGTACGGCGTCTCGGTGGCCGCCGTGGCCGTCGGCTGGGGGCAGTACCTCAACGAGTTCCTGGACGGGACGATCGGCGTCACCATCCCCGACGCGCTGTCCGCGCCGCCCGGCGACGGCGGGATATTCAACCTGCCGGCCCTGATCGTGGTGGTCCTCGCCATGGGCCTGCTGCTTGGCGGCGCCCGTGAGTCCGCCCGCATCAACACGATCATGGTCGCGGTGAAGATCGCCGCCCTGGTGCTCTTCTGCGTGATCGGCTTCATGGGCTTCAAGTCGGGCAACTACTCGAACTTCATGCCGCTCGGCACGGCCGGTGTCAGCGGTGCGGCCTCGACGCTGTTCTTCTCCTACATCGGCTTCGACGCGGCCTCCACGGCCGGTGAAGAGGCCAAGAACCCCAAGAAGGACCTGCCGCGCGCGATCATGCTCTCGCTGATCATCGTCACCGCGCTGTACGTCCTGGTGGCCTTCGTGGCCGTCGGCGCCCGCCCCTGGAAGCAGTTCGAGGGCTCGGAGGCCGCGCTCGCCGGGATCATGAAGGACGTCACCGGGCACTCCTTCTGGGGCACGCTGCTCGCCGCCTGCGCGGTGATCGCCATCGCCAGCGTCGTCCTGACCGTGCTGTACGGCCAGACCCGCATCCTGTTCGCGATGTCCCGCGACGGCCTCGTCCCCAAGGTGTTCGCCAAGGTCAGCCCGCGCAGCGGCACCCCGGTCGCCAACACCGTCGCCGTCTCGCTGTTCTGCGGTGTGCTCGCGGCCGCCGTCCCGCTGGGCAACCTCGCCGACGCCACCAGCATCGGCACGCTCTTCGCCTTCGCGCTGGTCAACGTCGCGGTCATCATCCTGCGCAGGACGCGCCCCGACATGCCGCGCACCTTCCGGGTGCCGTTCGGCTGGCTCGTCCCCATCCTGGGCTTCCTCAGCTGCGGCTACCTCATGTGGAACCTCTCCGGGGTCACCTGGGAGTACTTCGGATACTGGATGGCCGCCGGTCTCGTGATCTACTTCGGATACGGCTACCGCCGTTCCAGGCTGGCCACCGCCTCACAGAAGTGATCCACCCGCAGTGCGACTCAATGACCTCGATGAACGCATCGTCCACGCGCTCGCCGAAGACGCCCGGCGCTCCTACGCCGACATCGGCTCGCTGATCGGCCTGTCCGCGCCGGCCGTCAAGCGGCGCGTCGACCGGCTGCGGGCCGAGGGGGCCATCACCGGCTTCACCGTACGGGTGGATCCGGCGGCGCTGGGCTGGGAGACCGAGGGGTTCATCGAGATCTACTGCCGTCGCAACACCTCGCCGGATGCGATCCGGCGGGGTCTTGAGCGGTACCCCGAGGTCGCGTCCGCCTCCACCGTCACCGGTGAGGCGGACGCGATCATTCAGGTCTTCGCCTCGGACATGCGGCACTTCGAGCGGGTTCTGGAGCGGATCGCGGGGGAGCCGTACGTGGAGCGTACGAAGTCCGTACTGGTCCTCTCGCCCCTCCTACGCCGCTACACCTCAGGCTCCCCAGCCTGACGGGCCCACCTGCGGCCCCGGCCCCCCTGGGGCTTCGCCCCAGACCCCGAGCCCCTTTGCCCGCCCACCCGCCCGTAGGCGCAGGGTTGGACGGCTCCGGGCTCCCTGGGGCTCCGCCCCAGACCCCGTATCGCGCCTGAACGGCGCTCGTCCTCAATCGCCGGACGGGCTGAGGTGGCCGATGCGGGCCGGCGCAGCGTAGTTAGGGGCGCGGGGAACTGCGCGACCAGCCCCCACCGAGCCGCAAGCGCAAAATCGGCCCCAGGGCCGAAAGCCCGACGCCCCGCAGACGCCCGCACTGTCCGACACCCGACCCTGCCAGGGCGGGCGCGGGGAACTGTGCGAGACGTGGGCACGGCCCGCAGCCGACCAGGGCCTTTGGGGGCGCGGGGAACTGTGCGAGACGTGGGCACGGCCCGCAGCCGACCAGGGCCTTTGGGGGCGCGGCGAACTGCGCCAGAAGCGGGCACGGCCCGCAGCCGACCAGGGCCTTTGGGGGCGCGGGGAACTGCGCGACCAGCCGCGCACGGCCCGCAGCCGCCAACGGGTTTCATGGGGGCGCGGGAACTGCGCAAGCACCCCGCACCCAGCCCGCCCCCCGGCCCGCAGCCCGCGACCCACACCCCCAGGACCGCCCCGCGCCGCACGGCCCAGCGCAATGAATCGCCGGGATTCGCCGATCCTGCGCAACGAATCGCGCGGCCACGCGCAACGCTCCCGCCTTGTCCCGGCCAAGCGCCGGAACGTACCGTCTAGTGACCCCACCCCGCACTTCAGCCACTGCCGAGGACTGCCCATGCCCGCGTTGCGCACCGCCCTGCTCCAGAGCTCCGGCAGTCTCTCGGACGTAGCCGCGAACCTGAAGGCGCTGGACGAGGCGGCCGGGCGGGCGGCCGCGACCGGCGCCGGTCTGATCGTCTGCCCCGAGCTGTTCCTCACCGGGTACGCCATCGGCGACGACGTGGCCAAGCTCGCCGAAGCCGCCGACGGCCCCTCCGCGCGGGCGATCGCCGAAATCGCGGTCCGTCACGGCCTCGCGGTCGTCTACGGATACCCCGAGCGCGACGGCGACGCCGTCTACAACGCGGCCCAGCTCATCGGCCCCGACGGCAGCCGCCTGGCGAACTACCGCAAGACCCACCTCTTCGGCTGCTTCGAGCAGGAGGCGTTCACGCCGGGCGACCAGCCGGTCGTCCAGGCCGACCTGAACGGCCTGCGGGTGGGCATGATGATCTGCTACGACGTGGAGTTCCCGGAGAACGTACGGGCCCACGCGCTGGCCGGCACCGACCTCCTCCTGGTGCCCACCGCCCAGATGCACCCCTTCCAGTTCGTCGCGGAGTCCCTCGTCCCGGTCCGCGCCTTCGAGAACCAGCTCTACGTCGCGTACGTCAACCGGACCGGCCCCGAGGGCGAGTTCGAGTTCGTCGGCCTGAGCTGCCTGGCCGGGCCGGACGGGGCCGCGCGGGCCCGCGCCGGTCGGGGCACCGAGCTGGTCGTGGGCGACGTCGACCCCGAGTTCCTGGCCGCCTCGCGCGCGAACAACCCCTACCTCCGCGACCGCCGCCCGGGCCTCTACGCCTCCCTCGTCTGAGCCCTGAGCCCTGAGCCCTGAGCCCCGACCGCTGAGCTTCCAGCCTTCTCCCCAGCCCTCGGCCCTGATCCCCGAGCTCCGACCCCCGAGCCCGGGCCGAGGTCCTGCCCCCCTCAACTTCCGTACTGCGCAAGGAGTCCGTACCCCATGACGTCCACGGTGCCCACCGCCGTCCAGCACATCGACGAGCAGCCGCCCGTCACGATGTTCGGGCCGGACTTCCCCTACGCGTACGACGACTTCCTGGCGCACCCGGCCGGGCTCGGCCAGATACCCGCGACCGAGCACGGCGCGGAGGTCGCGGTCATCGGCGGCGGCCTCTCCGGCGTCGTCGCCGCGTACGAGCTGATGAAGATGGGCCTCAAGCCCGTCGTGTACGAGGCCGACCAGATCGGTGGCCGGCTGCGCACCGTCGGCTTCCCCGGCTGCGACCCGGAGCTGACCGCCGAGATGGGCGCCATGCGGTTCCCGCCCTGCTCCACCGCGCTCCAGCACTACATCGACCTGGTGGGCCTGGAGACCAAGCCGTTCCCCAACCCGCTCGCGTCCGACACCCCCTCGACGGTCGTCGACCTCAAGGGCGAGTCCCACTACGCGACCTCGGTCGACGAGCTGCCCGCCGTGTACCGCGAGGTCATGGACGCCTGGAACGCCTGTCTCGAAGAGGGCGCCGACTTCTCCGACATGAACCAGGCGATCCGCGAGCGCGACATCCCGCGCATCCGGGAGATCTGGGCCAAGCTCGTCGAGAAGTTCGACAACCAGACCTTCTACGGCTTCCTCTGCGACTCGGAGGCCTTCAAGTCCTTCCGGCACCGCGAGATCTTCGGCCAGGTCGGCTTCGGCACCGGCGGCTGGGACACCGACTTCCCGAACTCCATCCTGGAGATCCTGCGGGTCGTCTACACGGAGGCCGACGACCTCCACCGCGGCATCGTCGGCGGCTCCCAGCAGCTGCCGCTGCGGCTGTGGGAGCGCGAGCCCGAGAAGCTCGTGCACTGGGCGCCCGGCACCTCGCTCTCCTCGCTCCATGACGGCGCGCCCAGGCCGGCCGTGACCCGGCTGCACCGCACGGCGGGCAACCGCATCACCGTGACGGACGCGGACGGCGACATCCGCACCTTCCGCGCGGCGATCTTCACCGCGCAGTCCTGGATGCTGCTGTCCAAGATCGCCTGCGACGACTCGCTGTTCCCGATCGACCACTGGACGGCGATCGAGCGCACCCACTACATGGAGTCCTCCAAGCTGTTCGTGCCGGTGGACCGGCCGTTCTGGCTGGACAAGGACGAGGAGACCGGCCGTGACGTCATGTCGATGACGCTCACCGACCGGATGACGCGCGGCACGTATCTGCTCGACAACGGCCCCGACAAGCCCGCCGTCATCTGCCTCTCCTACACGTGGTGCGACGACAGCCTCAAGTGGCTCCCGCTGTCGGCGAGCGAGCGCATGGAGGTCATGCTCAAGTCGCTCGGCGAGATCTACCCCAAGGTCGACATCCGGCGGCACATCATCGGCAACCCGGTCACGGTGTCGTGGGAGAACGAGCCGTACTTCATGGGCGCGTTCAAGGCGAACCTGCCCGGCCACTACCGCTACCAGCGCCGTCTGTTCACGCACTTCATGCAGGACTCGCTGCCCGAGGACAAGCGGGGGATCTTCCTCGCGGGCGACGACATCTCCTGGACGGCCGGCTGGGCCGAGGGCGCCGTGCAGACCGCGCTCAACGCGGTGTGGGGCGTCATGCACCACTTCGGTGGCACCACGGACGCGTCCAACCCGGGGCCGGGCGACCTGTACGACGAGATCGCCCCGGTCGAGCTTCCGGAGGACTAGGTGTTCGCGGCCGGGCACCCGGGGGCTCTGCCCCGGGGTGCCCGGCCGTGCCTCACCAGTGGTCGTCCTCCCACGCCGGACGGGCCGAAGCGTGCGCCGAGGCCGCGAGCGGCGTCAGCAGGCACCGGGTCACAAGCCCCACGCCCGCGTCCAGGCGTTCGGTGAACTCCCGGGCCAGGGAGGGGAGTTCGCGCAGTTGCCACAGCACCTTCGCCGCCGACCAGGAGGCGTCCCGCGCCCGCTCCAGGCTCCAGGACGCAAGGAGATGGGTCATGGGGTCGGCCACCTGGAACAGGTCGGGCCCGGGCATGAGTTCCTCGCGGATGCGTTCCTCCAGCAGCGTCAGGGTGTCGCCGACGCGGTCGAAGTCCCGCTCCAGAAAAGCCGGTTCGCACTCCAGGGCTCGGCAGCTGTCGACCACCGCGAGCGTCAGGTCGTGCCCGATGTGCGCGTTGATCCCGGCCAGGGCGAACTGGAGGGGCCGCACCCCCGGATGGCGCCGGTACTGGAACAGCGGCCGCCAGCAGTCCGGTGGCCGACGGCCGAAGGACGTGCCCTCCACGGCCGCGAGGTAGCGCCCGGCGAAGAGCACGTCCAGGGTGGCCGCGGCCCGCGGGTCGGCGAAGGCGCCGTGCGCGAGGAGCCGGGAGATCTCCTCGGTCACTGTCAGATAGACGCGGTTGAAGACCGCGATGCCGTCCCGGGGCGGCAGATCGGCCCGCAGGGCCCGCATCCGCCGGACCACCGGGTCCAGCGGCGCGGCGAACCGATGGGTGTGCGCAAGGTGTCCGGTCTCGCTCCATGCGGTCTGCGTCATGGGGGCAGCGTCCCAGTTGGCCGCCGCGGCGAGCACCGCCGTAAGAGGGCATGACCAAAACGGATGAACGGCGCGGTGCGGAGCCCCCGTTGGCGCGCCGAGCGGCTATGGACGGTCAGGCGGGGCGAGCTCCCGCCCGGGCTCCGCCGCACGGCGGGACGTCCGAGCGGGTCCGGGTGCTTACGGCGAGCAGCCGCTCAGGCCTGGTCCTTCTCGTAGGACGAGGTGCCCGAATCGAGCAGCGGCTCCTGCTCCTTGAGGTGGGCCGGCGCGAAGGCGCGCAGCACGTGATAGCCGGTGATCACCACGATCGTGCCGAGGGCGATGCCGCTGAGCTGGAAGTTCTCGCTGAACTTCAGGGTCACGTTGCCGATGCCGATGATGATGCCCGCGGCGGCCGGCACCAGGTTCAGCGGGTTGCGCAGATCGACCTTGGCGTTGATCCAGATCTGGGCGCCGAGCAGGCCGATCATGCCGTACAGGATGACGGTGATGCCGCCGAGCACACCGCCCGGGATCGCCGCGACGACCGCGCCGAACTTGGGGCACACGCCGAAGAGCAGCGCGAATCCGGCGGCGGCCCAGTAGGCGGCCGTGGAGTAGACGCGGGTGGCGGCCATGACGCCGATGTTCTCGGAGTACGTGGTGTTCGGCGGGCCGCCGACGGCCGTGGAGAGCATGGAGGCGGCGCCGTCGGCGGCGATGGCGGTGCCCAGCTTGTCGTCGAGGTCGGCGCCGGTCATCTCGCCGACGGCCTTGACGTGGCCCGCGTTCTCCGCGATCAGGGCGATGACGACGGGCAGCGCGACGAGGATCGCCGACCATTCGAAGCTGGGCGCGTGGAAGCTCGGCAGTCCGATCCAGTCGGCCTTGGCGAAGCCCGACAGGTCCAGGCGCCAGTGGTCGACGGCCTCCGTGCCGCCGTGCACCGAGTGGATCTTCCCGAAGACGCGGTCCAGGAGCCAGGAGACGCCGTATCCGAAGATCAGCCCGAGAAAGATCGCGACACGGGACCAGAAACCACGCAGACACACCACGGCCAGACCGGTGAACAGCATCACCATCAACGCCGTCCACTGGTCCTGGGGCCAGTACGTGGCGGCGGTCACCGGCGCCAGGTTGAAGCCGATCAGCATGACGACGGCGCCCGTGACGATGGGCGGCATCGCGGCGTGGATGATCCGCGCGCCGAACCGCTGCACCGCGAGGCCCGCGAAGAAGAGCACCACGCCCACCACGAAGACCGCGCCGGTCACGGTGGCGCTGGTGCCTCCGGTGGCCCGGATGGCGGCGGCGACGCCGACGAAGGAGAGCGAACAGCCGAGGTAGCTGGGCACCCGGCCCTTGGTGGCGAGCAGGAAGATGACCGTCGCGATGCCGGACATCATGATCGCGAGGTTGGGGTCGAGGCCCATCAGGACCGGGGCGACGAACGAGGCGCCGAACATCGCGACTACGTGCTGGGCGCCGAGCCCGATCGTGCGCGGCCAGGAGAGCCGTTCGTCGGGGCGTACGACGGCTCCGGGAGCGGGGGTCCGCCCGTCGCCGTGCAGGGTCCAGCGCACGCCGAGACGCATGGTCGCTCCAGTTCGTCCGTAGGGGATCGTTACCGCGAAAAGTTCAGGCCAAATATTAATGCCGGATCACGGGGCCACGCACCGAAGCGGACCGGGCCGAAGGTCCCATCCGTGAATCGGCGTTGAGGGCATTGTCAGGCGGAGCAGCGAGCCCTACGCTCGCACGGCCCGGTGAGTGAATCTCGTTCATGTAGCTGAATTGACGTGCCGACCCTGCCGGTGATTTTCGTCAGCGGTCCTCCGCTGCCCCCGCTGTCCTACCCGATGGGAGTGCCCGATGAGTGGACGACCCCGGCGCGGGCTCGTCGCCGTGCTGTCCCTCGCGGTGGCGATCGCCTCCGCGCTCGTACCCGCGACCTCGTACGCCGCCCCGGCCACCGCCAAGGCCCCCCGCACCGTGGTCCTCGACGGCAGGCGGCTCCAGGACACCAAGCGGCGCCTCGACCACGGCGATCCCCAACTGCGGGCAGCGCTGAGCCAGTTGACGGCCACCGCCGACGGATGGCTCGGCCAGGGGCCCTGGACCGTGGTCGACAAACCGAAGCCCGCCCCGGGCGGCGACGTGCACGACTACCTCAGCCAGGCGCCGTACTGGTGGCCTTCGCAGCCGAAGACCGCAGCCAACCCCTGGGGCTGTCCCTACGTCCAGAAGGACGGGCAGCGCAATCCCGAGGTCGACACCGGCACCGACCGGCCCGATCTCGGCAAGGTGTTCAACTCGGTCACCAGCCTGAGCCTGGCCTGGTACTACACGGGCAGGAGGCAGTACGCCGAGCACGCCTCCGCCATCCTGCGCACCTGGTTCCTGGACCCTGCCACGCGAATGAACCCGAACCTGGACCACGGCCAGTTCATCCCCTGCACGTACGACGGCCGGGCCATCGGCATCATCGACTTCTCCCAGCAGTACTCCAGCGTCCTCGACGCGATCGCCGTGCTCGACACCGGGGCGCCCGGCTGGTCGGCCGGCGACAGCTCCGCCATGCTCGCCTGGAACAAGGCGTTCCTGGACTGGGAGGTCAACTCGGCGTTCGGCAAGGAGGAGTCGGCGGCCGCGAACAACCACGGCACCTTCCAGGACCTCCAGATCGCCGCCCTCGCCCTGGCCACCGGCGACCGGGGCCTGGCCCGCAGGACCGTGCTCGGCGCCGAGAAGCTGCGCATCGACCCGCAGATCGCGGCCGACGGCAGCCAGCCGCAGGAGCTGTCCAGGACCCGCAGCTGGCACTACTCGACCTTCGACCTCGTCGCCTACACCCGGCTCGCGGCCATCGGGAACCAGGTCGGCGTCCACCTCTGGACCTATCGAGGGCCGCAGGGGCAGAGCCTGTTCGAGGCCGTCCGCTATGTGCTGCCCGCCGCCACGGCAGCGGCCGCCTGGACCCATCCGGAGCTGGAGTTCCATCGGTACGCGGCGAGCGATGTCGTCCATGCCGCCGCCGACGCGGGGGACCGGGCGGCGAAGGCGGCCGTTCCTCGGCTCCAGGCGCCGCCCGGCGGCGACCTGTGGGCCCTGCGTCCGGCGGCCGAACAGCTCGACTCCATCGCCGGCTGACCCCGTTGGGGAGGGCGGTGAGCCCGGCCGGGCGCGCGGTGCCGGTTCAGGTTTGACGGGCCGGCGCCGGGGCCGCCTTCTCCTGGGGGCCGGGGCCCGTCCGCAGCACCCGCGCCCCCACCACCAGGCCGAGCGCCAACACGGTGACCAGGCCGAACGACACCACCAGGGAGGTGAGGTCGGCGATGGTGCCGATCGCGGACGGCGCGACCAGGCCCGAGGTGTAGGTGATGGTCGCGACGCCCGCGATGGCCTGGCTCGGGTTGGGTCCGCTGCGGCCCGCCGCCGCGAACGCGAGCGGCACCACGACCGCCACGCCCAGACCCAGCAGAGCGAACCCCGCCATCGCCACGGCGGCACCCGGCGCGATCACCACGAGCACCCCGCCCAGGGTGGCGAGGACCCCGCCGGCGCGGACCGTGCGTACGGCACCGAAGCGGTCCACGCCCTTGTCGCCGGCGAGCCGGGCCACCGCCATCGTCAGCGTGAACGCCGTGGTGCAGGCCGCCGCCGTACCGGCCGAGGTGTCGAGCACATCGCGCAGATAGACCGCCGACCAGTCCAGGCTCGCGCCCTCCGCGAACACCGCGCAGAACCCCACCAGGCCGATGAGCAGCGCCGACCTGGGCGGCAGCGCGAACCGGGGCGGCGGCGCCTCACCGGGGGCGCTGCGCAGATCGAGTACGCCCTGACAGGCGACGAGGCCGAGCAGGGTCAGCACGCCGGCCGCGATCGCGTGGTGCAGCCGGGCGTCAGCCCCGAGGTGTGCGGCCAGGGTGCCCGCCGCCGAGCCGATGAGCGCACCCACGCTCCACATGCCGTGCAGCGAGGACATGATCGAGCGACCGAGCCGGTTCTCGGTCTCCACGCCCAGCGCGTTCATCGCCACGTCCGCCATGCCGGCGCTCGCGCCGTAGGCGAAGAGCACCGCGCACAGGGTGTAGACGTTCGGGGCGAGCGCCGGCAGCGCCAGGGCCAGCGTCCACAGGGCGAGCAGTACGCGCAGCGCGCCGCGCGCGCCGAACCGATGGCTGATCGCCCCGGTCAGCGGCATCAGCAGGGACGAGCCGATCGCCGGGAAGGCGAGGGCCAGCCCGAGCTGCCCCGCCGAGACCCCGGCGTGCTCCTGGATCCAGGGGACCCGGGTGGCGAAGTTGCCGGTCACCGCCCCGTGCACACAGAACACCGCGGCGACCGCGATCCGCGCCCGCCTCAACTGCCGTTGCTCCAGAGCCAGTTCGGCTGCCATCGACCGGGTTCCCTCCCTGGGTGCGGCGGCTTCCCCACCGCCGGGCCGTAAACTATCAGGAACCCTGCCTGATGAATGGAAGGGACCGCAACCCGTCTTCGGTGATCTGGAAGGATCCCCGCATGCCCGCATCCCCGAGCACCGCCCGGGCCATCAACGACCGGCTCGCCCTGCGCCTGTTGCAGGACGAGGGGCCGTTGACGGCAGGCCAGTTGAAGACCCTCACCGGGCTCTCCCGGCCCACCGTCGCCGACCTCGTCGAGCGCCTCCAGGGCTCCGGCCTGGTCCATGTCGTGGGGGAGTCGGGCGCCGAGCGGCGCGGTCCCAACGCGCGTCTGTACGCCCTCGTCGCCGACCGTGCGCACCTCGCCGCCCTGGACGTGCGCACCCACGGCGTCTGTCTGGTCGTCGCCGATCTGCTGGGACAAACCCTGGCCGAGGCGACGCTGCCCGTCGAGCCGGACGCCGGGACCGGCCCCGCCGTGGAGCAGGTCGTCGCCCTGCTCGAGCGCACCGCGAAGGAGGCGGGCGCCGAGCGGCTGCACAGCGTGGCGGTCGGCGCCCCCGGCCTCATCGACCCGGCGAGCGGGGAGCTGCGCGACACCAGCGGGCTGCCCGCCTGGCACCGTGAGCTCGTCCGCGTCCTGGCCCAGCGGCTGCCGGCCGCCGTACTCGTCGAGAACGAGACCAATCTGGCCGCCGTGGCCGAGCAGCGGCTCGGCGCGGCCCGCGGGCAGGACACCTTCGTGCTGATGTGGCTGGGTCAGGGCATCGGCGCGGCCGTCGTCCTGGACGGCGAAGTGCGCAGGGGTGCCTCGGGCGGCGCGGGCGAGATCGGCTTCATGCCGGTGCCGGGCACCAGCGGGCTGCCCTCCGCGACCGGCTGCGACGGCGGCTTCCACGAGCTGGCGCACGCGGGCGCGGTGGCCCGCCTCGCCGCCGAGTACGGGAGGCCTGGTGGCGCCGAGGAGGCCGTCCGCGACGCCGACGGGCCCTTCCTCGACGCGCTGGCCGAGCGGCTCGCGATCGGGGCCGCGAGCGTGGTCGCGGTGCTCGACCCCGGTCTGATCGTGCTCGGCGGTGAACTCGGCCACGCGGGTGGCCAGTTGCTGGCGTCCCGGGTACGGCGCGCCCTGTCCGCCCTCACGCCGCTCGCCACGGAGGTCCGGCCGAGCGCGCTCGGCGACGGCGCGGTCCTGAGCGGCGCGCTGCTCACCGCGCGGGACGCCGCCCAGGACGAACTCTTCGGACCGAAGGCCTGAGAAAACAAGGGACTTGACGACGTGTCAGGCTCTCGTGACGTGTCGTCAGGTCCTGGAGCCCGACGGCGGCCAAGGGCCGGGAGACCGCCGCCGGGCGTCTGGGCGGGGAGCCGCCTCAGCAGGGACCGAGGTCCTGCCAGACTCCCCAGTCACCGGTAGTACCCGGTTCCTCGCCCTTCGTCCACCACTTGGACTTCCAGGTGTGCGACTTGTACGAGACGCTCGTGCCGCCGCCGTACGCCGAACCCGCCGACCACAGGGGCGCCGAGCAGGTGCCGCCCGAGGGCGTGGGGGACGGCGAGGGGCCGGTCGCGCCCGAGGGCGTCGGGGTCGGCGTCGGAGTGGGCGAGGAGGTGCCCGGGTCGCTCACGACGGCGCCCCGGGTGTGGTCGCCGGCCAGTGCGTAGGTCTTGCCACCGAAGGTCACCGTCCAGTTCGAGGGGGTGGAAACCGGCAGGTAGTAGACGAAGTCGAGGGTGACCGAGGCGCCCGGGGCGAGCGACTGCCAGCTCGGCAGCTTCAGCGAGACGCGGTTGTAGTCGCCCTTGAGCCCGCCGATGTTGTTGGCAGCGGTGTGGTCGCTGCGCACGATCGTGGTGCCGAACCCGGACTGGTCCTTGGCGTTGGCGGGGGCGGAGGTGCCGTAGTCGAACTGGAACTCCGTGCCACCGGGCAGCGTCGCCGTGGTGTTGTTGGTGAGCGTCACCTTGGGGCTGATGGGGTAGTTGGAGTCGCCGAGCGGGAACTGCCCGAAGTCCACGCCGATGTTCAGCGCCTGGCCGGGCAGGGCGATGGTGGAGCGCCGGTTGCCGTACGGGGTGGCCGACTTGAACTTGTCGTACATCGCACTCGTCAGGGTCGAGCCCTGCTGGTACTGGCCCTTGGCCGCGTTCCACTGGTAGTCCCCGGCCAGCTCCCAGACCATGGTGCCGCCGATGCCCTTGTCGACCACGTAGTCGGCCTTGGCGTTCACCGACTGCTCGTCCTCGGTGGACAGGAAGACCTTCTTCCGGTCGTTCCACAGCCAGGGCGCGACCAGCGTCGCGTCGTAGTTGCGGACGTAGCTGCCGGTCAGCTTGGTGTCGGCGGGCAGACCGTACTTCGTGACGTAGTCGCCGACGATCCCCTTCTCCAGGTTCTTGGCGTGCCACATCGGGTTGGAGCCCGCCGGGGCCTCCTTGCCGTTCGTGTCCAGGTCGTGCCAGAGGTTGTCGACGCCGACCGCGCCGTCACCGCAGGTGGTCAGGCCCGCGCCCGCCGGGCAGGTGGTCGAGGGCGCCTTGCCCCACAGCCCGTTGGTGCCGCCCTGCACGTTCTGGAATCCGCGGGTGTAGTACGGCAGCCCCATGTTGATGCGGCCGGCCGGCATGGAGCCGCGGAAGTAGTGATACGCCCAGTCGGCGTTGAGATAGCCGATCCCGCCGTACTGGGAGGTGGAGTAGACGCCCGCGGAGGCGAGTTCGGGGTCCTTGCCGTCGTCGAAGAGGGAGGCGTTGGGGCCCACGTACTGGTTCCAGGCGCCGTGCAGGTCGTAGGACATGATGTTGACGTAGTCCAGGTACTGCTGGACCTGGAAGGTCTCCATGCCGCGCAGCAGATAGCCCGACGACGGCGCCGCGACGGAGAGCAGATAGTGCTTGGCGTCGGCCGCCCCCGCGCGGTCGAGCTTCTCGCGCAGCGACTTCATCAGCGCCGCGTAGCCCTTGACGAGACCCGCCCGCCGCGCGTTGGAGAGGGTCAGGTCGAGCGGATTGCCCGCGTCCTTCATCGTCGTCGGGTACTCGTAGTCGATGTCGACGCCGTTGAAGCCGTACTTCTTGATGAAGGCGACCGCCGAGTCGGCGAACGTGTCGATGCCCGCCTGGTTGACGGAGCCGTCCGCGTTGGTGGCCATGGAGTAGAAACCGCCGGAGCCGACGCGCTTGCCGTCGTCGCCGAAGTAGCCGCCGGTCTCGGCCCAACCGCCCACGGAGATCAGGGTCTTGACGTTCGGGTGCTGCTTCTTGAACTTGTTGAGCAGGTTGAAATGGCCCTTGTAGGGGAGTGCCGGGTCCATCTCGGCGCCCGCGACGCCCGGCCAGGTCATGCCGGTCGCGGCGTTCTTCTCGCTGTCGGAGCCGACCGAGACCTTGTTGTCCGAACCGGCGTGCGCGAAGGCGTAGTTGACGTGGGTGACCTTGTCCCACGGGATGTCGGAGGCGAGGTAGGCGGGCGTGCCGTCCTGGCCGGTGCGCCAGCCGGTGAAGTAGCCGATGACACGGCGCTGGTGGTCGGCGCCCATCTTCTCGCGGCCCTCGGTGTCGTACACCGAGCAGTACGGGACGTCGACGCCCGGGGTCTTGTACAGGCCGTCGGGTCGACAGGCCTCGTTGTCGACGGCGGCCTGGGAGACGCCGGTGGACAGCGCGCCGAACAGCAGCCCGGCGACCGCGGTGGCGGTCGTGAGCAGCACGGTGCGTCTGCGGGTGGGGGAGAACACGAGCGGGTTCCTCCTGGGAGGTCGGGCGGAACGCAACGAACAAGGCGGTGGTCGTGCACGGCCCCGGTGTGCGCACACCGGCGGGCCTCTCCTCGGAGGTGACGCAGAGATTAAAAGGACTAGACCAGTGCGTCAATAGGTATGGACCAAAGCGAAACGGCCGGCGCCCGGCCCGCGCTCGCGGCGCGGCGGACTCCCGATGGTGCGGCGCTCGAATCCGGCCGTTCTGTGAGCCAGGCCACATCCACTCGCTCACATGGCCTTCGGCCGGGCGTGGCACACTGGCCCTGTACCAGCAGCAGCGCACTCCGGGGTCGGTGTAATTCCGAACCGGCGGTTATAGTCCGCGACCCGTCCGCATCCAGCGGCCGGTTGACCAGGTGAAATTCCTGGACCGACGGTGAAAGTCCGGATGGGAGGCAGTGCGCGGCGGGCGGACCGTTCCACGGTCGCGCCGGCCGTCTGTTACCGGTCGCCCTCCGTGGCACCGGTCTCTTTCGGCCGTGGCGTGAGCTGTGCGCGATGGTCTGTTTTCCCGCTCTCTGTCGTCATCGACAGGCCCCGGAGTCCGTGCCCGAAGAGGCAGGAGGACCCGGTGGCACCCACAGCCGACGCGGACGCCATGCGCCGAGCCATCGAGCTCGCCGCGCGCGGACTCGGCTCCACCAGCCCCAACCCGGTCGTCGGATGCGTCATCACCGACGCCTCGGGCACCGTCGTGGGCGAGGGCTTCCACCAGCGGGCCGGCGGCCCGCACGCCGAGGTCCACGCCCTCGCCGACGCCGGTGAGCGCGCCCGGGGCGGCACCGCGTACGTCACCCTCGAACCCTGCAACCACACCGGCCGCACCGGCCCCTGTGCCCAGGCCCTCATCGAGGCGGGCATCACCCGGGTCCACTACGCGGTGGGCGACCCGAACCCGCAGGCCACCGGCGGCGCCGACACCCTGCGCGCGGCCGGGATCCACGTCGAGCAGGGACTGCTCGGCGCCGAGGCGGAGGCCGGCAACGCCGCCTGGCTCACCTCGGTACGCCTGGGCCGCCCGCACGTCACCTGGAAGTACGCCGCCACCCTCGACGGCAGGACGGCAGCCGAGGACGGCACCAGCCGCTGGATCACCTCCGCCGACTCCCGCGCCGACGTCCACCGGCTGCGCGCCGAATGCGACGCCGTCGTCGTGGGCTCCGGCACCGTGCGCACCGACGATCCGCACCTCGCGGTCCGAGGCGTCGAAGGGGCAACTCAGCCGCTGCGCCTGGCAGTTGACACCAACGCCACCGCCGTCAAGCCCGGCGCCCGCATCCTCGACGACGCGGCGCCCACCCTCATCGCGGTCGCCGAGGACGCCGACGCCGGCCATCTGCCCGAAGCCGCCGTCCTGCGCGTGCCGCGCGCCGCCACCGGCCTGGACATCCCGGCCCTGCTCGCCGCCCTGCACACCCGGGGCGTGCGCTCCGTACTCCTCGAAGGCGGGCCGACGCTGGCCGGCGCCTTCGTCGCCGCGGGCGCCGTGGACCGGGTCGTCGGCTACCTCGCGCCCGCCCTGCTCGGCGCGGGGCCCGCGGCGCTCGCCGGAGCGGGCATCCCCACCATCGCCGATGCGCTGCGCCTCGACCTCACCGAGGCCGTACGCATCGGCCCCGACCTGCGCATCACCGCCACCCCTCTCGCCAAGGAGAGCTGAACGTGTTCACCGGAATCGTCGAAGAGCTGGGCGAGGTCACCGCCATCGAGACCCTCGGTGACGCCTCTCGCTTCCGTCTGCGCGGCCCCCTCGTCACCGAGGGCGCCGGCCACGGCGACTCGATCGCCGTCAACGGGGTGTGTCTGACGGTCGTGGAGTTCGGCGACGGCGAGTTCACCGCCGACGTCATGGACGAGACGCTGAAGCGCTCCAGCCTCGGCGCCCTGGAGGTCGGCTCCCGGGTCAACCTGGAGCGGCCCATGGCCGTCGGCGGCCGGCTCGGCGGCCACATCGTGCAGGGCCATGTCGACGGCACCGGCACGGTGCTCGCCCGCACCCCCTCGGAGAACTGGGAGATCGTCAAGATCGCCCTGCCCGGGGAGCTCTCCAAGTACGTCGTGGAGAAGGGCTCCATCACCGTGGACGGCGTCAGCCTCACGGTCGTGGAGGCCGCCGCCGACTACTTCACCATCAGCCTCATCCCGACCACCCTCGCGCTGACCACGCTCGGCATCAAGCAGCCCGGCGACCCGGTCAACCTCGAGGTCGACGTCATCGCCAAGTACGTCGAGCGACTGCTCGGCGCGAGCCACGGGGGGAACGACAAGTGAGCGCAGTGAACTGGCTGAACGGCGAGGCCTTCACGGTCCTCGACCAGCACATCAAGTGGTCCGACATGATCGGCAACACGATCGGCCTGATCGCCCTGGCGCTCGGCTGGCGCCGGTCGATATGGACCTGGCCCGCCCAGTTCGTCTCCGGTCTCATCCTGTTCGTGGCCTTCGCCGCCGGACACCTCTCGGGCAGCGCGGGCAAGCAGGTCGTGGTGATGGTGGTGGCGGCCGGCGGCTGGCTCGCCTGGACGCGCGGCAGGCAGCAGGCGCAGGACGGCTCCATCGCCGTACGGTTCGCGACCTGGCGCGAGCGGGCCTTCCTGCTCGGCGGCGCCGCGCTCGGCACGGTCGCCGTCGCCGGCCTGTTCACCGCCTACCCCGCCCTGTCGTGGGACCCGTGGCCCGACGCCTATGTCTTCGTCGGCACCGTCGTCGCCATGTATGCCCAGGCCCGCGGCATGGTCGAGTTCTGGTTCGCCTGGCTGCTCGTCGACGTCGTCGGCGTCCCCCTCAACTTCGCCAACGGCTACGCCTTCTCCGGCTTCGTCTACGTCATTTACGGCGCGCTCGTCCTGTGGGGCCTGCGCGACTGGTGGCTGCGCTCGCGTCTGAGCGTCAAGCCCGTCCTGGAAGGAGCGACGGCATGACCACGCACGCACCCACCTGGTACTCCACCGACAACCGCGAGGACCTCTCCCTCGACCCCGTCGAGCAGGCCGTCCGCGACATCGCGGCCGGGCGGCCCGTGGTCGTCGTCGACGACGAGGACCGCGAGAACGAGGGCGACCTCGTGATCGCCGCCGAGATGGCGACCCCCGAGATCATCGCGTTCATGATGAGCGAGTGCCGCGGCCTGATCTGCGCGCCCATGGAGGGCGACGACCTCGACCGGCTCGAACTGCCGCAGATGGTCGACCACAACACCGAGTCGATGAAGACCGCCTTCACCGTCTCCGTGGACGCGAGCGCCGCGCACGGGGTGAGCACCGGCATCTCGGCCGCCGACCGCGCCACCACGCTGCGGCTGCTCGCCGACGGCCGCTCCGCGCCCGGCGACTTCGTCCGTCCCGGCCACATCTTCCCGCTGCGCGCCAAGCCCGGCGGCGTGCTCGTGCGCAACGGCCACACCGAGGCCGCGGTCGACCTCGCCCGGCTCGCCGGACTCGCGCCGGCCGGCGCCATCGTCGAGATCGCGGGCGAGGACGGCGTCATGCTGCGCCTGCCCGAACTCATCCCCTTCGCCCGCAAGCACGGCCTCACGATCATCTCCATCGAGGACCTGATCGCCTACCGCCGCTCCGCCGAGCCGACCGTGCGCCGCGAGGCCGAGGTCCAACTGCCCACCGCCGCAGGTGAGTTCACCGCCTACGGCTACCGCTCGACCGTCGACGGCGTCGAGCACGTGGCGCTGGTCCACGGCGAGATCGGCGACGGCGAGGACGTCCTGGTCCGGGTCCACTCCGAGTGCCTGACCGGCGACATCTTCGGCTCCCTGCGCTGCGACTGCGGTCCCCAGCTCCACGCCTCCATGCAGCGCATCACCGAGGCGGGCCGCGGCGTCGTGGTCTATCTGCGCGGCCACGAGGGGCGCGGCATCGGCCTGCTGTCCAAGCTGCGCGCGTACGAACTCCAGGAGCGCGGCCGCGACACCCTCGACGCCAACCTGGAGCTCGGCCTGCCCGCCGACGCCCGCGACTACGCGGCCGGCGCCCAGATCCTCGCCGACCTCGGCGTCCACAGCCTGCGGCTGATGACCAACAACCCCGACAAGATCACGGCGCTCGTCCGGTACGGCCTGACCGTGTCGGGCCGCGAGCCCATGCCCATCCAGGCGGGCGAGCACAACCTGCGCTACCTGCGCACCAAGCGGGACCGGATGGGACACGACCTGCCGTGGCTCGAGGGGGCCCCGTCCCCCATGTCGGCCTGCGGCAACCAGTAACCGAACGCGGAAGACCGCACAGCTCAGCAAGACCGAGAACACCTGAAGGAGAGCACGTGAGTGGCAAGGGCGCACCCGAACTGTCCGTACGCAACTGCGGAGACCTCCGTGTCGCCGTGGTGGCGGCACAGTGGCACGAGAAGGTGATGGACGGACTCGTCGACGGCGCCCTGCGCGCCCTGCACGAGCTCGGCATCGACGAGCCGACGCTGCTGCGCGTCCCGGGCAGCTTCGAACTGCCGGTCGTGGCGAAGGTGCTCGCGGGCCGCGGCTACGATGCGATCGTCGCGCTCGGCGTCGTGATCAGGGGCGGCACCCCGCACTTCGAGTACGTGTGCCAGGGTGTCACCCTTGGCCTCACCCAGGTCACCGTGGACACCGGCGTACCCGTCGGCTTCGGCGTGCTGACCTGCGACACCGAGGAGCAGGCCCTGGACCGGGCCGGCCTCGAAGGGTCGAACGAGGACAAGGGGCACGAAGCGGTCACCGCCGCCGTCGCCACCGCGGCCACGCTGCGCACCGTCAGCGAACCCTGGCGCTGAGCGACCCGAAGCCACCCCTTACCCTGAGAAGCATCATGGCGAACAAACCCTCCAAGAGCTTCGAAGAGCTCTTCACCGAGCTCCAGCTCAAGGCCGCCGGCGGCGACCCGTCCACCTCCCGCACCGCGGAACTGGTGGGCAAGGGCGTGCATGCCATCGGCAAGAAGGTCGTCGAGGAGGCCGCCGAAGTCTGGATGGCCGCCGAGTACGAGAGCAAGGAAGCCGCCGCCGAGGAGATCTCCCAGCTGCTCTACCACGTCCAGGTGATGATGGTGGCGCGCGGCATCTCCCTCGACGACGTCTACGCCCACCTCTGAGCCAGCCCGTCCCGTCACCACCCCCTCCGCACCGAAGGAAGCCGACCTCATGCTGCGCATCGCCGTCCCCAACAAGGGTTCACTCTCCGGGCCTGCGTCGGCGATGCTCCATGAGGCCGGCTACCAGATGCGCAAGGAGTCGAAGGAGCTCGTCCTCGTCGACCCCGTCAACGAGGTCGAGTTCTTCTACCTGCGCCCCAAGGACATCGCGATCTACGTGTCCGCGGGCAAGCTCGACATCGGCATCACCGGCCAGGACCTCCTGATCGACTCCGGTGCCGACGCCGAGGTGATCCTGCCGCTCGGCTTCGCCCGCTCCACCTTCCGCTTCGCGGCCAAGCCCGGCACCGTATCCGGCATCGAGGACCTGGCGGGCAAGACCATCGCCACCTCCTATGAGGGCATCGTCGCCAAGCACCTCGCCGAAGCCGGCGTGAACGCCTCCGTGGTGCACCTCGACGGCGCCGTTGAGACCGCGATCGAGCTGGGCGTCGCCCAGGTCATCGCGGACGTCGTCGAGACCGGCACCTCGCTGCGCAACGCGGGCCTGGAGGTCTTCGGCGACCCGATCATGAAGTCCGAGGCGGCGGTCATCCGCCGCACCGGCGCCGAGCCCGACCCCGCGGTCCAGCTCAAGATCGAGCAGTTCCTGCGCCGCCTCCAGGGCGTCCTGGTCGCCCGCAGCTACGTGATGATGGACTACGACTGCCGTGCCGAGCACCTGGAGCGGGCGGTCGCGCTCACCCCGGGCCTGGAGTCGCCCACGATCTCGCCCCTGCACAACGAGGGCTGGGTCGCCGTCCGCTCCATGGTCCCCGCCAAGGACTCCCAGCGCGTCATGGACGACTTGTACGCCCTGGGCGCCCGCGCGATCCTCACCACGGCCATCCACGCCTGCCGCCTCTGACACCCGGCCCACGCCAGCGACGAAGACGACAGCGACGAAAGCGAACGACACCGTGTCCGCCCCCGTGCCCCAACCGCCCGTCCTGCCGGTCACGTTCAGGCCGACCGTCACCCGGGCCGTCCTGCTGACCAGCGCCGCCGCCCTCTTCGTCGCGATGACGGTGATGTCGCTGCTCCTGGAGACCCTGAGCGGGGGCGAGCGGGCCAGCTTCATCCTGACGGCCGCCCTGTTCGCCGGGGTGCTGGTGCTGCTGAGCAGGCCCAAGATCGTCGCCGACGACGCGGGCGTCACCGTGGTCAACCTCACCGCTCGGCGCCGGCTCGCCTGGGCGGAGATCCTGCGGGTGAACCTGCGCCACGGCGACCCCTGGGTCTTCCTCGACCTCAGCGACGGCACCAGCCTGCCCGCCCTCGGCATCCAGCCCGGCAGCGGCAAGGCCCGGGCCATCCGGGACGCCAGGGCGCTGCGCGCGCTCGCCGAGGCGCACGGCGTCCACGGCGCCGGCCCCGCCGCGCCCGGCGACACCGGCTGAGCCCCTGCCCCGCCCGCCACCATCTTGATTACCCTGATGTCGGGGGCGCCCGGGGCGCCCCGCCCCGCACACCGGCCCGCACCATCGGCCGCGGGGAACCTACGACCCGAGGAGTGACTCCCTCCAGCAATGGACGGATCGTCCGGTAGTACGTGCGCCGCCCCCTCCCAGGAGGCGGCGGCATGACCATCACGCTTGTGCCGCTCCTGGCGGCATTCCTTCTCATCCTCGCCAACGGCTTCTTCGTGGCGGCCGAGTTCGGCCTGGTCACCGTCGACCGGCCGGACGCCGAGCGCGCCGCCGCCGAGGGCGACCGCAGGGCCGGCGCCGTGGTGCGCGCCCTGCGCGAGCTGTCCTTCCAGCTCTCCGGCACCCAGCTCGGCATCACCATCACCTCACTCGTCGTGGGCATGCTCGCCGAGCCCGCCCTCGCCGATCTGCTCGACGGGCCGATCGGGGCCACCGGCCTCCCGGCCGGCGCCGTCTCCGGCATCAGCGTCGTCCTCGGCATGCTGCTCGCCGCCGCCGTCCAGATGGTGGTCGGCGAACTCGTACCGAAGAACTGGGCGGTCTCCAAGCCGCTCCAGGTGGCCCGCTTCGTGGCCGGGCCGCAGGACCGCTTCTCGCGGCTGTTCCGCCCGGTCATCGCGCTGCTCAACACCGTCGCCAACCGCCTGGTGCGGGCGCTCGGCGTGGAGCCCGCCGACGAGCTGGCCTCCGCCCGCACCCCCGGTGAGCTGGTCTCCCTGGTCAAGCACTCGGCGCGGGCCGGAACCCTGGAACAGGACACCGCCGACCTCTTCGTACGGACCCTCTCGCTCGGCCACCTCACGGCCGAGAACGTGATGACCCCGCGCGTCAAGGTCAGCGCCTTGCAGACCACGGCGACCGCCGCCGACGTCCTCAACCTCACCCGGGCCACCGGACTGTCCCGCTTCCCGGTCTACCGGGAGCGCATCGACGAGGTCGTCGGCATGGTCCACCTCAAGGACGCGCTCGCCGTACGGCCGGCCGAGCGGCTGCGCACCGCGGTCGGCCTGATCGCCGTGCAGCCGCTGCTCGTTCCCCAGACGCTGCCCGTGCAGCAGCTGTTGGGGCGGCTGCGCAGCGAACAGCCGATAGCCGTCGTCGTCGACGAGTACGGGGGCACGGCCGGCGTGGTGACCCTGGAGGACATCATCGAGGAGCTCGTCGGCGAGGTCCGCGACGAGCACGACGGCGCGGACGCCGCCCGGCCGGAGCTCGCCGTGGTGGCGGGCGAGGACGGCAGGCCCGCCTGGGAGGCCGACGGCAGCTGCCGGGTCCTCTCGCTCGGCCGGATAGGCCTGGACGCGCCCGAAGGCCCCTACGAGACCGTCGCCGGTCTCGTCGCGGACCTGCTCGGCCGCATCCCGGTTCCCGGCGACCGCGTCGAGCTGCCCGGCTGGCGCATCCAGGTCCGCCGGGTCGAGCGGTACCGCGCGGAACGGGTCCGCTTCGTGCGGTCGGCCGACGCGCCGGTGGCGGAGGCGGTCCGATGAGCGTGCTCCAACTCCTGTTCGCGCTGCTGCTCGTGCTCGCCAACGGATTCTTCGTCGGCGCCGAGTTCGCCCTCGTCTCCGTGCGCCGCAGCCAGATCGAACCGCTGGCCGCGGCCTCCAAGCGGGCCCGCCAGGTGCTGCACGGCCTGGAGAACCTGCCGCAGATGATGGCGGCGGCCCAATTCGGCATCACCGTCTGCTCGTTGACGCTCGGCGCGGTCGCCGAGCCGACCGTGGCCCGGCTCCTGGAACCCCTCTTCCAGGTCGCCCGGATCCCCGAGGGGCTCGTCCACCCGCTCGGCTATGTCATCGCGCTGGCCCTGGTGGTCTCGCTCCACCTGGTCATCGGCGAGATGGTGCCCAAGAACCTGGCGATGGCCGCGCCCGAGAAGACGGCGCTCTGGTTCAGCCCGGGCCTGGTCGCCTTCGCCCGGGTCTGCAAGCCGGTGACCGTCGCGCTCGGCGCCTGCGCGCGGCTCGTGCTGAAGCTGTTCCGGGTCGAGCCCAAGGACGAGGTGGAGGCGGTCTTCACCAGCGTCCAGCTCGGCCGCCTCGTCGAGGACTCCGGCCAGGCCGGACTCCTGGAACCCGAGGCCCAGGAGCGCCTGGAGGACGCCCTGGAACTGGGCAGCCTGCCGGTGACCGACGTCCTGCTCGACCGGGCATCCTTGGTGACGGTCGGCTCCTCGGTGACCCCCAGGGAGCTGGAGGAGCTGACGGTACGCACCGGCTACTCCCGCTTCCCGGTGTGCGCGGAGGGCGGCGCCCAGGGTGCCTTCATGGGGTTCCTCCACGTCAAGGACGTACTCGACGTGGAGGAGCGGGAGCGCGCGGTGCCGCAGCAGCTGTGGCGTCCGCTCACCACCTTGCGGGCCGAGCTGCCCCTGGACGACGCCCTGACGGTGATGCGCCGCGCCGCCACCCACCTCGCCCAGGTCACCGACGGCTCCGGCCGGGTGCTCGGCCTGGTCGCCCTGGAGGACGTCCTGGAAAAGCTGGTGGGCGAGGTCCGCGACCCCGCCCACCGCGAGGAGCCGGCCCCGCCGGCCCGCCTCGCCGAGCAGCGCGGCGAACAGGCCCAGCAGGCGCTGGCCGGCTAGCTAGAGCGGTTCCTGAGGGTCGCGGCGAGTGGGGCCGCGACCCGAAAGGACCTCTCCGTAGGCTTGCATCAGATCCGGCAGGCGCAGGGTCGCCAGATCGTCACGGGTCGGCGTCGTCGGATACATCGACAGCCTCAGGTCCCGGTAGGCGCAGCTCTTCTCGTACAGGGTGCGCAGGAAGCGGCCGTTGCCCAGCTCGTCGATCCAGCCCTGGTCGACGACGTGGCCGCTGATCGAGCGCAGCTCCTCCAGCGCCTCCTCGTCCCACGCGTCGCCGTTCTCGGCGGCGAGCACCTCGCCGATCGAGGTCAGCTCAAGGGGGCGGTAGGAGGGGAAGTCGACGCGGGTGGTGAAACGCGAGGACAGGCCCGGGTTGGTGGCGAGCAGACGGTCCATGCCCTCGGGGTATCCGGCGAGGATGACCACCAGGTGGTCCCGGTTGTCCTCGGCGCGTTTGAGGAGCACCTGGAGCGCCTCGTCGCCGTAGGCGTCGCCCTTGCTGTAGCCCGAGTTGGAGAGCGAGTACGCCTCGTCGACGAAGAGCACCCCGCCGAGCGCCGAGTCGATCAGCTCGTTGGCCTTGACGGCCGTCTGGCCGAGGAACTCGCCCACCAGGTCCGCCCGTTGGGCCTCCACCAGATGGTCGCCGCCGAGCAGTCCGAGCGCGTAGAACACCCGGCCCAGGATGCGGGCCACGGTGGTCTTGCCGGTGCCCGAGGGGCCCGAGAAGACGAAGTGACGCTTCGGCGGCTGGACCGGTAACCCCTGACTGGCCCTGAGCCGCGCCATGTTGAGCTGCGCCGACAGCGCCTTCACCTGACGCTTGACCGGTTCGAGCCCCACCATCCGCTCCAGCTCCGCCAAGGCCTCGGCGAGCAGGACGGAGTCGGTGGGGCCGGCCGGGAACGGCGGGGGAGCGAGCTGCGCCGGGACGCCCGGCTTGTCCCGGGCGCCGTCGCGCGCCGGGGGACCGGTGAGCGGCGGCTGCGGTTCGCCGCCCAGGCGCAGCTCGCGCCCTTCGGACGGATCGGGCCCGAGGGCGGACTCGGCCTCCGCCTCCACGGTGTCGCCGAAGCCGGAGAGGGCGACCGCGGCGAGGTCGCCGGAGTCGTCCGAGCCGTCGTACCCGTCGTTCTCGGTGATGGCGGCGAGCCGGGCCGAGGTGTCCATGAACGCCGGATCGACCCGGTGCACCGCCCGGTACAGGGGCAGCGCCGCGGCCGAGCGCCCGGTGCCCTCGTGGGCGCGGGCCAGCCAGTAGCGCAGCTCCTTGCGCTGCGGCTGTTCGCTGCGGCAGCGCATCAGGGCGGCCGAGAGCAGCGGTTCGGCCTGGCCGAACATCTCCAGACGGACCCGTGCCATCCCGCCGAACAGGCCGGCCTCGATGCCGAGCAGCGGATCGTCGACCAACGGCTCGGTGTGGCGCACCAGTTGGTCCCAGTCCTTGACCAGATAGGCCCGGCAGGCGTGCAGGAAACGCACCTGAGGATCGGTGTCGACGGGTGGCAGTCCCGCCAACGCCCGGTCGAGCTCCGGGACATGGCGGCCGTCCAGCCAGTGCGAGGCATGGGCGAGCAGCAGGTCGCGCGGGCTCTCCAGGACGGGCTGCACCCACCAGCCAAGCCAGTACCAGGAGTTGAGGGTCCTGCGGTGGGCCGCCCGCTGTTCGCCGAAGCGTTCGCGATGGCGGTACATGCGCAGCAGCGCGGTGGTGGTGTCCACGCGCAGGGCGTGCAGCCCGAGCCAGCCGTCCGCCATGGCGGGGTCGAGCCGCACCGCGGTGCGGAACTCCTCCTCGGCCTGCGGATACGCGCCCATGGTGTACGCGTCCACACCGCGCAGCCAGGCGAGATCGGCCGGGGCGTGTGCGCCCGTAGTGCCGAAGTCCATCACGTCCCCCACACCGTGCCCCGTGCTGAACCGCCCATTCGCACAACGGAATTGACGGGAGTTGACCGCACCGATGTGCATCGTACCTGCGGAAAGGCCGCTGCCGAAGGGGGCAGGGGAGGGGCTCCGACGGTGACCCAGGGTGAGCATGACGGCCTGGATCGCGGGCTCAAAGGGGGAGGAAAGGCAGAACGAAGCCCCCGATCACGGGGGAACAACCGGGGGCTTCGCGTCCGCGGCGGCTTCGGAAAGCCGCACATTGAGAACGTAAGACCTGTATGGCCCCCGGGTCAAGCGGAGTTGAAGCACTTCAGGGGCTGTTTTGCGACTCTTCAGGGCGGTGGGGTGAGGTCGTCACGCTCGGTGAGCAAATGGGTCGTACGGGCTGTCGCACGGGGCCCCGGGAGCCACTCGTATCCCTCTGGCACCTGGTGCACCAGGGCGTCGGCGAAAGGTCTCGACGGGTCCTCGGTGAAATGGCGTACCTCCGCCTGCGTCCAGTCGTCCCAGAAGGCGGAGAGTCCGATTCCGTCCCGGTCCCGGCCCCGTACCCAGGAGTCCGCCGCGTCGCGTTCCATCCAGACGAGCAGGGCGAGCGCCGGGCGCAGGGCACGCCGGCCGGCGCCGACGCCCTCGACGAGGACCACCGGCGCCGGCTTAAGGACGCGCGGGTCCCCGAAGCGCCGCTCCTCCCAGTCGTACGGGTCGTACCGGGCCGCCTCCCCGCGTTCCAATGGGTCGAGCACCTGGAGCCGCAGTCGCCGCGTCCAGCCGAAGAACTCCTCATGGGTGGCGAGATCGTCCAGGTGCAGCACCGGCGCCCCGCCGAGGGCCCCCGCGAGCCGGGCCGCGAACGTCGATTTGCCGGAACCCGCGTGCCCGTCCACCCCGATCAGCCGCACCGGGCCGCAGGACGGCGGCAACTCCCGTAGCAGGGCGGCCAGTTCGGTCACGGCGGCGCCGGAGGGGGGCGTGCTGGTCATCGCGTCCTGCCTGGTGGTGCGGGGGAGGGGCCCCGGGCCGAGCCCGGGGAGGGGTTCGACCGTACCCGGTGCCGAGGCGCGCGGCGCGCCCTGGCCCGCGCGCGGCCGCGATCGCGGGGGCTGCCCGGATCCGGCCGCCCTCCGGCCAGGTCATGCCAGTGGAGGAGACCAATATTGGCGGCGGGGCGCGCGCCGAATCACTGGCCGAAGGGGGTCGCGACCCGGGATAGTTGGCCCGCTGTCGTGCACTCGCCACCCCATCCGTGACCGACTGGGGGTCCTCACCGTGACCAGCTCCACCCCCCGCAGAACCGTCCTCGCCGCGGCCGTCGCCGTCGCGGCGGGTGCCGTCGTGACCGCGTCCGGCGGACCGGCGGCCGCCGTGGGCGGCGCCTCCCGACCGAAGCAGGGCCAGCAGCTCGTGGACAACCAGGCCTGGACGTCGCACGCCCAGTGGCGCTCCGGCACCGCGAACGGGGTGCGTGCCGAAGGGGGCCCGCGCCCCGGCATCGTCATCGCCCACCCCGCCGGAACCACCGTCTACACCGACCCGCACACCAACAAGACCGCCACCTGGGAGTACGCGAGCTGGACCTCGCCCGAGCACCACTGCGCGGTCCCCGCCACCGAGGCCGTCGCCCACTGGAACGCGCACACCCCGGCCGGCACCTGGATCCAGATCGAACTGCTCGGCACGTACAGCGACGGCTCCGCCACCCCGGCGTACGTCATGGGCCGCTGGACGGCGGGCGACGGCGAGGACGACATCCGGCGCACCTCCGTCGACGGCCAGGGCGACGGCAGAAGCTCCATCTCGACGGACACCTTCGCCATCGACGCCCCGGCCGGTGGCCTGCGCCTCGCCTCCTATCGGCTGCGGGTCACCCTTTACCGGCCCCTGGGCAGCCGGCTCACGCCGACCGTGTGGCGGCTCGGCGCGATGGCCTCCGACATCCCGGACCGCTTCACGGTGGACGCCTCGACCCCCGCCTACGCGGGCGAGCTGGAGGTGCCGAGCTACTCGCAGGAGATCCACAAGGGGCAGTACCCGCAGTACGACAACGGCGGCGAGGCCTGGTGCAGCCCCACCTCCTCGCAGATGATCATCGAGCACTGGGGGCGCGAGCCGGACCCGGCCGACCTCGCGTGGGTCGACCCCTCCTACCGTGACCCGCAGGTCTGCCAGGCCGCCCGCCAGACGTACGACTACCAGTACAAGGGCTGCGGCAACTGGCCGTTCAACGCCGCCTACGCCGCCACCTACCGGGAGCTGAGCGCCGTGGTGACGAGGCTGGGCTCGCTGAACGACGTGGAGACGCTGGTCCGGGCCGGCATCCCGGCCATAACGTCCCAGTCCTTCCTGGCGTCCGAGCTGACCGGCGCGGGGTACGGGACCTCGGGGCACCTCATGACGGTGATCGGCTTCACCGAGGACGGCGACGTGATCGCCCACGACCCGGCCGCGCCGGACGACCCGGCCGTGCGCCGCGTCTACCGCCGGCGCGAATTCGAGAACATCTGGCTGCGGACCAAGCGCCACAACGCGAGCGGAAACGTGGCGTCCGGCACAGGAGGCATCTGCTACCTGTACTGGCCCGCACACCCCTCGCCCAAGCAGCGCAAGGCCCTCGCGGCCGTCGGCATCCGCTGAGCGGACGGCCGCCGCCCCGGGGCAGTGATGAACGTCTCTACCCCGGGGGCCCGGTCCGCTGGCACTGTGGAACGGTCAGCGGGGGGACCGTGCACCGCCACACGACCGAGTGAGTTCACATGACCCTGCCTGCCACCACCCTCGACGACCCGCGCGCCCTGGCCGAGCTCCGCGCCCGCACCGGCGGCCCCAAGGACGTCGGCCCCAAGATCCTCGAACACGTCCTGGGCTGGACGCTCGTGGTGGTCATCGCCATGCTGGTCACCCAGACCGGCCTGCTGTAGCAGCGCGGGTGCCGAGCGGCGGGACCTGGATCACGAGGCCCCGAGGGTCAGCCCGTTCGCGGTGATCGAGTCCGAGGTGACCAGGGCCTGTTCGGCCGTCACATCGGTCATGAAGACGAACGGCGGGACGACCGGCGGCACCGGAAGCGTGTCGGGGTCGAAGGTGACGCAGAGCAGCCCTTCGAGGCAGCCGCTGAACTTGGTGAGATAGAGCGTCACCCGTCCTTTCAGGTCCAACGAGCGTGCGCCGAGGGCCAGTTCGTCGTGTCCGTCCCGGGTGTGGAGGCGGTAGTCGGTGAGCGAGGCCGAGGTCATCCTCAGGACCATGGCCTTGCGGGGTCCGCGCGCGGTCGGCACGGTCGTCACGCCCGCCAGCAGGAAGCCGTGGGGCGAGAAGCGGGTCGTGGTGACCGTGGGCGGTACGGCCGGGGCGGTGATCCCGCGAGGCTCCGACGGCTGCTCCGCGGGGCGCCCGCCGAGCGTGACGAGCAGGGCCACGGGCAGGGCGGCGGCCAGGGTGCGCTGGGTGCGGACGCCCGCCACCCGGGGGCCCGCCTCCTCGTGGGGCGTCCAGGCGAAGCCCATCGCGCTGCCCGTGATGCCGAGGGCCATCCCGATCAGGAACCCGCCCAGGTTGGTGGCCGCGAACGAGAGCACCGAAAGGATCAGCGCGTTGATGGACACATAGTGGCGGGTGTGCGGCAGGAACCAGAGGAAGAGGCCGGCGACGGCGAGCGCGAGACCGATGCCGATCGCCGCTATGCCGCCGAGGCCGAGGCTGACCAGGATGGTCAGGGGCGACAGCGGCACCACGAGCAGTTCGACGCCGCCGAGGAGCAGGAACAGGCCCGCCCAGAACGGCCGGGTCCGCCGCCAGCCGCGCAGCGTCCGCCGCGCATCGGGCAGCGGCAGCCGTTCGTCCAGCCACCCGAACCGCACCGGGCGCCGGCTCTCGCCGTCGGCGGGCCCGCCCCGGGGGGCGCGATCTTGTTCGCCTTCCGGCCGGGGGCCGGCGGGGCCGGGTGCCGGGGAAGCGCCCTGCACTCGCACCGGCGGCCGGGGCGTGGGGGTCGCGCCGGTGCGAGGGATCCTCAGCAGGCCGAGACGTCTCAGAAGCACTTCTTGCCGCCGAGGCTCACATCGACCTTCATCCCCTTCAGCCGGAAGTTGCCGCCGGTCGCCGACCAGGCGTGCGACCGCACGCCCGCGACCTCGATGTCCCCGGCCTGAAGTCCGAACTTGCCCTTCTCGCCCTGAACTCCCTTGACGGCGTCCAGAGTTGAGGCGTCCCGGCCGATCTCGGCGGTGCCGAACCGGGCGTCGCCGACCAGGTCCTCGCCGTCGATGACCAGACTGCTCGCGGTCACCTCGCCCGCGTCACCGCCCGCCGTCAGCTTGAACACGACCGTCCCCACCGGGGTGCCCACCTCGGCCGACTGGCAGATGTCGCTGAGCTTGGCGTCACCGATGCCGAGCAGCGCCACCGGGTGGCCCTTCCCGTCGATCGACTTGTCCGTCTGGACGAACGAGGACAGCCCCGAGCTGGTCAGCTTCCCCGACGAGACCTGGAAGCTGGTCCCGGAGACCGCGAACGACGCGGCGAGCGCGCCCTCGGCCATCACATGGGCCATGATCCCGACCGCGACGACCGCCGGCAGCGCGACGACCGCCGTCTTCTTCCAGGCTGTTCTTCCCTCGGCCAACGGCCGTGCGGCTGCGCTCACTTGATCCTCCCGTACGAGACGGCGAAGCTTCGAAGAGGCGGTGCAGGGGGGTGCGCACGCAGGTCTGCCATACTGCGGGCATCCTGTGGCAGTTGGAGAGTAGGGCCGAATTTGAATAATAGTCAACAGGGCGGTACGACCGAGAGATCCCAGGTCCGTCGCTCCGAACTCATCGCAACCGGCCGCAAGTTGTTCGCCGACACCTCCTATGACGCGCTGTCGATGGACGACATCGCCAAGCACGCCAAAGTCGCCAAGGGCCTGATCTACTACTACTTCAAGTCCAAGCGGGGCTACTACCTGGCCATCGTCGAGGACTCCGTCGCCGATCTGGTGTCCCGCGCCGGGAGCGACACCGACCTGCCCCGCGCCGAACGCGTCCACCGCACCATCGACGGCTACCTCCGCTACGCCGAGCACCACCAGGCGGCGTACCGCACGATCGTCACCGGCGGCGTCGGCTTCGACACCCAGGTGCAGGCGATCCGGGACGCGGTGCGCCAGGAACTGATCGCCACCCTCGCCGAGGGCGCCTACGGCACCCGGGACATCCCCGTCCTGGCGCGTCTCGCGCTGCTCGGCTGGCTGGGCAGCGTGGAGAGCGTCACCCTGGACTGGCTGGGCGCCCTGGAGCCCTCCCGCGACACCGTGCGCGAACTGCTGGTGCGGATGCTGCGGCGCACCCTGGACACCATCGAGGAGTTCGAGCCGTCCTGCCCCTCGCCGGAGCCGGACGGTCCCTAGGCGCGCCGAAGGGGCGGACGGCCCACGGCCATCCGCCCCTCGGGCTCAACTCCCTTATCAGTGAACGGACTTGATGAGCTCACCGTTGGTGGTGTCGCCGCTCAGCTCCCACACGAAGGTGCCGCCGAGCCCCTGGTTGTTCTTGTAGGTCATCTTCCCGGCGATGGTGGACGGGGTGTCGTAGCTCCACCAGTCGGTGCCGCAGTAGGCGTACGCGGTGCCGGCGACCGTGCCGTTGGCGGGGCACTTGGTCTTGAGCACCTTGTAGTCCTCGATGCCCTGCTCGTACGTGCCCGCCGCGGGCCCCGTCGCCGTGCCGCCGGGCGCCTTCTGCGTCACGCCGGTCCAGCCGCGCCCGTAGAAGCCGATGCCGAGCAGGAGCTTGCCCGACGGGATGCCGAGGCCCTTCAGCTTCTGGATGGCCGCGTCGGTGGTGAAGCCCTGGGTGGGGATGCCGCTGTAGGAGGTCAGCGGGGAGTGCGGGGCGGTCGGGCCCTTGGCGGCCCAGGCGCCGAAGAAGTCGTAGGTCATCGGGTTGTACCAGTCGACGTAACTCGCCGCGCCCGCGTAGTCGGTGGCGTCCATCTTGCCGCCCGCCGAGGCATCGGCGGTGATGGCCGCGGTGACCAGACTGGACCCGCCGAACTTCGAACGCAGCGCCGCCAGAAGGTTCTTGAAGGCCGCGCGTCCGCTGGTGTCGCACGACAGGCCGCAGGTGTTCGGGTACTCCCAGTCGATGTCGATGCCGTCGAAGACGTCCGCCCAGCGCGGGTCCTTGACCAGGCCGTAGCAGGAGGAGGCGAACGCGGCCGGGTTCTTCGCGGCGTCGGCGAACCCACCGGACCAGGTCCAACCGCCGAACGACCACAGCACCTTGAGCCCGGGGTGCTTCTTCTTGAGCTCGCGCAGCTGGTTGATGCTGCCCGCGACCGGCTGGTCCCAGGTGTCGGCGGTGCCGTCCACGCTGGAGGCGGCGTCATAGGTCTTCTGGTAGTCGGCATAGGCGTCGCCGATGGCGCACTTGCCTCCGGTGACGTTGCCGAACGCGTAGTTGATGTGGGTCAGCTTCGCGGCCGAGCCGGAGGTCTCGATGTTCTTGACGTGGTAATTGCGCTGGTAGACGCCCCAGTCGGTGAAGTATCCGACGACCTTGGAGCCGGCCGCAGCGGTCTGCGGGGCCGGGGCCGCTCGTTCGGGGGAGGCGGTGGCGCTGCCCGCACCGGCGAGCAGGGTCACGCCGAGCGCGGCGGTGCACGCGGCGGCGACGAGCGCCTTGAAGCGGCCGGTGGTCCCGGCTCGGCCGGAGCCGGGGGCGTGGGGGAGCGAAGGACGGGGTCCGAGCATCGTGATCTCCTCGTGGGAAAGGGGAGAGAGGGGGGCGGGGCACGACTGCTTTGACATGAACGCACTAAGGCGCCAGAGGGAACGCTAGAAGGACTAGACCAGTGCGGTCAATGGTTCGGACCAATTCCGGAGCGCTCAACTCCGGCGCGACGCCCGGCCCGGCGTCCGGCGCGCGGCCCGGGGAAATCGTGATCTTGGGGCCAGTGACGGGACGCGTCCGATCGGGCATACTCACAGCGCCACGGCCACCCGCCTGCTACTTCCGTGACCCGGAAGGGAAGGCATCGGCCGTAGAGCAGAGTCACCGGCGGCGCCGCCACACCCTGCGCGTGCGTCCGCCGAAGCGCCCGACAGGGAGGAGAGCGCGCCATGCCCGACCGTGCCCCACAGCCGGTGGAACGACAGCTGCCCACCGAAGAGGCCCGGGACCTTGTCGCCCTCGTGCGCGACATCGTCCAGCGGGAGATCGCGCCTCGGGCCGCGGAGCAGGAGGACGCCGGGCACTTCCCGCGCGAGATCTTCACCCTGCTCTCCGAGTCCGGCCTCCTCGGCCTTCCCTACGACTCCGCGTTCGGCGGCGGCGACCAGCCCTACGAGGTCTACCTCCAGGTGCTGGAAGAGCTCGCGTCGGCCCGCCTCACGGTCGGCCTCGGCGTGAGCGTCCACTCGCTGGCCTGCCACGCGCTCGCGGGCTACGGCACCAAGGAACAGCAGACCGAGCACCTGCCCGCCATGCTCGGCGGCGGCCTCCTCGGCGCGTACTGCCTCTCCGAGCCGGCCTCGGGCTCGGACGCGGCGTCGCTGCGCACCAAGGCGGTGCGGGACGGCTCGGACTGGGTCATCACCGGCACCAAGGCCTGGATCACCCACGGCGGGATCGCCGACTTCTACACCGTGCTGGCCCGCACCGGAGGCGAGGGCGCCCGCGGCATCACGGCGTTCCTCGTGCCGGGCGACGCGGCGGGGCTGAACCCGGCCGCCCCCGAGAAGAAGATGGGCATGAAGGGCTCGCCCACCGCCCAGCTCCACTTCGACGGCGTACGCGTCCCCGACGCCCGCCGCATCGGCGAGGAGGGCCAGGGCTTCGCGATCGCCCTCTCCGCCCTCGACTCCGGCCGCCTCGGCATCGCGGCCTGCGCCATCGGCGTCGCCCAGGCCGCCCTCGACGAGGCGCTCGCCTACGCCACCGGCCGTCGACAGTTCGGCCGGCCCATCGCCGACTTCCAGGGCCTGCGCTTCATGCTCGCGGACATGGCGACCCAGATCGAGGCGGGCCGCGCGCTGTACCTGGCCGCGGCCCGGCTCCGTGACGCCGGGCGCCCCTTCTCCCGTCAGGCCGCGATGGCCAAGCTGTTCTGTACGGACGCGGCGATGAAGGTGACCACGGACGCGGTCCAGGTCCTCGGCGGCTACGGCTACACCGCGGACTTCCCCGTCGAGCGCTTCATGCGCGAGGCGAAGGTCCTTCAGATCGTCGAGGGCACCAACCAGATCCAGCGCATGGTCATCGCCCGCCACCTCGCGGGTCCTGAGACCCGCTGAGCCCCGCCGCCTCGCGCCCCGGCCACACCGGGGCCGCCACGATCCGGGCCCACTCCTGGTCACGGCGCCCCGGCAGGGTCCGCCCCCGGCTCGCCCAGTGGCGCAGCAGGGACTGATAGATGGGCGGATCGGTGTCGGCGTACCGAAGAACCGATTCCTCTGGGGGTGCGGTGGAGGCGGGCGGCGTGCGGCGGCGGCGTCCTCGGCCGGGGGCGGTCGAATGAAGCGGGCTCATGGTTGGGCCAACGCGGGCCGCCGAGGGGTGGTCACCCCTCGGCGGAATCGCCCGTCTGTACGGGGTTGCCCCCGGCCCCCAGGGTCCCCCCGGCGCGCACCCCCTGCGAGCGGGCCATCTCGCGCAGTTCCCCACGCCCCTGAAACCCGCCTGCCCCCGCGGCCCGCGGTCGCCTCTCGCGCAGTTCCCCGCGCCCCTGAAAACCCGTTTTCGCCTGCGGGCCGCAGGTGGCTGGTCGCGCAGTTCCCCGCGCCCCTAGCTACTCGGTGCTGGGCCGCATCGGCCGCCTCAGCCTGTCATGGGGGTCCCCCCTGGCCCTTAAGGCCTTGGGGGAGATTGAGGACGAGCGCCCTTCAGGCGCGAACAGGGTCTGGGGCGGAGCCCCAGGAAACCCCGCTTTCGTCTGCACGCCGTGTGTGGCTGGTCGCGCAGTTCCCCGCGCCCCTTAAATGCTCGGTGCTGGGCCGCATCGGCCGCCTCAGCCTGTCCGGCGATTGAGGACGAGCGCCCTTTAGGCGCGAACGGGGTCTGGGGCAGAGCCCCAGGAGGCCCTGGCCATTCAACCCTGCGCCTACGGGCGGGTGGGTGGGCAAAGGGGCCCGGGGGCTGGCCGAACCCTTCGATCCGCTGCACGGGCGGGTGGGTGGGCAAACGCCCCTGGGGGCCGGGGCTTGGGGCTGGGTCTGGATTGGTGGGGCTATCTGACGTACCGTCAGGTTTCCGTCCGACAGGAGGTCAAAGATGCCCCCGTCCCGCCCCATCCCCCTCGACGAGTACCCCATCCACCAGACCCCCCTCTCGATGGCCCACGTCGCGACCGGCGACCGCAACGCCTACGACCGCTGCATCTTCCACGCCTTCGACCACCAGGGCCGAGCCCTCCTCATCGCGGGGCTCGGGGTCTACCCCAACACCGGGGTGATCGACGCGTACGCCACCCTCCGCGTGGGAGCGCGCCTGCACGCCGTCCGCGCCTCCGGCGCCCTCACGGACGACCGTATGAACCTGAGCGTCGGCCCCTTGCGGATCACCGTCGACGTCCCGCTGCGCCGCCTCGGCCTGCACTGCGCTCCCGATCCGGACGACCCGAGTTCACTCTCGTACGACATCGTCTGGAACGCCGACTTCCCCGCGCTGTGGGAACCCCATCACGTGCAGCGCCGCGGCGACCGCCTCACCCTGGAGGGGCGGCGGTTCGTGCAGGCGGGGCACTGCGCCGGCGTGATCCGGGTCGGCGGCGAGGAGATACCCGTCACGGCGGGGGAGTGGACCGGGACGCGCGACCGCAGTTGGGGGGTGCGGCCGATCCCCGGCGAGGAGGCCGGGCGCGGCGAGGAGTACCGGACCGAGGGCTTCCACTGGCTCTGGGTGCCGGCCCGGTTCGACGACCGGTTCGTCATGGTCGTCGTGCAGGAGGACGCCGACGGCTACC
This sequence comes from Streptomyces hundungensis, assembly GCF_003627815.1. NCBI lineage: Bacteria > Bacillati > Actinomycetota > Actinomycetes > Kitasatosporales > Streptomycetaceae > Streptomyces > Streptomyces hundungensis. The sequence goes on from NZ_CP032698.1 coordinate 7,053,793, forward strand.
GCACCCTCAACGAGGCCTCCCTCGTGCGCGCGGGCCACCCCGATGCCCAACTCGGCTGGCCCCAGGCCGACATCGTCTACCGCCCCGGTACCCGCCACCCCGAGCGCGCCGTCATCCACCTCACCGACCAGGCCCGTAAACCCCTCGAACTCGGTGTGGAGATCCTCGCCTCCTCGCCCCTGGCCGTCGGCGCCGGATACCCGCCCGCCGACGGCTGGCAGCACGGCACCTGGCAGGGCCGCGGCTGGACCGACCGCCAGGTCTACGACCTGTCCGACCCCCGCGCCCACCCGATGGCCGCCTATGGAGTCACCGACCACGCGGCCCGCTTCACCCTCGACGGGCGGACCGGGTACGGGATCTTCGAGCACGGCAGCTTCGGCCGGCACGACCCCAGCGGCTTCGTGGACCACACCTCCGTCGCCCCCTGAGGACCGCCCGGGAAGGGAGCACCGCCCATGGCCACCGCGCCACGCCCCCGCACCTCCACGCGCGACCCCGAGGAGGTCGGCCGCCGGCTCACCACCTGGCTCGACGCCCGGCTGCCCGGCGCCCGCGTCGGCTCCATCCGGGTGCCGTCCTCCAACGGCATGTCCAGCGAGACCCTGCTCTTCGACATCGAGCACCCCGACACCCCGGTACGCGCCTGCGCCCTGCGGCTCGCCGCCGACCCGGCCGCGTACACCGTCTTCCCCGTGTACGACATGGCCCGCCAGCACCGCGTCATGCGTCTGGTCGCCGAGCACACCGACGTGCCCGTGCCACGGGTGCGCTGGCTGGAAGAAGACCCCGGGCCGCTCGGTGCGCCGTTCTTCGTGATGGACCGCGCGGAGGGACGCGTACCGCCGGACGTCATGCCCTATACGTACGAGGGCAATTGGCTGCACGCCGCCACCGACGCCGAGCGCGCCCGGCTCCAGGAGAACACCGTCTCCGTCCTGGCCAGGCTGCACGATCAATTCCCGTGCCGGGAAGCCGAGTTCCTGCTGCCGGCCGGTAAGGGGTCGCCGCTGCGTCGCCATGTCGAGGCCCAACGGGCCTACTACACATGGGTGGTTGAGGGCGTCCCGCGGTCACCGCTCATCGAAGCGGCCTTCGACTGGCTCGACGCCCACTGGCCCGACGACGAGGGGCCCTCCGGCCTCGTCTGGGGCGACGCCCGCATCGGGAACATCGTCTACGACGGGTTCGAGGCGGCGGCCGTCCTCGACTGGGAGATGGCGGCCTGCGGCCCCCGCGAACTCGACCTCGGCTGGACCGTCTACCTGCACCGCTTCTTCCAGGACCTCACGGTGAGTTTCGGCCAGCTCGGCCTCCCCGACTTCCTGCGGCGCGAGGACATCGAGCGGCGCTACGCCGAACTCACCGGCCACACCCCGCGCCACATGGAGTTCCACACGCTGTACGCCGCGCTGCGCCATGCCGTGGTCATGCTGCGGATCGCCTACCGCCAGCTCCACTTCGGCGAAGTCGAACCGCCTGCGGACCCGGACGCGCTGATCCTGCACCGAGCCAGCCTGGAGGCCATGGTGCGGGGCACGTACTGGAGTTGAGCGGTCGTCGGCCGGACGCCCTCGGCGGCGTCCGGCGCGCGGCGGCTCGGGCGCTAGGCGGCGCGACGCATCTGCGGCACCCGCACCGGTCGCGAGCCCGGGCCGCCGACGTGCGAGAACGGCTGGGTGCGCCAGTCGAGTCCCTGAGGGAGCGTCAACAGGAGGGCGGTGTCCTGCTCCTGGACGGCCAGCGACTCGTCCGCCGCCTTCGCCGCGCCGGCGGGGCGCCCGGTCCCGGCGCACACCGTCAGCACGAACGGGTTCCACGGGCTCGGGCACAGCGCGTGCTCGGGGAGCTCGTCCTCGTCGGCGAGCAGCGCGATGGGCTGGGCGCAGTCGGGGCAGATCACCCGGTACATCTCAAAGGTGTCATACGCGTCGAGCGAGTCGTCCTCGTCGACGAATGCGTCGATATCGACGGGCTCCGGTTCGCCACGTTCACGTTCCGAACGTGCGGTGCGCTTGGAATTCTGCATTGGGACACTCCCCCTCGGGTGGGCCGGCGTTGCGCCGTGGCCGCGACCAAAGCAAGCACTTCCCGCCAAGCCGTGGCGATAACCGCGCGAACCCCGGCGAGCCGTGTCCGAACCTGTGGTGTTCGTCACATGACACCCGCAGATGCCCCTTAGGGCGTTCCCCGACTGTGCCGGAAGCGACCCGGGGCCATAGGTTGATCCGCATGGAGGAGCTGGACCGTCAGATCGTGGATCTGCTCGTCAAGGACGGGCGGATGAGCTACACCGACCTGGGCAAGGCCACCGGCCTGTCCACCTCGGCGGTGCACCAGCGGGTACGCCGTCTCGAACAGCGCGGGGTCATCCGCGGATACGCCGCCGTCGTGGACCCCGAGGCGGTGGGCCTGCCGCTGACCGCGTTCATCTCGGTCAAGCCCTTCGACCCCAGCGCCCCCGACGACATCGCCGAGCGCCTGGCGGACGTGCCCGAGCTGGAGGCCTGCCACAGCGTGGCCGGGGACGAGAACTACATCCTCAAGGTGCGCGTCGCCACCCCCCTGGAGCTGGAGCACCTGCTGACCCGGATCCGGACCCTGGCGGGCGTCTCGACCCGTACGACCGTGGTCCTGTCCACCCCGTACGAGGCACGGCCGCCGCATATCTAGGCTGTCCCCATGAGTTCCGCGAGTTCCGCACCCGACGCCCCCGCAACGACCGCCCACCGCACCGTCCTGCTGCGCGGCGGCGACGTGCACAGCCCCGCCGACCCCTTCGCCACCGCGATGGTCGTCGAACGTGGGCACGTCGCCTGGGTCGGCTCGGAAGGCGCCGCGGACGCCTTCGCGAGCGGCGTCGACGAGGTCGTCGACCTCGAAGGCGCCCTGGTCACCCCCGCGTTCACCGACGCACATGTGCACACCACCGCCACCGGACTCGCCCTCACCGGCCTCGACCTGTCCTCCGCCCGCACGCTCGCCGAGGCCCTCGACGCCGTGCGCGCCCACGCCGCCGCCCGCCCCGACGACCGGGTGCTGCTCGGCGGCGGCTGGGACGCGGCCCGCTGGCCCGAGCGCCGCCACCCCTCGCCCGCCGAACTCGACGCGGCCACCGGCGGCCGCCCGCTCTACCTGCCGCGCATCGACGTCCACTCCGCCGTCGTCACTACGGCCCTGCTCGACCTGGTACCCGGCGTTCGTGAGCTGGCCGGATTCCGTCCCGGCGAGCCCCTCACCGGCGCAGCCCACCACGCCGTGCGGGCCGCCGCCCACGGCGCGATCACCCCGCGCCAGCGCGCCGAGGCCCAGCGCGCGGCGCTGCGGCACGCCGCCTCGCTCGGCATCGGCACCGTCCACGAGTGCGGCGGCCCCGACATCTCCGACGAGGACGACTTCACCTCGCTGCTGGCGCTGGCCCGCGAGGAGAGCGGCCCGCGGGTCTTCGGCTACTGGGCCGAACGCGTCGCGGGCGCCAAGGACGCCGATCGCATCCGCGAACTCGGCGCGGTCGGCGCGGCCGGAGACCTCTTCGTCGACGGCTCGCTCGGCTCCCACACCGCCTGTCTGCACGCCCCCTACGCGGACGCCCCCGGCACCGGCACCGACCACCTCGACGCCGCCGACGTCGCCGACCACGTGTCCGCCTGTACGGAGGCCGGGCTCCAGGCCGGTTTCCACGCCATCGGGGACGCCGCGCTCAGCGCCGTTGTCGAGGGCGTACGGGCCGCCGCCGAGCGGGTCGGCCTCGCCCGGATCCGCGCCGCCCGGCACCGCGTGGAGCACGCCGAGATGCTCACCCCGGCCACGATCGCCGCCTTCGCCGAGTTCGGCCTCACCGCCTCCGTGCAGCCCGCCTTCGACGCGCTGTGGGGCGGCGAGAGCGGCATGTACGCGGAGCGGCTCGGCGCGGAGCGTGCGGCCACCCTCAACCCGTACGCGGCCCTGCTGCGGGCGGGGGTGCCCCTCGCGTTCGGCTCCGACGCCCCGGTGACCCCGCTCGACCCCTGGGGCGCCGTCCGCGCGGCCGCCTTCCACCACACCCTCGAACACCGCATCTCGGCCCGCGCCGCCTTCACCGCCCACACCCGGGGCGGCTGGCGGGCGCTCGGCCGGGACGACGCGGGGATCCTGGTGCCCGGAGCCCCGGCCGACTACGCGGTCTGGCGCGCCGAGGAGCTCGTGGTCCAGGCGCCGGACGACCGGGTGGCCCGCTGGTCCACCGACCCGCGCTCGGGCACCCCGGGCCTGCCCGACCTCACCCCGGGCGTCGCGCTCCCGGTCTGTCTGCGCACCGTGGTGTTCGGACGGACGGTGTTCGCGCGGCCGAACGAGTGATCCAGGGACGGGGGCCCCGCTCGGTGGGCCACCGTCACGGCATCGCCACGACCTGCGGATCTTCGGCACTGACCTGGCCGTTTGACAAAACGTCGCAGCTCACCCGGCTGTTGACAGAACGCGGCAACGGGCCGGTAGGTTCGGCCGAGTCCACCACAGGACCGCCCGACCGGCTGAACCTCCACGAAGTCGTCGAACGCCGCTGGGTCATGGGGCGGTGTGCCGCACCGGCGCACCACCACTGGGAGCCAGGTTCAGCGCCCGCGCCTCGGGGGCGAGGGAAGGTTTCAGCCGCGAAGGGGTCCCCCCTGCCCCCTGCGGGCCGGGGGACGGTGCGACCCGGGTGGGGCCCGGACGCTCAGTAGACAACGGCTCTCGGTCGACCCGCAGCCAGCGGGTCCCAGGTCGGCCCGAAGGGCGCCGGGCCCTAGTACCGACGCGCTCCGGACGCCCGGCAGCGCCCTCGCCGCCTCCGGGCACACCCGACACCCCACCCTCGCGGTGCGGGCCGCCCGCGACCGCTCGCTATGGTGGTCCTCTGCGTACGGACAATAAGGGGCAGTAGTGAACGACGGCGGTCAGAGGCGGTACGGCCCGCTGGGCAGAGCCTTGGTGATCATCCCGACCTACAACGAGGCGGAGAACATCAAGCCGATCGTCGCCCGCGTCAGAGCGGCGGTCCCGGAGGCCCACATCCTGGTCGCCGACGACAACAGCCCCGACGGCACGGGCAAGTTCGCGGACGAGCTCGCCGCCCAGGACGAGCAGGTGCACGTGCTGCACCGCCAGGGCAAGGAAGGCCTCGGCGCCGCCTATCTGGCCGGCTTCCGCTGGGGCATCGAGCACGACTACGGCGTCCTCGTCGAGATGGACGCCGACGGCTCCCACCAGCCCGAGGAACTGCCCCGGCTGCTCACCGCCCTCAAGGGCGCCGACCTGGTGCTCGGCTCCCGCTGGGTGCCCGGCGGCCGGATCGTGAACTGGCCCAAGTACCGCGAGTACATCTCGCGGGGCGGCTCCACCTACTCCCGGCTGCTCCTGGGCGTCCCGATCCGCGACGTCACCGGCGGCTTCCGGGCGTTCCGCCGCGAGACCCTCGAAGGCCTCGGCCTCGAAGAGGTCGCCTCGGCCGGCTACTGCTTCCAGGTCGACCTGGCCCGCCGCGCGGTCGGCGCGGGCTACCACGTGGTGGAGGTGCCCATCACGTTCGTCGAGCGTGAACGCGGCGACTCGAAGATGAGCAACGACATCCTGGTCGAGGCGCTCTGGCGGGTCACCGCCTGGGGTGTCGGCTCCCGCGCCAACAAGCTCCTGGGCCGCAAGCCTTCTTGAGCCGTCGGGCTTCCTGAACCCCGTGTCCGCTGAGGTCGTCGGCCTTCCCGGGGCGAGGGCGTCCCGACGGCCCCGGGCACCCCGGCAGGCGCGGCGCGGACGGCGGCATGACCTGGGCGTATTGATCGTTTCCTTACGCCGTCCGGATCGGCTCCCAGGCACACTGGGAGCATGACGACCGGCACTCCGCCTCCGACAGCTCCCAAGCGCTCGCGCGCCCGCACCTTCGTACCCCTGGGGATCGCCGCCTGGCTGGTCCTGGAGATCTGGCTGCTCACCGTGGTGGCCCGGGCCACCAGTGGCCTCACGGTGGTGCTGCTGCTCATCGGCGGCCTGCTGCTCGGCGGCTATGTCATCAAGCGGGCCGGCCGCCGGGCCTTCCGCAACCTCACGGAGACGTTCAGGGAGCAGCAGTCCGGCGCCCCGTCCTCGGGCGCGTCCGCCTCGGGCAGGCGGTCCGGCGGCGAGGGCAACGCCCTGACCATGCTGGGCGGCCTGCTCCTGATCCTCCCCGGGTTCGTCTCGGACGCGCTCGGCCTGCTGTGTCTGCTGCCGCCGGTACGGACGGTCGTGTCCCGCTTCGTCGAGCGCTCGCTGGACAAGCGGATGCGGGCCGCCGTCCCCGGCACGTTCGGCGACGCCTTCCAGCAGGCGCGTATCCACCACCCGGACGGCAAGGTCGTGCCGGGCGAGGTCATCCACGACGACGCCGGGTCCTCGTCCGCCCACTCCTCGGGCTCCTACCCGGGCGAGGACCGGGGGCCGCGGCCGCCGCTGACCCCCTGAGGCGAAGAACCCCCGTTCCGCCGCGCCCGCGCGACGGCCCCGGACACAAGCTGAGGGCCGGTCACACCAGGTGGTGTGACCGGCCCTCAGCTTTTAACGCGTGCCGTATCGCCGAAACGCTGCGATCAGGCGGACTTGCGACTGTCGCGCGGATGCACGGCAATGTTCATGGTGCCGGAACGAAGGACCTCCAGCCTTTCGGCCAGAACCTCCTCCAACTCCTCGCGGGTGCGCCGCTCCATGAGCATGTCCCAGTGCGTACGCGCGGGCTTGCCCTTCTTCTCTTCAGGGCCGTCGCCGTCCACCAGGAGTGCGGGGGCCCCGCAGACCTTGCACTCCCACTCCGGCGGAATCTCCGCCTCCACCGAGAAGGGCATCTCAAAGCGATGTCCCTTCTCGCATGCGTACTCCACGGCCTGGCGCGGGGCCAGATCGATGCCGCGGTCGGTCTCGTAGCTCGTCACCACGAGGCGCGTGCCGCGAAGAGCTCGCTCACTCATGAATCGTGCCTCCCGGGCTTGTCGCCCACAGGACAGGTGTCACTGTCGTCGTCATCCGGTCAACGTCCGGTCGGCGGTAAAGATTCCCGTTCTGGGTCATGCGTCGCCGTCGTGCCGCCCCTTGTTGTACCCACCAGTGACCGGTTTGTCACATCTGGCAGCAGATGTCACCCAGCGTCTTCGCTTCTGTAGCACGCAGTAACGGTCCGCCTGGCAGGCCAAAGGCGTACACTACCGGCCTTTCACTTCAACGTCTAAATCCGCGCCGGAACGGGGTTTCCCGCGGCGGCCACGGCGGCCCGCACCGGCACCCGGGCGAGCAGCACGAAACCGACCGCGAAGAAGACCACCAGCGAGATGATGGCATCCCGGTAGCTGCCGGTCAGCTGGTACGCGAGACCGAACACCAATGGCCCCAGCCAGCTCAGGCCCCGGTCGCTCATCTCGTAGGCCGAGAAGTACTCGGCCTCCTTGCCGCTCGGCACCATGTGTGAGAACAGCGACCTCGACAGGGCCTGGCTGCCGCCAAGCACCGTCCCGATCGCGCCCGCGAGCACGAAGAACAGCACCGGCTGGCGGGCCGGAAGGAAGAAACCGACCCCCAGGATCACCGCCCAGACGGCGAGCGAGCCCAGAATCGTCCGCTTCGCGCCGTACGTCCGCGCGAGCCGGCCCATGCCGAGCGCGCCCGCCACCGCGAGCACCTGCACCAGGAGCACGGCCACGATGAGCGTGTTCTGATCGAGGCCGAGTTCCTCGGAGCCGTAGATCGAGGCCTGTGAGATCACCGTCTGCACGCCGTCGTTGTAGATGAGGTACGCGAGCAGGAACGCGAGGGTCAGCGGGCGGGCCCGCATGTCCCGCAGCGTCGACACCAGTTGCCGCCAGCCCGCCCCGACCCTGCCCTCGGGGACCGACGCGGCCACCTCGCGGTCGCGCAGCCGCCGCAGGGGCACCAGCGTGAACGCGCCCCACCACACGCCCGCCGAGGCCAGACAGATCCGTACCGCGGTCGACTCCGACAGGCCGAAGCCGTCGTGTCCCGAGTACAGGATCAGATTGAGCACCAGGACGCCCGCCCCCGAGGTGTAGCCGAAGGCCCAGCCGCGCGAGGAGACCCGGTCGCGCTCCTCGGGGCCCGCGATCTGCGGAAGGTAGGCGTTGTAGAGGACCATCGAGACCGACAGGGACGCGTTCGCGACGATCAGGAGCGCCGCGCCCAGCAGATAGCGGTGCCCGTCCAGGAAGAACATCCCGGCCGTCGCCGTCGCGCCCGTGTAGGCGGCCGCCGCGAGCAGCGGCTTCTTGCGCCCCGAGCGGTCGGCCGCGGCGCCCACGATCGGCATCAGGACCACCGCGAGGATCACCGAGGCGGAGACGGCGTACGCGAAGAGCGACCCCGCGCGCACCGGGACGCCCAAGGGGTGGACGAATCCGTCGGGGTCGGCGGCCGACTTGGCGATCGAGGTCAGGTACGGGCCGAGGAACACGGTCAGGACGCTCGTCGAATACACCGAGCACGCGAAGTCGTAGAAGTACCAGCCGCGCTGTTCCCGCCGGCGGTCGGCCGTGCTCACCGGACGGTCGTCCGCCCGGTCCATGGTCTCAGCGCTCAACCCGCGCCCCCTCGCTCGTGCCCGTACGCGAGCGGTGCCGCCGGGGTGGGCTCAGTGCCAGGCTCCCCGGTCGGTCAGTACCGTGCGCAGTGTCTCCAGATGATCGGTCATGATGCCATCCACGCCAAGGTCGAGGAGCGCCCTCATCCGGGCGGGATCGTTGATCGTCCACACGTGGACGTGCAGGCCGAGCGCATGCGCGGTACGGACGAAGCGACGGTCCACGACCGGAACGCCGCTCTGGCTCTCGGGCACCTGGGCGCTCACCGCGCCGGGGCGCAGCGGCGCCGGGATCCCGAAGGAGCGCAGCCGCAGCGCGGCGACACCCCGCACGCCGTACGACGTGGCCAGGCGCGGGCCCGCGAGGCGGTGGGCCCTGGCCACCCGGGCCTCCGAGAAGGAGCCCACGCAGACCCGGTCCCAGGCGGCGGTGCGACGGATCAGGTCGATCAGCGGGACGAGCGCGGACTCGGCCTTGAGGTCGACGTTCCAGCGGACCGCGGGAAACGCCTCCAGAAGCTCCTCGAAGAGGGGCAGGGGCTCGCGCCCGGCCACCCGGGCCCGCCTGACCTCGTCCCAGGGAAGGTCGGCGATCCTGCCGCGCGCGTCGGTGACACGGTCCAGGGTCGCGTCGTGGAAGGCGACCAGCCGTCCGTCGGCCGTGGTGTGCACATCGGTCTCGAAGTACCGGTACCCGGCCGCCGCGGCCCGTTCGAAGGCGGCCGCGGTGTTCTCGATGCCGTCGGCCGCCCCGCCGCGGTGGGCGAACGGGATGGGGGAGGGGTGGTCCAGATAAGGGTGGCGTACGCGAGTCACCGGGGAAGTATCGCGCGCTCCGGGGCCGGCTCAGGCCCCGCGGCGCCCCGTACCGGTGCCGGGGCGGCGGGCGCCGGGCCCGGGTCACCGGCGGGGATCGCGAAGACGCGGAGGAAGAACTGGGCGAGCGGCCCGATCGCCAGGGCGTACAGGACCGTGCCGACGCCGAGCGAACCACCGAGCAGGAAGCCCGTCGCCACCACGACGACCTCGAGGGAGGTGCGCACCAGCCGGATCGACCGGCCCGTCGCCCGGTGCAGGCCCGTCATCAGGCCGTCGCGTGGGCCGGGGCCGAAACGGGCCGAGATGTAGAGGCCGGTCGCGACGCCGTTGCAGACGATCGCGGCGGCCGTCAGCGGCACCTGGGCGAGCAGCCCGCGCACATCGGGGACGACGGCGAGCGTGCCGTCCATGAAGACGCCGATCGCGAAGACGTTGGAGACGGTGCCGAGCCCCGGTCGCTGGCGCAGAGGGATCCACAGCAGCAGCACCGCGGCCCCGACGATGATCGACACGACCCCGATCGAGAGACCGGTGTGCTTCGCGAGGCCCTGGTGCAGCACCCCCCACGGTTCGAGGCCGAGCCCGGCGCGGACCAGCAGCCCCGAGCTGACGCCGTACAGGGCGAGGCCGACATAGAGCTGGAGCAGCCTCCGGGTGAGGTGCGTGGACAAGGCGGGGCCCCCTGGTGTGGTGGTAGTGGACTGGCTCATGACACTCTGTGGCGGGGAAATGGACTCCAACCATGGCCAATTCCGGGAAGGTGGACTGACTTCGATGGCTCAGTGGACCTCGGCGATCGGGCCCGCCCAGCTCGCCCGTCAGCTCAAGGCGCAGCAACCCCGCCCGGTGGGCACGGGCCTGCGCAAGCCGCCCGCCTACCGCGCGCTCGCCGACGGGATCCGGCTGCTCGTCCTGGAGGGCCGCGTGCCGGCCGCCGCCCGGCTGCCCGCCGAACGCGAACTGGCCGTCGCCCTGTCGGTGAGCCGCACCACGGTGGCCGCCGCCTACGAGGCGCTGCGTGGCGAGGGCTTCCTCGAATCGAGGCGCGGCGCCGGCAGCTGGACCGCCGTGCCCGCGGGGCATCCGCTGCCCGGCCGGGGGCTCGAACCGCTCCCGCCCGAGTCGCTCGGCTCCATGATCGACCTGGGCTGCGCGGCCCTGCCCGCCCCCGAACCCTGGCTGACCCGTGGCGTACAGGGCGCGCTCGAAGAGCTTCCGCCGTACGCCCACACCCATGGCGACTACCCGGCGGGCCTGCCCGCGCTGCGTCAGATGCTCGCCGACCGCTACACCGCGCGCGGCATCCCGACGATGCCCGAGCAGATCATGGTCACCACCGGGGCGATGGGGGCGATGGACGCCATCTGTCATCTGTTCGCCGGGCGCGGTGAACGCATCGCCGTCGAGTCGCCCTCCTACGCCAACATCCTTCAGCTCATGCGCGAGGCGGGCGCCCGACTCGTGCCGATCGCCATGGCCGAGGCCCTGTCCGGCTGGGATCTGCCGCGCTGGCGCCAGGTGTTGAGGGACGCGGCGCCCCGACTCGCCTATGTCGTCGCGGACTTCCACAACCCCACCGGCGCGCTCGCCGACGAGGACCAGCGGCGCCAGCTCGTGGACGCGGCCCGTTCGGCCGGCACCGTGCTCGTCGTCGACGAGACGATGAGCGAGCTGTGGCTGGACGAGGAGCTCGCCATGCCGCGCCCCGTCTGCGCCTTCGACCCGGCGGGGGCCACCGTCCTCACGGTCGGCTCGGCCAGCAAGGCGTTCTGGGCCGGCATGCGCATCGGCTGGGTGCGCGCCGCCCCCGACATCATCCGCTCGCTCGTCGCGGCCCGCGCGTACGCGGATCTGGGGACCCCGGTCCTGGAACAGCTGGCCGTCAACTGGCTTATGGCGACGGGGGGTTGGGAGCAGGCGGTCGAACTGCGCCGCACCCAGGCCCGGGAGAACCGCGACGCGCTGGTCGCCGCGGTGCGCCGGGAGCTGCCCGACTGGGAGTTCCATGTGCCGCGCGGCGGCCTCACGTTGTGGGTGCGCACTGGAGGTCTCTCGGGGTCCCGGCTGGCCGAGGTCGGCGAACGGGTCGGGGTGCGGGTGCCGTCGGGACCGCGCTTCGGCGTGGACGGCGCCTTCGAGGGCTATGTTCGGCTGCCGTTCACGGTGGGCGGCCCGGTCGCCGAGGAGGCGGCGGTGCGGCTGGCGGCGGCGGCCCGGCTGGTGGAGACGGGCGGCGGCTCGGGAAGCGCGGAGCCGCCGCGGACCTTCGTCGCCTGAGACGTGGTCACGGGTGTCGGTCTAGGCCGCCCTCGGTCGAGGCCGCCCCGGTCGTAACCGCCCTCCGGTCGAAGCGACCACGGTCATAGCGGCCCCCGGTCGAAGCCACCTCGGCCGTAGCCGCCCCCGGGCGAGGTCGCCCCGGTCGTGGCCCCTCGGCCCAAGCCGCCCGAACCGGGTGGGCGCCCGCGGGCTAGCCCTCCGCCGGGACCGCCTCCACCGGCGTCGGGTCCACCGGAGATGCCTGGGCCGGGGTCGCCTCCACCGGTGCCTCCCGGCCGGGGAGCAGGTCAAGGACGGCCTGGCGGTGGGCCTCCGTCGTCGCGTCGTCGTAGGGGTCCGGGGTGGCGGGGACCTGGAGGCGCAGCACCGGGCCGGTGCCGAGGCGGGCGTAGCCACGGCCCGGCGGGACGTCGGGGGTGGGCGTGGTGTGCGGGGGCGCGCCAAGGACCGACTCGACCTGGCCGTGCGAAGCGGGGCCGAGCACCACCCGGGCCCGGGTGTGCGAGCGGACCGGCTCCGACAGGTCGTCCAGGGTGTCGAACTGCTCGGCCACCACGACCGTCACCCCGGCGGCCCGGCCGTGGCGCAGCGGAACCTGGAGCAGGTGCTGCGGGTCGGTGCGGCCGTCGGCCGCGGCCAGATCGGCGAACACGCTGGGCCGGTCGAGCAGGATCCACAGTGGGCGCTTGATGTCCTCGGGGGCCGGGCGGCCCGCCTGGCGGGCGCGGTTGGCGGCGATGAGGCGGCGCTCGGTCTCGTGCGAGGCCCACTCCAGGGTGGCGAGCGCTCCGGCGAGGCCGCACTCGACGGCGAGCACGCCCGAGCGGCCGGTCAGACAGGCGTACTCCCCGGTCCCACTGCCCTCGACGATCAGCAGGTCGCCGTGGTGCAGGGCCTGGAGCGCGATGGAGCGCAGCAGGGTGGTGGTACCCGTGCCGGGCCGGCCGACGACCAGAAGGTGGGGCTCGGTGGAGCGGGGCCCGGTGCGCCAGATGACCGGCGGGGCGTCCTGGGTCTCCCCGCCCACGGTCACCGGGACTCTGCGCTGGACGGCGTCCGCGTCGGTGAAACCGAGGACGGTCTCGCCCGGGGAGGTCACGAAGCGCTGGGCGGCGATCGAGGTCTCAAGGGCCCTCAGGACGGTCATGTCGAGCTGGTTGCCCTCCTCGTCCCAGACGAAGTGGTACTCGCGACCACGCCCCGACTTGGCGTGCAGCAGCTGTTCGATGCGGGCGCGCGCGGCGGGCTCGCCGTCGGTGAAGTACGCCGGGTAGCGCACCCGGAGCCGGGTCAAGCGGCCGCCGTCGTCGAAGGCGTACTCGCTGAAGGTCTTGTCCCACTCGCCTCCGTGGGCGAAGAGGGGGTTCGGGTCCTCCGGGACCGAGAAGTACGGCACGAGCGCCTCGTAGAGCGCCTGGAGGCGGGCGAGTTCGGCCTCGTCGGGGCCGGTCTTGACGACCGGTTTCTCCCGGCCCTTCCAGGCGGCCGCGCCCATCACCGTGATCAGGGCGAGGAGCGGCCCGTACGGGATGAGCGCGACGACCAGGACCACGGCCGCCGTCAGGAACAGCGCGGGACTGCGCCGCTCCTTGGGGGTGGCGGCCCATCTGCCGCGCAGGGCGGCAGCGATCAGCCGCAGGCCGCGGCTGATCGTGATGAGCGGATGGAGAACGTCGGTGGCGCTGTCGGCGGCCGTGCGCACGATCTCGCGGCTGCGAACGATGGATGCGCTGCTGCTGCTCAGAATGCGGGGGAGTGGTCGCCGGGCCACATCGTTCTCCTGGAGTTGTGTCCGCAGTGGGATCTGCCGTTGTGACTGCCGGGATGCGCAGGACAGCGGGAGGTCAGAACTTGATCCCGCCCAGCAGGCCGGCGAGGCTCGCGCCTCCGGCCGTGATGCTCGGGGCGATGGCGGTGCCCGCGAGATAGAAGCCGAAGAGGGAGCACACGAGCGCGTGCGACGCCTTGAGTCCGTCCTTCTTGAAAAAGAGGAAGGTGATGATTCCGAGCAGCACCACGCCTGACATGGACAGGATCATTTGGGGCCTCCTGGTTGATGGGGACGGTCACCATGAGTTCTTCCAGGCTCACAGGAAGTATCTATGCGATAAAAGGTGCAAACGGGTGAAAGTGGCGCTATTTCACTGGAGTGGCGGATATGAAAAGCACTCTGGGGCGGCACACTGTGCGGCCGCCGGGTCGCCAAACCGTCACTCGCGGTGATCTTTGCCGCCGGTGGGCCGCGTCCTGTCGGGCGGTGGGCAGTACCCTGTCGATTCACTCGTACGGCGCTGTCGCCGTGCGGGTTTGTTCCGTTGCCCCTAAGGAGTTTTCGATGAGCGAGGAACTCGATCCCGAGGTGGTCGAGCTGGCGTCCAGGATCTTCGAGCTGGCCCGTCAGGGAGAGGCCGAGGCGCTCGCCGCATACGTCGACGCCGGGGTGTCCGCGAACCTCACCAACGACCGCGGCGACTCGCTCGTCATGCTGGCCGCCTACCACGGCCACGCGGAGGCCGTCGCCGCCCTGCTGGCCCGCGGCGCCGAGGCCGACCGCGCCAACGACCGGGGCCAGACGCCGCTCGCCGGCGCCGTCTTCAAGGGCGAGGACGCCGTGATCAAGGCCCTCCTCGCCGGCGGAGCCGATCCTTCCGCCGGGACGCCCTCCGCGGTCGACACCGCCCGGATGTTCGGCAAGACGGAACTGCTCGCCCTGTTCGGCGCCAACTGAGCGTCCACCGAGCGTTTACGGGGGATCCACCGAAGAGCCCGGGGAGAGGGGCGCCGTAAATGTGGTCGCGATGGCGAAATGGCTGGGTCATCATGACGTCGAACCCCTACATCGGGGGCAGGGTCCCTTCATCGGGGACCACGACGAGAGGCAGGAAGATGGTCTACACCAAGCAGAAGACGGCGGGCGACCCCTCATGTTGCTGCGCGGCCTAGGGCAAGGCACGAATCCCCCGGTTGCGTCGACAGCTTGATGTGAGGCTATTCCCATGTTCGATCCAGTCATAGCGCCGAGCGGCACGCTGCTCGGTCTGTTGCAGCGGGGCCGCGGCGACGGCACCCTGCACGCGCTGGCCGCCCCGCGCGACGAGGCCCTGGCGGCCCTCAACCACTGCGTTCTGAGCGACCCCCGCCACGACTGGCAGGTCGAGAACCGCTCCCTCTACTACGCGCGCCTCTTCCTGGATCTCGACGGTGAGCTCGACCAGATCGAGCACCACCTCTTCGGCGCCGAGGACCTCCTCGACACCGAGGACACCAGGACCGGGCTCGCCCTCGCCGTCCTGGGCCACCTCGCCTCGTACGGCAGGAACGACGCGCTCGCGCTGCTCCGCCGCTACGCCGCGACGGGTTCCAACTGGGCCTGGGCCCTGGACGAGCTCGCGCTGCGCGACGACGACGCGGGCCTGCGCGCCCTCGCCACGTCCGTGCTCGGCCGCTTCAGCGCCGATGCGCACGGCGACGCCGAGCTCGCCGCCACCGTGCGCGACGCCTTCGAGCCACGTCCCTGGCGGCTGTGGGCCGAGGATCCGCGCCCCGGCGTGGGCGCCCGGGTGCGGGCCGCCCAGGAGGCCGGATCCTTCGACCGCTGGCAGCGCCAGCTGCGGCCCTCGGGCCCACGCCCCGGCTGGAGCGTGGCTGCCGTCTTCGACTGGGCCGACGAGGGCCTGGAGCGCGGCGCGGTCCTGCATCTGCCCGCTGCCCGCTGCCTCGGCGCCGTCGCAGGCCCGGAGGACCGGGACGCCATCATCGAGGCGGCCCGCTCCGGCACCGACGGAGCGCGCGGCGCGGCCCTGCACTATCTCGCCGAGTCCCGCGACGCCCGCGTCCTCGACCTGATCGAGGCGGCCGTCTCGACCGGCTCGCCCATCGCGGCCGAG
Source organism: Streptomyces hundungensis (assembly GCF_003627815.1). Taxonomy (NCBI): domain Bacteria; kingdom Bacillati; phylum Actinomycetota; class Actinomycetes; order Kitasatosporales; family Streptomycetaceae; genus Streptomyces; species Streptomyces hundungensis. The sequence continues at coordinate 7,069,351 of NZ_CP032698.1, forward strand.
GCCGCCGTGCACGCCTTCGAGCGGATGTGCGGCGCCGAGGCCGTCGACCGGGCCCGCGGCTGGGCCCAGCGCCCCGACGAACTGGGCGCCTCCGCCGCCAGTGTGCTCGCCTCCCGGGGCGAGGCAGGCGACGAGAAGCTGGTGCTCGGCGCACTGCGCGAGACCGTACGCTCCGAAGGCCCCGACGCCCCGCTGCTGCGGGCCCTCGTCGACGGGGCGGGACGGCTCGGCATCGGATGCGCGGCCCCGGTCCTGCGGCACGTGTACCGCGAGACCGCCTCCTCGCAGCTGCGCGGACGCACCGCCCGCGCGCTCGCCGCGACGGACCCCTCCTTCGCCACCGGCTTCGCCGTCGAATGCCTGTGGGACTGCGAGGAGACCACGCGGGAAGTGGCGGCCCAGTACGCCGAACTCGTGGACGCCCGGGTGGCGGACCGACTGCGCAGGCTCGCCGCCGACCCGGCCGAGGAGGCCGAGGTGCAGAGCGCCATCCACGACCGGCTCGGACCGGACACCACCGCCGTGTGACCCACGGCCGACCGGGGCCCTCGACGCCCCGCCGACCGCAGGGCACCCGCCCGGACGGTCACCCACCGCACGTCACAGCCCCGGCCTATGGCCACGGGGGAGGGCTCTGACGCGCCGCGCCCGCCCCGCGGGCGCCCTCGCGGCACACGGACCCGGCGCTTCGACGCCCGGCCGTCCCCGGCCGCCCCGCGAGCCCGACGCCTCGCCGGACCCACGCGCCGCATCACAGCCGGCGTCCCAGCACGAACCTGAGCGGTGTACCCGGCCCGGCCTGGGCGGCGGCCGCCAGATCCGGCTCGGGGACGACGCCGATCACCGGATAGCCCCCGGTCGTCGGATGATCGGCGAGAAAGACCACCGGCAGCCCGTCCGGAGGCACCTGTACCGCCCCCAACACCATTCCCTCACTGGGCAGTTCACCCTCCACGGCGCGGCGCAGCGCCGGCCCCTCGGTGCGCAGGCCGATGCGGTTGCTCGCCGAGGACACCCGATAGCGCCCGGTCGCCAGCACGCGCGGCGCGTCCGCCGTGAACCAGTCCGCGCGCGGCCCCGGACGCACCCGCAGCACGAGCTCGTCCGCCACCCCCGGCGCGGGCGCCACGTCAACGTGCGGACACCCGCGCTCCGGCCGGCCAAGGGGCAGCACGGCGCCGTCCCTGAGCGGCGGCGGGCCGAGGCCCGACAGAAGGTCGGTGGAGCGGCTGCCGAGCACCGCCTCGACGGTGATGCCGCCCGAGAACGCCAGATACGAGCGCACCCCCCGGGTCGCCGCGCCCACCTCGACGACGGCCCCCGAGGGCACCCGCACCGGGGCGCCCCAGGCCACCGCCCGGCCCTCCACCGCGACCGGGCAGGGCGCCCCGGTCACCGCGACCGTGACCGCGCAACGGGGCCGTACCGCACACCCGTTGAGGGTCGTTTCGAGCACGGCGGCGCCCGGGGCGTTGCCGACCAGCCGGTTGGCGAGCCGGCTCGCCGGCAGGTCGAGCGCGCCCGACCGCGGCACCCCCAGGTGTGCGTACCCGAAGCGCCCCTCGTCCTGTACGCAGGTGAGCGCCCCGGCCCGTACGACGGACAGGGCCCGGTCGGTCATCGGGGCGGCCGGGGGACGAAGCGGACCCGGGTGCCCGGGGTGAGCAGCGCGGCGGGCTCGCGGTGCGGGTCCCACAGCGGCGCGTCCGTGGTGCCGATCAGCTGCCAGCCGCCGGGGGAGGAGCGCGGGTAGACCCCGGTGTACTCGCCCGCCAGGGCCACCGACCCGGCGGGGACGGCGGTGCGGGGGGTGGCCCGGCGCGGCACCGCGTAGCGCTCGCCGAGCCCGGTGAGGTAGGCGAAGCCGGGCGCGAATCCGCAGAAGGCGACCCGGAACTCGGCCGAGGAGTGGATGCGTACGGCCTCCCGCTCCGACACCCGCCACCGGGCGGCGACGTCCGCGAGATCGGGGCCGTCGTAGCGCACCGGGATCTCCACCGTCTCCTCGGCACCGGACTCCAGGGGAGGGATGTCCCAGGTGGTCAACTGGGCGGCCAGCGCGGGCGGATCGTCCACTCCGTCGAGCAGGACGGTGCGGGCCGCGGGCACGATCTCGCGCACCAGGGGAAGCGTTCCGGCGGCGCGGCGGCGTACCAACTCGGCGTGCAGGGCGCCGGCCGCCTCGCCGCTGTCGAGCTCGACCAGCAGGGCGTGGTCCCCGACCGGCAGGACGCGCGGGCCGCTCACGAGAACGCCGCCACCCGGACGCCCGCCGCTTCCAGGGCGGCCCGCACCCGCCGGGCCAGCTCCACCGCGCCCGGGGTGTCCCCGTGCACGCACAGCGAGCCGGCCCCGACCGGGACGGGCTCACCCGACGCGGCCACCACGGTGCCGTCCAGGGCCATCGACACGGCCCGCGCCACCACCGCGTCCGGGTCGCTGACGACCGCGCCCGCGGTGCCGCGCGGCACCAGGGTGGCCCGCGCGGTGTAGGCGCGGTCCGCGAACGCTTCGGTGACCACGGGCAGCCCGGCCTCCTCGGCCGCCGCCAGCAACCGCGACCCCGGAAGCCCGAGGACGGCGCGCCCCTCGCCCGCGAGGAGCACCCCGGCCACGACGGCCGCCGCCTGCTCCTCGTCGTGCACGACGCGGTTGTAGAGCGCGCCGTGCGGTTTGACGTACGCGACGCGGCTGCCCGCCGCGCGTGCGAAGACCTCCAACGCGCCGATCTGGTAGGCGACTTCGGCGGCCAGCTCGGCGGGCGGCACATCCATGGAGCGTCGGCCGAAGCCCGCGAGGTCCCGGTAGGAGACCTGCGCGCCGATACGGACGCCGCGCTCGGCCGCCAGGTCGCAGACCCGCCGCATGATGGCCGGATCGCCCGCGTGGAAGCCGCAGGCCACATTGGCGCTGGTGACGACGGACAGCAGGTGTTCGTCGTCGGTCAGCCGCCAGTGGCCGAAGCCCTCGCCGAGGTCGGCATTGAGGTCGATCGACGTCGTCGCGGACCGGGTCATGGGCGCGGATTCTCCTGTTCACGAGGGTGTGTGGTCCTGTGGTGCAGTGTGCCCCGAGCGGGCGCCGGACGCCCGCTCGGGAGGGCCGCCGGCCCGGGTGGTTCAGCGGATCCGGTAGTGCTCGTCGCGGACGTCGGTGAGGAACATCCGGCCGGGCGCGTGCGTGAGCGCGAACGGCGGCCGGGACGCCATCACCGCGGCCTGCGGAGTGACCCCGCAGGCCCAGAAGACCGGTACGTCCCCCGGCTCGGCCACCACCGGGTCTCCGAAGTCGGGCCGGGACAGGTCCTTGATGCCGAGAGCGGCGGGATCGCCCGAGTGGACGGGCGCGCCGTGCACCGCGGGCATCGCCCGGGTCACCCGGCAGGCCGTGGCCACAAGGGCGGCCGGGACCGGCCGCATCGACACCACCAGCGGGCCGCTGAGCCGCCCCGCCGGCCGGCACGGCCGGTTCGTCACGTACATCGAGACGTTGCGGCCCTGCTCGATGTGGCGCAACGGCACGCCCTCGGCGGCCAGTTGGGACTCGAAGGTGAAGCTGCACCCGATGAGGAACGTCACCAGGTCCGCGCGCCACCAGTCGGTGGCGTCGACCGGCTCGGCGACGAGTTCACCGTTCTCCCAGATCCGGTAGCGGGGAACGTCCGAGCGCAGATCGGACGCGGGGGCCAGCCGCGTCGTGAAGGAGCCGGGCTCCGTGACGTCGAGGACGGGGCAGGGCTGGGGATTGCGCGCGCAGAACTGCCGCACGTCCTCGGCCCAGTCGGCGGGCACGGCGACCAGGTTCGCCTGGGTGTGGCCGGGCGCCCAGCCCGCCGTCGGCACGTCCGTACCGGAACGGAACAGGGCCCGCGCCTCGTGCGGCGGCGTCAGGGCGGCGGGTTCGAGGCCGGTCACGACAGCTCCTGTCCGCGCGTCTCGGGCAGCCCGAGCAGGGCGAGTACGGCGATCGCGTAGCCGACCGCGCCGAAGACCAGCGCTCCGCCGACGCCCCAGCTGTCGGCGAGATAGCCGACCAGGGTGGGGAAGAGGGCGCCCACGGCCCGCCCGGTGTTGTACGTGAAGCCCTGACCGGTGCCGCGCACGGCCGTCGGGTACAGCTCGCTCAGGAACGAGCCGAAGCCGCTGAAGATCGCCGACATGCAGAAGCCGAGGGGGAAGCCGAGCACCAGGAGCAGGGTGTTCGCCCCCGACGGAAGGTGCGTGTACAGGAGGATGCACAGGGCCGACGCCACTGCGAACAGGGCGATGTTCTTCTTCCGGCCGAGCCGGTCGGTGAGGTGGCCCCCGGTCAGATAGCCGAGGAAGGCGCCGGAGATCAGGAAGGTCAGATAGCCGCCGGTGCCGACCACGGTGAGGTGCCGCTCGCTCTTGAGGAAGGTGGGCACCCAGGTCGCCAGCGTGTAGTAGCCGCCCTGGACGCCGGTGGAGAGCAGCACCGCGAACAGAGTGGTGCGCAGCAGCGGGCCCCGGAAGATCGCGGCGAAGGTGGCGCCGCCGCTCGTGGTGCGGGCGGTGGCGAGCCGTCGCTCGGCCGCCTCGGGGGCGTCCTCGACGTTGCGGCGCACATGGACGAGCAGGAGCGCGGGCAGCGCCCCGGTCCAGAACACCACGCGCCAGGCGGTGTCCTCGTCCACGTACTGGAACACCAGGGTGGAGACGACCACGGCGAGCGCCCAGCCGGCCGCCCACGCGCTCTGCACCGCGCCCAGGGTGCGGCCGCGGTGCCTGGCCGAGGCGTACTCGGCGACCAGGATCGCGCCGACCGCCCACTCGCCTCCGAAGCCGAGTCCCTGGAGGGCGCGGAAGACGAGGAGCATCTCGTAGCTGGACGCGAAGCCGCACAGGACGGTGAACACCGCATAGGTGCCCACCGTGATCATCAGCGCCTTGACCCGGCCGATGCGGTCGGCGACCACCCCGGCGAGCGCGCCGCCCACGGCCGAGACCACCAGGGTCACCGTGGTGAGCAGTCCGGTCCGGCCGGTGTCGAGCCCGAAGTAGGCGGAGATCGCGACCATGGTGAGCGGGAGGGTGAAGAAGTCGTACGAGTCGAGGGCGTAGCCGCCGAAGGCGCCCCCGAAGGCGCGCCGGCCGCCGGGGCCGAGGGCCCTGAGCCATCCGAACGGGCCGTTGTGGTGCGGGTGTTGACCGTGCTGCGGCTGTGCCTTGGTCGTGCTCATGTGCACCTCGCAGGAGGGGATGAGAGGGCTGCCGAGACCGTGCGGTCGCTCCAACGTAGGGGATTGTTGAACGATCCGACAAGACTCATGCCGAGACGTTCCCGCTTCCTCATGTCCTCACGGTCCTTCTACGATGGGTCCTCGCGTCGGCGGCAGCGGCCGGCGGGGAGAGAGGGCGCCGTGGCGACAACGGACCGGGACATCGGGCGACTTGCCGAGGACCGCGCTCTGCTGGGTCGCACCAGCACCGCCGAGCGGGTCGCGGACATCCTGCGCACCCGGATCGCCGAAGGCCTCTTCCCTCCGGGGGACCGCCTCGCCGAGGACGCCATCGGCAAGGCCCTCGGGGTCTCGCGCAACACCCTGCGCGAGGCGTTCCGACTGCTCACCCACGAACGGCTGCTCGTCCACGAACTCAACCGCGGGGTCTTCGTCCGGGTCCTCGCCGTCGAGGACGTGACGGACATCTACCGCACCCGGCGCCTGGTCGAATGCGCCGTCGTCCAGGCGCTCGGCGAACCGCCCCACCCCCCGGGCTGGCTCGACGGGCTCGACGCGGCCGTCTCGGCCGGCGAAAGCGCGGCCCGGGAGGGCGACTGGCAGGGCGTCTCCACCGCCAACATCCACTTCCACCGCGAACTCGTCGGCCTCGCGGGCAGCCCCCGCACCGACGAGCTCATGCGGGGCGTCCTTGCCGAACTCCGCCTGGCCTTCCACGTGGTGGACGACCCCCGCCGCCTCCACCAGCCCTACCTCGTACGCAACCGGCGGATCCTGGAAGCGCTGCGCGCGGGCGAGCGGGACAAGGCCGGGCTGCTGCTCGCCGACTACCTCGACGACTCGCGCGCCCAGCTCGTGCGGGCGTACGGAAAGCTGGTCGCGGACGCTTCCGCCTGACCCGGGCCACGGCCCCGAACCCCAGGGCTGATCTGCGCCGTTTCGACCGTTGTCAGTGCGAGGACCTAATCTGTCCAGCGTGACTTCGCCTGCCTCGACGGAATCCGTTCCGCCCCAGCTCAGCGCGGCGGCGCGCCCAGCACCGGGCCCGGCCGCCGACGAGGGCCTCGCGCGCCGGCTGCGCGCGCTCGCCTGCACCGCCCCGCTGCACGACCTCGACGTGCGCAAGGCCAACCTCGCGGGGGAGTACTCGGTGTACGCGATGGCCGAGGTGGCCCTCGCCTCCATCGACCTCGTCACCCTGAACATGGACTTCGACACGGGCGCCGACCACGAGCAGATCGTCGCCCGGCTCATCCCGCGCGTGGCCGCCCAGGCACCGGACCGGCCCACCGCCGAGCACGAGCGGGTGGCCCGCTGGGTCCTGGAGAACCTGATCAACGTGGGCAGCGTGGACCGGGGCTTCCGCGCGGTGTACGGCACGTTCAACCCCGACGGCGTCTACGTCCGCAGGGACTACGACTTCAAGCTCCTCGAAGAGGTCCCCGGCTACGGCGGCGCCGTCTATCTACGCACCACCGACGAAGCCGTCAACGTCCTGGTCGGCGCCCTCGACACCGATGTCACCAGCGCCCAGATCGCGGCCGAGGTCAAGCTGGAGGTCCTCATCAGCCGCGGCCGCCTCGCCGACGCCCAGCTCGCCGCCGAACAGGCCCGCTACCGCACGGTGCAGTACGCCGAGACGCTCCGGCGCACCCTGGAGGCCACCCGGCGCAACGTGCGCGCGGTCGACTGGCTCAACGCGGTGCCGGACATGATCGCCGAGGCCCTCGACCACGTCGCCGACCGCTACCGGCACGAGAACGCGATCCTCACCAACATCCGCAAGGCCCGCGACGAGGCGGAGGACCCGGAGCACAAGCGCCGCGCCGCCGAGCTCGTCGACATCGTCAAGGACTGCATCCGCCGCCACACCCAGCTCCAGTCCCGCCTCCTGGAGGCCGGCCCGCTCTTCCGCGCCGAACAGGACCGCCAGGCCTTCGCCCGCCCCGCCGCCCGCTCCGGCCTCGACCTGTACGGCCAGCTGGTCGCCCCGCTGCTGCCGCTGCCGGTGGAACAGGCGATCCGGGTGACCGACGCCTTCTTCGCCCGCGGCACCGGCCCCCGTACCCCGGTGGCGGTGCGCGTCGGCGACCTGGTGGACATACTGCTCACCCCGCCCGTGGAACGGGAGCACCTCGGCGCGGAGATGCCCGAGCCCGAGCTGATCGCCACCCCCGACGACAGCCGGTTCAGCGAGGAGCAGCTCGCCGCCGCGATGCGCCTGCTCGACCTGGAGCACGACGCGCCCCGCCGACTGTCGGGCCTGCTCGCCGAGGCCCGCCTGCTCGACCCCGAACTGCCTTATCTGGTCGCCCTGTTGGCGGTCCACGCGGCGAGCCCGCCGGTCGGCACGGCCTACCGCCAGGGCGAGGAGCGGCTGTTGTTCGCGGTCGACGACGGCGCGCACCTCGACGACCCGGAGTTCGGCGGCGCGGACCTGATCGTGGGCACGGCACTGCTCGACACGGTGGGAATGGCCGCGGGCCGGACGGAGGCGGCGTGAGATTTCCCCCACCCCGCCCCTTCCCGAACCCCTCCGGGTGTGGGCGTCCGACCGCGGGTCCGTACTCCTGGGGCTCCGCCCCAGACCCCGCTCCTCAAACGCCGGAGGGGCTGAATTGGCCTGCGCCGAGGTCTGGGGGCCGGTGTTACCCAGACCCGGCCCCCAGCACGCCGAAGGGGCTGGAATCGGCGCTGCCGCGGGGTCGAGGGGCGCAGCCACCGTGGGGGTCTGGGGGCGCAGCCCTCAGGACGACCGCCCTCCCTTTCCCTTCTCACCCCCGGAGGGTTGCGGGAAGGGGCGGGGTGGGGAAACCGCCCGCCGCAGGCGCCCAGCCCCCCGCAGTCGAGCACACGCACCACCACCACCGCACGATGGAGCACCCGTGACCGATCAGCACCCCGAGCCCGCCTTCGGCGACGACGCCCCGGCGCCCGCGGCGACCGGCACCGGCGGCGAGGGCCGGATCACCCCCGCCGACGCCGCCGACGCCGCCCGGCTCGTCGCCTTCGGCCTCCAGCCCAAACTGCTGCCGGCCCGCGACGCGGAGTACGCCGAACTGCTCCGCCGCCACCGCGAGGACCCCGCCTTCGCGCGGCTCGCCGACGCCGTCGCCGCGGGGCTCGGCCTGATCGTCCTGGAGGTGTCCCCCCGCGCCGGCATGGCCGTGACCGCCGCCGAGGACTCCGTCTTCGCCGTCCGCATGGGCGACTACGCCCGCCGCGCCGCCGCCCCCGACTCCGCCGACCGCTTCCTGCACGGCCTGGCCCATCTCGCCGTCGCCGCCCTCGCGTTCCCCCGCCCCGAGGACCTCGCCGACGACGGCTACATCGGCCGTATCACCGTCAACGGCGTGGACGCGTTCGTCCGGCAGGCCTGCCGCCGCCTCGAAGAGCGGGCCGAGGAGACCGGCGAGAACACCGACCCGGAGACCGGCGCCCCCGGCCTGGAGGCCGCCTGGCGGATCTACGCGCGGCGCAGCTCCACCGGCGCCACCAAGGACGCCCGCCGACTCGCCGGTTCCACCACCGGCATCGTCGCCAAGGCGGTCGCCTTCCTCACCGAATCCGGCTTCCTCCAGCGGACCGGGGACGACGCGGGCGGCGCCTACCGCACCACCGCCCGCTACCAGTTGCAGGTCCGCGACATGGCGGGCAGCGCCGCCCTCACCGAGCTGATCGAGCTCGGCGTGGTCGCGGTCACCGACGGCGGCGCCACCCTGCTGCCGCCGCCCGACGCCGACGACCTGGAACTGGTGGCCGACGCCGGACTGCCGTTCCACTCCTGACGCCGCCTCCCCCCTCCGCCCCCCACCACCACGAGAGTCCGCCGACATGTACGAGCTGTCCCGGGTCCGCCTCTACTCCATCGGGCCTGCCGGTGCGCGCTATGCCGACACCGTGCTTGACCTGCGGGGAGTCGGCGCGCCCGTGCCCAACCCGGCCCCCGCGCAGGCCGAGTTCTTCGAGGACGAGCCGGTCGGCCCGCCGCGCCGCCCCGCGCCCGCGGGCGTGCTCTTCCTGGAGAACGGCGGCGGCAAGTCCGTACTGCTGAAGCTGATCTTCTCGGTGATGCTGCCGGGCCACCGCAACACCCTGGGCGGCGCCAGCTCCGGCGTCCTGCGCAAATTCCTGCTCGCCGACGACTGCGGGCACGTCGCCTTGGAGTGGCAGCACACCCTGACCGGCGAACTCGTCGTGGTCGGCAAGGTCAGTGAGTGGCGCGGGCGCCAAGTCTCCAACGATCCAAGGAAGTTCGCCGAGGCCTGGTACTCCTTCCGGCCGGGCCCCGGCCTCAGCCTCGACTCGCTGCCGGTCGCCGAGTCCAGCGCGATGCGGCCGTCCGCCGAGGGCGCCTCGGGCGCCCAGGGCCGGCGCCGCACCATGAAGGGCTTCCGCGACGCCATCACCGAGGCGGCCAAGGTCTACCCCCATCTCGAGGTGTACTGGGAAGAGATCCACGACCGCTGGAACGAGCACCTCGGCGAGCTCGGTCTCGACCCCGAACTCTTCCGCTACCAGCGGGAGATGAACGCCGACGAGGGCGAGGCCGCCGGCCTGTTCGCGGTCAAGAAGGACTCCGACTTCACCGACCTGCTCCTGCGCGCCGTCACCGACACCCGCGACACCGACGGCCTCGCCGACCTGGTCAGCGGCTTCGGCAACAAGCTCGGCCGACGCGCCGAACTCACCGCGGAGCGCGACTTCACCGCCGGCTCGGTCGACCTCCTGAACCGCATCGTCGAAGCCGCCGACACCCGCGCCCGGGCCCGTGACGTCCACGCCGCGGCCGAACGGCGCACCCGCAGGCTCGCGCGCCGCCTCTCGGCCCGCGCCGCCGAAGAGCGCGGCCGCGCCGCCGACCTCGCCCACCAGGTCACCGCCGCCGCCCAGCACGTCACCCTCGCCGAGCAGGCCCGCGGCCGCAGCTCCCTGATCGCCTCCGAACTCGCCTACCGCCACGCCTCGTTGGCGCTCGCCGTCGCCGAGAAGGCCGCCGCCGCGCAGCGCCGCGAACTGGCCGACGCCCGTACGCTCCACTCCGCCTGGCAGGCCGCCGAGGCCGTCCTGCGCCACCGCGCCGCCGCCGACCGCTCGGCCCGCGTGGCCGCCGCCATCCAGGAGGCCGAACGCGACGCGGCCCCCGCCCTCGCCGCCCGCGCCAAGGCCGCCGCCGATCTCGTACGGGCCCTGCACACGGCCGCCGAGGACGGCGAGCGCCTCGCGGCCGAGGAGGAGGAGCGCTCCGCGGCCCTCCAGGAAGCGGGCGAGGCGGCGCACCGCGACGCCACGGCCGCCGCGACCGAGGCCCAGCGGGCCCGCAGCGAGGCCGGGCACCTGCGCCAGCGTCTGGCCGAGGTCGAGCAGGAGACCGCCGAGGCGGTCCGCGCGGGCTGGCTGGACGACAGCGCCCCGGACGCCGACCCGGCGCGCGCCGCGCTCGCCGCGAGCGACGCGGAGAAGAACGCGGTGGCCGGCTGGGACGCCGCCCGCGAAGCCGCCCGCACCGCCGCCGACCGGGCCCGTGAGGCCGCCTCCGTCGAGGCCCGCGCCGAACTGGCCGCGGCCCGCGCCGACGACGCCGCCCGCGCCGCCGGCCACGCCTACGACGCCGAACGCCGGGCCGCCGAGTCGCTCGCCGGGGAAGAGCGCCTGGCCGAACTGCTCGGCCTGCCCGCGGTCGGCGCCGCGGTGCCCGAGCCCCGCAAACCCGACGGCGAGAGCGGCCAAAGCCCGCTCACCGCCGAGGAGTTGGACCGTGCGGCGGAAGAGCTGCGCGAGCTCCTCGACCAGCGGGTGGCCTCTGCCGAACGCCAGCTGTTCGACCTGCGCACGGCGGCCGCCGACGACGCGCGCATCCTCGGCGCGCTCGGTGACGGCGGTCTCCTGCCGCCCAGCCCCGATGTGCTGGCCACCGTCGAATACCTCGGCGAGCACGGCATCCCGGCGCTGCCCGGCTGGCGCTACCTCGCACAGGCCGTCGCTCCCGCCGACCACGCCGCGGTGCTCGCGGCCCGCCCCGAACTCGTCGACGGCGTGGTCATCACCGACCCGGCCTCGCACGCCCGGGCCCGCGAGGCGCTCGCGAACGCCGCGCTGTTGCCGCGCTCCGCCGTGGCCGTCGGCACCACCGCCGCCCTGCTCGCGCCCGTTCCGGCCCCGGACTCGGGCACCGACAGCGGCATCTTCCTCGTGCCGCCGAACCCGGCGATGCACGACGAGCACGCCGCCGACGAGGAACGCCAGGCACTGCGCGGCCGGGCCACCGCCCGGGACGAGGAGATCCGGGCGCTGGCCGCCCGGCTCACCGGTGACCGCTCGCTGGCCGCCCGGATCGGATCCTGGCGCGCCGACTGCCCGCCCGGCATGCTCGCCGAACTCGCCACGGCCGCCCGTGCCACCCGTGAAGCCGCCGGTGAGGCCGCCCAGGTCCTGGACGAGGCCCGCACCGCGCGGGCCGAGGCGGACGAGGCGGCCGCCGAGACCGCGCGGGTACGCGAGGAGCGCCAAGAGGCCGCCCAGCGCGCCCGGCGCGCCGCCGACGCGCTCGCCGGCCTCGCCTTCCGGCTCCGCGAGCGGGCCGGCTGGCAGGTCAAGCTCCGTGAACTCGCCGACGAGGCCGCCGAGTCGGAGGCCCGCGCCCAGACGCTGCTGGAGCGCGCCAAGGCCGCCGACGAGGACCGCCGCGCCGCCCAGCGCGCCGCCGACGACGCCCACCGGACCTCCCGGGCGCTGCGCGCCGAGCGCGCCGAGATCGCGGGCGCCCCCGAGCACCTCCCCGAGCCCGAGGCCGACGCCCCGCGCACCTCGCTGCCCGCCCTGCGCGAGGCCTACCGCGCCGCGTCCCAGCTGTACGAGAAGGTCGGCGTCGGCGCCGACCTGCGCGCCGAGCAGGCCCGTGCCGAGAGCGACGAGAGCGCGGCGCTGGCCGAGCTCGACCGGCTCACCAACAAGGTGCGCACCCGCGCGGCCACCCTCCTCGAAGGCACCGACGGCGCGGACGGCCCCTCCCGGCAGGCGGCCGCCGCCCGCGCCGAATCGCTCGTGCAGATGTTGGAGACGCGGGCGTCCACGGCCAGTGAACAGCTCGGCCGGCTGCGCGGCGAGGCCGAACGCCTGGCCCCCGCCGACGGCGACGCGCACACCGAACTCCCCGACGGCCAGGTGCCCGCCGACGCCGAACAGGCCCAGGCCCTGCTGCGTACCGCGACGGCCGAACTCGCCGCGCGCACCGACGAGTTGGACGCCTCCCGGGCCGCGCACGCCCAACTGCTCACCGCCCACCGGGCCGCCGAGGACGGGGCGGGCGGCTTCGAGGAGACCGCGGCGCTCCTGCGCGACCTGCTGCGGGACAACGGCCAGGGCCCCGAGGAGGAGAGCGCGCCCGAGCCGTATCCGGGCACCTGGGAGGAGGCCCGCCAGGCCGCCGCCGAGACCCGGCGCGCCCTGCGCGGCTGCACCGGCGACCTGTCGGCCGCGGACTCCGCCGTGCGCGAGGCGAGCGACATCCTGGTGCGCCACGCCAACGCCACCCGCTACGAGCAGGTCCGCACCCCGGCCCGCCAGCAGATCCGCGAACTGCCCGCCGCCGCCCTGCCCGAGCACGCCGCCGCGTGGGCCGCCGCCTTCGAACCCCGGCTTCGCGTCCTGACCGACGAGCTGGAGCAGCTGGAGCGCAACCGCGACTCGATCGTCGACCGGCTGCGCGGCCTGGTGGAATCGGCGCTCACCACGCTGCGCTCCGCCCAGCGCCTGTCCCAGCTTCCCGAAGGCCTCGGCGAGTGGTCCGGCCAGGAGTTCCTGCGGGTCCGCTTCGACGAACCCGACCAGGCCACCCTCACCGAACGCCTCGGCGAGGTCATCGACGAGGCCACCCGCGCCGCCGTCAAGAAGAACTCCGATCTGCGCCGCGACGGCATGTCCCTGCTGCTGCGCGGAGTCCAGGCGGCCCTTGAGCCGCGCGGCATCTCCGTGGAGATCCTCAAGCCGGACGCGGTGCTGCGCGCCGAGCGCGTCCCCGTCGGACAGATGGGGGACGTGTTCTCAGGCGGCCAGCTGCTCACCGCCGCGATCGCCCTGTACTGCACGATGGCGGCGCTGCGCAGCAACGACCGGGGCCGCGACAAACACCGGCACGCCGGCACGCTCTTCCTCGACAACCCCATCGGCCGCGCGAACGCGACGTACCTCCTGGAGCTCCAGCGGGCCGTCTCCGATGCCCTCGGCGTCCAACTCCTCTACACCACGGGCCTGTTCGACACGACGGCGCTCGCCGAATTCCCCCTGGTGATCCGGTTGCGCAACGACGCGGACCTGAGGGCGGGCCTGAAGTACATCAGCGTCGAGGAGCATCTGCGCCCCGGCCTCCCCCAGCAGGAGACCACGGGCGAGACCGTGCACGGCGAGATCACCGCGACGCGCATGTTCAAGAGGCCCGCCTGATCGGCCGATTGGCAGCGCGAGGTGCCGCGCCGCGCCCTGGGCCGGCTCTCGGCTCCGGGCCGCGGGCGGCGCCCAGGCGAGTGGCGCAGCTCCGGGCCGCGACGCCGCCCAGGCGAGTGGCTCAGCTCCGGGCCGCTGCGGCGCCCCGGCGGCTCAGCTCCGGGTCGCTGCGGCGCCCCGGCGGCTCGGCTCCGGGTCGCTGCGGCGCCTGGCGGTCAGGCCCGGGACAGCCGCTGCCCCGAACCGTCCGTGGAGCGTATTCGCGCCGCACCCTGCGTGGTACGCGCCGCTCGGCGGGCCCGGCGCCGCTCCCGGCGCAACTTGCGCGCCGTGCTGCTCGGCATCGACACCACGCCGTTGCGCTGGTTCCACACCTGGCGGGTGACCCAGACGTCGAGCACGCCCCAGGTGGCGAGGACCGTGCTGCCGACGCTGCTCAGCACCATCGGGAAGGCCAGCCACGAACCGGCGAGCGTGGACAGGAAGGCGACCACCGCCTGCATCAGCGTGGCCGCGACGATGATCACGGCGCGGACGGCCGCCGTGCGGACCGGATCGGGCAACCGGGGCCGTACGGCCGGCTCTTCCACCCACAAGGGCCGCTGCTCAACGCTCATCCTTCATTCCTCCCCACCGGCGAAGGCTCGATGCCTCGCTCCCGCCGCGGGCCGCGCGCCGTCCGCGCCCGCTCCGACCGGACCCGCTCCCCGCCACGCGTACCCCGCTCGTCCCACACCACCCGTACGGACAGACGAACGGAACTCCCGGAAGATTCCCGGGATTTGGCCGGAAGGAGCACTTCCAGCCATCTGCCGGAAGGGTCGAAAAGCCGCCATGACGGGTGACCTCGGCTTCGGGCCGGGGTGCCATCTCCCGGAATACCGGGACAACTCATGATCACCGCCTCCGACAGCGGCCGAAAATCGTCCGGACGTGCCTTCGAGTTGTCTGTGCGTCGGTAGTAGGCTCACGCCGTTTGTTGACGGTTGATCTGGGGGAGGCCATGCGCTTTCGCGGGAAGTCCATCCGCAGGAAGATCGTGGCGTTGCTGCTGGTGCCGCTCGTCTCCCTCACCGCGCTGTGGGGGTTCTCCACCTACCTCACCGGCCGCCAGGCCGGCGGCCTGATGGACGTGGCGCACATCGTCAAAAAGGTCGGCTACCCCATCGAGGACACCGTCCGCGTCCTCCAGCAGGAGCGCCGCCAGACCCTGGTCTACCTCGCCGACCAGCGACCGTCCGACGCGCTCGCCTCGCTGCGCGGCCGCCGCGCCGCCACCGACGCCGCGCTCGCCAGGATCCGCGCCGCCGCCCACAACCCGAACGTCCGCGACGACCTCAAGCCCGCCGCGAAGGAACGCCTCAAGACCGTGCTCGACGGCTTCGACTCGCTGCCGGGACTGCGCCAGTCCGTCGAGCAGGGTACCGTCGACCGGCCCCAGGCGCTGGACTTCTACAACCGGCTCATCGACCCCTGCTACGGCTTCCTCACCAATCTCCACGCCCTGGAGAACGTGGAGATGGACAAGCAGGGCCGCGCCCTGGTCGGCATCACCCGGGCCCGCGAGATGCTCTCGCGCGAGGACGCCCTCGTCGCCTCCTCCCTGATCACCCCGAGGACGACCGCCCCCGAACTGCGCCGGATATCCGACCTGGTGGCCAACCGGCGACTGCTCTACGAAACCGACCTGGAGAACCTCCCCCGGGCCGAACGCGACCGCTTCGAGCAGTACTGGAGCGGCCCCGACACCGAAGCGCTGCGCACCGCCGAGGCCGCCCTCCTCGACGCCGGGCCCGCCAAGGACCGGCACATCGACGCCACCCGCTGGCAGCAGGCCGCGACCCCGGTGCTCGACCGCCTCGCCCAGATGGGAACCCAGGCCGGCAACCGCTACCAGGACCGGGTCGAGCCGGTCGCCTTCAACGTCGTGATGAAGGCGGTCCTCGCCGGAGTGCTCGGTCTGCTCGCCCTGCTGGTCTCCCTGTTCATGTCCGTACGCATCGGACGCGAACTGGTCCGCGACCTCACCCGGCTCCGCAAGGAGGCCCACGAGGCCTCCGGGGTGCGCCTGCCGAGCGTGATGCGGCGCCTGGCCGCCGGCGAACAGGTCGACGTGGAGACCGAGGCGCCGCGCCTCGACTACGAACGCGACGAGGTCGGCCAGGTGGGCCAGGCCCTCAACACCCTGCAACGCGCCGCCGTCGAGGCCGCCGTCAAACAGGCCGACATGCGCCGCGGCGTCTCCGAGGTCTTCGTGAACCTCGCCCGCCGCAACCAGGTGCTCCTGCACCGCCAGTTGACGCTCCTCGACGCCATGGAGCGGCGCACCGAGGACACCGACGAACTCGCCGACCTGTTCCGCCTCGACCACCTGACCACCCGTATGCGCCGACACGCCGAGGGCCTGGTGATCCTGTCCGGCGCCGCCGCCTCCCGCCAGTGGCGCAAGCCCGTCCAGCTCATGGACGTCGTACGCGCCGCGGTCGCCGAGGTCGAGGACTACGAGCGCATCGAGGTGCGCAGGCTGCCCCGGCTCGGCGTCGGCGGACCCGCCGTCGCCGACCTCACCCATCTGATCGCCGAACTCCTGGAGAACGCCACGGTGTTCTCGCCTCCGCACACCGCGGTCCAGGTGCACGGCGAGCGGGTCGCCAACGGTTTCACCCTGGAGATCCACGACCGCGGCCTCGGCATGGCCCCGGAGATCCTCCTCGACGCCAACCTGCGTCTCGCCGAGACCCCCGAGTTCGAGCTCTCCGACACCGACCGCCTCGGCCTGTTCGTGGTCAGCCGCCTCGCCCAGCGCCAGAACGTCCGCGTCTCGCTCCAGCCGTCCCCCTACGGCGGCACCACCGCCGTCGTGTTCATCCCGGCCACCCTGCTCACCGACGCGCCCGAGACGGAGGGCACCGGCTTCCGGCTCGACCGCAAGGCCGCCCAAGCCGCCCAGGGCGACGGCAGGAGCGTCCCGGACGCCCCGCGCCGTGCGCTGTCGCCGCTGCCCGTGGGCATCCCCGGCCAGTCGGTCCTGGACGGCCCCGTCGAACTGGAGCCGTCCATCGACCCGTTGGGCTTCGACGAGCCCTCCGTGTTCGAGGCGCCGGTGGGACGCGAGGGCATCGAGGCGGGGCGCAGTGGGCTGCTCCGCTCGGCGCGCCGGGCCGCCGGGTCCCCGGACGAACGCCAGCAACACGCGCAGGCCGCCGACGAGGGCGAGGACCACGAGCCGCTGCCCCTGCCCCGCCGGCTGCGGGTGCCGACGCTGGTCAGCGACAACGGCCGGCGCGTCGACGGCCACGGGCGCGGCCACCCGGCGTCCGAGCCCGAACCGGCCCCCCAGGAGCCCCGGGCCTTCGAGAGCCGGCTGCCCGAACGCCGCGCTTCCCAGCCGCCGCGTCCCGGCGACTCCCGGGCCGAGCCTTCGGCCCCGCAGCCCCTGCGCCCCGCACCGCGCCCCTCGGGGCTGACGCCGGTGCGGCCCGCCGGTCTCGCCGAGCCGTCCGGGTCGGGCCCCGCCAACCCGGCGGACCTGCCGGGCGCGCCCAGCTCGGCGCCGTCCTGGGGCAGCCTGCCCGAAGCGCCGCCCGAGGGCGGTGCGCCGCTCGGCAGGCGTCTGGGGGCGAGCCCCGACGGCGAGGCACAGCTCGGCGGGCTTCCCCGCCGGGTCCGCCAGGCGAGCCTGGCCCCCCAGCTCAAGGCCGCCGAGGGCCACCACGCCGCGTCCGCGACCGACGAAGGACCCGATCCGGAGCGCGACGCCGACGAGGTGCGCGACAGGATGGCCTCGCTCCAGCGCGGCTGGCAGCGCGGCCGCAGGTACAACGACGCTTCGGACACCGCGGAAGGACCATCCGCGCCGGCCCGGGGCGACACCGCACGACGAACCACACCGGAGGGGGACGGTCGATGACCGCGCCACAAGACTCAGCCGCAGCACGCAACGCCACCGGGAGCGGTTCCGGCGAACTCAACTGGCTCCTCGACGAGTTGGTCGACCGCGTCGGCTCCATCCGCAAGGCCCTGGTGCTCTCCAGCGACGGCCTCGCCACCGGCACCTCGCGCGATCTGACCCGCGAGGACGGTGAGCACCTGGCGGCCGTCGCCTCGGGTTTCCACAGCCTCGCCAAGGGCGTCGGCCGCCACTTCGAGGCGGGCAAGGTCCGCCAGACCGTCGTGGAACTCGACGACGCCTTCCTCTTCGTGACGGCCGCCGGTGACGGCAGCTGTCTGGCCGTCCTGTCCGACGCCGACTCCGACGTCGGACAGGTCGCCTATGAGATGACCCTGATGGTCAAGCGGGTCGGCGTCCATCTGACCACCGCACCACGGACCGGCCTGCGCACCGGAGGGTGAGGGGGCGCGCCATGAGCGGGGGACACGATGAGTGACCCGGACCAGCGGGCCGAGGACCAGGTGAGGGACGCCTCGGGGGTGGCCGCCCCGGGCCGGCCGCACCACTGGTTCGACGACGACGCCGGCCCGGTGGTGCGTCCGTACGCCATGACCCGGGGCCGTACCACCAGCGTCGGCCAGCACCGGCTCGACCTGATCGCCGTGGTCGTCCCGGAACCCGCCGCCGACGACCCGGGCCGCGACCAGACGCTCTCACCGGAGCACGTGGAGATCGTCGAACGCTGCGGTGACTCGCCGCAGTCGATCGCCGAGCTCGCGGCCGGGCTCGACCTCCCCGTCGGGGTGGTCCGGGTCCTGGTCGGCGACCTGGTCGCCGACGCCCTGGTGCACGTAACCCGACCCGTTCCGCCGGCCGAGCTGCCGGACGAGTCCCTTCTCCGCGAGGTGATCAATGGCCTTCGGGCGCTCTAGCCGCAGGAAGCGGCACGTCGATCCGGTGACGCTCAAGATCCTCGTCGCCGGCGGCTTCGGCGTCGGCAAGACCACGTTGGTCGGCGCGGTGAGCGAGATCCGGCCCCTGCGCACCGAGGAACGGCTCAGCGAGGCGGGCCGCCCGATCGACGACCTGGCCGGTGTGGAGGGCAAGAACACCACCACCGTGGCCATGGACTTCGGGCGCATCACGCTCCGCGAGGACCTGGTGCTCTACCTCTTCGGCACCCCCGGCCAGGACCGGTTCTGGTTCCTGTGGGACGAACTCGCCCAGGGAGCGCTCGGGGCCGTCGTCCTCGCCGACACCCGCCGTCTTGAGGACTGCTTCGCCGGCATCGACTACTTCGAACGGCGCGGCATCCCGTTCACCGTCGCGGTCAACTGCTTCGACGAAGCGGCCCGTTACCCCGCCGACACGGTACGCGCGGCCCTCGACCTCGACCCCGAGGTGCCGCTGCTCATGTGTGACGCGCGGGTGCGCGAGTCCGTCAAGGAGATCCTCGTCGGGGTGGTCGAGCACGCCATGGAGATGTCGGCCAAGTCCCGCCAGCCCGCGACGACGTGAGCCCGTGCGCGTGACGCGGCCCGTACCTCCGCCGACCGGGGTACGGGCCGCGCGTGCGCGAGGGCTACCGGTCGCCCTCTTCGTGCCAGTCCAGACTGCGCTCCACCGCCTTGCGCCAGCGGGCGTACTCGCGTTCACGGACCGGGCCCGCCATGCGCGGCGACCACTGCGCGTCGCGCCGCCAGTGCGCGGCCAGTTCGTCGAGGCCCGACCAGACACCGGTGGCGAGCCCCGCGGCGTAGGCCGCTCCCAGACAGGTCGTCTCGGACACCTCGGGGCGAATGACGGGGACGCCGAGCACATCGGCCTGATGCTGCATCAGAAGGTTGTTGACGGTCATCCCGCCGTCCACCTTCAGCGTCGTGATGGGCACGCCCGAGTCCTGGAACATGGCGTCGACGACCTCACGGGTCTGCCAGCTCGTCGCCTCCAGGACGGCGCGCGCCAGATGCGCCTTCGTCACGTAGCGGGTAAGGCCCGTGATGACGCCCCGCGCGTCGGAACGCCAGTAGGGCGCGAAGAGCCCCGAGAAGGCGGGCACGATGTACGCCCCGCCGTTGTCATCGACGCTCGCCGCCAGGGATTCGATCTCATCGGCACTGCGAATGATGCCGAGCTGGTCGCGGAACCACTGCACCAGCGCGCCGGTGATCGCGATCGAGCCCTCAAGGCAGTAGACCGGCGGCTGCTCCCCGATCCGGTAACCGACCGTGGTGATCAGCCCGTTCTTCGAAGGGACCGGCGTGGTGCCGGTGTTGAGGAGCAGGAAACTCCCCGTGCCGTACGTGTTCTTCGCGCTCCCCGTCTCGAAGCAGGCCTGTCCGAAGACCGCCGCCTGCTGGTCGCCGAGCGCGGAGGCGACGGGCACACCCGCCACCTGGCCGACGGCGGTCCCGTACACCTCCGCCGATGAGCGGATCTCGGGGAGCATCGCCCGGGGCACGTTCATCGCGGCGAGGATCCCGGGGTCCCACTCCAGGGTCGTCAGGTCCATCAGCAGGGTGCGGGAGGCGTTGGTGACGTCGGTGACGTGGATGCCGCCGGACGTGCCGCCCGTCAGGTTCCAGATGAGCCAGGAGTCGATGGTTCCGAACGCGATCTCACCGCGTTCGGCGCGGGTGCGCAGCCCGGGCACGTTGTCGAGCAGCCAGGCCGCCTTGGGCCCGGAGAAGTAGCTGGCCAGCGGCAGACCGGTCACGTCGCGGAACCGGTCCTGCCCGTGGTCGCCGCCCAGTTCGTGGCAGAGCGCGGAGGTCCGGGTGTCCTGCCAGACGATCGCGTTGTGCACGGGCTTGCCGGTCGCCCGGTCCCACAGCACGGTCGTCTCGCGCTGGTTGGTGATGCCGAGCGCGCTGAGCTGCCCGGCGCGCAGCCCGGCCCTGGCGAGCGCGCCCGCCACCACGGCCTGCACCTTGGACCAGATCTCGGCGGCGTCGTGCTCCACCCAGCCGGGCTTGGGGAAGATCTGCCGGTGCTCCCGCTGGTCGACGGCGACGATCGCCCCGTCCTGGTTGAAAATGATGCAGCGGCTGGAGGTGGTGCCCTGGTCGATGGAGGCGACGAACCTGTCCGTCATGGCTACCCCTGGTTCTCTGGCCGCGGTCGAGCGAGGCCGCGGGGTGGACGGGGCCACCCAGCGCCCCACCCGGCGATACCGAGAGACAACGGGCAGTTTTCACCGGCCATGACGGGTCGTCAAGGTCGTGCACACGCTCGGGTCAGCGCACCGCCACCACCGCCGAGCCGTGCCCGAACAGGCCCTGGTTCGCGGTGATCCCCACCCGTGCCCCTTCGACCTGACGGGCTCCGCAGACGCCCCTCAACTGCCAGGTCAGTTCGCATACTTGGGCGATGGCCTGGGCGGGCACGGCCTCCCCGAACGACGCCAGGCCGCCACTGGTGTTGACCGGGATCCGGCCCGTCAGCGAGGTCATCCCGTCCCTGACGAGCTTGGCCCCCTCGCCGGGTCCGCACAGCCCGAGGTCCTCGTACCACTGGAGTTCCAGGGCGGTGGACAGGTCGTACACCTCGGCCAGCGACACCTCCTCGGGCCCGATGCCCGCCTCCTCGTAGGCGGCCCGGGCGATGGAGGCACGGAACGAGTGCGGCGAGGGCGCGACGGTGGCCGCCGAGTCGGTCGCGATGTCGGGGAGGTCCAGGACCGTGCGGGGGAAGGTGGGGGTGACGGTGGAGACCGCGCGGATCCGGACCGGGTCGCCGGCGCCGTGCCGGCGTGCGAAGTCCATGCTGGTCAGGACCAGGGCCGCGGCGCCGTCCGAGGTGGCGCAGATGTCGAGCAGGCGCAGCGGGTCGGCGACCACCGCGGAGGCGGCGACCTCCTCGATGGTGACGGCCTTGCGGTAGCGGGCGTTCGGATTGAGCGCGCCCAGGGCCGCGTTCTTCACCTTGACGCGGGCGAAGTCGTCGACGGTGTCGCCGTGCAGGGCCATCCGGCGCCTGGCGTACAGGCCGAAGTAGGCCGGGTTGGTGGCGCCCAGCACCCGGAACCGCAGCCAGTCCGGGTCGTCGGGCCGCTCGCCCCCGGCCGGCGCGAAGAACCCCTTCGGCGCGGCATCGGCGCCCACGACCAGCACCACGTCCGCCAGACCCGCCAGGATCTGCGCCCGGGCCGCGCCGATGGCCTGGGCCCCGGAGGCACAGGCCGCGTACACGCTGGTCACCCGGGCGCCCTGCCAGCCGAGCGCCCGCGCGAAGGTCGCGCCCGCCACATGGCCCGGATAGCCGCCGCGCACGGTGTCCGCGCCCACCACCGCCTGGACGTCGCGCCAGTCGACGCCGGCGTCGGCGAGCGCGGCCCGGGCCGCTACGGTCCCGTACTCGACGAAACTCCGTCCCCACTTGCCCCACGGGTGCATTCCCGCACCCAGGACCGCGATGTCCGCGCTCACGCCGCCACCCCCACGGGCCGCCAGTGCCAGGTCGTCCACGTGGTCCCGGCGTCCTCGTCGAGCACCCCCGCCACCACCTCGACCTCCATCCCGACCGCCAGATCGGTGACGCCGACCCCGGGGGCCGCCTGCCCGAGCACCACCATGTGCTCGGCCGCCAGCTCGACGGCGACAAGCACATAGGGTTCCCATTCCGCATGGGGGTCGGACACATAGGGGGCGGGCGGGCGGTAGCGCGCGTCGGTGTACGACCACACACGGCCCCGCCGGGACAGCGGCACCTCCGTCAGTTCGCCGCCCGCGCATCCCGGGTTGCGGCAGAAGGCGTCCTCGCGCGGAAAGAAGACGGTGGAGCAGGCGGCGCAGCGGGTGCCGAGCAGTCGGAAGTCCTGCCCCTGGGCGTCCGTGAACCAGCCCGCGACCACTGGTGTGCGTGAGCGTGCGTCTGTCAAGGCCCCTCCCGGCACTCACATCTGACGGAACGTCAGAAGTGTGCCATGGGCAACCGGAGTTGGGGAGGGGCGGTCGCGGGCGGGCCCCCGGCTCAGCGGTTTTCGGCGAGCCACTTCGCGGCGATCTCCCCGAGCTCGCGGTCGCGCCCGGCCAGCATCATCGCGATCATCTGCCGGTCCCCGCGCAGCGACCAGGCGGGGTGCCCGAAGGTGGCGGGGTTGTTCTTCTCGATGAACCAGTGCGCGGGCCAGGCGGTCCCGTATCCGATGAGCGGCAGCGCGAGGGCGTACCGCCCCCGCCCGCGTGCGAGTCCGTACGCGGTGAGCGCGAGCCCGGTGAGGGTGCCCGTGAGATGGACCCACCGGGTGGCGGCCCGCGAGTGCATCGCCACGTAGTAGGGCCAGAACTCCTCGTACGAATCGAACGTCGGCTTCGTCGTGTGCGTCATACGGCAGAACCTATGCGCTGTGCGGAGAACCGGATACGGCTCCTTCGCGTCCAGGAAGACAGAGCGGGCGCCCGGGACCCACGGGGGTGGCCCCGGCCGCCCGCTCGTACCCGGATCACGGCCTCAAGTGGAATACGGCCCGCAAGACGTCCGCGCCGAACATGCCAGGGCGAGCGGCGAAACCGGAATGCGGCGCCGGGCTCAGTGTCCGGCCACCGACCGCCAGGCCACCGGGAAGTCGAAGTAGGTGTCCGGGAAGGGCTCCGGCCGGTAGGTGAAGTGCCACCACTCCTCCGGCAGATTGGCGAAACCCTCCGCCGCGAGCGTGCTCTTGAGGAGCTGCCTGTTCGCCCGCTGGGCGCCCTGGATCCGGGGATCGTCGGTGTGCGCCAACGTGTCGAAGCAGTCGAACCCCGTGCCCATGTCGACGGAGTTGTCGGGGAACCGCTCGCCCTTCGGCGCGTAGCAGGGTACGAGCCGCTGCCCCGGGTGGTACGGCCGGGTGGGCAGCGCGGGCAGCCGCACGATCGTCACATCCATCGTGCTGCCCCGGCTGTGCCCCGACTTCTCGGCGATGTAACCGTCCGCGAACAGCCTCGACTTGTCGACCCGGGGATAGAACTCCGCCTTCATCCGCTCGTCGTCCAAATCTTTCGCCCAGCGCACGAAGTGATCGACCGCGCGCTGCGGCCGGTAGCAGTCGTACACCTTCAGCGAATACCCCTGGCGCAACAGCTTCACCTGCGCGTGGTGCAGGGCCTCGGCGGTCGGCCGGGTCAGGATGCACAGCGGCTGCCGGTAGCCGTCGATCGGCTCGCCCACGAAGTCGTGCGGGGTGCGATAGCGCATCTCCTGAAGGATGGACGGGTCGACGGAACGCAGCGCCACGAACTCCTCGGGCGCCTTGGGCTCGGGCGTCGCCCGCGCGGCGGGGGAGAGGGCCGTCACGGTGAGCAGCGCGGCAGCGGCGGCCATCAGACCGCGCACGGCCCGCCGCGATCGTGAGGCCGGGCGGTGGAAGGCGGCGCCTCGCGGGCGTCGCGAGGGCGCGCCTCGCCCTTCGGTGCGTCGTGTCATGTGCACACCCTCTATCAGGTCAACTGGCGGATGGGGAAGGGCATTCGATCCCGGACAAGCCACTCGGCGGGGGCGAGAGGTCGGTTAGAGTCCGCGCGTGAGCGCCCCCTCGAACCAGCCCGTCCCGGACTCCCACTGCGCCGCGTGCGGAGCACCGTTCGCCGCACCCGCCGAGGTTACGTCCCGCACCTGCGCCGACTGCGGCACCACCGCCTACCGCAACCCGCTGCCGGTCGCCGTCGCGCTGCTGCCCGTCATCGACGCCCACGGCACCGGGCTCGTCGTGATCACCCGCGCCATCGCGCCGCGGCGGGGCGACCTCGCCCTGCCCGGCGGTTTCATCGACCTCGGCGAGAGCTGGCAGGACGCCGTCGTCCGCGAACTCGGCGAGGAGACCGGCATCGAGGCCACGGCGGCCGAGGTACGCCTCGCGGACGCGCTGAGCTCCCCCCAACACCTGCTCCTGTTCGGCCTGTTGCCCGCGCGGCCGGCCGCCGAGCTGCCGCCCTCGGTGCCGACGGACGAGACGGAGGGCTGGGAACTGCTGCGGGAACCGGCCGAGTTGGCCTTCCCCCTGCACACGGAGGCGGTCCGCAGATGGTTCGCGGGGGAGTACCGCGCCGGGCCCGCGCCGCTCGCCTGATCGAGCACCGCCCTGGGCGCGATGCCGGCTCAGCGCGCCTCGCCCCGCACCCGCACCGGGTGTCCGACCTCGCAGTCCGGACCTCCGTCGGCCCGCTCCACCACCACCCGGCCGTTCTCGACCCGGGTCGAGAACCGCTCGACCCGCGCCTGCTCCCAGCCGTCCCCCGCGTCCCGCAACACGATCCCGCCCCCGGTACGCCCGGTGGCCGGCGCCCACACCTCAAGCTCCAGGCCGCCGTCCGCACCCCGCACCGGGATCACCGAGCCCGCCCGGGCGAGGACGGGGATACGGGCCGGCGGAGCGTCGAGCAGCACCTGACCCGGCCCCTCGTGGGCCTGCCCGGTCGCGGTGTCGTACCAGCGTCCCCGTGGCAGCCGCACCGCGCGGCGGTCGGCGCCGTGCTCCAGGACCGGCGCCACCAGCAGCGCGTCCCCGAGCAGGAAGGAGTCCTCGCAGTCCCGCAGCGCCCGGTCGCCCGGCGCGCTCCACCACAGCGGCCGCACATAGGGCGCCCCGGTCAGCCGCGCCAACTGGGCCAGCGTCATGAAGTATGGGTGCAGCCGCTGCCGTTCGAGCAGCGCCGCCCGCGCGGCTTCGAGCACCTCGGGACCGAACTCCCAGGGCTCGCGCCTACCCGCCCACTTGGCGGCGTGCGTACGGAACAGAGGCAGCCAGGCGCCGAGTTGGAACCAGCGCAGATACAGCTCGGGGGAGGGGCTTCCGGTGAAGCCGCCCACGTCGGGACCCGAGTAGGGCACCCCGCACAGGCCGAGGCCCAGAACCAGGGAGAGCGAGGCGCGCAGCCCCGGCCAGCCCGTCGCCACATCGCCCGACCAGGTGCCGCCGTAGCGCTGCATCCCGGCCCACCCGGAGCGCGAGAACAGGAAGGGCCGCTCGTCGGGCCGCAGCCGACGCAGCCCCTCGTACCCCGCGCGGGCCATGCAGAGGCCGTAGACGTTGTGTCCCTCGCGGTGGTCGCCGCCGTGGCCGTCCAGGTCGTGCCGGGCGGATCGGGGCAGCGTCCGGTCCCCGAACGGAGCGAAGGACACCGGTTCGTTCATGTCGTGCCACACCCCCGCGAACCCCTGGTCGAGCCGCTCCCGGTAGAGCGCGCCCCACCAGGCGCGGGCCCGCGGGTCCGTGAAGTCCGGAAAGGCGCACTCCCCGGGCCACACCTCCCCGCGCACCTCGCGCCCGTCGGCGTCCTTGACGAAGGCCCCGGCGGCGCGCCCGCTCTCGTACACCGCGCCGCCGGGTTCCGCCCGGACGCCGGGGTCCACGATCGAGACCAGGCGCACCCCGTCCTCGGCGAGGTCCTTCGCCAGCCGCGGCACATCGGGAAAAGCGGCCCGGTCGACGGTGAAGACCTGGTGGGCGTCGTAGTGATCGATGTCCAAATGCAGTGCGGCCAGCGGCAGGCCGCGCCCGGTGTACCCGCCGACGATCCGCCGCACCTCGCGCTCGGTGCCGAAACCCCAGCGGGCGTGCTGGGGGCCGAGCGCCCACGACGGGGGCAGGGCGGGGGCGCCGGTCAGCGCCGACCAGCCCTGGAGCACCCGCGAGGGGGTGCCCGCCATCACCCAGCAGCGCAGGGGCCCGCCCTCCATGCGCAGCTCGCTCGCGCCCGGACGGTCGTGCCCGGACCCGGCGCCCTCCTCGCCCTCGCGCAGCACCACCCGGCCGTCCCAGGTGTTGTCGTAGAACGCGAGGTGGGTGCCCGCGTCCGCGACGACCAGCTGCACCGGCATCGTGATGTACAGCGGGTCGTCGCCCGGCCCGAAGCCGCCGCCCGGATCGGTGTTCCACAGCCGGTACGTGCCGTCCCGCAACCGGGGCCCGTTCGCCCGCCCGCCCAGGCCGAAGAACCGTGCGTCGGCGGGGACTTCGGAGCGTTGCAGCCATCGCCCCGGACCACCGCCGACCGGCTCCCACCAGCGCGGTGGCAGCTCCCGGCGCAGCACCACGCCTCCCGGCGTGCACACCTGCACCGCGCCGTACCGCGAGACGTTCACGGTCAGCCGCTCCGACACGACGCGCCAGCCGCCGTCCTTGTCCGGCTCCAGGACCGCCCTGGGATCCGGCCCCGGCGGCCGGCCGTGCACGGCGTACGACGGTTCGGGACCCGCCCCGTCCCAGCTCCAGAACACCGCGCCACCCGCCGCGACCCGCACCTCCAGCTCGGCGCGCGCGAAGCGCACCACGCCGCCGCCCGGCCTCGGCTCGGCCTCGGTCACCGTCCCCGGCACCCGGGCCCGCTCCGGCCCGCGCGCCGGCAGGGCCCGTGCGTCCGCCCGGCGCCGCCGCAGGGCCGCGCGCAGGGCCCGCAGTCCTCGCAGCGAACCGGCCGCCCGCACCGAGCGCATCAGGTCATCGCCGTTCATGCAGCTCACCCTGCCACTCGGACGGCCCTGTGCGAGGTTCGTTCAACTGCCGTTCACCTGTGGTGGCGCCATATGTCCAGGCATCCGACTATGGGCGGCACACCCTGGTGCGGGAGACGATCACATGGCATCGTCCCTCTGAGCCGCCTCACGCGCACACCCCTCGCGTGTGCGCGGGAAACACGCACATCACGCGTTACAGCCCGGGAGCCGACCCATGACTTCAGCAGCGAACCCCGATCCGCAGCCCGCGCCCCTGTGGCAGCCGGACTCCGAACGCATCGCGGCCGCTCGGATCACCCGCTTCCAGGCCTGGGCCGCGGAGCGCTACGGGGCACCGGCCGAGGGCGGATACCCGGCTCTCCACCGCTGGTCGGTCGAGGAACTCGACACCTTCTGGCAGGCCGTCGCCGACTGGTTCGACATCCGCTTCTCCTCCCCGTACGAAACCGTCCTTGCCGATCGAACGATGCCCGGCGCCCAGTGGTTCCCGGGCGCCACCCTGAACTACGCGGAACACGCGCTGCGCGCCGCCGAGGACCCCCGGCGGGCCGACGCCCCCGCCCTGCTGCACGTCGACGAGACCCATGAACCCGTCGCGACGAGCTGGTCCGAGCTGCGCCGCCAGGTCGGCTCGCTCGCCGCCGAACTGCGTGCTCTGGGCGTGCGTCCCGGAGACCGGGTGAGCGGCTATCTGCCCAACGTCCCGCAGGCGGTCACCGCTCTGCTCGCCTCGGCCGCCGTCGGCGCGGTGTGGACCTCCTGCGCCCCCGACTTCGGAGCCCGCAGCGTCCTCGACCGCTTCCAGCAGGTCGAGCCGGTCGTCCTGTTCACCGTCGACGGCTACCGCTACGGCGGCAAGGAGCACGACCGCACCGACGTCGTCGCGGAGCTGCGCCGCGAACTGCCCACCCTGCGCGCCGTCGTGCACATCCCGCTGCTCGGCACCCCGGCCCCCGAAGGGACCCTCGACTGGGCCGCCCTGACCGCCGGGGACACGGAGCCGGTCTTCGAGCAGGTGCCCTTCGACCACCCCCTGTGGGTGCTCTACTCCTCCGGCACCACGGGACTGCCCAAGGCGATCGTGCAGTCCCAGGGCGGCATCCTGCTCGAACACTTCAAGCAGCTCGGACTGCACTGCGACCTCGGCCCCGAGGACCGCTTCTTCTGGTACACCTCCACCGGCTGGATGATGTGGAACTTCCTCGTCTCCGGCCTGCTCACCGGCACCACCGTCATCTTGTACGACGGCAGCCCGGGCCATCCCGACACGGGCGCCCAGTGGGGCGTGGCCGAGCGCACCGGCGCCACCCTGTTCGGCACGTCGGCGGCGTACGTCATGGCCTGCCGCAAGGCCGGGGTGCACCCGGCGCGTGATGTGGACCTGTCCCGCGTCAAGGGCGTCGCGACCACCGGGTCGCCGCTGCCGCCGGACGGGTTCCGCTGGCTCCACGACGAGGTGCGCGAGGACCTGTGGATCGCCTCGGTCAGTGGCGGTACCGACGTCTGTTCCTGCTTCGCGGGGGCGGTTCCCACGCTGCCCGTGCACATCGGCGAGCTCCAGGCCCCCTGCCTCGGCACCGACCTCCAGGCGTGGGACGCGCAGGGCCGGCCCGTCGTCGGCGAGGTCGGCGAACTCGTCGTCACCAACCCCATGCCCTCGATGCCGATCCGGTTCTGGAACGACCCCGACGGCAGCCGCTACCGCGACAGCTACTTCGACATGTTCCCGGGGGTGTGGCGGCACGGCGACTGGATCACCCTCACCGACCACGGCTCGGTGATCATCCACGGCCGCTCCGACTCGACCCTCAACCGCCAGGGCGTGCGCATGGGTTCGGCCGACATCTACGAGGTCGTCGAACGCCTCCCCGAGATCCGCGAATCCCTCGTCATCGGCCTCGAAGAACCCGACGGCGGCTACTGGATGCCCCTGTTCATCCACCTCGCCGAGGGCGCGGTCCTGGACGACGCGCTCCGCACGAAGATCAAGCAGGCCATCCGGGAGCAGCTCTCACCCCGCCATGTCCCCGACGAGATCATCGAGGCGCCGGGCGTCCCGCACACCCTCACCGGCAAGCGCATCGAGGTCCCCGTGAAGCGCCTGCTCCAAGGCGCCGCCCTCGACAAGGCCGTCAACCCCGGCTCGGTGGACGATCTGGAGCTGCTGCGCTTCTACGAGGACATCGCCCGCAAGCGCGGCTGATCAACCCCCGTACGTGGCCTCGGACTCGCCCAGCACCTCGGCGAAGTCCGAGGCCAGCCGCGCCGCCCCCGCACTCCCGAGACCCGCCACGGTGATCCGTACACCGGGCGCCGAAGCCATCCGGAACCGCGCCCCGGCCGCCACCCACCAGCCGCGCGTGCGCAGCCCGTTGACGACGGCGGACTCGTCGCGCACCGGCACCCACACATTCATCCCGCTCACCCCGTGCGCCGTGATCCCACGCTGGGCGAGCTCCTTGACAAAGGTCGTACGCCGCTCTCCATAGGTGGCCTCCGCGCGCGTCACCAGGAGCTGGGCCGAGGGATCGTCCAGCAGGGTCAGCACGGCCGCCTGCAACAGATGGCTCACCCATCCGGAAGTGAGCAGCAGCCGTCCGTCGTGCCGGGCCAGCGTCACCGGGTCGCACGCGGCGGCCGCCCACCGCAGATCGGTGCCGAGGTACTTGGTCACGGTCCGCACCTGCGCCCAGCGGGAAAGGCCGCCCCCGGTAAGGGAGTTGAGCTCGGCGCCGGCGATCTCGGCGGCATGGTCGTTCTCGATCACCAGCACCTCGGGTGCCTGCCGCAGCACCTCGACCAACTCGTCGCGCCGTGCCGCCGAGAAGCAGCCCCCGTACGGATTCTGCGCCCGGGGACTGCACACGACGGCCCGCGCCCCCGCCCGCAGCGCCTCGCGCAGCTCGGCCGGGCGCATCCCCTCGTCGTCCACGGCCACCGCGATCGTGCGCAGACCCATGGCCTGGAGCAGATCGAGCAGATGGTGATAGCCGGGGTCCTCCATGGCCACCGCGTCCCCGGGGCGCAGCTCGGTGGTCAGCAGCCGTGCGATGCAGTCGAGTGCCCCGTGCGCGAACGTCACGCACTCCGAGGGCACCCCGTCGCCGTCGAACCAGGCGCGCACCCGCTCCTCCAGGCGCGGCAGCCGCGGGGTGGAGCGGTGTGAGCGTGGTCCGCTCGACGGTGCGGCGAGTCCCGGCAGGTCCGGCAGGAACGCCGGGTCGGGATGGCCCCCCGCCAAGTCCCGCAGCCCATCGGGCACCTTGGGCGGCCGACGCGAGGCGACGGCGGGCGCCGCGGCCACCACGGTTCCGCCCCGGCCCCGCGTCACCACCACGCCACGCCCGCGCAGCTCCTTGTAGGCGGCGGCCACGGTGCCCGGACTCACCGCCAGCTCATCGGCCAGCCTGCGCACGGGCGGAAGCGCGTCGCCGGGACCGAGACCTCCGTCGGCGACGGCGCGCTCCACCGATGAGGCAATTCCCCTGGCTGTCGTACCCGTAATCGAATATTGTGTTGCCACGTACTGAAGTATGTACCAATACATAAATCGGGTCAAGGGGGAGCCGTGAGCTGGAGTCGCCGTCGCGCCGCACTGTGGGAACGCATTCCAGGAGGCCTCGACGGCCGCCGCATGCTGTCCGTCGCCTTCGTCGACAGGACCGGAAGCGGCCTGTGGGAAGCCGTCTCCGTCCTCTACTTCACCTATGTGGCCGGGCTCTCCCTCGCCCAGATCGGCACCCTGGTCGCCGCCTCCGGCGCCGTCGGCATCGCCGGAGCCCCCATCGGCGGCCGCATCGCCGACCGGCTCCCCCTGACCCGCGTCCTCGTCGGCCTCCAAATGCTGCGCGCCGTCGCGGCGTTCGCGCTGCTGACCACCGACAACTTCGCCCTCCTGCTCGTCTTCGCCTCCCTGGGAAGCTTCGGCGACCGCTCGGCCAATGTGCTCACCAAGCTGTACGCGGCCCGCATCGCCGGGCCCGAGCGCGTGCGCTACCAAGCGGTCAGCCGGACCGTCGCCAACGCCGGCTGGGCGGTCGGCGGCCTCGCCGCGGCCGGCGCCCTCGCCATCGGCTCGGTCTCCGCCTACACCTGGCTCCTGGCCGGCAACGCCCTCTCCTTCCTCGGCTCCGCCGCCATCACCACCCTCTGCGCGGACCCCTCGACACCTACCCGCACCGTCGCCAAGTCCGGAGAGCCCACGACGGGACCGAACCTCACCAACCCCTGGCGCGACCGCCGTTACCTGGCCTTCGTGGCCACCGAAACCGTCCTCTTCCTCGACGACGCCGTGTTCAAAATCGGCCTCCCCCTGTGGACCGTGCACGCCACCGACGCCCCGCACGGCCTCGTCCCGCTGCTCATGGTGATCAACAACGTGATGGTGGTGGGCCTGCAAGTACCCCTCGCGCGCTTCGGCGCCACCACACCCGCGGCCCGGCGCCTGCTCCTCCCGCTCGCGGCCACCTTCGCGCTCGCGGGCCTCGCCATCGCCGCCTCCGCCACCCACGGCGCGGCGATCGCCACCGTCTTCCTCGTCGCCGCCACGGTCGCCTTCACCCTCGCCGAGATCGTCCACGCCACCATCTCCTGGGAACTCTCGATCGCCCTCGCCCCCGACCAGGCCCAGGGCACCTACCTCGGAGTTCACGGCCTGGCCCAGTCCGTCCAGCGCAGCCTCGGCCCCCTCGCCGTCACCGCCGCCATCGCCACCGGACCCGCGGGCTGGATCGCCTTCGGCACCGCCATCGCCGGAACCTGCCTGACCCAGCACCGACTGGTCCGCCCACGACCGCGCCAGACCGCACTGTCAGTGCCCTCGGTTACGGTGAGTGAGCATTGATCGACACCGTGCTCAGGGGGAAACATGGCGCACGCCCAACACATCCGGACCATCCGGCGCACACTCCGCCGTGAAATGCCGAGCACCGTCGGCCTCATCGCCGACGCGCACGACTTCACGGCCATGACGAGATACCGATCCTTCGTCTTCGACGACCACCGGGGCTACCTCCACCAGGTCGAAGGCCTCCTGCGCTCCCTCGCCGCCCAGGGCGCGCACACCACGGTCGCCCTCTTCGACCCGGAGGAGTTCACCGACTTCTGCTCGTCGAAGGGGCTCGACCCGGACAGCCCGGACAGCCGCACCCGCTTCACGGCCGAACTGGCGGCAGGCGGCGCCTGCGTGGCCTACGCGGGCCAGCCCATCGACAGCCTCGTCCCCCAGCTCATCAACAAGGCCGTCCGCAAAGCGACTTGGGAGTACGCCACGATGCTCCTCGCCGAAACGGGGGAGTGCGCCGAGTGCGGCCAGGACATCGGCAGGGACGCCTTCGACCGCGCCTCCCACCTCCTGCTGACCCTGCTGGAGACCGCCGGCCCCGGCATCCACCACCTGGTGTGCAGCATCCCGGCCCAGGAAGAACAGCTCATCGCCGTCCTGCACGCCGAGCGCGAGGGCTTCGATCCGGTACGTCTCGACGAGCGGGACGCGGCGGAATTCGTCACCGTCCTGGCAGCGGGCATCGCCCGCCACAGCGCCGGCGGGCTCGTCCTGCGCACCACCGAACCGGACACCCCGGACCGCCTGCACGGCTGGCGCCTGCACCAGGGCCGGCTCGACCCGCTCACCGCGGGCGAGGTGTTCAGCGCCTACTGCACCGACGCGGAGACCGGCGACCCGGTCGCTCCCGAGCCCGGCGTCGAATACCGCCCCGGATTCCCCATCGACCAGCCCGACACCCACCACTGACGCACTGACGCACTGACGTAACGGAGTTGAGGCAACGGCAAAGGGGCTCCCCGCCGCACCCGCGACGGGAAGCCCCTCTCACACCGGTCTCACGACGACCCGGTCACCCGGTCACTCGCCGGACAGCACCGCCTGCGCGGCCTTGCGCGCGTCCTCGGCGGTGTCCGCGGCACGAGCCGCCGACGCCGCACGCTCGCACTGGGCCAGCGTGTGCTTCGCCAGCGTCGCGCGTACATAAGGAATGGAAGCGGCACCCATCGACAGGCTGGTGACACCAAGCCCCGTCAGGACACACGCCAACAGCGGATCGGAGGCAGCCTCGCCACACACACCACAGCTCTTGCCCTCGGCCTTGGCGGCCTCGGCCGACATCGAGATCAGGTCGAGCAGCGCGGGCTGCCACGGGTCCTGGAGCCGGGACACCGCACCCACCTGACGGTCGGCCGCGAAGGCGTACTGCGCCAGGTCGTTGGTGCCGAGCGAAAGGAACTCGACCTCCTGGAGGATCGAGCGGGCACGCAGCGCGGCGGAGGGAATCTCCACCATCGCTCCGAACTTCGCCCGAAGCCCGGCCTCCCGGCACGCGTCCGCGAACGCCTTGGCGTCCGTACGGTCGGCCACCATCGGCGCCATGACCTCGAGGTACACCGGCAGACCCTCGGCGGCCTTGGCCAGCGCCGTCAACTGCGTACGCAGCACCTCGGGGTGGTCGAGCAGCGAGCGCAGACCACGCACGCCCAGCGCGGGGTTCGGCTCGTCGGCCGGAGTCAGGAAGTCGAGCGGCTTGTCGGCCCCCGCGTCCAGAACCCGCACCACGACGCGCCCCTCGGGGAACGCCTCAAGCACCTTGCGGTACGCCTCGACCTGCTTCTCCTCCGACGGCGCCTTGGCGGAGTCGTCGAGGAAGAGGAACTCGGTACGGAACAGACCGACGCCCTCGGCACCCGCCTCCAGCGCGGCCGGGACATCGGCGGGACCGCCGACATTGGCGAGCAGCGGCACCTTGTGGCCGTCCGAGGTGGCACCCGGACCGGACGAGGCGGACAGCGCGGCCCTGCGCTCGGCGGCGGCCCGCTCCAGCTCGGCCCGCTTCTCCGGGCTCGGGTCGACGAAGATCTCGCCGGTGCTGCCGTCCACCGCGACGAGCGTGCCCTCGGCCAGCTCACCGGCGCCGGGCAGGGCGACGATCGCGGGCACACCGAGCGCCCGGGCAAGGATGGCGCTGTGGCTGGTCGGCCCGCCCTCCTCGGTCACGAAGCCGAGCACCAGCGCCGGGTCGAGCAGGGCGGTGTCGGCGGGCGCGAGGTCCCGGGCGATGAGCACATACGGCTCGTCACTGTCCGGCACACCCGGCATCGGCACGCCCAGCAGACGCGCCACGATCCGGTTCCGTACGTCGTCGAGGTCGGCGACGCGCCCCGCCATGTACTCGCCGGCACCCGCGAGCAGCTCCCGGTAGTGCGAGAACGCGTCGTACACGGCCCGCTCGGCCGTGCTGCCCACGACGATGCGACGGTCGACGTCGGACATGAGCTCCGGGTCCTGGGCGATCATCGCCTGGGCCTCGAGCACGGCCTGCGCCTCACCGCCGGCCAGGTTGCCCCGCGCCATCAGGTCGGCGGCCACAGCTTCCACGGCCTGGCGGGCGCGCCCCTGTTCGCGCCCGTGCTCCGATGCCGGGATCTGCTTGGCAGGCGGCTCGAGAACCGCCGTGCCCATGTGCCGAACCTCGCCGATCGCCACACCGTGGCTCACGCCGACGCCTCGCAGCGTTGTCTCCATCTCACCCGTCTCCGCATAGCGCGGCGGTCGAAGCCGCCGCCGTTGTTGTCTGTCCAGAGCGCGCCGCCGCGACGGCGCCGGCGTCACTGCCAGCCGAAGAGCGCGTCGCCGGCCTTCACGTCGCCGCTGTCGAGGACATCGGAGAGGGAGTCGGCGGTGGCCTCGAGAGCCACGACGGGACAGATGGGCGACTTACCGGCGGCCTCGACGGCGACCGGGTTCCAGCGCACGACCTCTTGGCCGCGCGTCACGGTGTCGCCCTTGTTGACGAGGAGCTCGAAGCCCTCGCCGTTGAGCTGAACGGTGTCGATTCCCAGGTGCGTCAGCACACCGTGGCCCTCGCCGTCGACGACGACGAAAGCGTGCGGGTGCAGGGACACAACGACGCCGTCCACGGGCGCCACGGCCGCCGACGGCTCACGTACGGGATCAATAGCGGTGCCGGGGCCCACCATCGCGCCGGAGAAGACGGGGTCGGGCACAGCAGCGAGCCCGATGGCCTGTCCGGCAAGTGGGGACGTCACGCTAGTCATGGGGAGCCTCCCAGGGGCGGAGCTTCTAGTGTCGCCGTCACTACCTGTCCTGGACGGCGTACTGTTCAGAAGGGTAAGTCATAAGAAGTCCTAGTTCCGCACGGCGAGTGCCGGTTGGGAGACCTAGGTGCACACCGGAAACGATTTGCCTCAACTCCCGGCGGCATGTACTGTCGTACTCCTGCCTGACCCCATCACGACACTGTGATTCGGCGGTCGGCGGCACCTACCAAGTCTCAACCCTAACCCGGATTTCTGTTTCTGCATGCCCGCAGAGATGGTGGTCGGGAAGACGGAAAAGACTTGCTAGAGTCTGAATCGCCGGAAAGGGAAACCCGAGAGGGAGAACCGGAAAGGCGCCGAGGAAATCGGACACGAAAGAGTCTGATAGAGTCGGGAACACGAAATACCGAAGGGAAGCGCCCGGAGGAAAGCCCGAGAGGGTGAGTACGAAGGAAGTGTCCGTTCCTTGAGAACTCAACAGCGTGCCAAAAGTCAACGCCAGATTGACAACCCCGTATCCACTCCGGTGGATCGAGGTTCCTTTGAAAAGTCCTGTCGGCCTTCACGGTCGGCAGGCGATTACACAGCGAGGACGCTGTGGACGGGCCGCCTTATTCCGGTGGTTCCGTCCCGCTCTTACGTGATGTGTGCACCCGATTACGGGTAAACATTCATGGAGAGTTTGATCCTGGCTCAGGACGAACGCTGGCGGCGTGCTTAACACATGCAAGTCGAACGATGAAGCCCTTCGGGGTGGATTAGTGGCGAACGGGTGAGTAACACGTGGGCAATCTGCCCTTCACTCTGGGACAAGCCCTGGAAACGGGGTCTAATACCGGATAACACTCCTCAGGGCATCTTGAGGGGTTAAAAGCTCCGGCGGTGAAGGATGAGCCCGCGGCCTATCAGCTTGTTGGTGGGGTAATGGCCTACCAAGGCGACGACGGGTAGCCGGCCTGAGAGGGCGACCGGCCACACTGGGACTGAGACACGGCCCAGACTCCTACGGGAGGCAGCAGTGGGGAATATTGCACAATGGGCGAAAGCCTGATGCAGCGACGCCGCGTGAGGGATGACGGCCTTCGGGTTGTAAACCTCTTTCAGCAGGGAAGAAGCGAAGGTGACGGTACCTGCAGAAGAAGCGCCGGCTAACTACGTGCCAGCAGCCGCGGTAATACGTAGGGCGCAAGCGTTGTCCGGAATTATTGGGCGTAAAGAGCTCGTAGGCGGCTTGTCACGTCGGATGTGAAAGCCCGGGGCTTAACCCCGGGTCTGCATTCGATACGGGCTAGCTAGAGTGTGGTAGGGGAGATCGGAATTCCTGGTGTAGCGGTGAAATGCGCAGATATCAGGAGGAACACCGGTGGCGAAGGCGGATCTCTGGGCCATTACTGACGCTGAGGAGCGAAAGCGTGGGGAGCGAACAGGATTAGATACCCTGGTAGTCCACGCCGTAAACGTTGGGAACTAGGTGTTGGCGACATTCCACGTCGTCGGTGCCGCAGCTAACGCATTAAGTTCCCCGCCTGGGGAGTACGGCCGCAAGGCTAAAACTCAAAGGAATTGACGGGGGCCCGCACAAGCAGCGGAGCATGTGGCTTAATTCGACGCAACGCGAAGAACCTTACCAAGGCTTGACATATACCGGAAACGGCTAGAGATAGTCGCCCCCTTGTGGTCGGTATACAGGTGGTGCATGGCTGTCGTCAGCTCGTGTCGTGAGATGTTGGGTTAAGTCCCGCAACGAGCGCAACCCTTGTTCTGTGTTGCCAGCATGCCCTTCGGGGTGATGGGGACTCACAGGAGACTGCCGGGGTCAACTCGGAGGAAGGTGGGGACGACGTCAAGTCATCATGCCCCTTATGTCTTGGGCTGCACACGTGCTACAATGGCCGGTACAAAGAGCTGCGATGCCGCGAGGCGGAGCGAATCTCAAAAAGCCGGTCTCAGTTCGGATTGGGGTCTGCAACTCGACCCCATGAAGTCGGAGTTGCTAGTAATCGCAGATCAGCATTGCTGCGGTGAATACGTTCCCGGGCCTTGTACACACCGCCCGTCACGTCACGAAAGTCGGTAACACCCGAAGCCGGTGGCCCAACCCCTTGTGGGAGGGAGCTGTCGAAGGTGGGACTGGCGATTGGGACGAAGTCGTAACAAGGTAGCCGTACCGGAAGGTGCGGCTGGATCACCTCCTTTCTAAGGAGCACAGCACCGTCTGTAGACACATGTTCTACACGGTCAGCTCATGGGTGGAACGTTGACTATTCGGCACTCCTGGTCAACTCGGGCCGTAAGTACTGCTCTTCGGAGCGTGGAACACGGATCGAGGCGATGGGGAGAGCCGGGCACGCTGTTGGGTGTCTGAAGGTACGGCCGAAAGGCTGCCTTCTGTGCTGGCCCCAGTGAACTCCGCGTTTAAGCGGGGGTGATGGGTGGCTGGTCGTTGTTTGAGAACTGCACAGTGGACGCGAGCATCTGTGGCCAAGTTTTTAAGGGCGCACGGTGGATGCCTTGGCACCAGGAACCGATGAAGGACGTGGGAGGCCACGATAGTCCCCGGGGAGCCGTCAACCAGGCTTTGATCCGGGGGTTTCCGAATGGGGAAACCCGGCAGTCGTCATGGGCTGTCACCCATACCTGAACACATAGGGTATGTGGAGGGAACGAGGGGAAGTGAAACATCTCAGTACCCTCAGGAAGAGAAAACAACCGTGATTCCGGGAGTAGTGGCGAGCGAAACCGGATGAGGCCAAACCGTATGCGTGTGATACCCGGCAGGGGTTGCGCATGCGGGGTTGTGGGATCTCTCTTTCACAGTCTGCCGGCTGTGAGGCGAGTCAGA
This sequence comes from Streptomyces hundungensis, assembly GCF_003627815.1. Taxonomy (NCBI): domain Bacteria; kingdom Bacillati; phylum Actinomycetota; class Actinomycetes; order Kitasatosporales; family Streptomycetaceae; genus Streptomyces; species Streptomyces hundungensis. Next base: position 7,107,232 of record NZ_CP032698.1, read on the forward strand.
AACCGTTGGTGTAGGCGAAGGACATGCGAAAGGTCCGGCGTAGAGGGTAAGACCCCCGTAGCTGAAACATCAACGGCTCGTTTGAGAGACACCCAAGTAGCACGGGGCCCGAGAAATCCCGTGTGAATCTGGCGGGACCACCCGCTAAGCCTAAATATTCCCTGGTGACCGATAGCGGATAGTACCGTGAGGGAATGGTGAAAAGTACCGCGGGAGCGGAGTGAAATAGTACCTGAAACCGTGTGCCTACAAGCCGTGGGAGCGTCGCGCATTGAGTTTACTCAATGCGTCGTGACTGCGTGCCTTTTGAAGAATGAGCCTGCGAGTTAGCGGTGTGTAGCGAGGTTAACCCGTGTGGGGAAGCCGTAGCGAAAGCGAGTCCGAACAGGGCGATTGAGTTGCACGCTCTAGACCCGAAGCGGAGTGATCTAGCCATGGGCAGGTTGAAGCGGCTGTAAGAGGTCGTGGAGGACCGAACCCACCAGGGTTGAAAACCTGGGGGATGACCTGTGGTTAGGGGTGAAAGGCCAATCAAACTCCGTGATAGCTGGTTCTCCCCGAAATGCATTTAGGTGCAGCGTCGTGTGTTTCTTGCCGGAGGTAGAGCACTGGATAGGCGATGGGCCCTACCGGGTTACTGACCTTAGCCAAACTCCGAATGCCGGTAAGTGAGAGCGCGGCAGTGAGACTGTGGGGGATAAGCTCCATGGTCGAGAGGGAAACAGCCCAGAGCATCGACTAAGGCCCCTAAGCGTACGCTAAGTGGGAAAGGATGTGGAGTCGCAGAGACAACCAGGAGGTTGGCTTAGAAGCAGCCACCCTTGAAAGAGTGCGTAATAGCTCACTGGTCAAGTGATTCCGCGCCGACAATGTAGCGGGGCTCAAGCGTACCGCCGAAGTCGTGTCATTCCAGCATATAGGGCCAACGCCTGCTGGGATGGGTAGGGGAGCGTCGTGTGCCGGGTGAAGCCGCAGCGGAAGCTAGTGGTGGACGGTTCACGAGTGAGAATGCAGGCATGAGTAGCGATACACACGTGAGAAACGTGTGCGCCGATTGACTAAGGGTTCCTGGGTCAAGCTGATCTGCCCAGGGTAAGTCGGGACCTAAGGCGAGGCCGACAGGCGTAGTCGATGGACAACCGGTTGATATTCCGGTACCCGCTTTGAAACGCCCAGTATCGAATCAGGCGATGCTAAGCCCGTGAAGCCGTTCCGGACCCTTCGGGGAAAGGAAAGTGGTGGAGCCGGTGACCCAGACTTGTAGTAGGTAAGCGATGGGGTGACGCAGGAAGGTAGTCCAGCCCGGGCGGTGGTTGTCCCGGGGTAAGGGTGTAGGACGTTGTCTAGGCAAATCCGGACAACACATAGTCTGAGACCTGATGCCGAGCCGATTGTGGTGAAGTGGATGATCCTATGCTGTCGAGAAAAGCCTCTAGCGAGTTTCATGGCGGCCCGTACCCTAAACCGACTCAGGTGGTCAGGTAGAGAATACCGAGGCGTTCGGGTGAACTATGGTTAAGGAACTCGGCAAAATGCCCCCGTAACTTCGGGAGAAGGGGGGCCATCACTGGTGATAGCACTTGCTGCTTGAGCTGGGGGTGGCCGCAGAGACCAGCGAGAAGCGACTGTTTACTAAAAACACAGGTCCGTGCGAAGCCGTAAGGCGATGTATACGGACTGACGCCTGCCCGGTGCTGGAACGTTAAGGGGACCGGTTAGTCACATTTCGGTGTGGCGAAGCTGAGAACTTAAGCGCCAGTAAACGGCGGTGGTAACTATAACCATCCTAAGGTAGCGAAATTCCTTGTCGGGTAAGTTCCGACCTGCACGAATGGCGTAACGACTTCTCGACTGTCTCAACCATAGGCCCGGTGAAATTGCACTACGAGTAAAGATGCTCGTTTCGCGCAGCAGGACGGAAAGACCCCGGGACCTTTACTACAGTTTGATATTGGTGTTCGGTTCGGCTTGTGTAGGATAGGTGGGAGACTTTGAAGCGGCCACGCCAGTGGTTGTGGAGTCGTCGTTGAAATACCACTCTGGTCGTGCTGGATGTCTAACCTCGGTCCGTGATCCGGATCAGGGACAGTGTCTGATGGGTAGTTTAACTGGGGCGGTTGCCTCCTAAAGAGTAACGGAGGCGCCCAAAGGTTCCCTCAGCCTGGTTGGCAATCAGGTGTTGAGTGTAAGTGCACAAGGGAGCTTGACTGTGAGACCGACGGGTCGAGCAGGGACGAAAGTCGGGACTAGTGATCCGGCGGTGGCTTGTGGAAGCGCCGTCGCTCAACGGATAAAAGGTACCCCGGGGATAACAGGCTGATCTTCCCCAAGAGTCCATATCGACGGGATGGTTTGGCACCTCGATGTCGGCTCGTCGCATCCTGGGGCTGGAGTCGGTCCCAAGGGTTGGGCTGTTCGCCCATTAAAGCGGTACGCGAGCTGGGTTTAGAACGTCGTGAGACAGTTCGGTCCCTATCCGCTGCGCGCGCAGGAACATTGAGAAGGGCTGTCCCTAGTACGAGAGGACCGGGACGGACGAACCTCTGGTGTGCCAGTTGTCCTGCCAAGGGCATGGCTGGTTGGCTACGTTCGGAAAGGATAACCGCTGAAAGCATCTAAGCGGGAAGCCTGCTTCGAGATGAGTGTTCCCACCTCCTTGAGAGGGTAAGGCTCCCAGTAGACGACTGGGTTGATAGGCCAGATGTGGAAGCCCGGTAACGGGTGGAGCTGACTGGTACTAATAGGCCGAGGGCTTGTCCTCAGTTGCTCGCGTCCACTGTGTTTGTTCTGAAGCAATGAACTCCCGCATGCCCTGATGGGTGTGTGCCGGTTGAGTTCAACTTCATAGTGTTTCGGTGGTCATAGCGTTAGGGAAACGCCCGGTTACATTCCGAACCCGGAAGCTAAGCCTTTCAGCGCCGATGGTACTTCAGGGGGGACCCTGTGGGAGAGTAGGACGCCGCCGAACAAATTTTAGGGGAAAGCCCCGCACCAGACCGTAGAAATACGGTCACGGTGCGGGGCTTTTTCGCGTTCTGATCCGTCGTGCGGCGCCGGCGAGGCGCCTGTATCGCGCGTACCCCCTGTGCAGGCGTTGGCCCGCGCTGACGGTAGGGTCAGGGGGCATCGTCGGCACATTTCCCACAGGAGGCCCCCGGGTGGAGGTCCAGGAGACTCGCGTTCAGACGGACCGGGTGCTCACCATCCCCAATATCCTCAGCATGGCGCGCCTCGTGGGCGTACCGCTCTTCCTGTGGCTGATTCTCCGACCCGTCTTCGGCGGCCTGAACAGCGACGGCTGGGCTCTGCTGGTGTTGGCGCTGAGCGGTGTCAGTGACTACTTGGACGGCAAGCTGGCCCGGCGGTGGAACCAGATCAGCAATCTGGGACGCCTCCTCGACCCGGCTGCCGACCGGCTGTACATCCTTTCCACGCTGGTCGGCCTCACCTGGCGGGAGATCCTCCCGATTTGGCTGACCGCCGCCCTCGTGGCCCGCGAGTTGATGCTTCTGGTGATGGTGGGAATCCTTCGTCGGCACGGCTATCCGCCGCCCCAGGTGAACTTCTTGGGTAAGGCGGCTACGTTCAACCTGATGTACGCCTTCCCGCTGCTGCTGCTCAGTGACGGGAGTGGATGGCTGGCGTCACTCGCTGCGATTTTCGGATGGGCGTTCGCCGGATGGGGTACAACTCTGTATTGGTGGGCAGGAATCCTGTATGTGGTTCAGGTCCGCCGGCTGGTGAAGGCGGACGTAGCGGCCGATTGAGCCCGGCGATCGCGGGCCCCTGGTGATGAGTGGGCAGCCGCGTTTGACGTCGGAGACCCGTCCGTACGGGCGAAGTCGGCCAGACCGTCGTCTCTTGAGGAGGACGTTTCCGACATGAAGGCCGTCGTTATGGCTGGTGGCGAAGGCACACGCCTTCGCCCCATGACCTCGAGCATGCCCAAGCCGCTCCTGCCGGTGGTCAACCGGCCGATCATGGAGCATGTGCTGCGGTTGCTCAAGCGGCATGGGCTCAATGAAACCGTCGTCACCGTACAGTTCCTGGCGTCACTCGTCCGGAACTACTTCGGTGACGGAGAAGAGCTCGGAATGGAGCTCACCTATGCCAACGAAGAGAAGCCCCTCGGTACCGCAGGCAGCGTCAAGAATGCCGAGGAAGCTCTTAAGGACGATGCCTTCCTGGTCATCTCCGGTGACGCCCTCACCGACTTCGACCTGACTGATCTCATCAATTTCCACAAGGAGAAGGGCGCACTCGTCACGGTGTGCCTGACACGCGTTCCCAACCCCCTTGAATTCGGCATCACCATCGTCGATGAAGAGGGCAAGGTCGAGCGCTTCCTCGAGAAGCCCACCTGGGGTCAGGTCTTCTCCGACACCGTGAACACGGGCATCTATGTGATGGAGCCCGAGGTCTTCGACTATGTCGAGGCCGACAAGTCCGTCGACTGGTCCGGCGATGTCTTCCCGCAGCTCATGAAGGAAGGCAAGCCGATCTACGGCTATGTCGCCGAGGGCTACTGGGAGGACGTCGGCACGCACGAGAGTTACGTCAAGGCGCAGGCCGACGTGCTCGAAGGCAAGGTCGACGTCGACATCGACGGATTCGAGATCTCCCCGGGCGTCTGGGTCGCCGAAGGCGCCGAGGTGCACCCCGATGCCGTGCTCCGCGGCCCCCTCTACATCGGGGACTACGCGAAGGTCGAAGCGGATGTCGAAATCCGTGAGCACACCGTCGTCGGATCCAATGTGGTGGTCAAGAGCGGCGCTTTTCTGCACAAGGCCGTCGTCCACGACAACGTATACATCGGTCAGCACAGCAATCTCCGTGGCTGTGTGATCGGCAAGAACACCGACATCATGCGGGCCGCCAGAATCGAGGACGGCGCCGTCATCGGGGACGAGTGCCTCGTCGGCGAGGAATCGATCGTCCAGGGGAATGTCAGGGTCTATCCCTTCAAGACCATCGAGGCCGGTGCGTTCGTCAACACCTCGGTGATCTGGGAGTCGAGAGGGCAGGCCCATCTCTTCGGGGCCCGGGGCGTCTCCGGCATTCTCAATGTCGAGATCACGCCCGAACTCGCCGTACGTCTCGCGGGGGCGTACGCCACCACGCTCAAGAAGGGGTCGACCGTCACCACGGCGCGCGACCACTCACGTGGTGCGCGGGCGCTCAAGCGGGCCGTCATCTCGGCGCTGCAAGCCAGCGCCATAGACGTACGGGACCTGGAGAACGTGCCGCTGCCCGTGGCGCGCCAGCAGACGGCGCGGGGCAGTGCCGGCGGCATCATGATCCGGACCTCGCCGGGAGTGCCGGACTCCGTCGACATCATGTTCTTCGACGAGCGGGGCGCGGACCTCTCGCAGGCCGGACAGCGCAAGCTCGACCGGGTCTACGCGCGCCAGGAGTACCGACGGGCCTTCCCCGGCGAGATCGGTGATCTTCAGTTCCCCTCCAGCGTCTTCGACTCGTACACGGGGTCGCTGCTGCGCAAGGCGGACACCACCGGGATCGCGGAGGCGGGCCTCAAGGTCGTCGTCGACGCCTCCAACGGAAGCGCCGGTCTGGTGCTGCCGAGCCTCCTCGGGCGGCTCAAGGTGGATGCGCTGACGATCAACCCGGGTCTCGACGAGTCCAGGCCCACCGAGTCCGTGGAGAGCCGGCGGGCCGGGCTGGTGCGGCTCGGGGAGATCGTGGCCTCGGCGCGAGCCGCGTTCGGAGTGCGGTTCGACCCGGTCGGCGAGCGGCTCTCGCTGGTCGACGAGCGGGGCCGGATCGTGGAGGACGACCGGGCGCTGCTCGTGATGCTGGACCTGGTGGCGGCCGAGCGGCGCAGCGGGCGGGTCGCGCTGCCCGTCACGACGACACGGATCGCCGAGCAGGTCGCGGCGTACCACGGCACTCAGGTGGAGTGGACGACGACCTCGCCGGACGACCTCACCCGGGTCGGCCGTGAGGAGTCCACGATCTTCGGTGGAGACGGCCGCGGCGGATTCATCGTGCCCGAGTTCAGCAGCGTCTTCGACGGCGCCGCCGCGTTCGTACGCCTTCTCGGTCTGGTGGCGCGCACTCAGTTGACGCTCAGTCAGATCGATGCGCGGATACCACAGGCGCACGTGCTGCGGCGGGACATCCCGACGCCGTGGGCGGTCAAGGGCATGGTGATGCGGCGGGTCGTCGAGGCCGCCGGAGGACGGTCCGTGGACACCACTGACGGTGTACGGGTCGTCGAGGCCGACGGGCGTTGGGTGATGGTGCTGCCCGACCCCGCCGAGGCGGTGACCCATCTGTGGGCCGAGGGGCCGGACGACGTATCGGCCCAGGCGCTGCTGGACGAGTGGGCCGCGGTGGTCGACAGCGCAGGTCACTGACGTTCCAATGGTGCGGGGCCGGGCCTGAAGGCCCGGCCCCGCACATCGGTGGGGCCATTCGGTGGTGGCGCCGCCGACGTGCGACGATGTGCGGCATGCCGCAGCAGCCCCCCGTTCGGAGCACACCGTCTCCGCCCCCGCGCCCCGACGCGTCGATGTCGCTGCTGACCAATGTCACGGACCACGCGCTCGACGACGGATACGCGGAGGCGACCGCGCGGCGCGAGGCCGAGGGCGGCGCTGGGATGCCGCGCACGCTGAAGGCCAAACTGGGTCTCGCGGCCGGTCTGGTGCTCGCCGCTCTCGTGGTGACGGTGGGGGCCGCGCAGGCGCGCTTCACCGCTCCCGTGGTCGCCAAGGAGCGCCAGGAGCTCATCAACAGGGTCGAGTCGGCGACCAAGGCCGCCGACAAGCTCCAGGACGACGTGGACGGGCTGCGCACCGAGGTCGGCGACCGACAGCGCAAGGCCCTGGAGAAGCACGGTGGTGACCAGGGCGAACTGGTGGCGCTGCTGTCCGGCGCGACGGAAGTGCACGGACCGGGCGTGAAACTCGTCGTCGACGACGCCAAGGAGACCGCCCAGGGCGACGGCAGCCGGCCGCGCGAGAGCACGACGTTCGCGGACACCGGCCGGGTGCGGGACCGGGACATGCAGCGCGTGGTCAACGGGCTGTGGCAGTCCGGCGCGGAGGCGATCGCCATCAACGGGCAGCGGCTGACATCGTTTTCGGCGATCCGGGCCGCCGGCGACGCCATACTGGTCGACAACAGGCCCCTGGTGCCGCCGTACACGGTCCTCGCGGTGGGTAACGGCAACAAGCTGAGCACCGACTTCCAGGACAGCGCGGACGGTCAGTACCTGCACGTGCTCCAGCAGAACTACGGGATCAGGGCGAGCGTTTCGGCCGAGGGCGACGTGCGCCTTCCGGCAGCGCCGAGCCTGACCGTGCGTACAGCAAAGCCAATGGCCACGGGCGCCGGCAAGGGCGCGGCCGCCACAGGGAAGGGCACATCGTGATCGCCGTACTTGGCCTCGTCGTGGGAGTCGTGGTCGGGCTTTTCGTCCGGCCCGAGGTGCCCGCGGTGGTCGAGCCGTATCTGCCGATCGCCGTCGTAGCGGCACTCGACGCGGTCTTCGGCGGGCTTCGCGCCATGCTCGACGGCATCTTCGTCGACAAGGTCTTCGTGGTCTCCTTCCTGTCGAACGTGGTGGTCGCGGCGCTGATCGTGTTCCTCGGCGACAAGTTGGGTGTCGGCGCGCAGCTGTCGACCGGCGTGGTCGTGGTGCTCGGCATCCGGATCTTCTCCAACGCGGCCGCCATCCGTCGGCACGTCTTCAGGGCCTGACGCCGATGAGTGACGCGGAGAAATACACCGATCAGGGTGACAACGCGCAGGAACCGCCGATCGACGCACCGGGTGAATCCACGGACGCGAAGCCGCAGCTGACGGGTCGTCAGCGGCTTGCCGCGGGCCTCTGGCCGCCGCGGGTCAGCCGGGCGCAGCTCATCGTCGCCCTGTTGCTGTTCGTGCTCGGCCTCGGGCTCGCCATCCAGGTCCGGTCCAACAGCGACAACAGCGCGCTGCGGGGCGCCCGCCAGGAGGACCTGGTCCGCATCCTGGATGAACTCGACTCGCGTACGAAGCGTCTTGAGGACGAGAAGCAGCGTCTGGAGGGCCAGCGCACCGAGCTGGAGACCAGCTCCAACCAGGCGGAAGAGGCGCGCAAGCAGACCGTGGAGAAGGAACAGCAGCTCGGCATCCTGGCCGGCACGGTCCCGGCGCAGGGCCCCGGCATCACGCTGACGATCAGCGACCCCAAGGGCGCCGTCGAGTCCGACAAGGTGCTCGACACGGTGCAGGAACTGCGCGCGGCCGGTGCGGAGGCGATCCAGATCAACGACGTGCGGGTGGTGGCCAATACGTACTTCTCCGACGAGACCGGTGGCATCGGGGTCGACGGCAAGAAGGTCACCGGGCCGTACGTCTTCAAGGTGATCGGCAAGCCCCAGGATCTCGAGCCGGCGCTGAACATCCCCGGCGGAGTGGTGCAGACTCTGGAGAAGGAGCAGGCCACCGCCACGGTGGTCCGCTCGGAGAAGATCGTTGTGAACGCCTTGCGAGTGGCGAAGCGGCCTGACTACGCTCAGTCGTCCTCGCACTGATGAGGACGGGTACGCGTCCTGGCGCACAACGACAGGAGGTTGCGGGGGGTCGCCGCTCCGTAACAGTGGTGCGTGGTGGAAACTGTTTGGCGGATACGGACGTTGTGAGGGTGTCCGGTTCGGCCGGTGTGTTGGTTCTGGGTTCGTCCTGCCCCACGGGCGGGTCTGTTTCGGTCAAGGGGAATCGCCCGTGAAGTTGTTTGCGAAGTTGTTCGGCAAGAGCGCACGCCAGGACGGCGGCAGCGCCGCCAGGCACCGTGCTCAGCGCCCCGGAGAGCCGGAGGAGCAGGGCGGCGAGCGCCCGCTGTTCCGCGATGAGGTGGCCGGTTCCGGTGGTGACATTCCGGGCGCGTCGTCTGTTGACCCGGCAGGTGCGGGGCGCATAGGTTTCGGGGAACCGTCAACCTCAAGTACGGGTGGAGGGTTTGCCTCCGACCCGTATGCCACCAGTGCCCACGCGGTGCCGCCGCGGCAGGAGGATCCGTCGATGTCGGGCATGCCGGTTTGTACGAGGTGCGGGCACACCAATCCCGCAGCCAGCCGCTTCTGTTCCAACTGCGGCGCGCCGCTGCGGCCCGGTGTCGTCCCGGAGCGAGCCTCCGAGACCACGTCGACCATCTCCATCTCCGGCCTCGAGGCGTACGACGCCGAGGTCACCGGTCAGACGCAGCTGCCGTCGCTCTCCCCGGAGGCGCAGGCCGCGGTCGACGCCCTTCCGCTGGGCTCGGCGCTCCTGGTGGTGCGCCGCGGGCCGAACTCGGGAAGCCGCTTCCTCCTGGACGGCGAACTGACGACGGCGGGCCGCCACCCCCAGAGCGACATCTTCCTGGACGACGTGACCGTCTCGCGTCGCCACGTGGAGTTCCGGCGCGGCTCCGACGGGCGGTTCACCGTCTCCGACGTCGGCAGCCTCAACGGTACGTATGTCAACCGCGAGCGGATCGACGCCGTCGATCTGAACAACGGCGACGAGGTGCAGATCGGGAAGTACCGGCTGGTCTTCTACGCGAGCCAGCGCGCGCTCTGAGCCCAGGCCAGGGAAGGTCCATGCTTCAGACACCGACGGGCGGTGCCGGATCGGGCACCGCCACCGCGGGCGGCCGGCTGATGAGCATCGGCGGGGTGCTCAACCAGCTGCGCGCCGAGTTCCCCGAAGTGACGATCTCAAAGATCCGGTTCCTGGAGTCGGAGGGCCTGGTGGAGCCCCGTCGTACGCCGTCGGGGTATCGCAAGTTCAGCCCTGAGGACGTCGAGCGGCTGGCTCAGGTGCTGCGGATGCAGCGGGACCACTATCTGCCGCTCAAGGTCATCCGCGAGCACCTGGACGCCCTGGACCGCGGTGAGCAGCCCTCCCTGCCGGCCCCGGGCGGCGGCCGGGAGCTGCTGGACGGCCTGGGCGAGCCGGACGGGGACCGGCCGACGGCCGCCCGGGTGGGGCGCGCCGAGCTGATGGCGGCCACCGATGTCACCGAGGCGGAACTGGCCGAATGGGAGTCCTACGGCCTGCTCACGCCCGGGCCCGAGGGCGGTTTCGACGCCGAGTCGGTGAATGTGGCACGCCTTGTGGCGGATCTGGGGCGATTCGGTCTGGAACCCCGCCATCTGCGCGCCATGAAGGCAGCCGCGGACCGTGAGGCGGGACTGGTCGAGCAGGTGGTGGCACCCCTGCGATTGCACCGTAATCCGCAGACCAGGGCCCATGCGGAGGCCACCACCAAGGAGCTCGCGGCGCTCTCCGTGCGCCTCCACGCGGCACTCGTGCAGACCGCCCTGGGTGTCCGGCTTCACTGATCTTGTGGGTGCCCGACTACCCAAACCTGCCGAGCACGTCCTAGGGTTGCTGTGTGAACGAGCTCGACGTCGTGGGTGTCCGGGTGGAAATGCCCTCCAACCAACCGATCGTGCTCCTGCGTGAAGTGGGAGGCGATAGGTACCTCCCTATCTGGATCGGTCCGGGGGAGGCGACCGCGATCGCCTTCGCCCAGCAGGGGATGGCGCCGGCGCGGCCGCTGACGCACGACCTTTTCAAGGACGTGCTGGAGGCCGTGGGTCAGGAACTGACCGAGGTCCGCATCACGGACCTGCGCGAAGGCGTCTTCTACGCGGAACTGGTCTTCGCCAGCGGCGTCGAGGTGAGCGCCCGGCCGTCCGACGCCATAGCGCTGGCGCTGCGCACCGGCACGCCGATCTACGGCAGTGACGGGGTCCTCGACGACGCGGGAATCGCCATCCCGGACGAGCAGGAGGACGAGGTGGAGAAGTTCCGCGAGTTCCTCGACCAGATCTCGCCCGAGGACTTCGGGACCAACAGCCAGTGAGCACCGGAAACGAGTGATCCGGCGGCCGTCCGAGTGATGCCGCGCGCGGCGCGTGCGCCGGAGGGGTTTCGGCGCATTCGAGTAGCCTTTCCCGCTGGAGAGACACGGGAAACCACTCTCAGGGTGATTATCACTCGGCGTGCCGAGTGTGGCGATCGTTGACGCACCCCTGGTGACTGCCTACCGTCGAGTGGGCAGGTCAAGGACGGAGGGTCGGCGTGAGAATGAGCGGCGACGGTACGGCAGGGGGTGCTCCCGGACTCGGTTCGGGAGAGGGCGGGCCGTACCCGCTCCACGGCGGTACGGCCGAGCCGAGCACCGACACGGTCGGCTATCGGGGGCCCACCGCGTGCGCGGCGGCGGGGATCACCTACCGCCAGCTCGACTACTGGGCGCGTACCGGCCTGGTCGAGCCCAGCGTCCGCCCGGCCTACGGCTCGGGCACCCAGCGCCTCTACAGCTTCCGGGACGTCGTCGTCCTGAAGATCGTCAAGCGCTTCCTCGACACCGGTGTGGCCCTCCAGAACATCCGGGCCGCCGTGCAGCACCTGCGCGATCGCGGCCTTGGCGATCTGGAGCGGATGACGCTGATGAGCGACGGCGCCACCGTCTACGAGTGCTCGTCGCCGGACGAGGTCGTGGACCTGCTCCAGGGCGGTCAGGGGATCTTCGGGATCGCGGTGGGCGTGGTGTGGCGGGACGTCGAGGCGGCCCTCTCCCAGCTGCACGGTGAGCGCGTCGACACCGGCGAGACCCTGGTCGGGCACAACCCGGCCGATGAGCTGGCCAGGCGGCGCAACCGGGCGGTCTGACCGCTCGGCGCCGGGGCCGATTGTCAGTGGCGTAGGGCAGCATCGGTGGTGTGAGAGCCGCGCCGACCATCCTGCATCTGGACATGGATGCCTTCTTCGCCGCCGCAGAGCAGGCGTCGAAGCCCAGCCTGCGCGGAAAACCCGTCGTGGTGGGCGGTCTCGGTCCGCGCGGCGTGGTCTCGACGGCCTCGTACGAGGCGAGACGTTTCGGGATCCGCTCGGCGATGCCCATGGCGCAGGCGCGGCGGCTCTGCCCCAACGCGGCCTATCTGGTGCCGCGCTTCCAGCTCTATCGCACCATCAGCGAGCAGGTGATGGAGCTGCTCGGGCGGCTGTCCCCGCTGGTCGAGCCGCTGAGCCTGGACGAGGCCTTCGTGGACCTGGAGGCCGGCGGGGTGGCCTTCGGGTCGGCGGCGGCGCGGGAGGCCGGTGAGCGGCTGCGCAGGGACATCAGGGCGGTCACCGGGCTGAGCGGGTCCGTGGGCCTCGCCGGATCCAAGATGCTGGCCAAGATCGCCTCCGAGCAGGCGAAGCCGGACGGCCTGGTGCTGATGGAGCCCGGCACCGAGCGCGCCCTCCTCGCGCCCATGTCGGTGCGCATCCTTCCCGGCGTCGGCCCGGCCACCGGCGAGCATCTGCGGCGGGCCGGCATGACCACCGTGGCGGACCTCTTCGAGGCGGGGGAGGACGAGCTCGTACGGCTCCTCGGCAAGTCGCACGGGGCCTCGCTCCACCGCATGGCGTCGGGGTACGACGACCGGCCCGTGGTGGCCGAGCGGGATGCCAAATCTGTGTCCGTGGAGGACACCTTCGACGTGGACCTGCACGACCGACTGCGGATCACCGGCGAGGTGGGGCGCCTCGCCGACCGGTGTGTGCAGCGGTTGCGGGCCTCCGGGCACTCGGGGCGCACCATCGTGCTCAAGGTCCGGCGGTACGACTTCTCGACGCTGACGCGCTCCGAGACGCTGCGCGGCCCCACCGACGATCCCGCGGTGGTCCGGGAGGCCGCGGCGCGGTTGCTGGAATCGGTGGACACCACGGGCGGCGTGCGCCTGCTCGGCGTCGGGGTCACCGGGCTCGCCGACTACACCCAGGAGGACCTGTTCGCCCAGGCCGCGGGGGAGCAGGGCGCACAGGAGCCGGAGAGCGAGGAGCCCGCCCGCGCGGCCGAGGCGGAGGCGGGGGCCCCGGCGGAGGCCGTGGAAGGCCCGGCTCAGCGGAGGTGGCTGGCCGGGCACGACGTACGCCATGTCGAGTACGGGCCGGGGTGGGTGCAGGGCAGCGGCGTAGGGCGGGTCACGGTGCGCTTCGAGACGCCGACGGCCCGGGTGCCCGGGCGCGTACGAACGTTCAAGGTGGACGACCCCGACCTGGAGCCCTCGGAACCGCTGCCACTGGTGGAGCGGGCTGCTGCGGAGACGGCGGCGCAGGCCGAAGAAGAGCCGGAGGCGGATGGGGAGGCGGCAGCCGAGGTCCGGTCGGGGGCGGTAGGGAAGGCGGCGACCGGGGGTGATCCGGAGGCGGGCGGGGAGGCGGCGGCCTAGGGCGGGCCGGGGGCGGGAGGGGAAGCAGCGAGCGCCGAGGGGCCGAGGACGGGTCGGCAGGCGGTGCGCGCGGGTGGGGGGTTGGGTCAGATGTCGCCGCCTGCGAGTCGGCCGAAGTCGCGGTCGGAGGGAGGTGGGCCGGGGTCGGGGGCCGCGATGTCCAGGCCGTAGTGGTGGTAGAGCTGGAGCTCCTGCTCCGGGGAGAGGTGGCGGCCCACGCCGAAGTCGGGGGCGTCCTTGATCAGGGCGCGGTCGTAGGGGACGCGCAGCGTCTCGTCGACCAGGGTGCTGGGTTCCAGGGGGACGAAGGCGTCCCTGCTGAACAGTCCGGTGCGTACGGCGGCCCACTCCGGGGCGCCGGTGGCGTCGTCGAGGTAGACCTCGTCCACCGTTCCGATCTTGTGTCCATTGCGGTCGTATGCCTTGCGGCCGATCAGGCTGCGCGGATCGATATCGGTCTGCACGGTCCCTCCAACTGGTCGCAACCGGTTACAACTGCTCCATAAGCACTACGAAAGGGCACATCGTGGGTGTTGGCCACTTGAGCAGTTGAACAAAGAATCGGCTCGGAGCGCGCTGGTAGGCTGGCAAACGGCTGCTGACCCCGTGCGGGAGAGTCCTCCGAAGTGCTCCCTGAGTGCTCGGCGGACGCCGAAGGAGCAACTCCTCCCCGGAATCTCTCAGGCCCACGGACCGCACGGACGAGGTCACTCTGGAAAGCAGGACGGGGGAAGCACGGGCACGTCAGCCCGGGCGGAACCTTTCCTCACCGACGGTGAAAACCGGATCGCCCCCGCGCGCCCCGGTGAAGCTCTCAGGTTGAGATGACAGAGGGGGAGGCCGTCCGGGTACCCGCGCCGTGGTACCCCTCGCAGGTCGTGCGACCAGGAGGCCTCCGTCATGACCGCCAACCGCATTCCGCTCAGCCGGCTCGAGCGTGGCATCCCCTTCGAGCAGCGCCACATCGGGCCCGATGCCGAGGCTCAGGCCAAGATGCTCGCCCAGGTCGGCTACGGCTCGCTCGACGAGCTGACCGCCGCCGCCGTCCCCGAGGTCATCAAGAGCGCCGGGGCACTGAACCTCCCCGAGGCGCGGACCGAGGCCGAGGTGCTCGCCGAGCTGCGACAGCTCGCGGACCGCAACCAGGTGCTCGCCCCCATGATCGGCCTCGGCTACTACGGCACCTTCACGCCGCCGGTGATCCTGCGCAACGTCATGGAGAACCCGGCCTGGTACACGGCGTACACGCCCTACCAGCCGGAGATCTCGCAGGGCCGCCTCGAGGCGCTGCTCAACTTCCAGACCATGGTGGCCGAGCTCACCGGCCTGCCCACCTCCGGCGCCTCGCTGCTCGACGAGGGCACCGCGGCCGCCGAGGCGCTCGCCCTGTCCCGGCGCGTGGGCAAGGTCAAGGGCGGGGTCTTCCTCGTCGACGCCGACACCCTGCCGCAGACCGTCGCCGTGATCCAGACGCGTGCCGAGCCGACCGGCGTCGAGGTCGTCGTCGCCGATCTCAGCGACGGCATCCCGGCCGAGGTCGCCGAGCGCGGTGTCTTCGGCGTGCTGCTTCAGTACCCCGGCGCCTCCGGTCAGGTCCGCGACCTCAAGCCGGTCATCGACGCGGCCCACGAGCTCGGCGCGATCGTCACCGTCGCCGCCGACCTGCTCGCCCTCACCCTGCTCGCCTCGCCGGGCTCGCTCGGCGCGGACATCGCCGTCGGCACCACCCAGCGCTTCGGCGTCCCGATGGGCTTCGGCGGCCCGCACGCCGGGTTCATGGCGGTCCAGGAGAAGTTCGCCCGCAGCCTGCCCGGCCGCCTCGTCGGCGTCTCCGTCGACGCCGACGGCAACAAGGCCTACCGCCTGGCCCTCCAGACCCGCGAGCAGCACATCCGCCGCGAGAAGGCCACCAGCAACATCTGCACCGCGCAGGTGCTGCTCGCGGTCATGGCCGGGATGTACGCCGTCTACCACGGCCCGGACGGGCTGCGCCAGATCGCCCAGCGCACCCACCGCTACGCCGCCCTGCTCGCCGAGGGGCTCAAGGCCGCCGGGGTCGACGTCGTCCACGGCGCCTACTTCGACACGCTCACCGTGCGGGTCCCGGGCAAGGCCGCCCAGGCCGTGGCCGCCGCCCGTCAGGGCGGGGTCAACCTGCACCTCGTCGACGCCGACACCGTCTCCATCGCCTGTGACGAGACCACCAACCGGGCCCAACTGGCCGCCGTCTGGGGCGCGTTCGGGGCCGATGCCGACATCGAGGCGCTGGACGCCACGGCCGCCGACACCCTGCCGGACGCGCTGCTGCGCACCGACGACTTCCTGACCCACCCGGTCTTCCACCAGCACCGCTCCGAGACCGCGATGCTGCGCTACCTGCGCAAGCTCGCCGACCGCGACTACGCGCTGGACCGCGGCATGATCCCGCTCGGCTCCTGCACCATGAAGCTGAACGCCACCACCGAGATGGAGCCGGTGACCTGGCCCGAGTTCGGGCAGATCCACCCCTTCGCGCCGGTCGACCAGGCCGCCGGCTACCTCACGCTCATCCGTGAGCTGGAGGAGCGGCTCGCCGAGGTCACCGGGTACGACGCGGTGTCCATCCAGCCCAACGCCGGTTCCCAGGGCGAGCTCGCGGGCCTGCTCGCGGTGCGCGCCTACCACCGCGCCAACGGCGACACCCAGCGCACCATCTGCCTCATCCCGTCGTCCGCGCACGGCACCAACGCGGCGAGCGCCGTGATGGCCGGCATGAAGGTCGTCGTCGTCAAGACCGCCGACGACGGCGAGGTCGACGCGGCCGACCTGCGCGCCAAGATCGAGCAGTACCGCGACGAGCTCTCGGTGCTGATGATCACCTACCCGTCCACGCACGGCGTGTTCGAGGAGCACGTCGCCGACATCTGCGCCCAGGTCCACGAGGCCGGCGGCCAGGTGTACGTCGACGGCGCCAACCTCAACGCCCTGGTGGGCCTCGCCAAGCCGGGCAAGTTCGGCGGCGACGTCTCCCACCTCAACCTGCACAAGACGTTCTGCATCCCGCACGGCGGCGGCGGCCCCGGTGTCGGCCCGGTCGGTGTGCGCGCCCACCTCGCGCCGTACCTGCCCAACCACCCGCTCCAGCCGACGGCCGGCCCCGCGACGGGCGTCGGCCCGATCTCCGCGGCCCCCTGGGGTTCGGCCGGCATCCTGCCGATCTCCTGGGCGTACGTCCGTCTGATGGGTGGCGAGGGCCTCAAGCGGGCGACCCAGGTCGCCGTGCTCGCCGCCAACTACATCGCCAAGCGCCTGGAGCCGCACTACCCGGTGCTCTACACCGGCCCCAACGGCCTCGTCGCGCACGAGTGCATCGTGGACCTGCGGTCGCTGTCCAAGGCGACCGGCGTCAGCGTCGACGACATCGCCAAGCGCCTGATCGACTACGGCTTCCACGCGCCGACCATGTCGTTCCCGGTGGCCGGCACGCTGATGATCGAGCCCACCGAGTCCGAGGACCTGGGCGAGATCGACCGGTTCTGCGACACGATGATCGCGATCCGCGGCGAGATCGAGAAGGTCGCCTCCGGCGTCTGGCCGGCCGACGACAACCCGCTCGCCAACGCCCCGCACACCGCTGCCGCGCTCGGCGGCGAGTGGAACCACGCCTACAGCCGCGAGGACGCCGTCTTCCCGGCCGGGGTGTCGGCCGCCGACAAGTACTGGCCGCCGGTCCGCCGCATCGACGGAGCCTTCGGCGACCGCAACCTGGTCTGCTCCTGCCCGCCGCTGGACGAGTACGACCACTGACCCACCCATGCGTAAGGGCCGGTTCGGGGTTTTCCCCGGGCCGGCCCTCATGTGTCCGTGCGGGACGATTCCGCTGGGGAGGCGTCCCTACGCGCGCTGTCCGTACGAAGCCGCGCTAGGCGGCGGTCGCCACCTGCTCCGCCGTGAGCGACCGGTGCGGGGCGATGATCTGCCCGTCCGGCAGCAGCTCACCGGTGTCCTCGAAGAGCAGGACACCGTTGCACAGCAGGCTCCAGCCCTGCTCCGGGTGGTGTGCCACGGGCTTCGCGGCTTCCCGGTCGGCGGAGAAGGCTGTCGGGCAGGCTGGCTGGTGCTGGCACATGGATGCGTTCTTTCGCTGCGTTGTGGTGAGTGTGCTGCGGCTCGATGCGTTGTTCATGGCCGCCCCCCGTAGTAAGTCGGTCGGTCCGTTCCCAGTGTTGCCCCACGGGAGTCAATCCGCAGGGATTTCGCGGCAGCGCTTCCTACTGCTTAATGACGTGTCACCCGTGCGGACGGTTCAGCTCAACTGGCCTGTCTTTTCGGGTGGTTCGGGGTGGCCCGGCAGGACTAGCCCGTATGGCTGAGGCCGCGCGTACGCAGCATAGACACACCAGGCCCCGCGACCACGCTGGTCGCGGGGCACTTTTTTCGCCGGGCGCCGACGGCAGGGGTCAGACGGGCTGTCCGAGCAGGGGGGCGGTGGCCAGACGCAGGCTGAGTACCGGCAGCAGTTCGCTGACCCGCAGCGGACGATGGGCGCAGATGCCGGGCGGGGCGGGGGCGAGCGGCACCAGGAGGTCGTGGGGCGCGGGGCTGCCCGAGGCGCCGTCGGCGCTCGTGTCCGTGTGCAGCCACAGGGTGAGCATGTACAGCTCGGGGATCGAAAGCAGCCGGGGCTGGTAGTGGGTGGCGAGCGGCTCGGCCTGGCGCAGGGCGCGCTGGGTCGAGGCGATGTAGGGGCCCTCGAAGAAGTGCGAGAAGGCCCAACCGTCCGGAGTGAGGCGGGTGTCCGCGGCGGCGACCGGATGGTCGGGGTCGCTGATCAGGAAGCGCCAGCCGGCCAGGCGGGTGCGCGGGGTCCGGCCGCCCGGGGTGATCCCGTCCAGGACGTGGAGCGGGAGCGGGAGTTCGGGGGTGAGCGGACCTTCGGTGGAGCGGAGGGCCGGGGTGCGGGCCTCGCGCACGGCGGTGGGGGAACCGAGTGCCGCGAGGACGCTGCGCAGGGCGGGCGCGGGAGCCGGGGGGACATGCAGCGGCATGGTGGGTCGCCTCTCACTTCGGAGACACGGTGATGCGTGGGCGGTGCGGACGGCGCTGTCTGCGGTGCGGGGTCAGAGGGGGGCCGACGATGAATGGCCGGGGGCGCCAACTCTCTGCCTCGTTTGCGGAGTTTATACGACACGTGTTCACGCGGGGTTTCAACTAGCCGTCCCGGTATTTGCCCGCAAGCCGGTATCAGGTCCTTTTGTGCGGGCGTCCTACCCGGGGGAATGTGATGCCCGCCGCGCCGACCTGGAGAGTTGTCCCGGCGGGGGTCGGCCGATTCTCGTCGGTGTTTTTCACCATTCCCGAGAAGACGGTAACTGCACGTTGCCGTATGCCTGCTGAATGTGCCGGAGGCCGTAGTCGTCGACGCTACTCCATCAGCACCTCCCGCGCAGGCGTTATGGATCAGTCAGTCTGGGCATTATCGACCATGACACGGAGTGCCCGGTGCCACCGGGTGCCCATTCGAGGAGGGACCCATCGATGGGGGAGAAGGTCGTGGCAGGCGGATTCGACCTGTCCGATCGGCACCGCTACCGGGACAAGCTGCACCAGTGCCTGGAGGGGCTGGAGAAGCTGCTGGCCCAGAAGCGGTTCGACCGTCCCAAGAACATGATGGGGCTGGAGCTCGAGCTGAATCTCGCGGGTCCCGACGGTATGCCGCGCATGATGAATGGCGAGGTGCTCGAACGCATCGCGAGCCGGGATTTCCAGACCGAACTCGGAATGTTCAATCTGGAAGTGAACATCGCCCCGCACCGGCTCGGAGGCCGGGTATTCGATCAGCTCGCCGAGGAGCTGCGCACCGCCCTCGGGTACGCGGATCGCAAGGCCGGAGAGGTCGACGCGGGCATCGTCATGATCGGTATTCTGCCGACGCTGACGCAGGACGACCTCGTACCCGGGAACCTTTCCGACGTCGACCGCTACCAGTTGCTCAACGATCAAATCGTGGCCGCCCGCGGGGAGGATTTCACCCTCGACATCCACGGCGTGGAACGGCTCTCCTGCACCTCCGCGTCCATCGCCCCCGAGGCCGCCTGTACCTCCGTGCAGTTGCATTTGCAGGTGACGCCGGCGCGGTTCGCCGCGGTGTGGAACGCGGCCCAGGCGGTCGCCGCCGTGCAGGTCGCGATGGGCGCCAACGCGCCCTTCCTGTTCGGCCGTGAGCTGTGGCGCGAGTCCCGGCCGCCGCTGTTCGAGCAGGCCACCGACACCCGGCCGGCGGAACTGCGCGCCCAAGGGGTGCGCCCGCGCACCTGGTTCGGGGAGCGCTGGGTGTCGTCCGCCTATGAACTCTTCGAGGAGAACCTGCGGTTCTTCCCGCCGCTGCTGCCCATCTGCGACGAGGAGGAGCCGCTGCGCGTCATCGCGGACGGCGGGGTGCCGGGCCTGAAGGAGCTGGTGCTGCACAACGGGACGATCTACCGGTGGAACCGGCCGGTGTACGGGATCGCCGACGGGGTGCCGCATCTGAGGGTGGAGAACAGGGTGCTGCCGGCCGGGCCCACCGTCGCCGACGTCCTCGCCAACACGGCCTTCTATTACGGCCTGGTGCGGGCCCTCGCCGAGGAGTCGCGGCCGGTGTGGACGCGGCTGCCCTTCGAGTCCGCGGCCTCCAACTTCGACGCCGCCTGCCGCTACGGGATCGACGCCGAGCTCCTGTGGCCGGTGCCGCGGCGTGGTGGCGGCGTCGCCCGGGTGCCCGCCATCAAGCTCGTCAGCGAGGAGTTGCTGCCGCTGGCGGCGGCCGGGCTCGACGCGTGGGGCATCGAGGCGGCAGACCGCGATTACTACCTCGGGATCATCGAGGAGCGCTGCCGACGTCGCGTCAACGGGGCGTCCTGGCAGGTCGACACCTACCATCGGGCGCTGGCCGCCGGACTCGGCAGGGAGGCGGCGCTCGCCGCCACCACCCGGCGCTACCGGGAGCTGATGCTGGAGGGCGAGCCCGTGCACACCTGGCCGACGGGCTTCCCGGGCCCGGAGGCGCGCCGGCGCTAGGGTCTGTCCGGCGGATCTGGTCGCCGTCGGGGTGCCTTGGCCTTGTGGTGCTGGTGAGTGGGGGGCTGGTGCGTCCAGCTGCACGGCGGAGGAGGGCGGCGACGCGGAGCGTCGGCAACCGACGGCAATGCCGCAGATGGGCGTGCCGGCCCCCCGCGTCCCAGACAAGATCCGCCGGACAGGCCCTAGGCGCGGTGCTGGGCCTGGACCAGGGTCACGATCGCCCTGAGGATCACGGCCTGGATGTCGGCCGGGTCGTTGACCTGGTAGCCGGCGCCGCCGCCCGCCCGCGCGATCTCCCGCACCTCGTCCTGGTCGGCCTGCGGGCCGACCGCGATGGCGATCAGCGCCACCGGCTTCGCGGGGTCCGCGAGCTGGTGCAACCGGGCGACGAGGTCGGCGCGCGAGATGCTGCCCGGGTCCTCGTTGGCGCCGTCGGTGAGCAGCACCACCGCGTTGAACTTGCCGCTCGCGTACGTCGAGGTCGCCTCCTGGTACGCGGCCAGCGTCGTGTCGAAGAGGCCGGTCGCGCCGTGCGGCACCGGCTGGAGCGCGGCGAACGCCGACGTCAGCCTGGACCGCTGGGTGCCGCCGCCGGCCGCCGGGTCACCCAGCCGGGCGGTCGGCACCAGGCGACGGTAGTCGCGGGAGCCGTCGAGCCGGGTGGCGAAGTCCCACAGGCCGATCTCGTCCTCGGCGGTGAACTGCGCAAGCGCCTGGAGCAGCGAGGCCTTGGTGACGTCCATCCGGGAGCGGCCGCCCGAGCCCGGAACCGCGGCCGCCATCGACCCCGAGGCGTCCACCACCGTGGTGAGCCGCGCGCTCTGCACGGTGATCGTCCACATGCCGAGGGCGTCCTGGAGCTCCTGGTTCGAGGGAGGGTCGGCGGTGGCGCTCGCGTACGGCTGCGGTGCGCTGCCGCCGGCTGCCGAGACGATCGGGTCGGCGACGGCCCGTCCCGGTGCGCGAAACCCCCGCCCGGCGAGGGCGCGTTGGGACCCGGGGTCGCCGAGCAGCGTCAAAAAGCGCATCGCCGCCCGGCTCTCGTCGGTACTCATGCCGGCTTCACGGACCATGGCGTACGGATAGTCCAGGTGTGGCGCGCCGTCCTTGGGATAGAAGAGACGCAGCGCGCTCGCGGAACTCCCGCCGCCATGTGCGGCGTTGTAGGAGAAGGCCGCCTGCTCGGAGAGGATCACGGTCGCGCTGGTGCGTGAAGTCCCGCTATTGGTGGGCGAGTTGGCGGGGGCGAGCGTATCGACCACATGGCCGTCGCTGTCGGCGACGCGCTGCGAGAGCACTTTGGCGAGCGCCGCGCCCAGGGTGGCGCCCTCGCCGCCCCGGGCCGCCGCGGACTTGCCGATGCAGCTCAGCGCGAGCAGGCCCGCGGCGCTGTGCGCGGGGTCCGCCGAGCCCAGGCGCAGCTTGTCGTCCTGGGTGGCGGCCAGCGCCAACTCGGCCCAGGTGTACGTCTTGTGGGGCCAGCCGAGCGACGCGGCCGCGGTGGGCAGCGCGCCGAGCGCGACGGGGGAGTCGGCGACATGGCCCGCGGTGACCACGGTGGCCGAACCGCTCGCGTCCTTGGCGCGGTCCACCCACAGCGAGGCGTCCGGTATCCACACCGCGAAGTCGGGTCTGGAGCGGGAGGTGAAGGACGCGGCCACCTCGGAGGAGTCGCGGGCGGTGACCCGTACGTCCATGCACGAGCCGTCCGAGGTGATCCGCTCCTCGCGGGCCCGGTCGGCGACGGCCTCGATCACCGGAGCCACGTCCGGGGAGGCGACCAGGTCCAGCCGTACCGCGGAGGACGCGCAGGAGCGGCCGAAGGAGAGCGCCCCGCGCTGCACGGCGACGGCGGCGCCCCCGGCCACGGCCAGGACGAGCGCGGTGGCGAGGGCGACCGTCCGCCGCCGGGCGGAGTCCCGGACCGCCCCGGTGCTGCCGGTCTCGGCGTCGTCGGGCAAGCTGTGACGTCCCATGGCGGTGGTGCCCCTCCTTGAAACCCGAACAAGGAAATCCGAACAAGGAAAAAGGAGACCCGCACCCTCGTAAGGGCGCCCGTCCCCCGGCCTGTCGCGCGCGATCTTCGTGATGTCCTTCGAGACCCTAGCGGGGCGGCCGTGGGGAGGGAACGGGATTCGTCAACTGGAGGCAGGTGTGCAGGTGGAGGCCGAGCGCGTGGCTGATTCTCTTCCCCAAGGGGGTACTTCACCGCGGATCCTGCGGTCCGAGACGGTGCTCGTGCTGGCGCTCTCACTCGGCGCGAGCGGAGTGTCGGCGCTGATCAGCTTCGTGGGCTCGCTCACCAAGGAGGGCGGGCTCAAGCATCAGGCGGCGAACCTCAACGCCTCCCACGCCCCCGGACGGCCGTGGCTCGATCTCGCCTGGCAGCTCTTCGGCATCGCGACGGCGCTGGTGCCGGTCGCGCTCGTGGCACACCTGTTGTTCCGCGAGCGCGGAGCGGGCCTGAGGACGCTCGGCCTAGACCGGACGCGGCCCTGGTCGGACCTGGGCCGCGGGGTGCTGATCGCCGCCGGGATCGGCAGCGCGGGGCTCGCCTTCTATCTGGTGGCGCGGGCAGTGGGCGGCAACTTGACGGTGGTTCCCGAGTCGCTGCCCGGTGTGTGGTGGAAGTATCCGGTACTCGTCCTTTCGGCGTTGCAGAACGCGGTGCTCGAAGAAGTCATCGTCGTCGGGTATCTGCTGCGCAGACTCGGCCAGTTGGGGTGGACGCCCATGGCCGCGCTGGTGGCCGGTTCCGTACTGCGCGGCTCGTACCACCTCTACCAGGGCGTGGGCGGCTTCGTCGGCAACATGGTGATGGGCGTGGTCTTCGTCCTGCTCTACCGGCGCTGGCAGCGGGTCGGGCCGCTCGTCGTGGCGCACGCACTGCTCGACATCGGGGCGTTCGTCGGGTACGCGCTGCTCGCCGGGAAGGTGAGCTGGCTCCCGACGATGTGAGGCGGCTTCAGGGGGCGGTCAGCAGCTCGCCGTCGATCACGGTCACGGCCCGGCCGGTGAGCAGGGTGCGCTCGCCGCGCAGCTCGGTGCGGACGATCCCGGAGCGGGCCGAGGCCTGGAGGCCGGTCAGTTCGGTACGGCCCAGGCGCGCCGACCAGAACGGGGCGAGGGCGGTGTGGGCGCTGCCCGTCACCGGGTCCTCGTCGACGCCGACGTTGGGGAAGAAGCAGCGCGAGACGAAGTCGTAGCCGCGGGCCGGGTCGGCGGCCGGGGCCGTCGCGATGATGCCGCGCTCGGAGTGCCGGCCCAGCGCCTTGATGTCGGGCGCGAGGGAACGCACGGCCGCCTCGTCGGACAGCTCCACCAGGAGGTCACCGATGTGGGCGGAGGTGCCGTGGGCCGAGAGGACCGGGGCGCCGAGCGCCTCGGCGAGCCCCGCCGGGACCGGCTCCTCCCGGAGGGCGGAGGTGGGGAAGTCCAGGGTGATCGTGCCGTCCTCGGCGGTGGTCGACGTCAGGATGCCGCAGCGCGCGGCGAACCGCACGGTCCCGGTCGCGGCCCCCGTGGAGTGCAGCACGTGCGCGGTGGCCAGGGTGGCGTGGCCGCACATGTCGACCTCGGTGCCGGGCGTGAACCAGCGCAGCGCCCAGTCCGCCTCACCGCCCGGTGGCAGGGGGTGGGCGAAGGCGGTCTCCGCGTGGTTGACCTCGCGGGCGACGTCCTGGAGCCAGGTGTCGGACGGGAAGGCGTCGAGCAGCAGGACGCCGGCCGGGTTGCCGGCGAAGGGGCGGTCGGTGAAGGCGTCGACGATTCGGATGCGCATGGCGGCACCGTACGGGACGCGCGATCCCCGGGACCAAGGCCAATGCGCGACCGCTGGACCGGTTGGGGGGCGGCGCCTTCGATGCGGCTGGGCGTGGTCGCCCAGGGGTACCCCGGTTCACGGCGGGACGGCGAGGTGGGCGCCGTCCGCGCCGTGTCGGCGTCGGGGAACTCAGGCGGTCAGGCGGTCAGGGGGACGGGGTGGACCTCGTCGGCCCGGTGGCCGGCCCGCTCGTGGATGCGCTGCACGGCTTCGGCCGACGGCGCCTCGGAGAGGCAGTAGACCGTGCCCGACTTTGGGTCCGCCCAGGCCTTCTCGAAGTGGACGCCCTCCTCCTTCTCGATGGCGAGGTCCGCTTGGTGGGCCTGCTTCAGCTGGTCGGCGGTGATGCCCGCCATGCCGTGGTGGACGTCCATGAACTGGGACATGGCGTCGCACCCCCTTCCGGCGATCGGTGCCGGGGCGTTCAGAACTGCCAAGTCCGTTTGCCAGTTCCAGCTCCGCTCCCTCCATCGTGCGCCCGAAGGGCTGCGCGGGCGAGCGAGCAGGGACCGGGGGCGGGCGGGTCGGCGCGTCGGCGGCGGACTTCCTGAGAGAGGCTTGCCAAGCGTAAGTCACCGATATATCGTTGACGCATCGCGACAGATCAACGATGGAAGGAAACGAATCATGCGTTCCCATGGATATGGACAGCAAGGACCCGGCCATCGCGGTCGGGGCGACTTCGAGGGGCGGCGTGCCGCCTTCGGGCCCTTCGGTCCCGGCTTCGGCGGGGGCCCGTGGGGTGGTGGACCCGGCGGCCGTGGTGGCCGGGGCGGTCCCCGGGGCAGGGCGCGGCGCGGCGATGTCCGCGCGTCGATCCTGGCCCTCCTGAAGGACCGGCCGATGCACGGCTACGAGATGATCCAGGAGATCGCCGAGCGCAGTGGCGGGGCCTGGAAGCCCAGCCCGGGCTCGGTCTACCCCACCCTCCAGCTGCTGGAGGACGAGGGTCTGATCACCAGCGAGAGCGAGGGCGGCAAGAAGCTGTTCACGCTCACCGACGCCGGGCGCGCGGAGGCCGAATCGGGAGCCGACGCTCCTTGGGAGGACGCCGGGCGCGGGGTCGACTGGGAGGCCATGCACGAGATCCGACAGGCCGGCTCCGGTCTGATGGAGGCGTTCGGCCAGGTCTGGAAGACCGGCTCCGCCGAACAGCGCCAGAAGGCGATCGCCGTCATCAACGACGCCCGTAAGAAGCTCTATCTGATCCTCGCCGACGAAGGCTGAGCCTCGTCAAAAGGCAAGCTGAACCCCGTCGGAAGTCGAGCCCCGCGGCCCCTGGCCGCGGGGCTTCGGCGCGCTCAGGCGCACAGGCCCCCGAGCTTGCGCAACGACTCGTTGAGCGCCGCCGTCGCCGAGTCCTTGAGCTTGCCCGCCATCAGCGAGACCGCGGCGCCGGTGAACTCGCCGTCGATGCGGACCGTGCTGGCCTCGCCCTCCGGAATGACCGTGTACCGGTTGGTGACGTTCACGCCCATCGGGCCCTTGCCCTTGACGCCGAAGACCCGGCCGGCCTCGAACTCGTCCACCGTCCAGGCCACTTCGGCGGGGAAGCCCATGAGCTTCATGTTCTCCGCGTAGGTCGCGCCCAGTTCCAGCTTGTCGGGCCCGCCCGCGGGGAAGCTGGTGTGCGTGGCGTTCCACTCGCCGTACGAGGAGAAGTCGGTGAGCTGCGCCCAGACCTTCTCGGCCGGAGCCTCGATGCGTGCCTCCGCGCTGACCTCGGCCATGCGACCACTCCTTCGTGGGACGGTGACGGGGACGTGCGCGGAACGTAGCCGCAGCGGGGCGAACATTCAATACTGATGGACCGTCAGATCTGCTGGGTCGCCAGGGCCCAGATCTGGGCCGAGTCGAAGAGGTCGCAGGCGCGCGGCCGCGCGGACTCGTCGTGGCAGTGGAACGCGGCCCAGAACAGATCGCCGGGCAGCGCGTCGAGCGGCGCGTACACCCGGTACACGTACTCCTGTCCGTCCTCGGCCAGGAGGGCGACCATCCAGCACATCGGCGCTCCCTCGGCGGGCGGTGGGGACGGCTGTGGCATCGGGGAAGGTGTGTCATCGGGGAAGGACGAGCCCGCGCGGTGGAGCGGTTGCGCCGGGGGCGCGGGCGATGGCGGCTCGCGCCCTGGGGTTGCCCCCTGGGGGAGATTCCCGAGATCTCATCCGTAAGGAGGAGAAGCCGGTCATGCGTGCCCACCTTGTGCGGGAGGGCGAATGCTCCCGCACGGGGATGTTCTCGGAGTCGGCGGCTGATGAGGTGGAGGGGTGCACAGTCCTCCCCCCGGAGCTCCCCGAACGACCGCTCCCGCAGACCTCGACGCCCGGCTCACCGCGGAGCTGAGTTCGGTGGTCGCGGGCGCCCGCAGGCGCGCGCTGCGCGACGGCGACCGCCAGCTGGACACCGCGCACCTGCTGCACTCCCTGATGGAGAGCGACCCCGAGGTGCGCGCCGTCTTCGACGACGGCCCCCAAGTGGCGCGGGTGCTCGGGTATTTGGTGCAGCGCAGCATCGGGTACGGGCTGCGCTGGCAGGGGTCCGTCGAGGACTCGGGGCCCGTGCCCCTCATGAGCCGGTCCGGCTGGTCGCCCAGCACGTTGGCGGCGGTCGAGTACGCGCTGGGTCTCGCCGACGCCCGCGGCGAGCGGGTCACCGGACGGGACGTCCTGGCCGGGCTCACCGCCGACCGCGCGTGCCGGGCCGTCCAGGTGCTGCGGCACGCGGGCGTCGAGGCGGCCACGCTGACCGAACGCCTGAGAGAGCCGGAGGAACAGCACGCCCTGCGGTCCCGGTAGCGCGCCCGGCCGTCGGTGACGCGGTGCGACGGGTCCGGGCCGAAGCCCCCGCCCTGCGGTGTGCACCAGACGCCTCCGGCCGTCCGCGACGCGGTGCGACGGGCCCGTGCCGAAGCCCCGCCCTGCGGTGTGCACCAGACGCCTCCGGCCGTCCGCGACGCGGTGCGACGGGCCAAGGCCGAACCCCCCGCCCTGCCGTGCGCACCAGACGCGTCCGGCCGTCCGCGACGCGGTGCGACGGGCCCGTGCCGAAGCCCCCGGCCCGGCCGCGCGCACCAGGTGTGTCCGACAGGTGTTACGCGGATGACGGTCCTGACCCGTGCTGTCATGATGGGCCGATGCACGCGTCTCGGGGAAGAAGCGTCGGCCTGGGACTCGCCCTGGCGTCGGCCTTCGCTTTCGGTGGTTCAGGAGTGGCGGCCAAGCCGCTGATCGAAGCGGGGCTCGACCCGCTGCACGTGGTGTGGCTGCGGGTGACCGGCGCCGCGCTCGTCATGCTGCCGGTGGCCTGGCGCCACCGCCGTCTCGTGCTGCGCAAGCCCGCGCTGCTCGCCGGGTTCGGGCTGCTGGCCGTCGCCGGCGTGCAGGCCTGCTACTTCGCCTCGATCTCGCGCATACCCGTCGGCGTCGCCCTGCTCGTGGAGTACCTGGCGCCCGCGCTCGTCCTCGGCTGGGTCCGGTTCGTTCAGCGCAGGACCGTGAGCCGCGCCGCCGCGGCCGGTGTGGTGCTCGCCGTCGGCGGGCTCGCCTGTGTGGTCGAGGTCTGGTCCGGGCTGAGCTTCGACGCGGTCGGACTGCTCCTCGCGCTCGGCGCCGCCTGCTGCCAGGTCGGCTACTTCGTCCTGTCCGACCAGGGCGGCGAGGGCGAGGACAGCGTGGACCCGCTCGGTGTCATCGCCTACGGACTGCTCATCGGCTCGCTCGTCCTGACCGTCATGGCCCGCCCCTGGGGCATGAGGTGGTCGGTGCTCGCCGGCAGCGCCGGCATGAACGGCTCCCAGGTTCCCGCCGCGCTGCTGCTCTGCTGGATCGTGCTGATCGCGACCGTGATCGCCTACGTCACCGGCGTGGTCTCGGTGCGCAAGCTCTCGCCGCAGGTGGCCGGCGTGGTCGCCTGCCTGGAGGCGGTGCTCGCCACCGTGTTCGCCTGGATCCTGCTCGGTGAACATCTCTCCGCTCCGCAGATCGTCGGCGGCGCGGTCGTCCTGACCGGCGCGTTCATCGCCCAGTCCGCGGCGCCGAAGGCCCCCTCGGGACCGATCGCCTCCGGTGGACCCGTGGCCGCCGAAGGGGAGTTGTCGGCCGGGCACTCCGCCGCCTAGGGTGGCGATCATGCATACGACCGTACTGCCGCCTCCCGCCGCGTAACGCGGGCGGCCGCCTCGGACGAGGAACCGGCTCGGGCAGTCCCCGAGCGGCTCGTCGCTGCCCGCGTACTCCACGCCAGCGACCAGCCACCACCTTCCTCTTCGGAGTACGTACGTGTCGAACTCTTCGACGGGCCTCGCCATGGGCCCCTCCACCGCGCTGCCCCTGGGCCGCGGTCTGCTCTACCTCGCCGTCGCCGGAGTCGCCTGGGGCACCGCGGGCGGCGCCGCGGCCCTGGTCTTCGGGGCCAGCGACCTCGGACCGCTCGCCCTGTCGTTCTGGCGGTGCGCCGGCGGACTCGTGTTGCTGCTCGGCGCGATGGCGCTGCGCCGTCGGCCCGCCCCGGCCCCCGTCGCCGAACCGCGCCGCCGAAGGCTGCTCCGTATCCTCGGCAACGGCATCGGTCTGATGGTCTTCCAGAGCGCCTACTTCGCGGCCGTCGAGGCCACCGGACTCGCGGTCGCCACCGTGGTCACCCTGGGCGCCGGCCCGGTGCTCATCGCGCTCGGCGCCCGCCTCGCGCTCGGGGAGCGGATCGGCTGGGCCGGCACCGCCGCCGTCACCGGAGCGCTCGCCGGGCTCGCGGTCCTGTGCGTCGGCAACGGCGGGGGCACGGTCAGGCCCGCCGGGGTCGTCCTCGCGCTGGTGTCGGCCGCCGGATATGCCGCGATCACCCTGCTCACCCGGTGGCTCGGGCGCGACGGCCGGGCGGCGGACCCGTCGGCCACCACGGCCTGGGCCTTCGGCGTCGCGGCCGTGCTCCTGCTGCCGTTCGCGGGCGCCGAGGGACTGCTGCCGCACACCGTGGAACCGGCGCGGGTGGCCGTCCTGCTGGTGTACGTGGCGGCGGTCCCCACCGCCCTCGCCTATGCCCTCTACTTCGCGGGGGCCGCGGTCGTCCGGGCCGCGACCGTCTCCGTGATCATGCTGCTCGAACCGGTCAGCGCGGCCGTCATCGCCGTGTCCGTGCTCGGCGAGCGGATCACCGCGGCCACCGCCGCAGGCACCTCGCTGCTGCTCCTCGCGGTGATCGGGCTGGCGGCCGCCGAGACGCGACAGGCGGCCAGGTCCCGCCGCGCGGCGGTGGCGCTGTAGCGAGCGGGCGGGCGGGTCCGGCGGCGCCCGGTCAGCGTGCGGTGAGGTACTCCGGTACGGCGAGCGCCGGGTCGAGGTCGTCCGCGGGCACGGGCTCGCCGTAGCCCGGGGCGAGCGGCAGGACGCCGGCCCAGTGCGGCAGCCCGAGGTCTTCGGCGTCGTCGTTCGGGCCGCCGGAGCGGAGCTTGGCCGAGACCTCGTTCAGATCGAGGCTGATCACCGCGGTCGCGGCCAGTTCCTTCGCGGTCGCCGGGCGCGAATCCCGTGAGCGGCCGGGCACGACCTGGTCCACCAGCGCGTCGAGCGCCTCGCGCTTCTCGCGCGGGTCGGTCACCTCGTGCGCGGTTCCGTGCACCACCACCGAGCGGTAGTTGATCGAGTGGTGGAAGGCGGAACGGGCGAGCACGAGCCCGTCGACATGGGTGACCGTCAGACAGACCGCGAGCCCCGGGTCCGCCTGGCCCGCCGCGCGCAGCGGACGCGCCCCGGTCGAGCCGTGTATGTACAGCCGCTCGCCGACCCGGGCGAAGAGCGTCGGCAGCACCACGGGCGCGCCGTCCCGGACGAAGCCCAGGTGGCAGAGGTACGCCGTGTCGAGGATGCCGTGCACCAGCTCGCGGTCGTACGAGGCCCGCTCGCGGTAGCGGGTCGGTACGGTGCGGTCGGTCGCCGGGTAGGGGGCCGCGGTCGAGGTGTCCGCCATTGCGTTCTCCATTGCACTAGTGCATAATCTTCTTTGTGCTAGGAGAATATCGGATCGAAGGCCGTCGCGCATCGGAGATTGCCGAGAGCGTGGAGCGCGCGGTGGGTTCCGGCGGGCTCGAACCGGGTCAACTGCTGCCCCCGCTCAGGGAGTTGGCCACCGAGCTCGGCGTGAACCCCAACACCGTCGCGGCCGCCTATCGGCTGCTTCGCGACCGAGGGGTCATCGAGACGGCGGGCCGCCGCGGCAGCCGCGTGCGGCCGAGGCCCGCGAGCACCGCCCGCGACCTGATCCGCGCGGACGTGCCCGAGGGGGTACGGAACATCGCCGACGGCAATCCGGACCCGCGGTTCCTGCCCCCGCTCGCGAAGGCCCTAGCGGCCGCCGCCCACGACAACGCGGCCCAGCCCGGCCGGTATCTGTACGGGCAGGAGCCCGTGGACGCGGAGCTCGCCCGGCTCGCCCGCGCGGCCTTCGATAAGGGGGGTGTGCCGGACGGACCGGTCGGGGTGCTCTCCGGATCGCTCGACGCCATCGAGCGGGTGCTCAGCGCCCATCTGCGGCCGGGCGACGCCGTGGCCATCGAGGACCCGGGCTGGGGCGCGCTGCTCGACCTCGTACCGGCGCTCGGCCTGAAACCCGAACC
Source organism: Streptomyces hundungensis (assembly GCF_003627815.1). NCBI lineage: Bacteria > Bacillati > Actinomycetota > Actinomycetes > Kitasatosporales > Streptomycetaceae > Streptomyces > Streptomyces hundungensis. The sequence continues at coordinate 7,137,923 of NZ_CP032698.1, forward strand.
CATGGAGCTCGACGAGGAAGGCCCGCTGCCCGAAGGGCTCGAACGGGCCCTCGCCGCGGGGGCCCGGGCCGTCGTCGTCACCTGCCGGGCGCAGAACCCGACCGGCGCGGCCGTGAGCGCGGCCCGCGCCCGGGCCCTGCGCGCCGTGCTCGCCGCGCACCCCGGGGTGCTGCTCATCGAGGACGACCACGGCCACGGCATGGTGGACCTGCCCCTGCACACCATCGCGCCGGCCACCCGGCACTGGGCGTTCGTACGGTCGGTGGCCAAGGCGTACGGGCCGGACCTGCGGCTCGCCGTCCTCACCGGGGACGCCGTCACGCTCGACCGGGTGCGCGGGCGCCAGCGGCTCGGCCCGGGATGGGTCAGCCGACTGCTCCAGCGGGCCGTGGTCGAGCTGTGGACCTCCGGCGCCGTCGACCCGGCGAAGGTCGCGCGCTCCTACCGCGAGCGGCGCGAAGGGCTGGTACGGGCGCTGCGGGAGCGCGGGGTCGAGGCCCAGGGGCGCAGCGGGTTCGTGGTGTGGGTGCCGGTTCCCGACGAGACGGGGGCGGTGTCCCGGCTGCTGCACGCGGGCTGGGCGGTCGCACCCGGCGCCCGCTTCCGGATGGCCTCGGCGCCCGGGGTGCGGATCACCGTGTCGAGCCTGACCCCGCGGGAGATCGGCCCGCTCGCGGACGCCGTCGCCGCCGCGGTCGGCCCGGGCCCTGGCGCGCGCTTCGCCTACTGACCCCGCTTGGCGCGCGGACGGCTCTGAGTGAGCGCCGCGCCCGCCAGCACGACGGCCGCCCCCACCGGCGTGTTCCAGCTCAGGCTCTCGCCGAGGACCACGACGCCCGCGGCCGTGGCGATCACCGGAATGAAATAGGTGACCATCTGCGCGGTCGTCGGGCCCACCTCGTTCACGAGCCCGTACTGGACCAGCACCGCGAGACCCGTGCCGAGCGCCCCCAGCGCGGCCACGGCCAGCGACGGCACGAGCGGGAAGGCATGCGGAAAACCGGCGAACAGCGGGGTTACCAGGGCGAGTTGAAGGCTCGCCACACCGAGCTGGGAGCCGATCAGGGAGAGATTGGAGTGGCCGCCGCCCGCCAGGGTGCGCCGGACGTAGATCCAGCCGATCGGGTAGCAGAGCGAGGCGAGCAGGGCCAGCGCGGTGCCCGTGACGTCCAGGCCGTGGAAGCCCTGCCACGCGCCGAGCACGGTCAGCACCCCGAGGAATCCGAGCCCGAGCCCCGCCACCCGGCGGCGGGTCGGCCGGTCCTCGGAGAGCGCCACCATCGACAGGGCCATGCCCCACAGCGGCGAGGTCGCGTTGCAGATGCCGGCCAGCGTCGACGGAATGGTCAGTTCCGAGTAGGCGAACAGGGAGAACGGCGCGGCGTTGAGCAGCAGCGCCGCCACCGTGAGGTGCAGCCAGGTACGGCGCCCGCGCGGCAGCCGCTCCCGCTTGACGGCCATCGCCACCGCGAGCACCAGGGTGCCGAACATTAGCCGCCCGAGGGTGACCTGGAACGGGGCGTACCCATCGGTGCCCACCTTGATCAGCAGAAAGCTGAAGCCCCAGATCAGCGAGAGCCCCGCGAACCGCAGGCGCCAGTCCAGGGCCGGACGGCGGCGGACGGTCGGCGTCGGGGACGGCGGGAGCGAGGTGGAGGGCGTGGAGGGCGTGGGCCGGGGCGGGGTGGCGGTGCTCATGACGACCACCATCGCGCCTCGGTACTACGTAGCACAAGCGAGACTTAGCGAGATGGTTCGGTTAGCATCGCTTACATGTTGAATCTGGAGCGTCTGCGCACCCTCGACGCGGTGGCCCGGCACGGCTCGGTGGGCGGCGCCGCCGACACCCTGCACGTGACCACCTCCGCCGTCTCCCAGCAGCTCGCCAAGCTGGAGCGCGAGGCCGGCCAGCCGCTGCTCGCCAAGAACGGGCGCGGGGTGCGGCTCACCGACGCGGGCCGCCTCCTCGCCGAGCACGCCGCGCGCATCCTCTCCCAAGTCCAGGTCGCGCAGGCCGAGTTGGAGGCCCAGCGGGACCGCGTCGTCGGCGAGCTCAGGATCGCGGGCTTCGCCACCGCCGCACGCGGCCTCTTCCCCGCCGCGCTGGCCTCGCTCCGCGCCGACCATCCGAAGCTGACGGTCCGCTCCGAGGAGCAGGAGGCCGACGAGTCGGTGCGGGGCGTGCTGCTCGGCGACCTCGACCTCGCGCTCGTCCTCGACTGGTACAACAAGCCGCTGCCGCTGCCCGACGGGCTCGCCAAGCGGGCCGTCCTCGACGACGTGGCGGACGTGGCCCTGCCCGCGGGGCACCCGTTGGCCGCCCGCGAGGCGGTGGATTTGGAGGAGTTCGCCGAGGACGAGTGGATCACCTGGCCCTCGGGCGAGTTCTGCAACGAGTGGCTCCTCTTCACCCTGCGCGGCAAGGGCATCGAGCCGAGGATCGCCCATGTGGCCCGCGAACACGCCACGCAACTCGCCCTGGTCGAAGCCGGGTTGGGGGTCAGCATCGCCCCGCGCCTGGGCCGTGGCCCGGTGCCCGACGGGGTCAGGGTGGTCCCGGTGCGGGCCGCGATGAGCCGCCATGTGTACGCGGTGTGGCGCGCGGACGCCGACCGCAGACCCTCGATCCGGGCCGCGGTCGACGCGCTGGCGGCGGCGGGGCAGGGGCTGGAGTAGGGGAGCGGGTGGTGGGCGGGCCCCGCGCCCGCCGCGGGTGGGTGCCTGAACCCGCCTCGGGTAGGCGCCCGCATCCGCAGCCGGCGGGCACGCGCACTCACACCGGGCGCCCGCACCTACCGCCACCCGCGGTGGCCCACCCAAGGCCGCCACTCGCGGCAGGCACCCGCACCCAGGGCCGTCACAGATTCGGCCGTAGGCCTCAGCGCGCGAACGCGCCGCCCAGTTTGCGGAAGTCCCAGGACACCACGCGATCCGGGGTCAGCCGCAGCCACGCGTGCCGCCCGTCGTGGACCATCTCCTCCATGCCGAAGTTCTTGGCCGCGAACAGCGCCTCCACTTCGGCGAGTTCGGCGCACGGCTCACCGGTGCGCGGCGCCTCGCCGACCGGGACGACGCTGCCGCTGAGCTCCACCCCGCGCAGCTCCCCGTACTCCGTGCCGTCGTCCACCACCACCGCGACCCTCGGATCCTTGCCGAGCTGGGTCCAGCGCCGGCTACGGGTGATCGAGTACAGCCAGAGCGAGCCGCCGTGCCAGACGTACCAGAGGGGTGCGACATGTGGGCTACCGTCCGCCGAGACGGTGGCGACGCGGCAGGTGCGCCGGGCGCCGAGGAAGGCGTCGCGCTCCTCGTCACTCATCATGATCCGTCGGCCTCGGAGCTGTATGGCGGCCATGGCGCCTTCCCTTCCGTGCGTCGACGGTTCCCTGACGTCCAACAACCATGCGTGCCGCCATGTGTTCTGACGGTACGTCAGGAATCATGGCGTGCTCTTCCCTCGTCGCGCAATGGCGGTTAGCCTCCGGCGCCATGGCGACGAAGGAACTTCTCGCGCGGCAGCTCGATCCCGCTTCCACGGCCCTGATGACCGTCGAGTGCCAGCAAGGTGTGGTCGGGGCGGACAGTGCCCTGCCCGAACTCGCCAAACAGGCAAGGGAGTCGGGCGTACTGCACAACGTGGCGCGGCTGGTGGCCGGGGCGCACGAGGCGGGTGTCCAGGTGCTGCACGCGGTGGCCGAGCGGCGCCCTGACGGGCGCGGGGCCAACCAGAACGCGCGGCTCTTCAGGGCCGCCGAACGGCTGCCGGTGCAGCAGTACTCCGGCTCCCGGGCGGTGCGGATCGCCGAGCCGATCGAGGTGGCCGACGAGGACATCGTCGTACGCCGGCTGCACGGGCTTTCGCCCCTGTCCGGCACCGACGTGGACCCGCTCCTGCGCAACCTGGGCTGCCGCACCCTGATCGTCACCGGGGTCTCGGCCAACGTGGCGATCCCCAACGCGGTCTTCGACGCGGTGAACCTCGGCTACACCGCCGTGGTCGCCGCCGACGCGATCGCGGGGGTGCCGGCCGACTACACCCCCGCGATGATCCGGCACACCCTCGCCCTGGTCGCCACGGTGGCCACCACCGACGAGATCCTCGGCTGTCTGAGGGCGGGCCGCCGGGTCACGCGAGCTTGATCGAACCGCCCTCCACCGAGATCGCGGCGGCCGGCAGCGGGGCCGGCGCCGGGCCGGCCTTGACGCTGCCGTCCGTGACGTCGAACTTGCTGCCGTGACAAGGGCAGTTGATGGTCCCGTCCGTGACCGACGACACCGCGCAGCCCTGATGGGTGCACTTCGCGGAGAACGCCTTGAACTGGCCCGCGACGGGCTGGGTCACCACGACGCCCTCCTTGGCGAAGATCTTTCCGCCGCCCTGCGGGATGTCCGACGTCTTGCCGAGCACGCTCCCGGCGTCCTTGCCCCCGCCGTCCCCGGCGGGCGCCGCGTCCGGGGCCTTCGCCGCGCTGTCCGAGCCGCCCCCGCACGCGGTGAGCGCGGCCGCGAGCCCGGCCGCGCCCACACACGCGATGACGGTGCGGCGCGCCGGTACCTGGGCGGGTACGGGCTGCGATTCGGTGCTCATGCTGACTGTCCTCTCGACGTACGACGCGTAGCTGCGAGGGGGAGTACGGGCGCGGGAGGCGGGGCGTTCAGCGGCCGGGTGACCTGCCGGGGCCGGGCGCGGGGCGCGGAGGAAAGGAGTCGGGGGCCGCGGGGGCCGCGACGTAGCCTGTGCGCATGCTCACCGAAGTCACCGCGACCCGCTACGTCACGCCGTTGCGTGAGGGCGGGTCACTTCCGGGCATCGTCGAGGCCGACGATCTCGGAACCTATGTCATGAAGTTCACCGGGGCCGGCCAGGGCCGCAAGACGCTCGTCGCGGAGGTCATCTGCGGCGAACTCGGCCGCCGGCTCGGGCTGCGCGTCCCGGAACTGGTCACCATCCAACTCGACCCGGTCATCGGCCTGTCCGAGCCCGACCAGGAGGTGCAGGAGCTCCTGAAGGCGAGCGGCGGACTCAACCTCGGGATGGACTACCTGCCCGGTTCGCTCGGCTTCGACCCGCTCGCCTACCAGGTGGACGCGGCCGAGGCGGGCCGGGTCGTCTGGTTCGACGCGCTGATCAACAACGTCGACCGGTCGTGGCGCAACCCGAACATGCTGGTGTGGCACGGCGACCTGTGGCTCATCGACCACGGCGCCACGATGATCTGGCACCACAACTGGCCGGGCGCCGCCGCCTCCGCGGCCAAGCCGTACAACGCCTCCGACCACGCGCTCGCGCCGTTCGGCCCCGATGTCGCGGCCGCGGCCGCGGCCCTCGCGCCGCTGGTGACCGAGGAGCTTCTGACCGAGGTCGCGGCCCTCGTGCCCGACGAGTGGCTGCTCGACGAGCCCGGCTTCGAGACCACCGACGCGCTGCGCCGCGCCTATGTCGAGCCGCTGCTCGCCCGCGCCGCGACGATCCACGAGCGGATCACCCTGGACGCCCCCGCCGTCACCAAGCCCTCAGGGGCCCCCGGCTGGCTGACCGATCAACTCAAGCCCTGGCCGCACCCCACCAAGAACAGCACGAAGGACGACCACCGTTGAGCAAGCGCGATGTCTTCGAGTACGCGCTGCTGCGCGTGGTGCCACGCGTCGAGCGCGGCGAGTGTTTCAACGCGGGCGTGCTGGTCTACTGCCGCGCCCACTCCTATGTCGCGGCACGCACCCATCTGGACGAGGCGAAGCTGAGGGCGCTCGACCCGGGCGCGGACGTGCTGGGCGTACGGGCCGCGCTGCGCGCCGTCGAGGGGGTCTGCGGCGGCGGCGAGGGCGCCGGGCAGGCGGCGGGTGACGACGCCGGGCGCCGGTTCCGCTGGCTGATCGCGCCGCGCTCCACGGTGGTCCAGCCGGGCCCGGTGCACACCGGCCTGACCGCCGACCCCGAGGCCGAGACCGAGCGGCTGCTCGACCTGCTGGTGCGCTGAATCGGGCCGACCGAAGATGTGACATGCGCCGAGCGGATCCGTGGGCCGTTGACACCGGGTGCCAGGGCTTCTAGCGTCTCGTCTGCTGAAGCTACTAAGCGGTTGCTCAGTCACTGAGGGCCGCGGATCCCAGGGCGAGGAGAACAGCATGTCCACCACCGAGCAGCGCGTAGCCATCGTGACCGGGGCGGCGCGGGGCATTGGCGCCGCGACCGCCGTCCGGCTTGCGGCCGAGGGCCGGGCCGTCGCCGTACTCGACCTCGACGAGGCGGCCTGCAAGGACACCGTCGACACGATCACCGCGGCCGGCGGCCAGGCCATCGCCGTCGGCTGTGACGTGTCGGACGGCGCCCAGGTGGAGGCGGCCGTGGAGCGCGTCGCCTCCGAGCTCGGTGCGCCGACCATCCTCGTCAACAACGCCGGCGTGCTCCGCGACAACCTCCTCTTCAAGATGAGCGAGTCGGACTGGGACCTGGTCATGAACGTGCACCTCAAGGGCGCGTTCCTGATGGCCAAGGCCTGTCAGAAGCACATGGTGGACGCCAAGTGGGGCCGCATCGTCTCGCTCTCCTCGTCCTCCGCGCTCGGCAACCGGGGCCAGGCCAACTACGCCGCCGTCAAGGCCGGCCTCCAGGGCTTCACCAAGACCCTCGCCAAGGAGCTCGGCAAGTTCGGCATCACCGCCAACGCGGTCGCGCCCGGCTTCATCGTCACCGAGATGACCGCGCAGACCGCCGCCCGGGTGGGCATGGACTTCGAGGACTTCCAGGCGGCGGCCGCGAGCCAGATCGCCGTCCAGCGCGTCGGCTTCCCCGAGGACGTCGCCCATGCCATCGCCTTCTTCACCGGCGACGCCGCGGGCTTCATCTCCGGCCAGGTCATGTACGTGGCCGGCGGACCGCTCAACTAAGGCGAGGGAGAAGCGACATGACTGAACTTCCCGAACTGTCCGGCAAGGTCGCCCTGATCACGGGGGCCAGCCGGGGCATCGGCTACGGCGTCGCCGAGGCGCTCGTCGCCCGCGGCGACCGGGTCTGCATCACCGGCCGCGGTGAGGACGCCCTCAAGGAGGCCGTCGAAAAGCTCGGCTCCGACCGCGTCATCGCGGTCGCGGGCAAGGCCGCCGACGAAGCCCACCAGGCCGCCGCCGTCGAGCGCACCATGGAGGCCTTCGGCCGGGTCGACTACCTGGTCAACAACGCCGGTACCAACCCGGTGTTCGGCCCGATCGCGGAGCTCGACCTCGGCGTCGCGCGCAAGGTGTTCGAGACCAATGTGATCTCCGCGCTCGGCTTCGCCCAGCAGACCTGGAAGGCCTGGCAGCGGGAGAACGGCGGCGCGATCGTCAACATCGCCTCCATCGCCGGCGTCTCCGCCTCGCCCTTCATCGGCGCGTACGGCATGAGCAAGGCGGCCATGGTGAACCTGACGCTCCAGCTGGCGCACGAGTTCGCGCCGGTCGTCCGGGTCAACGCGATCGCCCCCGCCGTCGTCAAGACCAAGTTCGCCCAGGCGCTGTACGAGGGCCGCGAGGCAGAGGCCGCGGCGGCCTATCCGATGGGCCGGCTCGGCGTGCCGTCCGACATCGGCGGCGCCGCCGCGTTCCTCACCTCCGAGCAGTCGGCCTGGGTCACCGGACAGACCCTGGTCGTCGACGGCGGGCTCTTCCTGAACGTCGGAGTCCACTGAGGAAGCCCCGGCGAAGGCGCTCGCCGCTCTGAGCGGATGTGCTCCCGAATGTGCCCAGTGCCCCGTTGAGACGGTCGGTTGACCCAGCGGGGCACTGCGGTATGGTCTGCCGCCACGGCCGATCGAGGAGCGTGCACGTGTTCAGACGGACCAGCCGCCGGCGCACCGGCGCGGCCCTTGCGTCCATAGCCGCGCTCGGTGGCTGCGGACTGCTCCCGGGCAGCGGTTCGGGGGCCCAGCAGGGCATCACGGTGGGGACGACGAGCGAACCGAGCACCCTCGACCCGGCCGCCTCCTGGGACGGATCGTGGGAGCTCTACCGCAATGTCTTCCAGACCCTGGTGGCCTTTCCGACCGGCAGCACCTCGCCCCAGCCGGACGCCGCGCAGTCCTGCCGCTTCCGGGACAGGACCAGCCGCACCTTCACCTGCACCCTGCGCACGGGACTGACCTTCTCCGACGGGACGAAGCTCGACGCCCACGCCGTCAAGTACTCGATCGACCGCATCGTGAAGATCAATGTGAAGGCCGGACCCAAGGGCCTGCTCAGCAGCCTGGACACGGTCACCGCCGACGACGACCTCACCGTCACCTTCCACCTGAACAAGCCCGACGCGACCTTCCCCTATGTGCTCGGCGCGCCCGCCATGTCGATCGTCGACCCCGCGACCTACCCGGCCGACAGGCTCCGCGACGACGGCGGCCTGACCGGCTCGGGCCCGTACACGCTGGAGTCGTACAAGGCCGGCGACCGTGCCGTCCTGAAGAAGAACATCGGCTACCAGGGCTTCGCACAGCCCGAGAACGACGGCGTCACCATCCGCTACTTCCACGATTCCACCACCATGGTGGACGCCCTCAAGAGCAAGCGGATCGACGTCACCTACCGCGGCATCACCGCCGACGAGGTCGAGGACATCCGCCAGGAGAAGGCCGCGGGGAAGCCGCTCCAGCTCATCGAGAACAGCGGCACCGAGATCCGCTTCCTGGTGTTCAACCCCAAGGATCCGCAGGCCGCGAACCCGGCGGTGCGCCGCGCGATCGCCCAGGTCGTGGACCGCGACGCCCTGGTCGCCAAGGTCTACAAGGGCACCGCCGAACCGCTGTACTCGATGGTCCCCACCGGCGTGAACGGGCACACCACCAGCTTCTTCGACACCTTCGGCTCGCCCAGCGTCCCCAAGGCGAGGGACATCCTGCGCATGGCGGGCGTCAACGGCCCGGTGCCGCTGACGTTCTGGTACACCACCGACCGCTACGGCTCCTCCATGGCCGCGGAGTTCGCCGAACTCAAACGGCAGCTCGACGACTCGGGACTCTTCGACGTGACGCTGAAGAGCCGCCCCTGGAAGACCTACACCGAGGGCTTCCAGGCCGGCGACTTCCCCGTCTTCGGACGCGGCTGGTTCCCCGACTTCCCCGACCCGGACAACTTCATCGCCCCCTTCGTCGGCGAGGAGAACGCCGTCGGCACGCCGTACGAGCCCCGCGAGATCACCACCCGGCTGATCCCGCAGTCCCGCCAGATCTCCGACCGGGGGGCCGCGAGCAAGCAGTTCGAGCGGGCCCAGGACGTCCTCGTCGACGACGTGCGGCTGCTGCCGCTGTGGCAGGGCAGGCTCTGCATCGCGGCGAGCGACGACATCGCGGGCGGCGAGCGCGCCCTGGACCCGCAGACGGTGCTTCAGATGTGGGAGCTGCACCGCAAGACCAGCTGGTAGAGACGGGCGCGGACGGCGTTGTCAGTGGCGGCGGGTAGGTTCGGAAATCCGCAGTGAGAGTGCGGAGTCGAACCGAATGTCCCACGGAGGTTGTTGACGTGACCGATACCGCCATGCTGCCCGAGTCCTGGCAGGGCGTCCTCGGCGAGGAGCTCCAGAAGCCGTACTTCAAGGAGCTCACCGCGTTCGTCGAGGAGGAGCGGGCGAAGGGCCCCGTCTTCCCGCCCCGCGAGGAGGTGTTCGCGGCCCTTGACGCGACGCCGTACGACCAGGTCAAGGTCCTGGTCCTCGGTCAGGACCCGTACCACGGAGAGGGCCAGGGGCACGGGCTGTGCTTCTCGGTGCGCCCCGGCGTTCGGACGCCGCCCTCGCTGCGCAACATCTACAAGGAGATGCGCGACGAGCTGGGTCTGGACATCCCGGACAACGGCTACCTCATGCCGTGGGCCCAGCAGGGTGTGCTGCTGCTCAACGCGGTGCTCACGGTCCGCTCCGGCGAGGCCAACTCGCACAAGGGCAAGGGCTGGGAGAAGTTCACCGACGCGGTGATCCGCGCCGTCGCCTCGCGGCCCGACCCGGCGGTGTTCGTGCTGTGGGGCAACTACGCGCAGAAGAAGCTGCCGTTGATCGACGAAGAGCGCCACGTCGTGGTCAAGGGAGCGCACCCCTCGCCACTGTCCGCCAAGAAGTTCTTCGGTTCGCACCCCTTCACGCAGATCAACGAGGCGGTCGCGGCGCAGGGGCACGCCCCCATCGACTGGCGCATCCCCGACCTGGGCTGAGGCGGGTGGCCGGGGGAGTGACGGTGCGCGGTGCGTCGGCGGGGGTGTGACGGCGTCCGGCTGACAGCGCGGGGCGGCCGACCGAGCCTGAGGCCGATTGTCAGTGGGGGCCGCTAGCGTCGACGACGTTCGAGTTTCGCGACGACTGGTGGAGTACAGCGGTGACGGACATGCAGGAAGCTTCCGGGGACCTCGTGATGACCCGCATCGGGCAGGCGATGATGCTGCTGCACGGCGGGGACCGAGAGGAGGCCCGCAACCGTTTCGGCGCCCTGTGGACCCAGATCGGCGAGGACGGGGACGCCCTCCACCGCTGCACCCTGGCCCACTACATGGCGGACGCCCAGGACGATCCCGGGGACGAACTGGCGTGGGACCTGCGGGCGTTGGCCGCCGCCGACGGGCTGAGCCAGGACCGCCTCGCCGAGCACCACGCCTCGCTCGCGGTCCGCGCCTTCTACCCCTCGCTCCACCTCAACCTCGCCGCCGACTACATCAAGCTGTACCGCCCCGACGACGCGAGGCTCCACATCGAGCGGGCGCACGACGCCCTGGACACGCTGTCCGACGACGCGTACGGAAACGGCATCCGCGAGGCGGTGCGGCGCCTGGAGCGCCGACTGGACGCCGTGTAGGGGCTGACTTTGCGCTGACGCTCTGTCAATTACCGTACGTAGCACGGCAGATGCGGGCGCGGGCGGTGAGGAAGAGGGGATGAGGCGGAGGGGTGAGGAGGAGGGGCGCGCCCAGGGGGTGGCCTCCGGGCGGGCCGGTCCGGATCAGGCTCCGGTCGTGCCGTCGATCGCCTCGCGAAGGAGATCGGCGTGGCCGTTGTGGCGGGCGTACTCCTCGATCATGTGGGTGTAGATCCAGCGCAGGTTGAAGTGCCGGCCGTGCCGGGCGGTGCCCACGCTGAGGTCGTCGAGATCGTGTCCGGCCGCGGCGTCCCGTGCGGCGGCGACCTCGCTCCGCCAGGTGGAGAGCGCTTCGGCATGGGTGTCGTCGGGGCCGAAGTGGAAGTCGCCGTCGGGGTCCTCGTCGGTGCCGTAGACGCCCTCGTCCGTCCCTCCCTCGAACACCGAGACGAACCACCAGCGTTCGACCTCGGCGAGATGGCGCAGCAGCCCGAGCAGGGTCAGCTCGGAGCTCGGGACGGCGGCGTGCTTGAGCTGCTCGTCCGTGAGCCCGGAACACTTCCATACCAGCGTCTCGCGGTGATAGTCCAGCCAGCCGTCGAGCATGGCCCGCTCACCGGCGTCCAGGGCGGGTTCGTTGCGCTCCGTGGTCTCGGCCGTGGGTACCTCGGGGGTCGTCATGGCGTCATCTTGACTCCTGGCCATGGCCTTGGCCAACGGTTATCGGTGCGCGGGCCCGGTCAGCATGCCGCTCAGCACCTCGGTGAAGCTGCGGCGGATCTCCGCCTCGGACGGCACCTCGGCGTGGTAGGAGCCGGCCGCGCAGGAGAACATCAGGCCCTCGCTGAACGAGATGAGGGACAGGGCGTGCCGCTCGGGCGCACTCGATCCGGCCGACCGCATCAGATCCACCAGCGGAGCCCTGAACTGTCGCCCGGCCGTGTCGTAGTACGCGCGCAGCTCGGGCCGCCGCGTGGCCTCAAGGGCCAACTCGTAACGGGATACGAGTAGTTCGCGGTGGCCGGTGAGGTAGCGGTGCAGGGCGAGGGCCAGCGCCCCGGCGAGCTCGTCGAGGCCGCCGCCCGCTACCGGCATCTTGGCCGGGACGAGCACCTTGGCCTCGCGCTCGGCCTGGCGCCGTACCGCGGTTTCGAGCAGCGCCTGCCGGGTGCGCGCCTGGTTGGAGGTCGAGCCTTGCGGCAGTCCGGCCCGCTCGTCGACGGCGCGGTGGGTCAGCCCCCGCATGCCGCGCTCGGTGAGCAGGGCGAGCGCGGTGTCGGCGATGAGTTCGGCACGTGAGGTGCCGGGGGTGCGTGCGGCCATGGTCGCAATCTATCGCCTTCACTACGGGTGTAGTAACGTGGCTGGCGGTACTACAGGTGTAGTCGACAGGGGGCGTCATGAGGAAGTACAGCGACACCGAGGGACCGCGCGCGGTGGTCGTCGGCGGCGGCATCGGCGGTCTCACCGCCGCCGCGACCCTGACCCGGCGCGGCTGGCGGGTCACCGTCCTGGAGCGGGCCGAGGAGCTGAAGCCGGTCGGCGCCGGCATCGCGCTCGCCCCCAACGGCCTGCGGGCCCTCGACGTCATCGGCCTCGGAGACCCGATCAGGGCGCTCGCCGCCTGGCAGGGCGAGGGCGGTCTGCGCACCCCGAGCGGCCGCTGGCTCTCCCGCACCGACCCCCAGGCCGCCATCGACGCCTTCGGCGACCCGGTCGTCCTGCTGCACCGGGCGACCCTGACCGCGACGCTGGCCGGCGCGCTCGCGGAGGGCACCCTGCGGACCGGCTCCGCGGCCGAACTGATCGACCCGGGGGCCGCCGACCGCCCCGCCGTGGTCCGCACCGCCGACGGGGACATCGAGGCGGAGCTCGTCGTCGGCGCCGACGGCATCCACTCCGCGCTGCGCACGGCGCTCTTCCCCGCCCACCCGGGCACCACGTACTCCGGGTTCACCACCTGGCGCCTCGTCGTGCCCGACCCGGGTCGGCCCTTCGCGCCGCACGAGACCTGGGGGCCGGGCCGCATCTGGGGCACCCAGCCCATGAAGGACGGCCGGATCTACGCGTACGCGGCGGCCAGGACGCCGCAGGGCGGACACGCCTCCGATGGTGAACCGGCCGAACTGCGCAGGCTGTTCGCCACCTGGCACGAGCCGATCCCCGCGATCCTCGAAGCGGCGGGTGAAGGGCCGGTGCTCCGCAACGACGTGCACCACATCGCCGAGGCGCTGCCCGCCTACCACCGCGGCCGGGTCGCCCTCATCGGCGACGCCGCGCACGCCATGGCCCCCACCCTCGGCCAGGGCGGCAACCAGGCCATCGAGGACGCCATCGTCCTGGCCCACCACGCCGACCCGGGTGGCGGCCTCGCCGGCGGCCTCGCCCGCTACAGCGCCGACAGGCTGCCCCGCACCATGGGCCTCGTGCGCACGGCGGACCGTACCGCGCGTCTGAACATGCTCCGCAACCCGCTCGGCATCGCGGTGCGCGACACCCTGATCAGCGGCCTCTCGACGCTGGCGCCCGGACTACTGCTGCGCTCCTTCGCCTCGACGGCCACCTGGCAGCCCCCCGCCGCACGTATGCTGACCAGGCAAGAAAGCTCACCATCGCTCGGCGACAGGAGAACCCCGTGAAGGTCGGATGCATCGGGCTCGGGGACATCGCGCAGAAGGCCTATCTGCCGGTTCTGACCACGCTCGCGGGCACGGAACTGCATCTACAGACCCGCACCCCGGCCACCCTCGACGCGGTGGCCGCCGCCCACCGCATACCGGCCCGGCAGTGCCACACCGACCTCGACGCGCTGCTCGCCCAGGGGCTCGACGCGGCGTTCGTCCACGCGCCGACCGCGGTGCACCCGGAGATCGTGACCCGGCTGCTCGAAGCGGGCGTCCCGACCTATGTCGACAAGCCGCTGGCGTACGAACTCGCCGAGTCCGAGCGGCTGGTGGCGCTCGCCGAGGAGCGCGGCGTCAGCCTCGCCGTCGGCTTCAACCGGCGCCTCGCCCCCGGCTACGCCCAGTGCGCCGACCATCCGCGCGAGCTCATCCTGATGCAGAAGAACCGCGTCGGACTGCCCGAGGACCCGCGCACCCTGGTCCTCGACGACTTCATCCACGTCGTGGACACCCTGCGCTTCCTCGCGCCCGGCCCGATCGAGCACACCGTCGTACGCGCCCGGGTCCGCGAGGGCCTGATGGAGCATGTGGTCCTTCAGCTCTCCGGCGACGGTTTCACCGCGATCGGCACCATGAACCGGCTGAACGGGTCCACCGAGGAGATCCTGGAGGTCTCGGGCCAGGACACCAAGCGCCAGGTCCTGAACCTCGCGGAGGTCGTCGACCACAAGGGCCAGCCGTCCGTGCGCCGCCGCGGTGACTGGGTGCCCGTCGCCCGCCAGCGCGGGATCGAACAGTCCGTCCACTCCTTCCTCGACGCGGTACGAGCCGGAAAGACGCTCAGCGCCCAGGACGCGCTGGCGACTCACGAGCTGTGCGAGAGGGTGGTGCGGGAGGCCCTGGAACAGGCTTCCTGAACGCCCGCGCGCCTTCGGCCGCGCAGTAGCCGGCAAGCGCGACAAGGGCCGCGTACACCGCCCAGTCGCCCAGGCGCACATAGGGCGTGGTGCCGGTCGCCAGCGGGACGTCGTACACCGCGGAGGTACTGGCGGAGGTGGGCAGCCATGCCCCGATCCGGGCGCCGTCGGGACCGTGGACGGCGCTGATGCCGGTCAAGGTGGCGTGCACCATCGAGCGGCCCGTCTCGGCGGCGCGCAGCGCGGCCAGCGAGGCGTGCTGGGCGGGTGCCCAGGTGTCCTGGAACGACGAGGTCGAGGACTGCGCGATGAGCAACTGGGCGCCGCCGCGCACCAGATGACGGCTCATGTCGGGGAACGCGGACTCGAAGCACACCAAGGGACCCACCCGCACCGCGTCCGGCAGCGTCATCACCACCGGAGTGGTGCCGCGCCGGCGGTCCTCGTCGGCCGCCTTGCCGACCGAGGTCGCCCAGCCGAGCAGCGAACGCGCGGGGATGTACTCGCCGAACGGCACGAGCCGCATCTTGTCGTAGCGCTGCCCGGTGGGCCCGTGGGGCCCCACGAGGACCGAGCTCTTGAAGATGCCGGGCTTGTCGGAGCGGCGCGCGTCCACGTTCACCAGGATGTCGGCGCCGACCTCCGTGGACAGCTTCGCGATCCGCGCCGCCAGATCGGGCCGGGCCGCCAGGTCCTGCCCGACACTGCTCTCGCCCCACACCACGAGGTCGACGTGCCGTCCCGCGAGGGCCCGGGTCAGCGCCTCACCGCGAGCGAACCGCGCGTCACCGTTCTCGATCACGCCCGGCTGCACCACGGCGATCCTGATCCGGCCCTCCTCCCGCATGTGCGGAGCCCACATCCACACGGCCCCCGTCAGCAGGGCGCACACCATGAGCGCGGACACCATGGCGATACGGGCAGGGCGGAGCACCACCAGGAGGGCGACGGCGGTGTTCACCGCCACCACGAGCAGGCTCACCAGCCAGACCCCGCCCACCGACGCCAGACGCAGCGCGAACGGCACCTGCCACTGACTGGCGCCGAGCAGCCCCCACGGCCCGCCGAGCCCCTGCCACGACCGGCAGAGCTCCACCACCAGCCAGCCCGACGGCACCACCACGACCGCGGTCAGCGCGCGCGGCACGGAGGGGCGGCCCCCCATGGCCGAGCGCACCAGCACCCCCCACGGCGCCCACAACAGCCCGAGAAGCCCGGCCAGGACCACGATGAAGACGCTCAGGCTCGGCAGCAGCCAGTGGTGCACCGCGAGCATGAACCCCGTGCCCCCGAGCCAGCCGTCGAGCGCGGCCCGCCGGACGCTGCCCGCGGAGCGCACGAGCAACAGCAACGGCACCAGCGCCCCATAGGCCGACCACCACAGCGCGGGCGCCGGAAAGGCGAGCGCGGGCAGCGCCCCGGCGAGCAGCGCGGCCGCGCCTCGCCACCAGGCCGAGCTCAGGCGTGGACCGTGACGGCCGACCGGGATCCGCATACCGCGCCTCCTTGCCCACCCCCGTGATCAGTTGGCTTCCGCACTGCCAGTGTGCGGGAGAGGCGGCGTCGCGCACAGACGGCCCCGCGCCCGGCGCGTCCCGTCCGCCCCTCAACCCCCGGCGAGCGCCCCCGACATCCGCCGCCACTTCTCGTGCACGGTCACCGAGCTGAGCCGCCACCCCGCTTCGGTGCGCAGCAGCGAGAACGCGTAGCGGCCGCCGGATTCGAAGTCGGGGGCTGACGGGGCGCCGTCACCGTCGCCGCCGAAGCACATCGGGTTGAGGTAGTCGGCGCGCAACTCGGCGCGGTCGCCCGGGTAGCCGCCGAGGTCCTGGAGGGTGAGCAGCCGGTTGGTGATCAGGTGCTGGCGGACCGGGAAGAGCCGCAGGGTCTCCGCGAGCCACCGGGCCACCTCCTCGACGGAACCCGCGATGCCGCCCGCGGCGCCGTAGTCCGCGCGGCCGTCGGGCGCGAACAGGGCGCGGTAGGCGGCCCAGTCCCCGTCGTCGACGGCCGCCGCGTATCCGGTGATGAGTTCGTCGATGGCCAGGCGGTCGAGGAGGGTCCCGAGATCCACGCGCTGTGTCATCGGCTCAGTCTCCGCCAGGGTGACCCGAACGCCAAGAGCCCGGCGCTTGTGGCTGGTTGACGCTTCGTGCTACCGCTGGCGCATGACGGACGAGACGACCCCGGCGGTACGCAGCGAACGCAACGGCCCGGTCACCACGGTGATCCTCTCGCGTCCCCGGGCGCGCAACGCGGTGGACGGCCCCACCGCCCGGGCGCTCGCCGAAGCCTTCCGCGCCTTCGAGGCGGACGAACGGGCGGCGGTCGCGGTGCTCTGGGGCGAGGGCGGCACGTTCTGTGCGGGCGCCGACCTCAAGGCGATCGGCACCGAACGCGGCAACACGGTGACCGAGGACAGCGACGGGCCGATGGGCCCCACCCGGCTGCGGCTCTCCAAACCGGTGATCGCGGCCGTGGCCGGGCACGCGGTGGCGGGCGGCCTCGAACTCGCCCTCTGGTGCGATCTGCGCGTGATGGAGGAGGACGCCGTGTTCGGGGTGTTCTGCCGCCGCTGGGGCGTCCCCCTGATCGACGGCGGGACGGTACGCCTCCCACGGCTGATCGGAGCCGGCCGCGCCATGGACCTCGTCCTCACGGGGCGGCCGGTGGACGCGGCCGAGGCGCACGCCATCGGCCTCGCCGACCGGGTCGTGCCGCCCACGACCGCGCGCGCCCGGGCCGAACGGCTGGCCGCGGAGATCGCCGCGTTCCCCCAGACATGTCTGCGTCACGATCGGATGTCGCTGCTCGAACAGGAGGGCCTCGGCGAAACCGAGGCGCTGCTGGGCGAGGTGCGGCACGGCGTCCACGCACTGGCCGAGGCGGCCGAGGGCGCCGCGCGGTTCGCGGCGGGGGCCGGTCGGCACGGAACCTTCGACAACACCGCCTGAATCAGGGCCTGTTGGGGCCGTGAGCTACGCCCGGCGGATGTACGGCGTCGTCAGCGTGAGCGGGACGAAGCCGAGGCGGCGCAGGATGGGGCGGCTCCGGTCCGAGGCGTCGACCTGGAGATAGCGGCAGCCCCGCTCGGCGGCGACCCGGGTGCGATACGCGATCAGGGCACGGTAGATGCCCCGGCCGCGCCACTCGGGCAGGGTGCCGCCGCCCCACAGACTGGCGAACTCCGTACCGGGATGGACCTCCATGCGCGCCGCGCTCACCGGCACCTCCCCGGCCATCGCGACGACCGCCGTGACGGTCTCGGGGGCCTGGATGAACTGGGCGAGCAGGCGCTCCCCGACGCGGGCCGAGCCCGGGCCGAAGGCGCCGTCGTGGACACGGGTCATCAGGGCCACCCCGGCCTCGTCGACGACCGGGCGCAGGGTGATACCGGCCGGGGGCTCGACATCGAGGGGGAGGTCAGCGACCCGCGCGACCATCACGGTCTCCTCGGGCTCGGCCTCGAACCCGGCTGCCGCCAGCCGCAGGCCGAGGTCGCTCGGGCGGTCGTGGGCGTACAGCTTCCACTCGAACTCGTTGCCCAGCGCGGCGAAGTGGCGTACCTGCGCCGCGATTTCGGCGTCCGCGCTCGACGCGGTCAGGTCGGACCAGAGGATGCCGTTCCACACGGGGGCGGGACCCACCTGCCGTAGGACGTCGCCGGACCGCTCGACCGTGGCGCCCGGTCCGTCCGGCAGGGCGTGCTGCCGCATCTGCCGGTCGAAGACCGCGAGCAGTTCGTCATCGGGGGCGCCGGCCGGCGCGTCGGTGTGCATCCGGCCACTCCACCAGCGGGCGCGGGACGCGGCAACCGAATAGACGCGGCGAGGAAGAGACCCGGCGACCGAATGGACACGGCGAGGACGAGACGCGGCTACCGAAGACGCGGCGAGGAAGAGGCGCGGCGACCGCGTAGACGCGGCGACCGAAGGGGGTCGGCTCAGGTCCGCGGCTTCGAGACGGCTCCCGCGGCGAGCGGGGTCGTCTCACCCACCGCGGCGGCCCAGTCGGCGAGCAGCCGCTCGTACTCCTCGGCGGGCCACTGCCCGTCCGCGCCGTCGACGAGCGCACGGATGGCGTCGTTGGCGGCATCCGCGTCGGACGGCGTGGGGCCGGGACGCTCGGAGGAGGAAGACATGTGACCAGGCTACGGGTCCGGTCGGACATTCGGCCCGTCCGAACCGTCGAAGCCCAGGTGGGAGCGGTGCGAGGTGGTCAAGGTCACAGCCGGGGGGATGTTTGGAGCGGCGTACGTCACGCTGCCTGGGCGGTGTTGTCGCGTACGGCGGCGGCCCATTCGACCAGGAGCCCGTGGTAGCGCTCCTCCTCATCGGGCGAGAGGCGGCCGTCGGACTGCTCCCACAGCGAGCGGATCTCCGCGTTCACCACGTCGGCAGGGCGAAGGGAACGGCAGTCGTAAGTCGGGGGCATGGGACAAGCCTACGGCCATGAGGTGACCCACCGCCACGGAGTAGGAACTCTCAGCCAACATGAGGCAGTTGACGGGCGCGGAGCGGCGGTTGCGCAGGGGGCCGGGAACGGGAACCGGACGGCGAGAACCGGACACGCGGCGCGTCGCCCACGACAACTGACCGGCGCCACCGAGGCGTTGTCCCCCACGGGGACGGGCGCCGCCGCCTATCCTCGCGCAATGGAGCAGAGCGAGGTTCTCAAGCGAGTGATCGGCATTCTCACCGAGGCCGGGGACTACCGCCGCCGCATCGAACAGGACGAGGAACGGGGATCCCGCAACACGGAGATCGGCATCGTGACCGCCCTGCTGAACGAGACGATGCCGCACATCGAGATCCCGGCCGACGCGACGCCGCAGGAGATGGCGACCCTGGTGGCGCGCGAGGTCGGCGGGGCCATCCAGCAGCTCGTGGCCGCCTTCAGCCTTGCGTTCGTGGCCCTCGCCCAGGTCCATGACTCCGGCGAGCAGGACGTGTCGTCGGCCGATGTGTTGCAGGACCTGGCGCTGCGCGCCGAGGAGGCCAAGGGGGACGGACCGCAGACGTCGCGGGAGTGAGCGCCTCGACCGCCGCCCCGCCGGGCCGGGTCAGAGCCCGCCGCCCGCGTCCGGGGCGAGGGTGCCGACGGCGATGAGGACGAACAGGGCGATGCCCAGCACGATGCGGTAGACGACGAACGGCATGAAGCTCTTGGTCGAGATGAACGTCATGAACCAGGCGATGACCGCGTAGCCCACCGCGAAGGCGATGACCGCGGCGACCAGGGTGGGCAGCAGGGGGGCCTGCCCGGGGCCGCCCGCGTCCTTCAACTCGAAGACCCCGGACGCCAGGACGGCCGGGACGGCGAGCAGGAACGAGTAACGGGCCGCCGCCTCGCAGGTGTAGCCCATCAGCAGGCCGCCACTGATGGTGGCACCCGAGCGCGAGACGCCCGGGATGAGCGCCATGGCCTGGCAGATGCCGTAGATCAGACCGTCCCGGGTGCCGAGTTCGCGCAGCGACTTGCGTTCCCTGGCGGCGCGGTGGCGGCCGCCCGACTCGTCACGGGCCGCCAGGCGGTCGGCGATGCCGAGCACGACGCCCATCGCGACCAGGGTGGTGGCGATCACCCGCAGATCGCGGAACGAGGTGTCGATCTGGTGCTTGAGGACGATGCCGAGCACCCCGATCGGGATCGAGCCGACGATGACCAGCCAGCCCATCCGCGCATCGGGGTCGGCGCGCAGGGAGCGGTCGGTGAGCGAGCGGAACCAGGCCGAGACGATCCGCGCGATGTCGGAGCGGAAGTAGATGAGCACGGCCGTCTCGGTGCCGATCTGAGTGATCGCGGTGAACGCCGGCCCCGGATCCTGCCACCCCGCGAAGGCGGCGGTCAGCCGCAGATGAGCGCTGGAGGAGATCGGCAGGAACTCCGTAAGACCCTGGACGAGCCCGAGTATGAACGATTCGAACCAAGACATGGGGTGCTGCGCCATCCAAGGGGGGTCGGGGTCACGGCCGTTGGGCACGCCGAGGACCCGCCGGAACCCCGGGGCGGCCGTCGGCCCCCCGGTGATCTCGCGCGGATCGAGGGGCACGTTAACGAGCCCGGGTTAACGGAGGGTTGATGCCGTGCGGCCTGTGGGCATCCCGCCCGGCGCATCCCGCCCAGCCGCCCCTCCGGCTGAGGCACGACCCGTCCCCGACGGGCCCGCCCCGCCCCTACCGCTTGCGCAACGCCTGTCGCTTGCGCCAGGCGACCGTCGCGGCCGCGGCGCCGCTCAGGACGATGAAGCCCATCGCGATCAGAAAGGCGGGCGAGGTCGGTGACGAGGCGCTGCCACCGGCGACGACGTAGGCGAGGGTGTTGGGCACCGAGCCGAGCCCCGTCGCCAGGAGGAAGGGCGCCCAGCCCATGCGCGAGACCGCCGCACAGTAGTTGGCGGCGGCGAACGGCACGCCGGGGAAGAGCCGGATCGCCATCATCGAGCGGAACCCGTGCCGGGACAATTGGCCGTCCGCGGCCTTCAGCCAGCGCCCGCGTACCAGCGGCCGCAGCGCGTCCTGGCCCAGCACCCGGCCGAGACCGAACGCGATGCCCGCGCCCAGGACCGTGCCCACCAGCGACGACACGAACCCGGCCGAGGTGGCGAAGAGGGCACCGGCCGCCAGGTTGAGGATCGGGCGCGGTACGAACGCCGCGGCGCACAGCCCGTACGCCAGCGCGAACAGGGCCACCGCTCCGGCACCGCCCAGCTGGGGCGGCCAGCCGTCGGCGAGCAGCCGCTGCGGCTGGAGCACCAGCACGGCGCTCCCCGCGGCCGCGAGCACCACCACGAGCAGCGTCAGTCTCGACCACGGCGAGAGCAGTGCTCTCCCGCAGCGTGCGGCGAGACCGGACGTGGACCGGGCGGCGGGCTGGAACATCCGGGGAGAGTAACCGACAAAGGCCCTCGCGCGCCGTAAGCGACGTCCCGGACGACCTCCCGCACAGCGTCCCGCACGACGCCCGCACGGCACCCCGCACGACGCCCGCACGGCATCCCGCACCAAGTCCCGCACCCCGTCCGCGTACCGTGCGTACGGTGACTCCATGACCCCTCGCGCACCCCACAGCCCGCTCGCCGACGACGTCCTCGCGCGCCTGGTGCGGGTGTATCCCGAGGGCGGGGACCCCCACCGGGCCGGCGAGATGGTCGCGTACATGAAGGGCGTCGCGCCCTTCCTCGGCATCCGCAGCCCCGAGCGCCGCGCGCTGTCGCGAACCGTGCTGGACGGCCTGGCGAAGCCCGCCGAGGCGGACTGCGCGGCCGTGGCGCTGCGGTGCTGGGCGCTTGAGGAGCGTGAGTACCACTACTTCGCGGTGGACTATCTGCGCCGGTACGTCCGGGTCTGTTCGTCCGCGTTCCTGCCGGTCGCCCGGCACCTCGTCGTCACCACCTCGTGGTGGGACACCGTCGACCACCTCGCGGCCCATGTCGTCGGCCCGCTCGTCGCCGCCGACGCCGAGCTGGCCGGCGTGATGGACCGGTGGATCGACGACGACGACCTCTGGCTCGCCCGCACCGCCCTGCTCCACCAGCTCACCTACAAGGAACGCACCGACGCCAACCGCCTCTTCGACTACTGCCTGCGCCGCGCGGCGCACCCCGACTTCTTCATCCGCAAGGCCATCGGCTGGAGCCTGCGCGAGTACGCCAAGAGCGACCCCGGCGCGGTCCGCGCCTTCGTGGCGGCGGAGGGCGAACGGCTGTCCCCGCTGTCCGTGCGCGAGGCGCTCAAGAACCTGTGACGGGCGTCGGCCGCGCCAACTCCCGCCCTGAGAAAACCATTCGACGCCCCCGCACCCGCCAGGGATGATCGGCGACATGTCCAGGTACGCCTTCCTCACAGCGCCGTCCGCAGTCGCGGGCAGGCCGGAGGCTGCCGTCTGCACAGCGGTCGACGTCCTCGTGGCCGTGGCGCCCCTCGGCGGCGCCCGAAGCTGACCCTTCCCGGACATTCCGGCGGACCCCGCACGGGGAGGGTCGGCCGGATCCAGGGGTCCCAGCTCAGTTCCGCGACCACGCGAGGGACAACTCAGCCATGCCCAAGACGGCATACGTACGCACCAAGCCCCACCTCAACATCGGCACCATGGGCCATGTCGACCACGGCAAGACCACCCTGACCGCCGCCATCACCAAAGTGCTCGCCGAGCGCGAGGGCGGCACCACCACCCGGTACGTCTCCTTCGACCGGATCGACCGGGCCCCGGAGGAGGCCGCCCGCGGCATCACCATCAACATCGCGCACGTCGAGTACGAGACCGACACCCGCCACTACGCGCACGTCGACATGCCGGGCCACGCCGACTACGTCAAGAACATGGTCACCGGCGCCGCCCAACTGGACGGGGCGATCCTCGTGGTCTCCGCGCTCGACGGGATCATGCCGCAGACCGCGGAGCACGTCCTGCTCGCCCGCCAGGTGGGTGTGGACCACATCGTGGTCGCGCTCAACAAGGCGGACGCCGTCGACGACGGCGAGGACGCGGTGCTCACCGACCTGGTCGAGCTGGAGGTGCGCGAGCTGCTCTCCGCGCACGGCTACGGAGGCGACGGCGTGCCCGTGGTGCGGGTCTCGGGGCTCAAGGCCCTTGAGGGCGAGCCGCGTTGGACCGAGGCGATCGGCGCGCTGCTCGACGCGGTGGACACCTATGTGCCGCTGCCCGAGCGGTATGTGGACGCGCCGTTCCTGCTGCCGGTGGAGAACGTGCTCACCATCACGGGCCGCGGCACCGTCGTCACCGGAGCCGTCGAGCGCGGCACGGTACGCGTCGGCGACCGGGTGCGGGTCCTGGGCGCGGAGGTCGAGTCCGTGGTCATCGGCCTTGAGACGTTCGGCAAGCCCATGGACTCGGCGCAGGCCGGCGACAACGTCGCGCTGCTCCTGCGCGGGGTGGCGCGCGACGCGGTCCGCCGTGGTCACGTGGTCGCCGAGCCCGGCAGCGTCACGCCCAGCCGGAGGTTCACCGCGCAGGTGTACGTCCTGTCGACGCGCGAGGGGGGTCGTGCCACGCCCATCGCCACGGGCTACCGTCCGCAGTTCTACATCCGTACCGCGGACGTGGTCGGGGACGTGGACCTCGGGGAGCTCGCGGTGGCCCGGCCCGGCGACACGGTCACCATGACGGTGGAGCTCGGCCGTGACATGGCCCTGGAGCCGGGCCTCGGCTTCGCCATCCGGGAGGGGGGCCGCACGGTGGGCGCCGGAACCATCGCCACCCTCCTGTAACAACCCCCTGGGGCTCCGCCCCAGACCCCAGGCGCGCTTGCCCACCCACCCGCCCGTGACGGGGGTTGGACAGCCCCGGGCCCCTGGGGCTCCGCCCCAGACCCCGTATCGCGCCTTAAGGGCGCTCGTCCTCAATCGCCGGACAGGCTGAAGGTGCTGGCCAGCACCGAGCAGTTAAGGGGCGCGGGGAACTGCGCGCCCAGCCCCGCACGGCCCGCAGCCAAAAACGGGTTTCCAGGGGCGCGAGGAACTGCGCGAGAAGCGAGCACGGCCCGCACGGTGGAGGGGGTGCAGGGGCGCGGGAAACTGCGCGAGAAGCGAGCACGACCCGCACGGTGGAGGGGGTTTAGGGGCGCGGGGAACTGCGCGAAGCTTGGAGCCGGGCAAGCTGCCGGCGGCCGGGCGCACAATGGGAGCGTGAACGACGACCACCGCTCCGCACCCATACCCGTAACCCGGGACGTCGACCAGGGCACAGCCAAACTGCTGCCCGACATCGACCGCGAGCGCGCCTGGCTGCTGACCGTGAACGGCGCCCCGCAGTCCTACGTCGACCTGGACGACCCCACCTACATCGAGTTCGAGTACGTACGCCGCCTCGCCCACGTCGTGGACTGCGCGGCAGAGGAGGGCGCCCCCCTGGACGTGCTGCACCTCGGCGGCGGCGCCCTCACCCTGCCCCGCTATGTCGCGGCGACGCGCCCCGGGTCGCGGCAGGACGTCGTGGAGGCCGACCGCGCGCTGCTCCAACTCGTCCGCGAGAAGCTGCCGTTGGCCCCGGGCATCGGGGTGACCCCGCACGCTGCGGACGCCCGGGCCTGGGCGCAGGCCGCCCCCGCCGCCTCCGTGGACCTGCTGATCGCGGACGTCTTCGGCGGCTCACGGGTGCCCGCGCACCTCACCTCGGTCGAGTACGCCCGGGTCGCCGAGCGGGTCCTCAAGCCCGAAGGGATCTACGCGGCCAACCTCGCGGACGGCGCGCCGTTCACCTTCCTGCGCTCCCAACTCGCCACGTTCCAGGCCGTGTTCGCGGAGGTCGCACTCATCGCCGAGCCGTCGGTGCTGCGCGGGCGGCGGTTCGGGAACGCGGTACTGCTCGCCTCCCGGCATCCGCTGGACGTCGCGGCGCTGGCCCGGCGCACCGCGGGGGACGCCTTTCCCGCCCGGGTCGAGCACGGCGACGCGCTGCGCCGGTTCATCGCACAGGCGCCGATGGTGGACGACACGGCCGCACGGCCCTCACCCGAGCCGCCCGAGGGCGCCTTCGGCATCGGCTGACGCCGCCGGCCCGGCCAGGGCCACCGGCTCCCCGCGCCGAGTGAGACGACGCACGTCGGGCACGCACAGGACCGCGGCGGTGAGCAGCACGATCAGCGCCGAGCAGCCCCACAGCGCGCTGGTGCGCCCGACCGCGTTCTGCGCGGGCCCGGCGAGCGCGGTGGCCACCGGGACCATGGCGATCGAGCCGAGCCAGTCGTAGGCGGAGACCCGTGAGAGCTTCTCCTCCGGAATCTCCTGATTGAGCGCGGTCATCCAGGAGACGCCGAAGACCTCGATGGAGACGCCCGTCAGGAGCATGACCGCGGCGAGGCCGGCCACCGGCAGCGGCACCGCGAGCGCGGCCGACGGCAGCGCCAGCGGAAAGACGCACAGGCTGCCCGCGAGCAGCAGCCGCCGCGGCTTCCAGCGCATCATCAAGAAGGCACCGGCGACCGTGCCGGCGCCGAACGCGGCGAGCGCGAGCCCCCACGGGCCCGGGCCGCCCAGCTCGTCACGGGCCACCAACGGCCCGTACACCGCTTCGGCGGCCGCGACCACGGCGTTGACCACCGCGAACTGCACCACGATCGCCCACAGCCAGGGCCGTGTGACGAACTCGCGCCAGCCCTCGCGGAGATCGGAGACCATGCCGCCGCCCGCCGAGCGCGCCGGTATGTGGCTCACGTCGAGGAAGGCGCGCAGCGCGCCCGCCACCGCGAACGCCGCCGCGTCGATCGCCAGCACCCAGCCCGGCCCGAAGGCGGCGATCAGCGCGCCGCCCAGCGCGGCCCCGCCGATGCCCGCGCCGTGCATCGCCATCCGGTAGAAGGCGAAGGCGCGCCCCGCCTCCACGCCGCTGACGCTGGACATCAGCATGCCTTCGGAGGCGGGCCCGAAGAACGCCTGGCCCACCCCGCCGAGCGCGGTGAGCACCATCATCTGCCAGAGGCGGGGGTCGCCGGTCAGGACGAGGAGCGCGAAGGCACCCTGGGAAAGGAAGTTGAGGGTGTTGGCGGCCACCATCACCCGGTGCCGGGGCAGCCGGTCGGCCAGCGCGCCGCCGACCAGGAGGAAGAGCACCAGCGGTACGGTGCGCGCCGCCGCGACCAGACCCACGTCCCCGGCGTCGCCGCCGGAGCTCAGCACCGCGAACGCCGCCGCGATCAGCGCGCCCTGGCTGCCCAGGTTCGTGACGATCGCGGCGGCGGTCAGCAGGGTGTAGTTGCGGCCCGCCCAGGACGGACGGCGCGCGGGCGGCGAGGTGCGCGCGGGCGGGGGGATGGCGGCGGAAGTCACCCTGGGACTATCGCCGCCGCCACCCCGCGGCGGCAAACGCGGTGCCGCCCGGGGCCGTCAGGAGGTGGCGGGCACCAGCCGGATGGTGCTGAGGATCTTCTGGATGGTGTCCTCGGACACCGCGTCCGGGACACCGGTGTTGGCGATGAGACTCCAGGCGGCGAGATCGCCCTTGGCGGTCTTGAAGCCGAACAGCACGGACTGGCCCTCGGTGGAGCACTTGTCCGTCTTCTTCACGCCGGTCGTCTTGGCGCGCGCCACGCTGCCCTGAAGGCCGGACTTGGTGGTGTAGGGGACCGGCTTCTCTCCGGTTATGTGGTCCTTGTCCGGCTGCGTGTAGGCGAAGTACAGCCAGTCGTCGGCCTGCTCGGCCGCCTCGCCCGTGTCCTTCGCGCCGTTGGCGCCCTTGGTGCCGACGGTGACGAGCCGGGTGCTCACGTCGCGGCCGCTGCTGCTCTTGGTGGTGCACCACTTGGACTTGTAGTAGGCGGGGGCGGACATCGTCATGCCGCCGAACCCGTTGGGGTCGGCGTCGTCGGACCAGCCCGTGCTCATGGTGGGGCTGTCGACCTCCCAGTCCGGCGGCACGTCGAAGGCATCGCCCTTGGCCGGGTTCACCACGACCTTCCAGCCCGCGATCACCGGCTGGACGGCGGCGCCGGCGCCGCGCGGGTTGGGCGCGGGGGAGGACGGCGCCGCCGAGTCGGAGGCCGGGGCCGAGGGCGACTTGGTGTTCTTGCCGTCCGCCTGCGGGGTGCCCTTGTCGTCGTCCTTGAGGACCACGACACCGGTCACCGCGGCGGCCACGACCACGGCGGTGGCGGCCACGATGGCGATGATCGTGGTCTTCTTCTTGTCGTTGTTCTGCGGCGGCTGCGGCGGCCCGGGCGGACCGGCCACCGGGTACTGCGGAACCGTCGGCTGCTGGTACGGGTTGGGCGTCTGGTATCCCTGCGGCGGGTATCCGGGCGGCTGCTGCCCCGGCTGCTGATAGGGATTGGGCTGCTGGTACCCCGGCTGCTGGTACGGGTTCTGATTCGGATCCTGCGGGTTCTGCTCGCCCCCGGGCGGCTGCTGTCCTGGCCACATGGCCAGTAACCATAGAGGTGCGCACCCGCTGCTGCTACGGCCGCCCCCGGCGGGGATGGCCAAGAGCGGCTACCCATGGGTAACATCGGGCTCCATGAGCGCTGATCAGATGTCCGTGGGCGAGATGCTCACCGCGACCGTTCCCATGGCCCGCACCCTCGAGCTGGAATTCCTGGAGACCACTCCCGAGCGCGCCGTGGTGCGGCTGCCGGACCGGGCCGAGTACCACAACCACCTGGGCGGCCCGCACGCCGGAGCGATGTTCACGCTCGCCGAGTCCGCCAGCGGCGCCATCGTCATCGCCGCCTTCGGCGACCAGATGCACCGCGCCGTGCCCCTCGCAGTCAAGGCGGAGATCGGCTACAAGAAGCTGGCCAAGGGCGTCGTCACGGCGACCGCCACGCTGGGCCGCCCCATCGCCGACGTGGTGGCCGACCTGGACGCCGGACAGCGCCCCGAGTTCCCCGTCGTCATCGAGATCCAGCGCGCGGACGGCGCCGTGACCGGCGAGATGACCGTCGTCTGGACCCTGCGCCCCAACTCCTGACCGGAGCGCGGACAACGGACCCCCAGGGCGCCCCGGCCACGGCCGGGGCGCCTTCGTCATGTCCCGGCCGCGGCCCCGTTCGCCCGCCTTGACTCTTCTATCGGACGGTCCTACGTTTCCGGCGCCTCGTGGCGCCTGACGGGTTGTCAACTCGGTGGTGGCGCATAGTGCGTTCACAGGTCGATCGGCCGCCCGCCGCCTGCTGTGCCGCGGTCCACCACGACGTGCCCGCACACAAAGGAGTGACGGCCCATGTCCGACACCGTTTCCCGAAGGGCGGCGCTGCGCCTGCTGGCCGGCGCCGCCACGGTCGCGGCCGCCGCGACCGGCGACTTCACGGCGTCCGCCCGCCCCCGCACCGACGCCCCCGGGTCCCGCCGCACCGAGGCGCTGCTCGGCCGCCTCACCCTCGACGAGAAGATCGGCCTGCTGCACGGGTCCGAGGACCCCCATGGCCTCGGCCAGGCCGGCTACCTGCCCGGCGTGCCCCGGCTCAGGATCCCCCCGCTCAGGCTGGCCGACGGGCCCGCCGGCGTCCGGGTCACCGCGCACGCCACCGCCCTGCCCGCCCCCGTGATGCTCGCCGCCACCTTCGACCCCGCGCTCGCCCGCGAGTACGGCGAGGTCATCGGCCGCGAAGGGCGTGCGCTGGGCCAGGACGTGCTCCTTTCGCCCATGGTCAACCTGATCAGGACCCCGTACGCCGGACGCAACTTCGAGACCTTCTCCGAGGACCCGCTGCTCAGCGCCGACCTGGTCGCCGAGGAGATCCACGGCATCCAGAGCCAGGGGCTCATCGCCACCGTCAAGCACTTCGCCCTCAACAACCAGGAGAAGGACCGCCTCACCCTCGACGCGAGGATCGCCGAGCAGCCCCTGCGCGAGCTCGAACTCCGCGGCTTCGAAGCCGCGGTCGCCGCCGGGGTGGGCGCGGTCATGGGGGCGTACAACAAGGTCAACGGAGCCTTCGCCTGCGAGAACAAGCCAATTCTCACCGATGTCCTGCGCACCGACTGGGGCTTCGAGGGCTGGGTGATGACCGACTGGTTCGCCACCCACGGCCTCGCCGCCCTCGCCGCAGGCCTCGACATGGAGATGCCCGCCGGCGTGCACTTCGCGGACACCCTCAAGGCGGCCGTGCTCGACGGAAGCGTCCCCGAGGCGCTCGTCGACCGTGCCGTGCGCCGCGTCCTGTCCGTCATGGAACGCTTCGGGCTGCTCGACGGGAGCGCTCCCGCCAGACCCGCCCGCGACGCCCGCCGCGGAGCGCGCACCGCGCTCACCGTCGCCCGGGCCGGCGCCACCCTGCTCCACAACCGGCACGCCACCCTGCCCCTAGCCGGGGCCGCCGCCCGCCACATCGCGGTGATCGGACCCACCGCGGTCATCCCGTTCGTCAGCGGCGGCGGCAGCGCCCATGTCGTCCCCGACCACGCCCGGCGCCCCCTCGACGCCCTGCGCGACCGGGCCGGCGACGGCGCCCGCGTCTGCCACACGCTCGGCGAGGACCTGTACGGAAAGCCGCTGCCCGGCACCTCCCCGGGCGCCGACTTCGAAGGCCAGCACGTCGACCCCGGCGCCACCTGGACGTACGACGGCACGCTCACCGTCACCGAGGACGACGAGTGGACCTTCTGCATCCACTACTCCGGCGACCGCCCCAAGGTGGTGCTCGACGGCACCGAGCTCTTCCCGCCCGCCCCCGGCCTCGGCGAACTCTTCGGCGGCGGCCTCGTCGGCACCGCGCCCGACGGGCTCGCCGTCCGGCGCGCCACCCTCACTCTCGCCGCCGGAGCACACCGGCTCGTCATCACCGCCAAGGGCCGCGAAGCAGGGCAGCTCTTCCGGCTGCGCCGCGTCACCGGAGCCACCCGCGCCGCCGATGTCGCCGCGGCGGTCCGGGCCGCCCGGGCGGCGAGCAGCGTGGTGCTCTTCGCGTACGAGGACGCGACCGAAGGCGCCGACCGCACGCACCTGGCCCTGCCGGGCCACCAGAACGAGCTGATCGAAGCGGTCGCCGCCGTCAACTCCCGCACCACGGTGGTGCTCAACACCTCGTCGTGCACCACCATGCCGTGGCTGGGGCGCGTCGGCGCCGTCCTCCAGATGTACTACCCGGGCCAGGAAGGCGCCGACGCGACGGCCGCCGTCCTGTTCGGGGAGTGCGACCCCGGCGGCCGGCTCACCCAGACCTTCCCCGTCTCCGAGGACCGTCACCCGATGGCCGGCGACCCCCGCCGCTACCCCGGAGTCGACGGCACCGAGGAGTACTCCGAGGGCCTGCGCCCGGGCTACCGCTGGTACGACGCCGAGGGCGTGAGTCCGCTCTTCCCCTTCGGCCACGGCCTGTCCTACACGACGTTCGCCTATACGGATCTGAGCGTGCGGCCCGACGGCGACGGACTCGCGGTCGCCTTCACCGTCCGCAACACCGGCCACCGCACCGGCGTCACGGTCGCCCAGGTCTACCTCGGCCCCTCGCCCGACCTCGGCCTCGACCAGGTCCGCCGGGCCCTGGCCGGCTACCGCCGCCTGGAACTGGAGCCCGGCCACGACCGGCGGGTGACCGTACGCGTCGGCGCCCGCTCACTGTCCTCCTGGGACCCCGAGCGGCACGCGTGGGTCCTCGGCACCGGACGGCGCGAGGTGAGCGTGGGCGTCTCGGCGGGCGAGACCCTCCTGGTCGGCCATGGCTCGGTCGCAGCACGGCCGCCGGCCGGCCGACCGTGACCGGGTAGGCTTCCCGGAGTGCGCCAAGGGGGGCGCACTCCGGGCTCGGGCCCGTGGCGAGGGAGGGAAGCGGCGTTGCACATCCAGGAGTGGCTGGAGCACATCCCCGCCGTCAGTGTCTATCTTCTGGTGGCGCTGGTCATCGGGGTCGAAAGCCTCGGGATCCCGCTTCCCGGCGAGATCGTCCTGGTCAGCTCGGCCCTGCTCGCCTCCCAACAGGGCCACATCAACCCGGTCGTCCTGGGTGCCTGCGCCACGGCCGGCGCGGTCATCGGCGACTCGATCGGTTACGCGATCGGCCGCAAGGGCGGCAGGCCCCTGTTGGCCTGGCTCGGCCGCAAGTTCCCCAAGCACTTCAGCGAGGGCCATGTCGCCATGGCGGAGCGGTCCTTCCAGAAGTGGGGCATGTGGGCCGTCTTCTTCGGCCGCTTCATCGCGCTGCTCCGCATCTTCGCCGGCCCCCTCGCGGGCGTCCTGCACATGCCGTACTGGAAGTTCCTCATCGCCAACGTGCTCGGCGGCATCTGCTGGGCGGGCGGGACGACGGCCGTCATCTACTACCTCGGGATCGTCGCCGAGTCCTGGCTGAAGAACTTCTCCTATCTCGGCCTGGTGGCGGCGCTGTTGATCGGTGTCGCCTCAATGCTGGTCGTCAAGAACCGGGCGAAGAAGTCCATGGCCGAGGCGGAGGCCGCGCAGTCGACCCCCGAGAACGTCCCGGCCGGGGACTGAAACCACCGCACGGCCCGGGCACCTTGAAGGGCTCCGCCACGGCGCCCTCAGGGAGTGCGGTCCCGCAGCAGTACGGTCAGGGCCCGGCCGAACACGAGACGGCCGGCCGCGGCCGTCAACGGGTCCAGGGCGCGCGGCAGTCCACGGACGCGCAGCTCCTCCCGCCAGACCACCAGCGCCCCCGCCCCGGACGCGGCCACCTCGATCTCGGCCCAGCCCGTGATGACCCGCCCGCGCTTCTCCAGGCGGCACACGCCCGGGCGGCCCTCGGACGGCGGCCTCCAGCGGGTGATCTCCATCGGGTCGGCGAAGGCGAGACGACCGAGCCCGGTGCGCGCCACGAAGACCGTGCCCGGCCCGGTCGGCGGCGGGGTGCGCACGGTGATCCGGGTGAACGGGACGCCCTCGCCGTGCCGTTCCCAGTCGGTGAGCCGGTGCCACGCCTCGGCGGGGGTGAGCTCGGTTCGGCGGTCGATCCGGAAGAGTGCCATCGCGTGATCGTAAGCGGGCCCCCCGCCCGCACGGGCCGGAACACGGTCGCTTAGCGTGACACCCGGCGCGATGGAACCCGTACGAGGAGTGGCGCATGGCAGAGCAGGCGTTGGTCGTGGCAGTGGGCGGCAAGGCGCCCGAGATCGCCCCGACCGCATTCACCGCACCCACCTCGGTGGTGCTGGGAGAGGTGACCCTGGGCGCGGGGGCGAGCGTCTGGTACCACGCGGTCCTGCGCGCCGACTGCGGGCCGATCGTCATCGGCGCCGAGAGCAACATCCAGGACAACTGCACCGTCCATGTGGACCCGGGCTTCCCGGTCATCCTCGGCGAGCGGGTCACCGTCGGGCACAACGCGGTGCTGCACGGCTGCACCGTCGAGGACGACGTCCTGGTGGGCATGGGCGCCACCATCCTCAACGGCGCCCGGATCGGCGCGGGTTCGCTGATCGCGGCGCACGCCCTGGTTCCGCAGGGCATGGTCGTGCCGCCGGGCTCCCTGGTCGCGGGCGTACCGGCCAAGGTGCGGCGCGAGCTGAGCGAGGAGGAGCGCGAGGGCATCAAGGTGAACGCCCTGATGTACCTCGGTCTGGCCGAGGACCACCGCGCCGCGCACGCCGGCTGAGCCCCGCGCTGAGCGGAAGATCACAGGCGTCGGCCCTGATCGGCCGGGTCGGCGGTGAGTACCGTGAGCGGGTGCCCAAGAACAGAAACACGTTCTCGTCCCTGACCGCCTGGCGGCGTGAAATCGCCTCCCGCGCGGTCCATGGGGGCTGGGACTGGATCAAGCGGACGGGCGCGGTCACCGCCGAGCACCCGGGGCGGCTGCGCTTTCGCCGGATCGGCGCCGGCACCCGCCTCGCCTTTCCGCAGGGCACCGTCTTCGGCGAGCCCTGGATCGAGCTGGGCGACCACTGCATCATCGGCGAACAGGTCACCCTGACGGCCGGGATGATGCCGGGCCTCGACCTCGGCACCGAGCCGATCCTGACCCTGGGCAACGGGGTCGTGCTCGGGCGGGGCAGCCATGTCATCGCCGACACGACCATCACTATCGGCTCGGACACATACTGCGGCCCGAACGTCTACATCACCTCGACCAATCACAGCTACGACGATCCCCGGCAGCCGGTCGGCAAGCAGTGGCCGCGCATGGAGCCGGTGGAGATCGGGCCGGGCTGCTGGCTCGGCACGGGCGCGGTGGTGCTGCCCGGCGCACGGCTCGGGCGCAACGTGGTCGTGGCGGCGGGCGCGGTGGTACGGGGCGAGGTGCCCGACCACGCCGTGGTGGCCGGGGCGCCCGCGAAGATCGTGCGCACCTGGGACGAGCGGGACGGCTGGCAGCCGCCGCTGCGCACCCCCGCGCCGGTGCCCATCCCGGACGGCGTCACACCCGAACAGCTCCTCGCCATCGCGGAGTTGAGCCCCGAAGAGGCCTGAGCGGCCAGTCGCCTGAGCGGCCGATGGCTTGATCAGTCGGTTGCCCGACCAGCCGGTGGCTTGATCGGCCGGTTGCCTGATCAGCCGGTCGCGAGCAGTACGGTGCCGACCAGCGCGAGCCCCGCGCCCGCCGCCTGCACCGTACGCAGCCGCTCCTTGAGAACGCCGCGGGCGGCGAGCGCGGTGACCACCGGGTAGAGCGAGGCGAGCACCGCCGCGACGGTGACCGGGCCCCGCTGGGCGGCGATCGCGTAGGTGCCGTTGGCGGCCACGTCGGCGAGGCCCACGAAGGCGAGGGCGGGCAGCGCGAGCCAGACCGCGCGCGAGCCGCCGTCCGCGGGCAGGGCGGCGCCACCGCGCCGCACCGAGACCAGCAGGGCCGTGCCGCCGACGGCGACATTGGTGACGCGCTGCACGAAGAGGGCGAGGAAGAGACCGGTGACGGTGGTGGACGCCTCGGAGATCAGGGCCATCACGGCGCCGAAGCCGAAGGCGGCGAGCAAGGTGAGGAGGACGGCCTGGCGTTGCACCGCGGCGCCCCGGAACTCGGGGCCGCCCGCGAGCAGGACGCCGGCCACGGCCACCGCGATCCCGGCGAACTGGAGCAGGCCGGGCCTCTCGCCCAGCGCGAGGCCGACCCCGACCGGCACCGCGACACCGAGCGAGCCGAGGGGTGAGACGACTCCCATGGGGCCGAGCGCCAGGGCCTTGTAGAAGCTGAGCATGGCGACCGGGCCCACGGCGCCCGCCGCGACCGCGAACCAGAGCTGCGGGGCCGCCTCGCGCAGCCCCCCGGTGGCGAGCACGACCGAGCCGAGCACCACCACGGCCACCGTCTGCGAGGCGACCACGACGGTCAGCGCGGGCATGCGCCGGGTCAGCAGTCCGCCCCCGAAGTCGGCCAGCCCCCACAGGAGGCTGGTGGCCAGGGCGAACAGTGCTGTCATGAGGGGCCTCGCAGTACAGTGCGGTGACACGGGAGATCAGTGGGGTGCACTCCACGGTAGTGCACTTGACTGGACTGTGTCATCAAAAATATTGGACGCCCCCGTCGAGAGGGGGCCCGCCTCATGGACGGAATGTGTCGGACCTAGAACTGCTGACCCAGTCGCTGGCCCGCAACGTCAAGCGCTGGCGCACCGAGCGGGGCTTCACCCTCGAAGCGCTCGCGACGCGCGCCGGGGTCAGTCGCGGGATGCTCATCCAGATCGAGCAGGCCCGGACCAATCCCAGCGTGGGCACCGTGGTGAAGATCGGGGACGCGCTCGGCGTCAGCATCACCACGCTGCTCGACTACGAGAGCGGCCCCAAGGTGCGCATCGTCCCGCCCGATCAGGCCGTCCGGCTGTGGTCCACCGAGCGGGGGAGCTCCAGCACGCTGCTCGCCGGCACCGAGGCACCCGGCCCGCTGGAGATGTGGCGTTGGCACCTGATGCCGGGCGACGGCAGTTCCTCGGACCCGCATCCCGCGGGGACCGTCGAGCTGATCCACGTCACCGAAGGCACCCTCACCCTCGCCGTGGACGGCGTCGACCATCCGGTTCCGGCGGGGCATTCGGCGGCCTTCGAGGCCAACGCCCCGCACGCCTACCGCAACGAGGGCTCCGAGCCGGTCGTGATGACGATGGCGATCTCCGTCCCGTTCGAACGCTGAGACGCCAACGGCCTTGCGTACGGCGCCTGTTAGCGTGGAACGCGCACGCCCGCGCGTGCGGGGGAGCGGTGGTGCGGAAGCGGCGGACAGCGTCGCGCCCACAGATGAGCCGGTGTGTACCTCTGGGCGCACACTCCGACCGGTTTCTCTACACGTTCTGGACGATTTTGGCCTTGTATCTGGTATCGGGGGCCGCCTCGGGTGGAGGCTGACTATCGTCACTCTCGCGCCCGCGGGAGCGACAGAAGCGCGGTTCATCGCGAACGAAACCACTCGTGCGGGTGATTTCTACGCCGTCGCCGAACCTGGGCACCGGCCAAGGCCGTTGTGGTGTCCCGGGGAGGCGGCAGTGGTCGGACCGGTCGCTCATGGCGCCGAAGCGCCCAGGGGCACGGCGTGCGGCCGAACGGCACGACGCACCAAACAGCCCAAGCAGTGTTCTACCCAGCCGTGTTCCGCACAGCGATCCCACCAGACCCTGCTGCGAAGACGGCGCTTCGATCCGAAAGGCGCTCACGTGGAAGCTCTCGTCTCGGCGGCCGTACGGCCCGGCCCCGCCACCCACCGGTCGGCCGACCGGGGACCGTCGCTGGCGCGGCGGGCCGCGGCGCAGAACGCCGGGAAGGCTCCGGCGAACCTGACCCGGGCGATGGCGGCCTGCGGCGACCCGCACGTTCCCGCCGCCTCCGCGTTCCAGTCGGCGCTCTGACGGGCGGAACGACTCCCCCCATGGACCGCGCGATTGTGCCCGCCCTGTCGCAGTTCGTGCTGAAGGTACACAGCCGCTGTGATCTCGCGTGCGACCACTGTTACGTCTACGAGCACGCGGACACGAGCTGGCGGGGAAGGCCCCGGGCCGTCTCGCCGGAGATCCTCGCCCAGGTGGCGAACCGTATCGCCGAGCACGCCCGCCGCCATCGACTCCCCACCGTCCACGTCGTCCTGCACGGCGGAGAGCCCCTGCTCGCCGGCCCCGACCGGCTGCGCACCGCCGCCGACGAACTGCGCCGGGCCCTGCACGGAGTGAGCGCCCTCGATCTGCGCATGCACACCAACGGCGTGCTGCTCGACGAGGAGTTCTGCGAGCTCTTCCTCGAACTCGGCATCAAGGTCGGGGTGTCCCTCGACGGCGACAAGGTCTCCAACGACCGCCACCGGCGCTACGCCGACGGCCGCAGCAGCCACGCCAAGGTCATCCGGGCGATCGAGCTCCTCAACCGCCCCCGCTACCGGCCCCTCTTCGCCGGCCTGCTCTGCACCACCGACGTCGAGAACGACCCGGTCGCGGTGTACGACGCCCTCCTTGAACTCACGCCCCCGCGCATCGACTTCCTCCTCCCGCACGCCACCTGGGACACCCCGCCCCCGCGCCCCGGCGGCGCTCCCACGCCGTACGCGGACTGGCTCGACGCGATCTACCGGCGCTGGGACGCGGCGGGCCGGCCCGTGCCGGTCCGCATCTTCGACTCCGTACTGCGCACCCTGCGGGGCGAGAGCAGTCTGACCGAGTCGCTGGGGCTCGCGCCCGCCGACCTCGTCGTGATCGAGACCGACGGCACCTTCGAGCAGGCCGACAGCCTCAAGACCTCCTACGACGGGGCTCCGGCCACCGGCATGGACGTCTTCCGGCACTCGCTCGACGACGTCCTCCAGCACCCCGGCATGCTCGCCCGCCAACAGGGCGCCGAGCAGCTCTGCGCCCAGTGCAGGGCCTGCCCGGTCGTCGAGTCCTGCGGCGGCGGCCTCTACGCCCACCGCTACCGGACCGGCAACGCCTTCGACAATCCCTCGGTGTTCTGCCCCGATCTGTTGGCCCTGGTCACCACCATCCGCGACAGGGAGGCCGCCGTGCCCGCACCGACCCCGCAGTCCGCCCAACTGCCCCTGGACGAGCGGGACTTCGAGGAGCTGGCGGCCGGCTTCGGCGGGGCGGACACCGTCGGGCGCCTCGCGGCCGCCCAGCTCGACCTCAACCAGGAACTCCTCGCCGCCGTCAGCGCGCAGCGCATCGCGCTCTCGGACCGCGAGGCCGCCGAGGCCTGGGAGGTCCTGACGGACCTGGACGCCGAGGTCCCCGACGAACTCGCCGGCGTCCTCGCCCACCCCTACACCAGGCCCTGGGCGCTCGATGTGCTCGGGGGCCGGGCGGCGCCCGCGGGCGGCCTCGCCGAGATCGCCGCCACCACGGCCCTGCGCGCCCGGCTGGAGCGGACCGTCACGGTGCCGCTGCGCGACACGACCCTGCGCCTGCCGGGCTTCGGCACCGTGCGGCTCGACGTCGCCGCCACCCACGCCGAAGTGACGGCGGGCGCCGACGGGTTCACCGTGCGCGCCGGTGGCCGCCGGCTCGACATCGGCTGGCACGAGGGCGTGGACGGGCTCACCCCGCACTGGCGGCCCGTACGCCTCTTCCAGGGCGAGGGCTGGAACGTGGCGATCGAGGACACCGACCCGCTGCGGGACTGCCACGAGTGGCCCGTGGCCGAGCGGCTCCCGGTCGGCGAGGCCAAACTCTGGTCCGAGGACCTCACCGGCGCCTGGTCCCTGATCCGGCGCGAACTGCCCGCCTACGCCGACGGCGTGGCGGCGGGGCTGCGTCTGATCACCCCCCTGCATGCGCCGGACGGCAGCGATGTCAGCGCCGCCTGCAAGGACGCCTGGGGGGCGATCGGGGTGGCCAGGCCCGCCTCCCCCGAACAGCTCGCCCTCTTGATCGTCCACGAGTTCCAGCATGTGAAGCTCGCCGCCGTCCTCGACGCCGTCGACCTGTACGACAAGGCCGATCGCGGCCGCTACTACGCCCCCTGGCGCGAGGATCCCCGCCCGATCGGCGGCCTGCTCCAGGGAACGTATGCCCACATCGCGGTGACCGACTTCTGGCGGGTGCGCCGCGAGACGGCTCCGCTCGCCGCCGAACGCGGCGCCGCCGAGGCCGAGTTCGCCCGCTGGCGGCAGCAGACGGCACGGGCCGTGGAGGTGCTGCTCGGCTCGGGATCCCTCACGGACCTGGGGGAACGCTTCGTCGGGCGCATGGGCGAGACCGTGGCCGATTGGCGGGACGAGCCGGTCTCACCCGCCGCGTTCTCCGCCGCGGAAGAGTCCGCACGTCGTCACCGGGTCGCCTGGGAGGCCCGTGCCGAAGGCCGAACCGCCTGAATTTACCAGCGAATTGAGCGAATTCTCCCCTCATTTGATTGATCCACTCCCGGAGCGCCGCATGATTTCGGTCATGATCTGATCGAAACTCCCTGAGTGGATCTCCCCCGGGTTTGTTCGTTCTGTTCCGCCGGAGAATCCTCCGTTCCTACACTGAGGTCCCATCCACTTGGACCGGGGGAGACAGTGGTGCAGGGATCAGTGGGGGCCGGGGGAGACGAGCAACATCCCTATTTCTTTCTCAGCTACGCGCACACGCCGAAGAGCGACCCCAAGGACAAGGACCCGAACCTCTGGGTCCAGCGGTTCTTCCGGGACCTCTGCGCCCATGTGATGCAGTTGACGCCCCTCCCGGCCGGCAGCGCCGGCTTCATGGACGTGCAGATGCAGCCCGGGGAGGGGTGGCAGGAACGGCTCTCGGAGGCGCTCGCCTTCTGCAAGGTGTTCGTACCGCTCTATTCGCCGCGCTATTTCCTCAGCGAACAGTGCGGCCGGGAGTGGTTCGCCTTCTCCAGCCGGGCCGCCGCGCAAAACACCCGTAACAGCAGCAACAACAGCAACCCCGTCACCGGAATAGTGCCCGCGCTGTGGGTGCCCGTGCCCACCCGACAGCTCCCGCAGCCCGCGGAACGCCTTCAGTTCAACCACGCCACGTTCGGCGACGAATACGCCGACGAGGGCTTCTATGGACTCATCAAACTCAACTACCTGCGGGACCAGTACGAACGTGCCGTCTACCGGCTGGCCAAACGCATCGTCAACGTGGCCCAGCAGACCCAACTGGAGCCCGGCGACCCCCACCAGGACTACGCCAAGGTGCCGCCCGCCTTCGGCCCGGCCGGTGGGCCCGCCCGGGAAATGGAGGTCGCCGTCCTCGCCTGCTCGCGCTCCAGCCTCCCCACCGGACGCAGCCCGGACTGCTACGGAACCGAGGCCCTGGACTGGAACCCGTACCACCCGACGTCCTCCAGACCGCTCGCCGACCACACCGTCGACGTCGTACGCAATCTGAACTACACCGTGCACCTCAGCGACTTCGAGGCCGAACCCCACCGGCTCCTCGCCTCCGGCCCACCCGGACCCGGTCTGCTGCTGCTCGACCGCTGGGCGCTGGACGCCCGGCGCCGCCGCGAACTGCTCGACCAGCTCGGCGCCAGCCGACGGCCGTGGATCAGCGTCATGGTCCCGGGCAACGTGGCGGACCCCCAATCCCGCGCCCGCGACGAGGAGTTGTCGTCGCAGACCGACGCCGCGCTCTCCACCCGGGTCAACGAGAGCGACGGACACCGCACACCCAGCGGCGGACTGCCCACCCTCGAAGCCTTCAGCAAGGCGATCCCGGGCGCCGTTAAGGCGGCGGTACGCCACTACGAGGCCCATGCGCCGACCTATCCACCGCCCGGCAGCGGCGGGCGGATGCCCCGGGTGCTTCCGGGCGGCATCGGCTACGGCGCACCGGGCCCCACTGGCCGCGGTCGCAGCACGGACCAGGAGAAGAACCACGGTGATAAGGCGGAGGGCTCATCAGATGACTGAGAACCGCAACGGGACCGTCGTCACGTTCTACTCGTACAAGGGCGGCACCGGACGGACCATGGCGCTGGCCAACTGCGCCTGGATCCTGGCGGCCAACGGGTACCGGGTGCTGGCGGTCGACTGGGACCTGGAGGCGCCAGGTCTGCACCGGTTCTTCCACCCGTTCCTCGACCTCGCCGACCTGGAGGCGACCCCGGGCCTGATCAACCTGATCACCGACTACCAGGACGAGGCGCGCCGGCCCGCCGACCGCGACCCCGACTGGCACCGCGACTACGCCCGGGTCCGCCCCCACGCCACCTCCCTCAACTGGAACTTCCCCCAGGGCGGCAGCCTCGACTTCCTCTCCGCCGGACGGCGCAACCGCGACTATCCGTCCATCGTCGGCAAGATGGACTGGGACGACTTCCACGAGCGGTTCGGCGGCGGCCAGTTCTTCGACGCCATGCGCGACGACATGCAGCGCCACTACGACTACACCCTGATCGACAGCCGCACCGGCCTGAGCGACATCGCCGACATCTGCACCGTGCAGATGCCCGAAGTCCTCGTCGTCTGCTTCACCTTGAGCGACCAGAGCATCGACGGCGCCTCGGCGGTGGCCCGCGACATCGAGGAGCGCTACCACGAGCGGCGCATCCGCATCCTGCCCGTCCCGATGCGCATCGACGACGGCGAGAAGGAGAAGGCCGACGCCGGCCGGGCCCTGGCCCGCGAGAGCTTCCCCGGCTTCCCCAGCGGCCTGAGCCCCGAGGAACTGGGCAACTACTGGGGCACCGTGGAGGTCCCCTACCGCCCCTTCTACGCGTACGAGGAGATCCTCGCCACCTTCGGCGACGCGCCCAACGTCTCCAGCTCCATGCTCAGCGCCTGCGAACGGCTCACCTCGGTCCTCACCGGCGGCCTGGTGAACTCGCTGCCGCCCATCGACGAGGCCGACCGGCTCACCCATGTCGCCGCCTACACCCGGCGCCGGCCCATGCCGCCGTCCAACCTGGTGCTTACCCATGTCGCCGAGGACCAGATGTGGGCCGACTGGCTGGTGTACGTCCTCACCGCGGCCGGTTTCCACGTCGTGCCTGTCGATGTCCGCGCCCCCCGATCGAGCGCCACGGAGGCCGAGTTCACCTCCGGCGCCGGCTATCGCGTGATACCGGTCGTCTCCCAGGCCTACCTCAACTCCGAGCGGGCCAGGAGCTCCTGGGAGTCCGGGACCGGCCTCGACATCTCCGGCGGGCGGCGCCACATCCTGCCGGTGCGCGTCGGCGACGTACGGCTCGGCCCGCCGCTGAGCAGCCGGGGCGTCATCGACCTCGTACGGCTCGACGAGGCCGACGCCGGTGCCGCCGTGCTCAACGCCCTCGACCGCTCCGAGGCGGTCGCCGCCCTGGCCTCCGGGCCTCCCGGGCCGCGCTACCCCGGCAGCGTCCCCAAGGTCTGGAACGTACGGCCCCGGCACGCCTGGTTCACCGGCCGCACCTCCGTCCTGGAGCGGCTGCGTGACCAACTGCGCGGTGACAGCCGCTCCGCCCAGCGCTTCCCGCAGGTCCTCTACGGCCTCGGCGGCGTCGGCAAGACCCAGGTCGCGCGGGAGTACGCCCACCGGTTCCGCGCCGACTACGACCTGGTGTGGTGGATCGAGGCCGAGCAGCCCGACCGGGTGGTGTCCTCGCTCGCCGAGCTGGCCGCCGAGATGGACCTCAGGGCCGGTGACGTGGTGGCCGAGGCCGCGACC
Source organism: Streptomyces hundungensis (assembly GCF_003627815.1). Taxonomy (NCBI): domain Bacteria; kingdom Bacillati; phylum Actinomycetota; class Actinomycetes; order Kitasatosporales; family Streptomycetaceae; genus Streptomyces; species Streptomyces hundungensis. Next base: position 7,179,166 of record NZ_CP032698.1, read on the forward strand.
GCCGCCCTCCAGGCGCTGCGGCGCGGCGCGCCCTACTCCCGCTGGCTGCTGATCTTCGACAACGTCGAAGACCTCGACCGGGCGCTGAAACTGCTCCCCGAGGACATCGAGCCCATCCCCGGCGAGACCTATGGTCACATCCTGGCGACCTGCCGCAACAAGCCCGCCTCCACCAAGGTGGAGGCCATCGAGGTAGAGGTCTTCACCCGGGCCGAGAGCATCGAGCACCTGTGCCGGCGGGTCACCAAACTCCCGACCGCCGACGCCGACCGGGTCGCCGACGCCGTCGGTGACCTGCCGCTCGCGGTCGAGGTCGCCGCCGCCTGGCTCGCCGAGACGGCGACCCCCGTCGACGCCTATGTGGAACAGCTCAGGGAGCAGAGCACCAAGGTCCTCTCGCTCGGCAAGCCCGAGGACTACTCGGAGCAGATCGGCGCGACCTGGAACATCTCCATCAGTCGGCTGCGCGATGAATCCAAGGCGGCGGTACGCCTGTTGGAGCTCTGCTCGTTCTTCTCCGCCGAGCCGATCTCGATGCGGCTCATCGGCAGCGACTCGATGTTCGAGTCGCTCCTGCCGTACGACCCGGACCTGCGCGAGCGGTACATGCTGGGCAAGGTCATCCAGACCCTGAACCGTTTCGCGCTCGCCAAGGTCGACCCCGCCGACAGCAGCATCCAGGTGCACCGGCTCGTCCAGGCGGCCGTAAGGGCAGGCCTCAGTGACGACGAGGTCGACACAGCCAAGCACGAGGTGCACCGCATCCTCGCCGAGGCCCGGCCCGTCGAGGGCGTCGACCGCGACAACCCCGTCAACGACCCCAAGAGCTGGCCCAGTTTCGAACTGATCTGGCCGCACCTGAGCGCCTCCGGCATCGCCGACTGCGACGAGGAGAAGGTCCGCCAGCTCATGGTCGACCGCATCCGCTATCTCCTCAAGCGCGGCGAGCTGGAGAGCGCCCGGGTGCTCGGCACCCAGCTCAACAAGGTCTGGACCCGCGAACTCGGCGAGAACGACCTCCAGACCCTCAACATCCGCTTCGAGCTGGCCAACGCGCTGCGCGCCCAGGGCAAGTACCAGGAGGCCCGGGCGATGGACGAGGACACCCTCGCCCGTCAGATCAGCGTCCTGCGCAAGGACCACCCGGGCGACGACCACCCCAGCATCCTCATCACCACCGGCAGCCTCGCCGCCGACCTGCGCGCCCTCGGCCGGTTCGACGAGGCCCTCACCCGGGACCTCACGATCTACCACGGCCTTCGCCAGATCTTCGGCGAGAACCACCCGCGCACCCTCATCGCGGCCAACAACCTCGCCATCGACTACCGGCTCAGCGGCGACAGCGAGGCTGCGCGCAGGCTCGACGAGGAGACGGTGGAACGCCGCAGCGCCCTCCTCGGCGAGGACCACCCCTTCACCCTCACCACCAAGGGCCACCTGGGGCGGGACCTGCGCGAGAGCGGGGAGTACGCCGCCTCGGTACAGGTGCTGCGCGAGGTGGTCTCCGCGTTCGAGCGGGTGCTGAACGCGGATGTGCCCGAGGCGCTGCGCACCGCCAAGAGCCTCGCCGTGTCCCTGCGCAAGGCGGGCCATCCGCACGAGGCGAAGCGGCTGACCGAGGAGACGTACAACCGCTACCGGGGCCGGTACGGGACCAAGGCGCCGGACGCGCTCGCCTGCTGTCTGAACCTGGCGGCGGACTTCTCGGCGACCGGCGACAAGCAGGCCGCCTACGACCTCTCCCTCCAGGCGCTCGAGGGCTACCAGGGCACCCTGGGCGAGGAGCACCCCTTCACCCTGGCCTGCCGCAACAACGTCTACATCTATCAGCGGGGCCTGGGGGCAGCCGAGGAGGCGGCGCGCGGCGGCGAGGACGTGCGGGCGGCCCTGGAGGAAGTCCTGGGCTCACGCCACCCGTTCACCCTCTCCGCGGCGATCAACCTGGCCAACGCCTACGGCGACATGGGCCGGCCCGACCTGGCCGAACGCTGGGAACGGACCGCGCTCAAGGGCCTGTTGGAGCGCTTCGGGCCCACCCACCCCGATGTGCTGGCCTGCCGCTCCAACCTGGCGATCACGCTGCGGGCCGCCGGGCGCGAGGACGAGGCGCAGCGGCTGCGGACCTCCATCCTGGAACCCGCCGCGAAACAGCTGGGCGTGGACCATCCGATCGCGGAGGCGGCCCGGGCCTGGCGCCGCATCAACCGCGACCTGGAGCCGCAGCCGGTGTGACGTTCTCCGGGGAGCGCCCGGGCCGCGACGGCCCGCCGCTCCCCGGCCCGCCCGTACGGGGCCGGCGCCCCGGCGCCTCCTGACTCGCGCGCCTTCAGCCGCTCACCAGGTGGCCCAGCTCAGGACCCTGGTGAGCACCCGCAGCGCCCCGAAGTGGGCGGCGCCCCGCTCGACGATCAACTGGGCGCCCGGGATCCGCTCGGCCAGCCAGCGGGTGTGCTGCACGGGCGCGAACACGTCCTGTTCGCCGTGCCACAGCAGGACGGGAGCGGTGATGTCCTCGGGGCGGAACTCCCAGTCGGTGCTGAACGCCATCACGTCGTCCACCCAGCCGTCCGCCGAACTGCGCAGCGCCTCCTCGAAGTTGCGCTCCAGCATCGCCCGGATGCCGGCGTCCGCGACGATGCCCCGGTCCGGCTTGGGCAGGTCGTGCCGCATGTCGGCGACGGAGCGGCGCGGATCGGAGCGGATGGTGATCGAGCGCATCTCCAGCGCGGTGGTCAACTGCCCTTGCCCAGCAGCCGCGTTGATGTACTCGCGGACATTGGCCTCGGTCATCCCGTCGAACCAGTCGAGCCCCTGGGCGTCGCGCGGCGCGAGCCCCACCAGGGCCGCGGCCCTGGCCGTGCGGTCCGGGAGCAGCGCCGCACAGGCGAGCGCGTGCGGGGCGCCACCGGAGCGGCCCACGACGGCGAACTCGTCGATGTCCAGCGCGTCGGCGATGGCCTCCACATCGGCCGCCGCGTGGGCCACCCGGCGCCCCGGCAGCCGGTCCGAATCTCCGTATCCCGGCCGGTCGAACGTGATGAGGCGGACGCCGAGCCGGTAGAGCACCGCACTGCGCGGGGCCGGGCCGAGCCGGCTCCCCGGGGTGCCGTGCAGCAGGAACACCGGTCTGCCCTTCGGGTTCCCATAATTCTCGACCGCTAAGTCCCGCCCGTCCCTGGTACGAATCAGCTCCCCCAACTGGTGCCTCCCCCTAGGTCTGGTTGGCGCCAGTATGAGCGTGTGCGATTCAGTGGTACATACCCACACTCGCCGAATGCGCGACCGTGGCCCGCTCCGCTCGGCCCCGCTCAGCCGAGGCGGGGGATCTCGATCGCCGGGCACCGGTCCATGACCATGTCGAGCCCGGCGGCGCGCGTGCGGTCGTACGCGTCCTGGTCGACGACCCCGAGCTGGAACCAGACGGCCTTCGCCCCGGCGGCGACGGCCTGATCGGCCACCTCACCGGCGAGCTCGCTGTTGACGAACACGTCGACGACGTCGACGGGGAAGGGAATGGCGTCGAGCGAGGCGTACCCCTGCTCCCCGTGCACGGTCTCCGCCTTGGGATGCACGGGCACGACCCGCTTCCCGAACCGCTGAAGCACCTTGGCCACCCCGTAGGCGGCCCGCCCCTGATTGGAGGAGAGCCCCACGACGGCCCAGGTGTCACCGCTCTCGGTGAGGATCTTGCGGATGGTGTCCTGCTCGGACTGCTCGGGCTGCTCGGACTGCTCGGGGTGCACGGTGGCTCCTGGGGGTCGGGGGTGGCCCATGGTCACTGGGGCAACGTCCGCACCGCCCGGCCGCATTCCGTTCAGGGCCCCGCGGTGACGTCCGCGTGCCGTCCGGCGCCTGTTCCCCGCCCCACCCGCCGCGCCGCCCCGTACTCCCGCACCAGCACCCCCACGGCCCCCCGCACCGACGGGCGGGCGGGGGATTTCAGGAGGGCGGGGCCCTTGTGGGTGGCCGCGGTCAGGGTGAGGGTGTCGAAGGCGATCAGGGCGCGGACCAGGGGGCGGCCCGGCTCCGGGACGAGGTGGGTCAGGGGGCTGCTCGCGGCGAGGGTGGTGCGGGCCCGGTCGAGCGCGGCGGCGATCAACGCACGGGTGCCGGGCAGATCGCGGGCCTGCTCCAGGTCCTCGCGGGTGACCCCACAGCGCTCCAACTCCTCGCGGGGCAGGGTGAGTCGACCGTCGGCGAGGTCCTCCGCGAGGTCGTTGACGAAGTCGATCCGCTGGGCGGCGTCGATATAGGTGCGGCATGCCGCGCGGAACTCCGTCGCGTCGCCGTCCGGGCCCAGCAGACAGGCCACGAGCATGAACGCGGGCAGCGAGTAGGCGTCGATGTAGGCCTGGTAATCCGCCTCCGTGGCGAAGCCCGTGAAGTCCAGGTCGGTGCGGGCGGTGCGCAGGTAGTCCTCGACGTGGTCGCGCAGGCGGGGGTGGGCCGTGATGGTGTTCAGGAGCGGACGGATCACCGGGTGGCCGCTGTCACCGTCGGCCAGGCCGTCGCGAACCTCGCGCTCCCATGCTCCGTAGGCCTCGGCCCGGGCGTCGAGGGGACCGCTGTCCAGCAGGTTGTCGCTGTGGTGCATGAACGCGGTCGCCGCGACCACGTGCGGGAACAGCGGTCGCGGCAGCAGCAGCCGGGCGGCCAGATAGGCGCTGCGCTTGAAGCGTGCGGCCAGTTCGCGCTGGCGGGTGTAGTCGTCGCGCAGCCCTGGGGCGCGGATGCCCGCGGCGTCGAGGGCCTGGTTCCACGCGCTCATCGATGACCTCTCCCGGGATGTGGATGCCGGGTTCCAGTGGATCACGGCCGCGCGAGAGGCCACCGCTCAGGCCGTGGTGAACGTGTGGGTGGCTCCGAACGACCCGGCGACCGCGATGTCCACCACCAGCCTCGGGTGGGTGGCGACCACGGTGACGGAGGGATCGGCGTGCCGGAGCCGGTGGCCCGCCCCCTCGACGGTCACCCGCACGGTGTCCTGCGTCTGCGTGGGGTCGGACAGGGCGAACGTCCACCCGATGGCGGTACGCCCCCACATCATCGCGGCGGCCCCCGACACCCGGACCCGTTCGACGGTGCCCGCCGTGAAGAACGACGCTGCCGTCAACTGCCCGTCCAGGCACACCGATTGGGCCCGTCCCGTGTTGGCCAGTACGCTCCACCGCCCGCACGCCCGGCGGGTGTGGTCCACGGAGGCGCCCGGCAGCACCGCGTAGGCGTAGCTCGCGTCGGTCGGGTGGACGCCGTGGTCGAGGACGATCTTCTGGTAGCGGCGGGTGTAACGGGTCGCCGTGCCATGGGTGTTGGCGCCGGTGTCGATGCCTAGCCAGCTGCCGGCGCGGTCCTCGCGCAGGAGGGTGAGGGGCCCTCGGCCCGGCCCGTCGAGAAGTACGTATCCGGCCGTGCCCTCCAGGTGCAGCCACCGCGCGTCGGCTACGGCGCTGGGCGTGCCGGGCAGGGAGCGGTCCGGGCGGCCGTTGACGAGCAGCCGGGCGGAGCCCTCCTCGCCGAGGTTGCGGTTCTCGATGGCCGTGCGCACCGGGGCGCCCGAGGCGTCCGCGATGGCGGCGCCGAGGCAGATCACCGCGTCCGGGGTGAAGAACCAGGACTTCCTGGCCGACAGGGTGCCGTCCTGCGAGACGAAGTCCAGGCCGTGGGCGCCGTGGGCGTCGTCGAAGCGCACCCCGCCGGCGTACGAGGTGGCGGTGCGCGGCGGGTCGGCGAGCAGCGGGGGCGGTGGGGCGTCCTTCTCGGTGGTGCCCGGGAGCAGGGTGGCGTCCACGGTCGGCCAGTAGGCGTCGCTGTAGTGGCCCTGTCGGCCCGGCAGGAAGGTGTAGAGCACGCCGTCGCCCGTGTACCAGCCGTGCAGGTTCATGCCGTTGATGGACTCGTACCGGCAGATGCGCCGCGACCCCGTTCCGAGCGAGGCGGACCACCCGGGGGTGCTGTGCACCATCCGGTCCATCTGCGGGAACACCCGGTGCTCCCGGACCGCCGTGGTGGCGGCACGCGACCTGGACGTGAGCTGTTCGGCGAACTCGACCTCGGGTACGCCCACGGGTTGCAGCCCGCCCGAGTACCTGCCGACGTCGGCGACGTCGAGGTACGGCGCCCAGGTGCCCTCCGCGATCCAGCGCGCGGCCAGAGACGTGAGGCGGGAGCGGGCGGGTTCGGCGGCGGTCCTGGCGAGAAGGACCACGGCCGCGATGAACTGGTGCCCGGCGTCGTGCCCCGTCTCGCCCTGCCGAGAGAGCATCCGGCCGCGCACCGGCTCCATCATCGACCCGGCGAACAGGAACGGCGCGTACACCTGGGTGACGGTCGACTCGAACATCTCCCTCACGGCGGACGGGAGTTGGGTGGAGGTGGCGTCGGTGACATGGGTCAGGGCGGCGATCGCGCTCAGGAGCACCAGACCGTAGTGACCCGGGTAGGGCACCACCTCGTGCTGGATGAAGGACCCGTCGGTGCGGTAGCCGTCGCCGTGGGTGGAGCGGCGGGTGAGGTCCGCGGCCCCCTGCCCCGCGACGTCGGTCACCGCCGCGAGGCCGGCGGCCACCCGGGCTGAGTCTCCCGCGAGCGCCCCGGACACCACGGTGATGAGCGCCTTGTCCGCACGGTTGGCGCCGGTCTCCACCAACTCGGGTGTGTTGGTCCGGCGGTTGGGGTCGGCGACGAAGCGCAGCACGGGACGCAGCACGCGTTCGAGGTCGGCGGCCGGCAGACGGTCGCCGAGCGCCACGACGGTCTGGAGCAGCCAGTACGGCACCCCGATCTCGTAGGAGTACCAGTTGCCGATCTCCGCGGTGTTCTCGTTGTACTGCGTACGGTAGAGGGTGGTGAGCGCGGTCATGATGCGCTCGGGCTGATCGGGGCGGGCGGACAGCGCTGAGCCGGGCGTCGCCCAGGCCACGGCGATGGTCCTCAACCGGTAGTACATGGTGGGGAAGTAGGTGCTGCCGGGCCCGGTCGGCAGGTCCGCCCAGAGCTGGTCGCGGGTCACATCCATGGCCGCGTCATGGGCGAGAGCCACCTGATCCAGGGCGGCCAGGGCCCGGTCGCGCCGGAGCGACGGGCGGTTCACACCGATTTGGAGCTCGCGGTACGCGGCCACGATCCGGGCATGGTCCCCGGCGTCCGAGGGCCCGAGCGGTGCGGCCGACGCGGGCTCACCGAGCCCGAGGGGGACCGCGGCGGCCACCGCCGCGGTTGCTCCGAAGCGCAGCACGTCTCTGCGGTCAAGCGACATCGCTCGTCCTCACATCGGATTCGGGAGGGCGAGGAATCAGCGCCCCATTGTTCAACTACGTGAACGACGCCCATGTACGAGAACCTCCTGGGCGCGGCCAAGGTAGCCTTGACGCCGCGCGGGAGTCAACGCCCTTGCCGGGTCGGCTTGTTGGGCGGCGGGCGCGCCGGGGCCCACCCATGGCATGAACCGGCGGCAAACCTCCGCTCCGGAAAACCCCGTGCCCTGCCCCCGCTCCGCTGCCTACACTCGCCAGGCGCGCCGCCGAGCAGCGGCGGGCAACACGCCGCACTCGAGTGACGAGTGACGAGACCGAGTGAAGAGAAAGGGGGCCGGGTCATGCGTACGCAGTACACCGCGGCCCTCGCCCCCTCGTGCCGGTTCGACGTGATTTTGGTGTCTCGCGTCGGTCGGTGACGGCCGCGCGGCCCTCACCGCAGGTAAGTGACGCAGCGTCAAACCCCTTGCCCACACGCCCCGTTGTCGCACGATGACGGCTCCGTGGGGCAGGGCCGGTGACGCCGTCCGCAAATCGCGCCGTCCGCTTCCGCGGTCTCCTGAGTCATCTCAGCGACAGCACTCGAAAGGGCCTCAGGCCATGCGTACTCCCATCCGACCCCTCACCGCGACACCCCTGCGCGCCCTGCGCAACCTCGGCATCCTCGCCCACGTCGACGCCGGCAAGACGACCCTCACCGAGCGGATCCTGTTCGCGACCGGCGCCGTCCACAAGCGGGGCGAGGTCCACGACGGGACGACCGTCACCGACTTCGACGCCCAGGAACGCGATCGTGGCATCACCATCTTCGCCGCCGCCGTGAGCTGCGACTGGGACGGGCACCACATCAACCTCATCGACACCCCGGGCCACGTCGACTTCGCCGACGAGGTCGAACGGTCCCTGCGGGTCCTGGACGGCGCGGTCGCCGTGTTCGACGCCGTCGCCGGTGTGGAACCCCAGAGCGAGTCGGTCTGGCGCCAGGCCGACCGGCACGGCGTGCCGCGGATCGCGTTCGTGAACAAAATGGACCGGGCGGGAGCCGACCTCGACACCGCGGTCGCCTCCATCAAGGACCGGCTCGGCGCCGTGCCGTTGGTGGTCCAGCTTCCCGTGGGGCGCGAGGACGGCTTCACCGGCGTCATCGACCTGGTGCGGATGCGCACCCTGCTGTGGGACGGCGACACCCGTACCGAAGGACCCGTCCTCGAGGAGTGGTCCGACGACGCCGCCGGTCGGCGCCGACTCCTGGAGGAGACGGTGGCGGAGCTGCATCCGGACGCGCTCGAAGAGTTCTGCGGCGCTTCGGAGCTGAGCGAGGAGACCCTGGTGCGCGCCCTGCGCGAGCTGACCCTCGGCGGCGACGCGGTGGTCGTGCTGTGCGGCTCGGCCTACCGCAACCGCGGGATCGAACCCCTCCTCGACGCCGTGCTGGCCTATCTGCCCTCGCCCCTCGACATGCCGCCGGTACGCGGCACCGCCGACGGTCGTGAACAGGAGCGGGCGCCCGACCCGGCGGCGCCCTTCGCGGCGCTCGCCTTCAAGGTGAACTCCACGGCGCGCGGCCGCCTTACCCATCTGCGGATCTACTCGGGCACCCTGCGCAAGGGCGCCTGGGTACGCGACGCGGCGAGCGGCCGCACCGAACGCGTCGGCAGGATCCTGCGCGTGCAGGCCGACCGGCACGAGGAGAAGGAGGAAGCGATGGCGGGGGACATCGTCGCGGTGGTCGGCCTCAAGACCGCCCGGCCCGGCGCGACGCTGTGCGCGCCGGACGCGCCCGTGCTCCTGGAGCCGCCCTCGGTCGCCGATCCGGTGGTGTCGGTCGCGGTCGAGGCCAGGCTGGCCGGCGACACGGGCCGGCTCGCGGCGGCCCTGGCCCGCCTGGCCGAGGAGGATCCGTCCCTGGTGGTGCGGTCCGATCCGGAGACCGGTCAGACGGTGCTCTCGGGCCTGGGCGAGCTCCATCTGGAGGTCGCGGTGGAGAAGATCCGCCGCGATCTGGACGTGGAGGTCAACGTCGGCCGGCCGCAGGTCTCCTACCGCGAAACCGTCCTGCGCGGCGTGAGCGGCGTGGTGTACCGGCACGTCAAACAGGACGGCGGCGCCGGGCAGTTCGCACACATCGTCCTGGACGTCGAGCCCATGGAGGAGGGGGGATTCGCATTCCGCTCGACGGTGGTCGGCGGCCGGGTGCCGCAGGAGTACGCGCGGGCCGTGGAGGCGGGCTGCCGCGACGCCCTGGCCGAGGGTCCGCTCGGCGGCCATCCGGTCACCGGGCTGCGGGTCACGCTCACCGACGGGGCGATCCACTCCAAGGACTCCTCGGAGATGGCGTTCCGCACGGCGGGCAGGTTCGGGCTGCGCGAGGCGTTGCGCGCGAGTGAGATGGGACTCCTCGAACCGGTCGCGGAGATCACGGTGACCGTTCCCGAGGACGGCGTCGGCGGCGTCCTCGGTGATCTCGCCGCCCGCCGAGGCCAGGTGACGGCGTCCACCGCCGGCGCCGGATCCGCGGTGATCACCGCCACGGTTCCGCTGGCCGAGCTGTTCGGGTACGCCTCCCGGCTGCGCGGGCGGACCCAGGGCCGGGGCACCTTCACCACCCGGCCCGCACCGCTCGCGCCGGTACCGACCGCGGTGGCGCAGGCCCTTTTGGCGCGGTAGCCGCCGTCCGCCCCGCCCCGGTCCGCCGGGGCGGGGCGGGTGGGACGGCGCCGCCTCGAAGGCTCCGGCTCCGGCTCCGGCTCCGGCGGAGCTCGCGGCCGGTGCCGCATAGGGTGGACGGATGCAGGAGCAGTACCGCACCGTCGCCCGAGCGGGCGTGCACGAGAGCGAGATCAACCGGTCGCGCTTCATCTGCGCGCTCGCGCCCGCCGCCACCGAACAGGAAGCCCAGGACTTCATCGCCCGCGTCCGCAAGGAGCACCCGACGGCCGGGCACCACTGCTTCGCGTACGTCATCGGAGCCGACGCCTCCGTACAGAAGGCGAGCGACGACGGCGAACCCGGCGGCACCGCCGGAGTCCCCATGCTCCAGATGCTGACCCGGCGCGAGGTGCGCTACGCCGTGGCCGTGGTCACCCGTTACTTCGGCGGGGTCAAGCTGGGCGCGGGCGGTCTGATCAGGGCGTACGGAGGCGTCGTCGGCGAGGCCCTGGACGAGCTCGGCACCATCGTGCGCCGCAGGTTCCGCCTGGCCACCGTCACCGTCGACCACCAGCGCGCCGGGAAACTGGAGAACGACCTCAGGGCGACCGGCCGCGCGGTGCGCGAGGTGGCCTACGCCGAAGCCGTCACCATCGAGATCGGTCTCCCCGAGGCCGACATCGAGGCCTTCCGCGGCTGGCTCGCCGACGCCACGGCCGGCACGGCCACGCTGGAGCTGGGCGGAGAGGCGTACGGGGACGCCTGAGCAGTACGACACCCGACAGCCGCCCCGTGCCGTCCGAGCCGCCGGGGGCGGGTGGATGTTTCCGTTACCGCCCGTGATGTCAGACCCCACCGTTACCCTCGAGGATCATGAGATTCCTGCACACCTCGGACTGGCACCTGGGCCGGTCCTTCCACCGGGTCGATCTGCTCGGTGCCCAGGCCGCGTTCGTCGACCACGTGGTGGCGACGGTTCGCGACCGAGGTGTGGACGCGGTCCTGGTCGCGGGTGACGTGTACGACCGAGCGGTGCCGCCGCTGGCCGCCGTCGACCTCTTCGACCGGGCGCTGCACCGCCTCGCCGACCTCGGCGTGCCGACCGTGATGATCTCCGGCAACCACGACTCGGCGCGCAGGCTCGGAGTGGGGGCGGGCCTGATCCAGCGGGCCGGAATCCATCTGCGGACCGACCCGGCGGGGTGCGGCACCCCGGTCATGATCGGGGACGTGGCCTGCTACGGGCTGCCCTATCTGGAACCCGCGCTGGTCCGCGACGAACTGGGCGCGCCCAAGGGCGGCCACGAAGCGGTGCTCGCCGCGGCCATGGACCGGGTCCGGGCCGACCTCGCGGAGCGCCCCCACGGCACCCGCTCCATCGTCCTCGCGCACGCCTTCGTGGCCGGCGGCGAGCCGAGCGACAGCGAACGCGACATCACCGTCGGGGGAGTGGCCGCCGTGCCCGCCGGAGTCTTCGACGGCGTGGACTATGTGGCCCTCGGGCACCTCCACGGCAGCCAGGTGATCACCGAACGGGTCCGCTACTCGGGCTCCCCGCTCGCCTACTCCTTCTCGGAGGCCGACCACCGCAAGTCCATGTGGCTGGTGGACCTCGCGGCCGACGGAACCGTCGAGGCCGAGCGGATCGACTGCCCGGTGCCGCGCCCCCTGGCCCGCATCCGGGGCCGGCTCGACGCGCTCCTCGACGACCCGGCCCTGGCCCGGCACGAACAGGCCTGGGTGGAGGCCACGTTGACCGACGCCGCCCGCCCGGCCGACGCGATGGCGAGGATCAGCGCCCGCTTCCCCGGCACCCTGAGCCTGGCCTTCGACCCCGAAGGGGCCGACGGCGAGCCGCACACCTCGTACGCGCAGCGCCTCAGCGGACGCAGCGACCAGCAGATCGCGGAGGACTTCGTGGCGCACGTACGCGGCGGCAGCGGCCCCGACGACCACGAACGGACGGTCCTGCGAGGGGCGTTCGACGCCGTGCGGGTCGACGACGGGGTGCGCGAGGTGGCCCGATGAGGCTGCACCGCATGCGGGTCACCGCCTTCGGCCCGTTCGCGGACAGCCAGGAGATCGACTTCGACGCGCTGTCCGCCGCGGGCCTGTTCCTGCTGCACGGTCCCACCGGCGCCGGCAAGACCTCGGTCCTCGACGCGGTCTGTTTCGCCCTGTACGCGGCGGTCCCCGGCGCCCGGCAGAGCCCCGCCACCCCCCTGCGCAGCGACCACGCCGCACCGGACGTCTTCACCGAGGTGCTGCTCGAACTGACCGTCGGCGGAAGGCGGTTGGAGATCACCCGCCGCCCGCAGCAGGAGCGCCCCAAGAAGCGGGGCAGCGGATTCACCACCGAGAAGGCGCAGACCTGGCTGCGGGAGTACGACCCGGCGGCCGGAGCCTGGCGGGCCCTGAGCCGTTCGCACCAGGAGATCGGCGAGGAGCTCGGACAGCTCATCGGGATGAGCCGGGAACAGTTCTGCCAGGTGGTGCTGTTGCCGCAGGGGGAGTTCGCCAAGTTCCTGCGGTCCGACGCCGAAGCGCGCGGAAAGCTGCTCGGCAGGCTCTTCGACACCCGCCGGTTCGCGGCCGTCGAGGACCGGCTCGCCGAGTTGCGCAAGACCGCCGAGCGTCAGGTCAAGGACGGCGACGAACGACTGCTCGCCCTCGCCCAGCGGATGGCGCAGGCCGCCGGCGACACCACGGACGCCCGCGCCTGGCCGCTGCCCGACGCGCGGCCCGGCGACCCGGGCCTTGCCTCGGCCGTCCTCCAGTGGGCGGCCGTCGCGCGCTGCGGCGCACAGGAACGCCTCGACATCGCCGAGGCCGCCGTGGCCACCGCCGAGAGCCGCCAGGCCGCCGCCCGCCGCGTCGCCGAAGAGACCCGGCAGCTGGCCGCACTCCAGGAGCGGTACGCCCAAGCCCGCTCCAGGGCCGATGAGTTGGCGGCCGGCCGCCCCGAGCAGGACGAGCTGAAGGCCCGCCTGGAGACGGCCCGCAAGGCCGAACGGGTCGCGCCCGCCCTCGAATGGCAGGAACAGGCCCAGCGCGCCCACGGCGCGGCGACCGCCGAACGGGACCGCTCCCGCGCCCGGCTGCCCCCGGACCTCGCCGACGCCGGAGCGGAACAACTCGCCGCCCTGGAAAGGCGGATGCGCCAGGACCTCGGAGCCCTGGAGTCCGCCCGCCGGGCCGAGCGCCGCAGCGCCGAGATCGACGAGGAGCGGGCCCGCCTCGACCGGCAGGCCCGCGCCGACGAGGACGTCCTCACCGACACCACGGCATGGCTCGCGGGCTGGGAGACCGTCCGGCTCGACCATCAGGCCAGGATCGACACCGCCCATGAAGCGGCGGCCCGCGCGGAACAGCTCGCCGGACAGCTCGAACCGGCCAGGAACCGCCTCGCCGCCGCCCGTGAACGCGACGCGCTCCAGGCCCGCTCGGCCGAGGCGACCCGAGCGCACGAGACCTCCCGCGAAGCCGCCAACGCCGCCCACGAGCACTGGCTGACCCTGCGCGAGGAGCGGCTGCGCGGCATCGCGGCCGAGCTGGCCGCGCGGCTCCAGGAAGGCGAGCCCTGCCCGGTGTGCGGCGCGGCCGAGCACCCGGCGCCGGCGCGCCCCGGCGCCGGTCAGGTCGACCGCGCCGCCGAGGACGCAGCCCACCAGGCATACCGCCGAGCGGACCGCACGCGCGCCGAGGCGGAGGCCGCCCTGTCCCTGGTACGGGAGGAGCTCGCGGGCGCCCGGGCCGCCGCGGGCCACGCGGACGTCGCCCAACTGGCCGACGAGGCGGAGCGGTTGCAGCGGGCGCACCGCGAGGCGCGGGACGCGGCGGCCGGGCTGCACGAGGCCCGGCTGGCCCTCGCCTCGGCGGAGCGGGAGCGCGAGCGCCGCCTCGCCGCCCAGCGCACGGCCCAGGAGAACGCCGCGGCCCGCACCGCGAGCCGTGAGGCCCTGGAGCGTGAACAGGGCGCGCTGGAAAGGGAGTTGAGCGAGGCGCGGGGCGGGGCGTCCAGCGTCGCCGAACAGGCCGCACTGCTCGAACGCCGCGCCGCGATCCTCGCCGAGGCGGTGGAGGCGGTCCGTGCCGTCGAGGACAGCGCCGAGCGGCTCAAGGAGGCCGACGGGCGGCTATCGGAGGCGGCGTTCCGGGCCGGCTTCGACACCCCGGCCGCGGCGGCGGCAGCCCTGGTCGACGAGCGCGGCCAGCGCGACATCCAGCACCGGCTCGACGCCTGGCAGCACGAGCGGGCCACCGTCACCGCGTGCCTCGCGGAGCCGGAGACGGCCGCGGCCGGCCGTGCCGCCCCGGCCCGCACCGCGCAGGCGGACGCCGAGTCCGCCGCCGCCGAACGCGCCCTGCGCGACGCCGCGTCGGCCCTCGCCGCCGCCCGGGCCCGCCGCGCGGAACTGGGCACCCTGAGCGCGGCGGCCGTCGAGGAGACCCGCGCGATCGGCCCGCTGCGCGAGGAGTACGAACGGGTCGCCCGCCTGGCCGGGCTCACCGCGGGGACCTCCGCCGACAACGAGCGCAAGATGCGCCTGGAGTCCTACGTCCTGGCCGCCCGCCTCGAACAGGTCGCCGCCGCGGCCACGGCCCGCCTGAGGCGCATGTCGGGCGGGCGGTACACGCTGGTCCACTCCGACGCCAGGGGAGGCCGCGGACGTTCGGGCCTGGGGCTGCACGTGGTGGACGCCTGGACGGGCCGCGAGAGGGACACCGCGACGCTGTCCGGGGGAGAGACCTTCTTCGCCTCCCTCGCGCTGGCGCTGGGGCTCGCCGACGTCGTCACCGACGAGGTGGGCGGGGCGCGCCTGGACACCCTGTTCATCGACGAGGGCTTCGGCAGCCTCGACGACCAGACCCTGGACGAGGTCCTGGACGTCCTGGACTCCCTGCGCGAACGCGACCGCAGCGTGGGAATCGTGAGCCACGTGGGCGACCTGCGGCGCCGCATCCCGGCGCAGCTGGAAGTGGTGAAGGACCGGGCGGGATCTTCGGTACGGCTCCGGGGGGCCGGCGCGCACTGACGACAGGTGACTCCGGTCTCCTCCACCCCGAGCGAGCCCGGCGGGCTCAGCCGGTCAGGATCCCTGTGAAGCCGGTGGCCGGGACGGTGTCGGCGGGGCGACGGCGTCGCATGCGAGCCGTATCACCCGCACCCCGTCGCAAGGCGCACCTGTAGGGGAACCAGGTGCAGCACCGACTACCAGCACTCGGGATCCGCGCGGCAGGGCCCGACGGGTCTGGGGCGGATCCCCAGGACCGGTCTCCTTGGCGCCTCAGAGGCTGATCGCCCGCCGCGGCAGCGGTGACGAATACACCACGCTCGTCGTCACGGCCCCCAACGCCCCGATCTTCCCGGAGATCTCCTCCAGGTGACTCATCGACCGCGCCCCCACCTTGATCACGAAGCAGTCGTCGCCCGTCACATGGTGCGCCTCCATGATCTCCGGCGTCGCCTCCACGAGATCGTGGAACGGCTTGTAGTTGCCGTTCGGATAGCGAAGCCGTACGAAGGCGAGGATCGGCCGGCCGAGGCGTTCCTGGTCGACGACGGCCGTGTAGCCCGCGATCACCCCGGCCTCCTCCAGGCGGCGTACCCGCTCGGTCACCGCGCTCGCCGACATCGACACGGTCCGGGCCAGCTCGGCGAAGGTCGCCCGGCCCTGCTGCTGGAGGGCTTCCAATATGCGCCAGTCGGTGGCGTCCGGGGAATACGCGTTCATGGCCTCAGACAACCGTGGAATCCCCGGCGAATCAAGGGGTGTTCCGGGGATCGGACCTTCCCCGAGTTGATCACCGGCGCATAGATTTTCAGCCATGACGACACAGCTCACCACCCCCGCCAACCCGGTCCTGCGGGTGGCCCCGGCAGCCCCCGCCGACGCCGCCGCCTACTTCCGCGCCAGCCTGGTCTTCCACGCGGACGTCTCCGACGTGGCCTCGGTCCTGGCCGCCGGAGGCGACCCGGGGTTCGTGGTGCTGGACTCCCGCTCCACCGCCTCCTGGGACCAGGGCCATGTGCCCGGCGCCGTCCATCTGCCGACCGCGCTGATCGCCGAACAGGCCGAGCGGCTCCTGGACAGGTCCGTCCCCGTCATCACGTACTGCTGGGGACCGGGATGCAATGGCGGAACCCGCGCGGCGCTCGCCCTGGCCGAACTCGGTTTCCAGGTCAAGGAGATGCTGGGCGGCTTCGAGTACTGGGTGCGCGAGGGCTTCGCGTTCGAGACGTGGGAGGGCGAGGAGCGGCGCGACGCCGACCCGCTGACCGCGCCGGTCGGCGCGGAGGAGTGCGGCTGCTGAGGACGGGGGCGGGGACGGCTCCGAAGAGACCGCCCCCGCGGGCGACCTCAGAGCTTGGACAACTCGTCGACCAGGTCGTCGAGACCGAGCGAACCCTGCGAGAGGGCCGCCATGTGCCAGGCCTTCGGATCGAAGGCGTCGCCGTGGCGGGCGCGGGCGTTCTCGCGGCCGAGCAACCAGGCACGCTCGCCCAGCTTGTAGCCGATCGCCTGCCCCGGCATCGACAGATAGCGGATCAGCTCGCTCTGTACGAAGTCCGCCGGACGGCTGCTGTGGCCGCTGAAGAACTCATGGGCCAGCTCCGGCGTCCAGCGCTCGCCCGGGTGGAACGGCGAGTCGCCCGGGATCTCCAGCTCCAGGTGCATGCCGATGTCGATGATCACCCGACAGGCGCGCATCATCTGCGCGTCCAGGTAACCCAGCCGGCGCTCCGGGTCGGTGAGGAACCCCAACTCGTCCATCAGGCGCTCCGCGTACAGCGCCCAGCCCTCGGCGTTGGCGCTGACATGGCCGACGGTCGCCTGGTAGCGCGAGAGCTGGTCGGCCACGTGAACCCACTGCGCGATCTGAAGGTGGTGGCCGGGCACGCCCTCGTGGTACCAGGTCGACACCAGGTCGTATACGGGGAAGCGGGTCTCGCCCATGGTGGGCAGCCAGGTGCGGCCGGGGCGGGAGAAGTCCTCGGAGGGGCCCGTGTAGTACGGGGCCGCGGCGCCGCCGGGCGGCGCGATGCGGGACTCCACCTTCCGTACCCGCTCGGCGAGTTCGAAGTGGGTGCCGTCCAGCGCCTCGATGGCTTCGTCCATCAGCGACTGCAACCAGTCGCGCACCGCGTCGACGCCCTCGATGTGCGCGCCGTGCTCATCGAGGTGGGCCAGCGCCTCCCACGGCCCGGCGCCGGGAAGGATCTTCGCGGCCTCGGTCTTCATCTCAGCGAGCAGCCGGTGGTACTCGGACCAGCCGTAGGCGTACGCCTCGTCGAGGTCGAGCGCGGTGCCGTTGTAATACTGCGACCAGCGCTGGTACCGCTCGCGCCCCACGGTGTCGGGGGCGCCTTCGATGGCCGGGGCGTACACGTCGCGCAGCCAGTCGCGCAGGGCGGCGAGGGCGGCGGAGGCCCCGGCCGCCGCCGTGTCGAGCTCCTCGCGCAGTGAGGCGGGGCCGGGTGCGGCGAGCCCCTCGAAGAAGCCGGTGTCGACCCATTCGCCGAGCTGCACGATGACGGTCTCGGTGGCGCGCGGGCCGCCGAACAGCTTGCGTTCCAGGCCCAGTTCGAGCGAGGCGCGGTAACCCTCGATGGCGTCGGGGACCGCGCGCAGCCGGGAGGCCAGGGCGCGCCAGTCCTCCTCGCTCTCCGTCGGCGTCATGGTGAACGCCATCCGGACGCTGTGGACCGGGGAGTGCAGATTGCTGACCGTGCGCAGCCCCTCGTCCGCCTCGTGCACGGCGAGTTCGGAGGTCAGCCGCTCCCGCAGCAGCCGGCCGCAGCGCCGTTCGGCGTCGCTGTCGGCGCCGGGCCGGCGCTCGGCCTCGTCGAGGCGGGCGAGTGTGGTGCGCGCCAGGTCGGCCACGGCCGACTGTCCGGCCGGGGAGAAGTCCGGCAGGAGGGCGTGGCTGGCCCTGACGCCCAGATAGCTCCCGGTGATCGGGTCGAGTTCGATGAGTGCGTCGACATAGGCGTCGGCGACCTGGCGGGGCAGCGCGCTGCTGGAAGTGACTGACATGCGGACATCCTCTCCGAGTGAGGGCTCCACGTCACCACCCAACCTTCCGAGCCACCTGACCGGGGCGCCCGGCCCCCTTCGTACGACGACGCGCGGCCGGACCGTGACCGGCCGTGCGTCCGTACTCCGTCAACGGCTCAGCCGCGCCCGAAGTGCCCGCGCCGGACCGCGTAGTTGGTGGGGGCCGCGGTGTCGAGGCGGGCCGTGACCACCAGGGTGCCCTCCTCGATCTGGTAGTCCAGGGGCAGCCCGAGCCCGCGCATGGCCGCGACCATGCCGGTGTTGGAGGCCTGGGTGACGGCGTACACGCTGTCGCAACGGGCCTCGACCGCGAGGTCGACCAGTCGGCGCAGCAGTTCGGAGCCGATGCCGCGGCGCTGCCAGGAGTCCTCGACGAGCAGGGCGACCTCCGTCTCGTCGCCGTCCCAGAGAAGGTGGCCGAGCGCGACCAGGCGTCCGGAGGCGGTCTGCACCGCGAGGGTGCGGCCGTAGCGCGGACTGAGGAGATGCCCGAGGTAGCGGTCTGCGTCGGCGACCGGGCCGTGGTACCGCAGCGCCAGGGTGCGGTCGGAGCAGCGCTCGTGCATGGCCTTGGCGGCCTCGATGTCGCCGGGGGCGGCACGCCGTACGGTGATCTCGTTGCCCTCGGGTAGCGTCAGGACGTCCTCGCCGCGCGGGACGCGGGGGCCGAGCCGGGCGTCCAGCTCGACCAGCGCGCGCGCCCGGGCGAACTCGGTCGGGGTGAACGGGAGATGGGGCCGCTCGATGGTGATCGCCCCGCCGCTGGGGTCGCGCAGCCGCATCGTGGTCGACTCCAGTACGCCCTCCACCGGGGCGGTCTCGCCGGTGGGGCGGCCGGTCAGGGAGACCGCGGGCAGCGAGTGGATGGTGCAGCGGCCGAGCAACTGGCGCAGTGCGAGCGGGAGTTCGGCGGCGTCGAGTGCGGTGCGCGTGGCGAGACCGAGCACCCGGGTCGGCGCGTCCACCAGATCGTGGGCGTCGGCCCGCTCGGTCCAGGTGTCGCTGCCGCCGGCCGTCGCGACGGCGCGGGCCAGTTCGGTGGCGGACAGGTCCGCCGGGGCGCGCAGCAGGAACTCGTCCACCGTGCCGTCGGCGAGCGGGTGCGTCTGAAGGGTGAGGATGTCCACGCGGTGCCCGGCCAGTGCGGTGCACAGGGCGGCGAGGCTGCCCGGCGCGTCCCGCACGGTGGTCCGCATCCGCCACAGCGCCGTCTCGCGGGGTGCGCCTTCGCCCTCCGCGCCGGTGCCGGCGGCCGCGCCCGGGCTGTCGTCCGTACCGCCCGTACCGCCGGTACCGCCGGTATCGCCGGTATCCGCGGGCGGAGGGGCATGGCTGTGGCGGCGTGCCCACCAGGTGTGGAACGCCGCCGTGGCGACCAGGGCCAGGGCGGAGGCGATCAGCAGGAACCGCCCGTCGGGGCCGTGGGCGACCAGGTTCGCGAGCCCGTCGGCGACGGCCACGGCCGTGAACAGGGCGGCGAGTTCGACCAGGTCCCGCCGCCAGTGGTGCCGACGCCGGGCGCGCGGGAGGGAGGTCCGTCCTTGGGTATCAGTCATGGCACCACTGTGACGCAGCGGTGTTGCGTGATCACGAACGCTTTGTGACTGACGGGTTAAGTGTGCTTCTGCGGGCCTTTTGGCCGTTTTCCATCAGACGTGTCCTGGAGCGATCGCCTCCGCCGCGCGACCCGCCACTCCGGCGGTCGGCCGCAGGTGGCCCGAAGTCGGCTTCGGATCAGACGAGTTGGATCGCCGAGCGGGGCGCCACGTCGCCGATGGTACGGCTGCCGTCCAGGATGACGCGAGTGACCAGGGCGGGATCGTCGTTCATCGGCACATGGCCGCAGCCCGGAAGGCGCACGAGCCGGGCGCCCGGGACGGCGAGTTTGGCGCGCACTCCCTGTCGGCGCGGCAACAACCGGTCCTTGCTGCCCCAGGCGACGGTCACCGGCACGCCGGGCACGTCCTGGGTGAACAGGACGTTTCGACCGGCGGCCAGGGTCTGCTCGAAGCCGGGCGCGATGCGCAGCGCCGCCGTCTCGGCCACGACGGCCTCGGGGGAGCGGCGGCCGGGCCGGGCGTAGATCATGCTGGTCAGCGCGGTGCGCCCGACGGTCGTGCGGGACATCCGCTCGACGGCCGGAGGCGGAAGCACCTTCGCCACGTGCCGCATCGTCTGGAGAACGGTGAACGCGTACCGCCGCTCGGCGGGTGTCCAGAAACCCGCGGGGGAGAGCGCCGTCACGGAGCGTACGAGCTTCTCGCGGCCCAACTCCAGGGCGAGCAGACCGCCGAGCGAATTGCCCGCGACGTGCGGCCGCTGGATGCCGAGGGCCTCGCAGAGGGCGCCGAGAACCGGCACCACGGTGGACAGGCTGTAGGAGACGCCGTCCGGCAGCCCGGGTGAGGTGCCGAAGCCCGGCAGGTCGATCGCGATCACGTCGCGGTCGGCGGCGAGCAGGTCGAAGACCGGGTCCCAGACCTGGAGGTGATGGCCTATGCCATGGAGGAGCAGGAGCGGCTCGCCCGTCCCTCGCCGCCGATAGGTCACCGAGGTGGCGCGGCTCCCCAGCGGAGTGTCGATCGTGAACGAGACCTCTTCGGTCATGAGGCTGCTCCCTGCCCTGGGGCCCGCGCTAGACATCTTGTCAGCAACAACTACCCCGCCGCAGGCGGGAGTTCAAGAGACATATCGGACAGACGGTGGTCGGGTGCGCATTCCCGCGGCGAGGCACGACAGGGCCCGAGCCGCGACGCCGACCGGCCTTTTTCCCGTAAGCCCGACCGGGTGGTGCGAACGCCGCGTGAACGCTGTGCGGAAACCCTCGTGTGCGCTCCGTAACGGACCGAGCATTGGTCTTGACCAAGGGGGTGGGCCGCCCTATGGTCGCAGAGTTAGTGCAGGAACCTTTAATAAACAAAGGCACGGAAAGCCGCCGCGGACACGGCGATTGCGGAGGATCAGGGTGGGGACCACGCAGCTGGAATCGGTGCCGGAACCGAAGTACTGGCACCTCAAGACGGTACTCAGCGAGGCGCTCGACTCGGACTTCGCGGTGGGCGAGATCCTGCCCAACGAGCGTGACCTCGCGGCCCGGTTCGGCGTCGCACGGGCCACGCTCCGCCAGGCCCTGGAACAGCTCGAACTGGAAGGCCGGCTCCAGCGCCGCCGCGGCGTCGGCACCACGGTGGCCCCGCCGCGCACGGCCGTCTCGGTCTCCACCGCGCAGCACGACTGGCCCGGCGCCCCCGGTGACGACTGGCAGACCAGTGACGCCACGGCCGCCGTCCCGCCCCTGGCGGTACGCCGCCTGTTCGACGGGGACGCCGCCGACGAGACGCACGTCGTGCGCCGCACCCGACTCGCCCACGGCCAGGCCGTCGCCGCCGAGCTCCTCTACGTACCGGCCGGCTCGGTCCCCGAGCTGTCCGCCATCGACATGCCCTCGGGACCGGCCCGCGGCCGCGCCGTGCTGCGCGCATTGCAGCGCCTGGACCTCGAAGGCCAGGACCGCGCCGTCGAGCTGGGCTCCGCCCGCGCCGACGACGCCAAGGAGCTGGACCGGCTGCCCGGTGCCCCCGTCCTCGTCGTGACCACCCGCTACTTCAGCGAGGGCCGTACCGTGGCGGTCTCCGTCGCCACGTACCGCGCGGACACCTGCCGCCTCACCTTCGGCGACTCCGGTGACGTCGAGATCAGCCACCCCGGCCAAGCCCGCCGAGCCTCCTGACCCACCCCAGGGACCGCCCTGAAGCGGCTCTGCCCGCAACTCCCCAAGCCACAAGCCCCAAGCCTCAGCGCCGTGCCGTCACCGTTCCCTCGACGGCGAAGAGCTCTTCCTCCACGTGGTCGAGGGCGAGACGCAGCGCGCCCGTCGCCACCACCGCCTCGCCCAGCATGGAGAGCACCACCCGGGGCGGCCGCAGGCAGTAACGGGCCAACTCCCTTCGCAGCGGCTCCAGTACGCCGTCGATGCCGGCCGCCCAGCCGCCCACGACGACCAACTCGGGGTCGAGGGCGAGCACCAGCGCGGCCACGTCGTGGACCAGCCGCTGAAGGAACCGTTCCACCGCGGCCTGAGCCCGCTCGTCGCCCTGCCGGGCCAGCGCGAACACATCGGCGACGGCCTGTTCGTCCAGCGGGTGCAGCGGCTCACCCGTCGTCGAGAGCAGCTTCTCCGGGGTGACGTCACGGCCGAGCAGATGCAGCGCGCCGATCTCGCCCGCCGCCCCGCCGAAGCCGCGGTGCAACCGTCCGCCGATCAGCGAACCCGCCCCCGGACTCAGCCCCGCCATGACGAAGACGACGTCGTCGGAGTCGACCGCCGCACCTTTCCAGTGCTCGGCCACGGCCGCCGCGTTGGCGTCGTTCTCGACCAGGACCGGGCAGCGGAAGGAACGCCGCAGCCGTTCGCCCAGCGGCAGGCCCGTCCACTCGGGCAGCGCGGTACCGAGCCGCACGGTGCCGTCGGCCTCCACGATGCCGGGGCTGCCGACGCCGACCGCCCGCAACGAACTGCGTGCCACACCGGCCCGGCGCAGCACATCCGCGACGGTCATCCGGACCCGTTCGAGGCGCTCATCGGCCGAGGCGGCCTCGGGCACCTCACGCGAACCCGCGCCGAAGATCCGGCCGTCCAGACCGGACAGCAGCGCGGCCACCCGGTGCGGACCGATCTCTATGCCCAGCAGGTGCCCCGCCTCGGCACGGAACCGGAAGCGCCGCGCGGGCCGGCCCTGGCGCCGCGCCTCACCCTCCTCGGGGGCGGACTCGACGACGAGCCCCGCCTCCATCAGCCCGTCGACCACGCCCTCGACCGTCGGCCGCGACAGACCGGTGATCCGGGTGAGATCCGTCAGCGTGGGAGATTCCGCGCCCCGCAGGGCGTGCAGCACCACCGCGGAATTGATCCTCCGCAGCAGAGAGGGGTCCCCGCCGGTCAGCCGCCCCAACGTGTGTCCTCCCAGCTCGTGCGCGTGTCTGCCGGATCGTACTCGCTGGTCAGGTGTACGGCGAGCGGCGGCCGGTAACGGAGGCGCATCAGCTCGGGGCCACGAAACCGGACTCGTACGCGGCGATCACCGCCTGGGTGCGGTCCCGCGCCCCCAACTTCGCCAGCACCGCGCTCACATGCGTCTTCACGGTCTCCGTGCCGACGATCAGCTTCCCGGCGATCTCGGCGTTGGAAAGCCCGCGCGCCATCAGCCGCAGCACCGCGGCCTCCCGCTCGGTGAGCGCCGCCTCGGCCAGTGCCGTACGCGCCGACCCGTTGCCGTACTCGGCGGCCAGGGCGCGCACCGCGGCCGGGAACAGCAGCGAGTCGCCCTCCGCGACCAGCCGGATCGCGTTCACGATCTCGGCGGGCCGAGCCCGCTTGAGCAGAAACCCGTCCGCCCCGGCGCGCAGCGCCTCGTAGACGTACTCATCGTTCTCGAAGGTCGTCACCACCAGGATCTTGGGCGGATCCTCGACCGTGCGCAGCACCGCTCGGGTCGCCTCTATGCCGTCCAGAAGGGGCATCCGCACATCCATCGCGACGACGTCCGGGCGCAGTTGCCGCACCAGCGGGATCACTGCCGCGCCATCGGCCGCCTCGCCCACCACCTCGATGTCGGGCTGCGCCTCGAGCACGGCCCGCAGACCCGCACGGACCAGAGGTTCGTCGTCGACCAGAAGTACGGTTACCGGCATCTGACCAGCGTAGTGGCAGCCCACGCGAGGACCGGCCGACCTGTGGACAACGTCGGGGCGCAGGCCCGGGGTGAGGGTCGGGGGTGCGGGTGCGGCCTCTGGTGCCGGGGGGCCGGTGGTGAGGGTGAGGTGCCGGGCCCGGGTGGCGAGGGCCGGTTGTGTCGGCGCCGAGCCAACTCATCCCGGTTGCACCCCCGCGTCGCCGCCCCCAACTCCCGGTCAGATCAAGGAGTCCAGCGGCAGCCGCACCCGCACCCGCCACTCACCCTCGTACGCCCCCGTGTCCGCCTCCCCTCCTAGCAGCGCGGCTCGCTCCCGCATCCCGCGCAGACCGCTCCCGCCCTTTCCACCGGGCGCCGCGCCCGTCAGGGGGTTGGTCACATCCATCTCAAGTCGCCCGCTCAGCACGGCCATGCGGATCCGCACCGGTACGGGCCCCGAGTGCCGCAGCACGTTGGTGAGGGCCTCCTGGAGGATGCGATATCCCTCCCGGGAGACCGGCCCCGGCACCTGTTCCAGGGGTCCGGAGAACTCCGCGTCGACCTCGGCGCCCGAGCCCCGGGCCGACTCGATGAGCCGGTCGGCCTCCAACAGTGTGGGTCGCTGGCTGGCCGGAAGCCCCGTCTCACGCAGCACCAGCAGCACCCGCTCAAGATCCTCCAGAGCCGCCCGGCCGGTCTCCTCGATCGCCGCGAGCGCCCGGTCGGTGAACGCCGGATCCCCGGCCGCGCGGGCCGCCCCCGCCTGGACGACGGCGACGGTGAGTGCGTGGCCGATGGAGTCGTGGATCTCGCGGGCGATGCGGTTGCGCTCCAGAAGCAGCTCGGTCCGCTCTTCCAGAGCGGTGAGCCGCTCCGTGGCCGACGACCCGAGCAACGTACGCGCGAGGAAGGTGATGAGGTCGCCCGCCAGCACCAGACAGACCGCCATGACCAGGAGCGGAACCACCGCGAGCGGTATGAGCCACCACCCCGACGGCAGGCCCGCGTCGAGCCGGCCGAAGACGGTCGGCCGGTTGCCGAGCCCGCGTGTGACAAGGTCCACGGAGAGCGCCGGGGCCCACACGGTGCCCGCCATCACCACGCCGGACAGCACGAGCCGGGCCTCCAGCCACAACACGGTCCGCCAGCGGTCGCGCCACGTGGCCGACGGCGCCACGGCGATGGACGCGTCCGACCTGCCGCGCTCGCCGGGGGTCAGAAGGAGCTGAGCCTGCATGCCCTCTTCGAGCCGGACCGCGGGGATCAGGCCGAGCGGCACGACGACCAGCGCGAGCACCCACAGGTGGTCCATGTCGATGAAGAGCCAAATGGCCACGAACGCGATGGGGATGAGCAGATGCAGCCATCGTGTGTAGGTGACCGGGCGGGCCAGCAGGCGAAGAATGCGGTGCATCGGCCCATCGTCGCAGCGCGCGGATCCGTTCGGCTCCCCCGTGCGGGGGAGAAGCTCCCCTCGGCCGGGGGAGGCGCCTGACCTGCGCGGACGGCCACGCTTGGGGCATGACACGGATCGAAGTCCAAGAGCTCCACAAGCAATACGGCCGCACGCGAGCGGTGGACGGGCCGACCTTCACCGTCGAGCCCGGCCGGGTCACCGGCTTCCTCGGCCCCAACGGCGCGGGCAAGTCCACCACCCTGCGCATCCTGCTCGGCCTCGACCGGCCGACGTCCGGCAGCGCGCTGATAGGCGGTCGCGCGTACGTGGATCTGGCCGAGCCGTTGCGTGAGGTGGGCGCGCTGCTCGACGCGCAGGCCGCACACGGTTCCCGCACCGCCCGCAGCCATCTGCTGGCTCTCGCGGTCAGCAACCGCATACCGCGGCGCCGGGTGGCGGAGGTCCTGGAGGAAGCCGGGCTTTCGGCGGTGGCCGGCCGCCGGATCAAGACGTTCTCGCTCGGCATGCGGCAGCGGCTCGGTATCGCCGCCGCCCTCCTGGGGGATCCCGCGGTGGTGATCCTGGACGAGCCGTCCAACGGGCTCGATCCCGAAGGGATCATCTGGACAAGGGAGTTGATGCGCACCCTCGCCCGGGACGGCAGGACGGTGCTCGTCTCCAGTCACCTCATGAACGAGACCGCGTCGTTCGCCGATCATCTCGTCGTCCTCGGCCGTGGCCGGCTCCTCGCCGACACCTCGATGCGGGACTTCATCGACTCCCGCATCCGCCCCAGGGTCCGGCTCCGCACCACCGATGACGCCCGGCTGCGGACCGTCCTGCGGGACAGGGGATTCAACCCCGTGCGAGAGGAGGGCGGCGTGTGGACGGTGGAGGGTGCGGGCCTCGACGACATCGGCCCGCTCGCCGCCCGTGAGGGCATACCGATTCTCGAACTCACCCGGAAGGAGGCCTCGTTGGAGGAGGCCTACCTCGATCTGACGGCCGGCGAAGCCGAATACACGTCCACCGGCGCACCCCTCAACCAGGAGGCCTGAACCATGACGTTGTCCGCGGCGCTTCACACCGAGTGGATAAAGATCCGTTCGCTGCGCTCCCTGGCGGGTTCCCTCCTGGCGGTTCCCGTGGCGACGGCGGGTCTCTCCCTCCTCATCTGCGGCATGCTCGGTCGCCCGGAGCCCGGCAGCACGGACTTCGACCCGGTGCTCTTCTCCTACTACGGGCTGAACTTCGGGCAGTTGGCCGCCATCATCCTCGGGGTCATCGCGATGGCGGGTGAATACAAGAACGACGGCATCCGGATATCCCTGGCGGCCGTGCCCAACAGGACCCTCTTCTACGCCGCCAAGCTCGCCGCGGTGGGCGGATGTGTTCTGGTGGTCGGCCTGGTGGCCGGCGCGGTCAGCTTCCTGGGCGGCCAGGCGCTGATGGACCCGGGGTTCGGCATAGGCATCGCTGATCAAGGTGCGCTGCGCGCGGTCATCGGCTGCGCCCTCTACCTGTCGCTGATCAGCCTGCTCGCGGCCGGCGTCGCCGCGTTGCTGCGCAGTGTCACCGGCGCGCTCAGCGTGCTGGTGCCGCTGTTCCTGATCGTCCCGTTCGTGGTGGGAGACCTGACCCGGGGCGGCGGTGCGGCCGACTTCCTGCCCGACCGGGCCGGCCAACAGATACTCCTCCAGCACCCGGTGGGGACGCTGGGCCCCTGGAGCGGGCCGGCCGTCCTGGCGGGATGGACGGCGCTCGCGGTGGTCGCCGGCTGGTGGTCGTTGCGTCGGCGGGACGCCTGACCGAATGGCGTCGGGCCCGAGCCTGACGGCGCGCCAATTGTCAGTGGCGGGCGGTTTACTGACGACATGACCACCGCCCTGTATCTCCAGCACATCGACCGGTTGCGCTCCCGGGAGTTCCCCGGCGAGCGCAGCCGAAGCGGCTCGGATGTGAGCGGGCCGGGATACCACTGCTCATGCCTGAGCGCCGACGAGGAGGAGTGGGAGGACCTGACGGAACGCCTCGAAAAACGTGCCCAATGCGTCGCGGACCACGACGCGTTGGTGGCCGAGCTCACGCGACGATGGGAGGAGCCGCAGTGGATCAGCCTCTGGAGTGCCCAGGCCCGACTGGTCGCCGGCGAGCAGATACCGGAGCCGTGGGCGGAGTTCGCCGTCGGATTCGACTTCCTGCATCTGTGGCGGGTCGGGGGCCGCTGGATAGCGCTGGGCCTGGACCTGGAAGCGGAGGGACCGGGCTGGGACCTCAGCGTCACGGTGACGGAGATAGACCCTCCGTAGGAGCGGGATGGCCCGCGCCCGGGGAAGCGGCTGCCTCGGCCGCGCCGGCGCCTCGGGTGGACCCACCACGAGCTTGGGCCGACCGTCTCCGCGTCGGCCGCGTCGGCCGCTCCGGGCCGACCGCCCGCGCTCTCCGACCGTGCCCGGCCCGGGCAGCCATCGGCAGTGCGCGTCCGCTCCGCCGGAGTGATGTCGGCCCGCCCGTCGGCCGGGTTCAGTCGGAGGGGGCGGCCTGCGCGGCGAGGCGCAGCCGGGCGTACTCCTCGGCCATGGTCTGGGCGGTCCAATGGGCGTTGAGGCCGCTGGGGTTGGGCAGTGCCCACACCCGGGTCGTGCCGATGGTGCGTTCCTGGGGACCGATGCGGGCCTTGCGGTCGTCGAAAGCCGTGCGGTACGCGGTCACTCCGACCACGGCCAGCCAGGTGGGCCGAAACCGCTCGACCTTCGCCGTGAGCAGGCGACCGCCCTCGCGGAACTCCTCGGCGTCGATCTCGTCGGCCCGCGCGGTGGCCCGGGCCACCACATTGGTGATGCCGAGTCCGTACGAGAGGAGCTCGTTCTGCTCGGAGGGCTTCAACTGCCGTGGGGTGAAGCCGGACCGGTGCAACACCGGCCAGAAGCGGTTGCCCGGGCGGGCGAAGTGGTGGCCCGTGGCGCCGGACATCAGGCCGGGGTTGATGCCGCAGAACAGTACGGACAGGCCGCCCGCGATCACGTCGGGAATGACGGTGTCGCGAGCGGCCTGGAGTTCCTGGGGAGTCAGCACGGAGACAGGATCACAGAATCGAACCGGGGGCGTAACCGGCCGCCGCAGGATGCTGCTTGACGATCTCCTCGATGCGGGAGACAACGGCGTTCACCTGGTTGCCGGCCGCGCCGGTGAAGGACAGCTTGTCGGCCATCAGGGCGTCGAGCTGGGAGCGGTCGAGGGGCATGCGCTCGTCGGCGGCCAGCTTGTCGAGCAACTCGTTGCGCTCGGCGCCCTGTTCGCGCATCGCGAGCGCGGAGGCCACCGCGTGCTCCTTGATGACCTCGTGCGCGGCCTCACGGCCGACGCCGGCGCGGACGGCGGCCATCAGGACCTTGGTCGTCGCCAGGAACGGCAGGTAGCGGTCGAGCTCACGGGCGACGACGGCAGGGAACGCGCCGAACTCGTCGAGGACCGTGAGGAACGTTTCGAGCAGGCCGTCGAAGGCGAAGAACGCGTCGGGCAGCGCGACCCGGCGCACCACCGAGCAGGAGACGTCACCCTCGTTCCACTGGTCGCCCGCCAGCTCGCCGGTCATCGAGGCGTAGCCGCGCAGGATCACCATCAGGCCGTTGACGCGCTCACAGGAGCGGGTGTTCATCTTGTGCGGCATCGCGGACGAGCCGACCTGGCCGGGCTTGAAGCCCTCGGTGACCAGCTCGTGCCCGGCCATGAGCCGGATCGTCTTGGCGACCGAGGACGGGGCGGCGGCCAGCTGCACAAGCGCGGTCACCACGTCGTAGTCGAGCGAGCGGGGGTAGACCTGGCCGACGGAGGTGAAGGCGTGCGCGAAGCCGAGGTGGCCCGCGATGCGCTGCTCCAGGTCGGCGAGGTTCGAGGCGTCGCCGCCCAGCAGGTCCAGCATGTCCTGCGCGGTACCGACCGGGCCCTTGATCCCGCGCAGCGGGTAGCGGGCGAGCAGGTCCTCGAGGCGGCCGTACGCCACGAGCAGCTCGTCGGCGGCGGTCGCGAAACGCTTGCCCAGGGTGGTGGCCTGCGCGGCCACGTTGTGCGAACGCCCGGCCATGACCAGCTCGGCGTACTCGCCGGACAGCTTGCCGAGACGGGCGAGGACCGCCACCGTGCGGTCCCGCATCAGTTCGAGGGAGAGCCGGATCTGGAGCTGCTCGACGTTCTCGGTCAGGTCGCGCGAGGTCATGCCCTTGTGGACCTGCTCGTGCCCGGCGAGGGCGTTGAACTCCTCGATGCGGGCCTTCACATCGTGCCGGGTGACCTTCTCGCGCTCGGCGATGGAGGCGAGGTCGACCTGGTCGACGACGCGCTCGTAGTCGGCGAGCGCTGCCTCGGGCACCTCGATCCCCAGGTCCTTCTGGGCGCGCAGCACAGCGAGCCACAGCTGGCGCTCCAGCTTGACCTTCTGCTCGGGGGACCAGAGGACGGCGAGCTCCGCGGAGGCGTAGCGGCCGGCCAGAACGTTCGGGATGCGAGGCTTCGCAGACACAGCAGTCACGTGTCCAGAGTCTACTGGCGATTCTTGCAGGCCAGCGCCCCACCCCGGTTTGTGCGTTACTACGAGGGGGGTCGCGATCCGCGGAGTCCACGGAGCGGCACGGCGCATGGGCTCACCGTGACGGTCCGTTCATGCATGGGCGCCGTCGTCCAGGTCGAACCCGAGGGCTTCGGCGGCGGCCAGCGGGGTGGGCTGGGCCCATGTCGAGGACAGCGCCTCCCGCGAGGACAGCGAGCGCAGCTCCGCGCGGTCCAGATAGAGCACGCCGTCGAGGTGGTCCGTCTCGTGCTGGACGATGCGCGCGGGCCAGCCCGTGAACAGCTCGTCCACGGCGCGGCCCCGCTCGTCCAGCGCACGCAGACGCACGCTCTGGTGGCGGGCGACGACCGCGCCCCATCCCGGCACGCTGAGGCACCCCTCGAAGAACGCGGCCCGGCCGGCCCCCACGGGCTCGTACGACGGATCGACCAGGACCCGGAACGGCTGCGGTACGCGGCCCCTGACCTGCCTGATCTCCTCGGACACCTCCGCCGCGTCCTCGATGACGGCGAGCCGCAGCGGCAGACCCACCTGCGGCGCCGCGAGACCGACGCCGGGGGCGGCGCGCATGGTCTCGCGCATCGCTTCGATCAACCGGTCCAACCGACGACGGTCGAGACGGTCGCCGAGCGGTTCGGTGGGCCGCCTCAGGACCGGGTCTCCGGCGGAGACGATCGGCAGGGGGCCCGGAACGGCGAGGAGCGAGTCGACGAGATCGGGGAGCAAGGGGGACGACATGCGCCCAGCATGCCAAGGCCGATCACCCGGCAGCCACGCCGGGGTTGTGCCCCGCCGCGCTCAGTCCTCCACCCGCACCCACTCCGAGACCGGTCCCGGGTTCGCGTCGTCCGCCGGCGTGACCCAGAACGCCCGTCCCCGCTCGGCGCTGAAGTGGGCGCCGCTGCGGCCGTCGCCGGAGGAGCGGCCGGTGATGCGGCGCCCGATCCAGGGGACCAGATGCTGTCGGGCGAACGCCAGATCGGCGGTGCGGCTTCGGGCCCAGCCGGGCCGGACCGCGGGAGGCAGGGGCGAGCGCCAGTCGTCCTCGGCGTCCATGCCCAGCGTCTGCCAGACCGCCTCGGCCACCTTGCGGTGCCCGGCGGCCGTGAGGTGCAGCCGGTCCACGTCCCACATCCGCTGGTCGCCGAGGACCGGCACGCCATACAGGTCGACCACCAACGCGCCATGCTGCTCGGCGAGTTGGTCGACATGAGCGAAGAGTTCCTCCATGCGCGGCCGGAAGCGTTGCAGCACCGGCCCGTCACGGCCGGGGCTGCGCATCAGCACCAGCTGCTTGCAGGCGGGGGCGAGCCGCTCGACCGCCTCCGTCAGGAGCCCACGCACCCGGCCCATGTCGCACTTTGGCCGCAGCGTGTCATTGAGGCCGCCGACCAGGGTGATGACGTCCGGGCGCAGGGCGACCGCCGGAGCCACCTGCTCCTCGACGATCTGCCCGATGAGCTTGCCGCGCACCGCAAGGTTGGCATAGCGAAAGCCCGGCGTGCGGGCCGCCAGTCGGGTGGCGAGTACATCGGCCCAGCCGCGGTAGGACCCGTCGGGTAGCCGGTCGGACATGCCCTCCGTGAAGGAGTCCCCGAGCGCGGCGAAGCTGGTGTATGAGGCATTCATCTCCATGACGGAGTGATCGTACCGCGCGGTATGCCGACGGTACCGGGCGGTGGAGGGTGGCCGAGACCGTGATCACAAAGAGGCCGACCAGGGCCTGTCGAGGGTGCCCGTTCCTTGGTATGCCAGGAACACATCAACTATGTCGACCCCGGCCGGGACCGGCCGGTGAGAGAGCGAGCGAGCGATGTTGTTCACCGCGGCCTTCTGGAAGGCCACCGCCGAGCGGGCCATCCGCACCTTCGCGCAGGCGCTCGCCGCCGTGCTCACGGCGGGCGCCACCAATCTGCTCGACGTTCACTGGACGGCGGCCTTCGCGACCGCCGGGATGGCCGCGGTGCTCGCCGTGCTGATGGCGGTCGGAACCTCGGGGCTGGGGCAGCCGGGCCCGGGCCTCACCGAGACCGTAGGTCCGAGCCACCCCGCCAAACCCGCCCGGTGAGCGGAGGCTAGGCCGCGGCCGCCGGAGGCCCGACGAGCTCGCGCAGCACGTCCTCCATGGTGACCAGGCCGGCCAGCCGACCGTCCTCGTCCAGGACGGCCGCCAGATGCGTACGGCTGCGGCGCATCGCGGTCAGCACGTCGTCCAGCGGGCTCGCGCCCCGCACCCGAGCGATCGGACGCAGCGCTGTGACCGGGAAGGCCACTTCGCGCGGGACCGCGTCCAGCGCGTCCTTGACGTGCAGATAGCCCAGGATGCGGCTGCCGTCGTCGACGACCGGGAAGCGTGAGAACCCGGAACTCGCGGCGAGCCGCTCCAGCTCCTCCGGGGTGGTGCCGACCGCCGCGCGCACCACCTTGTCCAGCGGCACCACCACGTCCCGTACCGGGCGGCGGCCCAGTTCGAGGGCGTCGTGCAGGCGCTCGGCGGCCCGGTCGTCGAGCAGTCCCGCATCGCCCGCGTCCGTCACCAGACGGGCCAGCTCGTCGTCCGAGAACGTGGCCGCGACCTCGTCCTTGGCGTCCACCCTGAGGAGTTTCAGGAGGGTGTTGGCGAACGCGTTGATGGCGAAGATCACCGGGCGGAGCGCCCGGGTCAGGGTCACCAGGGGCGGGCCGAGCAGCAGCGCCGTGCGCGAGGGTTCGGCCAGCGCGATGTTCTTCGGCACCATCTCGCCGAGCAGCATGTGCAGATAGGTCGCGACGGCCAGGGCGAGCACGAACGACACCGGGTGGATGAGCCCGTCCGGCACGCCCACCGCGTCGAAGACCGGGGCGACCAGGTGCGCGATGGCCGGTTCGGCGACCACGCCGAGCACGAGGGTGCACAGCGTGATGCCGAGCTGCGCCGCGGCCATCAGGGCCGAGATGTGCTCCAGGCCCCAAATGACGCTGCGGGCCCGGCGGTTGCCGTCCTCGGCGAGCGGTTCGATCTGGCTGCGCCGCACCGAGATCAGCGCGAATTCGGCGCCGACGAAGAAGGCGTTGACGACCAGGGTGGCCAGGCCGATCAGAATCTGGATCACGGTCATCGGCCGGCCTCCTGGTCGTCCTCGATGTGCGGCGGCGCGTGCAGCAGGACGCGGGCGGCGCGCCGGCCGGCGGCGTCGACCACGTCCATGCGCCACCCGGCAAGATCCACCCGGTCGCCGACCCTCGGGATCCGGCCGAGCTCGGTGGCCACCAGACCGGCGAGGGTCTCGTACGGGCCGTCCGGGACGCGCAGCCCGATCACCGCGAGTTGGTCGTCACGGGCGGCGCCGTCCGCCGAGTACAGGGTGCGGCCGTCCGCGTCCTGTCCGGCGGGCGCGAGGTCGGGGGTCTCGTGCGGATCGTGCTCGTCACGCACCTCGCCGACGACCTCCTCCACGATGTCCTCGAGCGTCACGACGCCCGCGGTTCCGCCGTACTCGTCGATGACGACGGCCATGGTGCGCTTGCCGTGGAGCTGGTCCAGGAGGCGGTCCACGGTGAGGGTCTCGGGCACGAGCAGCGGCTCGCGAAGCAGCGACGTCACCGGATGCAGACGCCTGCGCTCGGCGGGCACCGCCAGGACGTCCTTGATGTGCGCGATGCCCACGACCGAGTCGAGGCTGCCGCGGTACACCGGGAAACGGGACAGGCCGGTGGCGCGGGTCGCGTTCGCGACGTCCTCGGCGGTGGCCTGGATGTCGAGCGCGGTGACCTGCACGCGGGGCGTCATCACGTTCTCCGCGGTGAGCTTGGCGAGGTTGAGGGTACGTACGAACAGCTCCGCGGTGTCCGCCTCCAGGGCGCCCTGCTTGGCCGAGTGCCGGGCGAGGGCGACCAGCTCCTGTGGGCTGCGGGCGGAGGCCAGCTCCTCGGCGGGCTCCAGACCGAAGCGGCGTACGAGATGGTTGGCCGAGGTGTTGAGGTGGCTGATCAGCGGGCGGAAGGCCGCGCTGAAGACGCGCTGCGGGGCCGAGACGACCTTCGCCACGGCGACGGGCGAGGAGATGGCCCAGTTCTTGGGGACCAGCTCACCGACGACCATCAGGAAGACCGTCGAGAGCACCATGCCGATCACCAACGCCACCGAGCTCGCGGTCGTCGCGGACAGGCCGACCGCTTCGAGCGGGCCGGTCAGCAGCTTCGCGATCGACGGCTTGGCGATCATGCCGATGACGAGGCCGGTGACGGTGATGCCGAGCTGGGCACCGGAGAGCTGGAAGGTGAGGCTGCGTACCGCCTTGAGGGCGCTGGAGGCGCCGCGTTCGCCGCGCTCGACGGCGCGCTCGAGATCGCTGCGCTCGGCGGTGGTGAGGGAGAACTCGGCCGCCACGAAGACCGCGCACACCAGCGAGAGCAGGACGGCCGCCACGAGCAGGAGCACTTCGGTCATCGGGTCACCTCCGTCCCATGATCGGCCAGGGGGAGGCGGGGCGCGCGGTGTCGCGCTGCGGTACTGGTACTGGGAGGCTCGCCCATGGGCGGACGCTCACACCTTTCAGTCGAGGGGTGGAAGTCCACCCATGGTAAAGCAGTGGCAAAAGAGGGGGCTTCGGCCGTTCAGGCCAGCGGCTTCACCCAGCGCCGCCACTGTTCCTCGGCGGCGTATCCTGCGGCCCGCCAGGCGTGCTGGGCCGTCTCGTTGCGCACCAGCACCATGGCGTCCGCCCGGCGGCCGCCGAGCGCCACGAACCGGTTCTCGGCGGCGGCCAGCAGGGCTCTGCCCACGCCCTGGCGACGGTGGTACGGGTGGACCGCGAGCCGGTACAGATGGCAGCGCCAGCCGTCGAAGCCCGCGATCACGGTGCCGACCAGTTCGTCGCCGTCCTCGGCGAGGATCAGCGCGCCGGGGTCGCGGGTGACGAGGCGCTCGACGCCGGGCCGGTCGTCGCTGATGCTCGTGCCCTCGGCGGCGGTCTTCCAGAAGGCCAGCACGGCGTCCAGGTCCTCGGGCCCGGCGGCCCGGATGCGCGAGTCGTTCATGCCCTCATCCCATCACCGGCGCGGGCCGCGGGGCGAGACGTTTTGGCATCCGGACGCCCACGCGAAGCCGGCCCACCACGCGGCGGCCCCGGTCGAAGCCCCCGGGGCTCCGCCCCAGACCCCATTCGCGCCTTAAGGGCGCTCGTCCTCAATCGCCGGACGGGCTGAGGATGCCTGCGCTGGCCGGCACCGTGCTGCCAGGGGCGGACGGGCTGAGCATGCCCGCACGGGCCAGCACCGAGTAGTTAGGGGCGCGGGGAACTGCGCGAGAAGCGGGCACGGTCCGCAGTCGAGGGCGGGGTTGTCCTGGGGCTCCGCCCCAGACCCCGTTCGCGCCTTAAGGGCGCTCGTCCTCAATCGCCGGACGGGCTGAGGATGCCTGCGCTGGCCGGCACCGTGCTGCCAGGGGCGGACGGGCTGAGCATGCCCGCACGGGCCAGCACCGAGTAGTTAGGGGCGCGGGGAACTGCGCGAGAAGCGGGCACGGTCCGCAGTCGAGGGCGGGGTTGTCCTGGGGCTCCGCCCCAGACCCCGTTCGCGCCTGAACGGCGCTCGTCCTCAATCGCCGGACGGGCTGAGGTGGCCCAGCATCGGCGCTGCCAAGGGGCGCGGGGAACCGCCCCACAAGCGACCACGGCCCGCAGGACCGGCATCCGCACCCCCCGCCGCTATTCCCCCGCGCCCAGGGCCGGCCGGCGGGCCACCCCGAGTACGCAGGGGGAGGACGGGACGGCGAGGCCCTTCTCCGGGACCCGGAGGCGGCGGTGGGTGACGATCTCGAAGCCCGCCGACTCGATCGCGGCCAGCGGATCCCGCGCCGTGTGACAGCCCCCGAACAGCAGCGGCCACACCGTCCGGTCAAGGCCGCGCTGCACCGTCGCGAGCGTCCGGCCCTCGGCTCGGCCGTGCTCGAAGAAGCGGAGCTCGCCGCCGGGGCGCAGGACCCGCCGGATCTCGCCGAGCGCGCGGGGAAGATCCCGTACCGAGCACAGCACCAGGGACGCGACGGCCGCGTCGAAGGCCTCGCTCTTGACCGGAAGCGCCTCCGCCGCGCCCGGCACCACATCCACCGGGACGTCCGCCTTGAGGGCCGCGCGGACCGCCAACTGCCGTAGCGTGCGCTCCGGTTCGAGCGCGACCACCTCGGAGACGGCCGCAGGGTAGTGCGCGAAGTTGAGCCCGTTGCCCGCGCCGATCTCGATGACCCGCCCCGAGAGCCCGTGGAGCAGCTCGCGGCGGTACGCCTCGATCCCGGCCCTCACGTCCATCGTCTCGCTGAAGCGCGCGTAGAAGCGGGCGAAGAGGGGGTGGTGCACGGCATCCGGGGTGATCTTGGTGCGCTGCGCCATGACGGACCTCCTGAGCCTGCGGACAGCAGCCTGCGGACAGCAAGCCTGCGAACAACCCCCTGGCAGCAGTGTCCCCGCGCCGCGCCCGCTTCTACCCGTCGGCGCTCTCCACGAAGCAGAACTCGTTGCCCTCGGGGTCGCGCATCACCTGGAAGGTGCCCCGGGCGTCGGTCACCGGCTCGCCCACGGGGTGCGCCCCGCGCCGTACAGCCGCCGCCCGGGCCCGGCGCACGTCCTCGACGGCGAGGTCCGGATGCAGCCGGTTTTTGACCGCCTTCGCCTCCGTCACGCGCTGGAAGGCCAGGCGCGGGGAGCCCGGGGGATCGACGTACGCCCAGGAGGAGTCCCGTACCATCGGGCGCCCGCCGAGCAGCCCCGCCCAGAACCGGGCGAGCCGTTCCGGGTCGGCGCAGTCCACGACGAGCTGCCCGATGCGGGCCCGTAACACAGCCATCAGCTACTCCAAACGCCGCCGAGCGCGGGGGCGAGCCAGCCGGCCGCTCGGGCACGGAAGTCGGCGGGCGCCAGCCGGCCGGCGCCCTCGGGGACGGCGCCGAGCAACGGCGCACCGGCCGCCGTGGGAAGGTCCACGAGGTTGCAGCGCGAGGCCAGGTCCGGCTCGGCGGGCCAGCTGCCCACGACGACCCCGGCGCAGACGAGATCGCGGGCCCGCAGCGCCTCGCCGGTCAGGGCCGTCGAGTTGAGTGTGCCCAGTCCGGCGGGCGTCACCACCAGGACGGGGGCACCGAGCAGCCGGGCGGCGTCCGCGAGGGTGCCGCCCTCGTCGTCGAAGCGGACCAGGAGGCCACCCGCGCCCTCGACCAGGACCAGGTCGTGCTCGGTGGCGAGCTTGGCCGCCGCCTCGGCCACCTCCTGGGGACTCACGGGTGTCATGCCGGCCCGGCGGGCCGAGGTGTCGGGCGCCAACGGCTCGGGGAACCGGGCCAGTTCGACCCCGGTCACCGCCTCGCCGGCGAGGCGCCGCACCTCGAAGACATCGCCGGGCTCGCCCGGAGCGACCCCCGTCTGAGCCGGTTTCAACACGGCCACCGAACGCCCGTCGGCGAGCGCGAGGGCGGCGACGGCCGCCGTGGTGATCGTCTTGCCGATCTCGGTTCCGGTACCGCTCACGACCAGAATCGTCATCTCAGCCCTCCCGCGCCGCGGCGCACACGGCACGGCAGATGGTCGCCAGGTCGTCGTCGTCCGTCACATAGGGCGGCATCGTGTAGATCAGGTCCCGGAACGGCCGCAGCCATACGCCCTCGCGCACGGCCGCGGCGGTCGCCGCCGTCATGTCCACGGGGTGGTCGAGCTGCACCACGCCGATGGCGCCCAGCACCCGCACCTCGCGTACGCCCTCGATCGAGCGGGCCGCACCGAGCCCGTCACGCAGCCCCGCCTCGATGCGCTTGACCTCGCCCTGCCAGTCCTGGCCGAGCAGCAGGTCGATCGAGGCGAGCGCCACCGAGGCGGCCAGCGGATTGCCCATGAACGTCGGGCCGTGCGCGAGCACCGGAACCTCGCCCGAGGAGATGCCCTCGGCGACCTCGCTCGTACACAGCGTCGCCGCCATCGACAGATAACCGCCGGTCAGCGCCTTGCCGACGCACATCACATCCGGGGAGACCGCCGCGTGATCCGCCGCGAACAGCGCGCCGGTGCGGCCGAAGCCGGACGCGATCTCGTCGAGCACGAGCAGCACGCCGGAGGCGTCGCACGCCTCGCGCAGCACCCGCAGATACTCGGGCGAGTGGAAGCGCATGCCGCCCGCGCCCTGCACCACCGGCTCCACGATGACCGCGGCCAGCTCGTCCGCGTGGCGCGCGATCGTCTCGCGCAGCTCACGCGCGTACGCCTCGTCGAACTCCGTGGGCGGGGCGCCCACGAAGAGCTGGCGGGGCAGCGCGCCCTGCCACAACTCGTGCATCCCGCCCTCGGGATCGCACACCGACATCGGCTGCCAGGTGTCGCCGTGGTACCCGCCGCGCCAGGTCAGCAGCCGCTGCTTGGCCGGCTTCCCGACCGAGCGCCAGTACTGGAGACACATCTTGACGGCGACCTCGACCGAGACCGATCCCGAGTCGCTGAGGAAGACGTGCTGGAGCGGGCCGGGCGTGATCTCGACCAGCCGGGCGGCGAGCCGGACGGCGGGCCCGTGGGTGAGCCCGCCGAACATCACATGGCTCATCCGGTCCAGCTGACCGTGTGCCGCCTCGTTGAGCACCGGGTGGTTGTAGCCGTGCACGGCCGACCACCAGGACGCCATGCCGTCGATCAACTCGCGCTGCCCGTGAGCCGGTTCGGCCAGACGAAGCCGTACGCCCGACGCCGACTCGACCAGGAGCTGCTCCTGCCGGTTGGGCATCGGGCCATAGGGGTGCCACACATGCCGGCGGTCCAGGTCGAGCAGATCCGCGGGGGAGTGCTCAGGCATTGGGCGCGAGGTCCGTTCCGGCGCCCCGGCGGCGCACGGCCACCAGATCCGTGCGGGCCTGGTCGGCGGGCACCTGCTCGGGCACCTCCGGCGCGCCGTGCCCGCCGCAGGGCCCGCAGCCGCCGCCCTCGTGGGAGCCGCAACCGCTGTCCTCGTGCGAGCCGCACCCGGCGGGGCTCGTGCCGCAGCCGGCGCCGGCGAGCGCGTCGGCGCGGTGGCGGGGCAGGGTCGTGGTGCCCGCGCCCTCCACCTCGAACCCGGCGTCCGCGATCATGTCGAGGTCGGCCTGTCCGGCCTGGCCCTCGCTGGTCAGGTAGTCACCCAGGAAGATCGAGTTGACCAGGTGCAGCGCGAGCGGCTGCATCGTGCGCAGATGCACCTCGCGGCCGCCGGCGAGACGCACCTCGACGTCCGGGCACACAAAGCGGGTCATGGCGAGGATGCGCAGACAGCGCTGCGGGGTGAGGTTCCACTCCTTGCCCAGCGGGGTCCCCTCGAACGGGATGAGGAAGTTCACCGGCACCGAGTCCGGGTCCAGCTCGCGCAGCGAGAACACCACGTCCACCAGGTCCTCGTCGGACTCGCCCATGCCCGCGATCAGACCCGAGCAGGCCGAAAGGCCGGCGTCGTGCGCCTTCGTCACGGTGTCCACGCGGTCCTGATAGGTGTGCGTGGTGGTGATGTCCCCATACGTCCCCTCGGACGTGTTCAGGTTGTGGTTGTACGCGTCGGCTCCGGCGGCGCGCAGCCGCTCGGCCTGGCCGTCCGAGAGCAGGCCGAGGCAGGCACAGACCTCGACGCCCTCGTTCTGCTCCTTGATCGTCTCGATGGTCTCGGAGACCCGGGCGATGTCACGGTCGGTGGGGCCGCGTCCGCTGGCCACCAGACAGACCCGCTTCGCGCCGCCGGCGACGCCCGCGGCCGCGGCCTTGGAGGCCTCGTCGGGCTTGAGCCAGGTGTACTTCAGGATGTCGGCCTTGGAGCCGAGCCGCTGGGAGCAGTACGAACAGTCCTCGGGGCACAGGCCCGACTTCAGGTTGACCAGATAGTTCAGCTTCACCCGGCGTCCGAACCACTGGCGGCGCACCTTGCCGGCCGCGGCCACCACATCGAGCAGTTCGTCGTCGGAGGTCGCCAGTACGGCGAGTGCCTCTTCGCGGGTCGGCAGTTCGCGCCGCAACCCCTTGTCCACCAGCGTGTTCAGCAGGTCCATGGCGCCGATCTTCGCGCACGCGAGGGCCCCTGGCCAAGGTAGGGATCCCACAACACGGGCCGTTTGAGGTGTGTGTATCGCCACATCCTGACCAGGCATGACACCCGCTAGGGTCTGTCGGCAGCCTACAAAAAGGGACTCCACCATGTCGCGAGCGCCGTTCGACTGGATCGACGGAGAATCGGAGCGCCGCGAGCGCGCCGGTCTGGTCCGCACCCTGCGGCCGCGCGCGGCCGACCAGGACCTGCTCGACCTGGCGAGCAACGACTATCTGGGCCTGACCCGCCATCCCGCGGTCACCGGGGGCGCGGCCGAGGCGGCCCACCGCTGGGGCGCGGGCGCCACCGGATCCCGTCTGGTGACCGGCACCACCGCGCTCCACACGGAGCTGGAGCGCGAACTCGCCGCGTTCTGCGGCTTCGAGGCCGCCCTCGTCTTCTCCTCCGGGTACGCGGCGAACCTGGCGGCGCTGACCGCGCTCGGCCCGCACGGCTCGCTGATCGTCTCCGACGCGGGCAACCACGCCTCTATCGTGGACGGCTGCCGACTGGCGCGCGCCCGCACCGAGGTCGTCCCGCACGCCTCGCCGGAGGCCGTCCGCAAGGCCCTGGAGACCCACGGCGGGCCCGGGCTCGTCGTGTCGGACTCGGTGTTCTCGGTGGACGGCGATGCCGCCCCGCTGACCCAACTGGCCGCCGCCTGCCGGGAGTTCGGAGCCGCCCTGGTCGTGGACGACGCCCACGGGCTCGGAGTGCTCGGCGAGGGCGGGCGTGGCGCGCTGCATGCGGCCGGGCTCGCGGGCGCGGACGACGTGGTCGCCACCGTCACCCTGTCGAAGTCGCTGGGCAGTCAGGGCGGCGCGGTGCTCGGCCCGGCCCGGGTCGTCCGCCATCTGGTGAACGCGGCCCGCACCTTCATCTTCGACACCGGCCTCGCCCCCGCGGCGGTCGGCGGCGCGCTCGCGGCCCTGCGCCACCTGCGCGCGGAGCCGGAGTTGGCGGCCCGGGCCCGCTCCGTCGCCGCCGAACTGCACGGCAGGCTCACCGCCGCCGGGCACCTCGCGGTACGTCCCGACGCCGCTGTGGTCTCGGTGCGCGCTCCCTCGCCCGAGGCCGCGGTGGCCTGGGCCGCCGACTGTCGTGCGGCCGGGCTCGTGGTCGGCTGCTTCCGGCCGCCGTCGGTGCCGGACGGCATCTCACGGATCCGCCTGACCGCGCGGGCCGATCTGACGGAGCGGCAGATCGACAGCGCCGTGGGCACCATCCTGAGGACGGCGCCCACCGCCTGACGTCCCGTCACGTCACCGGTTCGGCCGATGAGGTGACGTCAACTCGCTTGTGCGAGCGTGGAGATGAAGCGCTGCCAGGCGGGCGCGGCGAAGAGCAGCGCGGGTCCGTCGATGCGCTGGGAGTCGCGTACGGCTAGGAGCTCGTCAGCGAGCCGGGCCGTCTCGACGCAGTTGTTCATGCCCACGCTGCGGCTGCTGCGCCGCCACGTGGCACCGATGAGGGACGTACTACAGGGAACGTGCGCTGGGCGTGCGGACATCATGCCTCCCCACTCGTCAGGAACTAGCCCGGCCCTTCCCGGGCTGCCCTGGCGATGAGATCCAAGGAGTTCTCGGAGGAAAGCGCGAGTGCCTGGACGGTCTCGAACGCGGCACTGTACGCCGTGAGGTCTTCTCTCCGTTCGAGATAGAGGCTACTCGTCAGATGGTCGATAACGACCACATCCAGATCTGAAATGGCCGGAAACGAAAAGACAATGAAAGGCCCGCTGAGGCCGACATAGCCGCCGTAATGGAAGGGAATGACCTGCAACCGCACATGCGGCAGGGCGGCGACCTCCAGGAGGTGCCGCAATTGCTCCCGCATGGCGGTCCGGCCGCCCACCCAGCGGCGCACCACCGCCTCGTCCAGCACCGCGCTGAGCACCAGGGGCGGATCACCGCGCAACACCTCCTGGCGCGCGATCCGCACCTCCACCAGCGAGTCCACCGTGTCCGGCGGCGCTCCCCCGAGCGCGGCCCGGGTCACCGCCCGCGCGTAGTCCGGCGTCTGCAACAGACCCGGTACCACCGAGGTTTCCAGGGTGCGTGCCGAGCAGGCTTGTGACTCCAGGCTGATGAAATCGCGGTACTGCGGCGGCAACAGGCCCCGGTAGGCGTGCGCCCAGTCGACCCCGCCACCCCCCGCCGAGTCGGCCAACGCCTGGAGCAGTGCGCGCAGTTGGGGATCATGAACCTCGTACGCGTCGAGCAGCCGGGCCACATCGGCGGGCTTCACACCGCTGCGGCCGGTCTCGATCCGGCTCACCTTCGACTGGTGCCAGCCGACCCGCGAGGCCGCCTCCCCGCTCGTCAGCCCCGAACCGTCGCGCAGTTTGCGCAACTCCTCGCCGAGCTTGCGCCTGCGCACCGCCGGGCCGTGCCCCATGACCGCCTCCTTCGCCTCCGGCGAGGGGTAAGTGTGGGCCCAAATCCGGTCTTCCGTCGGAGAGTTCACTGCTTTGAGGGACAGATATATGCATATCTTGGTGGATCGCACCCAAGACCGGCACGATGAGTGGCACTCTGGCGCGAAGCACAATCCGAGGCCGATTGCCGTCGTCTCAGCGAGCGCTCATCCGCTACGAGTTCTCCAGCCGGCCCGGGTGGGAAAGGGACAGCGTCGCCATGGCAGACCATCTCGAAGCAACCATCACTCTGCCGAGCGACCCCGCCTCGGTCTCCGCGGCGCGGCGGTATGTCACCGAGGCGCTCGCCGATTGGGGTCTGCCGCCCGACGCCGGGGCCGCCGACACGGTCCGCCTCATCGTCTCCGAACTCGCCACCAACGCCGTTCAGCACACCTTCGGCCAGTCGCCCACCTTCACGGTGGAACTCCACCTGGAGCGCGAGGAGGAGCTGCGGATCGGCGTCACCGACAGCCATCCGCGCTGGCCGAAACGGTTGCCCGCCGCCGTCCAGCAGGACAACGGCCGCGGCATGGTGATCATCCGCTGGCTGGCGGCGGAGTCCGGCGGCCGGCTCTCGGTCGCGCCCACCGAGGACGGCGGCAAGACGGTCTGGATCGCGCTGCCGTGGACGGCGCCGGTACAGAGCGGCTAGGCCGGCGGGCCGACCGGGCTCACCGGGGGCTCACCGGGGACTGACCGGGCTCACCGGCCCGACGGGGCGTCAGCCCACGCGCCCGTACCAGACCGCGCTGCTCCAGATCCGATCCAGGCGGACCACGTCGCCGGTCTTGGGGGAGTGCCAGATCCGGCCGTTCCCGGCGTAGATCCCGACGTGGTAGACGCGCCGACCGGAGTGGAAGAACACCAGGTCGCCGGCCTTGCGGGAGGACGCGGTGACATGCCGGGAGCTGTTGTACTGCTGCTGGGCCGAGCGGGGCAGTTTGCGGCCCGCCTCCTTGAAGGAGTAGAGCGTGAGCCCCGAACAGTCGAAGCGGTGCGGACCCGTGGCGCCGTACTGATAGGGCGAACCCTTCTTCGACGCGGCCACATGGAGCGCCCTGCTCGCCACGGCCGCGGCGCTCGCCTCGGGCGCGATGCCCGGTGCCAGCGTCGACGCGCCCGTCACGGCGAGGGTGAGGACACAGACGGTGCCGAGACGGACCGCCAGGGACGGGACGTATGTCTGCGCGGTCATGCGCAACCCTTCGTCAAACCGCCTGCGAAGGATGACCTGTCGGGTTCGGACTGGCGAAGACGCCCGGCCGCGTCAGCGGCTTCACCCCGAGGGAGCGCCACGGATCGGCACTCCCGAAGTACTCGGGTCCTCCACTCCTGCCGGTCCACTCCTGTCGACCAGAGGTCCGGGACGGCGGCAGGACTCGGCGTCCGCCCGGACCGCCCCGCCGAGGTGGCGGGGGCTTGTCGTTTCCAGGGATCTTCACGCACCGACTGTCGGATTACCGGACCAAAACGGCTTTCTGTGAGACTGCTCACGACTGACTCATTTGGGTGGACACGGGCAATTCGGCCTTCCCGTTCGGAGGGCCGATGAGCCTCGTACCAGCGACGGAAGGATCGATTCCGCACTTTGTCCAGGCGCCATAAGCGGCTCATAAGGGCCAATGAACGGATCGACCCGTGGTCCGAACGGGGGTAGCCCGTCTGGTCCGTTTCGCCGATCCGGCGAGCGCGTCGGACGTTCCGCGCGCGACCTCGAACCCTTAGGGCGTCGTCTGCGGCGGCACCGTGAGCCGCCCCGTGCGCCGCTCGCCGTCCAGGACCCGCAGCGCCCGCGTCAGCGTCGGCGCACACACCCGTGTCTCGCCGCGCCCGTGCATCAGCGTGAGGGCGTCCCGGACCGCGACCGCCCGGCCGACCAGGGCCTGGGCCGCCCGCAGGGCCGTGTAGGTGTCGCGGCCGTGCGCCGGATTGATCCGGCCGAGCAGATCGACCACTTCGAGATAGGAGTCGATGAACGCGGCCTCGGCGCGCGTGAGTGCGGGCAGCGGGGGAAGTTCCGGTGGCAGCACGGCACTTCACCGCCCGCGCGAGGACGTCTTGCGCGGGGCGAGCACATGGTCGGCGAGTCCGTACGCCACCGCTGCCTCGGCGTCGAAGACCACGTCCCGCTCGATGTCGGCCGCCACCCGCTCGGCGGTCTTCCCGGTGTACTGGGCCAGCAGTTCGGTCAACAGCGTGCGG
This sequence comes from Streptomyces hundungensis, assembly GCF_003627815.1. NCBI lineage: Bacteria > Bacillati > Actinomycetota > Actinomycetes > Kitasatosporales > Streptomycetaceae > Streptomyces > Streptomyces hundungensis. The sequence continues at coordinate 7,223,440 of NZ_CP032698.1, forward strand.
CCGCGCAGGACTTCGGCCGCCTGGATCTCCAGATCGGACGGCTGCCCGCGCAGCGGCTCATCGAGGGCGGGCTGGCGCAGCAGCACCCGCGAGGCCGGCTGCACGGCACGCTTGCCGGGCGTGCCCGCCGCGAGCAGCACCGCGGCCACGGAACTCACCTGGCCCAGGCAGAACGTCTGCACATCGCAGGTCACGAACCGCATCGTGTCGTGGATCGCGGTCATCGCGGTGAGCGAGCCGCCGGGGGAGTTGATGTAGAGCGAGATGTCCCGGTCCTGATCCGCGTGCTCCAGATGCATGAACTGGGCCATCACGTCATTGGCCGACGCGTCGTCGACCGGGGTGCCGAGAAAGACGATCCGTTCCTCGAAGAGCTTGGAGTAGGGATCGAGCGTGCGGACGCCGAAGGTGGTGCGCTCCTCGAACTGCGGGAGCACATGGCGGGCGGCGGGACGGTGGTGGTTCATGACATACCTCTCCTCGACCGGAGGACCTCAGAGCCTCTGTAAAAAATGTACAGGACGTACGGATGGGAGCGGGGGTCGTGACGCCGGTGTGAGGCTCCGATTGGGAGAAGCGCCAGGTCAGGGGCGGTTTCGCTGTGAGCGAGCGGGTGCTTTGCGCCGCCGTGAGTCCCGGGAGTCAAGGAACGCTGGCTCAATAGGCGCTCTCCCCCTGGGCCTGCGCGGCTGGCTAGCGTGCGTCGGCGCGGGGGTCACCTGGGGAGAGGGCTCACTGAAGTGTTCTATTTCGCATTCCGTCTCGTGCTGCTGCCGCTGCTGCGGTGGCTGTTCCGCCCGCGTGTCGAGGGGGTGGGGCGGGTGCCCGGGGCAGGTGCGGTGATCCTCGCGGGGAATCACCAGTCGTTCACCGATCAGCTCCTGCTGGGAGCGACGCTCCGGCGCCGGCTCACCTTCCTGGCCAAGCAGGAGTACTTCACCGCGCCGGGCCTCAAGGGCCGGGCGACCGCGGCCCTGTTCCGTGCGCTCGGGCAGATCCCGGTCGACCGCTCCGGCAAGGACGCGGCGCGGGCGGCGCTCGACACCGCGCTCCAAGTGCTGGACCGCGAAGGGGTGTTGGGGATCTTCCCCGAGGGCACCCGCTCGCATGACGGACGCCTGTACAAGGGCAAGGTCGGGGTGGCGGCGATGGCGCTGCGCTCGGGTGCGCCGGTCGTCCCGGTCGCCATCATCGGCACGTTCGAGGCGCAGCCGAAGGGGCGCAGGCTGCCCCGGCGCGTGCCGGTCGTCCTCCGGTTCGGTGAACCTCTGGACTTCTCCCGCTACGCCGGGATGGAGAACGAGCGCCTGGTGCTGCGGGCCGTCACGGACGAGATCATGTACGCGGTGCAGCGGCTCTCGGAACAGGAGTACGTCGACGTGTACGCGGCCGAGGCCAGGGTGGCGTGGGAGGCGGGAGCCGCGGCGGCCTGACACCGCGCCGGTGAGGGCGGGCCCGGGCCGGGGCCCGCCCGCCTGCGCGGGGGGCCGCTCGGTGCGCCCCTGACCTGCGCACCCACCGCTGAGGACGGACTTCTTCGGCCCTCGGCGGGCGGCGTCTAAGCTGGAAGGCATGGCCTACGAGATTCCGGTGACGCAAGCCCGCGCAGAGCTCGCGGAGCTGATCAACCGTGTGGTGTACGGCGGGGAGCGGGTCGTGGTGACCCGCCACGGCAAGCCGCTCGTCGCCCTCGTCTCCGCCGCCGACCTGGAAGAACTCGAGGCCACGCAGCGCGAGGAGGAGCAGCGGGCGACGAGTTCGCTCTCGTCCGTGCACCCCCTGACGCCGTCCGCGCCGGTCGAACCCCGGCGCTTCGGGATCGCCGCGGAACACCGGAGCCCGCAGGTCGGCGACTGATCGCGACCACCGTCCATGTGGGTGCTCCTTACACGTACCCGCCGCGTTCCGGCACCCCCTCGATGATCATGCGTTCTTAAAGCGTCAGTTAACGCGCCGGAAAAACTTCCGCCCTAACGTGCAATGCCTGGCCAAGGGGCCGGGAGATGGTCCTCAACAGGATGTTGACGTCGGATACGGTTCCGCTGCGTTCGGGCGGAAGATGCCGGTCCGGTCCTTCTCCCTCCTCGACGCTCGCTGGGCCCGTCCACGGCCGTCCGTGGAGGGAAGGGCACGACTGTGAGGTGGGAAGCGTGCAACTGACGCCGCACGAGCAGGAACGGCTGCTCATCCATGTGGCCGCCGATGTGGCCGGGAAGCGCAGAGCCCGCGGGGTGAAGCTCAACCACCCCGAGTGTGTCGCGCTCATCACCTCACACATCCTGGAAGGCGCCCGTGACGGCCGCACCGTCGCCGAACTCATGGCGTCCGGACGGAAGTTGCTGAGCCGCGACGACGTCATGCCGGGGATCGCGGAGATGATCCACGACGTCCAGGTCGAGGCGACGTTCCCCGACGGCACCAAGCTCGTCACCGTCCACGAACCGATCGTCTGACGGGGGCGCCGCAGTGATTCCCGGAGAGATCCTCTTCGCGGAGGACCCCATCGTGCTCAACGAGGGCCGCGAGGTCGTGCGGCTGACCGTCCTCAACGCCGCCGACCGGCCCGTCCAGGTCGGCTCCCACTACCACTTCGCCGAGGCCAACCCCGGCCTCAACTTCGACCGTACGGTTGCCCGGGGCAAGCGACTTCATATCGCCGCGGGTACCGCCGTCCGCTTCGAACCCGGCATTCCCGTCGACGTGGAACTCGTCCCGCTGGCCGGCCGGCGCATCGTGCCGGGGCTGCGCGGCGAGACCGGAGGCTGCCTCGATGACTGACCTCGACCGCGCCGTCTACGCCGACCTGTTCGGCCCCACCACCGGTGACCGCATCCGGCTCGCCGACACCGAACTCCTCGTCGAAATCGAGGAGGACCGCTCGGGCGGGCCCGGACGCTCGGGCGACGAGGCGGTGTTCGGCGGCGGCAAGGTGATCCGCGAGTCCATGGGGCAGGCGCGGACCACCCGCGCCGAAGGCGCACCCGACACCGTTGTCACCGGGGCCGTGATCATCGACCACTGGGGCATCGTCAAGGCCGACGTCGGCATCCGCGACGGCCGGATCACCGGCATCGGCAAGGCCGGCAACCCGGACACCATGGACGGCGTCCACCCCGACCTCGTCATCGGACCCGAGACCGAGATCATCGCGGGCAACGGGAAGGTCCTCACGGCGGGAGCCGTCGACACCCACGTCCACTTCATCTCGCCCACCCTCATCGACCAGGCGCTCTCCTCGGGCATCACCACCCTGGTCGGCGGGGGCACCGGACCCGCCGAGGGCAGCAAGGCCACCACCGTCACGCCCGGCCCCTGGCACCTGGCCCGGATGTTCGCCGCCCTGGAGAACGCGCCCGTCAACATCGGGCTGCTCGGCAAGGGCAACACCATGTCCCGCGAGGCCATGCACTCCCAACTGCGGGGCGGCGCACTCGGATTCAAGATCCATGAGGACTGGGGCGCGACCCCCGCCGTCATCGACGCCTGCCTCGGCGTGTGCGAGGAGACCGGGGCCCAACTCGCCATCCACACCGACACGTTGAACGAAGCCGGCTTCGTCGGTGACACCCTCGCCGCCATCGCGGGCCGCTCCATCCACGCGTACCACACCGAAGGCGCGGGCGGCGGGCACGCGCCCGACATCATCACCGTGGTCTCGCAGCCCAACGTGCTGCCCAGCTCCACCAATCCGACCCGGCCGTACACCGTCAACACCATCGAGGAACACCTCGACATGCTGATGGTCTGTCACCACCTCAACCCGGCCGTACCGGAGGACCTGGCGTTCGCCGAGTCCCGGATCCGGCCCTCCACCATCGCGGCCGAGGACTTCCTGCACGACCTCGGAGCCATCTCGATCATCTCCTCCGACTCCCAGGCGATGGGCCGGATCGGCGAAGTCGTCCTGCGCACCTGGCAGACCGCGCACGTCATGAAGGTGCGGCGCGGCGCGCTGCCCGGCGACGGACGGGCCGACAACCACCGGGTGCGGCGCTATGTCGCCAAGTACACGATCAACCCCGCCGTCGCCCAGGGCCTCGACCGCGAGATCGGCTCCGTCGAGCCGGGCAAGCTCGCCGACCTGGTGCTGTGGGAGCCCGCCTTCTTCGGGGTCAAGCCGCTCCTCGTCATCAAGGGCGGCCAGATCGCGTACGCGCAGATGGGCGACGCGAACGCGTCGATCCCCACCCCTCAACCGATCCTGCCGCGCCCCATGTTCGGCGCCCAGGGCAGGGCGCCCGCCGCCAACTCCCTCAACTTCGTCTCCGAGGCCGCGCTTCAGGACGGGCTGCCCGAACGGCTCGGCCTGGACAAGCGGTTCGTGGCGATCGGGAACACGCGCGGGGTGAGCAAGGCGGACATGCGGCAGAACGACGCGCTGCCGGACGTCCGGGTCGACCCCGACACGTTCACCGTGGCCATCGACGGGGATGTGGTGGAGCCCGCGCCCGCAGCCGAACTCCCCATGGCCCAGCGGTACTTCCTCTTCTGACGGGCTGACATCTCATGAGCCGTGCTGCCCTGCTCGTCCTCGCCGACGGACGCTTCCCGGCCGGCGGCCACGCCCACTCCGGCGGCGCCGAGGCGGCCGTCGCCTCGGGGCGGGTCCGTTGCGCCGCCGACCTCGCGGAGTTCTGCCTCGGGCGGTTGCACACCGCGGGCCTCACCGCCGCCGCGCTGGCCGCCGCGGCGGCGGCCGGCGTCGACCCGCTCGTCCTGGACGACGCCGCCGACGCCCGCACCCCGTCGCCGGCGCTGCGGGCCACCGCGCGCAAGCTCGGCCGGCAGATGATGCGGGCGGCCCGCGCGACCTGGCCCTCGGCCGAACTCGACACGCTGGCCGCGGCTCGCCCGCGCGGTGCCCATCAGCCGATCGTGCTCGGCCTCGCGGCGCGGGCGGCGGGGCTCGGGCCCGAGGACGCGGGGCACTGCGTGGCGTACGAGGTGGTCAGCGGGCCGGCCACGGCCGTGGTGCGCCTGCTGAGCCTCGACCCCTTCGAGGCGACGGGTGTCCTCGCTCGGCTCGCGCCGGAGGTGGACGCGGTGGCCCGGCGGGCGGCCCTCGCCGCGGCGCGGGCGGTGCGGGGTGGGGTTGATGCGCTGCCTGCGGCGTCGGCTCCGCTGCTTGATGTCATGGCTGAGGGGCATGCGGGGTGGGCGGTGCGGCTGTTTGCGTCTTAGGGGTGCGGGCCGCCTCTGTGCTGGGGGCTGCGCCCCCAGACCCCCCATCGCGCCTTAAGGGCGCTCGTCCTCAATCGCCGGACGGGCTCAACGGGTTGGCACCCGGCCCGAACCTGCGGGAAGCCCCCTTTCGCAATATCCCTATCCCTGTCCCGTACCCCACCCGAAGGAGACCCCATGCACCTCGACCACTCCCACGAAGGACCCGCCGCCATCAGCGCTGACGCTCATCGGGGTGACGGGACGCGGCGGGCGTTGCGGGTGGGGCTTGGGGGGCCGGTGGGGTCTGGGAAGACCGCTACCGTCGCCGCGCTCTGCCGGGCCCTTCGTGAGCAGTTCTCCATCGCCGTCGTCACCAACGACATCTACACCCGCGAAGACGCCGCCTTCCTGCTGCGCAACGCCGTACTGCCGCCCGAGCGAATCCAGGCCGTGGAGACCGGGGCCTGTCCGCACACCGCCATCCGCGACGACATCTCCGCCAACCTCGAAGCCGTCGAGGACCTGGAGGACGCCGTGGGGCCGCTGGATCTGATCCTGGTCGAGTCCGGTGGTGACAACCTCACCGCGACCTTCTCCAAGGGGCTCGTCGACGCCCAGATCTTCGTCATCGACGTGGCGGGCGGGGACGACATTCCGCGCAAGGGCGGGCCCGGGGTCACCACCGCCGATCTGCTCGTCGTCAACAAGACCGACCTCGCGCCGTACGTCGGGTCCGACCTCGGCCGGATGGCTCACGACGCCAAGGAGCAGCGGGCCGAACTGCCCGTCGTCTTCCAGTCGTTGAGGTCCGAGGAGGGCGTCGCCCAGGTCGCCGACTGGGTGCGGGAGCGGCTCGCGGCATGGGCGGCCTGACGCTCGGCGCGCGGGGAGTGCGCGCCACCGCCCGGATCGTCGCCACCCCCGAGGCCCTGCCCGTACTGGAGGGTGAGGGGCCGCTCGCGCTGCGCCGCACCCGGGCGCGCGGCCCGTACCACCGGGTGACCGTCGTCGGTGCGATGAGCGCGCCGCTCGGCGGCGACCGGATCGCCGTCGAGGCCGAGGTGCGTGACGGGGCGCGCCTGCACGTGGACTCGGCCGCCGCCACCATCGCGCTGCCCGGCCGTGACGGTGAGCGGGCGCACTACGACGTACGCCTCGGCGTCGGCGAGGGCGCCGAGCTGCGCTGGCTGCCCGAGCAGCTCATCTCGGCCGCCGGCAGCGACCTCGTGATGCGGACCCGGATCGAACTCGCGGCCGGTGCCCGTCTGGTGTTCCGTGAGGAGCAGGTGCTCGGCCGGCACGGCGAGGCGCCCGGCACCCTCGCCACCCGCCTCACCGTGTACCGCGCCGGCCGCCCGCTGCTCGACCAGGAGCTGGCGTACGGTCCGGGCGCACCCGGCGGCTGGGACGGGGGAGCGGTGCTCGGCGGCCACCGGGCGTCCGGCCAGTTGCTCATCGTCGGGCCCGAGTTCACCGACCGTCCGGCCGAGCCGAGGATGCTCGGCGAGAGCGCCGTACTCACCCCGCTCGCCGGGCCGGGACTGCTCGTCACGGCCCTCGCTCCCGACGCCCGTCTGCTGCGTCGCACCCTCGACGAGGTGCTGCGTACGCACCTTCCGACACGCTGACCGCTCAGCGGAACACGTCATACCGGCTATCGGTTCGGTAAAAAAACACCTGTACGGCCTGTGCACAGTGGCCTCACAGACGAAAGGATCGCCCGACAGGCCCAAACGGAGCGCTGAGACTGACAGCGCACTTCAGCAGGGGGAGGTACCACTTGAGACGCACCGCAGTGCTCGGCTCGGCCGGCACACTGATAGCGGGCACGCTGATGGTGGGCGCGATAGCGGCTCCGGTCGCCAACGCCGACAACCGCGACCACGGTTGGTCCGAGGCGCGTGGCGCGCAGGTCGCGGCAGACCGGGCGGCCCAGCAGGGCGTCGCATGGACCGACTGCCCGGCCGACTGGGCGTTGGCCAAGCCCATCCAGTGCGGCTACGTGAGCGTTCCGCTCGACTACGCGCGGCCCAACGGCAAGCAGATCAAGCTGGCCGTCGACCGCATCGGCAACACCGGCACCAAGGCCGAGCGCCAGGGCGCCCTCGTCTACAACCCGGGCGGCCCCGGCGCCTCGGGCATGCGCTTCCCCACCCGGGTGACCGGCAAGAACCCGCTGTGGACCAACACCGCCAAGGCGTACGACTTCGTGGGCTTCGACCCGCGCGGTGTGGGCCACTCGACGCCGATCTCGTGTGTCGACCCCCAGGAGTACGCCAAGGCGCCGAAGGCCGACCCGGTTCCGAGCAGCGAGGCCGACAAGCGCGCCCAGCGCAAGCTCGCCGCCGAGTACGCGGACGGCTGTGCCGAGCGCAGCGGCTGGATGCTGCCGTACATGACCACCCCGAACAGCGCCCGCGACCTGGACGTCATCCGGGCCGCCCTCGGTGAGAAGAAGCTCAACTACCTGGGCGTCTCCTACGGCACCTACCTCGGCGCGGTCTACGGCACCCTCTTCCCCACGCACGTGCGCCGCATGATCGTGGACAGCGTGGTCAACCCGGACCAGGACAACATCTGGTACCAGGCCAACCTGGGGCAGGACGTCGCCTTCCAGGCCCGCTGGAACGAGTGGGAGGACTGGGTCGCCAAGTACGACGCCACCTTCCACCTCGGCACCACCCGGGCCCAGGTCGAGGCGCAGTGGCTCAAGCTGCGCGCCGACGCGAAGAAGAACCCGCTCGACGGCAAGGTCGGACCGGCCGAGCTCCTCGGCTTCTTCCAGAAGGCCCCGTACTACGACTCGTACTGGGTGCCGGTCGCCAAGGCGCTCAGCGCCTACGCGGCGGGCGACTCCAAGCCGGTCGTCGAGGCCTCCGCGTCCGACATGACGGACATCGCGGGCAACATCGCCTCCGAGAACGGCAACGCGGTCTACACGGCCGTCGAGTGCGCGGACGCCAAGTGGCCGACCAGCTGGCGCAAGTGGGACCGGGACAACACTCGTCTGAACAAGGACTACCCGTTCCTGACCTGGTCGAATGCCTGGATGAACCTGCCGTGTGCCACCTGGCCCTCCAAGCAGCACAACCCGATCGAGGTCAAGACCGGCAAGGGTCTGCCGACCGTCCTGATCGTGCAGAGCACCAATGACGCGGCCACCCCGTTCCAGGGCGCCGTCGAACTGCACAAGGCCTTCAAGAACTCGCGTCTCATCATCGAGAAGGGCGCCGGTTCGCACGGCGTGACCGGACTCGTCAACCCGTGCATCAACGCGCGCGTGGACGACTACCTGCTCACCGGCAAGACCGACAAGGCGGACTTCACGTGCACCCCGCACGCGACGCCCGTTCCGTAACGATCGGTTGAACGAACGGGGCGGCCGGGTCTTTCCGGTCGCCCCCTTGTCGTTGCCCCATCCGGTCCCAGCCGTGCATGTCGGCGGGGAACTCTTCAGCCGATGAGGCCGCGGAACCGCCGGGACTCCTCCGCCTTCACATCGGCCGCGTACCGGTCCACGTACTCCTGACCCGACAACTCCATGACCTTGTACATGATTTCGTCGGTGACCGCCCGCAGGATGGCCTTCTCGTCCTCCATCCCCTCGTACCGGGAGAAGTCGAGCGGCTCGCCGAAGCGGATCGACACCCGCCTGATCTTCGGGACGACCTGGCCGGGCGGCTGGATCTCGAAGGTGCCCACCATGGCGCACGGGATCACCGGGACCTTGCCCCGGATGGCCATCACCGCGACGCCGACCTTGCCCTTGTAGAGCTTGCCGTCGGGCGAGCGGGTGCCCTCGGGGTAGATGCCGAGCAGCTCGTCCCTGGCGAGCACCCCGAGCCCCTCGCGGATCGCGGCCTTGCCCGCCTCCTTGCCCGAGCGGTCCACCGGGATCTGCCCGACCGCACGGAAGAAGGCGGCGGTCAGCCGCCCCTTGATGCCGGGCCCCGTGAAGTACTCCTGTTTGGCGAGGAAGGTGATGCGCCGCTTCAGCATCACCGGCATCAGGAAGTGGTCCGAGAAGGAGAGGTGGTTGCCGGCGACGATCGCGGCGCCCTCCTCGGGAACGTGCTCGAGCCCCTCAAGCCTCGGCCGGAACAGCACCCTCAACAGGGGCCCCAGAACTGCGTACTTGAGGATGTAGTAGAGCACCCGCGAGCTCCTCACCATGCAGAAGGGTGGCCAGTGTAAAGGGAGGCTCCGGCCTCGGGTAACCACCGCACACGGCCCCGCCGCAGATCGATCAATCGATCATTTGTGTGCGAGTTCTTGAGCGAATGAAGTGCGGAGTGTACAAACCGTTCACGTCACCGTGTGAACCCTCCCTGCCTTCCCCTCTCATGCCCGGGCTGGAGTCCCCATGACCGATCCCTGGACCCGCCGTGGCTTCCTTCGCGCCACGGGCGCGTCCGCGCTCGCCCTGGGGATCGCCGCCGCCCCGCCGGCGAGCGCCGCCGACGCCTATGACGCGCTGCGCGCCAGATGGCGCACCCTGATCCTCGGGTCGGGCGTCGACCCCGCCGTCGAACCGTTCACGTCCAAGCTCGCCGACCTCGGCGCCTTGGCCGGGTCCCTGCGCGCCGCGATGGCGCCCGCGAGCGGATCCCTGTGGCCCGACGCCGTCTACGCCGACCCCGAGCCGGACACCGATCAGGAGTCGTTCGGCTACTCGGCCCGCATGAGCGTCAGTTGCACCCGGCTGCGCACCCTGGCCGAGGCGTACAGCCTGCCGGGCACCGGCCTCACCGGCGACGGCGCCCTCGCCGCGGCCATCGCCACCGGCCTCGACCACCTCCACGACGACGTCTACCACGAGAGCCGGGCCGCCTTCGGCAACTGGTACGACTGGCGGATCGGCGCCCCACAGGCCCTGCTCGACACGTGCGTGCTGCTGTACGACCACCTCTCCGCGGCCCAACTGGGCGGCATTCTCACGGCAGTCGACCACTTCGTGCCGGACAGTGCCGTCGCCGTCTACGGCGGCACCAGCACCGGCGCCAACCGCGTCGACCTCTGTCGGGTGCTGGCCCTGCGCGGAGTCCTCGGCAAGAACTCCGCGAAGCTCTCCCTGGCCGGGAACGCCCTCTCGCCGGTCTTCCCCTATGTGACCGAGGGAGACGGGCTCTACCGCGACGGCTCCTTCGTCCAGCACGCCCACGTCCCCTACACCGCCTCCTACGGAACGGTGATGCTCGGTGGCCTCGGCCTGCTGTTCGCCCTGCTCACCGACTCCGCCTGGGCGGTATCGGACCCCGCCCGGCAGGTCGTCTTCGACGCGGTGGAGAACGCCTGGGCGCCCTTCCTCTACAACGGCCTCGCCCTGGACTGTGTCGCGGGCCGCGCCATCAGCCGGGGCGTCGCGGCCGGGGACCCCGCGGCCCGCCGCCAGGACGACCATGTGCGCGGCCATGCGATCCTCGCCTCCATCGTGCTGCTGGGCCAGGGCGCCACCGACGCGGAGAACGCCCGATGGCGCGGGCTCGTCAAGGGCTGGATGCAACGGGACTACTACAGCCCGCCGCTGAGCGACCCCTTCCTCGGGGTGCCAAGTCTGGCTCTGCTCAAGGGAGTTCAGGACGACCGCACGGTGTCCGCGATCGCCGAACCCGTGGGCCACCGGATCTTCCCGAACATGGCCCGGGCCACCCACCGCCGGCCCACCTGGGCGGCCGCCATCAGCATGGCCGACCAACGGATCACGTACTACGAGACCGGCAACGGCGAGAACCTGCACGGCTGGCACACCGGCTCCGGAATGCTCTCCTGGTGGGGCGACACCTACGCGGGCGGGCAGTACAGCGACGACTTCTGGCCCACCGTGGACCCCTACCGGCTGCCCGGCACCACCGCCTCGCGCAAGGTCCTCGCCGATGCCGCGGGAGGCGACTGGGGCGCTTCCCGACCGGACGTCCACTGGGTGGGCGGTGCGAGCGACGGGCAGCGGGCCGCGATCGGCCAGTACCTCAAAGGGCTCCAGAGCACCCTGCTCGCCAAGAAGTCCTGGTTCTGCCTCGACGACGCGATCGTGTGCCTGGGCGCGGGCATCACCTGCCGGGACGGCACGGTGGTCGAGTCGACCGTCGACAACCGCAACCTCGGGCCCGTGGGAAACGCCGCCCTCACCGTCGACGGCTCCGTGCAGCCGCTCACCCACCCCTGGTCGGCGACCCTGACCGACGTCTCCTGGGTCCACCTCGCGGGCCACGCGGGCTATGTCTTCCCCGGACGGGCCACCGTACGGGCCCGCCGCGAGGAGCGCACCGGACGCTGGAGCGACATCAACAAGAACGGCGCGGCGACGCCGGTCGCCCGCCACTACCTGACCCTGTGGGCCGACCACGGAACGGACCCGTCCGGCGCCGGCTACGCCTACCTCCTGATGCCGGGCGCCTCCGCGGCCCAGAGCGCCGCGCGCGCCGCCGACACCGGCTGGCTGAGCGTGTCGGCCAACACCGACGACCAGCAGGGCATACGGGTGCCCTCGCTCGGCTTCACCGGCGTCACCTTCTGGTTCGGCGGCACGGTCGGCGCGCTCACCGCGAGTGCGCCGTGCGCCGTGATGATCAGCGAGCGGAGCGACGGCACCGCGGTGATCTGTGTCAGCGACCCCATGCGCGCGCAGAAGACGCTCACCCTCACCTGGAGACGGGCCGTGGCCTCGGTGACCTCACGGCCGGCCACCGTCACGGGCGCGACCACCGGCGCGTCCCTGACCCTCACCTTCGGCGACCTCAGCGGCACCGCCGGAGCCACCCAGAGCACCGTCGTCCGGCTCGGCTGAGCCGCGCGCCGCCTCAGGTGCTCCGCGACACCGCGGCCGTCCCGATCGCGGTGAGCCCGAGCACCACCCAGCCGAACCACAGCCAGCCGCTGCTGCCGAGCGCCACCGTGTACGCCGTGATCACCACCAGCATCACCAGGGTGAGCACCATCATCGACTTCGTCGAACGGGGCATCGCGGTCCCCTTCCTCCCGGCAGGTGCCGTGAAGGCCATGGTCACCCCGCGAGGGGCCGGCGCGCTACTGCCCGCGCGTGTTCAGCGAGGCGAGATAGGCGTTGTAGGCCTGAAGTTCCTTGTCGCCGTCGCGGTCGGCGGCCCGGTCGGTGCGGCGCGCGTGCCGCTTCTCGGTGGCGTACCACTGGAAGACCAGGGCGATCAGGACGAGCACCGAGGGGATCTCGCTGAACGCCCAGGCGATGCCGCCGCCCGCCTGCTGGTCGGCGAGCGCGTCGATGCCGAGCGAGGCCGGGGGGTTCTTGTACGTGCTGATCATGGGCTCGCTGGCCATCATCAGGGCGATGCCGAAGAAGGCGTGGAACGGCATCCCGGCGAAGAGCTCCAGCATCCGCATCACATAGCCCGGCCGGTGCGGACCCGGGTCCACGCCCATGATCGGCCAGAAGAAGACCAGACCGACCGCGAGGAAGTGGACCATCATCGCGATGTGCCCGGTCTTGGACTCCATCAGGAAGTCGAAGAGCGGCGTGAAATAGAGGCCGTACAGGCTCGCGATGAACAGCGGGATCGTGAACGCGGGATGCGTGACGATCTTCATGTACCGGCTGTGCAGCAGCATCAACAGCACCTCACGCGGGCCCTTGTGGCCGCGCGGAGCGGTCGGCAGGGCGCGCAGCGCGAGGGTGACCGGCGCGCCGAGCAGCAGCAGGATGGGCGACAGCATGCTGATCACCATGTGCTGCACCATGTGCGCGCTGAACATGACCATGCCGTAGTCGTTCAGCTTGGTGCACATGACGAGGGCGATGGTCAGGACGCCCACGGTCCAGAAGACCATCCGGCCGACCGGCCAGCTGTCGCCGCGCCGCCGCAACCGGACCACGCCCCACGCGTACAGGGCGAGGCCGAGCAGACAACCGATGAGGAAGAAGGGGTCCGCCGACCATTCCAGACCCCGCGCCAGCGTGAACGGCGGCAGGTCCATGTTCATGTCCATGCCGTGCCCGCTGTGATCCATCCGCTGACTCCTGATTCGTACCGGTTGTCCCGCACCAGACTAGAACCGCCCCCGGCCGATGGTGCGGCCGGGGGCGGTTCCTTGAGCGGCGAACGATCCGGAAAGCGGACGGAGGCAGCCGGAGGTCGGCGGAGGCTAGAGGACGCACTCCGCTTCGGCGTACCGCTCGGCCGGGACGGTCTTCAAGGTGGCCGTCGCCTCGGCGAGCGGAACCATCACGATGTCGGTGCCGCGCAGCGCGGTCAGCATCCCGAACTCGCCGCGGTGGGCGGCCTCCACCGCGTGCCAGCCGAACCGGGTGGCGAGCACGCGGTCGTACGCGGTCGGCGTGCCACCGCGCTGGACGTGCCCGAGGATGACCGGCCGGGCCTCCTTGCCGAGGCGCTGCTCCAGCTCGATGGAGAGCTGCCGGGCGACGCCTGCGAAGCGCTCGTGGCCGTAGACGTCGGTGCCGCCCACGTCGAACTGCATCGAGCCCTCACGCGGCTTGGCGCCCTCGGCGACGACCACGATCGCGAACTTCTTGCCCGCCGAGAACCGCCGGCCGACCAGCTCGGTCAGCTCGTCGATGTCGAAGGGACGCTCGGGCACCACGATGGCGTGGGCGCCGGCGGCCATGCCGGAGTGCAGCGCGATCCAGCCGGTGTGACGGCCCATGACCTCGACGATCAGCACGCGCTGGTGCGACTCGGCGGTGGTCTTCAGCCGGTCGAGCGCGTCGGTGGCCACGCCCACGGCGGTGTCGAAGCCGAAGGTGACATCCGTCGAGGCGATGTCGTTGTCGATCGTCTTGGGCACGCCGACGATCGGAAGGCCCGCGTCCGACAGGAGCGTCGCGGCCTTCAGGGTGCCCTCGCCGCCGATCGGGATGATCGCGTCGAGGCCGAGCTCCGCGACATGTCCCTTGGCGCGCTCCACACCGTCGCGCAAGTGCGCGGGCTGTACGCGGGAGGAGCCGAGGATGGTGCCACCACGGGCCAGGATGCCGCCGACCGCGTCGAGGTCGAGCTTGCGGTAGTCGGCTTCGAGCAGGCCCTTCCAGCCGTCGTGGAAGCCGATGACCTCGTCGCCGTGGTCGACCACCGCGCGGTGCACGACGGATCGGATGACGGCGTTCAGGCCGGGGCAGTCGCCGCCGGAGGTGAGCACACCAATTCGCATTGCCCGGAGAACCTTTGCAACGTGGGCCGACGACCGGACCACGTCGTCCGGCTGGATCCCCGTCACCCTACCGGCGCAAGGTGACGGGGGCCGAATCGGAGGTCCGACTGATGGACGTCGTACGAACGTACGAAGCGGACCGGGCGGGCCGCGCCGTGCGGTTACGCGGGCGCGGTCGCCGACGCGATGCGCTCCGCGCGCAGCGCCTCGTACCACCGGTCGTCGGTCGGCGGCAGCGCGTTCACGTCGAGGGCCAGCTTCAGGAGCATGTCCGCGATCTGCGGATTGCGCGCGAGGACCGGGCCGTGCATGTACGTGCCGAAGACGGTGTCGTTGTACGCGCCCTCGGTGCCGTCCCCGGTGCCGTTGCCCTTGCCCATGCGCACCCGGGCGAACGGGCGGGCGGTCGGGCCGAGGTGGGTGACGCCCTGGTGGTTCTCGAAACCGGTCAGCTGGGGCAGCCCGAGGCGCTCGTCGATGTCGCCGAGCACGTCGCCGACGCAGCGCTCGCCCTCGCCGCGGGTCGAGATCACGTCGAGCAGGCCGAGGCCCTCCTGGCGCTCGCCGACGTCGTTGATGAACTCGTGCCCGAGGATCTGGTACCCGGCGCAGACCGAGAAGATGATCGCGCCGTTGGAGGCGGCGCGGCTCAGACCGGTGTCGCGGCGCAGCCGCTCGGCCGCGAGCCGCTGCGGCCGGTCCTCGCCGCCGCCGATGAGGTAGATGTCACCGGAGGTCGGGATCGGCTGGTCGCTGCGGACGTCGAGCCGGTGCACGTCCAGACCGCGCTGGCGCGCCCGGCGCTCCACGACCAGGGCGTTCCCCTGGTCGCCGTAGGTGCTCAGCAGGTCGGGGTAGACCCACACGAGGCGCAGGCTGTTGTCTGCCATGTCGCTTGCTTGCTCCTTGCTGGGGTCAGTTGCCGACGACGCGGCGGACGTCCTGGAAAGCGGTGTAGTTGGCGATCAGCTCGATCCGCCCGGGCGGCGCCAGCTGGGTGCACTCCTCCAGGCTCTCGCAGACCCGGAAGTTCAGGTTCGCGACCTCCAGACGCACCGCGAGGTCCAGCTTGCGGTCGCCGATCACGAAGATCGGGTGACCCGCGAGCCGGGTGTAGTCGACGTCCCACAGCCAGGAGGTGTCCGTGCCGTCCGCGCCCCGGGCGTTGACGGACAGGACGACCGGCGTGGGCGGCGGGTCGATGAGGGAAAACGTTTCGAGCCAGCCCGCCGGGTTCTTCGCGAGCAGCAGCCGCAGCTCCCGGCCCTGGAAGGTGACGACGTCATAGCGGCCGGCCACCGCCTGCACCTGGTACATGCGTTCCAGGGCGACCTGCGGCGGCACCCCGAACACCGCGGCGACCGCGGCGGAGGTGGCGGCGTTGGCCTTGTTGGCGCGGCCGGGAAGCTGGAGGTGGATCGGCCAGGCCGAGCCGTGCGGGTCCAGTACGTAGTCGCCGTTGAGGACCCAACTCGGCGCCGGGCGGCGGAAACCGCACTCGCCGCAGAACCAGTCGTCGCCGGGCCGCTGCATCACACCGCCGCAGGCGGGGCACGACCAGGCGTCGTCCTTCCACTCCTGACCGGCCGCCACCCACACCACATTGGGGGAGGAGGACGCGGCCCACACCACCAGCGGGTCGTCCGCGTTGGCGATGACCACGGCCTTGGTGCCGGACAGGCCCTCGCGCCACTTCTCGGCGAGCATCCGGGTCTCGGCGGCGCGGTCGAGCTGGTCGCGCGAGAGGTTCAGGAGCGCGATCGCCTTCGGCGTCACATCGCGCGCGACGCCCGCCAGATACTTCTCGTCGACCTCGATCACGCCGTACTTGGCGTCCGAACCGCCGGCGAGCGCCGAGGTGATGCCGGCCGGCATGTTCGCGCCGAGCGCGTTCGACACCACGGGGCCGCTGGCCCCCAGTGCCTCGGCGATCAGCCGGGTCGTGGTCGTCTTGCCGTTCGTCGCCGACACCAGGACGACGTCCAGATGAGTGGCGAGCCGCCCGAGCAGATCGGGGTCGAGCTTGAGCGCGACGCGCCCGCCGATCACCGATCCACTGCCCCGGCCCGCCGCGCGCGACACCGCCGCGGCGGCCTTGCCCGCGGTCACCGCCAGCTTGGCTCGCGGTGACAGGGGCCCGGCACCTCCAACGTGTCCTGACATCGTCCTTGATCCTCCTTGCGCCTGGGTCGGGTGTCAGCCTATCGAGATCCGGTCAGCGCCCCGAACCGCGCCACCATCCGAAATGGCTTCGGCTCCTGGGAACGTACTCTTGCGGCCATGCGCCACCGTCCCATTCCCGGCAGTTCCGGCTCCGTACGAGAGATGAGTCTCCTCGGCGACCGCTCGCTGCACGCCCCCTGCGAGCCCGTCACGGACTTCGGTCCCGCGCTGCACCGACTCGTCGAGGACATGTTCGCCACGATGTACGCGGCCGACGGGGTCGGCCTGGCGGCCAACCAGATCGGTGTCGCCCAGCGGGTGTTCGTGTACGACTGCCCCGACGACGAGGACGTACGGCACCTGGGGTACGTCGTCAACCCCCGCCTTGTGGAGGCGGGCGGCGTCGAGGTGCGCGGGCCCGAGGGCTGTCTGTCGCTGCCGGGCCTCGAGGCGCCGACCTCGCGGTTCGACCGAGCGGTGGTGGAGGGGGCGGACCTTTCCGGCGCGGCCGTGCGGGTCGAGGGTACGGGGTTCTTCGCGCGGTGCCTTCAGCATGAGTGCGATCACCTCGACGGGGTGGTGTACGCGGACCGGGTCACGGGTTGGGCCAAGTCCCGCCTGCGACGCGCGATCCGAAAGTCTCCCTGGGGCTCCGCCCCAGACCCCGTTCGCGCCTGAACGGCGCTCGTCCTCAATCGCCGGACGGGCTGAAGGTGCCCCAGCACCGAGTAGTCAGGGGCGCGGGGAACTGCGCGCCCAGCCACCCACGGTCCGCAGGATCGAGAGGGTTTAGGGGCGCGGGGAACTGCGCGCCCAGCCACTCACGGTCTGCGGACGACGTACTCCGCCGGAGGCTTTCGGGAAGGGGTGGGGTGGGGATCAGAACCCCGGGCCGTCCACGCGGTCGGCCGCCGCCGCGAGCCGGCCCCACAGCAGGTCGGCGAGGGCCCGCACCAACTCCGCGCGGGAGCAGGGGCGTTCACCCAGCCACCAGTCGCCCGCCGCGTGCATCATGCCGACGATCCCGTGCCCCCAGACCCGGGCCAACACGTCACTGCCCGGCCCGAGGTCGATCCGCTCGGCTATGACGACGCCGAGGTCCTCGCCCATGCGGCGCAGCAGCGGCGCCGAGTGGCGGCCCACGTCGAAGCCCTGCTCGGACTCGGGCGCCGGGGCGTCCTCGGCGGGGTGCATCAGGAAGCGGTAGACCTGGGGCCGCGCCTCGATGGCCGCGAGATAGGTGTCCAGGGTCGCCTCGACCCGCTCGCGACGCTCGGCCGGGGCGTCGAGCGCGGCCCGCAGCGCGGAGAGCAGGGCGTCGGTGTGCCGCTTGGCGAGCGCCCGGTAGAGGCCGCCCTTGTCGCCGAAGTGGCGGTAGAGGATCGGCTTGGTGATGCCCGCCTCCGCCGCGATCGCGTTCATCGACGCCTTGGGGCCGTCCCGTAGCACCACCCTGTCCGCCGCCTCCAGCAGTTCGCGCCGCCGGCGCTCCGCCGCCGTTCGCTGCTGTTCGGCCTGCTGCGTGGTCTCCATGGGTCTCTTCTCCCCGCCCGTACTGCGTCTTCCGTGGGTTCCCGCTGTCGAAAGCCTTGCGCAACGTAACACTCCGCCCGCCCGTGCTGCTGCCCGGCGGGTGGCTGGTTGACAGGGGCTACCCGTCGGTAACAGACTGCTGTTACCGCAAGTAACGCATGAAGTGGTGGAGGGGTCATGGCCGAGTTCACAATGGATCTCAACGACGACCAGAAGCAGGTCCGGGACTGGCTGCACGGCTTCGCCAAGGACGTGATCCGCCCCGCCGCCGCCGAGTGGGACGAGCGTGAGGAGACGCCCTGGCCGGTGATCCAGGAAGCCGCCAAGGTCGGAATCTACTCCCTCGACTTCTATGCGCAGCAGTTCTTCGACCCGACCGGTCTCGGCATCCCGGTCGCCATGGAGGAGCTGTTCTGGGGTGACGCGGGCATCGCCCTCTCCATCGTCGGCACCGGTCTCGCCGCCGTCGGCGTCCTCGCCAACGGCACCGAGGAGCAGATCGGGACCTGGATCCCCCAGATGTACGGCGATGTGACCGACGTCAAGGTCGCCGCCTTCTGCTCCTCCGAGCCGGACGCCGGCTCCGACGTCGCCTCGATGCGTACCAAGGCCGTGTACGACGAGGCCAAGGACGAGTGGGTCCTGAACGGCACCAAGACCTGGGCCACCAACGGCGGCATCGCCAACGTCCATGTCGTCGTGGCGGTCGTCGACCCCGAGCTCGGCTCCAAGGGCCACGCCTCCTTCATCGTGCCGCCGAACACCCCGGGCCTGACCCAGGGCCAGAAGTTCAAGAAGCACGGCATCCGCGCCTCGCACACCGCCGAGGTCGTCCTGGAGGACGTCCGCGTTCCCGGCCACTGCCTGCTCGGCGGCAAGGAGAAGCTCGACGAGCGCCTGGCCCGCTCCCGTGAGAAGGCGAAGGCGGGCGGCGGCGAGCGCGTCAAGAACGCCGCGATGGCCACCTTCGAGGCCTCCCGCCCGGCCGTCGGCGCGATGGCCGTCGGCACCGCGCGGGCCGCGTACGACTACGCCCTCGACTACGCCAAGACCCGCGAGCAGTTCGGCCGGCCCATCATCGACAACCAGGGCATCGCCTTCCAACTCGCCGACATGCGCACCCAGATCGACGCCGCCCGGCTCCTGGTGTGGCGCGCCTCCTGGATGGCGACCACGGGCAAGAAGTTCGAGTCCGCCGAGGGCTCGATGTCCAAGCTGTACGCGAGCGAGACCGCGAAGAAGGTCACCGGGCAGGCGATCCAGATCCTCGGCGGCAACGGCTACACCCGCGAGTACCCGGTGGAGCGCATGCACCGGGATGCTGCCATCTACACCATTTTCGAAGGCACCAGCGAGATCCAGCGCCTCGTCATCGCCCGCACCCTGTCGGGCATGCCGATCCGCTAGGCGCGCAGCCCGAAGGCCTGCCCGCGAGCCGCCCCGGCGGACCCGTTCTGCCCTGGCGGCCCCGCAACAGTGCCCTTGCGTACCTGGCCCCGGAGCGTCTTCACCGCGTATGCAGAAAGGGATGTTTTCCAGCGCAGGAAGAGGCTCCGTGCACGACCATGACGATGCCAGAAGGGTCGACGCCGCCCACGGGCGCGGCCCGGCGGACAAGCCCGCGGCCAAGGGTGCCGCACCGCCGCAGGGCCTGCGCGCACTACAGCACTCCGCCGGGAACGCGGCCGTTCTGCAACTGCTCCGCCAGGCCGGTCACACGGGGGAGCGGGACGAGCACCAGCACGGTGCCGGCTGCGGCCACCCGGCCCAGCAGCCCGCGGTGCAGCGGTCCGCCGTGCACGACGTCCTGCGCGGCAGCGGCCGCCCCCTGGACGAGGCGACCCGGGGCGACATGGAGGCGCGGCTCGGCGCGGACTTCTCCGACGTACGCATCCACAACGACGCCGCCGCCAAGGCCTCGGCCGCCGAGGTCGGCGCCCGCGCCTACACCTCGGGCAGCCATGTCGTCATCGGCGACGGCGGGGCCGACAAGCACACGCTGGCCCACGAGTTGACGCATGTCATCCAGCAGCGCCAGGGCCCCGTCGCGGGGACCGACAACGGCTCGGGGCTCAAGGTCTCCGACCCCTCCGACCGGTTCGAGCGCGAGGCGGAGGCCAACGCCACCCGGGTGATGTCGGGCGGCTCCAGCCGGCAGTCCGCGCCCCCGGCCGCCGACTCCGGCGCCGACCGGTCGGCTCCGGTCCAGAGCGCCCCCGCCCAGCCGGCGGTGCAACGCGCCATCACGGTCACCCTCGACGGATACGCGAGCGCCAAGAACGTCGCGGACAAGAACGACCTGACGCGGCAACAGATCGGCGAGTACTACCGGATGGTCGTCGTGGACGACTACCAACTGGCCGTCGCGTACGCCCAGGACGGCGGCAAGCGGCTCAAGGGCCTGGCGAAGGCGCTGCGAACTCCCACCGGAAACGGGGCAGTTGAGCTGGACGCCCTCGTCGCGGCGATCCAGGACGTCATCGCCACCGATGTGCCCGCGGAGCTGCGGGCCAACAAGAACACCCGGTACGCGGTGGAGCCCCAGGGCGGCTACCAGCACCAGAGCCTGCCCGGCGGCAAGGAGGGCGTCTGGGCGAACGACGACGAGATGTGGGACGAATTCGGCCAGGGGCTCGGAGAGCGGGCCCAGGAGGCGCAGGAGACCACCGGCCGCACCGGCAACGACCCCCTCAAGCAGCTGACCTGGGGCATGGCCAAGGAGCTGTTGCCCCGGCCGCTGACGAACCTGATCTTCGACGTGCGGTTCCAGCTGGAGAGCGGCACCCTGCTCGACGAGCGGACACCGGACCAGCTCACCCGCAGGGACGCGACGCCGAACGAGCCGGGCACGCTCAGGAGTTGGCACCAGGACGACTCGGGCCGACTGCCCTCCACCGGCGCAGACCACTCCGGCGGCCCCGAGGCCTTCCGCGCCCAGGTCCCGGCGGAGAGCCAGGGCCTGCACGACCACTACCGCGCCCACTCCCAGGCGGGCACGGGGTCCTCGACCCTGAACGCCGCCGGGTTCCCCCGTGGCTTCGCCGAGTACACGGGAACCGGCTCCAACTCCGAGCACAACACCAAGGTCGTCCTCGACTACATACAGAAGCGCGTCTATCTGACGCTGACGCACTACCAGTACTGGGGCCTGGTCGTCGCCAACGGGCGCACCTACTTCGTGCCCTCCGGCACCCAGGACGTGGTCCATGCCGACGGCGGCATCCGCACCGGGATGCAGCGCCAGCGCATCGCCGCGGGGACGCCGTACCGCCTCATGAGCCCCTGGGTGCAGATCCTGGCGTGAGACGCGGCGAGGCGCTCCGTCCTCGGGTGAGGGCGGAGCGCCGTGCTGCCGCGGACCGGGTCAGGCGGGCAGGTTGGCCTCGATGAGCGCCACGACCTCGGGGGCCTCGGGCTCGGTGCGCGGGCGGACGCGGGCCGCCACCTCGCCCTGCGGGGAGATCAGGAACTTCTCGAAGTTCCACTGGATGTCGCCGGCCTCACCCTCGGCGTCGGTGGTCTTCGTCAGCTCCGCGTAGAGCGGGTGCCGGTTCTCGCCGTTCACATCGGTCTTCTCCAGGAGCGGGAAGGTCACGCCGTACGTCGCCGAGCAGAACGTGCCGATCTCCTCGGCGGTGCCGGGCTCCTGGCCGCCGAACTGGTTGCACGGCACGCCGAGCACGGTCAGGCCGCGCTCGCCGTACTGCTGCTGAAGGCGCTCCAAGCCGGCGTACTGCGGGGTCAGTCCGCACTGGGACGCCACATTGACCAGGAGCACGGCCCGGCCCTTGTACTCGGCGAGCGAGGTCGCCTGGCCGGTCAGGGTGCGCAGCGGAATGTCGTACAGGCTCATTCGGTAACTCCTTCTGGAAAAAGGTGAGTTGATCAGTCGCCGGACAGGGTGAGGGGGCGGAAGAGGCCTTCCTGGACCACCGACACCAGCAGTTCGCCCGCGCGGTTGTAGATCCGGCCCCGGGCGAGGCCCCGCCCGCCCGTCGAGACCGGGGACTCCTGGTCGTACAGGAACCACTCGTCGGCGCGGAAGGGGCGGTGGAACCACATGGCGTGGTCGAGGGAGGCCATGTCGAAGCCGCGCGGACCCCACAGCGGCTCGACCGGGATGCGCACCGCGTCGAGCAGCGTCATGTCGCTGGCGTACGTCAACGCGCAGGTGTGCACCAGCGGGTCGTCGCCGAGCGGGCCCACCGCGCGCATCCACACCGCGCTGCGCGGATCCGCGCCCTCGATCTCCTTGGGCGTCCAGCGCAGCCGGTCCACGTACCGGATGTCGAACGGCTGGCGGCGCGCCATCCGCTCCAGGGCCTCCGGCAGCGCCCCCAGGTGCGCGCGGATCTCCTCGGTGACCGTGGGCAGCGACTCCGGCTCGGGGAAGTCCAGGCGCGGCGGCAGCTGGTGCTCGATGCTGCCGGGCTCCGGACGGTGGAACGACGCCGTCAGGTTGAAGATCGTGCGGCCCTGCTGCACCGCGGTGACCCGCCGGGTGGTGAAGGACCGCCCGTCGCGGACCCGCTCCACCTGGTAGACGATCGGCACGCCGGGACGGCCCGGCCGCAGGAAGTAGGCGTGCAGCGAGTGCACCGGGCGCTCGCCGTCCGTGGTGCGCCCGGCCGCGACCAGGGCCTGGCCCGCGACCTGGCCGCCGAAGACCCGCTGGAGGGACTCCTCGGGGCTGCGGCCGCGGAAGATGTTGACCTCGATCTGCTCCAGGTCGAGGAGGTCGACGAGTCTCTCCGCCGGGTTGGTCATGGGGTCGCGGTCCTTTCGGAACGGGGGGAGTGGGGGTCAGAGCTCGCCGACGTCGGTGACGCGCAGCACCGCGCGGCCCTCCTCGTCGGAGGCCGCCAGATCGACCTCCGCGCTGATGCCCCAGCCATGGTCGCCGTTGGGGTCGGCGAACGTCTGGCGGACGCGCCACAGGCCGTGCGCCGCGTCCTCCTCGATGGACAGGAGCTTGGGGCCGCGGGCGTCGGGCCCGGTGCCGAGGTCGTCGTACTCGTCCCAGTACTTGTCCATCGCCTCGCCCCAGGCGTCCGCGTCCCAGCCGGACTCCGCGTCCAGCTCGCCGAGCGCGGTGAGGTTGTCCAGGGCCGCGAGCTCCACCCGGCGGAACATCGCGTTGCGCACCAGGACCCGGAAGGCGCGGGCGTTGGCCGTGACCGGCTTGACCTCGTCGGCCTTCTCCTGCGCCTCCTCGGCGGTCTGCACCTCCGGGTTGGCGAGCTGCTCCCACTCGTCCAGGAGGCTGGAGTCGACCTGGCGGACCATCTCACCGAGCCAGGCGATGAGGTCTTCCAGGTCCTCGGTCTTCAGGTCGTCGGGGATGGTGTGGTCCAGCGCCTTGTACGCGCTCGCCAGATAGCGCAGGACGATGCCCTCGGTACGCGCGAGCTCGTACCAGGAGGTGAACTCCGTGAAGGTGAGCGCCCGTTCGTACATGTCGCGGATGACGGACTTCGGCGACACCGGGTGGTCGCCGACCCAGGGGTGCGACGTCTTGTAGACGTTGTACGCGTGCCAGAGCAGCTCCTCCAGCGGCTTCGGGTACGAGATGTCCTGGAGGCGCTCCATGCGCTCCTCGTACTCGACGCCGTCCGCCTTCATCTGCCCGACGGCCTCGCCGCGCGCCTTGTTCTGCATCGCGGCGAGGATCTGCCGCGGGTCGTCGAGCGTCGACTCGACGACCGAGACCATGTCGAGCGCGTAGGAGGGCGACTCCGGGTCGAGGAGGTCGAAGGCGGCCAGCGCGAAGGTGGAGAGCGGCTGGTTCAGGGCGAAGTCCTGCTGGAGGTCGACGGTGAGCCGGATCGTGCGGCCCTCGGCGTCGGGGGTGTCCAGCTGCTCCACCACGCCGCCGTCGAGCAGCGAGCGGTAGATCGCGATGGCCCGGCGGATGTGCCGCAGCTGCGCCTTGCGCGGCTCGTGGTTGTCCTCCAGGAGGTGCCGCATCGCCTCGAAGGCGTTGCCCGGCCGGGCGATCACCGAGAGCAGCATGATGTTGGTGACCCGGAAACGGGAGGTCAGCGGCTCGGGCTCGGAGCCGATCAGCTTCTCGAAGGTGGTGTCCGACCAGGCCACGAAGCCCTCGGGGGCCTTCTTGCGGACCACCTTGCGGCGCTTCTTCGGGTCGTCGCCGGCCTTGGCGAGCGCCTTCTCGTTCTCGATGACGTGCTCGGGCGCCTGCGCGACGACATAGCCCGCCGTGTCGAAGCCGGCCCGGCCCGCGCGCCCCGCGATCTGGTGGAACTCACGGGCCCGCAGGGTGCGCACCCGGGTGCCGTCGTACTTCGTCAGGGCCGTGAACAGCACCGTGCGAATGGGGACGTTGACGCCGACGCCGAGCGTGTCCGTACCGCAGATGACCTTCAACAGGCCTGCCTGGGCGAGCTTTTCGACCAGGCGGCGGTACTTGGGCAGCATGCCCGCGTGGTGGACGCCGATGCCGTGGCGCACGTAACGGGACAGGTTCTGGCCGAACTTGGTGGTGAAGCGGAAGTTGCCGATCAGGTCGGCGATCTTGTCCTTCTCCTCGCGCGTACACATGTTGATCGACATGAGCGACTGCGCCCGCTCGACCGCCTGCGCCTGCGTGAAGTGCACGATGTAGACCGGCGACTGCTTGGTTTCGAGCAGCTCGGTCAGCGTCTCCGTGATGGGCGTCGTGACGTACTCGTACGAGAGCGGCACGGGCCGGGTCGCCGAGCGGACCACGGTGGTCTCACGGCCGGTGCGGCGCGTCAAGTCCTTCTCGAACATCGAGACGTCGCCGAGGGTGGCCGACATCAGGACGAACTGCGCCTGGGGGAGCTCCAGGATCGGGATCTGCCAGGCCCAGCCGCGGTCGGCCTCGGCGTAGAAGTGGAACTCGTCCATCACGACCTGGCCGATGTCGGCGTGCTTGCCGTCGCGCAGCGCGATGGAGGCGAGCACCTCGGCGGTGCAGCAGATGACGGGCGCGTCCGCGTTGACGGAGGCGTCACCGGTGAGCATGCCGACGTTCTCGGTGCCGAACAGCTTGCACAGGTCGAAGAACTTCTCCGAGACCAGCGCCTTGATCGGCGCGGTGTAGAAGGTCACCTCGTCCCGGGCCAGCGCCGCGAAGTGCGCACCCGCCGCCACCAGGCTCTTTCCCGAGCCGGTCGGGGTGGACAGAATGACGTTGGCCCCCGAGACGACCTCGATCAGCGCCTCCTCCTGGGCCGGGTACAGGGTGATGCCCTGGTCCTCGGCCCAGGTGGAGAAGGCCTCGAAAAGGGCATCGGGGTCGGCACTCGGCGGCAGCTGATCGATAAGGGTCACGACCCCATCTTGCCTGGCGCGGGACCGTAAGCGGGAACCGGCCACCGGCGCCAAGATCATGACGGGTAGGCTGCCGGCTCGGCCCGTCCGCGGACGAGCCGTCAACGGGGCGTCAACGGGGCGTACGAGCAAGAGGAATGGGGCGGGGCACGGCCATGATGGGACCAGCGCACTCACTGTCGGGGGCCGCTTCCTGGCTCGGGGTGGGCGCCGCCGCTGCCGCCGCCGGACACCCCATGCCGTGGCCGGTGCTCGCCGTGGGCGCCCTCATCACGGCAGGCGCGGCCCTCGCGCCCGACCTCGACCACAAGTCGGCGACCATCTCGCGCGCCTTCGGGCCGATCTCCAAAGGCCTCTGCGGCATCGTGGACGAGCTGTCGCACGCGGTCTACAAGGCGACCCGGGGCCCCGGCGACCCCCGCCGCAACGGCGGCCACCGCACCCTGACCCACACCTGGCTCTGGGCCGTTCTGATCGGGGCGGGCGCCTCGGCGGCGGCGGTGTTCGGCGGGCGCTGGGCGGTCCTCGCGATCCTCTTCGTGCATCTGGTGCTCGCCGTGGAAGGCCTGCTGTGGCGGGCCGCGCGGGTCTCCAGCGACGTGCTGGTGTGGCTGCTCGGCGGGACCAGCGCGTGGATCCTCGCGGGCGTCCTCGACAAGCCGGGCAACGGCTCGGACTGGCTCTTCACCGGGCCCGGCCAGGAGTACCTGTGGCTGGGTCTGCCGATCATTCTCGGCGCGCTCGTGCACGACATCGGTGACGCCCTGACGGTCTCGGGGTGCCCGATCCTGTGGCCCATTCCGCTGGGCCGCAAGCGGTGGGCGCCCGTGGGGCCGCCGAAGGCGATGCGGTTCCGTGCCGGGAGCTGGGTGGAGCTGAAGGTTCTGATGCCGGTGTTCATGGTGCTGGGGGGTCTGGGGGCGGCGGGCGCCCTGAACGTCATCTGACCCTGCGCTGCCCCCACCCCGCCCCTTCCCTCAACCCTCCGGGGGATCCGCCCCCGCCGCACACGACCATCCGCGCAGTTCCCCGCGCCCCTGGGGGGTGCCGCCGTGCGTTTTTGTCGGACGACCGTGCGTGGCTGAGCGCGCAGTTCCCCGCGCCCCTAGGGGGGCCTGCTGTGTGGCTTTGGCGGTCGATCGTGCGTGGTTGCTCGCGCAGTTCCTCGCGCCCCTAGGGGGTGTGCTGTGCGGGGTTTGCCGAGTCCTGAAGACGCCGGCCGGGGGCAGCGCCCTGAAGGGGCGCGGGGAACTGCGCGCTCAGCCACGCACGGTCCATGGTGAGAGGCGTACCGGCAGAACCCTCGCCGCAGCGCCGGGAGGGATGGCACCCCCAGGGGCGCGGGGAACTGCGCGGTCAGCGACGCACGGTCCGCGGTGTGAGGCGTACCGGCAGAACCCTCGCCGCAGCGCCGGGAGGGATGGCACCCCCAGGGGCGCGGGGAACTGCGCGGCCAGCCACGCACGGTCCGCGGCGTACAGACGTACAGGGGGGCCGGGGGCACCCCGGGTTGTTGAGACCACCCCGCCCCGCACCGGGGTGCCGAGCCCCCCCGCGCCGCAGGCTAGCCGTGCCAGGATCGCCAGAGCGCGGCGTACGCGCCCCCCGCCGCCACCAGCTCCTCATGGCTGCCCAGCTCCGCGATCCGCCCCCGCTCCACCACCGCGATCACATCCGCGTCGTGCGCGGTGTGCAGGCGGTGGGCGATCGCGACCACCGTGCGGCCGTCCAGGACGCGGGCCAGGGAGCGTTCCAGGTGGCGGGCGGCCCGGGGGTCGAGCAGGGACGTCGCCTCGTCCAGGACCAGCGTGTGCGGGTCGGCCAGGACCAGACGGGCCAGCGCGATCTGCTGGGCCTGCGCGGGGGTGAGGGCGAGGCCGCCCGAGCCCACCTCCGTGTCGAGGCCGTCGTCCAGCCCCCGCGCCCACCCGTCCGCGTCGACCGCCCCGAGCGCCGCCCAGAGTTCGGCGTCGTCGGCGCCCGTGCGGGCCAGGAGCAGGTTGTCGCGCAGCGAGCCCACGAAGACGTGGTGCTCCTGGTTGACCAGGGCCACCTGCTCGCGCACCCGCTCCGCCGGCATCCGCGAGAGCTCCGCCGCGCCGAGCGTGACGCTGCCCCGGCGCGGCGCGTAGATCCCGGCGAGCAGCCGGCCCAGCGTCGACTTGCCCGCCCCGGAAGGACCGACCAGGGCGACCCGGGTGCCTGGGGCCACCGAGAGCGACACCTCGTGCAGGACGTCCACGCCCTCGCGGTAGCCGAAGCGGACCGCGTCCGCCTCGACGTGCCGGCCCGAGGGGCGTACGCCCGCGTCCCCCGCGTCCGGCTCGATGTCGCGGACCCCGACCAGACGGCCGATCGAGACCTGCGCCACCTGGAGCTCGTCGTACCAGCGCAGGATCAGCCCGACCGGCTCGACCAGCATCTGGGCCAGCAGCGCCCCCGTGGTGAGCTCGCCGACCGTGATCCAGTCCTTGAGGACGAAGACCCCGCCGAGCGTCAGCACCGACACCATGATCGTCATATGGGTGACGCTCACCACGGGGAAGAGCACCGAGCGCAGGAACAGGGTGTACCGCTCCCACGCCGTCCACTCCCGGATCCGCCGGTCCGAGAGCGCGATCCGCCGCGCGCCCAGCCGGTGTGCCTCGACCGTGCGCCCCGCGTCGACCGTCTCGGTCAGCACGGAGGCGACCGCCGCGTACCCGGCGGCCTCCGAGCGGTAGGCGGCCGGGGCCCGCCGAAAGTACCAGCGGCACCCGGTCACCAGGACCGGCAGCGCGACGAGCACCGCGAGGGCGAGCGGCGGGGCCGTGACGCCGAGGGCGCCAAGGAGCAGCGCCGCCCACACCACGCCGATGGCGA
This sequence comes from Streptomyces hundungensis, assembly GCF_003627815.1. Classification (NCBI taxonomy): domain Bacteria; kingdom Bacillati; phylum Actinomycetota; class Actinomycetes; order Kitasatosporales; family Streptomycetaceae; genus Streptomyces; species Streptomyces hundungensis. The sequence continues at coordinate 7,251,619 of NZ_CP032698.1, forward strand.
GCTGGGGCACGGCCTCGCGCATCGCGTTGGCCAGGCGATCGACGTCCGTGGTGATCCGGGACAACAGGTCGCCCGTGCCGGCCCGTTCGAGTACGCTCGGCGGCAGCCCGACCGACCGCACCAGGAAGTCCTCGCGCAGATCGGCCAGCATCTCCTCGCCCAGCATGCCGCCGCGCAGCCGGACGATCCGTACGAACACCGTCTGCACGACCAGCGCCGTCGCGAACAGGGCGGCCACGCGCCCCAGTTGGAGGTCGCGCGCCCCCGCGGAGAGGTCCTCGACGACGCCGCCCAGGAGGTAGGGGCCCACCATCGACGCGATGACGGCGACGGCGTTGGTCCCGATCAGGATCGCGAACGCCCCGCGGTGGCGCCGCAAGAGCTCCCGTATGTACGCGCGGACGGTCGCCGGGGTGCCCACCGGCAGGGTGGTGGCCGACTCGGGGGCCGCCGGGTCGTACTGCGGTGCTGCCACGCCGATCATGCCGACTCCTCCACTTTCTCCAGGGCCTGCGCCTGCTCCTCGTCGGTCTCACGGGTGACGACCGCGCGGTAGCGGGCGTCGGTGCGCACCAGTTCGCGGTGCACGCCAACCGACGTGACCTCGCCCTCGTGCACGAACACGATCCGTTCGGCCAGGTCGAGGAGGAGCGGCGACGAGGTGAACACCACCGTGGTCCGCCCGGCCCGCAGTCGCTTGATGCCCTCCGCGACCTTCGCCTCGGTGTGCGAGTCGACCGCCGAGGTCGGCTCGTCGAGCACGAGCACCTCGGGGTCGACGACCAACGACCGCGCCAGCGCCAGGCGTTGGCGCTGGCCGCCCGAGAGCGACCGGCCGCGCTCGGTGATCCGGGTGTCCATCGGGTCGCCGTCATGGTGCACCGACGCCTGCGTGAGCGCTTCCAGCACGTCCTCGCAGCACGCCGCCGCGAGCGCGTCGGCCGCCTCGACCTGCCCCGACGACGGCACGTCGAGCAGTTCCCGCAGCGTGCCGGAGAGCAGCACCGGGTCCTTGTCCTGGACGAGGACGGCGGTACGGGCGCGCTCGAGCGCCAGCCCGTCGAGGGCGACCGAGCCGAGCAGCACCGAGGGCAGCCCGCCCGGCTCGGCGGCGTGTCCGCCGAGCCGGTCCGCGAGCCTCCCGGCGGCGTCCGGGTCGCCGCACACCACGGCCGTGAACCGGCCCTGAGGTGCGAGCAGCCCGGTCGCCGGGTCGTAGAGATCACCGGACGGCAGAGCCGCTCGTGGCCCGGACGGCACCCCCGTGTCCGTCCCGGCCGGGTCGGTGACCCGCTGGAGCGCGAGCACCCGGGCCGCCCGCTTCGCGGAGGGCCGCGAGAAGGAGTACGCCATCGCGATCTCCTCGAAGTGCTGCAAGGGGAACAGCATCAGCGTCACCGCGCTGTACACGGTGACCAGTTCACCCACCGCGATCCGCCCGTCGAGCGCGAGGCGCGCGCCGTACAGGACCACCGTGATGAGCAGCAGCCCCGGAAGCAGCACCTGGACCGCCGAGATCAGCGACCACATGCGGGCGCTGTGCACGGCCGCCCGGCGCACCTCCTGGGAGGCTTCGCGGTAGCGGCCGAGGAAGAGGTCCTCGCCGCCGATGCCCCGCAGCACCCGCAGCCCCGCGACCGTGTCGGACGCCAACTCCGTTGCCCGGCCCGCCCTTTCGCGCTGGAGGTCGGCGCGCTTGGTGGCGCGCGGAAGCAACGGCAGGACGGCCAGGGCGAGTACGGGCAAGGCGATGGCGACGACGACGCCGAGCGCGGGCTGGTAGATCAACAGCCCGACGCAGATGACCACCAGCGCGCCGGCCGACGCCGCGAACCGGGAGAGCGCCTCGACGAACCATCCGATCTTCTCGACGTCACCGGTGGAGACCGCCACCACCTCGCCGGCCGCGACCCGGCGGGTGAGCACCGAGCCGAGTTCGGCCGTCTTGCGCGCGAGCAACTGCTGGACCCGGGCGGCCGCGGTGATCCAGTTGGTGACCGCGGTGCGGTGCAGCATCGTCTCGCCGACCGCGATGGCCACGCCGAGCAGCACATTGAGCGCGGCGGCGAACGCGAGCCGGTCGCCCGAGCGGTCGACGGCCGCCTGCACCGCCAGGCCGACGGTCAGGGGCAGCCCGGCGATGCCGCACTGCTGGAGCAGGCCCCAGCCGAGCGCCTTGAGCTGGCCGCCGAGCTGGTTGCGCGCCAGCCAGTACAGGAAGCGGGGACCCGAGCGGACATCCGGCTCGCCCGGGTCCGAGTACGGAAGATCGCGAATCTGCATGGCGTCCCGGGCTTCCTCGCGTCGAATGGCTGGAGCCGTGCAAGGTTCGCCCTTCGTGCCCGTGGATTTCAATCGATTTTTCCGCGTTGGGGCCCAGAACCCGCCATTGCTCACCCACCGGGTCTGGCGTCCCGGCCGCGCTCGCGCTTCACTCCTGGTCCATGAGACGACGAAGGATCATGTCCATGCTCGGCGGCCTGACCCTGGCCGCCGGTCTGGTGCTCGGCGCGGGCCCGGCCGCGGCCGCCGACACCCCGCCCGCCGAGTTCGGCACCGACTGGCACGACCCGCTGACCGCGGCGCCCCCGGTGACGACCCCGCACACCACGTCCTGTCGGGTCACCCTCGCCGAGGCCCAGTTCCGCGACTTCACGCCCTACAAGGGGAGTTACACCCCGCCCAAGGGCTGCGGCGACCGGTGGAGCAAGGTGGTGCTCCGCCTCGACGGCACGGTCAAGGGGCGCCAGTACGACCGGCTCGGCTATCTCCACGTGGGCGGGACCGAGGTGCTGCGCACCTCCACGCCGGAGCCCTCCGTGGACGGCATCGCCTGGAACGTAGAGAAGGACGTCACGCGCTACAGCGCCACCTTCCGCTCCGCCCAGCCCGTCGAGATGCTCATCGGCAACACCGTGAACGACACCTACACCGGGGTCATCGACGTCAAGGTCACCCTCACCTTCTACGCCGCCGAAGGGCGCACCCAGCCCGCCGTGACCCCCGATACGGTGCTTCCCCTCGACACCCCGCGGGTGACCACGCCCCGCAACGCCGAGCGCGTCGTCGCCGAGGTGTACGCGACCGGATCGGGCGGCGGCTGCGAGGAGTTCTGGTATCTGGCGGTCCCCGACCCCGCCCCGTACTCCTGCAAGGCGCCCGCCGGCCCCAACCGGGAGGTGCAGGTCAGGGTCGACGGCCAACTCGCGGGCATCGCCGCGCCGTTCCCCACCGTATGGACGGGAGGCTGGTCCAACCCCTTCCTCTGGTACGTCCTGCCCGCACCCCGCGCCTTCGACGTGAAGCCCGTCGAGTACGACCTGACGCCGTACGCGGCCCTGCTCAACGACGGCCGCCCGCACCAGGTCGAGGTGTCCGTGGCCGGGGTTCCCGCCGGGCAGGACGGCTGGTCCACGCCCACCAACCTCCTCATCTGGCAGGACAAGGCGAGCAAGGTCGTCACCGGCGCGCTGAGCCGCCACGAGGAGTCGGCGCCGGTCAACTCGACCAGCTACAAACCGAGTTCGGCCGAGCTGCGGCTCGACGCCACCAGCGAGCACCGGCTCACCACGGCCGGATACCTCGACACCTCGCACGGCCGCGTCACCACGACGGTGGACCGCTCGGTGACGTCCGACTCGACGCACCGCTGGACCGAGGGCGAGAACGTCGATGCCCTGAAGGGGAGTTGGCGCGACGACCAGAGCGTCACGACATCCGGCCGGGGCCCCGCGCTGACCGTCCGCGACCACCGTACGTACACGATGGACGGCACGACCACCATCGGCGCGGACAGCCGGCTGCGCACCGCCATCACCCTCGGGGACCGCGCGGACTCCGTGACCCTGCGCGGCGCGCGCCCCACCGCCTTCTCCCACCTCGACGACACCTATCGCGGTGACGCCTCCTGGACCATGAACGTGCCGCGCGAGCAGCGGCACGCCACCGGCACCTCCGCCGAGCGCTACCGCTTGTACGGCTCGGACGGCTGCTACGACCGGAGCCTGAAGACGGCACAGGGCGCCCTGACCCAGGACGTCCGGCGCTGCTGAACCACCGTCCGGCCCCGGCCCCGGCCCCCGCGCGGGGGCCGGGGCCGGACGCGGTCTCAGGCCTCGGCGGGCTTTTCGGAGTCCATCCCCGGACGGGATTTGCGCCACTCGCCCCGGGTGAAGTCGGGGATCTGCTGCGGCAGGCCCCGCTCCTTGATCGAGAGATGGCTGAGCGGGACCGGCGAGGTCCAGGTCGCCGCGTCGTAGACGTCGAAGTCGGGCACCAGGCCCAGCCGCATGCACTGCATCAGCCGGAACACCAGCATGTAGTCCATCCCGCCGTGCGCGCCGGGCGGGTTGGCGTGCTCCTTCCACAACCAGTGGTCCCACTCGGCGTACTTCGAGAAGTCGCCCCACGTGTCGTCGCGGTGGTCTGCCTCCAGATAGATCCGTTCGGGATAGTCCTCGAAGAGGCCCTTGGTCCCGCCCAGGCTGTTGATCCGGCTGTAGGGGTGGGGCGTCGACACGTCGTGCTCCAGGCGGATCACCCGGCCCTTCGCGGTCGTCACCAGGCTGATCGTGCGATCGCTCCCGATGTACGTCTCCTTCCAGCTCGGGTCGCCCTCGGGCATGTGGGCGGCCCGGTACTGCGCCAGGCCGAGCGAGGGCGAGCCTACGCTGACGATGCTCACCGCCCGGTCACCCCGGTTGAGGTCCATGTAGTTGGCGACGGGACCGAAGCCGTGGTTGGGGTAGAGGTCGCCGCGCAACCGGGTGTGCCAGAGCCTGCGCCAGGGGCCTTCGTAGGCGGCGGGGTCGAACATCATCGAGCGCAGGTCGTGGTTGTACGCGCCCGCCCCGTGCAGCAGATCCCCGAACTTGCCGGCATGCGCCATGCGCAGGACCCGCAGTTCGTTGCGCCCGTAGCAGCAGTTCTCCAACTGCATGCAGTGCCTGCGGGTCCGTTCGGAGAGGTCCACCAGCTCCCACAGCTGGTCGAGCCCGAGTGCGAGGGGACACTCCACCCCGACGTGAACTCCGTTCAGGAGGGCCGACTTGGCGATCTCGAAGTGGGAGTCCCAGCCCGTCGCCACATGCGCGAAGTCGATGTCGCCGCGCTTGAGGAGCTCCTCGTAGTCGTGCTCGCCGTGGACGTAGACGGCGGGCGCCGGCTGCCCGGCGGCGGTGACCTTGGCGGCGGCGCGCTCGGCCTTCGCCTTCACCGGATCGCACAGGGCCACCACCGTGACGCCCGGCACGGCCAGATACAGATCGATCATCGCGCCACCGCGGTTGCCGAGGCCGATCATCGCGACGCGCACGGTCGAACGCCGCTGGAACGGCACCCCGATCATGGTGCTGCCCTGCCGCCGCGGCCCGTCCTCCACCGGCTCCTGCGCCGCCTCGGCGGGGTGGCCGAACGCCCCGAGACCGAGCCCGGCACCGGCCGCGCCGGCGGTCCGCAGCACGGAGCGCCGGCTGACGTCGTGGTGTTCGGGACGTGCGTCGTTCATCGAGCCTCCTGGTGAGCTACAGGAATTCCATGGCCTGACGTCTGCGCGACTTTCGCCGAACCCGGGTTGCGACCGTGAAGGTGGGGCGAGGGTCGCGCCAGAGCGCCGCCGGTCTCTTGATACCGGCCGAGGAACGCCCGACGACGCTTCATCGGGAGGACGGCCGCTCGTGTCGGCCGCCGTGCGTCAGCAGCGGCTCTCCGGGGATCCGTCCAACAGGGCCGTCAACAGGCCGCCGAGCGCGTCGCGCTGATCGGTCGTCAGGGGAGCCAGGATCTCCTCCGCGGCGCCCCGGCGTGCGCCGCGCAGTGCGCGCAAGGTGGCGCGGCCCGTGTCGGTGAGCTCGATCCGGATCACGCGGCGATTGGTCGGATCGGGCACCCGGCGCACGTCCCCGCTCTCCTCCAGGGCGTCGACCAGGCTGGTCACGGCGCGCGGCACGACTTCCAGGCGCGCGGCCAGATCGGCCATGCGAGGGGGCTCGGGCCAGTGGGCGACCGTGCGCAGCAGCCGGGACTGGGCGGGTGTGATGCCCACCGGCTCCAGGTGCTGCTTCTGGATCCGGTGCAGTCGGCGGGTCAGCCGCAGCAACTGCTCGGCGAGCAGGCCGTCGGCGTCGGGGGCCCGGGAAATGGGAGGCTGCATACGGGAACAATAACAGGACTCCATTCATTGTGAGTATAGGTAACAATGAGCTATGCTCTCGAAGTCGCCACCGCTCCCGCCCCGGCCGGGCGGGCGCCCTCACTCCTGTCGAAGGAGCCCATGCGCCCCGAACCATCCACCTGGACGCCCCCGCCCCGCGGCACCGAGCCGCAGGAGCCGGCGCAGATCCGCCGCATCCTCGGCCTCTTCCGCCCCTACCGCGGCCGGCTCGCCGTGGTCGGCCTGCTCGTCGCCGCCTCCTCGCTCGTCTCGGTCGCCTCGCCGTTCCTGCTGCGCGAGATCCTCGACGTGGCCATTCCGCACAACCGCACGGGCCTGCTGAGCCTGCTGGCCCTCGGCATGATCGCCACGGCGGTCGTCAACGGCGTCTTCGGCGTCCTCCAGACACTCATCAGCACCACCGTCGGCCAGCGCGTCATGCACGACCTGCGCACCGCCGTCTACGCCCAGCTCCAGCGGATGCCGCTGGCCTTCTTCACCCGGACCCGCACCGGTGAGGTGCAGTCCCGCATCGCCAACGACATCGGCGGCATGCAGGCGACCGTCACCTCCACCGCGACCTCGCTGGTCTCCAACCTGACGGCGGTCGTCGCCTCCGTCGTCGCGATGCTCGCGCTCGACTGGCGCCTGACCTGCGTCTCGCTGCTTCTGCTGCCGGTCTTCGTATGGATCAGCCGCAGGGTCGGCCGCGAACGCAAGAAGATCACCACCCAGCGCCAGAAGCAGATGGCCGCCATGGCCGCCGAAGTCACCGAATCGCTGTCCGTCAGCGGCATCCTGCTCGGCCGCACCATGGGCCGGGCCGACTCGCTGACCCGGAGCTTCGCCGCCGAGTCCGAGCGCCTCGTCGACCTCGAAGTCCGCTCCAACATGGCCGGCCGCTGGCGGATGTCCACCATCGGCATCGTCATGGCCGCCATGCCCGCCGTCATCTACTGGGCGGCCGGGATAGCCCTCCAGACCGGTGGCCCCGCCGTCTCGATCGGCACCCTGGTCGCCTTCGTCACGCTCCAGCAGGGCCTGTTCCGCCCGGCAGTGAGCCTGCTGTCCACGGGCGTTCAGATGCAGACCTCGCTCGCCCTGTTCCAGCGGATCTTCGAATACCTCGACCTGCCGGTGGACATCACCGAGCCCGACGAGCCGGTCCGCCTGCCGGTGGCGCGCGGCGCGGTCCGCTTCGAAAGCGTCGACTTCCGCTATGACGACAAGCAGGAGCGCCCCACCCTCTCCGGCATCGACCTGACGGTGCCCGCCGGGGGAAGCCTGGCCGTCGTCGGCCCCACCGGCTCCGGAAAGTCCACGCTCAGCTATCTGGTGCCGCGTCTGTACGACGTGACCGGTGGCCGCGTCACCCTCGACGGCGTCGATGTCCGCGAGCTCGACTTCGACAGCCTGGCCCGGGCGATCGGCGTGGTCTCCCAGGAGACCTACCTCTTCCACGCCTCGGTCGCCGAGAACCTGCGCTTCGCCAAGCCGGACGCCACAGACGAGGAGTTGGAGGCGGCCGCCCGTGCCGCCCAGATCCACGACCACATCGCCTCGCTGCCCGACGGCTACGACACCCTGGTCGGCGAGCGCGGCTATCGCTTCTCCGGCGGTGAGAAGCAGCGTCTGGCCATCGCCCGGACGATCCTGCGCGACCCGGCGGTCCTCATCCTCGACGAGGCCACCAGTGCCCTGGACACCCGTACCGAACACGCGGTGCAGCAGGCCATCGACGCGCTCTCCGAGGGACGCACCACCATCACCATCGCCCACCGCCTGTCCACCGTGCGCGACGCGGACCAGATCGTCGTGCTCGACGGCGGTCTGATCGCCGAGCGCGGCACCCACGAGGAGCTGCTGGAGCGGGACGGGCGGTACGCCGCCCTGGTCCGCAGGGACGCGGAGCTCGCCCCCGCGCGCGGTTGAGCCTTCCGGCGCTCGCCGCCCCGGCGCATGGCTGCCAGAACCCGTCATATGTCTGATTCATCCCATATATGCGGGTAGCGTGCCGCCATGAGCGAGACCGCGTACCGCCGAAGCCCCCGGCTCACCCGCCGTGGCCGACTGCTCCTGCTGCTGTTCGCGCTGCTCCTGTCGGCGGGTGTGGTGCTGGTGCTGGTCCTGCGCGAGACCGGCGCTCCGGTCAGAACCCTGCTCATCCCCGAGGGGTGGCGCGCCACGCAGGTGTACGCGGCCGTCGACAAGCGCCTGGACCTGCCGCCCGGCACGACCCGCCGAGCCGCTGCGACGGCGGACCTGAAGCTGCCGGCCGAGGCCAAGGGCAACCCGGAGGGCTATCTGTTCCCGGCGACGTATCCGATCACGGACGACACGACCCCGGGCGGCCTGCTCGCGTACATGGTCGAGACGGCCACCAAGCGCTTCGGGCAGGACCACATCGCCGATGGCGCCCGGCGTGCGGGTCTGACGGTCTATCAGCTGGTGACCATGGCCGGGATCGTGCAGGCGGAGGCCGACACCCCGGCCGACATGGGCAAGGTGGCGCGCGTCATCCGCAATCGGCTGGCCCACGGCATGCCGCTCCAGATGGACTCGACCCTGAACTACGCCCTGAACCGCTCGACGCTCGCCACCACCACGGGCGACACCAGGATCGACAGCCCGTACAACACCTATGAACGCAAGGGCCTGCCGCCCACCCCCATCGGCAACCCCGGCCAGGAGGCCGTCGACGCCGCCATCAACCCGCCTCCCGGCACCTGGCTGTACTTCGTGACGGTGGCCCCCGGCGACACGCGCTTCACGGACAACTATGCCCAACACCGGTTGAACGTCAGCGAGTTCAACGAGAACCGCAGGAGCCACAAGGAGACGGACGGGGCAGGCTGAACGCGCCGCATCCCTCTCGGCCCCCGCTGAACCCGCCTCCGCTCACACCCCGACGGGTTCGCGGTCGAGCAGGCGCCGGATCTCCCGTACCGCCGCGCGCCCGGCCCGGTTCGCGCCGATCGTCGAGGCGGACGGGCCGTAGCCCACCAGGTGGACCCGCTCGTCCCTGGCCGCCCTCGTCCCTTCGAGACGGATGCCGCCGCCCGGCTCGCGCAGCCGCAGCGGGGCGAGATGGTCGATGGCGGGGCGGAAGCCGGTGGCCCACAGGATCACATCGGCCTCGACGCTCCGCCCGTCGTCCCACACCACCCGGTGCTCGGTGATCCGGTCGAACATCGGCAGCCGGTCCAGGACGCCACGGGCCCGCGCCGCCCGGACGGCGTCGTTCAGCGGCAGCCCCGTCACCGAGACCACACTGGCCGGCGGCAGCCCGAGCCGCACCCGCTCCTCGACCAGGGCGACGGCTTCGCGCCCGGCCTCCTCGTCGAAGGGGCCCTCGCGGAAGACCGGCGGCCGACGCGTCACCCAGGTCGTCTCCGCGGCCACCTCGGCGATCTCCATCAGATGCTGGGTGCCCGAGGCCCCGCCGCCCACCACGACCACCCGCTGTCCGCGGAAGGCATCGGGGCCCGGGTAGTTCGCGGTGTGCAACTGCCGCCCCCGGAACGTCTCTTGACCCGGATAGCGCGGCCAGAACGGCCGGTCCCACGTCCCGGTGGCGTTGATCAGCGCACGGGAGGCATAGTCGCCCTCCGAGGTCTCGACGAGCAGCCGCCCCGCCTCGCCCTCCCGTACGGCGCTCACCTCGACCGGCCGGTGCACCCGCAGGTCGAAGGCGTCCTCGTACCCGGCGAAGTACGCGCCGATGACCTCGGAGGAGGGACGGTCGACGGCCGCCCCCGTCAGCTCCATGCCCGGCAGCGCGTGCATCCCGTGCACCTTGCCGTAGGTGAGCGAGGGCCAGCGGAACTGCCAGGCGCCGCCCGGCCGCGGCGCGTGATCGAGCACCACGAAGTCCCGGCCGGGCTCCAGACCGGCTTTGTGCAGGTGGTACGCGCCGGACAGGCCTGCCTGCCCGGCGCCTATGACCACCACGTCCATGTCGCGCACCCCGGAATCGTTCACGGTTCTACTAACCTCCGGGGGCGCGCGGATCTTCCCGGGAGCCGTTCAGCGGCCGCCGCCCACCAGGAGCGGGGCCCCGCCCGGCGCGGAAGCCGGACGCCCGTTGGCGGCGGGCACCCCGAGCAGCGGGGAGGCCGGAGCCGTCGCCAGCAGCCCGCGTGCCGCCAGCTCGGGCGTCACGCCTTCGCCGAACCAGTACGCCTCCTCCAGATGCGGATAGCCGGAGAGCACGAAGTGCTCGATGCCGAGCGCGTGGTACTCCTCGATCCGGTCGGCCACCTCCCCATGGCTGCCGACCAGTGCCGTGCCCGCCCCGCCCCGCACCAGACCCACCCCGGCCCACAGGTTGGGCGCGATCTCCAGCGCGTCCCGCGAGCCGCCGTGGAGGGCGAGCATCCGCTGCTGGCCCACCGACTCGCTTCTGCCGAGCGCCTGTTGGGCCGCGGCGATCGTCTCGGCGTCGAGATCGTCGAGCAGCCGGTCGGCCGTCGCCCACGCCGCACGCGAGGAGTCCCGGGAGATGGTGTGCAGCCGGACGCCGAACCGCACCGTGCGCCCGCGCTCCTCCGCGAGCCCCCGGATCCAGTCGATCTTCTCCTTCACCAGGGCGGGCGGCTCTCCCCAGGTCAGATATACGTCGGCGTGATCGGCGGCCACCGGTCCGGCCGCCGCCGAGGAACCCCCGAAGAAGATCTGCGGCAACGGGTCCGGCGGCAGCGCGGTCAGACCGCCCTCCACCTGGTAGTGCTCGCCCTCGAAGTCGTACGGCCGGCCTCCCCAGACGCCGCGTACGACCGAGAGGAACTCCGAGGTACGGGCATAGCGCCGGTCGTGGTCGAGGTGGTCGCCGAAGCGGCGCTGCTCGGTGGAGTCGCCACCCGTCACCACGTTGAGCAGCAGCCGTCCGCGCGTGATGCGCTGATAGGTGGCCGCCATCTGCGCGGCGAGGACGGGCGAGATCACCCCGGGCCGGAAGGCGACGAGGAACTTCAGCCGCTCGGTGTGCTGGGCGAGCGCGACCGTCGTGAGCCACGCGTCCTCGCACCACGTGCCCGTCGGCGTCAGCACCGCCTCAAACCCCAACTGCTCGGCCGCTTTGGCTATTTGGGTCAGATAGGCGATGTCGGGTGCGCGCACCCCGGTCACCGGGGAGATCCCCGAGCGCTTGATGCCGCCATCGGTGTAGGCGTGCCGGTCGACCAGGGTCCGGCCATCACCGCCGGTGGGCAGGAACCAGTGCAGATGAACGGTCATCAGGAGGAGGCCTTTCCGTACGAGCGGGGCGTGGTGGTGGAGGCGGGCAGCGTGCCGTTGAAGCGGGTGTCGACGTAGTCCTTGAAGGAGAAGCGGTGCGGGATCAGCCGGAGATCGGCGAAGGTGTCGGCGATCCGCTGTTCGGAGGAGACCGCCGCGTCGTCAACGGCCACCGGGACCCGGGTGCCGTTGCTGCGCTTCACCGAGTCGAGCGCCACCGCGTAGGGCAGCCCCGTTTCCTTCGACCAGACCTTGGCCCAGGCCTCGGGGTGCTTGAACACCCACTCCTGGGCGCGGTTGAGGCGCTGGAGGTAGTCCCCGATGGCCCGCGCCTTCGCCGGGTCCTTCAGCGCGGCGGGCGAGGCGACCTGGAACCCGAGGCCGTTGACGGTCCCCTCGCCGGTCGCCAGTACCCGCCCCTTCCCCGAGCCGAGGACCTGCGCGGTGTACGGATCCCACACCGCCCAGGCGTCGACCTTGCCGCGGTTGAAGGCGGCCAGCGCGTCGGCGGGCTGGAGGAGCTTGAGCTGGACGTCCCCGATGCCGAGCCCGGCCTTCTTCAGCGTGGCGAGGAGCTGGTAGTGGGCGGAGCTTCCCTGCGCGACGGCGATCGACTTGCCCCGCAGGTCCGCGGGTTGCTTCAGCGGGGAGTCCGGGGCGACGAGGATCGCCTCTCCGGCGGACGAGCCATGACTGGCCGCCACGACCTTGATCTTGGAGCCCGCGCCGGCGGCGAACACCGGCGGGGTGTTGCCGACCGCGCCGATGTCGACGGCCCCGGCGTTGACCGCTTCCAGCAGCGGTGGCCCCGAGGTGAACGTGGACCACTTGATCCCGTAATCGAGGTGGTCGAGCTCGCCGGCCGCCTTCAGCAACGACTCGGAACCGCCTTTCTGGTCACCGGCGTTGAGCGTGAGGGCGTCGGCGCCCGAACCGGCGACGGACTTGGAGTCGGCCGCCGGACTGCCGCCGCAGGCTGCGAGCAGGAGAGCGAGCGGCAGGAACAGGGCGGGCAGGATGTGGCGTCGCATGGGCGGAGGCTCTTTCTCGTGGTTCGGCGGTCCGCCATCGGCGGTTCGCGGGAGGGGGTTGTGGCGCGTCGTGGGTCAGCGGGAGGCGATGGAGGGTTGGTGTACGCCCAGTTCGGCGAGGAGTTCGGCGCGCAGCGCGGCGAATCCGGGGGCGCCGACCGTGCGGGGCCGGTCGAGGGCGACGGGGGTGTCATGGGCGATGGCGCCGTCCCGCATGACCAGGACCCGGTCGGCGAGCAGCAGCGCTTCGTCCACGTCGTGCGTCACCAGCAGCACCGCGCAGCCGCGCCGCTGCCACAGCTCGGCGACGAGCTGCTGGGCCTTGATCCGGGTCAACGCGTCGAGCGCGCCGAACGGTTCGTCGAGCAGCAGCAGGTCGGGCTCGCGCACCAGCGCCCTGGCGAGCGAGGCACGCTGGGCCTCGCCGCCGGACAGCGTCCTGGGCCACGCCCCGGACCGGTGACTGAGCCCCACCTCCTCCAACGCGCTTTCCGCGACGGCCCGTTGGGGCTTGCCGGGAAGGCCGAGCAGGACGTTGCGCCACACCCGCTTCCAGGGCATGAGCCGGGGCGACTGGAAGGCGACGGCCCGTCGCTCGGGGACGAGCACGGTGCCCTCGATCTCGCGGTCGAGGCCGGCGAGCACGCGCAGCAGCGTCGACTTGCCGCAGCCGCTGCGCCCGAGCAGCGCGGTGAACTCGCCCGCCCGCAGGGTGAGATGGAGCCCGTCGATGACCGGGCGCCCGTCGAAGGCGCGGGTCAGATTTTCGACCCTTACGGCATCGGCGGAGGTCGCGGGGGTCACTGGCCGGTGAAGGTCGGTCGCCATTGGAGCAGCAGCCTTTCGAGGGTGCGGACGACGGCGTCGGCCAAAAGGCCGAGGAAGGCGTAGACGACGAGGCAGACGACGATCACGTCCGTGCGGAAGAACTCGCGGGCCTGGTTCATGAGGAAGCCGATGCCGGCGTCCGCGTTGATGGACTCGCCGAACACCAGGGCCAGCCAGGCGGTGGCGAGGGAGTAGCGCAGCCCGGTCATCGCGCCGGGCAGCGCGCCCGGCAGCACCACATGGCGCACGAGGCCCCAGCGGCCGAGCCCCAACGCCTGCCCCGCTTCCACGAGTTGGGCGTCGACACCCCGGATTCCGGCGTACACGTTCAGATAGAGGTGGAAGGCCACGCCGAGCGCGATGAGCGCCACCTTGGGGGCCTCGCCGATGCCGAGCCAGATGATGAACAGGGGGATCAGACCGACCCAGGGCACGGTGCGCAGCATCTGTACGGTGGCGTCGATCAGATCCTCGCCCAGCCGTGAGAGCCCGGAGGCGAGGGCCAGGACGATCCCGGCCGCGCCGCCGATGAGCAGGCCCACGGCCACCCGCTGGAGCGAGATGCCCATCGCCGACGGCAGCGTCCCGTCCCCGATGAGATCGGCCCCGGCGCGGGCGACCGTTCCGGGTGAGGCCAGGGTGTCGGGGCTCAACACCCCACTGGCGCTGAGGACTTGCCACAGGACGAGCAGGGTCACGGGGCCGACGGTGCGGCGCAGCCAGCGCGGCACCGAGCGCAGCCGGCTGCCGCGGGAGGCGAGGGGGACGACCTTTTCCAGGGCGGGGCCGGCGGGCGGGGTCGGGGCCGGGGCATGGGGAGGGGCGGATGTGTCCGGTGGGGCATGGTCGACGGTCATGACGACTCCATGGGTCAGGGGCAGCGCGAAGCGCTGGGGGTGGGGCGGGCCCGGGGCGTGCTCGACCGTCGCCCCGGGTCGGTGCGCGCTCTCCGGACGAGGGGGGCGCGAGGCGTGACGGGGCGTGTGTCGGCGGGTGGTGGCGGCGCAGGGGACGGCCGGGCAGGGAACTGCCAGGCGTGGGGCGCCCCGGAAAGCCCTGAGCAGGCCTCTGGCGAAGCCTTTGAGCAGGCCGCTGGGAAAGCCTTGGGGGAGGCCTCAGGAAAACCTTCGGGACGCTCGCGCGACGCCGCGAAGGACGCGAGGCGTCAGACGCGACGAAGGCGGGATCGGTGACCGCGGTCGGCCGAATCGGCTGAGGGGAAGGGGTTCAGCCGTCGAACGGTTCGGGTCGTCAGCAGCCGCGGCGACAGGCGGCGGACGCCACCCGCAGCAGGTCGATGTGACCGCGCGTGGTGAGCATGGCTGAACGTGACATGGCGTGAACGTAGCGACCCGTTCCGGACCGCGTCAACGATGTCTCGCCCGTCGGACAGGCGATCTTGCCCCTTGGTCGCGTCCACCGGTGCGGCTGCCGGGCGTACCCCGACCGCGCGCGGGAAGATGGGAAGCATGTCCGACGCCTTCACCACCCACGTCCTGAACATCACCACCGGCTCCAGCGAGACGGTCACCGATCTGACCGGGGACTGCGAGGAGTTCCTGCGGCGGCACGCGGCCGGCCGCGACGGCCTGCTCAACGTCTTCGTGCCGCACGCCACCGCCGGCGTCGCCGTCATGGAGACCGGCGCCGGCAGCGACGACGACCTGCTCGCCGCCCTGCACACCCTCCTGCCCGCCGACGACCGCTGGCAGCACCGCCACGGCAGCCCCGGCCACGGCCGCGACCACGTACTGCCGGCCCTGGTGCCGCCGCACGCCACGCTGCCCGTCGTCGGGGGACGGCTCGCGCTTGGGACCTGGCAGTCGGTGTGTCTGGTGGACACGAACAAGGACAATCCGAACCGCCAGGTACGGCTGAGTTTTCTCGGCTGAGTACGGTGAAAGGAACTTTTCCCGTAGGGGAGTTGGGGGTGTGGCATCATAGCCGCGTCGTTCTCCCGGAGTGGGGAAGCCGAATCCGGGGAACCAGTCGAATCGGCATTGCAACGGCCTGCTTCTCCAGCGTGGAAGGCGTGGAAGGCTAAGGATGAAGGTGTCTGGCTCTGCGTTACCGTCGCCGGAGGACCGTCGGCTCAGGCGCCGTCTCAAAAAGGTCCGTCACACGTGTGAGGCGCTGCTCGCGGAGTGGGGCATGGAGCACGGCTGCGGCATCGATGAACTGCACCGCTACCTCAGCGCGCAGAACCGGCGGCCGATCCATCTGATTCCGATGCCGTTCCCGGAGCGCCATCTCTTCGGGCTGTGGCTGAAACTCGACGATTTCGACATCATCGCCTACGAGAAGGCCGCCTCCGCGTCACACAAAGAACACATCATCGCCCATGAGCTCTCCCATATCGCCTTCGCACACCGGGGCTCCGTGGAATTCGATCACACTGATACGAGTCAGTTGTTCACGAATGCCGAACCGGCGGCGGTGCGGAGCATGTTGATGCGTTCTCGCTACAGCGACGACGAGGAACAAGAAGCCGAGACGATGGCCTCGCTGATCCTGGCCCGCGCCACCAAGCGCTGGCTGGAACCCGCCTGGGGGGTTCCCGAGGAGGCCGCGGAGATCGTCGCCCGCATCGAGAACGGTGTCGGCCACCCGGACCCGTCATGAACACGGTCAACGGAATCCTCACCTGGGTCTGCGCGCTCGGCGGAATCGCCGCCTTCGGCTACCGGCTGCCGGACCTGCTGCGCAGACGACAGGACGTCGCCCTGTGGGCGCTGTGCGTCTACTTCCTCTGTTCCGGCATCAGCTTCCTCGTCGACCTGGACGCGCTGCGGGTGCACATCTCCGCCCTGTTCGGCCTGCCCAACATCACCTCGCTGATCGTCCAGGTCGCCGTCGTCGTGCTCACCGCGGCCCAGCAGGTCGTCCTCGTGTACTGGTCGTCGCCGCCCGAGGAGGCCCGCCGCCGGGCGCGCCGCCGGGTGCTGTTCTTCGGCGCCGCCCTGTGCGTCCTGGTGGTGGCCTCCCTCGCCGTCAGCCCGGTCGCCAGCGCCAAAACGGCCACCTCCACCATCCTGCTCAGCATCCAGGACGGCCGATACGCCCTGTACATGTCGTTCTACCTCGTCATCTGCGGAGTGGGGCAGTTCGAGACGGTCCGGCTCTCGCTGCGCTTCACCAAGATGGCCAACCGGCAGTGGCTCAAGGTCGGCATGCGCACGGTGACCGTCGGCGCGAGCCTGATCCTGGTCTACTGCGTCACCCGCAGCATCCAGATCGCCGGCACCCGGCTGCACTACGACGCCTCGGCCCTCGACCCCATCCAGTGGTCGTGCGGCACCATCGGAGCCCTGCTCCAGATCACCGGCTGGACCATCCCGTCCTGGGGCATCCACCTCACCCGCGCCGCCGGCTGGCTGCGCAGCTACCGCTCCTATCTACGGCTGCGGCCCCTGTGGTGGGCGCTGTACGAGGCCTCGCCGGACATCGCGCTCGACCCGCCCCGCTCCTGGGCGCGCGACCTCGTCCCGCCGCGCGACCCCCACTACAGCCTCTACCGGCGGGTCATCGAGATACGCGACGGCCAGTTGATGCTCCGCACCTCGCTCTCGCTCGCCGACTTCTCCCGCGTGGCCCGCTCGCTCGGCCTGCCCGAGGACCCGACCTCGCCCCTCGGCGAGGCCCTCCAGGTGCGGGCCGTCCTCAACCGACCGGCCGAGGAGCGGGACGAACTGGCCGACACCGCCGACATCCCGGCGAGGCCGCCGTACGACGACTTCCGCGACGAGGTGGAGTGGCTGACCCAGGTGGCGTCCTCGTTCACCGCGCTCACCCAGGGCCGTGCGATGCGCGCGCCCGACAGAATCCCGTCATGACGCAGCCTCCCCACTCCGGCGCCGCGCCGTTCGACAAGGCCGCCCGCGAGACGCTGACCGCCGTGGCCCGCACGGCAGTTGGAGACCTGGTGGCGCTGGACGTGGCACAGGGGGCGAGGGCGGCCCTGCCCGCCGTGCGCCAACTGGTGCGGAGCATCCCCGCGCTGGGGGCCGAACCGGCCGCCCTGGGCGACGCGGACAGCGACCTGCTCGCGGCGCTGGCCGAACTGTGCGAAGTGATCGGCTGGATCCTCTTCGACGCGGGACTGGACCAAGCCGCTCATCGCATGAACAGCCGGGCCCTGGACCTCGCCGGCCTCTGCGGCGACCGCGCCGTCGCCCGTCTGGTACTGCTCAACGACAGCATGCTGCACGCCCGCGCCGAACGGCCCCTGGCCGCCCTGGAGTCCGCCGCCCGGGTGGCCGGACCGCGCCCCCTGCCGACCCTGGTCGCCACCCTCGTCCTCGTCCGCCGGGCCCATGCCCTCGCCATGCTGGGCGCCTCCCGCACCGCCGAGCGCCTCATCTCCCGCGCCCGGAGCCGGTTCCTCGACGGGCCCTCGCCCCACGATCCGCCCTGGGCCTGGTGGATCGACCAGGCCGAACTCACCGGCCACCACGGCTGGGTGCTGGCCAGGCTCGGCGCCCGGGACCGGGCGATCCCCCTGCTGCACGAGGCCGCCACCGCCCCCGGCCCCTCCTACCGCGACCTGTTCACCGCGGAGTTGCTCGCAGCGCTGACCGGCGCCCGGGCCTGGCGCGAGGCCGAGGACCTCATCACGGAACTCGCCCCGCGCGCCGCCCGCATCGGCTCCGCGCGCACCACCCAGACCCTCACCAGGACCGCCACCCGGCTGCGCGGATGTGCGAAGGCGCCCGCGAACCTGCGGGACGCGGCGGTCCACCTGCTGGAGTCCGTGCCCCCGCACCCCGGTGGCGAAGGCCGTCCCTCCCGTTAGGGCCCGCCCAGGACCGGCAGGGCACCACCCCCATCAGAACCCGACAGACAGGGATCACATGCTGCACATCAGGGTGTCCACGCCCGCGGCCGCCGCGCTCGTGGCGGTCGTCCTCCTCCTCACGACCGGCGGACAGGTGTCCGAGGTCGCCTACGGCAGAGCGGTCGCCCCGGCGACTCAGCCATCGGCCGCCACCACCGGCAGCGCCTATCTGGCGACGCACCTGTACTTCGGGACGGGCCGCCACAACGGCCAACCACCCATAACCGACGAGCAGTTCATGAAGTTCGTCGCGGACGTGATCACCCCGCGCTTCCCCTCCGGGCTCACCATCCAGCAGGGCCGGGGCCAGTGGCGCGACAGGAGCGGCAGCATCAACCGGGAGATCTCCTACGAGCTGACGGTGCTCTATCCCACGCGCGAGGCCCGCGCCCACAACCGCGACATCGAGTACATCCGCGCCCTGTACTGCTCGATGTACGGCCTGGAGTCCGTCGGCCGGGCCGACGTCAACGCCCAGGCCGACTTCTGATCGGCCCGGCCCCGGCGGCCGGGCGCACGGGTGCTCACAGCGCGAGCCTGCGGACGACGAAGACCATCGCGCCGAGCAGCACCAGGACCGCCCCGGTGACCAGCGATTCCAGGTCGGTGGCCCCGGCGAGCGCGAACCGTCTCCCGCCGGCGCCCGCCGCGCTCTCCCGGGGCGCGATGGACGCGGCCACCGCGCCCGCCGCACGCTCCGCGCGTGCCGGGGGGTCGGCGCCGGCCGCCGGTGACGGGGAGGCCGAGGCGCAGTCCAGTACCCCGGCGACGTCCTGCCGGAAGCCGCCGGGGCCGAGGACGGTGAACCGGTAGCTCTGCCGGTCGGCGACCGGGACCAGGACGGTGCGTGATCCGCCGGGGTCCACGGCGGCCGCGACGCCCGCCAGCCGGAAGGTGAACGGCTCGTCGCCCCCGTTGGCGGCGGTGACGTCCACGCCGCCGCGGGCACAGTCGTCCACCGCGCTGACGGACGGCTGGGGCCCGCGGGCGGGCAGTGCGGCCGCGGTGCTCGCGACCGTACCGACGGTCGCGAGCACAACGGCCCAGCGGGCCGCCCTCCGCTTCGGTGCGTACCTCACAAGGAGCCCTTCGGGCCGGGCGCGACAGGGGGACGCCCTCCAGTACGCGACCGGGGCTCGCGATGTTCAACGCCCGCCGACATACGGCCCGTTGTAGCGGGGGCTCGCCCTTCTCGTGGGCGGGTCAGCGCAGTTGGCGGCGGACCAGTTCGTGCAGGCGGCCGTGGGGGTCGGCGAGGAGCTCGGCGGGCGGGCCCTGCTGGACGATGCGGCCCTCGGACATGACGATCACCCGGTCCGCGTCCAGGACGGTGGAGAGGCGGTGGGCGATCACGAAACGGGTCGCCCTCAGGGCCCGGGTGCTCTCGATCACCGTGCGCTGGGTCTCGTTGTCCAGGGCGCTGGTCGCCTCGTCGAGGAAGAGGACGCGCGGTCGCCGCACCAGCGCCTGGGCGATCATCAGACGCTGGCGCTGACCCCCCGAGATCGCGCCGCCACCGGAGATCATCGTGTGCAGGCCCATCGGCATCCGCTTGATGTCCTCGGCGAGACCCGCCATCGCGACCGCCTCCCACACCTCCTCCTGGCTGTACGCCTCGGCCCCGCAGACGCAGTCCAGGATCGACCCCGTGACCGGCTGTGCGTTCTGGAGCACGACCCCGCACTGGCGGCGCACGGCCGCCCGGTCGAGGGCCGTCAGGTCCTGGCCGTCGTACAGGACGCTTCCCGAGACCGGGTCGTCGAAGCCGATGAGCAGCCTCAGCAGGGTCGATTTGCCGCAGCCGCTGGGCCCGACGACCGCCACGAACTCGCCGGGCGCCACCTTCAGGGACACGTTGTCCAGGACCAGCGGACCGTCGTCGCCGTAGCGGAACGACACACCCCGCGCCTCGATCTCCCCGGTGAGTTCACCGGGCTGCGGGCCGGCCCCGCGGACCTCGGGCGCCTCGTCGAGGACCGGCTTGATCTGCTCGAACATGGGCAGCACCGCCGCGGCCGAGACGAACGCGCCGGTCAGTTGGGTGACGGCGGTGAGCAGCATCGTCACGGCCGTGTTGAAGGTCAGGAAGGCGCTCGCCGACAGCGACCCGCGGGCCGGCCCGGCGAGCAGAACGAACATGAGGAGCGAACAGAGCGGCAGATAGACGGAGTTGAGGACCGTGGTCAGGTTCTTGATCCGGCCCGCCCGCTGCTGCAACTCCCGGCTGCGGGCGAACTCGCCCGCCCACGCCCCGTACGCGAAGCTCTCCGCCGCGGCCACCCGCAGCTTGGGCAGGCCGCGCAGGGTCTGGAACGCCTGGTTGTTCAGCTTGTTGCCCAGTTCGACCAGGCGGCGCTGCCAGCGCAGCTCTGCCATGCCGAGGGTCAGGAACACGGCGGCGATGACGATCAACAGGGCCACCGTCACCAGCGCCAGGGGCACGCTGAAGCACAGCAGGAGGACGAGGTTCATCACGGCGACCGTGCCCGCCTGCACGACGACCGGTCCGATGCCCGTCAGGACCCGCCGGATCGCGCTCACGCCCATCGCCGCACTGGCCAGTTCACCGGTGGAGCGCTCGGCGAAGAACCGGGTCGGCAGCCTCAAAAGCCGGTCCCATACGGCGGGTTGAAGGGTGCTCTCGATGCGTCCTTCCATCCGCAGCACGGTGAGGTTCTGGAGCAGCGCGAACGCGGCGGACACGATGCCGCTCACCACCACGGCCAGCGAGACCTGCACGATGAGGCTGCTCTGGGCGCGCGGAACGTACACGCCGAGGACCTGTCCGGTGGCGATCGGCACCAGCGCGCCCAGCGCCACCGTCACCAGGGCCGCGAGCAGCAGCCGGTGTATGTCGGCGCGGGTGCCGCGCAGGCTGAACCGGAGCAGCCCCCGCTTGCCCAGTGGCCGGTCGGGCAGCGGCCGGTAGAACATGACGGCGCGCCCCTCGAACTCCTCGGCGTTGTCGGCGTCGACACGGGTGCGGCGACCGGAGAGTGGATGCACCGCCTCGTACCCGCCGCGCCGCCACAGCAGGGCGACGGGGGTGCCGCTCACCCGCCGCCCGACCAGCGGCCCCGCGTCCTCGCGCCACCAGCGCCCGGCCAGCCGAACGGGCCGCGTCCGGATGCGGGAGGCCACCGCGACCCGCTCCACCGGATCGACGCGGTCGCCGATCGCCCCGCCGAGCGCCCGGTCGGCGAGGGTGATCCCGGCCGCGTCCGCGACCAGCCGACAGGCCGCGTACGTCGCGTCGTCGGTGGGGCCCGGGGTGCGCGCGGGCGCCTTGCGGGTGCGGCCGATGGAGGTGAGCAGCGCCCGGTCGGCCTCCTCGCGGACGGCCTCACCCGCTCTGATCCCGGCCGCCGTACGGTTTTCATGGGCCCGCTCCACGCGTTCGATCCAGCGGTCGAGGGCCGAGAGCAGCCGGTACTGCTGGTTGACCATGCCCTGCCACAGCGCCCCGTCGACGAGCAGGTCGCCGGCGGCCTCGGCGCTGAACGCCGCGCCGTACTGCACACTGCCCGGCGACACCGGAAGCCACAGGATGTCGTCGTCCGCCACCGACTCGTCGAGTGCGGTCCGGCCGTCCAACGGGGCCTCGAACAGGACCCTTTGGCCGCGCCCGATGCCCAGCGAGAAGGCGTGCTCCAGCAGGCTGAGGGTCGCGTCCCCGGCGTCGTACCGGCTCGGGTGCGCGGCTGCGTACCCGTCATACGGTTCGCGGTACAGCTCGCGCAGGGGAATGCGGCGCAGTACGCACTCCCGCAGGGGCCGCCCGACCAGCGTGTGCCGTGGGCCCTCGACGGGGCCGAGCAGCAGGGTGCCCGGCTCCAGCCGGCCCAGGAAGTGCCAGTGCCCCTGCTCCGCCGCGTCCACCGCGAACAGATCCAGGGCTCCGCCCACCACGAGCCACAGCACCTGGGGCCCCTCCAGGGAGAAGCCGCCGGAACCGGTGCGGTCGACGGGCTGCCCGAGTCCGCCGAGCGCGCCGACGACGGCGTCCCGCCCCGAGGCGTCCTGGGCGGCCGCAGCGTGTACGAACGTCACTCAGTGCTCCCCGACCAGCTCGGCGTAGGCCCCCCGGGCGGCCAGGAGCTCCTCGTGGCGGCCGCGCTCCACGACGGTCCCGTGGTCGAGGACCACGATCTCGTCGCTGTCGCGGACGGTGCTCAGCCGGTGGGCGATGACGACGCACGCGCAGCCGCGACGGCGCAGATTGTCGATGATGAGGTGCTCGGTCTCGGCGTCCAGGGCGCTGGTGACCTCGTCAAGCACCAGGATGCTGGGCCGGCGCACCAGCGCCCGGGCGATCTCCAGACGCTGGCGCTGACCGCCGGAGAAGTTGCGCCCGTCCTGCTCGACCCGGCCGTGGATGCCGCCCGGCCGGCGCGCGACGACCTCGTACAGGGCCGCGTCCTTGAGGGCGGCCACCACCGCGTCGTCCGGGATCGAGGGGTCCCACAGCGCGACGTTGTCCCGCACCGTGCCCTCGAAGAGGAAGACGTCCTGGTCGACGAAGGACACGGACGCGGCGAGGGCGCCGCGCGGGATGTCCTCCAGGCGCTGCCCGTCGATGCGGATGGTGCCCTCCCAGGGCGCGTACAGACCCGAGATGAGCCGGGACACCGTCGACTTGCCGCTCCCCGAACCGCCCACCAGAGCCACCTGTTGGCCCGGCCCGACCGTGAGCGAGAACCCCGACAGGAGCGGCTTGTCGAGCGGGCTGTAGCCGAAGGTGATGTCGTCGAGGCTCACATGGCCCTTGAGGCGTCGGGTGCTCGCGGGCGGCTCGGGGCGGCTGTGCAGGGCGTCCACGGGGAAGTTCTCGACGTCCTTGAGGCGGGCCACATCGGCCGCGAAGTCCTGGATCCGGCCCGCGACGCCGTTCAGCCGGGTCACCGGGGCCGTGAAGCGGGTCACCAGGGCCTGGAAGGCGACGAGCAGACCGATGGAGATGTGCCCCTCCACCGCTCGCAGCCCGCCGATCCACAGGATGAGCGCGCTGTTGAGGGTGGCGAGCGCGGGGGCGACCACACCGAGCCAGGCACTGGGCACCCCGAGCCGCTGCTGCTCCTCCAGCGTGGTGGCGTGCTGCCCCGCCCAGCGGCGGAAGTACCCGTTCTCACCGCCGGTGGCCTTCAGGGTCTCGATCAACTGGAGCCCCGTGTACGCGGTGTTGGTGAGCCGTGCGCTGTCGGCGCGCAACTTCTGCGTACGGGTCGCCCGCAGCCGGACCACGATCCGCATCGCCACCACGTCCAGCAGGGCGATGCCCACCCCGATGACGGTGAGCTGGGGATCGTAGCTCCACAGCAGGGCGGCGTAGAGCAGCACGACGACACCGTCCACGGCCGCCGCCGTCAGGTCGCGGGCCAGCGTCTCGGCCACCGCGTCGTTGGACTGGAGCCGCTGGACGAGGTCGGCGGGGCTGCGCTGCGCGAAGAACGTCACCGGCAGCCGGAGCAGATGCCGGAAGAAGCGGGCGCTGCTCAGCGTGGAGGAGATGACGCGACCGCGCAGCAGGTTCGCCTGTTGGAGCCAGGTCAACACGACGGTGAGCGCCACCATGGTGCCCATCGCCGCGAACAGCACGCCCAGCAACGAGGTTTGATGACCCATCAGGAACAGGTCGATGTAGGTGCGGCTCAGTGCGGGCAGCGCGGCGCCGACGGCGACGAGCAGCAGGCTCGCGAGCAGCGAGGCCAGCATCGTGCCCGTGGTGCCGCGCAGTCGTGCGGGCAGCGCGGCCAGCACACCGGGCTTGCGGCCGCCGGGCCGGAAGTCGGGGCCGGGTTCCAGGACCAGGACGACGCCCGTGAAGCTGGTGTCGAAGTCCTCCGACGTTACGAACCGGCGCCCCTTGTCCGGGTCGTTGATGTGTACGCCCCGCCGGCCGAGGCGGCGCCCCATGCCGTCGTACACCACGTAGTGGTTGAACTCCCAGAACAGGATGGCGGGCGCCTGGACCTCGGCGAGCGCGGCCGGTTCCATCTGCATGCCCTTGGCCGTGAGCCCGTAACTGCGCGCCGCCTTCAGGACGTTGCTCGCTCGTGAGCCGTCCCGCGAGACGCCGCACGCGATGCGCAGCTCCTCCAGCGGGACATGGCGGCCGTGGTGGGCGAGGACCATGGCGAGGCAGGCGGCGCCGCACTCCAGGGCCTCCATCTGGAGGATGGTGGGGCTGTGCACGGCCTTGGCCCGCCGGGTCCTCGGCGTCCGGCGGGCCCGTGACGCCCGGCGCCTGCCGCCGGTCGGCTCGGCCGGTCGGCGGCGGCCGTGGCCGGGGGGCGGGAGCTGGGAGGTGGAGGTGCGCGGTGCGGTCACGGGAGCAGCCAATCGAGGGGGCGCCGGTCGGCCAGGTGGACGGTGCCGGTGGCCGGGGTCATGGAGTCGACCGCGTAGGGCGGGCCTTGTCCCGACGACCAGCGGTAGCCGGACTTCGTGGCCTGCGTGCGGTCGAGGCGCACCAGCACCGCCACCGGCATGCCGTCCCGCGAGAACTGTTCGGCGAGCTGGTTGTCGCCGAGGAACGCGGCGATCTGGCGAGGCGTCTGCACCGTCCGGCCGACCGCGGCCACCGTGCCGCGCAGCACCCCGTACCGCTCGGCCGGCACGGTCTGCACGGCGAGGTCGACGGGCGCGCCCACGGGGACACCGGCGGCGCTGTCGCCCGGCACGTACAACATCACCACCAGGGGGTCGTCGGGGCCGCCCGTGCGCTCCACGCTCGCCACGCCCGCGCCGGTGGCGATGACCGAGCCGATGGTGGCGGAGAGACTGGTGAGACGGCCGGCGGCGATCGCGCGCACGATCCGGTCGCCCTGGGGGGTGCGCACCTTGAGGAGCGGCGCGTTGGCCGCCAGGGTCGCGCCCTCCTGGGCGAACACCCCGGTGACCTGTCCCTCGACGGGACTCTGGAGGACGTAACTGCCCTGTGCGTGCGTGAGGATGCCGGGTGCGTCGATCGTGGAGGAAAGGGAGCCCGTCACGGCCCAGAAAGAAGCGGCGGCCATGACCAGAACGGTGACGAGAAGGACGAGTCGTCCCTGCGGGCGCGCGAAACGCACGGGCAGGTCGAGTTCTTCCGGCGACTGGAGTTTGGAAAGGGCCTGCTGACGAAACTGCACGGAACTCTTTCCCTATCCGCGAAACATTCGCAAACCGTTGGCCATCGGCAATGAGCCCCGGAACCGAGTGGTTCCGGGGCTCGCGCGCGATCTCAGAGACCGGCGACGAGACCGGTGGCCAGGCCCGTGACGGCGCCCGTGTTCACACCGGTGACCGAGCCGACCAGGCCGGTGACCGAGTTGACGATGCCCGAGACCGGCAGGACGGAGTCGGCGGTGCCGGTCACGTTGCCGAGCACGGTGCCCACGAGGCCGCCGGACACGTTGTCCAGGTCGGCGTCGGAGATCTCGAGGGTCTCGACCTGGGGAGCGTTGTTCATGGGAGTACTGCCTTTCATGGGGACATTTCCTATCGGGAACACCTTGCCGGTGCTCCCGCAGTGGGCAGGATCAAAACACGCCGACGGCATTCACAGCCAATCGCCGCCGGGTGTCGTGGGCATTCCCCACCGCTTGAATTGCCGTCCCGTGCAGGCGCGTTCATAAGTTGGGGGCAGTTTCTTCACGAGCTTCACGAGTTGCATTCCTGAGGGTCCGTCAGCGCATTACTCAAGTGGGACACTCCCGCACCAATGCCCCTCGGGCCGCCCTCGTGCCCGGGCGCGTTCATGGTCGCGGTGACGGGTCCGCGCACACGGTGTGCAGATTCTCGGAAGGAACCCTTCCGCTTGTCTCGGGGGCACGGAGCGGGCCCGGGCCGGACGCGAACCGGACCCGGACCCGGCGGGGAGCCCAGGCCCGCGCCCGGTGCGGATGACACGCGTCAACGGCCTTGTAGCGCCCTGACGTTGTTGCCGAACGTCCAGTTCTTCGAGCCGTCCCAGTTGAGGGACCAGGTCATCAGGCCCTTGAGGGCGCCGCCATAGGCGTTCCACGCCTGGGACACCTGATTGGTGGTCATATAGCCGCCCCCCGCGCCCGGCTGGGCCGGGAGCCCGGGGACCTGCTTGTCGTAAGGGACCTTGATCGTGGCGCCCTGGACGACGAGCCCCTTGTTGAGACAGGTGGTCTGCGCGGTGAATCCGGCGACGGTGCCGGCCTCGTAGGAGTCGCCGGAGCAGCCGTACATGCTGCCGTTGTAGTACTGCATGTTGAGCCACCACAGACGGCCGTTGTCCGCGTACTTCTTCACGATCGGCAGGTACGCGCCCCAGATCGAGCCGTACGTGACGCTGCCGCCGGTGACATAGGCGGTCTCGGGCGCCATCGTCAGACCGAAGGTGGACGGCATCCTGGCGAGCACGCCGTCGATGATGCGGATCAGATTGGCCTGGGAGGTCGAGAGGGTGGTGAGGGAGCCGCTGCCCACCAAGCCCGTCTCGATGTCGATGTCGATGCCGTCGAAGTTGTACCGCTGGAGGATCGGCACGATCGACGCCACGAAGCGGTCGGCCACCGCGCTCGAACTGAGGTCGATGCCGGCGGCGGCCCCGCCGATCGACAGGAGCAGGGTCTGGCCCGACGCCTTGGCCTGGCACATCTCGGCTGGGGTCGGCACCTTCACCGTCGAATCCATCCCCTCCTCCCACAGGGCCGTGCCGTCCGAACGGATCACGGGGAAGGCCGCGTTGAGGACGTTGTAGCCGTGGGCGCCGATGCGGGAATCGGTGATCGGGATCCAACCGAGCGGCGGATGCACGCCGTTGGACGCCCCGTCCCAGTTCTCCCAGTACCCCTGGAGCACCTTGCCCGAGGGTCTCGACTTCACCGCGCAGGTGTCGGCCCCGGGCGCGCTCGGCGCCGCGCTCACCGGGACCTGCGTCGCGAGCGCGAGCACGAGCCCGGCTCCCAGCAGACGTAACGTACGACCGATCATGCTGTGCTCCTAGCCTCCGGGAGCGCCCATGGCGGGGCACGGCCGCTCCTGGACCGTGGGGGGACCTGAGGAGGTGCGAGGGGGTGGCGCCCCACACCGTAGATTGGTCCAGACCTTCCGTCAATCGGGTCGACGGGTCGGTCCTCGGCCTGACGGGTCTTCAGGAGCCGTGCGTGGAAAGGGAATTGGGCGTGGGACGGCCGTGGCCGTCCCCGGTGTCGCCTACTTCGCGGAGGCCCGCCCCACCGACTCCACCAGCGGAAGCAGCCGGTGCGCGACGCGTTCGCGCAACGCCACCTCGGTCCGGGTGCGGACCACGCCCGGAAGCTGGATGAGCCGCTGGATGACGTCTTCGAGGTGCTCGTTGTCGCGCGCGGCGACCCGGGTCAGCAGATCACCCCCGCCGGTGATCGAGAACGCCTCGATGATCTCGGGCACCGCCGCCAGCGCGTCGCCGACCTCGTTCAGATGCCCCTGGGTCACCTCGATGTGCACGAAGGCGAGCACCGGGTGGCCGAGGGCCGCGGGGGAGAGCACCGGACCGGTGCCGGTGATCACGCCGTCCCGCTCCATGCGGTCGAGCCGGGCCTGGAGCGTGCCGCGCGCGATGCCGAGGATGCGCGCGTACTCGCGGACGCTGGTGCGTGGCTGCTCGATGAGCAGGCGCAGGATCTCGGTGTCGAGCGAGTCCACCGTCACGTTCCGTTGGCTCCTTCTGATCCCGCCGATACGGAGTCGACAGTACCAATGGCGTCGCGAAGATCGATGAGTGAGGATGGCCGGATGAAAACCGGAGAGTTTGTGGCGGACGCGTTCGGGCGCGTCCAGGAGCTCGTGCACGCCGCCGTCAAGGGCCTGTCGGCCGAGGAACTCGCCTTCCGGCCGGACGACGAGGCCAACTCGATCGCCTGGCTGATCTGGCATCTGACGCGCGTTCAGGACGACCACATCGCCGACGCCGCGGGCGGGGACCAGGTGTGGACCGCCCAGGGCTGGGCCGAACGGTTCGGCCTGTCGCTCGCTGACGAGGAGACCGGCTACGGGCACACGACCGAGCAGGTGGCCGCGGTGCGGGACGTGTCCGCCGAGCAGCTGCGCGACTACTACGACGCCGTCCACGAGCAGACCCTGTCGTTCGTGCGGGGTCTCGACGAGGTGGCGCTCGACCGGGTCGTCGACGAGCGCTGGACCCCGCACGTCACCCTGGGCGTCCGTCTGACCAGCATCATCGCGGACGATCTTCAGCACGCCGGCCAGGCCGCGTATGTACGGGGCCTGCTGAAGCGCCGCCGTTAGACGGAAGGGGCGGCGCCGCGGCCGACACTGGGCCGATGGGGGCGCCCTGGACATGAGAAGACCGACACAACTGAACCATTGGCACAGTCGCACGAGGTGGAGTTGAGCCATTGGGCGCAAGGATGGTGTCATAGGGGAGTCGATGGCGCTGTGGTCTCCGCAGCGCCTTTCTCATGTCCGGAGGAGAAAGAGAGCGGTGTCAGTGGTGAAGAGGGTGTTCGTGGCCCCCGACCCGGGACGGCTGCGGCTGCGCGCCGCGATGCGAGCCGTGCTGGGGATCGGGCTCGCGGTCGTGGCGTGCGGCGCGGTCGGTCACTCGCTCGTGGCGGCCATCACCGGCGGTCTCGCCGCCCTGCTGGCCCTCTTCACCGTGACGGACCCCAGCGTGCGGAGCCAGGCGGTGACCACGGCCCTGCTGCCGGTGGTCGGCCTGCCGGTGTTCGCCCTCGCGGCCGTGCTCCACGGCCACCCGTGGGCGCGCGACCTGGCCTTCCTCGCCATCGTCGGAGGGGGTGTTTTCGCGCGCCGCTGGGGACCGCGCGGCCATGCGCTCGGCGTGTTCGCCTTCATGGCGTTCTTCGTCGCGCAGTTCCTGCACATGGTGCCGAGCCAGCTGCCCGAGCTGTACGTGGCCGTGCTGCTGTCCCTGGCGATGGCCGCGGCGGTGCGCTTCGGCGCCTGGTGCTACGAGCGCCGCCACTCGGCGCCCGTCGTCATGACGGCGCCCGCACCGGGCCGGGGCCTCTACCGGGCGACCACGCGCCAGGCCGTGCAGGCCGTGGTCGGAGCGGGCTTCGCGCTGGCCGTCGGCCAGCTTCTGTCACCGGACCGCTGGTACTGGGCGGTGGGCGCGACCTGGTGGATCTTCGTGAACACGACGTCGCGGGGCGAGACCCTGGTGCGCGGCTTCCGCCGGGTGCTCGGCACCGTCATCGGCGTCGGCATCGGCCTGGCGGTGGCCGTGCCGCTGCACGGGGCACCTGTGCCGACCGCCGTGCTGATCGCGCTCTGCGTCTTCGGCATCTTCTACACGGCGGCCGTCTCCTACACCTGGATGATGCTCGCGGTCACCGTCATGGCGAGCCTGCTCTACGGGCTCCTCGGCGTGCTCAACACCGACCTGCTCGCGCTGCGCTTCTTCGAGACGGGTGTCGGCATGACGGGATCCGTTCTCGCCGTGCTGCTCGTCCTGCCGATCACCACCCACGCCACGACGGACGCCTGGGTGCGGCACGCGCTGCACAGCGTCCGGGCCTCCGCCGCGACGGCGGCGGCCCGTCTCGCCGGCGCGGACGCCGACCCGCTGCCGCACATCGCCGAGCTGGAGTTCACCCTGAACAAGGTCCGGCTCTCGCTGGCGCCGCTGGTGCATCCGCTCAATCCGCTGCGGGCGCGCAAGGCCCGGGCCCGCCAGGTCCTGGCGTACCTCGACGACTGCGCCCGGCAGGCGCACCAGCTGGCGGCCATCGCCGCCGACGCCGAGGCCTCCCACGACCAGCGGCTGACCGCCGCGTGCGAGCGCGTGGAAGCCGCCGTCGCGGTCCTGGTCTCCTCCCCGTCGACGGCCGACTCGGCGGCCCGTGCGGTGGCACCGGAACACAAGGACGCCACCGCCGCCGCGGAGCACCCGGCCCTCGCCCATCTGCACGCCCTGGAGCGCGCGTTGGTGGGCCTGGGCCGGCCGCTCCAGGCCGCCCCCGGATCGCCGCTCGCCGACGCCTGACCGTCGCCGCCCCCCAGCCATCCGGACCCCAACTCCCCTCACCGCACCGCCACTTGGGGCCCCGGCGCGCCCGCCCGGATCCAGCGGCCGAGGGGGGCCCTGACACCCCCTGCTACGGTCGCCGCAGCACAGCTGTGTGCGGGCGGGTTCCGGGTCGCGGGGCCGGCATCGGCGAGAGGGGTGGCACGGTGGGCACGGACAGGGCCGGGCGGGCGTTCATCGGGTCGTTCACCACGGCGGGCGGGCGCGGGGTGACCGCGGTCGCCGTCGACGAGGAGACCGGGGCCCTGACCCCGCTCGGCTCGTCGGACCATGTCGCGAACCCCTCGTTCCTGGTCGCCTCGCCCGACGGAGCCGTCCTGTACGCCGTGGGGGAGAACGCCCACGGCACCGCCGCCGCCTTCGACATCAGGGACGACCTGCCCCGCCCGCTCGGCGAGCCCGTGCCGGTGGGGGGATCCGGCCCCACCCATCTCGACCTCGCCGCCGGGCACCTCCTCACCGCCAACTACGACTCCGGCAGCGTCACCGCGCTGCCCGTACTGCCCGGCGGCGGGCTCGGGCCCGCCGCGTCCGTCCTGGTCCACCAGGGCTCGGGGCCCGACCCCGACCGCCAGCGCGAACCGCACGCCCACCAGGTGCTCACGGACCCCAGCGGCCGCTGGATCGTCAGCGTCGACCTCGGCACCGACTCCGTACGCGTCTGCGCGCTCACCGAGGAGACCGGCGCCCTGAGTCTGCGCTCCGAGGCCGCGCTCCGGCCCGGCAGCGGCCCCCGCCACCTCGTCTTCCACCCCTCGGGCCGGCACGCCTACGTCCTCAACGAGCTGGCGCCGACGCTCACCGTGTGCCGCTGGGACGCGGCGGCAGGCATCCTCGAACCCCTCCATGAGGTGCCGGTCGTCGAGGACGCGGCGAGCGGCGAGATCTACCCCTCAGAGGTCGTCGTCGGCCACGACGGACGCTTTCTGTGGGCGGCCAACCGCGGACACGACTCGATCGCGGTCCTCGCGCTCGACCCGACGGGCGAGAAGGCCGCACTCGTCACCACCGTGGACTGCGGCGGCCACTGGCCGCGCGACCTCACCCTGGACCCCACGGGACGCCGTCTGTACGCGTCCAACGAGCGCTCCGGCGACGTGACCTGGTTCGACATCGACGCGGCGACCGGCGTGCCCACCCGCGTGGGCTCCCTCCAGGCGCCCGCGGCCTCCTGCGTGGTCTTCGTCTGACCGCGGTCGGCGACGCGACGGGGCCCGCACCGGTCATCGGTGCGGGCCCCGCCTCTTCACGTCGTACGAGCGGTCAGTGCGCCGGCGATCCCTGCGGCTGCGGGGTGATCCCCAGCGCGGCCGCGTACTTCGACAGGACCAGCTTGCCGATCGCCGGGTAGGCACCCAGCGCCTCGGCGACCGAGCACTCGGCTTCCTTGGCGGCGGCGTCGAGCAGCCCGTCGGTCACCTCCGGGCCGATCAGATACGGGGCGACGGCGAGCTGCGCCGAACCCGAGCCGCGCAGCTGTGCGGCCATCGCCGCGATCGCGCCCTCCTGGTCGAGCGCGGCGGCCATCACCGGCACGGCGAGACGCGCGGCGAGCAGCATGCCGGTGATCCCGGCGGCCTGCACGGCCTCCTCGCCGCCCACCGTCGCCAGGATGATGCCGTCGGCGGCGGT
Source organism: Streptomyces hundungensis (assembly GCF_003627815.1). Classification (NCBI taxonomy): domain Bacteria; kingdom Bacillati; phylum Actinomycetota; class Actinomycetes; order Kitasatosporales; family Streptomycetaceae; genus Streptomyces; species Streptomyces hundungensis. Next base: position 7,283,337 of record NZ_CP032698.1, read on the forward strand.
CGCCACCGTGAAGAGGCGGGCGCGGTCGGCGCGGGCCAAACCTGCCTCGGAGAGCCGCACGTGCAGGCCCTCCGCGAGCAGCGGGTGCGGGCCGAGCACATCGGTCAGCTCCGCGGCGGCACGGCTGTCCATGACGGCCTGCCGTATCCGGCGGATCAGGGCGCTGTCGGGACCCGCGAGCAGCGGGACCACCACGGCGGCCGGGCCCTGCGGGTCGGCGGCCTCGCGGCCCGCCGCGCGCGCCTGCTCGACGCGCGCGACGCGCTCGGCGGCGGTGTGGGCGAGCACGGCTTCGAGCGTGGGGTACTCGGCGGCCTCGGCCTCGGTGCTGTCCAGGTATCCGATGCGGGCGTGCAGGCCGGGCAGCTCGGAACGCGCGATGCTGATGACCTCCTCGGCCAGGCTGCGCACAGCCGGGCCGGGAGCGCCGGGAACGGCGAGAACGAGCGCGGGCGCGCCCTCCGGAGCAACCACCGGCTCCGGGCGGCGGTGCCGGCCGGACTGACGGGGCCGCGGCATTCGTACGGGCAGGCCGGATGCCGGCCCAGTGGGGGTGCTCATGGCGTCGCATGCTACTGGTTTTGCGTGGGCGGCTGTTCGGGGAGGGGACAGCTGCGCGGTATCTGCCCCGATATTCCCGGAGAGTGGCATAAAGATCAACTGTCCTGGTCTGTCTTGGCCCTCAGTCGGTCACGATCCACAACATGCGCTCATCCCGCGGCAGCCCCAGCTCCCCCTGCGCGAGCCCCGCCGCGATGGCCAGGGAACCCGCCAGCGGATCCCCGGCCGCCTCGACCGTGCGGGCGTACGGCAGTTGACGGTGGAGCTCCTCCCGCAGCGGTACGAGCAGGGGCTCGCCGAGCTTCAACAGGCCGCCGGTGAAGGCGATTTGCAGCTCCTCGTCGGCGCCGGCCGGCGGGCAGACCGCGGCGGCGGTGGCGACGATGTGCCGGGCCGCGTCCCGCAGAATGCCGGCGGCCACCGGGTCGCCCTCGGCGCAGGCCGCGACCTCGGGCGCGAACGAGGCCAGCACGGCGGCCCGGTCGTCGCGCGGATACAGCTTCCCCGGCAGCTCACCCGGGGCGCCGAAGACCGCCTTCAGGCGGGCGAGCAGCGCCGCCGAACCGTCCGGGCGGCCGTCGTGGCGGCGCAGGGCCGCGTCGAGGCCGGCCCGGCCGATCCAGGCGCCGCCCCCGCAGTCGCCGAGCAGATGCCCCCAGCCGTCGGCCCGCCGCCAGCCGGCCAGATCCGTGCCGAGCGCGATCATTCCGGTCCCGGCCGCGACCACCACCCCGGCCCGCCGGCCGAGCGCGCCCGCGTAGGCGGTGACCGCGTCGGCGGCCAGCGCGAGCGTGCGCACGCCCAGCGAACGCGCCAGGGCGCCCGGGAGTTCGGCCCGCAGCCCGTCCCCGAGCGTGGCCATCCCGGCCGCCCCGACCGCGACGGCCGCGATCCGTCGCGCTCCCGTGCGTACGCTCAACTCCTCCACGGCGGGCAGCAGTTGCTCCACCAGATGCGCGGCGTCGATCCCGGCGGGGCCGGTGCGTACCGGCTCCTTCGAGGTGACGACCTCGGCCGGGAAGGCCGCATCGGCCCGGCGCAGCGCGAACCGGACGCCGGAGCCTCCCGAGTCGACCCCGAGCACCCAGGGCGCGTCCCGGCCCGTCACGGCAGTCGCCAGTCGACCGGCTGGGCGCCCTGGCGTTGAAGAAGTTCGTTCGTACGGCTGAAGGGACGCGAGCCGAAGAAGCCGCGGTCGGCGGACATCGGGGAAGGATGCGCGGACTCGATCGCCGGCAGGTCGCCGAGCAGGGGACGCAGATTGCGGGCGTCCCTGCCCCACAGCACCGAGACGAGCGGGGTGCGGCGCGCGACCAGCGCCCGGATCGCCTGTTCGGTGACCTCTTCCCAGCCCTTGCCGCGGTGGGCGGCGGGCTTGCGGGGCGCCGTCGTGAGCGCCCTGTTGAGCAGCAGCACCCCTTGTCGCGTCCAGGGCGTGAGGTCGCCGTTGGACGGCCTCGGCAGCTCCAGGTCGGAGCCCAGCTCACGGAAGATGTTCTCCAGGCTGCCGGGCAGCGGCCGCACCTCGGGCGCCACCGAGAACGACAGGCCCACCGCGTGCCCCGGCGTCGGATACGGGTCCTGGCCGACGATCAGCACCCGCACCTCGTGGAAGGGCTGTTGGAAGGCCCGCAGCACATGTGCTCCGGAGGGCAGATAGGTGCGTCCTGCCGCGATCTCCTCCCGGAGGAAGTCGCCCATCGCGGCGATCCTTCCGGCCACGGGTTCCAGTGCGTCCGCCCAGCCGGGCTCGACGATCTCTTTCAACGGTCGTGCTGCCACGGCCGTCACTCTATCGGCGCACCACCCACCGCATGTGCGCCCCGGTCAACCGCACCCCGGTCAACCGATCACCGCCGCCCGCGCACAGAGCACGTCGGGCAGGTGCGAGGCGAGCAGCCGCCAGCTGTCGCCGTCGTCGGCGCTCGCGTACACCTCGCCGTTGCGGTTGCCGAAGTAGACGCCCGCGGGATCGGCGTCGTCGGTGCACAGCGCGTCGCGCAACACCGTGCCGTAGTGGGCCTCTTGGGGCAGACCCGCCGAGAGGGGTTCCCAGTTCTTGCCCGCGTCCTCGGTGCGAAAGACACGGCACTTGTTGTCGGCCGGCACCCGGTCGGAGTCGGCGGTGATCGGGAAGACATAGGCGGTGCCGCCCCGGCGGGGGTGGGTGGCGGTGGCGAAGCCGAACGTGGAGGGGAGGCCCGCGCCGATGTCCGTCCACTGCTCGCCGGCGTTGTCGCTGCGGTAGACGCCCCAGTGGTTCTGGAGATAGAGCCGGTCCGGGTCGGTGGGGTCCTGGGCGACCTTGTGGACGCACTGGCCGAACTCCGGGTTGGGGTCCGGCAGGAAGACCGCGGCGACCCCCTTGTTGGCGGGTGCCCAGCTCGCCCCGCCGTCCTGGGTGCGGAACACCCCCGCCGTGGAGACGGCGACCGTCAGGGCGCGGGCGTCCCGCGGGTCGGTGACGATGGTGTGCAGCCCCTCGCCCCCGCCACCGGGCACCCAGCGCGAACGCGTCGGGTGCTCCCACAGGGGCCGTACGAGTTCGAAGCTCTCGCCGCCGTCCTGCGAGCGGAACAGGGCGGCAGGTTCGGTGCCCGCGTACACGACGCCCGGGGCCTCGGGCCCCGCCGGGCGCAACTGCCACACCCGTTCCAGGGAGGTGCCGGTGAACTCGGGGAACTTCACCGCCGGTTGCTTCGGCTCGACCCAGCTGCGGCCCAGGTCGTCGGAGTGGAAGACGGACGGCCCCCAGTGCGCGCTGTCGCCACCCACCAGCAGCCGGGGGGCGGGGGAGTGCCGGGTGTCGATGGCGACGGAGTACACCGCCTGGGCGTTGAAGTGCGGTCCTTCGAACTCCCAGGACCCGCCCCGCCTTCGGCCCAGAAACAGTCCCTTGCGTGTACCCACGGTGAGCAGTACCTCGGTCATGCCGGTCCCTCCAAAACGCCGTTGTTCCGGATAGGGGCCAGTGTGCACCCAGCCACTGACAATGGCTTCCAGGCTTGAGGAATGGGCAGGTCAGAGCGGTTTTGTCACGGGCTTCGTCACGGCTTCGAGCAGATGGGGCAGAAAGCGTTCGGTGAGCGCCGCGGGTTGCAGCGCCTCGGGCTCGACATAACTCTGGCCGAGCGCGCCTTCACGCAGTGCGACCACGACCCGCACCAGATCGGTCAGCTCCCCGCGCGGCTCCAGGCCGGCCCGCGCCAGCAGGGCGCCGAGCAGGGCCGCCGCCTCCTCGCGCAGCCGGGCGTCGTGGTCGGCGAGCCGGGCGGCCGCCCCCGGGTTGCGGATCGCGTACAGGGTGAACTCGGTGGTCACCAGGAACCAGGTGCGCTCGTCGGGCTCGATGTGCGCGAGCAGCGCCGCGATCCGCTCCGGCGACAGGTCGCGGTCCTCGGTCCGCGCGGCGAGCTGGGCGATCCGCTCCAGTTCGCGGGCGGCGTGCGCGTCGAAGAGCGCGAAGAACAGCTCCTCCTTGGAGGAGAAGTTGGAGTAGAAGGCGCCGCGCGTATAGCCCGCGCGCCGGCAGATGTCCTCGATCCGGGCCGCCCCGAACCCGGACTCCGCGAACACCTCCAGCGCGGCGTCGAGCAACCGGGCCAGCGTCCTCGGCCGCCGCTTCGTCGTTCCCTTGGGCACTGCTCGCTCCCGGACCCTTGACAGCGCGTGTGCGCTCGGAAAGCATCCAAGCGCGTATCGGATACGTGAATGTATCCGATGGTGGCGCGCCCGGGGGCCCTCCCGGGCGAGTCCGGCAAACCCTTCAGGAGGAACGCTCATGACCGACTTCGTCACGGCTCCGGCCCCCGCCGAGGTGGTGGCGGGCGCGGCGGGACCGCTGCCCGAGGGGGTGACCGTGCCGATGCCGCCCACCTTCGAGGACGTGGCGCAGGAGCGCCGCTACCGCAAGGAGCAACTTGCCGCGGGCTTCCGGCTGTTCGGGCGCTTCGGCTTCTCGGAGGGCGTGGCCGGACACATCACCGTCCGGGACCCGGAGCACCCCGACCGGTTCTGGGTGAACCCGTTCGGCATGAGCTTCACCCGGATCAAGGCGTCCGACCTGATCCTGGTCGACCACGAGGGCAACCTGTTGCACGGCGCCCGCCCGGTGAACCGCGCCGCGTTCCTGATCCACGGCGCCGTCCACCGGGCGCGCCCGGACGCGGTGGCCGCCGCCCACGCGCACTCCCTGCACGGCAAGGCGTTCTCGTCCCTGGGCGTCCCCCTCGACCCGATCACCCAGGACGCCTGCGCCTTCTTCGAGGACCACGGCCTCTACAGCGACTACCGGGGTGTGGTCAGCGACGCGGAGGAAGGCAAGCGGATCGCGGCGGCGCTCGGCGCGTACAAGGCGGTGATCCTCCAGAACCACGGGCTGCTGACCGTCGGCCACTCGGTCGCCGAGGCGGTGTGGTGGTTCATCACCATGGAGCGCTCCTGCCAGGCCCAGCTCCTGGCGATGGCCGCCGGCACCCCGCGCCACATCGACCGCGAGACGGCGCTGCACACCCGGGGTCAGCTCGGCGGCCACTTCGCGGGCTGGTTCCAGGCCCAGCCGCTCTACGAGATGATCGCCGACAGCGACCCGGATCATGTCAACTAGCAGGCCCTGGAAGGAAGTTCGGGACCTCGCGCGGTCCCGAACTTCCGGGCGGACTCTTGCTCAGACCGAGCGGTGGTACTGGTCCGGCACCCGCACCTCGGCGCCGAGTTCACGGGCGGCCTGACGGGCCCAGGAGGGGTTGCGCAGGAGTTCGCGGCCCAGCAGGATCGCGTCCGCCTCGCCGTTGGCGAGGATCTTCTCCGCCTGCTCGGGCTCGGTGATCAGGCCGACGGCGGAGACCGCGAGCGGGCTCTCCCGGTGGACGCGCTCGGCGAACGGCACCTGGTAGCCGGGCCCGACCGGGATGCGGACGCCCGAGGCGTTGCCGCCGCTCGACACGTCGAGCAGGTCGACGCCGTGCTCCTTGAGCAGCCCTGCGAGGCGTACCGTCTCGTCGGGCGTCCAGCCGCCCTCGTCCAGCCAGTCGGTGGCCGAGACGCGGAAGAGGAGCGGCAGCTCCTCGGGCCACACCGCCCTTATGGCGTCGGTGACTTCGAGCGCGAAGCGGGTGCGGTTCTCGAACGAGCCGCCGTACCGGTCGGTGCGCCGGTTGGAGTGCGGGGAGAGGAACTGGCCGATCAGATAGCCGTGCGCGCCGTGGATCTCGACGACCTTGAAACCGGCGTCCAGGGCCCGGCGGGCCGCGGCCGCGAACTCGCCGACCACGGACTGGATCTGATCAACCGTCAGTTCGGTGGGGACGGTGTGGCGCTCGTCCCACGCCACCGGGCTCGGCCCCAGCGGCTGCCAGCCCTCCTCGCTGTCCGGCGCCAGCGGGGCGCCACCGTGCCAGGGCCGGTCCGTGGAGGCCTTGCGGCCGGCGTGTGCGAGCTGGATGCCGGGGACCGTGCCCTGGCTCTCCAGGAACGTGGTGATCCGGCGCAGCGCCGCGACCTGGGTGTCGTTCCAGATGCCCAGGTCCGCGGGGGAGATGCGGCCCTCGGGGCTGACGGCGGTGGCCTCCACCAGGATCAGACCCGTGCCACCGGTGGCGCGGGCGGCGTAGTGGGCGAAGTGCCAGTCGTTGGCCACGCCCGCGTTCGGCCCGAAGACCTCGGCCGAGTACTGGCACATCGGAGCCATCCAGACCCGGTTGGGGACGGTCAGGGACCGCAGGGTGAAGGGTTCGAAGAGGGCACTCGCAGCAGCCACGGCATACTCCAGTCGAAACGGCCCGAGGCACCGGTGCGGTGCCGGGATCGCTTCGTACGATAACTCTCGTAGTACGGGGGATGTCAAACTACGACGGTCCTCGTACAATGAACGCGTGACCACCGTGACGAACACCCGTGAACTCGCCCACCCGGAGCGCGACGAGATCCGCCTGGAGGGCATCCTGCACGCGCTGTCCGACCCGATGCGGATGCGGGTCGTGCGGGCGCTCGCCACCACCGAGGGCGAGCTCTCCTGCTCCTACTTCGTGCTGCCCGTCACCAAGTCGACGACCACCCACCACTTCCGCGTCCTGCGCGAGAGCGGTGTGATCCGGCAGGTCTACCGGGGCACCGCCAAGATGAACGGCCTGCGCCGAGACGACCTCGACGCCCTCTTCCCCGGACTCCTCGACAGCGTGCTGGACGCCGCGGGCAGGCAGGCCGGGCGCCTCGGTGACGGCGTCTGACGGCGGTATGCCTCAGCCCGCGTCGCCCGAGGCCGCGAGGAGCCCGTCCCAGTCGGGGATCTTCACCGAGCGGCGCCCCAGCGAGTGACCGAGCTCGGCCTCCGCCCGTTCGATCGCCAGCCAGCCCCGCCAGGTCACCGGGCGCAGCCCCAACTCCCGCAGCGCGTCCAGGGGTTCGGCCGCGACCGTGCGGTCGGCCAGCTGCGACGCGTCCGCGAGGAGCGAGCTCACCGTCTCCTTGGCGCAGGGCCGGTTGGTGCCGATGACGCCCGTGGGGCCGCGCTTGATCCAGCCCGCCACGTACTCGCCCGGCGACGCGGCCCCCGCGCGCAGGACCCGGCCCGCCGCGTGCGGCACGGTCCCGGTCGCGGGATCGAAGGGGAGACCCATCGGCGGCACCCCGAGATAGCCGACGGCGCGCAGCACCAGGTGCGCCTCGATGTCCTCGTACGTCCCCGTGCCGATGACCCCGCCGCTGCCGTCCGGCGTCGTCCGTTCGAAACGGACCGCTCCCACCCTGCCGTCCCGCTCCAGGATCTCCACGGGCCGCAGATAGAACCGCAGGTGCAGCGCCCGCGCGCCGGGCCGCGCCGCGCGACCCACCCAGCCGCGCATCACCTCCACGTTGCGCCGCACCGGGCCCGGCAGCGCGGCCGGATCGACGAAGTCCGGGTCCCGGGCCAGTTCGTCGACGCGCACCGTGACGTCCGCCCCCGGCAGGCCGCCCAGCTCGCGCAGCTCCTTGGTGGTGAAGCGGGCCTGGGAGGGGCCGCGCCGGGCCGCCATGTGTACCTCGCGCACCCGGCTGACGGCGAGCGCGCCGAGCGCGGACTGCGGCACGTCGGTGGAGCGCAGCTCGTCCGCGCCGCGCGCCAGCATGCGCGCCACGTCCACCGCCACATTGCCCGCGCCGATCACCACGGCCGAACGGGCGCCCAGCACGAAGCCGCCCGGGTCGCTGTCGGGATGCGCGCTGTACCAGGAGACGAACTCGGTCGCGGAGAAACTGCCCGGGAGCTCCTCGCCGGGAATCCCCAGGTGCCGGTCGGACTTGGCGCCGACGCAGTACACCACCGCGTGATAGAGCCGCAGCAACAGCTCCGGCGAGACGCCGCCCGGACCGACCTCGACATGTCCGAGGAAACGGACCCGGTCGTCCTCCAGCACCGTACGGAGGTTGTTCTGGAGCGACTTGATCTTCTCGTGGTCCGGGGCGACGCCGTAGCGGACCAGGCCGTACGGGCACGGCAGCCGGTCCAGGACGTCCACCCGGACCTCCGTCACCGCGCTCTGCTCCACCAGGCTCTGGGCGGTGTAGACACCGCTGGGCCCGGATCCGACGACGGCGATGCGCAGCATGGCGGGTGCTCCTCGGGGAGAGAGAACCGCGGAAACCGCAGGGCCTTCAGGATGGCACCGCCGTGCGCACGGCGGATAGACCTGCGCCGCCGGTCAGGGGACGGGCCCGGCGCCCACCGGCCGGGGAGGGGCGCGGAGGTCAGGGGACCGGCACCGGCGGGTCGCCCAGCTCCCAGTCCAGGCCGTACCGCTGGAACAGCTCGGCCCGCAGCTTCACCGCGTCCATCGGGGCGCCCGGCAGCAGCGCGGCGAAGACCGCCCCCATCAGGTTGGCCCGCAGCAGCGGGTACTCGGTGTCCACGTCCCGGGCGCCGTACCGCTCGACGGTGTCCCGCAGCAGGGCCGCGAGGCGCTGCTGCTCCGGGCACCGCACGAAGCCCTGGGCTTGCAGGATCCCCGCCATGTGGGCCCGCATGAGGACCGGCTGCTCATGGGTGAGCCCGAGGATCGCGTCGATCGCCCGGGCCAGCCGTTCGCGCCCGTCGGACGTCCGGGGCTCGCGCTCCAGGCCCGCCTCCAGGGTCAGGTGCATCAGCCGGTGCACCGCGGACTGGAGCAGTTGGCGTTTGCCCGGGAAGTAGTACGACACCAGGCCGCGGGCCGAACCGGCGCGGTCCGCGATGTCCCCGAGGGTCGTCGCCTCGTAGCCGCGTTCCGCCACCAGCTCCACCGTGGCTTGCAGCAGCCGCTCGCGAGAACGTCTGCGCAGTTCTTCATTGACCGATGCGCTGCGCGGGGACATGCTGTAACTCCTGCGTTGACTGGCTCTGAGCCAATATACTCAGGCTGTCGCGGGGCGGTACCCCTTCGCCGGGGACCGACCTGCGCGTGGGCTGCTCGTTCGGGGTGACGCGGGGGATCACCCCGGACGGGTGGCCCCTTTCTTCCGCCCTTCTTCCGGCCTCAGCGGCCGTCCTCGGCCAGCGCGAGGACCGGGAGCAGTGCGTCCGGGCGCTCGTCCGCCGGCAGATGGTCCACGAAGTGCACCGCACAGCCGAGGGCCGCCGCGCCGCCGTCCGCCCGCCGGTCGTCGCCCACCATCACCACCTCGGCCGGCTCCAGGCCGATCGCCTCGCACGCCGCCCGGAACAACCGCTCGTCGGGCTTCTGCACCCCGTGCTCGAAGGACAGCAGATACGCGTCGACGAAGTCGTCCAGGCCGTGCGCACGGAAGACCGGCCGCAGGTCCCAGCCGATGTTGCTGACCACGCCGACCTTGACGCCGCGCTCCCGCAGCGCGGCGAGCACCGGCTTGGTGTCCGGGTAGGGACGCCACGCCTCCGGGGTCATGTGGCGGTCGTAGAGCAGGTCGTACAGGCGCGGATCGGGCAGCTCCACCTCGCCGGCCAGACCCGTGTACGTCCGGCGATGCAACTCGCAGTCCTTGTCGCGCACGCCCCACAGCTCGGTGAGCCGCTCGGGCATCCGCAGCGGGTTGGCGCCGCCGGGCAGGGCGCCGAACTCCTCCAACTCCCGTGCGCAGCGGGCGAATTCAGCCGCGGGCAGCGTGATGCCGCACTCGTCGAGCGCGGCGGAAAGCCAGTCGCTCACCGGCTCGACGCGAAAGAGGGTGCCGGAGAAGTCGAAGAGAACGCCCTTGATCGTCATGTTCGCGATCCTCGCCTGTTCACGGAGCCCGGTTCAAGACCCAGCGGCGGTGGGCCGCCGCGCTCAGCGTGACGATCGCCACCCCCAGCAGCCAGCCGCCCAACACGTCGGAGAACCAGTGCACGCCCAGGAAGAGCCGGGTGAACCCCACGCCGAGCGCGGAGACCACCCCGACCGCGAGGACGGTCCCGCGCACCGCGCGCCCCGCCCCGTGCAGCGAGAGCAGCCACACGATCAGCCCGAAGGCGACCGTCGCGGTGAGGGCGTGGCCGGAGGGGAAGGCGGCGAAACCGGCGGAGTCCACCGGGTCGGGCCAGCGCGGCCGGTCCCGGCCCACGGCCGCCTTCATCCCCTGCTGCACGGCCGTGCCGAGGGCGCTGGTCGCCGCGACCCACAGCGCGAGCAGCCGCTCGCCGCGCCGCAGCAGCACGGCGACGACCACCGCGAGCAGGGCCCGCATCGCCCAGGGATCCCACACCCAGTCGCTCAGGATCCGCAGGGCGTGGGTGAGACCGAGGTCGGCGACGGCCCGGCGGTGCAGCCCCTGCGCGATCGCCCGGTCCAACGACGTCAACGGGCTCCACCCCGCCACCACCAGAGCGAGCAGCACCGCGGCGAGCGCGAGACAGAGGAGTCCGGCGCGCAGGGGCGCGGCCGGGCGGGAGCGGGCCTCGGGGGCGGTGAGCAGCATGGGGATGATCCAAGCCGATCCGGCCGGGCGCGGCTAGGGCCTGTCCGGCGGATCTGGTCGTCGTCGGGGTGCCTTGGCCTTGTGGTGCTGGTGAGCGGGGGGCTGGTGCGTCTAGCTGCAAGGCGGAGGAGGGCGGCGACGCGGAGCGTCGGCAACCGACGACAACGCCGCAGATGGGCGTGGCAGCCCCCCGCGTCCCAGACAAGATCCGCCGGACAGGCCCTAGCCCAGCGCGTGCAGCCCGGGCACGAAGGCGACGACCAGCGGCACGGCGGGAACGAGCGCGGCGTACGCGGTCAGCCGCAGCCGGCGGCTCGCGGACAGCCGGGGGGCCGCGGACAGCAACCGGTGGACCCGCTGCGGGAGTTGACCGTCCGGCGCGGGACAGGGCCCGAACACCCCGCGGTGCTCGTTGAGTTCGACCAGGGCGAGCGCGATGGTGAGGCGGCCGAAGCGACGCGACGCCACGTCGTCGGCGGCCAACTCCACCAGGCGGTGCATCTCGTCGCGGAACGCGGCGAACACCGGCACCTGGGGGAACCCGCGGGCGAGCGCCCCCGCGCAGTGCAGCAGCCAGTCGTGGCGGGCCCGGGCGTGCCCGACCTCGTGGGCGAGCACCGCATCGAGTTGATGGCCCTTCAGACGCTGAAGTGCCGCTGTGGTGATGACCAGTTGGGGCGTCTGGCCGGGCAGCCACCAGGCGTCGGGCCGCGCCGCCTCCAGGACCACCAGACGCTCGCCCGAGGGCTCCTCGCCGGGCAGCAGCGGCGAGCGCAGGCGCAGCTCCGCGCGGCGCCGACGACGCCTGGCCCAGCTGTCCCGGATCTCCCGGGTGAGCATCGCCCCGGTCCAGGCGCCACCGAGGAAGAGCACCACCGCGAGCGCCGCCGACCACGGGCCGTACGGGCCCAGCGCATACGCCTCGACCACCGCCCGGGGCGCGGGCGCGAAGACCTGGCCGCGCACGGTCCGCCAGGCCGACGCGGCACTGAGGACCATCGCGAGCCCGAAGCAGAGCAGCACCGCCGCCACCGCGCACTGCCACACCCACAGCGCCACCACCGGCTCGCGCTCGACCCAGTCGGCGCGGGCGAGCAGCCGCGGCGCGGCGACGGCGGACACCAGGCCGAGCACCAGCAACGCGAGGGAGACCGTCATGGTCTCAGCCTATGAGCGGGGCCGCCGTCATAGGTATGTCCGCGACCACCAAGTGACGTATGCCACGATCGGCCCGGGCGTCGGGCCCGCCGGGGGGCTCAGACCGTCACCAGCATGGCCAGCATGGCGATCCCCATCGACAGGCGGCAGGCCAGCGCCAGTTCGGGCCGCGCGCCCCAGGTGAGGGTCGCGCCCGGCGCTCCCGCGGCCGCGCCGGGCAGCAGCCGGGCGCCCGTCGACAGGACGTACCCCGCGAAGTACACGAGCAACACCCCGGTCAGGAGCGGGACACCGCCCGCGGCGTGCCCCGCGTGCCCGGCCTGTGCACCGGCCCCACCGGCCGGCGGTGTCATCGCCAGCGCCATGTAGACCATCGCCAGGGAACCCACCACATGGTGCAGATGGTGCGCGCCGCCCCACGCGAGCCACAGGGCGCGCAGCGCGGCGCCGCCGAAGACCACCGCGTACCCCGTCAGCATCCACGGCGGTGGCGCCAGGAAGGCGGCGGGCACGGCCATCGCGGCCATCCCGAACCCCATCACCGCCTCGCCGCCCGCCGCCCGCCGGGCTCGCGCGGAGCCGCTGCGCATGCGCAGCAGACAGTACGAGCCCGTCGCCGCGCACAGCGCGACGAGCAGCCAGCCGGGCAGCACCGGACCGTGCACGGCGTACCTCCCCGCTCGATGTGACGCCCTGCCGACGAGTCGATGCCCGTCGACGGGGCCGCATACGCGGGCGCAGGGACACACAAGGGGAGCGCGCGGGGGATCTTCGCCGGTCAGGAGCCGGTCAGGAGCGGGTGCGGAGCCCGGTGGCGGGGCGGTCCGGCGGGACGGGGTGCCGCCGGACGCCGTCCGGTCTTCAGGGGCGGTAGCGCAGCGGGTGGTCGGCGGGGACCTCCACGACGGCGATCCGCACCCCGTCGGGGTCCTCGATCCACATCTCGATGAGCCCCCACGGCTCGCGCACCGGTGGCCGCGCGATCACCACCCCGCGCGCCACGAGCTCCTCGTGCGTCGCGGTCACATCGGCGACCTGGAGCCACAGCTGGAGTCCCGGAGCGGGCGGCTGCTCGGCGCGGCCGGACACCTCCAGGAAGCCGCCGCCGAGGAAGTACACCGTGCCGCGTTCGGGCCCCGTGCCGAACTCGCGGTAGACGGGCAGCCCCAGACGCTCGCCGTAGAAGGCCCGCGAACGCTCGGGGTCGGTGGGGCGCAGAAGGGTCCGACTGCTCAGTACATGCACCATGACAGGGGACCCTAGGGCCTGTCCGGCGGATCTGGCCGCCGGGTTAGGCTCGGGTGGCCGCCCCAGCGCAATCGATCAGCAGGGAGACCGCACGATGGACACCGCCCGCCGCGCCGACGCGGAGCTGACCTACCGGGACGCCACGGAAGCCGACATCGAGGCGCTGGTCCCGCTCATCGAGTCGGCCTACCGCGGCGACTCCAGCCGGGCCGGATGGACCACCGAGGCCGACATCCTCGAAGGTCAGCGCACCGACCCCGAGGGCGTGCGCGCGGTCATCACGGCACCCGCCAGCAAGCTCCTCACCGTGTGGCTCGACGACGCGCTCGTGGCGTGCTGCCAGCTCGAACACCGCGGTGAGGCCGCCTACTTCGGCATGTTCGCGGTGTCTCCCGCGCTTCAGGGCGCGGGCCTCGGCAAGCGGATCATCGCCGAGGCCGAGCGCGTCGCGCGGGTCGAGTGGCGGGTGCGCGAGATGCACATGACCGTGATCTCGGTGCGCGAGGAGCTGATCGCCTTCTACGAGCGGCGCGGCTACCGCCGTACGGGAAAGCTGACGCCCTTCCCGTACGGCGACGAGCGCTTCGGGCTGCCGCAGCGCGACGACCTCGCGTTCGAGCTGCTGGTCAAGGAACTGGCCTGAGCCGAGGCGCGGGCCGGCCCAGGACTCGACCGGGCCGGGAGCCGGGCGCGACGCTCACGCCGTGAAGCGGCCGGTGCGACGGATCTCCGGGTGGTCGGTCGTCGCGCCGTCCAGTTGCAGGGCGCGGACGAGACGCAGATGGTCCTGGGTGTTGACGGTCCAGCCGATCACCTTGAGCCCTGCGGCATGGGCCCGTTCGACCGTCTCCAGGGTGATCCGTTCGAGGCTCAGGACCAGGCTCCCGGCGCCGACGGCGCGCGCCCGGTCCAGGAGGTCGGGGCCCCAGTCGTCGTCGACGAGCCCGGTGCGCAGGCCCGGTACCAGCGCGGCGATCTCGGCGAGCGCCGCGTCGTGGAACGAGAGGACCTCCACCCGGCCCACCAGGTCCCGCCGCAGGATCACCTCGGCGAGCGCGCGGCCAGCGGCGGGGTCCTTGATCTCTGCCTGGATCGGGGTCTTCACCGCGTCGAGCACTTCCTCGAACACGGGGACGCGCTCGCCCTGCCCGGCGTCCAGCTCCCGCAGCTCGGCCAGGGTCAGCTCCCCGATGGGGCCCGTGCCGTCCGTGGTGCGGTCGACCTCGGCGTCGTGCATGACGACGAGGGCGCCGTCCTTGCTGAGGTGCAGATCGAGTTCGATGACGTCCATGCCCGCGCGTTCCGCGCGGATGAAGGAACGCAGGGTGTTCTCCGGTTCGACACCCATGACCCCGCGATGACCGATGGTGAGGAACGTCAAGACAGGCCTCGCTTCCGTCGACGGCGGTATGCGCGCGCGATGCGGTCCCGTGCCCGCGCGGCAGCCGCAGCCTAACGGCCCGCCACCGCAACGGACCCCGGCACGCGGGGCGCATCGGAGTCGTCCGCGCGGGTTGACGCGATCCCGAGGACGAGACCGGTGATCAGGGCTGCGACAAGGACGGCGCGGGTACTCACGGGCGCGGCTCCGGGGTGCGGTCGGCGGTCTGGGGGAGTCCGTCCTACCTGTGCGCACCCCGCGCGGGCCAACCCGCGTCACTCGCCCGTGGGCGATTCCTTTCGCCCTTGACGCGCCCGCCGGCCGGACCTCATCCGGGACCGGGCCATCCGTCGTGGCTGACCGGAATCGCACCCCGGGGCGGCGCCAGACGGTCCAGGTCGGCGAGCATCGCCCTCGCGAGCTCCAGCTCGGCCAGCTCCCGCAGCTCGCTCCAGCGCAGCGCGATCCTTGGATGCGCCCACTCCGCGTGGTCCTCGGCGCGGGCCAGCGCGGCCCGCACCTGCCGCAACTCGGCCTCGGTGCGCGCCAGATGCTCCTCGACCAGCGCGCGCAGCCGCTCCGGCGCCGCCAGGTGCCCGAGCCAGATCCGCAGCACCAGGGGGTGCTTGAGCACCGGGGGGCCCACGTCCTGCGTCGAGTCGGCCCAGGCGGCGAGCGCGGCGCGGCCCGCCTCGGTGATCGCGTACCGCCGCTTGGTGCGCGGCTCCTCCGGTCCCGAGCGGCGCGAGGTGGCGTACCCGAGCGTCTCCAGGCGGCGCAGCTCGGCGTAGATCTGGCTGATCGCGGGTGACCAGTAGAAGAAGCGCAGCGAGGCGTCGGCCCACTTCTTGAGCTCGTAGCCGGTCCGTTCGCCGGGGAACGAGAGCAGCCCGAGGACCGCCCAGGCCGTCGGCGGCAGCGGCCGTGGGGGTTCTTGCTCGCTGGGGATCTGACGACTGGGCATAGGGCGAATTGAAGTGAGCGCGGCACCTGGAAACAACCCCCGAAGGGCCCGTGAGATGCTCCGTGATCTTCGTCGTGGCGTTGGCGGATCGCACCGGACGGCCGCCTTCCGGTAGTGACCCCGCTCACCATCTTCGCCGTAGCCATTAGCCGTGCCATTGCGCTGGCACAGGAAGATGAGCGGCGCAACGCAAACATCACAGGATAATTTGTTGAGCTTCCTCTTGAGGGAAAGAACCGAACACGGATACGGTGTCTTGACGCTAGGTTCTCCTGTGGAGGAAGTGACATGACGGAAATTCTTGTGCAGGACCCGGCCGTGGGGGGCGCAAGTGCCGACCGGCGGGTGGTCGACCACCCCGCGTGGACCGCGCTCAAGAATGCCGTCGAGGAGATCCGGCCCTGGCAGTCCAAGGACGGCTCGATCGACTTCGACGCCGAGGGCGCCCCGCCCCGCGCCGTCGTCGAGGCCACCCTCGACCAGGTGATCGCCGCTGTCGAGCAGCTCTCCCCGCTGCTGCCGCACGACGCGGCCTACCACCGCGCCATCGTCGGCGACCTGCGCAAGTGGGCGGACAGTGCCTTCGACGTGCCGGACTTCCTGGACTCGTTGATGAGCTTCCACCCGGCCGCCGACCGCGCCGACGGGCTCCAGCGCCTGGTGCTCTTCCCCATGTACACGCAGAACGGCAACCCCGACCGCAACCTCGAAGCGGTCGTGCTGCGCATGGTCTGGCCCGAGTGGCTCGCCGAGCTGGAGGCGACCCGCTACGACAACCCGCTGTTCTGCGGCATCACCTTCGAGGACTTCACCTCGGGCTACGACACCCACTCGGCGGTGCTGTTCCCCGAGACCATCGCCGTGCGCGAAGCCCCCGAGCGCTTCACCTGGGGCGGCATCTTCTGCGACCGCGAGGCGGCCCGGTTCCGTGCCGTCACCGAGGCGTCCGTGGACATCCTGGGTCTCCAACTCCCCGATGACATCCGGGAGATGGTGGCCGACCAGGAGCGCTGCGAGAAGGCGTTCGTGCTCTGGGACATGGTCCACGACCGCACCCACAGCCACGGCGACCTGCCGTTCGACCCCTTCATGATCAAGCAGCGCCAGCCGTTCTGGATGTACGGCCTCGAAGAGCTGCGCTGCGACCTCACCGCCTTCAAGGAGGCCGTGAAGCTGGAGGCCGAGGGCAACCAGCACGGCCGCGACGTCCAGTACGCCGTGCTCTTCGACCGGATGTTCCGCTTCCCGGTCTCCGGCGACCGCGTCCGCAACTACGACGGGCTCGGCGGCCAGCTCCTCTTCGCCTACCTGCACAAGCACGACGTCGTGCGCTGGACCGACAACAAGCTGCACATCGACTGGGACCGCGCCCCGCAGGTCACCAACCAGCTGTGCGCCGAGATCGAGAAGCTCTACCGCGACGGCATCGACCGGCCGAAGCTGGTCCACTGGTTCGCCGCGTACGACCTGGTCTCCACCTACCTCGCCCCGCACCCGGGATCGCGCTGGGCCAAGGGTCCCGACGCCCTGGACCTGACGCAGCCGCCCCGCAAGCTCGTCGACGACGTGCTTCCGGACGAGTTTCCGCTCAGCATGTTCTATGAGGCGCTCTCCAAGAAGCTGAAGAACGTGATCGCCTCCACCAAGGGGATCACCGCCGCTTCCGCTCCGGCCGGGGCCGCCGCGTGAGCTCTCGTACGGACGGTTCGGAAGGGGCGAGGAAGATGAACAACGGACCTCTCAACGGGGCAGTCGTCGCCGTCGCGGGAGCGGCGGGACCCGCCGGGCGGGCCGCGCTGCTGCGGCTCGCCGAAGCGGGCGCCGTCGTCGTCGGCGCCGACGCGGACCCGGAACGCCTGGCCGAGGCCGTGGACGCGGCGCGGTACGCCCACGGCGGGGCCACCGTCACCGGCGACACCGTGGACCTGCTCGACCTCCAGGCCACCCGCGACTGGGCCGAGCGCACCCAGAAGGAGTTCGGGCGCATCGACGGCCTGGTCCACCTCGTCGGCGGCTGGCGCGGCAGCGCCTCCTTCCCGGAGACGGATCTGGCCGACTGGGACCTCCTGGAGAAGCTGCTGATCAAGACCGTGCAGCACACCTCGCTCGCCTTCCACGACGGGCTGCTGCGCAGTGACCGGGGCCGCTTCGTCCTGGTCAGCCAGTCCGGTGCGCACAAGCCCACCGCGAACAACGCCGCCTACAACGCCGGCAAGGCCGCCGCCGAGGCGTGGACGCTGGCGCTCGGGGACGCCTTCCGCAAGGCGGGGGGCGAGGACGGTCCGCAGGCCGCTGCTGCGATCCTGGTGATCAAGGCATTGGTGCACGACGCGATGCGCGCCGAGCGACCCAATGCGAAGTTCGCGGGCTTCACCGATGTCACGGAGCTGGCCGACGCCATCGCCGGAGTGTGGGACAAGCCCGCCCAGGAAGTGAACGGACAGCGCCTGTGGCTGACCCCCAAGCCGTGAGGACGGACGCGCGAGCCCACCACGACCCGGCGGTGCGCGGCTTCGCCAGCGACAACTACGCCGGCGCGCACCCCGAAGTCCTCGCCGCCCTCGCCCTCGCCAACGGCGGTCATCAGATCGCCTACGGCGAGGACGACTACACCGAGCACCTTCAGCGCGTCATGCACAGCCACTTCGGCGCGGGCGCCCAGGCCTACCCGGTCTTCAACGGGACGGGCGCCAACGTCACGGCGCTCCAGGCGCTGACCGACCGCTGGGGTGCCGTGGTGTGCGCCGACACCGCCCACATCAACGTGGACGAGGGCGGAGCGCCCGAGCGCATGGCCGGCCTGAAGCTGCTCACGGTGACGACGCCCGACGGCAAGCTGACGCCGGAGCTCATCGACCGGCAGGCCTGGGGCTGGGAGGACGAGCACCGCGCGATGCCGCAGGTCGTCTCGATCACCCAGAACACCGAGCTGGGCACGGTCTACACGCCCGACGAGATCAAGGCCATCTGCGACCACGCCCATGAGCGCGGAATGAAGGTCCACCTCGACGGCGCGCGGATATCCAACGCGGCCGCCTCGCTGAACGTGCCGATGCGTACGTTCACCAACACGGTCGGCGTGGACGTCCTGTCGTTCGGCGGCACCAAGAACGGGATGCTGTTCGGCGAGGCGATCGTCGTGCTCAACCCGGACGCGGTCCACCAGATGAAGCACATCCGCAAGATGTCGATGCAGCTCGCCTCCAAGATGCGCTTCGTATCGGTGCAGTTGGAGGCCCTGCTCGCCAAGGACCTGTGGCTGCGCAACGCCCGCCACGCCAACGCCATGGCCCAGCGCCTGGCCGAGGGGGTGCGCCAGGTCGACGGCGTGGAGATCCTGCACGCGGTGCAGGCCAACGCGGTGTTCGCCCGGCTCCCGCACGACGTCAGTGAGCGGCTCCAGAAGCGCTACCGGTTCTATTTCTGGGACGAGAAGGCCGGCGACGTCCGGTGGATGTGCTCCTTCGACACCACCGAGGACGACGTGGACGGCTTCCTGCTGGCGCTGAAGGAAGAAATGGCGCGCTAGCCGATCGCTCTCGCCTGAATACTTATGCGGTCGACCGTAAAGGCATTGACTTGCGGTCGGCCGCGTTCGTACGCTCGCATGCCATGCAGCTCATTCAGCGCAACCCCCAACTCTCCGCCTATCTGGTGGCGGACGATGTCGTCGATCATCGGCACCCGCTGGTGCGCGAGACGGCCGCCCGGCTCGCCGCCGGAACCCACGACGCATACACATACGCCGAGGCTGCCTACACCTTCGTACGGGACGAGATCACGCACTCCCAGGACTCGGGCGACCTGGCGGTGACCTGGCGGGCCTCCGACGTCCTGGCCCGGGGCACCGGCATCTGCTGCGCCAAGTCCCATGCGCTGGCCGCCCTGCTGCGGGCCGAGGGGATCCCGGCCGCGTTCTGCTACCAGCGGCTCGCCGACGACGACGGCTCCCGCCCCTTCGTGCACGGCCTCGTGGCGCTCCGGCTGCCCGGGTCGGACCTCTGGGCGCGCGTCGACGCGCGGGGCAACAAGCCCGGGGTGGACGCCCGGTTCTCGCTCGACGAGGAGCGGCTCGCGTGGCGGGCGCGGCCCGAGTTCAGTGAAGTGGACTACCCGGTGCTTTACGATGTACCTCATGAGGCGGTCCTGCGGGCCCTGAAAACCGCACCCGACCGGCCGTCGCTGTGGCCGATCTACCCGACCGAACTGTGAGGCACCACCGACCATGACGCTCGCACTCACCGTGTCCGACGACGTCCGGGCCCTCGCGCCGGGCTTCACCCATGTCGTCGTCGAGGCGTCCGGACTCGTCAACGCGCCCAGCGACGCGGCGAGTTCGGCCCTGCTCGACGACGCCGCGCGACGCCTCGCCGGGCGGCTGGCGGGCCGGGCCCCGCACGAGGACCCGCACCTCGCCGCCTGGCGCGCGACGTACACCGCCTTCGGCTCCAAGCCGAACCGCACCCGCAACTCGGCGGAAGCGCTCGCCAGGCGGGCCCTCGCCGACGGCGGGCTGCCGCGGGTCAACCGGCTCGTGGACGTCTACAACGCGATCAGCGTCGCCCACCTGGTGCCGGTCGGCGGCGAGGACGCCGACCGCATTCAAGGCGCGATGCGCCTGGTGCGGGCCGCCGGCCAGGAGCCGTTCCACACCGTCGCGGGCGGCGAGGCGGTCATCGAGCACCCGGACGCGGGCGAAGTGGTGTGGTGCGACGACGAGGGCGTCACCTGCCGCCGCTGGAACTGGCGTCAGGGAGTGCGCACCAGGCTCACCGAGGAGTCGGTGGAGGCACTCTTCCTTCTGGAAGGCATGGCCCCGCACTGCGACCTGGCCGCCGCCGGGGCCGAACTGGCCGAGCAATTGGAGAAGTTCAGCCCCGGGGCGCGGATCACGGTCCGCGCCCCGGTCGCCGCCTGCGGACAGGCGTGACGATTCAGCCCGCTGCCTCGGCCGCCTTCACCTGCTCCGGCGTCGGCGCCGTGCCGCCCAGGTGCGCCGGCACCCACCAGGTGTCGCTCGCGTCCTTGGGGCGGACCGGATAGGCGCGCTGAGCGGCCTCCAGCAGTTCCTGGCAGGCTTCGCGCAGCCGCCGGGTGATGGCGCCTGCGTACTGGTCGGAAGGCGCCTCCAGGGGCTCACCCACGCGGATGGTGACCGGGATGTGGCTGCGCTTGAAGTTGCGCGGGCGCCCCTTGGTCCACACCCGCTGCGTGCCCCACAGCGCCATCGGGATCAGCGGCACCCCGGCCTCCTGGGCCAGGCGCGCGGCGCCCGACTTAAAGCTCTTGAGCGTGAACGACTGGGAGATCGTCGCCTCCGGGAACACCCCGATCACCTCGCCCGAGCGCAGCGAGGCGAGCGCGTGCTGGTAGGCGTCCTCGCCCTGCTTGCGGTCGACCGGGATGTGCTTCATGCCGCGCATCAGCGGGCCGGAGATCTTGTGCCGGAACACCGACTCCTTGGCCATGAAGCGCACGAGCCGCTTCTGCGGCAGCGCCGCGAGCCCGGTGAAGATGAAGTCGAGATAGCTGATGTGATTGCTGACGAGCACCGCCCCGCCGGTGCGCGGGATGTTCTCCGAACCCTGGGTGTCGATCTTCAGGTCGAGCGCCTTGAACATCGCGAGTGCGGCGCCGATGACCGGCCGATAGACGAGTTCTGCCATCTGAGGGGAGACCCTTCGTGTGCCCGGGGAGGGTGCTCCCGGAGAAATAAGTTACGCGCCCGTAGGTTTTGGGCTTTGGGCAGATGGTGCCCGATACGAGCCGAACTGGCCAGTCCCCCCGTAGTGCGCGAGCGAGATTCTCATCACGTCTTCGCAGGTCACGGCCTGGGGAGGAATCATTGCGGGCCCATACGTGCTGCAACCGTACGACAGTGCGGGTAGTGGCCGTGTGAAGACGAGATACGGCCGGGGCGGTGGAGGGGGGAGACGTCTTGAGTGACGACGACGAAGGGCGCGAGTTCGGCGAGGCCGAACCGGGAACGGGGCGCGGGCTCGGCGAGGCCGAACTCGGAGGAGGGCGCAGGCCTGGCGAGGCCGAGCCCGGAACAGGGCGCAGGCTCGGCGAGGCCGAGCTCGGGACGGCGCTCGGGCGGCGGGCCACCCTGGTGCAGTTCTCCAGCGCCTTCTGCCAGCCCTGCCGGGCGACCCGGCGCACGCTCGCGGAGGTCGCCGCCATGGTGGACGGCGTGGCCCATGTGGAGATCGACGCCGAGGAGCGCCTCGCGCTCGTACGGGAGCTGCGCATCGAGCGCACCCCGACGGTCCTCGTCCTCGACGCCGGGGGCGCCGTCGTGCGCCGAGCGGAGGGACAGCCCCGCAGGGCGGACGTCATCGCCGCGCTCGGGCAGGCGGTGTGATGGTTCCCGCTGTCCCAGGGCGACGCACCGTGAGGGATCTCCCACATCCCGGAAGGCACTTGACTGGGGCGGCGCGGGATCGACAGTCTGACGATGTGCCGACAAACCTCCTTCTCCATGGACGCGCCCCAGTGGACCTCGCCCGCACGGCGAGCGCGCGCTGTCCGGGCTGCTGAGAACCCGCAGCCCTTGTCGCACCTCTTGAAGAAGGACACTGTCGTGACGGCTTCACCCGAACTCGGTACCGCACAGGCCGCCTCTCCCGAACTGCTCAAGTCGGTCTTCCGCCGGCACGCCGCCGGCGTCGCCGTGATCACCGCCCAACAGGGCGGCCGGCCCGTCGGCTTCACCGCCACCTCCCTCAACTCCGTCGCCGCCGAGCCCCCGTTGGTCTCCTTCGGCATCGGTACCGGCTCCTCCAGTTGGCCCGTGGTGGCCGAGGCCGACCACATCGGCGTGCACATACTCGGCGAGCACCAGCAGGACCTGGCGGCCACCTTCGCCCGCAGCGGCGCCGACCGCTTCGGGCCCCCCACCGACTGGAGCACCGGACCCGAGGGCGTGCCCGTCATCGACGGCGTCCTCGCGTGGCTGGTCTGCAAGGTGGTGGCCCGCATCCCAGCCGGTGACCACCGCATCGTGCTCGGCCAGGCGATCGCCGGCGACCTCACCGGCGCCGGCCGCCCCCTCCTCTATCACCAGGGCCGCTTCAACGCGCTGCGCGACTGAGAGTTCCCCCACCGGACGATTACTCACCGTTGCCAAGGTCACAGTTCAAAGCGCTTGCTTACTGGGAACAAGCTGGGTGTACTGGCGAGTAATATTTCGTTCGGAGCGCCGGTCGCCCCGACCGGAAACCGCCCCATCAGGCGCCTATGCTGCGTGCAACAAGGCAGCCCAGAAATGACGATGCAGTAGGAGAGCCGGCGTGAGCTTGAGGATCGTTGTCTGTGTGAAGTACGTGCCCGACGCCACCGGCGACCGGCACTTCGCCGATGACCTGACCGTCGACCGCGACGACGTCGACGGCCTCCTTTCGGAGCTCGACGAGTACGCGGTCGAGCAGGCACTCCAGATCGCCGACGAGGCGGACGACGCGGAGATCACCGTGCTGACCGTCGGCCCCGAGGACGCCAAGGACGCGCTGCGCAAGGCGCTGTCGATGGGCGCCGACAAGGCGGTGCACGTCGAGGACGACGACCTGCACGGCACCGACGTCATCGGCACCTCGCTCGTCCTCGCGAAGGCCATCGAGAAGACCGGCTACGACCTGGTCATCTGCGGCATGGCGTCCACCGACGGCACCATGGGTGTCCTGCCCGCGCTGCTCGCGGAGCGCCTCGGCGTCCCGCAGGTCACGCTGCTCTCCGAGGTCTCGGTCGAGGACGGCACCGTCAAGGGCCGCCGTGACGGCGATGCCGCGTCCGAGCAGCTGGAGGCCTCGCTTCCGGCCGTCGTCTCGGTGACGGACCAGTCGGGCGAGGCCCGCTACCCGTCCTTCAAGGGCATCATGGCCGCCAAGAAGAAGCCGGTGGAGTCCCTGGACCTGGGCGACCTGGACCTGGAGGCCGACGAGGTCGGTCTCGAAGGCTCCTGGACCGCGGTCGACTCCGCGGCCGCGCGTCCGGCCCGTACGGCCGGCACGATCGTCAAGGACGAGGGCGAGGGCGGCAAGCAGCTCGCCGAGTTCCTCGCGAGCCAGAAGTTCATCTAAGCCCACCCGGCCCGGGCACCTTCCGGGCCGCGTCCGCTTAGGGCTCGCCGAGCCCCTCAACCGCCCGCCTTTTCTTCGCACGTGCAGGAGATTGAAGTCCCATGGCTGAAGTTCTGGTCTACGTCGACCACGTGGACGGTGCCGTCCGCAAGCCCACCCTCGAACTGCTGACGCTGGCCCGCCGCATCGGTGACCCCGTCGCCGTCGCGCTCGGCGCGGGTGCCGAGAACACCGCGGCCGCGCTCGCCGAGCACGGCGCGGTCAAGGTCCTCACCGCCGACGCCCCCGAGTTCGCCGACTACCTCGTCGTGCCGAAGGTCGACGCGCTCCAGGCCGCGTACGAGGCCGTATCGCCCGTGGCCGTGCTCGTCCCGTCCTCCGCCGAGGCCAAGGAGATCGCGGCCCGCCTCGCGCTCCGCATCGGTGCCGGCGTCATCACCGACGCGGTCGACCTCGAAGCCGGCGACGAGGGCCCGGTGGCCACGCAGTCCGCGTTCGCCGCCTCCTTCACCACCAAGTCCCGCGTCTCCAAGGGCACCCCGGTCATCACGGTCAAGCCGAACTCGGCCGCCGTCGAGGCCGCCCCCGCCGCGGGCGCCGTCGAGGCCCTGTCCGTCACCTTCTCGGCCCTGGCCACCGGCACCAAGGTCACCTCGCGCACCCCGCGCGAGTCGACCGGCCGCCCCGAGCTGACCGAGGCCGCGATCGTGGTCTCCGGCGGCCGCGGCGTCAACGGCGCCGAGAACTTCGCGGTCATCGAGGCCCTCGCCGACTCGCTCGGCGCGGCCGTCGGCGCCTCGCGCGCCGCGGTGGACGCGGGCTGGTACCCGCACTCCAACCAGGTCGGCCAGACCGGCAAGTCGGTCTCGCCGCAGCTCTACATCGCCAACGGCATCTCCGGCGCCATCCAGCACCGGGCCGGCATGCAGACCTCGAAGACCATCGTGGCCGTCAACAAGGACGCCGAGGCCCCGATCTTCGACCTGGTCGACTACGGCGTGGTCGGCGACCTGTTCCAGGTCGTGCCGCAGCTGACCGAAGAGGTCCAGTCCCGCAAGGGCTGACCTGCGAGTTCTTTCCGGTCCCGGGGCCGCGTGGTGATCCTCACCGCGCGGCCCCGGGCCGTTTCGGAGACCCCCCGGTAAGCATTGACGCGAGGGAGTGGGCCGATTAACTTCGCTATACGGATTGTTGATTCCGTGAAGCGGAAAAGTTTCGACCGTGTGGAGGATGCAGGATGGGTCAGCAGGAGCAGGTGGCGACGAGCCTCGCCGGCGTCGTCAGCGAGGAGATCAGTGCCTCGCTCGTCGCCGTGGACGAGGAGCTCGCCCGCCGTTACCCGGGCGACCCCGGCACCCGCCAGCCCGTCCACACCGTCTACGTACCCGGCGACGCCTTCGACGCGGACACCATCCGCACCTGGGGTGACCAGGCGCTGGCCGCGCTCGACGAGCACGCCCCCGACGCCGCCTCCTTCGCCAAGGTGCTGGGCATCTCCGACGAGCTCGCCGCCCCGGTGTACGACCGGGTGCGCGCCAAGCTGACCCGCGAGCCCATCGAGGACCTGCGCGTCGACTTCGAGGACGGCTACGGGCCGCGCCCCGACGCCGAGGAGGACGCCGACGCCGCCCGCGCCGCCCGCCTCATCGCCGAAGCCTTCCAAAGCGGCACCGCGGCCCCGTACATGGGCATTCGTATGAAATGCATGGAAGCCGCCGTCCGCGACCGCGGCATCCGCACCACCGACGTATTCCTCACCACCCTCATGCGCCACGGCGGCCTGCCCGACGGCCTCGTGCTCACGCTCCCGAAGGTGACCTACCCCGAGCAGGTCACCGCCTTCGTGCGGCTGCTCAGCGCCTTCGAGAAGGCCCACGACCTGCCCGAGGGCCGGCTCGGATTCGAGATCCAGATCGAGACCAGCCAGTCCATCCTGGCCGCCGACGGCACCGCCGCCGTGGCCAAGATGATCGACGCCGCCCAGGGCCGCGCCACCGGCCTGCACTACGGCACCTTCGACTACAGCGCCTGCGTCGGCGTCTCCGCCGCCTACCAGGCCAGCGACCACCCCGCCGCCGACCACGCCAAGGCCGTCATGCAGGTCGCCGCCGCGGGCACCGGCGTACGCGTCTCGGACGGCTCGACCAACGTGCTGCCCATCGGCTCCACCGAGCACGTCCACGAGGCCTGGCGCCTGCACTACGGCCTCACCCGCCGCGCCCTGGCCCGCGCCTACTACCAGGGCTGGGACATGCACCCGGGCCACATGCCGACCCGTTACGCCGCGGTGTACGCCTTCTACCGCGAGGGCCTCGAGCAGGCCGCCGGACGCCTCGCCGCGTACGTCGCCAAGACCGGCGGCGACGTCATGGACGAGCCCGCCACCGCCAAGGCGCTCAGCGGCTACCTGCTGCGCGGCCTGGACTGCGGCGCCCTCGACAACGCCGAGGTGGCCCGGCTGACCGGCCTGACCCGCGCCGACCTCGACGCGTTCTCCTCGCCCCGCCGCGGCAGCCTCACCGTCACGGCCCCGTAGCGGAACCGGAACCGGACGCCCCCGAGCCCGCCCACCCCTGCCCCGTACTCTGTACGCGACCACAATCGCCACACAGGGACGGGGCAGCGGTGTCTACGGGGGAGAGCCAACTACTGGCGGGCCGGTACCGGATCGTCTCGCGGCTCGGCCGCGGCGGCATGGGCGTCGTATGGCGTGCCCATGATGAGGTGCTCGGCCGCGAGGTCGCCGTCAAGGAACTGCGCGCCTACACCGACGCCTCCGCGCCCGAACTCGGCGACCTTCGGCTGCGGATGCAGCGCGAGGCGCGCGCCGCGGCGCGGGTCCGCCACCCCTCGGTCATCGCCGTGCACGACGTCACCGAGCACGAAGGCCGGCCCGTCATCGTCATGGAGCTCGTCGACGGCCCCTCCCTCGACGACGTCCTCACCGAGCGCGGCGTCCTGGAACCGGCCGAGGCCGCCGCCATCGGCGCCAAGGTCCTCCAGGCGCTGGCCGCCGCCCACCGGGTGGGTGTCCTGCACCGCGATGTGAAGCCCGGCAACGTCCTGCTCGACGCCTCGGGCCGGGTGGTCCTCACCGACTTCGGCATCGCCGCCATGGACGACCCCGGCGACGGTTCGCGGACCCATCTCACCCGCAGCGGTGAACTGGTCGGCTCCCTCGACTACTTGGCGCCCGAGCGGGCCCAGGGCCAGGACCCCGGCCCCGCCTCCGACATCTGGGCGCTCGGCGCCACCCTGTACGCGGCCGTCGAAGGCGCGGCCCCCTTCCGCCGGACCTCCACCTGGTCCACGCTGAACGCCATCGTGGTCGACCCCCTGCCCGAGGCCCGCCGCGCGGGTCCGCTCGGGCCCGTCCTGCTGCGCCTGATGGACAAGGACCCGGCCCGCCGCCCCGACGCGGAGACCGCGGCGCGCCTGCTCGAAGAGGTCGCCGGCGGGCACGGCGCCGCCCCATCGGGACCCACCGCCGTCCAGACCGTCCCGACCGCCGTGCCGCCGCGCAGCTCGACCGTGCGCGATGTCCTGCCCCACCGCCCCGACGGCTTCGGCCCCGCGATGCCGGCCGGGACCCCCGGTGGCGAGCCGCACCTCGCGCCCCAGGCCCCGCAAGCCTTCGGCCCGGTGATCACGCACGTGCCCGAGGCGCGACCGAGCGACGGGCGGGGCCGTGGCAGGGTGCTGGTGGCGGCCGGAGTCGCCGCCGTCGTCCTCGCGGGGGCCGGGGTCGGCTATGCGCTGCTCGACCGCGAGGACACCTCCGGCGGAGGGCAACAGGCGGTGGGCGCGGCGCGGAGCGCGGCCCCCGGCGCCTCGGACGATCCGGGCGACGCCGCCCGGCTCGGCGGCACGGCCGATGCTCCCTCGGGATCCCCGAAGGCGTCACCGTCGGGCTCGCCGTCGGGCGCCGGCGCGAAGCCGTCCGCATCGGGAAGTCCCGCCAAGGGGGACGACGCGAAGGGTGCGGCCGGCAGGACGCCGGACGCGAAGAAGAACACCCCGAGCGCTTCCGGCCCGGGCGGTCCCGGCGGCGCGGGAGGCGGCGCCGCGCCGCCGGCGGGGAGCTGTCAGCCGATCGCCGGAGGCAAGGTCAACTGCCAGGTGTGGCGCAGCGCGAAGTCCATCCGGCAGGACGGGACCGCGGCGGGCGTGCTCAATGCGGGCACCAACTACTTCTACTGCCAGACGAATCTGGGCCGTCGCGAGACGTATGGCAAGTGGACCAACACGTGGTGGGCCAGGACCGATGACGACAGTGGCAACACGAATGTCTATGTGAGCGTGGTTTACGTGAAGGGCGGCGCCAATGACGAGCCGGTCCCAGGCCTGAAACCCTGCTGACGCCACGCCGGGGGTCGGCCGGCTCCGACCCCCTGGGGCTCCGCCCCAGACCCCGTTCGCGCCTTAAGGGCGCTCGTCCTCAATCGCCGGACAGGCTGAAGGTGCCCCCGCACCGAGCAGCTAAGGCGCGCAGGCGCGAGAAGCAACCACGGCCCCCAGACCGAAGGCTTCTAGGGGCGCGCCCCCCAACCCCGCCAGGGGCGCGAGGAACTGCGCGAGTAGCGAGCACGGTCCGCGGACGAAGGCGGGTTGAGGGCGCGTGGCCACATGCCACCCCGGCAACCCCAGCCCCGCCAGGGGCGCGGGGAACTGCGCGACCAGCCACGTACGGCCTGCGGACGAAGGCGGGTCGAGGAGCGCGGGGAACCACGCAGGCCGGGCAACCCCCAACCCCGCCAGGGGCGCGAGGAACTGCGCGAGTAGCGAGCACGGCCTGCGGGTCGAAGGGGGTTGGGGCGCAGGAATCGCGCGATCAGCCGCCCGCGGCGGGAGGGCGAAGGGGGGAGGCGGTCAGGGTCGGGCCCCCAGGGCCGAGTCGTCGCGCCCGGCGGCGGCCTAGCCGTGGGTGGGCGGTGGCGGGAGTTCGCCGGAGCCACGCTGAACCAGGACCGTCGGCAGCTCGACCCGCGCCGGCACCCCCCCAACCCCGTCGAGCCGCCGGAACAGCAGTTCCGCCGCCGTCCGCCCCAACGTCGCCGCGTCCTGCGAGATGACCGTGATGCCGAGCAGGTCGGCGAGTTCGATGTCGTCGAAGCCGACCAGCGCCACCGGATGCGGGCGCCCCGCGAGGACCCGTACCGCCGTCACCGTCACCCGGTTGTTGCCCGCGAAGAGCGCCGTGACCGCATCGGGCCCGGCCAGCATCGATTCGGCCGCCCCGCGCACCCGCTCCGGGGAGGTCGAGCCGAGCGACACCCAGGAGTCGTCGACGGACAGCCCCGCTTCCGCCATCGCCGCGTGATAGCCGCGCAGCCGCTCCGTCGCGGTGTGGATCCGCGGCTGGTCGCCGATGAACCCGATCCGGCGGTGGCCGTGCGCGATGAGGTGGGCCACGCCCGCCCGCGCGCCGCCGAAGCTGTCGGACAGGACCACGTCGGCCTCGATCTGCCCGGCCGGCCGGTCCACGAACACCGTGGCCACGCCCGCCTTTATCTCCGGTTCGAGGTAGCGGTGGTCGGACCCGGCAGGGATCACGATCAGCCCGTCGACCCGGCGGGCACAGAACGCCAGCACCAACTCCTGCTCCCGATCGGTGTCTTCGGCGCTCGACCCGTTGATCAGGAGCGCCCCGTGCTCGCGGGCCACTTCCTCCACGGCACGGCTGAGCGGCCCGTAGAACGGGTCGGCGAGGTCTTCGAGGACAAGCCCGATCGAGGCGGTACGCCCCTTGCGTAGCACCCGCGCGCTGTCGTTGCGGCGAAAGCCCAGCGCCTCGATGGCCTCCTGCACGCGCCGCTCGGTGTCCGGCGTGACGCCCGGCTCGCCGTTGACCACCCGCGACACCGTCTTGAGGCCGACACCGGCACGCGCGGCGACATCCTTCATCGTCGGACGGTTGCCGTAGCGGTGCTCGGGGTGGCGGGCGTTCTCGGCCACGGTGCGCTGTCCTGTCGTCGTCGGGAGCCGTCCGGCGGGGTTCGGTGCCATAACGGTGTGTGTGGCGTCGAGCATAGGCCCTGGACAACGTTGTCACATCCGGGGAGACTCTCATCTTGACCTGCTGTTACCCGTCCTCACCAGGAGATCCGACCTCGATGCACACCGACCTCGTGGCCGCGCTCGACATCGGCGGCACCAAGATCGCCGGAGCCCTGGTGGACGCCGATGGACGGCTGCTCCTGCGGGCGCAGCGGCCGACTCCCGCCCACGAGGACGGCGACACGGTGATGCGCGCGGCCGAGTCGGTGCTGGCCGAGCTGACCGGATCCCCCCTGTGGGAGCGTACGGTCGCCGTCGGCATCGGCAGCGCGGGACCGGTCGACGCCTCGACGGGCACGGTCAGCCCCGTCAACATCCCCGGCTGGCGCGACTTCCCGCTGGTCGACCGGGTGCGTGCGGTCACCGGCGGACTCGACGTCACGCTCGTCGGCGACGGCGTCGCGATGACGGCGGCCGAGCACTGGCTCGGCGCCGCCCGCGGTCATGACAACGCCCTGTGCATGGTGGTGTCGACCGGCGTCGGCGGCGGACTCGTCCTCGGCGGCGCGCTCCACCCCGGCCCCACCGGAAACGCCGGCCACCTCGGCCACATCAGCGTCGACCTCGACGGGGATGCCTGCCCCTGCGGAGCCCGCGGCTGCGTCGAGCGCATCGCCAGCGGCCCCAACATCGCCCGGCGCGCCCTGGACAACGGCTGGCGCCCCGGCCCGGACGGCGACACCTCGGCCGCCGCCGTGGCCTCGGCCGCACGCTCCGGCGACCCGGTGGCCACCGCCTCCTTCGAACGCGCGGCCCGGGCGCTGGCCGCCGGCATCGCGGCGACCGCGACGCTCGTCGAGATCGACATCGCCGTCGTCGGCGGGGGAGTGGCCGGCGCCGGCGACGTACTGTTCACCCCCCTGCGCCGAGCCCTGCGCGACTACGCCACGCTCTCCTTCGTCCAGCGCCTCACCGTCGCGCCCGCCCTGATGGGCACGGACGCGGGCCTGGTGGGCGCGGCGGCGGCCGCGTCGGCGCGTAGGGCGGGGGAGGCGGCGGCGCTGCTGAAGTGACGGGCCCGCCGCCGACCGCCCATCAGCGCTCCGACGACTGACCCGCGTCTCCAACGCCCTCGCTCTGCCAAGGAAGTGACGCTTCGTCACCCTTCTCCGTGCGCACGCAAGGCGGAGCCCGCCGCGCGCGCCCAGCCACCCCTCCACGCCTGCGAGCGTTTTCGGTAGGCCTTGTTGGACTCTGTTGGGTGAGAAGCGATAACGGTTGCTCGGCTTTGCGTCAAAACCCTTGACGACGCCCTGACTTGGGGGTGAGATCCAAGCCTCGCGTTTGGTTGTGTTGGGTTGCACCCCGAAGGAGGGGGACATGGCGCAGTCATCGTTCAACGGTTCTGTGGCGCCCGGTGGCGTGGCAGGACATCGGATGTCTCGGCGAAATCTTCTGCGGGGTGCGGCGATCGGCGCCGGGGCGGTCGCGCTGCCCTCGCTGCTCGCGGCGTGTGACAGCGGTCCCGGAAGTGACCCCAAGACGATCCGGCTGGGCTCGAATTCGTCGGACGCCGTCCCCAAGAAGGCGTTCGCCGACGCGTTCGCGGCGTATCAGAAACAGTCCAAGGAAGGCCGCTCGATCAAGGTCAACACCGTTGACCACAACACCTTCCAGGAGAACATCAACCGCTATCTCCAGGGCAAGCCGGACGACGTCTTCATGTGGTTCGCGGGCTACCGCATGCAGTTCTTCGCGCAGAAGGGACTGCTCTACGACATCAGCGACCTCTGGCAGGGCTTCCAGGGCTTCTCCGACGCGCTCAAAGCGCAGTCGACCGGCGCGGACGGCAAGCAGTACTTCGTGCCGTACTACTACTACCCGTGGGCCGTCTTCCACCGCGCGAGCCTCTTCCAGGAACACGGCTACACCGCGCCGAAGACCTTCGACCAGTACGTCGACCTCGCCAAGCAGATGCGCAAGGACAAGCTCGATCCCATCGCGTTCTGCGACAAGGACGGCTGGCCCGCCATGGGCACCTTCGACTATCTCAACATGCGCAGTAACGGATACGAGTTCCACAAGAGCCTGATGGCCGGGAAGGAGGCGTGGACCGACAAGCGGGTCAAGAACGTCTTCGACAGCTGGCGCCGCATCCTTCCGTACTGCCAGCAGGGCGCCAACGGGCGTACCTGGCAGGAAGCCGCGCGGAGCCTCCAGAAGAAGCAGTCGGGCATGGCGGTGTTCGGACTGCCGCACGTGGGCCAGCAGTTCCCCGCGGCCGACCAGGGCGACATCGCGTTCTTCCCGTTCCCAGAGATGGATCCGCAGTACGGACAGGACGCCGTCGAGGCGCCCATCGACGGCTTCCTCCTCGCCAAGAACGCCATGGAGCTGAAGAACAAGCAGTCCATGGAGAGCGCGAAGGACCTGCTCAAGTGGCTCGCCACGCCGCAGGCGGAGGACGTCTACCTGGCCGGTGACCCGAACAACATCGCGGTCAACTCCGGTGCGGACATCTCCAAGTACAGCCCGTTGCAGAAGAAGGCGGTCGAGCTGGTCTCCGGGGCCAAGCAGATCTCGCAGTTCCTGGACCGCGACACCCGCCCCGACTTCGCGTCCACGGTGATGATCCCGGCCATCCAGAAGTTCATCGGCAACCCGAACGACGTGGACGGACTCGTCAACGACATCGAGCGGCAGAAGAAGAGCATCTTCGCGTCCGAGGGCTGACGGCCCCCCGCGCTGTCGCTTCAACTGCCCACCGCCCGCCCTTACTTGGAGTACTTCGCCGTGGCGCTCATCACCGCGCGGCGCGGAGGACGACGAGGTCCCCGGCGGTTCACCGCCCGCGATCTCGTCGTCCTCGGCGTGCTGCTAGGCCTGCCCGTCCTGCTCGACCTCGCCATCGTGTGGGGCCCGACCCTCGCCTCCGTCGTCCTGTCGTTCACCAGCTGGGACGGCATCGGCGACGTGAAGTGGGTGGGCACGCGGAACTACACCGACCTCTTCACCGGCTATCCGCCGTTCTGGCCGGCGGTCCGGCACAACCTGATGTGGCTGGGCGTACTCGGCCTGGTGGCAACGCCGTTCGGGCTGCTGCTCGCCGTCCT
This sequence comes from Streptomyces hundungensis, assembly GCF_003627815.1. Taxonomy (NCBI): domain Bacteria; kingdom Bacillati; phylum Actinomycetota; class Actinomycetes; order Kitasatosporales; family Streptomycetaceae; genus Streptomyces; species Streptomyces hundungensis. The sequence goes on from NZ_CP032698.1 coordinate 7,315,722, forward strand.
CATCGACCGGGGCGTACGGTTCAGCCGTTTCTACCAGTCGACGCTGTACATGCCGGTCGTACTCTCGCTCGCCGTCGTCGGGTTCATCGCCCAACTGGTCTTCTCGCGCGACCAGGGAGCGCTCAACGCGGTGCTCGGCAACCGGAGCGATCCGACCGACTGGCTCGGCGATCCGGACGTGAACATCTGGATGATCCTGCTGGCCGCGGCCTGGCGGCACACCGGCTACGTGATGATCCTCTACCTCGCGGGACTCAAGGCGGTGGACCCCACCTTGAAGGAGGCCGCGGCCATCGACGGCGCGAGCGAGCGCCAGACCTTCTTCCGGGTCGTCCTGCCCACCCTGCGCCCGGTCAACGTCATCGTCGGCGTCATCACGGTCATCGAGTCGCTGCGCGCCTTCGACATCGTGTACGCCGTCAACCACGGGCGCAACGGCCTCGAAGTGCTCTCGGTGCTCGTCACCGACAACATCATCGGCGAGGCCAGCCGCATCGGCTTCGGCTCGGCGATCGCCGTGGTGCTGCTGACCGTCTCCCTCGGGTTCGTCATCACGTACCTGGTCCAGGAGATCCGAGGGGAGAAGAACCGATGACCACCCACACCGCACCCGCCCCCACGGCCGCCGCCCCGACCACGACCCCCGCCGCCCGCGGACGCCGGGTGCGCCCGGGGCGCCTCGGCGTGCACGCCTTCCTCATGGCGGTCTCGCTGGCCTTCCTCGCGCCGCTGCTGCTCGCCGTCTACGCCTCCCTGCGCCCGTACGACGAGACGTCCCGCGACGGCTACTTCTCCCTGCCGAAGCACCTCTCCCTCGACTACTACAAGCAGGCGTTCACCGATGCGGGTATGACGAAGTACTTCGTCAACACCCTGATCATCGCGGTGCCGGGCGTGGTGATCGTGCTGTTCCTCGCGGCCTTCGTCGCCTTCGCGGTCTCGCGGCTTCGACTGCGCGGCGGAATGCTCCTGTTGATGCTGTTCACGGCGGGCAACCTGCTGCCCCAGCAGGTCATCGTGACCCCGCTGTACGTGGTCTTCAACCGCATCCCGCTGCCGTACTGGATGTCCGACTCGATGACGATGTTCGACTCGTACTGGGCGGTCATCGCCGTGCAGGTGGGCTTCCAGATCGGGTTCTGCGTCTTCGTGCTCGCCAATTTCATGCGCACCCTGCCGCAGGAGATCCTGGAGGCGGCGATCGTCGACGGCGCCGGCGTGTGGACGCAGTACTGGCGCATCACCCTGCCGTTGTGCCGCCCCGCGCTCGCCGCGCTGGCGACCCTCCAGTTCACCTGGATGTACAACGACTTCCTGTGGGCCCTGGTCTTCATGTCCGACGGCGACAAACTCCCCATCACCTCGGCCCTGAACAACCTGCGCGGCCAGTTCTTCACCGACTACAACCTGCTGGCGGCCGGCTCGGTGATCGTCGCCCTTCCGACGCTGATCGTCTTCCTGCTGCTGCAACGGCACTTCATCGCGGGGCTCACGCTGGGGTCGAGCAAAGGGTGAACCCGCTCGTGGGGCCGGGACGCTCCGGTCCGGCTCGTCCGTGCGACGAGCCGGACGCGGCCCGCGGACCAGCGGGTGTCGACGCCGCCTCCACCACGAACCGACCCGTTCTCCAGGCACCCGCCCCATGGTCTGCGGCCTCAAGCAGACGTCGTCCGCTCCGCCCGGCCGTACGGCTCGCACAGGGTGCGTACCGGCGCGGGTGGTCGCGGCCCGGCCCCGGAGATCGCCATGACCGTCGAACTGCACGTCGCCACCGCCCTGTTGCTCGACCTCGACCCGGCACGCAACCCGCTGCCGGGTCGTGAGGTCGCCCGTCGGCCGAGCCCCGTGGACCCCATGGTCACCATCGTGGAGCTGGAGACGACGGACGCCCCCGAGGGCGCCGCGCTCGTGGATCCCATCTTCCGGCGCGCCGGATTCCACGACATCCGCATCACCGAGATCCGCTGGTACGACCGGGACGGCTACTTCATCGCGCCCGGTCGGGCGGCCCCGACGGCCGAGGCCGGTGCGCGGCCCGCCGCATCGACTCCGCGCTCCCTCCCGCTCGCGGCCTAGATCGAAAATGCCTGGCCACGGGGGAGCCGACCGGTCAAGCTGCTGATGACAGCCCACCTTTCTGGAGCAGCAGTGATCGACCTCGACCGCATCGTTTCGCCCGCCGGCCTCGCCACCGCCCTGGACGCGGGGTACGTCGTCCGCAAGGCCCACCCCGAACTGCCGCTGTCCATCTACTCGTACACCAGGGCGTGCCAGTACGCGCAGGCGTGGGACGCGGTCACCACGCGCTGCCGCGGGCTCGTCGTCGACGAGGTGAGCGGGACGGTCGTCGCGCACTGCCTGCCCAAGTTCTTCAACGTCGGCGAGCACACCCAGGGCCGCCCCTACGCGCCGCCGCTGCCCGACGAGCCGTTCGAGGTGTACGACAAGGTCGACGGTTCGCTCGGCATCGTCTTCCACTACGAGGGCCGCTGGCGCGTCGCCTCCCGTGGTTCGTTCACCTCCGAACAGGCCACCTGGGCGAGCGCCTGGCTCGACGGGCGGGACACCGCGAAGCTGCGCCCCGGCGTCACCTACCTCGCCGAGATCCTCTACCCGCAGAACCGGATCGTCGTCGACTACGGCGGCCGGCGCGACCTCGTGCTCCTGGCCGCGTATGACGCGATGGGCCGCGAGATCGAGCTGGCCCGGGCCGCCGCGGACTGGGCGGCGGTCGGGTCCGTGGCCCGCACCTGGCCCGCGACGACCCTCGCGGAACTGCTGAAGCGCACCGAGGCCAACGTCCACGCCGACGGACGCGAAGCCACCGGCGCCGACGCCGAGGGCTATGTCATCCGGTACGCCTCCGGGCTCCGGGTCAAGGCCAAGATCAGCGAGTACGTACGGCTGCACAAGGTGCTCACCGGCATCACCGAACGCGACATCTGGCGCTTCCTCGGCATCCGCCGCTTCGCCGGGCGCGACCCCCGGCAGGTCGGGCAGGCGCTCGGCTGCGGCCCGGGCGAGATCGCCGAACTCACCGCGGACGGCGCCGACCCGCTGGAGGCCCTGCTCCAGCAGGTCCCCGACGAGTTCGACGCCTGGGTACGGTCGGTGGGGGCGCGCCTGGAGGCCCAGGCCACCGAGCGGGCCCGGACCGCCGCCGAACGCTTCGGCGAGCTGTCGCATCTCGCCCAGGACCGGGGCGCCTTCGCGCGCGGCGCCCAGGAGATCCAGGACCGTACCGTACGGGCGGCCGTCTTCCAGCTCCTCGACGGACGCGACATCGACCTGATGATCTGGCGTTCCGTCAAGCCGACGGCCACCGACCCCTTCACGAACGACGACGAAAGCTGAACCACGCCATGCCCACCGTCCACGTCATGACCGGACTGCCCGCCTCCGGCAAGACCACCGCCGCCCGTGAGCTCGTCGAGGACTCCGGCGGCCAGTGCCGCCGCGTCAACCTCGACGACCTGCGCGCCATGTTCGACGCCGCCGGCGGCCGGCGGGAGCGGTCGCACACCGCCGAGCAGAGCGTCCTCGCCGTCCAGGACGCGGCGGTCCGCGAAACGATCGCCGCCGGCTTCGACGTCGTCGTCGACAACACGCATCTGACCCCGCACATCCCCAAGCGCCTCAAGGCCGCCGTGGCCGGACGGGCCCGGTTCGTGGTGCACGACTTCACGGACGTGCCCGTCGAGGAGTGCCTGCGCCGCGACGCGGCCCGCGCCGAACCCGTCGGCGAGGACGTCATCCGCCTCCTCGCCGACAAGCACACGAAGGCCGTCCGCAACGGCTGGCGGCTCACCGACGCCTGGATGAACGACACCGTCGTCCTCGCGGAGGTCGAGCCCTACACCCCGGACACGTCCCTGCCGAGCGCGGTGATGTGCGACATCGACGGCACGCTCGCCCTCAACCGCAACCGGAACCCGTACGACTTCACACGCTGCGAGCAGGACGGCCTCAACGGCTCCGTGCGCGATGCCCTGATCGGCTTCCGGCAGGCGCACGGCGACACGATCGTGCTGCTCTCGGGCCGGGGCGAGGAGTACCGGCCGCAGACGCAGGCGTGGCTCGCCGCGCACGACGTGCCCTACGACGAGCTGTGGATGCGGCCGCCCGGCGACGGGCGACGCGACGACCTCGTGAAGGCCGAGCTGTTCGACGCCCACGTACGCCACCGGTTCAACGTGCGGGTCAGCCTCGACGACCGGGACCGGGTCGTCGCCGTGTGGCGCCGCCTCGGGCTGCCCACCTGGCAGGTCAACTACGGCGCTTTCTAAGGGAGTTCGCCCCCCCGATCCGGGTCCCGAAGGACCGCTCTGAAGGACCGGGGGGCGCTTCGGGCCCGCGTCGACCGGCAAAAACCGGACGTCGCTCCGAGCAGCCGGGTGGGAGGGCCGGCCCGGAGCGGGGCGCGTGTCAGTCGGCGGTCTCCTGCCGGGGAGGGGCGATGACGACCAGGAAGGCGTCGCTCTCCAGATCCATCACGACCTCGGCGGCGAGCCCTTCGTTCCTGCGCTCGTGGGCGAACTCCTCGGCAGGCCAGTGGCCGCGCGGACCACCCGCGGGAAAACGTTCCAGAACCGTATGACGCATCTCTTCGCGCCCCCTTGTGTCTCGTGCGGCACTCGCACAACGACCTCTCGGCCGTCGGCGTTACGGCCCCCCGTGGCCGGTGCTCGAACACCAGGACGCCGCGCGGGACGAAAGGGTGGCACCGCGCAAGCAACAGCCCGGCCACAGTTGGGTCCGCGATCAAGGACGGCCGGAGCCCGGCGGGGGTTTCCGTGGCAGGGTGTTGCGGGCAGTCCACTGGGAGCTACCTAGAGGGGGGAACCGTGATCGTCTGGGTCAACGGTGCGTTCGGCGCGGGCAAGACCAGCACCGCGCGCGAGCTGATCGACCTGATCCCGAACAGCACGTTCTACGACCCCGAGGTCATCGGCGGGGCGCTGCGGCACCTGCTGCCGCAGAAACTCCTCGCGCAGGTGAGCGACTACCAGGACCTGCCGATCTGGCGGCGCCTGGTGGTGGACGGCGCCGCCGCGCTCCACGCCGAGGTCGGCGGCGTCCTCGTGGTCCCGATGACCCTGCTGCGGCAGGAGTACCGGGACGAGATCTTCGGCGGGCTCGCGGCGCGCCGGATCCCCGTACGCCATGTGCTCCTCACCCAGGACGAAACGATCCTGCGGGCGCGTATCGCGGGCCGTGTCGAGTTCCCCGACGACCCCGAGGCCGACGAGCAGCGCGTCCGCACCTGGGCCCGTGAGCACATCGAGGCGTTCCGGCGCGCGCTCGGCTGGCTCGCCGCCGACGCGTACACCGTCGACAACGGGACGCTCACCGTGCGCGAGACCGCCGAGCGAATAGCCGACGCGGTCCGCTCCGGGGCGGCCCGCGCCTGCGCGATCGTGCAGACCCCCGAGCCCACCGCCGAGACGCTCGCCGCCGGTGTGCTGCTCTTCGACGAGGAGGACCGGGTGCTCCTCGTCGACCCCACGTACAAGCCCGGCTGGGAGTTCCCCGGCGGTGTGGTCGAGCGCGGCGAGGCCCCGGCCAGGGCCGGCGTGCGCGAGGTCGAGGAGGAGCTGGGCGTCCGGCTCGACCACGTCCCCAGACTCCTGGTGATCGACTGGGAGCCACCAAGACCGCCCGGATTCGGCGGTCTGCGGCTTTTGTTCGACGGCGGTCGCCTGGAGAGCGCGCGAGCGGGGGAGGTGCTGCTGCCCGGCGCCGAACTGCGCGGCTGGCGCTTCGTCAGCGAGCAGGAAGCGGCCCATCTACTGCCGCCCGCCCGCTTCGAGCGGCTGCGCTGGGCGCTGCGCGCCCGGGAAACGTCAACCGTGCTCAACCTGGAGGCCGGAGTCCCGGTCGGCTGAGGCCTTCATGACGGCCGCCGCGTCCTCGGTCAGCGGGTCGCCGTGCCCGAAGCAGACGGCGTGCGCGCCGAGTTGGGCGAGACTGCGGAACGAGGCGAGCGCACGCTCCCGGTCGGTGTTGAAGACACCCAGCATCACCTGACCGACCCCGGCCGCGCAGTCACCCGTGAACAGCACGCCGTGGCGCGGCAGATGGACCGCGATCGAGCCGTCGGTGTGCCCCGGACAGTGGACGGCGACCGCGCCGTCACCGAAGCCCAGCGCGTCCCCGTCGCCGACCTCGCGGTCCACCCGGGTCGGCGGCGCCTCGGGGACCGTCAACCCCAGCTCATACAGGGGGACTTCCCAGTCCAGGAGCACCGGCTCGGCCACCGCCACCTCGCCACGGATCACCGGGGCGTCGAGCCGGTGCGCGATCACCTCGGCGCCGTACCGGTCGGCCAGTTCGCCGGCGGCGCCGTAGTGGTCGCGGTGGCCGTGGGTGATCACGATGCGCCGGATCGCGGTCGGGTCGAGCCCGAGGCCGCGCACCGCCTCCTCGATCGGCGCCGCCGCGCCCACATGACCGGCGTCGACGAGGGTCAACTCGTCCTCGTCGCACCACAGATACGCCTGGCCGATCGGGAAGCGGAACAGGTGAAGTCGGGGCGTGATGGTGATGAGATCCATGGGACGAACGTAGGTCGGTGACACGGCCCGTCCCAAGGATCTACGCTCTGGGCGATGTCCGCCGAGCGCTTAACCTTCCCCGACTGGCTCAACCACGCTTCGACTGCGCGTAGTTGACCAGGAAGTGGGCCTCCGCGACCGAGAGGCGCTCCAACTCCTCGGGCGAGACGCTCTCGTTGACCGCGTGGATCTGCGCCTCGGGCTCACTGAGACCGATCAGCAGGATCTCGGCCTCCGGGTAGAGCGCGGCGAGCGTGTTGCACAGCGGGATCGAGCCGCCCATGCCCGAGGACTGCATCTCCTCACCCGGGTAGGCCACTGCCATCGCCTCGGCCATCGACGTGTACGCCGGGCTCGTGATGTCGGCGCGGAACGGCTGGCCCTGGCCGACCTGCTCAAGAGTGACCCGCGCGTTCCACGGGACGTGCTTCTCGATGTGGGCGTAGAGCAGCTTGGTGGCCTCGGCCGCGTCCTGGCCGGGCGGCACCCGCAGGCTGATCTGCGCGCGGGCACTCGACGGGATGGACGGCGTCGCACCGGCCACCGGGTGGCAGTCGATGCCGACGACCGTGACGGCCGGGCGGGCCCAGATGCGGTCGGCGACGGTGCCGGTGCCGGGCAGCGCCACCCCGTCGAGCACCTTCGCGTCCTGGCGGAACTCCTCCTCCGGGTACTGGAGCCCGTCCCACGCGGAGTCCGCGGCGAGGCCCTCGATGACCGTCTGGCCGTCGTCGTCCCGCAGCGAGTCCAGTACGCGGATGAGCGCGGCCAGCGCGTCCGGTGCCGCGCCGCCGAACTGACCCGAGTGCAGATTGCCCTCAAGGGTGTCGATCCGTACGCGGACCATCGTCATGCCCCGCAGCGTCGCCGTCACGGTGGGCAGCCCCACGCGGAAGTTGCCGGTGTCGCCGATGACGATCGCGTCGGCCGTGAGCAGCTCCGGGTGCGCCTCGGCGTACTGTTCGAGGCCGCCGGTGCCCTGCTCCTCCGAACCCTCCACGATCACCTTCACGGAGACGGGCACACCGCCGTTGGCCTTGAGGGCGCGCAGCGCGAGCAGGTGCATGATGAACCCGCCCTTGCAGTCGGCGGCGCCCCGGCCGTACCAGCGGCCGTCGCGCTCGGTCAGCTCGAACGCCGGGCTCACCCATGCCGACGCGTCCAACTGGGGCTGCACGTCGTAGTGCGCGTACAGAAGGACGGTCGGCGCGCCCTCCGGGCCGGGCAGCAACCCGTACACCGACTGTGTGCCATCGGGGGTGTCCAGCAGCGCCACGTCCTGGAAACCCTCGGCGCGCAGCGCGTCGGCGACCCAGTTCGCGGCGGCCTCGCACTCGCTCCTGGGCGCCACCGCCTCGTCCGCAACCGACTGGAACGCGACCAGCTCCGTCAGCTCCGCCTTGGCGCGGGGCATCAGCGAGGCGATGGTCTCGGCGATCGGATTCGCGGTCATGGGCACGCTCCTCGTGGGTGCGACGTTGTAGGTACAGACACGTGTAGTGCACGTGGGTGTACGACGAAGGTATGGCCGATCCTCCCACAGCGGGCCAGCACAGGAGGGCGGGGCTACTGCCCCGTAGGATGCGGTCGTCAACACGGGCCACTGGTCGGACGGGGAGCAAAGGCACATCGTGAGCAGCGAGAACGCAGACGCCGGGACGGACGGACCGCTGGGGGAGAACCAGGGCGATCCCGGCGCCGAGCCGGCGGCCGAGCCGGCGGCCGGACCGGCCGAGGGGCCCGTCTGGGATGTCGTGGTGGTCGGCGCGGGCCCCGCGGGAGCCAGCGCCGCGCACGCGGCGGCCATCGCGGGGCGCACGGTGCTCCTCCTGGAGAAGGCCGAACTGCCCCGCTACAAGACGTGCGGCGGCGGCATCATCGGCCCCTCGCGCGACGCCCTGCCCCCCGGCTTCGAACTGCCGCTCCAGGACCGGGTGCACGCGGTCACCTTCTCCCTCAACGGGAAGCTGACGCGCACCCGCAGGTCCAAGAAGATGCTGTTCGGCCTGATCAACCGCCCGGAGTTCGACGCGGGCCTGGTCGCCGCCGCCGAGAAGGCGGGAGCCGTGGTCCGCACCGGCGTCGCCGTCTCCAAGGTCGAGCAGCACGGCTCGGCCGTGCCCGACCGGCGCACCGTCGCCGTGGTCCTGTCCGACGGCGAGACCGTGCTCGCCCGCGCCGTCGTCGGCGCGGACGGCAGCGCCGGCCGCATAGGGACACACGTCGGAGTCCGGACCGAGCAGGTCGACCTGGGTCTGGAGGCCGAGATCCCGGTGCCGCCGAGCGTGGCGGAGGACTGGGCGGGCCGGGTGCTCATCGACTGGGGCCCCCTGCCCGGCAGTTACGGCTGGGTCTTCCCCAAGGGCGACACCCTGACCGTCGGCGTCATCGCGACGCGCGGCGAAGGCGCCGCCACCAAGCGGTACTTGGAGGACTTCATCGCCCGCCTCGGGCTGGCCGGCTTCGAACCGGCCATCTCCTCCGGGCACTTGACGCGCTGCCGCAGCGACGACTCGCCCCTCTCCCGTGGCCGCGTCCTGGTCTGCGGCGACGCGGCGGGCCTGCTGGAGCCGTGGACGAGGGAGGGCATCTCCTTCGCGCTGCGCTCGGGGCGCCTCGCGGGCGAGTGGGCGGTGCGCATCGCCGAATCGCAGGACGCGGTGGACGCCCGCCGCCAGGCGCTGAACTACGCGTTCGCCATCAAGGCGGGTCTCGGCGTGGAAATGGCGGTGGGCCGCCGGATGCTGAGCCTCTTCGAGAAGCGGCCGCTGCTGCTGCACACGGCGATCACGGGCCTGCGACCCGCGTGGAAGGCCTTCGCGGACATCACCCGCGGCGCCACGACCCTGGCCGGCCTGGTGCGCGCCCACCCGATGGCCCGCCGGGCCCTGGACGCCGTCGACCGCTGACCCGCACCGGCGGGGCCGGAGAGGTTCCGGCCCCGCCGGGTAACGGTGACCGGGCTCGCTGGGCCCGCCCTGAGCGAGGGTGGCTGCTGGTGCGAGGCCGGGGTGCGGGCGGGGTGCGGCCGGGATGCGGGCGGGCACCCGGCCGCGACGAGGTGGTTACTTGGCGGCGGTGATGCGGAAGACGGGGTGGTCGGGGGCGATCCGGCGCAGTTCCGCCTCGCTGGAGTCGGGACCCACGCCGTTGAAGAAGACGCCGACCTCCGCCTTCCAGCGCTTGAGGTAGGCGCGCAGCACGGCGGGCTTGTCGTCGTCGGTGACCTCCACCGCGCTGAACGCCTCGACCTTCTTGCCGAGGTGCAGCTCGCCACCGCCGGCCGCCCGCATGTTGTGCGTCCACTGCACATGGCCGCGCGGCGCCACCAGATACCGCTCGCCGTCCAGGGTCAGCAGATTGACCGGGGTCCGGCGCCATTCGCCGCTCGTGCGACCGCGGACCGCCAGGATGCGGGAGCCCCAGACGCTGATCCCGCGCCGGGTGATCCAGGCGACGGACCGGTTGAGGACGTTGACCGTGAACCAGCCGGGCTTCTGGACATGTGCGGATGCGGACATGATGAGTCTCCCTGACCCTGCGAGAGAGCGGTGCTCTCGGTCGTGAGCAGTCTGCACCGCGCGGGTGCTCCAAAGCAAGAGCAGCGCTCTCACAAATGTCGGGTGCTCTGCTTTGTGGGCGGCAGTCGCGTCGTTGGCCACTGCTCTCCGAGCTGGCACACTGGCGTCATGAGCACCGTCCAGGGAGCCCGCGCACGGGCACGCATCGAAGTCACCGCGGCCATCAAGGACGAGGCCAGAAAGCAGCTCGCCCAGGACGGCGCGGCCAAGCTCTCGCTGCGCGCCGTCGCCCGTGAACTCGGCATGGTGTCCTCGGCCCTCTACCGGTACTTCCCCAGCCGGGACGACCTCCTGACCGCCCTGATCGTCGACGCCTACGACGCGGTGGGCCAGAGCGCCGAGCACGCGCTGGCCAAGCAGCGGCCCGCGGCCTCGCCCGCGACCCGCTGGACCGCCGTCTGCCGCGCGGTGCGCGCCTGGGCGCTGGCCCATCCGCACGAGTACGCCCTCATCTACGGGTCGCCCGTCCCCGGATACACTGCGCCCGAGGACACCATCGCTCCCGCCACGAGGGTGTGGTCGGTGCTCCTCACCATCGCTCGGGACGCCCATCAGGGCAAGGGCATCGCCCCGCCCCGGCCCCCGGCGCCGCTGCGTGCCGAGGCCGAGCGGATGGCGGCCGATTTCGCGCCGGATCTGCCCCCGGCGGTGGCGGTCGCCCTGGTCGCGGCCTGTGCGCAGCTCTTCGGGCTCATCTCCTTCGAGCTGTTCGGCCAGTTCCACCGCGTCGTCGAGGACCGCGAGCCGTTCTTCACGCACGCCGCCGAGCAGCTGGCCCGGTCGGTCGGCCTGGTACTCCCGGCGTAGTACGCGCGATCACCCCGCTCGGCCGACGCCGCGACACCCGGGCCCGGTCTAGCGTGGCTCCCATGGAAGAGCAGCAGTCTCCGCCCGGCGCCGGCCGCCACGGTCCGCCCTGGCGGGCGGAGGGGCCGCCGCCCCTGCTGCGGCGCTGGGTGCGCGGGCCGGACGGCGAGGAGGCCCCGGCCGGGCTGCCCTGGCCTTCGACGGTCGCGCTGACCGTGATCGTGCTGGTCGGCTCCCATGTCGCGGGGCGCTCCCAGTCGGGCCGCGGCCCGCTCGACGCCCTCGCCCTCGTGCTGCTCATCGCCGGCTGCGCGGTTCTCCTGATCCGCCGGCGCCACCCGGTGGTCGCGGTGTTCGGCGCCTCGCTGGCGGCCCTGGTCTACCTCGGCGCCGGATACCCCTACGGCCCGGTGTTCCTGCCCGTGGCGGTCGGCTGTTTCGCCGCGGTCATCGCCGGCTGCCGCCGTCAGGCCTGGTGCGCGGTGGCCCTGCTGTGGCTCGGACACCTCCTCGTCGCGCACTGGCTCTACCGGTGGCTCCCGCCGCGCGGCGACCAGGCCGCGCCGTGGAGCCAGGAAGTGGCCGTCGCCGCCTGGGCGGTGGCCGTCGTCGCGGTCGCCGAACTCGTCCGGGTACGCAGGGAGCAGTGGGCGAGGGAGCGCGCCGGGCGGGCCGCGGCGGCGAAACGGCGGGCCGAGCAGGAACGGCTGCGCATCGCCCGCGAGTTGCACGACGTGCTGGCCCACAGCATTTCCGTCATCAACGTCCAGGCCGGCGTCGGTCTCGCTCTGCTGGACTCCGACCCCGAACAGGCCCGTACCGCGCTGACCACCATCAAGTCCGCGAGCAAGGAGGCGCTCGGCGAGGTGCGCCAAGTCCTGGAGACTCTGCGCGCCCCGGGGGAGGCCCCCCGCTCCCCGGCCCCCGGCCTCGACCGGCTGCCCGAGCTGGTCGAGCAGGCGGCGAGCGCCGGACTCACCGTCGAGACCACGACCAGCGGGGGACGCCGGGCCCTGCCGCCCGGCACCGACCTGGCGGCCTTCCGCATCGTGCAGGAGGCCCTCACCAATGTCGTGCGCCACTCCGCGGCACGCACCGCCCGGGTCACGATCGACCAGGAACCCGGCGCGCTCGTGCTGCGCGTCGACGACGACGGCCCGGCGTCCGGCGGCAAGGCGGGCGGCAGCGGCAACGGCCTGATCGGTATGCGGGAGCGGGCCGCCGCGCTCGGGGGCAGCATCGACGCCGGTCCGCTCCCGTCCGGCGGCTTCCGGGTCACCGCCCGGCTTCCGCTGGCGGGCCACTCCAAGGAGACCTCATGATCCGCGTCCTGCTCGCCGACGACCAGCTCCTGGTACGGGCGGGGTTCCGGGCCCTCCTCGACGCCCAGGGCGACATCGAGGTGGTGGGGGAGGCCGCCGACGGCCGCGAGGCACTGGGCCTGGTGCGCGAACTGCGCCCCGACGTCGTTCTGATGGACATCCGGATGCCACGGCTCGACGGCCTGGCCGCCACCCGTGAGATCACCTCCGAGCAGGCACTGGCCACGGTGAAGGTGGTCATGCTCACCACGTTCGAGCTCGACGAGTACGTCTTCGAGGCGATCCGCGCCGGTGCCTGCGGCTTCCTCGTGAAGGACACCGAACCGGACGAACTGCTGCGCGCGGTCCGGGCGGTGGTCGACGGGGACGCGCTGCTGTCCCCCGGAGTGACGCGGCGGCTGATCGCCGAGTTCGCCGCGCGCTCCAAGGAGCCGGCCGCCGACGGCGCGCTGGCCGAACTCACCGAGCGGGAAAGGGAGGTGATGGCGCTCGTCGGCATCGGCCTCTCCAACGACGAGATCGCCCGTCGTCTCGTGGTCAGCCCGCTGACCGCCAAGACCCATGTCAGCCGCGCCATGGTGAAGCTCGGCGCCCGGGACCGGGCCCAACTGGTCGTCCTGGCCTACGAGTCGGGGCTCGTGCGCCCCGGCTGGCTCGGCTGACGGGGCTCCCGGCCGGACCCGTACGGAAAGCGCCACAGCACGTGCACGGTCCGCCAGACGAACACGACGAGCGCGCCGCCGCCGCCCAGGAGCAGCAGCACGCGCCTGAGCGGGTGCGGGAGTTCGAGGGCGTAGCCGGAGCCGGTGATGACGCCGAACACCACACCCGCCGCCAACAGGGCGCTGGCCAGTGCGTATCCGATCTCGATCGTGATGGCGTCCCGCTCGGCCCGGCTCCGTGTCACCATGCGCGAAGTCTCACAGCAGGGACGGCCGACGGGCAACCGTCGCCCGTCGGCCGTCCCTCCCCCCGCTTGCCCTACGAGACTATCTGTACGTGCACTTATTGCAAGCGCATTTAATTACGATGCAACAAAATCAGCCGATTCTGCTAGCGTGCCGCCATGGCGACTGAGAAGCGCGAGCGCCTGCTCGTGGAGGAGTGGCGGGACATCCTCGCGGTTCACGCGCGCACCACGTGCGAGCTCGACCGCGAGTTGCAGGCGTTCGGCATGTGCGCGAGCGACTTCGAGGTTCTCGACATCCTGGCCGAGGGGCGCGAGGGCGACCCGGCTTGTGCCTTCCGGGTCCAGGAGTTGGCCGCGCGGATCCATCTCAGCCAGAGCGCGCTGTCCCGTCTCATCGGGCGTCTGGAAAAGGACGGTCTGGTCACGCGGGGGATGTGCAGTGAGGACCGGCGCGGGGTGAGCGTGGTGATCACCGAGTCGGGCCGCTCCCGCCATGCCGAGGTGCTCCCGGTCCAGCGCGCGGTGCTCGCCCGGATGCTCGCGGACCGGCCCCAGGCCTGACACCAGCCCGGCTCCAACCGGGGCCGAACTCCCTTCGCCACAGGGCTAGTTGACCCCGGCCGGCGCGTCGGCTCAGTCCCGGGGAGCGGTCGCGTTGCGGGCGGCGTAGCCGATCAGCGCGGCGGCCGCGGCCAGTACGGCGACCGTGGTCAGGGCGAGCGGCAGCGAGAACCACTCGGCGAGCAGCCCGATCGCGGGCGGCCCGAGCAGCATGCCGCCGTAGCCGAGCGTGGAGGCGGCCGCCACCCCGCCGGGCCCGGCGAGGGCGCCCGCCCTCGCTATGGCGACGGGGAAGATGTTGGCGAGGCCCAGGCCCATCACGGCGAAACCGGCCAGCGCGAGCCAGGCCGTGGGGGCCAGCGCGCCGAGCAGCATCCCGGCCGCGGCCGTGAGCCCGCCCATCACCAACGTGCGGGTCTGGCCGAGCCGTTCGAGCAGCGCGGTCCCGGAAAGACGGCCGGCCGTCATGGCGAGGGCGAACAGGGAGTACCCCACCGCGGCGACGCCCGGGTTCGCGGCCAGGTCCTGCTCCAGGTGGAGCGCGCCCCAGTCCGCCATCGCGCCTTCCCCGTACGCGGTGCACAGGGCGATCACTCCGAAGAGCAGCACCAGACGCCGGGCCCGGCCGTCGAGCCGGCGCCCCTCGGAGTGCGGCGTCTTCGCGCGGACCGGCGCGGGGTGATGCAGCAGCACCCGCCCGGCCAGTGCGGTCACCAGGAGCCCGAGCCCGGTCAGGGCCAGGAGGTGCGCGGTCGGGGAGAGCCCCGAGGCGACCAGCGCGCCGGCGCCCGCTCCGACCATCCCGCCGAGGCTGAAGGCCGCGTGGAAACTGGGCATCACCGGGCGGCGCAGCGCGGCCACCAGATCGACGGCGGCGCTGTTCATCGCGACGTTGATACCGCCGTACGCGGCACCGAACACGAGCAGCGCCAGACCGAGTGCGAGCGCGGAGTGGGTCTGCGCGGGCAGCGCGATGGCGAGGGCCATCAGCGCGCCGCAGGCGACGGTGACCGGATGGCTGCCGAAGCGTCGGCAGAGCCGGCCGGTGAGCACCATCGTCACCACCGCGCCGGCCGAGACGCCCAGCAGGGCCAGGCCCAGCTCGCCCGCGGAGGCGTTGGTCTGCTGCTTGATGGCGGGGATGCGGACCACCCACCCGGCGAACAGAAAGCCGTCGAGGGCGAAGAACACGGTCAGGGCGGAGCGGAGGCGGGACAGGGAGGGTGCGGCGATCGTGTCGCCAGGTCCCCCCGGAGCAGCCGTCCGTACTTTGTTTAGTAGCGGCACAAAGTCAGGATAGGGGGAGGGCGGCGGCGCAATCAACCGGCCGGGGCGGAGGAAACCGTCGCGCTCGCCGGCCTTCGCGAGGCGTGGAGCGGTGCGCTCCGGACGTCGCCGGCCCGCCGCCCGCGCCGTCGGCGCCGACGGAATCCGGGCCCCCACTCTGCTCCGGCCGGCCGCAGGACCGTGCTGCGACCGGACCCCGGACCGCGCTGTACTGGGGGCCATGACCGTGCGCCGGCCGGCCGCCGGCCGGAGGGGCGGGTTCCGGCTGGGATCATGGGAGACTCGCCCCCATGAACGGCAAGGCGACGACCACCCGGACCAGACTGGAGAGGGGCCGCAGCGCGCTCGGACCCGCGCTCGAACTGGTACATACCGGCCGCGCGCCGACCCGCGCCGTGCTCACCTCCGAGCTGGGCGTCACCCGTGCCACCGCGGGCGCGGTCGCCGCGGAACTCGAAGCGCTCGGCCTGATCCGGGTCGACTCCCGGCCCGTCGCGGTCGGCTCGCAAGGCCGCCCCTCGCACCGCCTCGCCGTCAACGACGCCGGGCCCGTCGCGCTCGCGGCGCAGGTGCACGCGGACGGATTCCGGGCCGCGCTCGTCGGCCTCGGCGGCGAGATCGTCGCCACCGACCCGGGCTGTGTCATCGTCTCCGCCGACCCGGCCCAGGTGCTCGGCGAGGTCGTCGACGCGGGCGCCGCCCTCCTCGAAAGCAGCGGCCGACGCTGTGTGGGCGCGGGCCTCGCCGTGCCGTCCGCCGTCGCCGAACCGGAGGGGACCGCGCTCAACCCGCTGCACCTGGCCTGGCCCGCGGGGGCCCCGGTGCGTGAGATCTTCGCCGAGCGCGTCCGCGCCGCGGGCATCACGGGCCCCGCCTTCACCGGCAACGACGTCAACCTCGCCGCGCTCGCCGAGCACCGGCACGGCGCGGGACGCGGCTCCCAGCACCTCCTCTGCGTCGCCACCGGGCACCGCGGCGTCGGCGGCGCCCTGGTCCTCGACGGCCGCCTGCACAGCGGGAGTTCGGGTCTGGCGCTGGAGGTCGGCCACCTCACGGTCAACCCCGACGGCCGCCCCTGCTACTGCGGCAGCCGCGGCTGCCTGGACGTCGAGGCCGACCCGCTGGCCTTCCTCACGGCGGCGGGCCGCACCCCCGGGCCCGAGGTGTCGCTCCTGGAGCAGTCACGGGCGCTGCTGCGCCACGAGTACGCGAAGGACGCCTCCGTGCGCCGCGCCGCCGAGGAACTCGTCGACCGCCTCGGCCTCGGTCTCGCGGGTCTGGTCAACATCCTCAACCCCGACCGGATCGTCCTTGGCGGGCTCCATAAGGCGCTCCTGGAGGCCGACCCCGACCGGCTGCGTGCCGTGGTGGCCGACCGGAGCCTGTGGGGGCGCAGCGGCGGAGTTCCGATCCTGGCCTGTTCCCTGGACCACAACAGCCTGGTCGGGGCCGCCGAGCTGGCCTGGCAGCCGGTGCTCGACGACCCGCTCGGGGCCCTGACTCACCAGGCGTAGGCCCGCGCCGGATTGGTGACCAGGATCTGCTCCAACAACCCCTTGCCCAGGGTGAGTTCGAGCCGGGGCACGACCCTGCGCAGCAGATGGGACATCCCCGGGGTGTCCGGGGTCACGGTGTCCCCGCCGAGCAGCAGCCGGTCGGCGAACCCCGCGTCCGCGAGCGCCCGCAGCGCGTCCGGCATCCGCCAGTCCGTGGCGTGGTTGGCCCGCGAGGGCCCGTCGAAGGCGAGTCGGGCGCCGGCCTCGGCGGCCAGGCGGTGCACGGTGAAGTCGGGGGAGCGGTTGAGATGGCCCAGGATCACCGAACCGGGCGCCACCCCCAACTGCCCGCACAGCAGGTCGAGTACGTCGAGCGCGCCGGTGCCCAGCTCCAGGTGGACGGCGATCGGGGCGCCCGTGCGACGGTTCGCCTCGGCGGCGGCCCGCATCGTGGACACGGCGTGCGCGTCGAGGCCGTGGAAACCGCCCGCCACCTTGATCAGCCCGGCCCGCACCCCGGTGCCCCCGATGCCCTCGGTCAGCTCGGTGACGAACAGCTCGGCGAGCCGGTCGCGTACGGAGTCGAGCAACTCGGCCGTGTAGTGGGCGGCCTGGTGCAATCCGGTGGCGGCAATGATGTGCACACCCAAGTCCCGTGAAAGGGACGGGAGTTCGGCGATGCGGCGGCCCATCCCGTACGGCGTCCACTGGACTACGGTGCCGCCACCGAGCGCGCCGAATCCGGACAGGCGCACCGCCGCGTCCGCCACGTCATGCAGTTCCTGGCCGGGCAGCAGCGGGCTGCGGATGAAGAGGTGGTCGTGAGCGGCGACGACGCCGAGGCGGTCCGGCGCGACCTCGCCGAGAACCGTGTGCGCCGCGCTCACCAGTGCCGCCCCACGGGCAGATCCGTACGTCCGGGCGCCGACACGTGCAGCACCTCGAACACATCGCCCTCCGCCGGCGCGGCGGCCTGCTGCCACAGCGTGAAGCGCACCAGCTCCCAGCGGCTCGGGTCGACGGCGACGGCGCTCGCCACCACCCCGGGGGCGGGCGCTCGGGACACCTCCCGCGCCACGAACCGGGCCGGTTCGACCCCCTCGGGGACCGGGACGCGAAGCCGGGTCGCCGAGCGGGGCACCGCCCCGCGCGCGGGGCCCTCGACGTACGACAGTCCAGCCCAGTGCTGAACCGGGGGCCGGCCGAAGTCGTCGACGATCCCCTGGAATCCGGGGCCCCACAGGAAGGAGTTCATGCCTTCGGGGGTCGCCCAGAGATAGAACGGGGCATAGGAGTTGACCGGCGATCCGGCGTCTCGTTCGCGGATCAGATAGGCCTTGAGCCCCAGTCCGGGGAAGTCGTCCAGAAGGTGGCCCCGGGTGGCGACGCGCCTGCGGATGATCTCCATGTCGTAGTCGGCGGGCAGCGTCATCTCGTACTGCATGGCATGCATGGCGTACTCCTGGGGAGGTGGGCCGGGTCGTGAACGCCCGCTGGATCAGTGGGAGTTGGGCGGCGGCGCGAGCAGGGAGAGCAGACCGCGCACCCCCGCGTCGAAGGCATCGGGCGAACCGGAGGCGCGGGCCAGCACATAGCCGCCCTGGACGGTCGCCACCACGGCCGCGGCGATCTCGTCGGGCACGACGGAAGGCGCGAACTCACCCTGATCCAGGCCCTCTTGGACGATGCCGGCGAGCCGGTGGCGCAGCCAGTCGAGGGTCTCGTCGACCGGTGCGCGCAGTTCCGCGCTGGCGATGATCTCGGGGTCCATGGTGAGACGCCCCACCGGACAGCCGCGCAGCACATCGCGCTCGCGCAGCAGATACGCCGAGATCCGCTCGTGCGCCGTGCGGCCGTCGGCGAAAGTGGCCTCGGCGGCCGCCCGCATCTCCTCGGTGGTGCGCCGGATCGCGGCGAGCGCCAGGTCGGGCTTGCCCGCGAAGTGGTGGTACATGCTGCCCTGGCCCGCGCCGGCCTGCTGCTGGATGGCCTTGGGGCTGGTGCCCACATAGCCCCGCTCCCACAACAGCTCGCGGGTGGCCTCGATCAGGCGCTCCGAAGTGCTCATGACCGTACTGTACATACCAGTAGGTACAGAATCCAGAGCAGTCGGTGGCGCCCGTTCTCCTCCCCGCGTGGTACACGGACCGTCGCCCGGTGGACGACGACGCGGACCCCCGCGCGGCGGGAGGCTCGAAGCACGCAACGACCACCGTCACCGAGGGAGCTGAGCGAGATGAACACCCCGGCCCACACAGGACCCGGACCCTGGATCTTCTTCGTCCCGCTGGTCTGGGCCGCCGTGATCCTCACCGTCGTGACCCTGCTGCGCCGCGCCGGATGGCGAGGCCGGCGCGGAGCGGGGCGGCCGCCCATGGACGACCGCTCGCCGATCGCCGTCCTCGGCCGCCGGTTCGCGTCCGGCGAGATCGACGAGGAGGAGTACTGGCGCCGGATCTCCGTCCTGGAGGAACACTTCGGGCGGATGGACCGGACGCCTCCCGGCAAGGGAGGCGCGGCCTGAAGCGCCGCCCCGCCGGCCCCCGCCCGGTCAGCCCGCGACGGGCGACCGGGCGGCGGTGCCGGCGCGGCCGCGCACCGCGTGCTGGGGGCGTTCCCGGAAGCGGGGCGTCGACCGGTACACGGGGTAGGGCGACAGAGGCGTCGCGGGGGAGGGCGCGGCGAGGGTGAACCACACCGTCTTGCCGGACTCGCCCAGGGGACGCACGCCCCAGCTCTCGCTGACCGCGGCTATGAGGGCAAGCCCGCGGCCGTTGGTGGCAAGGGAGTTGGAGTCCCGCAGGGCGGGCAGGGTCGGATCGTGGTCGTGCACGGAGATGGTGAGGCGGTCGAGCAGCAGCTCGATCTCCACCGTGCACATCTTGTCCGGCTCGGCGTGCCGATGGACGTTGGTGAGCAACTCGGTGACGCCCAGCGCCGCCTCGTCTATCAACGGATCCAGATGCCAGTAGCGCAACTGCGCCGATACGATTCTGCGGACCTGACCGATCCGCGACGGCAGGGCTTGGAGCTCCACCGTGCACTGCCTGCTTGGCTGGCTGATCACGGTTGCGACTCCCTGAATAGGTCCGGAAGTAGCTGTCTGATCCGGCGGTCCTCATCAGAGCGTGACCGCCGGTGAACCCTCAGTGATGTGACACCAGCGTGGCCCAAGGCCTCGCACTGCGCAACTCGCACCACTGGAGCCCGGGCGCCTCAGCTGTGCGCGCCGTGCGTCGTCTGCCCGATGGCCTGAAGGAAGCGCCGGGTCAGTTCCGACCCGCGCGAACGGTCCGGCTCCTCGCCCATCGTCAGCCGGTAGCGGGTGCCGTTGAGCCGCGCCACCGTCCGGTCCTCCTTGGCGAGCCAGGGCAGCCGGGGCCGCGTCGCGCTGACCGTGTCGACGGGCGCGCTGTCGATCTCCCGGCCGTTGCTGGTGAGCAGGGCCAGCCGGCCGTCCTTGATCAACACCTGCCCGGCTCGGGTCAGCGAACGGGTCCACCGCTCGATCCGTACGCCCTTCGCGCTGAACTCGGGTTCCGCCATGACCGTCCGGCCCCCTTCACATCGCTCCTGGTGGGCAGTTTGCACAACGTCGAGCCTACGCACCAGGGCGCGGCGGGGATCGGGTCCGGGCCAGCGTCGCCCAGCGCTCACCAGGCGTCCCACAAGCCACTCCTATGGATGCCCAAAGGGAACGTTTGTGCAGGTGGGAGCGGTATTGTCGGGCGTGGGGGCGGCACGCAGAAACCGACGAGGAGTGGCATGGAAACCATCGATGTGGACCGCAGTGATCCCGAGTACCGCGCCTGGTTGAAGGAGGCCGTGCGCAAGGTCCAGGCCGATGCCAACCGCTCCGCCGACACCCATCTCCTGCGCTTTCCCCTCCCCGAGGCCTGGGGCATCGATCTCTACCTCAAGGACGAGTCGACGCATCCCACCGGCAGCCTCAAGCACCGTCTGGCGCGCTCGCTCTTCCTGTACGGCCTGTGCAATGGCTGGATCCGGCCGGGCAAGCCGGTCATCGAGGCGTCCAGCGGCTCGACCGCCGTGTCCGAGGCATATTTCGCCAAGCTGATCGGCGTGCCCTTCATCGCGGTGATGCCCCGCACCACCAGCGCCGAGAAGTGCCGTCTCATCGAGTTCCACGGCGGCCGGTGCCACTTCGTGGACGACTCGATGAAGATGTACGAGGAGTCCGCGGCCCTCGCCGCGAAGACCGGCGGCCACTACATGGACCAGTTCACCTACGCCGAGCGGGCCACCGACTGGCGCGGCAACAACAACATCGCCGAATCCATCTACCAGCAGCTGAAGTTGGAGCGCTACCCCGAACCCACCTGGATCGTCGCCACGGCCGGCACCGGCGGTACCTCGGCCACCATCGCGCGCTATGTGCACTACATGCAGCACGACACGATGATCTGTGTGCCCGACCCGGAGAACTCCTGCTTCTTCGACGGCTGGACCCGCAGCGACCCGCTGGCCGCCAGCGACTGCGGCTCGCGCATCGAGGGCATCGGGCGCCCCCGCATGGAGCCCAGCTTCGTGCCCGGCGCCATCGACCGGATGATGAAGGTGCCGGACGCGGCGAGCGTCGCGGCGGTACGCGCCCTGGAGAAGGCGATCGGCCGCAAGGCCGGCGGCTCCACCGGCACCGGCCTGTGGAGCGCGCTGAGGATCGTCGCCGAGATGGTCGCCGAGGGCCGCACCGGCAGCATCGTCACCCTGCTCTGCGACCCGGGCGACCGCTACCTCGACAAGTACTACTCGGACGCCTGGCTCGCCGAACAGGGCCTGGACATCGCGCCCTACACCCGGACGCTCGACACCTTCCTGGAGAGCGGGGTCTGGCCCGCCGCGTGACCCGCCCGGAGCGGGACCTTCTGCCCGTGCGGGAGCCCTGGGAGCGTGCCAGGGTGACGTCATGGACACGCGCCCGGTAGTCGTCGCCGTCGACGGATCCGAACACAGTCTGCGGGCCCTGGAGTGGGCCATTCCCACCGCCCGCCGACGCGCCGCCGACCTGGTGATCGCCCATGTCCTGCCCGACCACACCCAGCTCTGGACGGCCCGCCGCTCCGCGCTCGGCCCCGGCCCCGAGCTCAACGACCCGGTGACCAACCGCGTGCGGGCCGCCCTCTCGGGCCGCGACGGACTGCCGTCGGTGCGGTTCGACTCCCTGGAGGGCGAGGTCGCCGACGCGCTGCACGGCCTGGGCGCGGGCGCCCGCATGCTGGTGCTGGGGTCGCGCGGGCGCGGCGGCTTCGCCAGCCTGCTCCTCGGCTCCAACAGCCTGGCCGTCGCCACTCGCGCGCCCTGCCCCGTCGTGGTCGTGCCGCGCCTGGCCCGCACCGGCGAGGACGAGCGGGCGACGGGCCGGGTGGTGCTCGGTCTCGACCTGGGGGACACGGCCGACGACGTCATCGCGTTCGCCTTCGAGGACGCCTCGTCGCGGGGCGTCCCGCTCCAGGTGATCTCCGCCTACCCGGCCACGCCCCCGGCCGCCCTGATGGTCGCGGGGGAGTTCCCGCCGGGCCGCCTCGACGTCGACCAGTACGGGCCCGGCGAGCGGGACGTACGACGCGAACAGGCCGAGCGGCTGCGCCCCTTCGCGGAGCGGTTCCCCGCCGTCGAGGTGGACGCGGTGATCGCGCCCGCCGACGCGGCCGGCCACCTCGTCGACGCCTCGGCCTCGGCCGCCCTGATCGTGGTCGGGCGACATCGCCGGCGCCTGAAGCCCGGCTCCCTGCTCATGGGCTCCGTCGCCCACGCGGTGCTGCACCACGCGGAGTGCCCGGTGGCGGTGGTCCCGGCCACCGACGACGACTGAACCGGACCCGGGGCCGAGACGACTGAACCGGGCCGGATCCGGGACGACGGAACCAGCCCCGATCCGGGACGACGGAAGCGGCCCCCGAGCCGGATGGCCCGTCTCAACTGCCGCACCCCGTAACGGCGTTGAGCCAACCTCAGCGTTGACCCGCAGTTTGCCCCCGACGGTGCCTCCGCTGTCTACGGTAGGGAAGATCCACTGAACAGCACGGGGAACCACGGGGAGCTGTCATGCCATCTGTACTGATCGTCGGCGGGGGACTGGTCGGTCTGACCGCGGCCCTGTGCCTGGAACACCAGGGCGTCGACTACGTCCTGGTGGAACGCAACACCGAGCCGACCGTGCTGCCCCGCTCGCGTGGCATGCACACCCGGGCCGTGGAGATCTTCCGGCAGCTCGGCGTCGAGGACGCCGTGCAGGCCGCGAGCGCCTCCGCCCTCAAGATGGGCCGCTTCGGCGGCGCCCGCACCGGCCGGAGCATCGCCGCGTCCGAAGCGCTCGACCTGAGCCATGTGCTGGCCACCGGCGCCATGGTGGGCGCCGACGAGAGCCCCTCCGCGTTCTGCTTCTGCCCCCAGGTGCTGCTCGAACCGGTCCTGCGGGTACTGGCCGAACAGCGCGGCGGCGACGTTCGTTTCGGGACCGAGCTGGCCGGATTCACCCAGGACGCCGACCGCGTCACCGCCACCCTCAAGGACCGCGCCACCGGCCGCTCCAGCACCCTGGACGCCCACTACCTCCTGGCGGCCGACGGCGCCGGCAGCCCGGTCCGCACCGCGCTGGGCATCACCAGCACCACCCGCCCCGCCACCCACCACTACCTCAACCTCTACTTCCGCGCCGACCTCACCGAGCTCGTACGCGACCGCACCTTCAGCCAGTGCGAGATCAACGGCCCCGAGGTGTCCGGTCTCTTCCTGGCCAAGAACAACACCGACGAATGGTCCTTCCACCTCGCCTACGACCCCGAGCGCGAGAGCCCGGCCGACTACCCCGACGACCGCTGTCTCGCTCTGCTGCGCACCGCCATCGGCGCGGACGACCCGGGACTTCACATCGAACTGCTCGCCCGGGGCGCCTGGGACACCGGCACCGCCGTCGCCGACGCCTACCGCCGTGGCCGGGTCCTGCTCGCGGGGGACGCGGCGCATCGGCACGCCCCCTGGGGCGGCTTCGGCGCCAACACCGGCATCGCGGACGTGCACAACCTCGCCTGGAAACTCGCCGCGGTCCTGCGCGGGCAGTCCCCGGACACCCTCCTGGACACCTACGAGCCCGAACGCCGTCCCCGCGGCCTGCTCGTCGCCGAACAGGCCTGGCTGCGCACCGACTTCCTAGCCCGATACGCCATTCGCACGCCTCACAACGCCGACGCTCTCGACCGCCAGCGAGGCACCGGCGAGATCATGACCCGCTATCGGTATGCCTCCGCCGCCGTCCACGGCGCCCCGGCCGGGGACAGCGTCGACGTGCTCGCGGGCCAGAGCGGCACCCGCGTCCCGCACCTGTGGCTCGACCGCGACGGCGCCCGCCTGTCCACCCTCGACCTCTGCGGCCCGGGCTTCGCCCTGCTCACCGGCGGCGACGGCGCAGCGGGTGCCGCCTGGGCGCGGGCGGCCGAGGCGCTGCCCGTGGCGGTGCACCCCATCGTCGCGGGGAAGCCCGGGTCCGAGCCCGGCGCGGGGGTGCTGTACGACACCGAGGGCGCCTGGTGCGATGTGGTGGGGCTGTCGCCGAAGGGCGCGGTGCTGGTCCGCCCGGACGGATTCGTCGCCGCCCGCTCCGACGAGGGACTCACGCCGGACTCCCTGGAGGGTATCTGGCACTCCGTCATCGGCCGCTGAATACGGGGGAGTTGAGGTCGGTCAAGGCGTCCTCGTGCCCGCGAGGTGGCGGTCCAGCTTGCGCATCGCGCCCTTGAAGGAGTGGCCGATGCCCGGCCCCGCCGCCCGCATGGCCAGCCGGAACAGTGCGGGCCCCTCGCCCGCCATCGTCCAGCGCACAGCCGTGCCCGAGCTCGCGGGCCGGAGCCGCCAGTCCTCCAACAGGGCCTTCACGCAAGGGGCGTTGGTCTCGTCGATCCGGTAGGCATAGCGTGCGCCGGGGTCCCTCGCCATGATCGTCTCGCGGAAGAACACCCCGCCGCGCAGTGAGACCTCACGACCCGCCCCGCCGTCCAGCGGCCGGGCCGCGGCCACGGAGGGAAACCAGAGGGGGGTGTCGGCGACCTCCTCGGCCAGTGCCCGGTAGACGGGGCCGGGCGCGGCCGCGAGGCGCGTGGTGAAGGTCAGACGCACCGGAGCCGACTCGGCGAAGTCGAGTTCCACGGAGCTGAGTCGGCGAGCCATGGCGCATACCTCCGGGCGGTCGGGGGCGAAACCCCGCACACGCGGGGCGGTAAGGCGCGCCTCCATGGGCGCGGCAAGCGCCTGCCTGCGCGCGGAGGCAGGACGGCGCCCGGACACGATAGCTGGCGGCCCGTCAGATGTCTGCGGTCCCGCTGTTGTCAACGCCGGGACTGTCAGATGTCTGCGGTCCCGCCGTTGTCGCCGCCGCTGTTGTCGGGGGTCTCACCGGCCACGACCAGATCGGGCAGTTGCTCGGTCATCTCCTCGCGGGCCTCCCTCGACAGGCCGGCGTCCGTCACCAGCGAGTCGACCTGGTCGAGCGTGGCGAACGAACTCAGGCCCACCGTGCCCCACTTGGTGTGGTCCGCGATCACCACGACCCGCCGCGCCGAGTGCACGAACTGCCGATTGGTCTCCGCCTCGGCCAGGTTGGGCGTGGAGAGCCCGGCCTCCACCGAGATGCCGTGCACCCCGATGAACAGCACATCGAAGTGGAGCGAACGGATCGCCGCGTCGGCGACCGGCCCCACCAGGGTGTCGGACAGCGTCCGCACCCCGCCGGTGAGCACCACGGTCGCCGCCCCCGGTCGCGGCCCGGACCCGGCCGTTGAGCGCTGGGCGGCGTGGAAGACATCGGCGACCTGCACCGAGTTGGTCACCACCGTCAGCTCCGGAACGTCCACCAACTGCTGGGCCAGCGCATACGCCGTGGTGCCGCCCGCCAGCGCGATGGCGCTGCCGGGCACGGCCATCCTGGCCGCCTCCCGCGCGATGTCCTGCTTGGCGCTCAGCTCCAGCGCCGACTTCGCCTCGAAACCGGGCTCGTGCGCCGTGGCCTCCGCGACCGGCACGGCCCCGCCGTGCACCTTCTCGATCACGCCCTGGCGCGCCAAAGCGTCCAGATCCCGGCGGACCGTCATGTCCGAGACGTTGAGCTTCCGGGTGAGTTCGTTGACCCGGACCCCGCCACGCCGTCTGACCTCATCGAGGATCAGCGCGCGACGCTGCTCCGCGAGCAGATTCTGGTGGTCGTTCACTGCCGGGCCGACCCCTTCCCCATCGTCGAACAACTCGCCGGACACATCCGCGCCCCGGCCTACGGACACCCATCCTGTCACGGGGAGATTCCGTAACCGCACTGCACCGAGGCACCCCGATCCGAGATCCTGACGTTCCGTGCCACCCCGCGCCGCCGATCCTGCCACCACGAGAGCGAGCCGCAGAAGTGACCCGTGCCCCAGCCGCAGGCAAAGCCGGTGCCGTCGCCGCCGAAAACGGCGGCCCCGCCCTCGAACTGCTGGTCCACGGCGTCGGCGGCGCCTCACCGCAGCAGATGCTCGGCGACCCCCGCACCGTGTGCGTCACCGGCGACGACACCGCGGCGATCTACCGGCGCTCCGAGGACGCCGACGCCGAAGCCCACCCCGAGCGCTACCGCGACCGCCCGGTGCCCGAGGCGTACGTCTGGTGCAACCTGACGTCCGGCAACAGCGCCCGCGCCCTGTGGCTGCTCCTGCTGCCCTTCATGGTGATCAACCTCGCGCACTGGATGCGGCCCCCCGCCCACGAGCCGCACTGGGCGATCCGGCTGTACGGGGTGCTGGTGCGGCTCATCGCGCTCAGCCTCACGGTGCTCCTGGTGGCCGCCGCCTGCGAGGTCGCGCTCGACCTCACCGCCTGGCAGTGCGCGGGTTCGGTCGCCTGCTCGCGCTCGTGGTCCTGGCCGGGGTTCCTGTCGGTGGCCCACCACGGCTGGTGGGCCCAGCCGGGCCGTCGGCTCGCACTGGCGGCCCTCGCGCCGACCGGCCTGACCGTGCTGCTCTGGTACCTCTCCAACCGGACCTGGAGCGCGTACGAGTCCCAGCAGCCGCTCGGCGACACGTCCGCCGAGGACTCCCCGCCGGCACCCCGCCCCGCCTTCAGCCGACCGGGATTCTGGTACGGCAGGCGCCTGGTGGCCCGGCTGCGCGCCGCCCACACCGCCGCCGGTTTCCTGACCACTGCCGCCGCCGTCACGGTCGCGGCCGCCCGCTACGACCACGACTCCACCAGCGCCGTCCGCGAGACACTCGGTCTGCTCCTGGAGTCAACTCTGGTCGTGGCGGGCCTCGTTGTGGTGGCGGTGGTGTGCCGGCGCGGACGTACCGAATCCCATCTCGACGAGCGGCTCGACAAGGCCGTCACCGCCTGGCTGCCCGCCACCTCGCTCGCTCTGCTGGCGCTGGCGCTGCTGTACGCGTGCTGGGGCCGCCCCGACTGGGCCTCGGCCGGCACCCTGCCCGGTGACCGGGCCTTCGGGATCCTCGCCTTCAGCCAGGGCGCGCTGGTGGTGGCCCTCGCCGCCGTGGCGAAGCATCTGCGCCGCCGGGCCCCGGGCGAACGCACCGCCTTACGAGGCCTCGGCGGCCCCGCCGTCGCCATGCTCGCCTGCGCGCTCGGCGGGGTGATGACCGGCGGTGTGGCCCAGCGCGTCGCCGACTGGCTGGACCACGACGCCACCCCGGGCATGAACCCCTCCGCCTACCACGGGCCACCACCGCTGCTGACCTGGCAGGCCTCGGTGATCCCCGCCCTGATCGTGCTGCTCGTTCCCCTTCTGCTGTACTTCGGCGTACGCACCTGGCGCACCGCCCGCGCCGACGAGCCCCGTGTCATGGCTGACTACCCCACCGAGCGGCCCGACACCGCCCGCACCCGGCGCATCGCGGCCGCCCGCGCGATGGCCGGGCTCACCGACCGGGCCCCGCTCTTCCTCGGCATCGTCTCCGGCGCGTCCCTGCTGCTCGGCGCCGCGGCCCTGGTGGGCGCCTGGTGGGCGGGGGAAGTGCCGGCGCGGGCCGCCGACGGCGCGCCCGCCCCCGTAGGCTTCGCCGCCGACGCCGTCCAGTCGCTCGGCTCCTGGTGCACCGGTCTGGGCTTCCTGCTCTTCGTCACCTGGGGGCGGCGCGCCTACAAGGACGCGGCGGCCCGCCGCACCGTGGGCATCCTGTGGGACGTCGGCACCTTCTGGCCGCGCGCGGCCCACCCCTTCGCGCCCCCGTGCTACGCCGAGCGCGCCGTGCCCGACCTGGCCTGGCGGATGAACACCTGGACCGGGCGCACCGGAGGACGTCTGGTGATCTCCGGCCACTCGCAGGGCAGCGTGCTCGCCGCGGCCGCCGTGTGGCAACTGCCCGCCGCGACCCGGCGCCGGGTCGCCCTGCTCACCTACGGCTGCCCCGTGGAGCGTCTTTACGGGCGCTGGTTCCCCACCTACTTCGGCCCGGCGCCGCTAGCGGCCCTGCACCAGGAGGTGCACTGCTGGCGGAACCTGTGGCGGGCCACCGACCCCATCGGCGGGCCGGTACGCACCGGCGGCGACGTCGACAAGGGCCCCCTGCTCGACCCCGTCGCCTACGGCCGCACCAGCACCCACCCGCTGCCCGCGCCGATCCTGGGGCACTCCGACTACCAGGCCGATCCCGCGTTCGCCCACGAACGGGCGCTGCTGCTGGCCGCGTTGGCGAGCGGACTCCCCAACCAGCGCTCGGATCAGGGAAGTTCGGGCAGGTCGTCCGGGTAGAGCAGGGTCAGATCGTCGGTGCTGGCGTCGGCGAGCTGGGCGACCCGGCCCGCGTGCCGCTCCACCATCGACTCGAAGGTCTGGCGCGCGGTGCGCCCGTTGCCGAACGCGGCGCCCCGGGGCAGCACCGTGAAGTACTTCAGCAAGCACTCCGCCGTCCCCGCGCCGAGCCGGTACTCGTGCTCGTCCGCCTGCTGCTCGACGATCCGCACCAGCTCGTCCGCGGAGTAGTCCGAGAACCTGATGGTCCGTGAGAAGCGGGACGCCACACCGGGGTTGACGCTCAGGAAGCGCTCCATCTCCGCCGTGTATCCGGCGACGATGACCACCACCGCCTCACGGTGGTCCTCCATCAGCTTCACCAGGGTGTCGATGGCCTCACGCCCGAAGTCCCGGCCCGAGTCCTCGGGGGACAGGGCGTACGCCTCGTCGATGAACAGCACCCCGCCGCGTGCCCGGTCGAACGCCTCCTGCGTACGGATCGCGGTGGACCCGATGTGCTCGCCCACCAGGTCGACCCGGGACACCTCCACCAGGTGACCGCGCTCCAGGACGCCGAGGGAGGCCAGGATCTCCCCGTACAGGCGAGCCACCGTGGTCTTTCCGGTGCCGGGGGAGCCGGTGAAGACCAGGTGGCGGCGGGCCGACGCGGCCTTGAGGCCGGCCTGCTGCCGCTTGCGGCCCACCTCGATCATGTCGGTCAGCGCCCGCACCTCGCGCTTGACGCTCTCCAGACCCACCAGGGTGTCGAGCTCACCGAGCACCGCCCCGGAATCGCGCGCGGGCTCGGCCGCCGGCTGTGGTGCCGGGGGTTCCATGACGCGCTGGTCGGGCAGGGCCGAGAGCAGCCCCATGGTCTGGGTGGCGCTCTGCACGGCGGGCGGCTCGGGGGCCCCGGGGCGCGCGCCGCTCTCGTCGCTGGTGCACTCCTCGACGACGGCGCCGTCCTCGGAGAACTCATAGCCCCGGCGCGCACACCGCTCGGTGCGGCAGCGCGTCAACGTCGTACGGCAGCCGTCGATGACATGGAAGCCGAAGCCGCCGCTGCCGGTCACCCGGCAGGCGTGGAAGGTGCCCCGGCCCTCGGCGGAGACATAGAAGCCGGCCTCGGCGGGCGAGGTGACCGTGACGCGTTCGATCCGGGGATCGGCGCCCTTGGTGACGATGACCCCGGTCTGGGCGCCGTCGATGGTGCAGCCGGCGAGGGTGCCCCCGCTGCCGTGGTCACGGAACCAGGCACCCGTGGCCGCCTCCTTGATCCGGCAGTCGTCGAGCTGGGCGGTCGCGCCGTCGCTCACCGACACGGCGGTGTTGCGCACCTGGGTGAGGTCGCTGTCCACGACGTCGGCGCGCGAACCCCGGTCGAGCACGAAGATCGCGTCCGGTACGTCATGGACGCGGCAGCCCTCCAGGCTCGCGGTGGCCCCGTCGCTCACCCACACCGCCGGATAGTCGCCCGTACTGTCGTGGATCTCGCACTGGTTGGCGTTCACCCGGGTGCCCGGGTCCCACACCGAAAGGCCGTTGCGGCCGAAGCGGCGCACCTTGGTGCGGGTCAGGGTGAGCACCGCACGCGAACGGAGATCGACCGCGTTCTCGGGGATGTCGTGGATGTCGCAGTCCGCGAGCGTGAGCACCGCGTCCGTGTCGAGGGTGATGCCGTCGGCCGAAGTGCGGTGCACCGTGCAGTCGGTGAGGTGGGCCGCGGCGCGCGAGGCGATCGTCACGCCCGCGCCCTTGATCTCGTACACCTCGCAGCCGAGCGCCTCCAAGCCGCTTCCCTCACCGCCGACGGTGAGCCCGGCACCACTGGAGTGGTGCACCCGACACCGTTCGAGCCGGGGGTGGCCGCCGCTGTGCACCGAGACCCCGGACTGTCCGGCCGCGACGACCTCGCACTCCTCGAACAGGCCGCCCGCGCCGTCGAACACGCCGATGCCGACGCCGCCCGGGTTGTCCACGACACAGCGCCGCACCGTGGGCCGCGCTCCGCCGCGTACCTCGATGCCCACCGCGGAGCGCGTCACCACCCGCAGGTCGACGAGCTCGGGCGCGCCGTCCTCCACGAGGAGCGCGGGCGCCGCCGCGTCCTGGCCCTCCAGATACAGGTCCCGTACGGTCGCCGAGGCGCGCACGGTCAGCGCCACCCCGTCGACGGGCGCGATCCGGACCGAGCCGACGGCGCCCTCGGGGCCGCGCAAGGTCACGGAGCGGCGCAACACCAGGTTCTCGCGGTAGGTGCCCGGGGCGATGGTCAGGACGTCGCCGTCGCCCGCGGCCTCCAGGGCCGCGGCCAGGGAGGCGTACTCACCCGTGCGGCGGCGCCACCTCGACGTGCCCGTGTGCGTCACCTGGACCGTGCCCTGAGCCATCGTGCTGCCGTGCCCCCACCTCGTGCGTGCGTCCTCGCACCCACCTAGACCGTGACCTGTGCCTGCGCCTGATGGTCCACCGTAGCGCGCGCGGGGCCGCCGAGTTGACCGGTCAGCTGCCCGCGCCGGTACGGCCCCAGTCCGGACCGTAGCGAGCCCATGCGCGGTCCAGCCGGGCATACCGACGGCGTATCAGTCGCCATACGGTCAACCGCCGTATGCCCTCGATGAGTCCGGCGGTCGCCGCGGCCGCGCAGATCCCCGAGAACACCGCGTGCGTATCGGCCGCGGACCGTGCCATCGGCGGGGGTACCGGGCTTCCGTGGTCGTCGGTCCACAGCCGGAAGGTGGCGCCCTGCGCCGGTGACCTGAGGGGCGAGACCAGCGTGCCGTGGCGTGAACTGCCGTCGTACGCCGTCCAGTTGGCGACCACGGTGGTGCGGGCGGCGCGGATCGTCGAACCTTCGGGCAGGGAGGCGCCCGCCCGCTGCTCGGCCCGGCCCACCACGACGGCCGCGGTCACATGCCGGTGCCGGCGCTGTTCGGTGACCTGTTGCCGCAACGAGGTGTCGGTGAGCGAACCGCACACCACCCCCACCGCGGGCGCGGCGAACACCATCAGCACCAGAGCCACGAGCGCCACCCAGGCCTCCGCCAGGTCGGTGCGCCGGCGCAGCGGATTGTGGCGCCAGCGCCACAGCCCCGACATCGCTCGCACGGGCCACGCACCCCCTTCCGCCTCCGGGCCGCCCCGACGGGACGGCGTGAGCGGGTGGCGTGAACGGGACCCGGCCCACCCGGCTTGCCCTGTCCAACGCGTCCACCATCCCCAGGAGTTCCCGCGCGACGCGGAGCCATGCGAGCTGCGCGGGCTACGCGGGCTACGCGGGCTATGCGAGCTACGCGAACTACGCGAGCACCTTCATCGCGTCGCCGACGCGGAGGGTGCCGGTGTTCTCCGGGATCACCAGGACGCCGAACGCGAGCAGACCGCCGATCCGTCGGTGCCGGGCCAGCGTGCGCAGTGGTTCCTTGCCGCGTTCGGCCGTCGACTGGTCGGTGGTGGTGACGACACAGCGGCCGCAGGGCTTCGCGACGCGGAAACAGACGTCCCCGATGGAGAGCCGCGACCAGGTGTCCTCGGCCCACGGCTCGGTCCCGTCCAGGACCACATTGGGCCGGAACCGGTTCATCGGCAGCGGGCCCTCGTCGGCGCGATCACCCTGCGCGATCAGGGCGTTGAGGGCGTCGAGCGAGGCGCGGGTGGCGATCTGGAGCGGGTAGCCGTCCGCGAAGCTCACCGTTTCGCCGTTCGGCGCGTAGGTGGGGTTGATCGTCCTGCGGCGCGCCGGGTCGTCGAGGTGCATCAGCCGCACTTCGGCGCCCAGGTAGGCGCTGAACCACGCGTGGGCCGCGTCGTCGGCGGCCACCGCTTTGAACTTCTTGCCGAACAGCATGACGCCCACGGCGGCCACCGCCCGCGGCGGCTCGACCTCCAGATCGGCCCGCCCGGGCGCGGAAAGACGCACCCCTCCGCCCGGCAGTGTGGCGGCACTGCTCAGGGCGAGCTCGGGCCGTTCGCGTTGCGTGACGGCCGTGCCGTCCGTGTCCACCAGCATCCATCGGCGGTCCCCGGCGAGCCCCCATGGCTCGACCGCCGCTCGTGCCGTGTCGTATCCCCCGACCGACTTGACGGGATGAAGGTGAATCCCGTGCACGACCGCATCAAATCCGTTGTCCATCGCTACATCCTGCCAGCCGCTCCGGACGGCGCCGGGCGGCCGGGTAGTGCCCTCGGGTCAGTACCCGGTGCCCTGGTAGGGCCGGTTGTACGGATCCTCGTACGGCGCGGGCTGCGGCCGGGGCGCGGCCGGCCGCATCGCCTCGTACCCGGTGCCCATCGGGCGCTGCGGCATAGGCTGCTGCGCCTGGTAGCCGCGCGGGGCGGAGGTCTGCTGGGGAATGTAGGGGGCCGGCGCGTGCTGCAACGGCATCGGCTGCTGCATCTGCTGCTGGTATCCGTACGAGGACGCGTAGGACGGGGTCTGCTGTGAAGGCGCGGCCGGAAGGGCGGGCATGGCCGACGGCAGAGCGGGCAGGTAGTTGCTGCCGGTGTCGTAGAGGGAGGGCACTCGGATCGGGGCGATCTGAGGCGTACCCCGCTCTGCGACGAGGGAGTCGTAGATGGGGGTGTCGGGGAAGAACGGCGCGGAGTAGTAACCGCCGCCATAGGTGGAGCGGGGGGAGGTCATGGCACATAAGTTAAGCCCACGATGTGGCCGTTGGGGAGTCCCAATCCCCGGGTCATCCGTTTTGCGCGACTTTTGCCCATCTGACCTGCCGAAACGCCATGCATGAAGCCGTTGAACGACAGGGGTCGTTCCGCGGGCGCGACGTTCACCAACAGTGGCGGTCGGTGTACGAACGGCGACATTCGCGCGGAGCCCGCGGCGCTTGCGCAGAAGGCCAGTTGAGCCGCCGTCGCCTGTCGGCCGGCCACGATCCCTCACCCCGCGATCAGGGTCTTTGGATGTCTCGTCACCGGGCGGCGACACAATGGGCCAGGATCCCCCCACGGCCACCGGGCCGGGCGGCCGCTCGGGCACTAGGTTGACGTGCAGAGAGACCTGGGCACCACGTCGAGTGATGGGGGAGAGCATGTCCATGCTTAAAGGAGCCAATGTCCCGGTGCCGGCGCACTCGGTACGCGTCGAACTGACCTGGCGAACCGGTCCCGGCGTCCCCGACGTCGACGCCTCGGCGCTGCTGCTCGTGGGCGGCCGGGTCCGTTCGGACGCCGACTTCGTCTTCTACAACCAGCCCTCGCACTCCTCCGGTGCCGTACGCCACGAAGGCAAGCGGTCCGGGCCGGGCGCGGTGACGGACACCCTGTTCGTCGACCTCGCACGCATGGAACCCGCCGTCGAACGCCTGGTGCTCGCCGCCTCGGCCGACGGCGCCACCTTCGGCCGCGTCCCCGGGCTCGGCATCCGCGTCCTGGACACGGCGGGTGGCGCGGAGCTCGCCCGCTTCGACAGCCAGGACGCCACCGTCGAGACCGCCTTCATCCTCGGCGAGCTCTACCGCCGCCAGGGCGCGTGGAAGTTCCGCGCGGTGGGCCAGGGTTACGACAGCGGGCTCGAAGGTCTGGCCAGGGACTTCGGCATCACCGTCGACAAGCCCCAGCAGCCGCCCGCCGCCTCGCAGCCCTCCTACCCGGCGCCCGCCGCCCCGCACACGCCGCCGCCCGCCGCGCCCTACACGCCGCCCGCCGCGGCCCCCTACGCGTCGCCGACCGCGCCTCACGCCCCCTCGCTCCCGTACCCCGCGCCGACCGCCCAGGTGCCGGTCCCGCCCGTGGCCCCGGCGGCGCCCGTACGGCTCTCCAAGGTGACCCTCACGAAGGAAGCGCCCAGGGTCTCGCTCGCCAAGCAGGGCGGCAGCTCGGGCGCGATGCGGATCAACCTCAACTGGCAGAGCCGCAAGCAATTCAGCGGCTGGGGAGCCAAGTTGGGGCGCGCCGCCGCCAACCACTCCGATCTCGACCTCGACCTGTGTGCCCTGTACGAGCTCACCGACGGCCGCAAGGGTGTCGTCCAGGCCCTCGGCAACGCCTTCGGCGCGCTGCACCAGCCCCCGTACATCCACCTCGACGGCGACGACCGCACCGGAGCCGTCGACTCGGGCGAGAACATCACCGTCAACCTCGACCAGAAGGACAAGTTCCGCCGCCTGCTGATCTTCGTCACCATCTACGAGGGCGCCCGCAGCTTCGCCGACCTCCACGCCACGGTGACGCTCCAGCCCCAGTTCGGCGCCCCCATCGAGTTCTTCCTCGACGAGTGCACCGTCCCCTCCACGGTCTGCGCCCTCGCCCTGATCACCAACAACGGCGGCGACCTGGTCGTCCAGCGCGAGGCCCGCTATCTGGTGCCCGCGCGCGGCGTCAGCCCGCAGCGCACCGTCGACCAGACCTACGGCTGGGGCATGAACTGGACGCCGGGCCGCAAGTGACCCCGAACGCTCAGCGCTGCTCGGGGGCGGCCTCGGGCCGGGCGTAGGTGCGCCCCTTCCAGGCCGCTCCCCGGCCGCGGTAGTGCTGCACCGCGGAGTCCACCGTCATCAGCAGGTACAGCAGCGCCGTGAACGGCAGCGTCGGGGCGAGCGCGAGCGGCTGGCGGTAGTAGCGGAGCATCGGCAGATACGTCACGGTCATCACCAGCCAGGCGAGCGCGCCCGCCCACGCGGCCCGCGCGTCGCCGCCCGAAAGACCGGCGAGGAACGTGACCGGGGGAGCCAGATAGACGAGGGCGAGGCCCGCGACCGTACCGAGCAACACCAGGGGATTGTGCCGCAGTTGGGCGTACGCACTGCGCGAGACCATCCGCCACAGGTCCCCGAGCCCCGGATAGGGACGCACGCTGTCGACCCGGTCCGCGAGGCCCAGCCAGACCCGCCCTCCGGAGCGGCGCACCGCACGCGCCACGGACACGTCGTCGATCACCGCCTGGCGCACCGCGTCCGGAATCCCGGCCCGCCGAGCCGCCTCCGTACGCAGCAGCACACAGCCGCCCGCCGCTGCCGTGGCACGCGGCCTGCGCGCGTTGATCCAGCGGAACGGGTACAGCTGGGCGAAGAAGTAGACGAACGCGGGGACGATCAACCGCTCCCAGCCGCTCGCCACCCGCAACCGGGCCATCTGCGACACCAGATCGAAGCCGCCGCCGCGCGCTGACGCGACCAGCTCGCGCAGACTGTCCGGCCGGTGCGCGATGTCGGCGTCGGTGAGCAGCAGATACTCCGGGTCACGCGCCCGCGCGAGCGCCATGCCCTGGCGCAGCGCCCACAACTTGCCGGTCCAGCCCGCCTCCGGCTCACCCGGCGCGACGACGGTCAGCGGCAGACCCCCGTGCTCCTCTGCGAGCCGCCTAGCCAGTTCACCGGTGCCGTCCGCACTCGAGTCGTCCACCAGAAAAATCTCGGCACGGCCCGGATAGTCCTGGGCGAGCAGCGAGGGAAGACTCAGCGGCAGCACGGCCGCCTCGTCGCGCGCCGGCACCACCACCGCGACATCCGGCCACTCCGCGAGCTCCGCACGCGGCGGCAGCCGCTGGTCGGTACGCCAGAAGAAGCCCTGCCCGAGCAGCAGCCAGAGCCAGACGACCAAGGACACCACGGCGATCCACACAAGGGCGCTCACCCGCCGCAGTCTGCCGCACAACCCGGGCCGCGCACGGGACCTTCGGCCGGTTGCGCCGAGGCCGTCGACTATGGTGACCGGGTGAAGATCGCGCTCATGGACTCCGGAATCGGCCTGCTCGCCGCGGCCGCGGCGGTACGCCGGCTACGGCCCGACGCCGACCTCGTGATCTCGTCCGACCCGGACGGCATGCCCTGGGGCCCGCGCACGTCCGAGGGCATCACCGAGCGCGCCCTCGCCGTGGCCCGGGCGGCCGCCGCCCTGGAGCCGGACGCCCTGATCATCGCCTGCAACACCGCGTCCGTGCACGCGCTGCCCGCGATCCGGGCCGCCCTGGAACCCGCGATCCCGGTGATCGGCACCGTGCCCGCGATCAAGCCGGCCGCCGCCGCCCGGGAGCCCTTCGCCATCTGGGCGACCCCGGCCACCACCGGCAGCCCGTACCAGCGCGGGCTTATCCGTGAGTTCGCCGACGGCGTCCCCGTCACCGAGGTGCCCTGCCCCGGCCTCGCCGAGGCCGTGGAGCACGCCGACGACGCCGCGATCGACCGGGCCGTCGCCGCGGCCGCCGCCCTCACCCCGCCGGAGGTAAGGACCGTCGTCCTGGGCTGCACCCATTACGAGCTGGTCGCCGAACGCATCCGTACGGCCCTGCGCCCCCAGGGCGGCCCCCTCACCTTCTTCGGCAGCGCCGAACCGGTGGCGGCCCAGGGCCTGCGCCGCGCCAACATCCTCCCCGCACCGGACGCGGCCCAGGTCGGAGGCCTGACCGTGCTGCTGAGCGGCCGTGTCGGCACGCTCCCCGACGTCGCCCTCGCCTACCCCGAAGGGCGCCTGCTCCAGGCCGTCAGTCCCGCTCACTGAGAGCTGAGCGGTGCCTCCGGAGCGGAACCTGAGTACCCTGCTAAGCATGAGGGAACCGTCCCGGGAGTACCCCGCGTCCCCCGAGCACCGCACCGGATCCGGCGCCACCGCGCAGCCCCCAGAAGTCTGGATCGGCCGGGCGACCAACCGCGTCCAGTGGCTGCTCGCGGTCGGCGGCGCGGCCTGCATCGCGCTCGGCGTGGAGCTGGCCGTCGACTCGACCTGGACGTCGGGCATCCTGCCCCTGCTGATGTCCGTCGTGGGCTGCCTGGCGGCCGGGCTCCTCGTCCTCTTCGGGACCCTGGCCTTCGTCCATGTGGCGGTCAAGGTCGACGGCGACTGCCTCGAAGTGCGCTGCGGCCACATCGGACTCCCGCGCCGCACCATCCCCCTCGAACTCGTCGTCGGAGCCGACTTCGTGCCCAGCGTCACCCCGCGCCAGTGGGGCGGCTGGGGCTACCGCTGGCGGCCCGAGATCGGCACCGCCGTCGTCGTCCGCCGCGGCGAGGGCGTGGCGCTCAAGCTGGGCGACGGCCGTGTCTTCACCATCACCGTCGACGACGCGGAAACGGCGGTACGGGTCATCCGCGACCGTCTGCGACTGCTGGGCACGGGCAAGCCCGCCGGGGCCTGAGCGACTGGCTGCGACTGGTCGGCACTGGTAAGCCCCCCGGGGCCTGAGCGACCGGCTGCGACTGCTGGGCACGGGCAAGCCCGCCGGGGCCTGAGCGACTGGCTGCGACTGGTCGGCACTGGTAAGCCCGCGGAGGCTTGAGCGACTGGCTGCGACTGCCCAGCACGGATAAGCCCGCCGAGGCCTGAGCGCCCGTCTGCCACTGCTCGGCATGGACAAGCCCGCCGAGCCCTGATCGTTCGCCGTTGCGGCCCTTGCCGGTCGCCGGCCTCCGAAGGCGGGGCTCCCCCGGACACAGGGACCCGCCGTAGACTCCGCCGGGTGAGCACCACCGAAACCCCCCTCGCCGAGCCGGAGCAGCTCGGGCCGCGGGCCGCCGCCCCTACGCGGACGCGGGCACTGCTGAACCGTCTCCTGCGGCCCGCCGTGGCCGCGCTGGGTGGGGTGCTGCTGTACCTGAGCTTCCCGCCGAGGCCCCTGTGGTGGCTGGCGCTCGTCGCGTTCGCCGTCCTCGGCTGGGTCCTGAGGGGCCGGAGCTGGAAGGCGGGCCTGGGCCTCGGCTACCTCTTCGGCCTCGGCTTCCTCCTGCCCCTCCTCGTGTGGACCGGGGTGGAGGTCGGCCCCGGACCGTGGCTGGGTCTCGCCGTCATCGAAGCGCTGTTCATCGGGGCGGCCGGAGCCGGCATCGCCGTGGTCTCGCGGCTTCCGCTGTGGCCGGTGTGGTCCGCCGCCCTGTGGATCGCGGCCGAGGCGGCCCGCGCCCGGGCGCCGTTCGGCGGGTTCCCCTGGGGCAAGATCGCCTTCGGGCAGGCCGACGGGACGTTCCTGCCGCTCGCCGCGCTCGGCGGCACCCCCGTCCTCGGCTTCGCCGTGGTGCTGTGCGGTTTCGGACTGTACGCGTGCGTCCGCCAGGCGCTGCGGCTGCGCGGCGCCGACGGTGTCCGCAAGGGTGCCGCGGCCGCCGCGCTGCTCACCGTCGTCGTGCCGGTCGGAGCCTCGTTCGCGGCCCGCGGCCTGGTCAGTGACTCCGCCGAGGACGGCACGGCGACCGTCGCCGTGATCCAGGGCAATGTGCCCCGCCTCGGCCTCGACTTCAACTCCCAGCGCCGGGCCGTGCTCGACTACCACGTACGCGAAACCCTGCGCCTCGCCGACAAGGTCAGGGCGGGCCAGGAGCCCCGGCCCGACTTCGTCCTGTGGCCGGAGAACTCCTCCGACGTCGACCCCTTCGTCGATGACGACGCCCGCGCCGTCATCGACCAGGCCGCCAAGGCCATCGGCGCCCCCATCTCCATCGGCGCCGTCGTCGGCGGCTACGGAACGAAGCTCTACAACGAACAGGTCCAGTGGGACCCGAGGCTCGGCCCCGTCGCGACGTACGACAAGCGGCAGATCCAGCCGTTCGGCGAGTACATCCCCCTGCGCGGCCTGATCGCCACCTTCGCCCCCGGCTACACCTCCATGGTCCGCGAGGACTTCAACCGGGGTACGAAGCCGGGCGTGTTCACCATGGCAGGCACCAAGGTCGGCATCGCCACCTGTTACGAGGCGGCCTTCGACTGGGCGGTGCGCGACACCGTCACCGCGGGCGCCCAGCTCATCTCGGTGCCGAGCAACAACGCCACCTTCGACCGCAGCGAGATGACCTACCAGCAGCTCGCCATGTCCCGGGTGCGGGCGGTCGAGCACAGCAGGACCGTCACCGTTCCGGTCACCAGCGGTGTCAGCGCCGTGATCATGCCGGACGGCAAGGTCGTGCGGAAGACGGCCCTGTTCACCCCGGCCTCGCTCGTCGCCAAGGTGCCGCTGCGCTCCTCGCGCACCCCCGCCACCGAACTGGGCACCCTGCCCGAGTGGGCGCTCGTTGCGAC
The DNA here is from genome assembly GCF_003627815.1 of Streptomyces hundungensis. Classification (NCBI taxonomy): domain Bacteria; kingdom Bacillati; phylum Actinomycetota; class Actinomycetes; order Kitasatosporales; family Streptomycetaceae; genus Streptomyces; species Streptomyces hundungensis. The sequence continues at coordinate 7,354,927 of NZ_CP032698.1, forward strand.
CGCCGCGGCGGGCCTGGCCTGGGCGGTCACCCGCGGTGTGCGCGCCCGGCGGGGCGCGGAGGCCTGACCGGCCCGTTCCGGGCGGCCATTAGGGTCGGGGCATGGCAACTCCTGACTTCATTCGAGACATCCGGGCCGTCGCGGGTCATCAGCTGCTCCTGCTGCCGGGTGTGAGCGCGATCGTCTTCGACGACGCCGGCCGGGTCCTGCTCGGCCGCCGCGCGGACACCGGCCAGTGGTCGACGATCGGAGGCATCCCGGAGCCCGGGGAGGAGCCCGCGCACACCGCGGTCCGCGAGGTGTACGAGGAGACCGGGGTCCGGTGCGTCGCCGAGCGGGTGGTCCTGGTGGAGGCCGGCCACTCCACCGTGACCTATCCCAATGGTGATCAGTGCCAGTTCATGGACATCGCCTTCCGCTGCCGCGCCATAGGTGGCGAGGCGCGTGTGAACGACGACGAGTCGCTCGAAGTGGGCTGGTTCGCCCTGGACGCCCTGCCGCATCTCAGCGAGTTCTCGCTGTTCCGCATCAAGCAGGCGCAGTCGGACGGCCCCACATGGTTCCAACCCAGTACGGGCCTCTGAAGTATGTGCGCCGACCACATGGGTGGTGAGGGGCAGCCTGCCTAGGGTCGGGAACATGACCGCCCCCACCGCCCCCGCGCCCCTCCCGCCCTCCGTCGCCCTGGACCTCGAAGGCCGCACCGCGCTGGTCACCGGCGCCGCGGGCGGCATCGGCCGCGCCTGCGCACTACGGCTCGCCGCCGCCGGAGCCAAGGTCAGGGCGGTGGACCGGGACGCGACAGGCCTCAAGAGGCTCACCGCCCGCGCCACCGGACTGGCCGGCACGGTCGAGCCGCTCGTCCTGGACCTGACCGACCTCGACGCCGCGGAACAGGCCGCGGCCGGCACGGACGTCCTGGTGAACAACGCCGGACTCCAACTGGTGCGCCCCCTCGAGAAGTTCCCGCCCGAGGTGTTCCACACCGTGCTCACCGTGATGCTGGAGGCCCCGTTCCGCCTGATCAGGGGCGCGCTGCCGCACATGTACGGGCAGGGGTGGGGCCGCATCGTCAACCTGTCGTCGGTGCACGGGTTGCGGGCCTCCGCCTTCAAGTCGGCCTATGTGTCCGCCAAACATGGTCTCGAAGGCCTCTCCAAGACCGCCGCCCTCGAAGGCGCCCCGCACGGCGTCACATCGAACTGCGTCAACCCCGGATATGTGCGTACGCCCCTGGTGGAACGGCAGATCGCCGACCAGGCGGCGGCGCACGGCATCCCCGAGGACCGCGTCCTCGCCGAGATCCTGCTGAAGGACGCGGCGCTCAAGCGACTCGTCGAGCCGCACGAGGTCGCCGAAGCGGTCGCCTATCTCTGCACCCCTCAGGCGTCCTTCATCACCGGCACCTCGCTCGCCCTCGACGGCGGCTGGACGGCGCACTGATCCGCCCGCCCCCCGACCGGCTGGGCGCTGCCGCCCGGCCGCCACCTCCGGACGGCTCAGCGCTGCGGCCCGGCCGCCACCTCCGGACGGCTCAGCGCTGCCGCCCGGCCGCCATCTCCGGCCGGCTGGGCGCTGTCGCCCGAACCACCCGGCCCCGAACTCCCGCTTGTTCCGTACCCTTCAACAGTTGTCCACAGGCCTGGCGAGGCCGCCCGTCCGGCAGGTATCCCTGTGACCATGTCCCACGATCACCCGCACCTCAGCGACCACCCGGAAGCCCCCTACCTGGCGCTCCTGGCCCGTGGCGCGCCCGCCGAGGCGTACGACCGCCCGGCGCTCCTGGCCCGGGCCGACGGCGCGGGACCCGAGGCGCTGGCAGGACTGGACGCCGCCAAACAACTCGCCCTGCGCGTACGGGCCGACCTCGAAGGGCGCAGACGCCGCGAGGCCGAACTGTCCGCCCTCTTCGAGACCGCCCACGACCTCGCGGGCCTGCGCGACCTGGATGCGGTCCTGCGCGCCATCGTGCAGCGGGCCCGCTCCCTCCTGGGCACGGAGGTCGCCTACCTCAGCCTCAACGACCCGACGGCGGGCGACACGTACATGCGGGTCACCGAAGGCTCGGTGGCGGCCCGTTTCCAACAACTGCGGCTCGGCATGGGCGAAGGGCTCGGCGGGCTCGTGGCGCAGACCGCCCGGCCGTACGTCACGGCCAGCTACTTCGACGACGAGCGCTTCCAGCACACCAGCGCCATCGACTCCGGGGTGCGCGAAGAGGGGCTCGTCGCCATCCTCGGCGTGCCCCTGATGCTCGGCAGCACCGTCATCGGGGTGCTCTTCGCGGCCGACCGCCATCCGCGCGTCTTCGCCCGCGAGGAGATCGCGCTGCTCGGCTCGTTCGCGGCCCACGCCGCCGTCGCCATCGACACCGCCAACCTGCTGGCCGAAACCCGCTCCGCACTGGCCGAGTTGGAGAAGGCCAACGAGACCATCAGGGACCACAGCGCGGTCCTGGAGCGGGCCTCGGAGGTCCACGACCGGCTCACCGAACTGGTCCTGCGCGGCGGCGGCGTACGCGACGTGGCCGACGCGGTCTCCGAAGTGCTCGCCGGCACCGTCGAGTTCGCGGACGCGGACTCCGCGCAGGCCGGCGTCCTCCAGCTCAGCGGCAGCGACGGCCACGCGCTGCGCCACGGCGAGGACTGGCTCGCCGGGGTCTCCGCCGGAGGCGAGCTCCTTGGCGCGCTGGTCCTGCACGGCCAGCCCGGCCTCGACCCCGTCGACCGGCGCACCCTGGAGCGGGCCGCGATGGTCACCTCCCTACTGCTGCTCGCCCGGCGGTCGGCGGGCGAGGCCGAACAGCGAGTCCGGGGTGAGCTGTTGGACGACCTCCTGGACGCACCGGGCCGCGACCCCCGCCTGCTCCGCGAACGCGCGACGCGGCTGCGCGCCGATCTCGACGCCCCGCACGTGGTGCTCGCCGCCCGCCTCGACGGCCCCCACCCCGGCGGCGCCGGACCGGGCGGCGCGGCCCGCCGCACCGCGGAGCGCCGGCGCATCGGCTCCGCCGCCGTGTATCTGGCCGCGACCCGCCACGGCCTCGCCTCGGCCCGCGACGGCGGTACGGTGCTGCTCCTGCCGCTCGGCCCCGGCGACACCCCGGCCGAGATCGCCCGGCAGACGGCGAAGCAGCTGAGCACCGCCCTGCACGAACCGGTCACGGTCGGCGCCTCGGCCGTCCTCGCGGCGCCGGCCGCGACACCCACCGCGGTCGCCACGGCCTACGCGGAGGCGCGGCGCTGTCTGGAGGCGTTGCGGCTGCTGGGCCGGGCGGGGGAGGGCGCCGCCGCGCAGGACCTCGGCTTCCTAGGGCTGCTGCTCGCGGACACCCGGGACATCGCGGGGTTCGTCGACCGCACGATCGGCGCGGTCGTGGCGTACGACAGGAAACGCGGGACCGATCTGGTGCGCACCCTCGACGCGTACTTCGCCAACGGTATGAGCCCGGCGCGCACCAAGGAACAATTGCACGTCCATGTGAACACGGTGGCCCAGCGCGTCGAGCGGATCGGCCGGCTCCTCGGTCCCGACTGGCAGTGCCCGGCGCGCGCCCTGGAAATCCAACTGGCCCTACGCCTCCATGTGGCGGCCCCAGCCATGACGCCCTGAAAGGTGGGGCGCCACCACACGGCCGCCCCACCCAACTCGCCATCTGGATCAGGCAGTTCGGGCATCCGACACATCGGCGTCGGTGTTGCGCGCACCGGCCGCGGACCCGCTCGGCGCCATGGGAGTGTGCGGCGCGCGGCCGGCGACCCGCTCCAGGTCCCGCTCCCGGGTCTCCTTGGCGCATCCGATGGCGACGACGGTGAGCAGCACGGCCGCGACGACGTAGAGGGTGATGGGCGTCGACGTGCCGTAGTCGGAGAGCAGCGCCGTCGCGATGAGCGGCGCGGGCGCGCCCGCCGCCACGGAGGAGAACTGCGCCCCGATCGAGGCTCCCGAATACCGCATCCGGGTCGCGAACATCTCGGAGAAGAACGCGGCCTGCGGCGCGTACATCGCTCCATGGAAGACGAGGCCGACGGTGACGGCGAGGACCAGGTTGCCGAAGCTTCCGGTGTCGATGAGCGCGAAGAACGGGTACATCCACGCGCCGACGCCCAGTGCGCCGATCAGATACACGGGCCGGCGTCCGATCCGGTCCGAGAGCGCGCCCCACGCCGGGATCACCACGAAGTGCACGGCGGAGGCGATCAGTACGGAGTTGAGCGCGGTCTGCTTGGCCATGTGGGCGGAGGTCGTCGCATACACCAGGATGAAGGCGGTGATGACGTAATAGCTGATGTTCTCCGCCATCCGGGCGCCCATCGCGATCAGCACATCGCGCCAGTGATCCCGCAATACCGCGACCAGGGGCGCCCGTTCAACCACCGCGTCCGCCTTGCGGGCCTCGGCCTGCGCCAACGCGGCCTTGAACACCGGGGATTCGTCCACCGAGAGCCTGACCCACAGCCCGACGAGTACGAGCACACCCGACAGCAGGAACGGTATGCGCCAGCCCCATGAGGTGAACGCGTCGTCGCTCAGCAGCGCGGTCAGCGCGGAGAGCACTCCGGCGGCGAGCAGTTGCCCGGCCGGGGCGCCGGTCTGCGGCCAGGACGACCAGAAGCCGCGCCGCCGGGCGTCCCCGTGCTCCGACACGAGCAGCACGGCCCCGCCCCACTCGCCGCCGAGCGCGAAGCCCTGCACCAGGCGCAACGCCGTGAGCAGCACGGGAGCCGCGGCCCCGACGGTGGCGTGCGTGGGCAGCAGCCCGATGCCGAAGGTGGCCCCGCCCATCATGAGCAGGCTCACCACCAGCAGCTTCTTGCGCCCGAGCCGATCCCCGAAGTGCCCGAACACCAGCGCCCCGAGCGGCCGCGCCGCGAAGCCGACGGCGTACGTGAGGAAGGAGAGCAGGGTGCCGACCAGCGGGGCGGACTCGGGAAAGAACAGCTTGTTGAAGACCAGCGCGGCAGCCGAGCCGTAGAGGAAGAAGTCGTACCACTCGATGGTGGTGCCGATGAGGCTGGCGGCGACGATGCGCTTGAGGTTGGCAGCGGGTGGGGGAGCGGTCGCGGGGGAGGACATCGGCACCACTTCCTGGCGTTCGACGGGGGACGACTTCGTGTCGCCATACCGTAGGAACGCGCAGGTCAGAGGCGTATATGGTGGGACACCATAGTTCTGGGCCATGGAGTGCGCGCGCCCACCATGCCGACGGCCAAGGCTCTCCGCAACGGCGCCATCAATGCGAGCGGGGGAGCGCGCACATGTGCCCCACCCGGGACCGGCTCAACTTCGCCATGCAGCATCCGCCTTCCGCACCGTCTTCGCCGCGTGGTCAGCCGATTCGGCCAAGTTGCGGAGTACGCGGGAAACCCGGCTGAGGAATCATCCGTAGCGCAGCGGGTGCGCTGCCGTGCGGCAGGCAACAGCATGGCGTTGTGCAGGAGCGACAGGACGACTGCCACCACACCGGCAGGGGCCGCCCCGCCACCCGGGCCCGCCGGCCGCACGCAGGACGGCCGGGCAGGTGCCGGGGACCCTGGAGTGGGGAATGCAGTGGTCATGACGGAAAACGAGCAGGCTGCCGGCGACGCGTCCGCCCATGAGGAATCCACCCGCCACTACTACGAAACCCGCGACGTCGATGCCTTCTACGACGCCGTATGGGGTGGCGAGGACATTCACGTCGGCGTGTACCGCCACGCGCAGGAAGCGATCGCCGATGCCTCGCACCGCACCGTGCGGCGCGCCGGGGACCGTATCGCTGACCTGCTTGGTCCGGGCTCCACCGTGCTGGACCTCGGTTCCGGATACGGCGGCTCGTCTCGCGCCCTGGCCGAGCGCTTCGGCTGCCGGGTCGTCGCCCTCGACCTCAGCGAGGGTCACAACCGGCGCCACCGCGCGGTCAACGCCCGTAGGGGGCTTGACCACTTGATCGAGGTGGAGACCGGCTCCCTCGGCGACCTCCGCTACGACAGCGACCACTTCGACGCGGTCTGGTCGCTGGAGGTCTTGTGTCACGTCACCGATCGCGAGCGTGCGCTGCGGGAAGCGGTACGCGTCCTGCGGCCGGGCGGCACGCTGATCTTCTCCGACATCATGGCGGAGGAATCCACCCCCCGTGAGGCCCTGCGGCCGGCACTGTCCCGACTCGGCGTGCGCGACCTGGCCACCCTCCCCTTCTACCTGTCCCACCTGTCCAGGCTGGGCCTGCGCGCTGCTTTCGACGACCTCAGCGAACACCTGGCCACGCACTACGCGCGCCTCGCGAACGAAGTGGCCCACCGCACCGACGAGTTGCGTAGCGTCATGAGCCCGGCCTACCTCGATGAGCTGTTGGCCAACTTGCCTCTGTGGGCGGACATCACCCAACGGGGCCTGCTCCGCTGGGGCCTGTTTCACGGGACGAAGTGATCCACCTCAACGACCGACCACCCCGGACGCTCACTCCGACATGTAGTCGCTGTCCGACCCCGAGTCGTTGCCCAGCTGCATCTGGCTGAACGGAACGCTGGCCACGACGCTGCCGGCCGAGCCCATGCTCGCATCGCTGTCGCTCTCGCTCTCCGTCCCGCTCGAACTGCTGGAGGAGACGTCCGCGAACGTCGGATCGTCGACGATGTAGTCCGCGCCGGACTTCGTGACCCAGCCACAGCGAATGTAGACGTCGATGAGCTTCAGACGGGCCGCCTTCGTGAAGGCGCTCATGTTCGCCTGCTGCATCAGGCTGTCGAATGCGGAAGGTCCGGGAATTTGACCGGAGTTGATCTGGGCGACGTAGTCGTTGTGCGTGTCGGCGATGGCCGTGTTGTGCGTATGGGCCATCAGCGCGATGAGATGCATTTGGCTGTCGTTGACGGTGACGGTTCCCGTCCCGTGCATGGCTTGCTTGGCGTACTCGTACGATTCCGCGGGGCTGTCGGGGTCCTGCCCGGACCGGAACAGGTCATTGAGGTTCGGGTCGTTCTGCCAGGTGGCGGTCGTGGGTCCGGCGGTGCTCTGCACCGCGACGTCGACACGGGTCGGGATCATCACCGCCCGGAAGTTGCCGTGCGCGGACGGATAGTGCGGAGTGAACGTCACGTTGCCCGATCCCAGCGCGACCAGAGCCTTCTCGATGTCGCGCCACTCGCCCGACTGCTGGTTCAGGGACCACTGCGGAACAATGTTCTCGGTGACGTCGCTGCCGCCCACTTCAAGGCCCATGATGTGGCCGCGGTCGTAACCCGCTCCGCCGAAAAGGTCGCGCCACACTTCGCTGTTGCTCGGAGTCGCGCCCCTGGGGACACGTGTGCCGGTCGCCTGGTAATGCTGCTTGAGCGCGTCCTTGTAGGCCGATTGCAGGGACGTCACCGACAAGGGTTCCGGGGCGGCCGGCCGGCCGCCGGTTCCCGTGGGCTGGATAGGCCCGGTCACCCTCTCCGGACGCTCGATCGGCAGATCCCACAGCGCCAACGAGCCCGCCTTCGCGGGCTGGTACGACGTCACCACCGCGCCTTCCACCGACGTGGTACTCGCCCGCTGTACCGCCGTCGCATCGCCCGGGGCGCCGGCGGAGTCCGTGGTGGTGCTCGGCGCCGGCGCCGGTGTCCCTTGGCTCATCGCGCGTTTCGCGTTCGCCTCGGCCGCCCGCTCGAACCGGTCGGAAGGGTCGGAGACATGGAGGCCCGAGCCGTTGTCCGTGCCGGCGACGGGACCCTGACGCTGCTGGATGACATGGGTGAGTTCATGGGCGAGGGTGTGCTTGTCCCCGCCCCCGTCGCCGATGACGACATGGTTGCCGGAGGTGTAGGCGCGTGCGCCGACCTCGGCGGCCGAGGCCTTGGCGGCGGCGTCGTTGTGGATGCGTACGTCGGAGAAGTCCGCGCCGAGCCGTGCCTCCATGTCGCTGCGCGTCGTGTCGTCCATGGGGCGCCCGGGCGCGCGCAACACGTTGTGCACCGTGGACCGCTGCACCGCCGGCTGCTCGGCGGCCTGCTCGGCCCCCTGGTGGCCACAGCCCGCCCCGTGCTGGTGTCGCTCCGGCTGGACCCAGCCGTGACCAGCCGCTCGGAGCATCTGGACGACGGCCGCGTTCCCCGCCGTGGCCTGGAGGGCGAGCAGACCCGCGGGGACGCCGGAACGCCGCGGCGTGCCGGGTGCGCGGTCGACGCCGTCGCGTGCGGAGACCTGGGCGGCGTGTTCGTTGGCGGGCATCATGGGTCCTCTCGCGCGCCGTAAGCACGTGGTACTGGATGGACGGAACAGGCCCGGCGGGCCGCCGGCGCCGGGCGGTCACCACCGGGAATGCGCGATCGTTCCAGGGCGCGCCAACGTGTCCCTAACTCCCGCCCCGTCCCCGCGTTAGCGAGAGCCGGCCCCCGCGACACGTGCGAGGGCGTTCGGACCGTGTTCGGTCCCTTTCGGCCGATGGCCCCATGGCCCGAGGAACGCCAGGCTGCTGGTTGCCCGGTACCGAGGGAGGCCCGGCCGAGGCGGTACGGGGTCCTGGCATCGGACGCGAAACGGAGGGGGCTCGTCATGGCGCGGACAGGATCAGAGGCGCCGTTCGTCGGCCGGGCGCACGAGTTGTCCAGCATGAGGGCGCGCCTGGACCTGGCCGGAGGCGGCGAGCCGGGGACCGTCGTGGTGGACGGGCCCGCGGGCATCGGAGAGACCTCGCTCGTACGGCGCTTCCTCGGCGGGGTGAGCGCGGAGTGGCGCGTGGCACGAGCCGGCGGAGACGAGATCGAGACGCAACTCCCGTAAGGAGTCGTTACGCAGTTGATCCCCAACTCTCCTGCGATTGAGGGCAGTTCGTCGGCGTTGGGGGAGGGCGATTGGCGGCCGGGCAGCGCCATGCCGGACCCCGTGGCCGTGGGTGCCTCGCTCCTGACGTCCTCGGCACGTTCCAGGGCCGCTCCCCGGTCATCCTGGTCATCGACGACGTCCACTGGGCGGACATCCCTTCCCTGCACGCCCTGACCTTCGTACTGCGGCGGCTGCCTGCCTTCGTGAGTCGGCGCGACGAACTCCGCGCTCAGCGCCGGTAGATGCGCAGGGCCGACACCTCGAAGGACAGCTCCGTCACGTCCGGCGGCGGCTGCGGGTGGAAGCGGCCCGCGCAGACGGAGAGGTTCACGATGAGGTACGCCCGCCAATCCCGGCCCACGCCCGCGTGGTCGCGGAAGGCGCGTACCCCGTTCACCCACCAGGTGACCGAGCGGGCGCCGAACCGGACCCGCAGATCGAGCCAGGCGCCCGGGGCGACACGAGGATCACGGAAGTAGGACTGGCCGCCATGGACGTGGTTGGTGAGTTCCAGGAGGTCGGGGTTGTCCGGGTGGTACTCGAAGACGTCGACTTCCTGGCCACCCTCCCGCCAGGTCCAGATCGCGGGCCACGCCCCCACCTGGGCGGGCAGCCGCACCCGCGCCTCCAGGACGTCCCCGGTGCGGACCATGAACGCCTCGGCGCTGCCTTCCGTGGTGAGCAGACCGGCGTACCAGGTGCCGGCGCCGTCGGGGTTCCGGGTCGCCCGGAAGACTCCGCCACGGCTGTACGCCGGATCCTCGACGAGGTAATCCAGCTTGTTGTCACCGGGGTTGACCGGACCGCCGTCCGGATACGCGGACGAGCGGCCCGCGACCCACTGGGTGAGGGACGTGAAATCCGCGGTGAACACGACCGGGCCGTCGTCCGCCGGGGAGGCGGCACCGGAGCGCGGTCGGGGCAGGTGGGCGCGGCACCACGTGAAAACGTTGGAGAGCACGAGCCCACACTGCCCAGCTACGTGCCCATACATCCCTCGCCGCGCCCTTTGGTACAGAGTGGCGCGACGGAGGACCCGGCCGGGGCCCGCGCCAGGGGGAGCGGGCGGTCTACGCCTTGGCTTCCTGCTGGATGCGGATCAGGTTGCCGGACGGGTCGCGGAAGGCGCAGTCGCGCGGCCCCCACGCCTGGTCGATGGGCTCCTGCAACACTTCGGCGCCCGATGCCCGGACCGTCTCGAAGGTCGCGTCGACGTCGTCCGTCCGGAAGACGAACATCGGCAGGACGCCCTTGGTGAGCAGCTCCTGCATGGTGTCGCCGTCGGCCTGGGAGCGGCCGGCGTGCGGCTCGGAGAGCACGATCTCCAGGCCCGGCTGGGTCGTACTGCCGAGGGTCACCCAGCGGTGACCGCCCGACGCGACGTCGTTGCGCACTTCGAGGCCGAGCGCGTCGCGGTAGAAGGCGAGCGACTCGTCGGGATCGTTGACGGTGATGTGGCAATACTGGAGTGCGATCGTCATGCCGTCCACGTTAGGCCGCCTCGTCGCCGCCTGCTTCTCGGATCCTGCTCGGGCCGCGCGGGGCGCCCTGGGCGCTCGGGCCCCCTCGGACGCTCGGCGGGTTCCGTGCCGGACGGGTGTGCACCTTGGCGACGCACGCGGGCATCGCCGTCACCGCGTCGTGCGCCCGGCCGCGGTACGCGCTCGGCGTCTCGCCCACGACCTCCGTGAACCGGGAGCTGAACGACCCCAGTGACGTACAGCCGACCGCCATGCACGCGTCGGTCACGCTCATGCCCCCGCGCAGCAGCGCCATCGCCCGCTCGATCCGGCGGGTCATGAGATAGCTGTACGGGGTTTCGCCGTAGGCCGCCCGGAACTGCCGGGAGAAGTGCGCCGGGGACATGAGCGCGTGGCGCGCCATCGTCGGAACGTCCAGGGGCTTGGCGTACTCCCGGTCGATCAGGTCGCGCGCCCGGCGCAGGTGCACGAGGTTGGCCAGCTCTTCCGGCGTCATGAACCGACGCTACCACCGCCCACTGACAGCCAGCCTGACCTGCGGAAACCGTCCTCCTCAGGACCGCTTCTCCGACCGGCCCGGCAGCGGCGACGGCGGGGCCTCGCGCTGGTACGGGACCGCCGTCGGGGGCATGGGCACAGGGGTGGGCGTCGGCGTGGATGCGAGCGGCTCGGCCGGGTCCCGCTGGAGGGATACGGTGCGCGCCGGGGCGGGGATCGAGATGCCCTCCTCCCGGTACCGGCGGTGCAGCCGCTTGATGAACTCGTGCTTGATCCGGTACTGGTCGCTGAACTCGCCCACCCCGAGGATCACCGTGAAGTTGATCCGGGAGTCCGCGAAGGTGTGGAAACGGATCGCGGCCTCGTGCCCGGGCACCGCGCCCGCGATGTCTGCCATCACGCCGTCGATGACCTCCAGGGTGACCCGCTCGACGTGTTCGAGGTCGCTGTCGTAACCGACGCCCACCTGCACCAGAACCGTCAACTCGGCTTCCGGGCGGGCATAGTTGGTCATGTTGGTGCGGGCGAGACGGCCGTTGGGGATGATCACCAGGTTGTTCGACAGGTTGCGCACCACCGTGTTGCGCCAGTTGATGTCGACGACGTACCCCTCCTCGCCCGTGCTGAGCCGGATGCAGTCGCCGGGCTGCACCGTCTTCGAGGCGAGGATGTGGACTCCCGCGAAGAGGTTGGCGAGGGTGTCCTGAAGGGCCAGGGCCACCGCGAGGCCGCCGACTCCCAGGGCGGTGAGCAGCGGGGCGATGGAGATGCCCACGGTTTCCAGCGCCACCAGGACGCCCATCGCCACCACCACGACGCGGGTGATGTTCACGAAGATGGTGGCGGAGCCGGCCACCCCCGTCCGCGACTGGGCCAGGGACTGCACGAGCCCGGCGACGACCCGGGCCGCGGTGAACGTGACGATGAGGACGAACAGGGCGGTCAGGGCGTGGTTGACGATGCCCGCGACCCGGGCCGTGAGCGGCAGCGCGGAGGCCGCCACCGCCGTGCCCGCCAGGACGGCCGCCCAGGGGGCGATGGTGCGCAGGGCGTCGACGATGATGTCGTCCCCGCTCCAGCGGGTCCTTCGGGCGTGCTTGCCCAGCCAGGTCAGGACCAGGCGCAGGAGCAGCGCGGCCGCGATGCCGACGATCATCGCGATGGAGGCCACCACCCAGTCGTGCAGGACGAGACTCCGGTTCAACGGACGTCCTCCCGGCGGCGCGGGGCCAGGGGGTGGGCGAGGAGTGCCGTGGACCGCCGTATGTGATGTGTCATCACGTTCTCACCTGTCAGATCGTCTTGCCTGGAGCCTCGTTCGGGCGGCCGGACACCGGCACGCACACGGAACGGGCTGCCATCCTGCCCCATGTGCGGAGCTCCCATACAGGTGGGCCGGGTGGTGTGGGGGCAGAGGAGCGCACGGCCCGGCCACCCATGGGGCGGGGCACCACAGCCACGCCCCCCGCACGGCCCGGACACCATGGGGCGGGGCACCACAGCCACGCCCCCCGCACGGCCCGGCCACCCATGGTGCGGGGCACCACCCAGGCGCCCGCGGACGGCCCGCTGTCGTATGCGTCCCGTATTCGTGCCGTATGCGGGCCCCCGGGCCCGGCAGGTATCAAACGCCGGGGACGGCGGTATATCTACCGGTAGGAAACTTGGCTGGATCCGGGGGCGTCCGGCCGTCGCCGGGGCCGCCGACGGTTCCCCCGCGGGACGGCGGAGCCCCGCGGGCAGGCCGTCCCGGCGCGGGATGCCGCGTTCCGTTCCATCCTGGTAGTGCACCCGGATCTTTACGCGAACCCGCGAACCCAGCCGGTTCCCGTTCCTTCGGCTCCGGCGCGGGCCGCGGGGAGCGATCAGCCGAGGAGTGAGGCCATGAACGAGAGGTGCGAGGGGATCGTCCAGTACTTCGACCGGGAGAAGGGGTACGGATTCGTCGTGCCGATAGGCCAGCGCGACGGCATCTACGTGCGCCGGGAGGACATCGAGGGGGAGACGCGGACGCTCTCCGAGGGGCAGCGGGTCTCCTTCGTCATAGAGCTGGCCCGTGGCCGCTTCGAGGCACGGGCCGTACGCCCCTGAGCACCCCTGTGCCGGAGCCTCTGGCACCTCGTGCCGGGCCGCGCCCGCCGGGACCGTGGCCGGGGGCCCCGTCGTGACCCGGGGCGATCACGAGATATCTTGATGTCGAGCAATGTTGCAGACGTGGAGCGGAGCACCCGGTGACTGACTCGACCATCATCTACACCCACACTGACGAGGCGCCGGCCCTGGCGACGCATTCGTTCCTGCCCGTGATCCAGGCGTACGCCTCGACCGCCGGTGTCACTGTGGAGACCCGTGACATCTCGCTCGCGGGGCGCATCATCGCGAGCTTCCCCGAGTTCCTCGAGGAGAGCCAGCGGATCGACGACGCGCTCGCCGAGCTGGGCGAGCTGGCCAAGACGCCCGGGGCCAACATCATCAAGCTGCCGAACGTGTCGGCGTCCATCCCGCAGCTCAAGGCCGCCGTCGCCGAGCTCCAGGGCCAGGGCTACGCGCTGCCGGACTACCCGGACGACCCGAAGAGCGACCAGGACAAGGACGTCCGCGCGCGCTACGACAAGATCAAGGGCAGCGCCGTCAACCCGGTCCTGCGCGAGGGCAACAGCGACCGCCGCGCCCCCGCGTCGGTCAAGAACTACGCGAAGACCCACCCGCACCGCATGGGCAAGTGGACCTCCGACTCGAAGACGAACGTCGCCACCATGGGCGAGAACGACTTCCGGTCCACCGAGAAGTCCGTGGTCATCGCCGAGGACGGCGCGCTGCGCATCGAGCTCGTGGGCGCCGACGGCACCACCACGGTGCTGCGTGAGTCCGTACCGGTCCTCGCGGGCGAGGTCGTCGACGCCTCGGTGATGCGCGTGGCCGAGCTGCGCCGCTTCCTCACCGCGCAGATCGCCCGCGCCAAGGCCGAGGGCGTGCTGTTCTCGGTGCACCTCAAGGCCACCATGATGAAGGTCTCCGACCCCATCGTCTTCGGCCACGTGGTGCGCGCGTTCTTCCCCAAGACGTTCGACAAGTACGGCGACGTGCTGGCCGCCGCCGGTCTGTCCCCGAACGACGGCCTCGGCGGGATCCTCAAGGGTCTCGACAACGTGCCGCACATCGGCGCCGAGATCAAGGCGGCCTTCGAGGCCGAGCTCACCGAGGGCCCGGCCCTCGCGATGGTCGACTCCGACCGCGGCATCACCAACCTGCACGTGCCGTCCGACGTCATCGTCGACGCCTCCATGCCGGCCATGATCCGCACCTCCGGTCACATGTGGGGCCCCGACGGCCAGGAGGCCGACACCCTCGCGGTCCTGCCGGACAGCAGCTACTCCGGCGTCTACCAGGCCGTCATCGAGGACTGCCGCGCCAACGGCGCCTTCGACCCGGCCACCATGGGCTCGGTGCCCAACGTCGGCCTGATGGCGCAGAAGGCCGAGGAGTACGGCAGCCACGACAAGACCTTCGAGGTCCCGGCCGCGGGCACCGTCCGTCTCGTCGACGCCGCGGGCAACACGGTCCTGGAGCAGGAGGTCGCCGAGGGCGACATCTTCCGCGCCTGCCAGACCAAGGACCTGCCCATCCAGGACTGGGTCAAGCTCGCCGTCACCCGCGCCCGCGCCACCGGCGACCCGGCCGTGTTCTGGCTCGACGAGGGCCGGGCGCACGACGCCGTCCTCATCGAGAAGGTCCGCACCTACCTCGCCGACCACGACACCGAGGGCCTGCGGATCGAGATCATGTCCCCGGTCGAGGCGACCGCGTTCTCCCTGGAGCGCATCCGCCGCGGCGAGGACACCATCTCGGTCACCGGCAACGTGCTGCGTGACTACCTGACCGACCTCTTCCCGATCCTGGAGCTGGGCACCAGCGCCAAGATGCTCTCGGTGGTCCCGCTGATGAACGGCGGCGGCCTCTTCGAGACGGGCGCCGGCGGCTCCGCGCCCAAGCACGTCCAGCAGCTGGTCAAGGAGAACTACCTGCGCTGGGACAGCCTGGGCGAGTTCCTGGCGCTGGCCGTCAGCTTCGAGCACCTCGCCACGACCACGGACAACGCGCGCGCCCAGATCCTCGCCGACACCCTCGACCGCGCCACCGGCACCTTCCTCAACGAGGACAAGTCGCCGAGCCGCAAGCTCGGCGGCATCGACAACCGCGGCAGCCACTTCTACCTCGCCCTGTACTGGGCCCAGGAGCTGGCCAAGCAGACCGAGGACGCGCAGCTCGCGGAGGCGTTCTCGGCGCTGGCCAAGACGCTCTCCGAGCAGGAGTCGACCATCGTCGACGAGCTCGTCGCGGTGCAGGGTTCGCCGGTCGACATCGGCGGCTACTACCAGCCCGACCCCGCCAAGGCCTCCGCGGTCATGCGTCCCTCGAAGACGCTGAACCAGGCGATCGCCACCCTCGCCTGACCGCAACTCCCTTACGGGGGAGCACAGTTGAGCACACCGCCGCCCCGGCCGGACCCGTTCCGGCCGGGGCGGCCGTGCACCGCGTGACCGGGGCGGCGAAGGCCATGACGGCCGAGAACCACGTGTGAGCTGGGTCCCTCGCGGATCGGGAGGAGCCGTGGGCCACTTATCCTGAGCCACTCAGTCCATACCCGGCGTCCTGGCCGCACAACTTGTCCTTGGAGTCCGCCTTGAGGGTAAATCTCCGTTCCAGAGTCACCATGTGGCTCGGGCGCACCTACCTTGCCAGGATCCAGAAACGCGGCATCGGCCCCGGCACGATGGCCCTGTTGCCCGACGCGCTGCTCATGCCGCTGCGCCGGGACGGACTCGACCCGGTCGCCGAGTTGACCGTACGGCAGGGCGAGGAGCCGGTCAGCAAGGTCCCGCTGCCGTTCGGCATGGACGCCTGGGTGGTCACCGGACACGAGGCCGTGAAGGCCGTGCTCGGCTCGGCCGACGGCTTCAGCAACGACTTCACCCACCTCGCGGGCAACGCGGGCGTCGTGGAGGAGCAGCATCCCGGCGGCCTCGGATTCAGCGATCCACCGGTCCATACCCGGCTGCGCCGCATTCTGACGCCCGAGTTCACCATGCGCCGCCTGCGTCGGCTCACCCCGCGCATCGAGGCCCTCGTCGAGGAGCGGCTCGACGCGATGGAGGCGGCGGACGGCACCGTCGACCTGGTCGAGGCCTTCGCCCTGCCCATCCCCTCGCTGACCATCTGTGAACTGCTCGGCGTGCCCTACGAGGACCGGCACGACTTCCAGCAGCTCGCCATGGAGCGCTTCGACCTGTTCGCCGGGGCCACCGCCCCGCTCGGCGCGATGTCCGCATCGCTGTCCTACTTCCGCGACGTGGTCAAGAAGCAGCGCGAGAACCCGGGCGACGGCCTCCTCGGCATGATCGTCAAGGAGCACGGCGACCGGGTCGGCGACGACGAACTCGCCGGGCTCGCCGACGGCGTGCTCACCGGCGGCTTCGAGACCACCGCCAGCATGCTGGCGCTCGGCTCCCTCGTCCTGCTCCAGGATCCGGACGCCGCCGAGCGAATAGCCCACGACGAGGAGGCGGCCGCGGCCTTCGTCGAGGAGGCGCTGCGCTACCTCACCGTCGTCCAACTGGCCTTTCCCCGCTTCGCCCGCGAGGACGTCGAGGTCGCCGGGGTGCTCATACCCAAGGGCGACATGGTGCTGTGCTCGCTCAGCGGCGCCAACCGCGACGCCGCCTTCACCCCGCACGGCGCCGACTTCGACACGCGGCGCAAGGCGGGCGGCCACCTCGCCTTCGGCTACGGCATCCACCGCTGCATCGGCGCCGAACTCGCCCGCATGGAACTGCGCGCCGCCTTCCCCGCCCTCGTCCGCCGCTTCCCTCAGATGCGCCTCGCCGTCCCGGCGGACGAACTCGCCTTCCGCAAACTGTCGATCGTCTACGGCGTGGAGTCGCTGCCGGTACGGCTGCGCGGCTGAGGCACCCGCCCGGGCCGGAGCCCGGGCGCGGCGCCCCGTCAGCCCACCGTGAGCGCGGTGTCGTCGATGACGAACGACGTCTGGAGCTTGGACCCCTCGGTGGCGGTGAACCTGAGGGTCACCGTCTGCCCCGCGTAGCCGCTCAGGTCGACGGTGCGCTGGGCGTAGCCGCTCGCCGCGTTCAGGTTGGAGTACGTGAGCGGCGTGGCCAGGACCGCGCCGCCGGCGTCGACCACCTGGACCTTGAGGGTGTCGTACGCCGTGCTCGACGTCTCGGCCGTGTCGATGTGGAGCTGGAAGGCGAGCGAGGCCGCGCAGCCCGCCGGGATCGTGACCGTCTGGGCCAGGGTGTCGGTGTGCGCGGTGCCCTTGCCGCCGAGCCACGCCTTGTACGCGCCGGTGCGGGCGGGTTCACCGGCGCTGGTGTTGATGATGCCGCTGGTGGCCGTCCAGCCCGAACTCCCGGATTCGAAGCCGGGGTTGGCGAGCAGTTGGGCGCTGGCGCAGCCACCGGGGTCGCCGCCGGTGCTGCCGGGTGCGCCCGACAGCCACTCGGTGGCGTTGAGGGCGAGCGCGGCGTCGGTGCCGGCCGGGTCGTTCCAGCCGTCGTACAGGGTGTTGCCCGACTGTCCGGTGCCGTCGTCGATGGGCGAGCTGTCGCCCCAGAACGCGACGCGGCCGCTGCCGAAGGTGCTGGTGGCGAAGAAGGCGCCGGTGGTGCCGGACGAACCGGTGCGGTAGACCAGGCCCTTGGCGGCCGGGTTGTCGGCGGGCTTGAGGGTCACGGTGGTGCCGTTGCGGATGATGCTGCCGGTCACCTTGCCGAACGAGCCGTTGAGGACCGGGTCGGCGGTGTCGCCGACGGCCCGCGGATTGTCGGTGGCTATGTTGAGCGCGTCCACCGAGAAGCCGAACGGATCGGTGCTGTCCACGCTGTTGTTGTTCATCAGGTCGTTGATGACCTTCACCGCGTCCGCGCCGTCGTTGTTGCGGTCGGATCCGGTGTGGTCGGAGATGAGGAACAGGCCGCCGCCGTTCTTCACGAACTGCATCACGGCCGTCTTCTCCGCCGCGCTTAGCAGCACGTTCGGCTCGGGCAGCACAAATGTGTCGAAGTTCTTGAGGTCCGTCGCCGAGGACGTGCCATAGGTGATCGAACTGCCCGAAGGCAGCGTCTTCAGGGCGTAGCCGCCGGTCTTCTGGAGTGCCACGCCCCACGAGGACAGGGCGCCGGTCCAGTCCTTCTCGGCCGAGGGGGAGGGGTTCTGGCCGAGCGGGTCGGGCTGGCTCGTGCCGATGATCCAGTCGGCGTTGCCGGCGGTCTCCGCCTTGGAGTTGTCGAACAGCACCCGGTGCGGGCTGGTGGTGGCCGCGGCGGTGGATGGGGTGGCGGCCTGGGCGGCGGCGCCACCGGCGGCGACCAGCGTGCACAGCGCGGTCAGCACGCCGGCGGTCCGGCGGCGCGAGGGAGCGGAACTGCGGGCTCCGAGCATCCTGCGTACCTCCATGAGGGGTGGGGGCAAGGTGGTGGGGACACCAAGTCTGCGCGCGTAGAACGCCGTTGTGCGGACGTCCACGCGGCGCGCGGTTGAACCGTACATGGCTGAAAGGGGATGGCGGCAGGGGCTGGGAGCCGCGAACCACCGGGACGCGCGGCGCGGCCGACCGACCGGCCGTGCGCCCCGCGCGACCCCGAACCGCGCTCACTTCGTCAGGACGACAGTCGGCGGGTCCCGCCCCACCCCGGATTCCGCCGCGCGCACCCGACGGAAGACCCTGGAGGAACGGGTGGCCCTCTAAACTGGGCAGCCATGTTCGCACCCCAGGGCCCCACCTTCCGTGAACTCGCCGTCCAGGCGCTGTCGTCCGTCGAGCGCGGATACGATCTCCTGGCCCCGAAGTTCGACCACACCCCCTTCCGCACGCCCGAGAAGGTCCTCGCCTCCGTGGCGGGCGTACTCGGCGGACTCGGCCCCTTCGACCGGGGTCTCGATCTGTGCTGCGGCACCGGGGCGGGCCTCGACGTCCTCGACAAGGTGTGCCGGGACCGGGTGACCGGCGTCGACATCAGCGCCGGGATGCTGGCGGTCGCCGCCCGCGCCCACCCGGGGGCGGAGCTGGTACGGGCCGACGCCCGGGCGCTGCCGCTGCGGGCCGCGTTCGACCTCGCCGTCAGCTTCGGGGCGTTCGGCCACTTCCTGCCCAAGGAGCGGCCGAACCTCTTCGCCCAGGCGTACGGAGCACTGCGTCCGGGGGGCCGGTTCGCGTTCCCCATGGGGGCGCCGGCCCGCCCCGGCAGCCCCGGCCATCTCGCGCTGCTGGGCTTCGACACGGCGATGCGGGTCCGCAACGCGGTGTGGCGGCCCCCGTTCGTCATGTACTACCGGGGGTTCGGCCTGGCGGACGTGGGCCGGGAGCTCACCGAGGCGGGCTTCTCCGTCGAGCTGTACGCGCTGGAGGAGTTCGGCCGGCGCCCGGACGGCAGCCCGCGCGTCCGTCTCGTCGTGGGCACGAAGGAGAAGTAACCGGAGGAGCGTGGCAGGGGCCCCGTCCGGTGAGGACGGGGCGGGGCCCCTGGTCATGCATACGCAGGCCTTGGAGGGCGGGTTCACCCCCATCGAGCTCGACGACGCAAGGACAAGCCCAACTACCGTCAGGTGCAGGTGAGTTGAGGCGTGGCCCAGTCGGCGTGGTCGTAGTCGACGCCGTCGCCGGAGTCGGTCACGACCAGCTTCAGCTCCTGGGCGCCGCTCACGTCGGCGCTGACCGCCTTGGCCGCGTCGGCGCCGGTGACCTTGCCGCTGTCCGCGGCGAGCGCCCCGTCCCGGTACACCTGGAAGGCGACCGAGCCCTTGGTGCCCACCTCGTCGTCCACGCCCACGGTCGCCTGGAACGCGGTGCAGGAGCCGCCCAGGTAGTACGTCACCACGGACGCCGCATGCGTGCCGAGCCCCTTGGTGTAGGTGGCGCCGTTGAGGGTGAGGGCCTTGCCGTCACCGGCGGCCTGTTCGCCGTTGCTGCGGTCGCGTTCGACCGGGCCCCAGCCGTTCACGGCCGACGTCCACGCCAGGTCGCTGAGCGCATGCGTTCCCGCCGACGGGCCCCGGCCGCAGGCCAGTTGGGGGTTGGCCCAGTCGGCATGGTCGTAGGTGATGCCGTCCCCGCCGTCACTCACCACCAGACGCAGCTTGCCGCCGCCGCGCAGATCCGCCGTGAGATGTCGCGGTGGATCGCTCGCGGTGCGCAGCCCGCTGTCGGCGACGAGCGCGTCGTCCCGGTAGATCCTGAACGCCACCGAGCCGCCCGCCGTGGACTCGTCGTCCACGCCCACGTCGACGGAGAGCGAGAGACATCCGCCGCCCAGGTAGTACGTGATGTCCGAGGCCGCGTGGGTGCCGAGCCCCTTGGCGTAGGTGGTGCCGCCGACGGTGAGGGTCCTGCCGTCGCCCGCCGCTTGTTCGCCGTTGCTGCGGTCGCGTTCGACCGGGCCCCAGCCGTTCACGGCCGACGTCCACGGCAGGTCGCTGAGCTGGTCGAGCCCGGTCGGCGGCGGTACCGGGGTGCCCGGTGTCACCCGGTACATCACCGTTCCGTGGGCCGGGACCGAGGCGCTGATGGCGCCCGTGGTGCTGCTCGTCGCCCGGGACCAGAGGTCCTTCAGCGCGTACGAGGAGGCGCCGCCGATGCCGAGGGCGTCGACGGTCGTGGCGATGGTCCGGGTGGCGGTGGTCTCGTTGGTGAGGGTCACCGAACGGCCGCCGTCCGCAAGGGGTTTGGACATCACGACCAGACCGCCCGAGGAGGAGACCACCGTGCCCTGCTTGCCCAGCGGATCCTGGTCGACCGCGATGACGTCGGTGTTCTTCAGGATCGCGAGGGTGGCCGCGCTCGGGTTGCGCAGATCGCTCCCGATGAGCAGCGGGGCCGCCATCTGCGACCACAGGCTGAAGTGGGTGCGGTACTCGGTGTCGGTCATGCCACCGTTGCCGACCTCCAGCATGTCCGGGTCGTTCCAGCCGCCGGGGCCCGCGTAGGGGGCGAGGGGCTGGTTCTGGTGCGCGATGTTGATCATGCTGGACCAGGAGTCGCTGATGTCGCCGGTGGTGCGCCAGGAGTTGCCGGTGCCCGAGGCCCAGGTCCAGGGCTGGTTGGAGCCCCACTCGCAGATGCTGTAGAGGATGGGTCGACCGGTCGCCTTGAGCGCGTCGCCCATCGCCCGGTAGCGCTGCTTGGCGTCGACGCCGTTGTTGTTGCAGTTGTCGTACTTGAGGTAGTCGACGCCCCAGGACGCCCACAGGGCGGCGTCCTGCTGTTCGTGGCCGAGCCCGCCGGGAAAGCCCTGGGTGTCACAGGTCTTGGTGCCGGCGCTGGAGTAGAGCCCGAACTTGAGGCCCTTGGCGTGCACATAGTCCGCGACGGCCTTGATGCCGTGCGGGAAGCGCACCGGGTCGGGAACGAGGTTGCCCGAGGCGTCGCGGTTGGGCAGCGCCCAGCAGTCGTCGATGTTGACATAGGTGTAGCCGACGTCCTTGAGGCCCCGGGTGACGAAGGCGTCCGCGATGCCCTCGACCATCGACTCGTTGAACTCGGCCCGGCAGTGCGTGGAGTTCCAGTTGTTGAACCCCATCTGCGGGGTGCGCGCCAGGCCGTTGTCCACGGCTGCGGCCACGGGCGCCGAGGCGATCTCCACGGCGACCGTGACACCGCCCGCCAGAAGAGCCAGCGCGGTCAGGGTCGCGGTCAGATGTTGTCTGAAGTTGTGCGGTTCGGCGGTCAAGTGCGGCTCCGGTGAGGGTCGTTGGCGCACAAATGAACGGTGTCGAACGAAAACAACCACATCTCAGCAATCGGACAAGAGCATGTCAAGAGAGGGCGTCCAGGTTCCGCCGGAATCAGCGCGCCGCCCGCTCCTCCACCGCGGCGCGCCAGCCGGGCCGCTCCACCGGCGCCTGCGGAGCGGCGGCCGGTGCGCGGTGGCCGCCCAGGGCGAAGAAGTCGGCCAGCGGGAGGGTGGCCGCGCCCACGGTGACGGCGTCCGGGCCGAGCCGGCCGAGTTCGATGGTGACGCGCTCGGCCGGGTGGCGCAGGGCGTAGGCGGTGGCGTGCCCGCGCACCGACTCCAGGATGTACGGGCCGAGTTGGAGCCCGGCCCAGCCGCCGATGAGGATGCGCTCGGGGTTGTACAGGTTGATCAGGTCCGAGAGGCCCGCGCCCAGGTACTCGGCGGTCTCCTCCAGGACCGCGCGGGCCACCGGGCTCGCGGTGGCACCCTCGTCCGAGGGGTGGGCGGCCGCGAGCAGCGCCGTGACCGCCGTCTCCTCACTCGCCCCGGGCGGGAGTTCGGCGCCCGCCTCGCGCCAGCGCTCGATCAGCGCCTCGGCGCCCGCGTACGCCTCAAGGCACCCCAGCGCGCCGCACCGGCAGCGCCGGCCGCGTACGTGCACGGTGGTGTGGCCCCACTCGGCCGCGCTGCTGTGCGCACCCCCGTAGATCTCACCGCCGGAGACGATGCAGGCGCCGACGCCCGAGCCGAACAGAACGATCACCGCGTCGGACGCCCCACGGCCGCCCCCGAACCACATCTCGGCCTGACCGAGCGTCTTGGCGCCGTTCTCGATGAAATACCGTGTGCCGGACGGCAGTTGGAGGCTTTCGCGGAGCAGGGACTCCAGGGGAACCGCGTCCCAGCCGATGGTCTGGCCGTGCACCACGGCTCCGTCGGGGGAGCTGCGGTCGACGATGCCGGGCACCCCCACCCCCACGCCGAGCAGCCGCGCCGGATCGAGGCCGCTCTCGCTCAGGACGGCGGCGACGCCCTCGCGGATGTGGCCCACGATGTGACCGACGTCGTAGCCGCCCGCGTCCAACGACAGCTCCACGCGGGCGAGTTCACGCAGAACGAGATCGAACAGCTCGACCCTCACCCGGGTCTCGCCGACGTCCACGCCGATGAGATGGCCGCTGTCGGGAGCCACCCGGAGCAGGGTGCGTGGCCTTCCGCCGTCGGAGTCCACCACCCCGGCGTCCTCCAGGAGGCCGTCGGCGGCGAGTTCGGCGACGACGTTGCTGATGGACCCGGAGCTGAGCCCGGTCGCGGGGCCGAGCGCCTGACGGCTCATGGGGCCGTCGAAGTACAACCGGCGCAGTACCACGCTGCGGTTGTCCCGGCGCAGATCGCGGACGGTCCTTCTGTTCGGTGTGGCCATGTGTGGCTCCCTCCCTGCGTGCAACATACCGGTGCGAGAGCCTGTGCCGCGCCGTCCTGGCGCGGCTTAACTCATGCCCTAAATTAAGCCATGAGTTCAGTCGGACGCGGCAGGCGGGCCGGAGTGCTCGCCGGGGCGGCCCGGAGCGGCTAGGCCAGATGGGACACGAGGCGCTCGAGGAAGGCCTGCTGGCCCTGGACGAGCAGGGGAGCCGCCGCCTCGGGAGTCAGCCAGGCGAAGCGGTCCATCTCCGGGAACTCGCGCACCGTGCCCGATCCGCGCGGCCACTCCATGGTGAACGTCCCCGGCACCGCCCCGGCCGGATCGAGGTCCGCCTCGATCGCCCACACCGTCACGGTCTTCCCGCCACGCTGCACGATGTCGCCCAGCGGCACCAGGGCGCCCTCGGGCGCCGGAAGGCCCAGCTCCTCCTCGAACTCGCGCCGGGCGGCCGCCTCGGGCCGCTCCTCGGGGCCGAACTCGCCCTTGGGAACCGACCAGGCACCGGCCTCGCGCCGGGCGAAGAAAGGCCCGCCCATGTGGCCCACCAACACCTCGATGCCGTCGCCCACCCGGCGGTACAGCAGAAGCCCCGCGCTGCGCTTTCCCGTCATGCCGCCAGTCTGAGGGTCCGGCGGGCGCGGCGCCATGAGGCAGCGGTACCCCTGGGGTTTCAGTTGATATGTATGGGTACCGGATGCCGAGGAGGTGGTACGCATGACGGATTCAGGACGTGACGAGACGGTCGAGGAACGCGCCGACCGCAAATGGAACGACCTGCTCCAGGAACTGAGGGTGGCTCAGACCGGGGTACAGATCCTGTTCGGCTTTCTGCTCGCGGTCGTCTTCCAGGAGCGGTTCACCAGCCTCAGCGACACCGACCGGACCATCTATGTGGTGACGGTGGTGCTCGGCGCCGCCACCACCGGGGCACTGATCGGGCCCGTCTCCTTCCACCGGATGCTGGCCGGCCAGCGACTGAAGCCGCAGACGGTGGCCTGGGCGTCGCGGCTCACCGTCGTCGGGCTCGTACTGCTGCTGTGCACGGTGGCGAGCTCGCTGATGCTCATCCTGCGTGTCGCGCTGCACAACGCGCTCGCGCCGTGGCTGGTGGCCGGCGTGGTCCTGTGGTTCATCGGCTGCTGGTTCGTGCTGCCGCTCCTGGCGCGCCGACTGCACCGCGACCGCGCCACGGAACCGGTCCGCTAGCTCTCGGACTGCTCGGAACGCTTGGCCCACACGGCGAGCGTGAAGGAGTGGCCGGCCGGGTCGGCGTAGACACGTTCGTCGCGGATCCCGTTGTTGTCCTTGGTGTCCACGGGCATCGCCCCGAGGGTGATGGCCTCCCGCTCGGCGGCGTCCATGTCGCCGTACTCCACGACGATCCTGAGGTGCGCCTGCTGGGAGTCGTCGGGGCGCGGCCAGCTCGGCGGCGCGTACCCGTGGTCGCGGCGGATCGCCATGTGGACGCCGTCCGTGCCGACGATCTCGACGAAGTCGGGGTCACAGGCGGTGCGGATCTCGCCACCGAGCAACTTGGCGTAGAACTCGGCCAGTTCGATCGGTTCGGCACAGTCCAGAACGAGGATGCTGGTCTTGGATACGCTCATACGGGACGAGTGCCCGCGTGGGCGCGCACCTAACACGCGGCCTCACGCACCGTGTCCGGGCGAGCGCGGATCGCCGCCCGGACCGGGGGCTCATACCGGTACGCGGGCGCCGTGCGCGACATAGGCGCCGGTCGCGTAGTGGACGTACTCGCGCACCAGCCGGAAACCCGCCGTCCAGGCGAGCAGCCGACCGGGCCGGTCGTGGCGGGAGCAGGTCAGGGTCGCGGTGCGGCCGCGCGCGGCGACGTCCCCGTCCAGAGCCAGTACACAGTTCAGGGCGAGCCGCTGATGGCGTCGCCCCGGGGCGGCGACCACCGCGATCTCCTCGTGCGCGCCACCCCGGAAGTAGGTGCAGGCAATGGCCAGAAGACGCCCCTGGCGGAAGGCGCCCCAGGCGTGACCGGAACGGCACAGGCCCGAAGGGCCGCCCCAACTGGCGTGGATCCAGGCCGATTCGGCCGGAAGTCTGACCAGGGACGGCGCGTCGGACGAGGTCAGCGGGCGGATCGTCACCCCGCGCGGTGGACGCGGCGCCGCGGCGGCCTGCTGCCGCACGTACACCATGCGTTCCGACGGCACGACCCGGTCGAACGCGACGTCGAGGGCCGGCAGGAAGCGGGCGGGCGCCTCGACGCGGCGGTGCGCGAACGGCGCGAGGTCCGTCGGGCCGAGAGCGTCCGGATCGCCGCGCAACAGCACATGGCCGGCGCAGTCCAGGGCCAGCGTGCGCGGATGGTCGGCCCGGTCGGCGAGGGCGCGGCCGTTGCCGGTGGACAGCACGTGTTCGGCCAGGGCCGCGGGACCCGGCTCGCAGTCGCCCAACAGGTGCGTGTGCGCGGCGAGTTGGCGCGAAGAGAGTTCGATCACATCGGGCTCCGTTCCGGCGGCGGGCTGTCGGACCGCGCCCCTGACCGGGGCACGGGGCGGCACTCTTCGAGGCGCTGCGCAGTGCGGTGAGGAGTGACGTACCCCGTGCGCCGCCGGGTAAATGGGCGACCGTACGGATCCGGCCAGGGCCCCCCGGGGCCTGAGCCGTGCCTAATGGGGCCGCTGGGGCACCCGTGACGAGGGGCGGCGGCCGAGGAGCTCGGCGAGACCGCGCCGGGTCGCGGCGAGCACCACCCGGTCCTCGGGCCGCAGAACGTACCCGGGCGGCACCTGCCACACCAGATCGCCCGGGGTGCCCGACCGGCCGCGACGGGCGGCGCCCAGATCGGGCACCCGGTCGTCCGGCGAGGACGTGTCGAGCGCCAGGACCCGCCAGGCCCCCTCCCGGAACGCATCCTCGACGGTGCGGCCCTCCAACTGTGGATGGCCCGCCACATCGACCGCCGCGAAGAGCAGCACCGTGCGCTCCACCGGGATGGCGCCCAGGATCTGACGACCCATCATGGCGCTGGCGAAGGCGGGCGCCGCCAGGTGCGAGACGCTGCGGCTGCGGGTCAGGGCCTGGGGGTGGGCGGCGCGCAGCGTGCGGTGGACGGCGGTCGCGAAGTCGTCGTCGTAGAGGCGCATCACCACCCGCAGGTCCGGCTTCACCGAGCGTGCGTACAGGGCCGCTTCGAGGTTGGTGGTGTCCGAGCTGGTCAGCGCGAGCAGGGCGTGTGCCCGGTGGATGCGGGCCGATTCGAGGAGGCCCTCCTGTGTGACGTCGCCGATGACGGTGGGCACCCTCAGACGCCGCGCGAGCGCTATGCCGCGGGCCTCCGGATCGGCCTCCACGCACACCACGGGGATGTCGAGTTCGCGCAGCCGCACCAGGACGCGGGCGCCGATCTTGCCCATGCCGAGAAGGACCACGTGCCCGGAAAGACCGCGCGGGGGCCGGGGCAGCGCGGAGGCGTTGCGGAAGGTGCCGAGCCCCTCCAGGACGGCGGCGATGAGGACCGGGAGCAGCAGCAACCCGGTGAGCCCGGACAGGAGTTGCAGGATCTGCCGTTCCACCGGCTGGCCGATGGCGGGATCGTCGATGGCGAAGATGTCGAGCAGGGTCAGATACGCGGCGTGCAGCGGATCGTCGCCGGTGGTGAGCCACGTCGCGACGGCGAGCGCGACGACGGAGGCGACGACCCCGGCGAGCGACCAGCGCAGCCGTCGCGAGAAGAGCCGCCCGAGCGGTGCGCCGAGGTCGGTGAGGCGGCCCGGGGGCTGGGCGGGGCCGGTGTAGGTGACGGTCTCCAGGACGACCCGGCCGCGGTGGCCGCCCTCGTCCATGGAGCGCTCGTCGGGCAGCAGCCGGGGCCCTTCGGAGCCGCTGTGGTCCGAACCCTCGGCGCCGGCAGGGTCGTTGGTGGTCGACGAGAGCAGGGCCAGGGTGCACAGGCCCGGGTCGGCGACCTCGCCGGGGCGCGGCGGCGGGCGCTGCCCGGCCCGCAACAGCACCCCGTCGGCGTGCACCACCTTGCTGGTGCCCGCGAGCGCGGTGGCGGCGAGGGCGGGGGCCGCGGTGTCGGCGTCGGACAGGACGGTGGTGGAGGTCTCGGCCTCGGTGGGGCCGGGCCCGTCCGGTGCGGCGAGGGCCGCGGCCTGATCGAGCAACTCCTGGAGGTATTGGCCGAGTTTGCGGTTGTAGAGGCGGATGACGAGCCGGACGCGGGGATTGAGGCGGCGGGCGATGAGGGCGGCCCGGATGTTGGTCTCGTCGTCGCGGTGGACCAGCGCGAGGGCGGCGGCCCGCTCGATGCCGGCCTGGGTCAGGGCTTCGTCGCTGGGCTCCACCGCCTCGACGAGCCCGCCCTCGCCGGCGCCGTCCGGGCCCGGGGCGGGGGAGCGGAGCATCACCGATGACATGCGGCCGAAGAGGGCCGATGCCCTGGTGCGCCCGTTCGCCGGGAGCCGGGCCGAGCGGGCACCGCTGTCGGGCGGTACGACGAGGACGACGTGTTCCCCGTACACCTCGCGCAGTTCGCCCGCGAGTCGGTGGGCCAGCGCGCCGTCGCCGCTGACGACCATGTGTCCGACGGGCGGGCCGGGCCATGGCTGGGACGGAAGCGGCTGTTGAGGAAGTGAAGGCACACCCCAGACCTTGCCCCATCAGGTGGCGCCGCGTCGACGGGCCGCCGGCTCGGGGCGCGGCGGCTGAACCCCCCTGTGGGTCACGGGCGTTGTGAACAGCGCGTGCACCAGGACGGCGGCGATCGTCCCGGCGACCACGCCGCTGCCCGCGACCGTACGGACCCAGCCGGGGAATCCGTCGTAGAGGCCGGGGGCCAGCAGAGGCAGCAGGCCCACCGCCAACGCCAATGCGGCTACTAGCGAGTTGGAGCGCTCGCCGAGTCCGGCGCGGCCGAGCATCTCGACGCCCATGACCGCGATCACCGAGTACACGACCAGTGCGGAGCCGCCGACGACCGCCGCGGGCAGCCCCGCCACGAGGCGCGAGAGCGGGGAGAGCAGCCCGGCCAGGACCAGCAGGCCGCCCGCGGCCGCCGTCACATACCGGCTCCGCACCCCGGTGAGGCGGCCGATCCCGATGTTCTCGGCGCTGGTCACCATCAGCGACGTACCGAAGAGTCCGCCGACGAGCGAGACGAGAGCGTCGGCGCGCGCCACCCTCGGCACGTCGCGGCCCGGGTCGGGCGCGCGCCCCACGGTCTCGCTGCTGAGCACGGTCTGGCCGGTGATCTCGGCCAGTGTGGTGAGGCTGAACACCAGGAGCGGCAGGGCGGCGACCGGGTCGAACCGCGGGGCGCCGTAAGGGAAGAGGGCGGGGAGCGAGAAACCGGAGCTCGGGGCCGGAGTGAACGCGCCGAGCCCCGTCGTCACCGCGACGAGCGTGCCCGCCACCATGCCGATGAGGACGGCCGTACGCCGCCACACCCCGCGCAGCACGAGATGGGCCAGAACCGTCGCCGCCACCGTCACCGCGGCGAGCGCGACCGCCCGCGGGGCCGCGGGGGCGCCGGGGCCCGTGACGAGCTGGGCGGCGACCTTGACCATGGAGATCCCGATGAGCAGGACCGTCACCCCCATCACCAGGGGCGGGAAGAACCGCACCAGGCGGGCGTACAGCGGCGTCACGGCCAGGAGCAGCGCCGCGGCGAGCAGCACCGAACCGCTCGCCACCGCCGGGCCGTGGTCGCGGGCGATGCCCAGGAACAGTGCGGCGGCCGCGCCACCCGGCAGCATCACGAACGGCAGCCGGGCTCCGAAGGTGCGGACGCCGAGCGACTGGAGGAGGGAGCCGGCGCCGCACAGCACCAGGACCGCGCTGAGCAGCGATGCGGTCCTGTCCGGCGGCAGCCGCAGGGCGCCCGCCGTCAGGAAGACGGTGGAGACGGGGGCCGCGACCATGGCGAGCACGTGCTGGAGGGCGAGCGGGACGAGCCGCCCGAACGGGACGCGCTCGTCGACGGGGGACGTCATGGGCGGGCCTCCAGCCAGGGCAGCTCCTCGGCCGCGTAGCGGTGGGCACGGAACACCGCGTTCGGCTCCGCCGGGAAGAGCGTGCGTACCTCTGACTCCTCGTAGCCGCCGAACTGCGGAACCACGAACTCCCAGCACAGATAGCCCTGTTGGGTCACCTCGAAGAGGCGGCCCGCCGGGGAGTCGGTGATCAGCGTGTTGCCGTTGGGCAGCCGCTGGGCCGAACCCATGAACGGGGCGAAGAACGACTCGCGGGCCGGATCGTGGTACTCCCACACCACCTCGCCTCCGGCGCGCTCGATCTCGATGACGCGCGAGTACGGCACGTCATGGCCCGGCCGGAAGACGCCGTTGTCGAAGACGAGGAGATTGCCGTCGGCCAGCTCCGTGGGGTGATGCTGCTGGGAGACCGTGCCGGGGTGGGTGCGCCACAGGATCTCGCCCGTGTCGCGGCTGATGACGACGACCGCCGACACACTGCGCAGACTGGCCAGGACGTTGCCGTCGGCGAGTGGCGTCACACTGTTGATGAGGGGCCAGTGCTCGCGGGCGTAGTCGGGATGCAGCGCGTACTCGGCGCGGTCGAGGTGGTCCGCGGCGCGCCAGGACCACAGCTCGGTGCCGTCGGGCGCGACCTCCTTGATGGTGTCGGCCCACACCGTCCCTCCGGCCGCCTCCGAACCGGCGACCCCGCCGCGTACCGCCGCGGCCTCCGCGCCGCGCAGCGGTTCCAGCCCGGTGTAGAGGATGCGGCCGTCGTCGAGGTGGTGGGCGTCGTGGTGCTGAAGGGGATCGAGGTGCTCCCGCACGGTCGTGCCGTCCGGGGTGACCTCCAGCATCACGCCGCCCCGGTACTTGTGCCACATCGGGAACAGCGCCTTCTGGCCCGGCAGTACGCCGTTGTAGGCGAGGTTGCCGTTGCCGAGGATCCGGGCGTGCCGGCCCGGCCGGTAGGGGAGGTGCCAGGTGTGGACCGCATCGCCCCGCAGGTCCACCAGATACACCTCGCCGCCGCCGGTCAGTGGGGCGTAGAGCGTGAAACCGGGGCAGGCGGCCCCGGGGTCGAGCGCGATGAGGCCGGTGCCGCGCCGGCGGCGCTGGTTCTGGTCGACGGCGGTCGGACGAGCGGTCACGACGTCACTCCTTCAAAGTTTCTTTGATGTACTCAAACAACTTCGACGGTAGAGGCGTTGTGTGTCGGCCGTATGACGGGAGTACGAAACCGTGCCGGGCGGTGCGTAAGGTGATCCCCAGGGAGGGCGGTGCGGATGAACGACACAGGTGGGACGGGTGCGGGACCGCGGCTGGGCGGTGCGGTGCGCCGTCGGCGCCGGGCGCTCGACCTCACGCTCGCGACGGTCGCCGAACGCAGCGGCCTGTCCGTGCCGTTCCTCAGTCAGATCGAGAACGACCGGGCCCGCCCCAGCATGCGCTCCCTCCAGCGCATCGCGGACGCGCTCGGCACGACCGCCGTGGAACTGCTCGCGGCCGCCGACGCGCGGGACCGCGCGGTCGACGTCGTACGCGCCGACGACGACGCGGGCCTCTCGGCCGATGCGGGGGTGCGCCCGCTGGTACGGGGCCGCCACCAGATGCACGCCCTGGAGTTCACCGGCGAGCGGGCGGCGGACCGCGAATTCCTGCACCACAACGACGAGTTGATGTACATCGCGGACGGTGCGGCCGAGGTCGACGCGGACGGCCGCGGCTACCTGCTGTCCCGGGGCGACACCCTCTACCTCACGGGCGGGGTGCGCCACCGCTGGCGCGCGACGTTGCCCGGCACCCGGGTCCTCGTCGTCGCCGTCTCCGACCACATCGAGGGAATCTGAGGCTCGGCGGAGGGTCTAAGCCTCGGCGGAGGGTCTGGGGCTCGGCGGACAGTCCGAGGGCCGGGCGCGGAGTCTGGGGCTCGGCGGCCTCAACCGCCGTTTTCGGCAAGGCTGTTGTAGCGCAGCAGATACTCCGCGAACCGGTCCAGATCCTCCGGCGCCCAGTCCGCGAGCCGTTCGTGGAAGGCCTGGCGGCGCAGCTCGGCGGCCTCCGCGAGCTTCGCGGTGCCCGCCGGGGTCAGCCGGAGCACCTGGATGCGGTGGTCGTCCGGGTCGCTGATCCGCTCGACGAAGCCGAGCTTCTCCAGGCCCGCGATCTGACGGCTGATCGTCGACTTGTCGAGCATGTAGTACGCGGCCAGATCGGTCGCCCGGCAGCCCTGCTGGTCCTCCAGGTGGGAGAGCAGGGTGAACGAGACGAGCGAGAGCTCCGGGTGCATCCGGGCGGCGGCGGCCCGGGCGCGCCGGGCGAACGCGGTCAGCTCGCGCTGGATGGTGACGACCGACCGGTCTCGGCTGAGCACGACTGATCCCCTTTCGTCTCGCGATGAATCAGTTGTAGAATACAACGCTACTCCGGGTGCCGGGGACGCCACGCCGAACGTGCCCGCCGTCGGGGTGCGGCCTCGGGGCGCGGCGTCACGCCCCGGTCACGCCCCGGGCGGCTCCTCACCCAGGGCGTCGAGGGCCTCGGTCAGCCAGCCGATCCAGAACGACTCCAGCTCGATTCCGCCGCGCAGCACGAGATGGCGCAGCCGGTCCTGCTCGCCGTTCCGGTCCTCGCCGTGCCCGTTCTCCCCGTCCTGGTTCTCGCCGTTCCGGCCCGGCGGGAAGTCCTTCGACTCGATCCCGCTGTACGTCGCCAACTGGGCGCGGTGCAGGGCGAGATGGCGCTCCAGTTCGGCCCGCAGGCCCCCGGTGCCGATCACCGCCGCCGCCCGCATCCGCACCAGCAGGGGGTCCCGCATCGGCTTGGGGTCCTGCCCGGCCGCCGCCCACTGGGCGAGCTCGGCCCGGCCCGCGGGCAGCACCTCGTACCGCTTCTTCTGCCCACGGGCCGGAGCGGCGCCGGGCAGCGCGCGAATGAGGCCCCGCTGCTCCAGCTTGCCCAGCTCGCGATAGATCTGCTGATGCGTCGCCGACCAGAAGTAGCCGATCGACTTGTCGAAGCGGCGTGTCAGCTCAAGCCCCGATGAGGGCTTTTCCAGCAGGGCGGTCAAGATCGCGTGCGGGAGGGACATGACCGCATCCTAGGTTCGGACCGGCTCAGAGTGCCGCGGCGAGGCGGGTGCCCTGGTCGATGGCGCGCTTGGCGTCCAGCTCGGCGGCCACGTCGGCGCCGCCGATCAGATGCACCGTCGCGCCGGACGCGCTCAGCTCCTCGTACAGGCCGCGCCGCGACTCCTGACCCGCGCACAGCACGACCGTGTCGACGGGCAGCACGGAGGAGACGCCGTCCACGGTGATGTGCAGGCCCTCGTCGTCGATCCGGTCGTAGCGCACGCCCGGGACCATGGTGACGCCGCGGTGCTTGAGCTCGGTGCGGTGGATCCAGCCCGTGGTCTTGCCGAGCCCCGCGCCGACCTTCGTCGTCTTGCGCTGGAGCAGGTGCACCTGGCGCGGCGGCTTGGGCCGCTCGGCCCCGCGGAGCCCACCGCGCTCGCCGTACGTGGTGTCCACGCCCCACTGCCGGAAGTACGTCTCGGGATCCAGGCTCGCCGCGTCGCCCCCGTCGGTGAGGAACTCGGCGACGTCGAAGCCGATGCCACCGGCGCCGACCACCGCGACCCGCTCGCCGACCGGCGCCCCGTCGCGCAGCACATCGAGGTAGCTGACCACGCTCGGGTGGTCCGAGCCGGGGATCTCGGGGGTGCGCGGGGTGACGCCGGTCGCGATCACGATCTCGTCGTACGCGCCGTCGCTCAGGTTGGCGGCCGTCACCTCGGTGTTCAACCGGACGTCCACACCCAGGAGTTCGAGCTGCGTACGGTAGTAGCGCAGCGTCTCGTCGAACTCCTCCTTGCCCGGCACCCGCTTGGCGATGTTGAGCTGGCCGCCGATGCGGTCGGCCGCGTCGAAGAGGGTGACGGCGTGGCCGCGCCCGGCCGCCGACACGGCGAAGGCGAGCCCGGCCGGGCCCGCGCCGACCACGGCGAGCCGCTTGCGGAGCCGGGTGGGGGACAGCACCAGCTCGGTCTCGTGACAGGCGCGCGGGTTGACCAGGCAGGAGGTGATCCTGCCGCTGAACGTGTGGTCCAGACAGGCCTGGTTGCAGCCGATGCAGGTGTTGATGGTCTCGGCGCGGCCCGCGCGCGCCTTCGCGACGAACTCCGGGTCGGCGAGGAAGGGACGCGCCATCGACACCATGTCCGCCCGGCCCTCGGCGAGCAACTGCTCGGCCACGTCGGGGGTGTTGATGCGATTGCTGGTGATCAGCGGGATCGACACCGACCCCATCAGCTTCTGGGTCACCCAGGTGTAGGCGCCGCGGGGAACCGAGGTCGCGATCGTGGGGATGCGGGCCTCGTGCCAGCCGATGCCGGTGTTGATGATCGTCGCCCCGGCCGACTCGACCGCCCGCGCGAGGGTGACGACCTCGTCGAGGGTCGAGCCACCGGGCACGAGGTCGAGCATCGAGAGCCGGTAGATGATGATGAAGTCCGGGCCCAGGCGCTCGCGCGTGCGGCGCACGATCTTCACCGGGAAGCGCATCCGGTTCTCGTACGAGCCGCCCCAGCGATCGGTGCGCCGGTTGGTGGCGCCCACGATGAACTCGTTGATCAGATAGCCCTCGGAGCCCATGATCTCGACGCCGTCGTAGCCCGCGTCCCGCGCGAGACCGGCCGCCCGCACGAAGTCCTCGACGGTCGCCTCGACCTCGTCGTCGCTGAGGGCGTTCGGGACGAAGGGGCTGATGGGGGCCTGGAGCGCGCTCGGGGCCACCAGGTCCTCGTGGTAGGCGTACCGGCCGAAGTGCAGGATCTGCATCGCGATCCGGCCGCCCTCGCGGTGCACCGCCTCGGTCACGACGCGGTGCTGGGCGGCCTCCGCCTCGGTGGTCAGGCGGGCGCCGCCGGGGTAGGGGCGGCCCGCGTCGTTCGGGGCGATGCCGCCGGTGACGATGAGGCCGACGCCGCCGCGGGCCCGCTCGGCGTAGAACGCGGCCATCCGTTCGAAGCCGTTCTCGGCTTCCTCCAGGCCGACGTGCATCGAGCCCATCAGCACCCGGTTGGGCAGTGTGGTGAACCCGAGGTCCAGGGGGCTCAGCAGATGGGGGTACGCGGTCATGGGGGCGCCTCCGGGTGCGATGTCGTCGGCTCCCGTTGTAGACCAGCCCACCCCGGTTATGCAACAAGTTGCATAACACTGAGGCGGCGCTCACACCCAGGGCGGTGGCCCCTCGGGGGCGAGCTGGTGCACGTCGAACAGGACGGCGGCCTCCACGCCGAGCGCCGGTCCCGAGGAGCGCGCGATCCAGGTCAGGAAGGGGCGCGGCTCGAAGTTGCCGGCCTCCGCGCCCAGCCCCTTGGTGTACTCGGCGTGCGCGGTCAGCGAGGCGATACCCCGCTCAAGGGGCTCGCCGGTCACGTCCACGCCGTGGGTGGGACGCTCCGGGCCGGCGAAGGCTACGAAGCGCACGCCGGGCCATGGTTCGAGGCCCTCGTCGGCGAGCTCCGGGAAGATCCAGCGGTTCCCGGCGTCCCGGGCGGCATCCAGTGCCGCGAGCCCCACGGCCCGGTGGTCGGCCTGGTTGACGAGGCCGCCGATCATCCGGATCGTGTACGCGCCCGAGACCATCACGTCGGGCCGGAAGCGGCGGATGGCGCGGACGATGTCGCGGCGCAGTTCGGTCCCGTACGCGACGACACCGTCCCTGTGGCCGAGGAACTCCACGTCGCTCACGCCGACCTCGCGTGCGCCGGCCCGCTCCTCCGCCTCGCGCAGCGGCGCGGCGCGGTCGGGGTGGATGCCGTCGATGCCGGCTTCGCCGCGGGTGGCGAGGAGGTAGCCGACCTGTTTGCCCTGGGCGGTCCAGCGGGCCACGGCCGAGGCGGTGCCGTACTCGATGTCGTCGGGGTGGGCCACGACTGCGAGGCAGCGGGTCCAGTCCTCGGGGAGGTGGGGGAGGTGGGGCGGGGTGGTGCCGCCGATGTCGTTGAAGGCACTCATGCCTTCATAATGGCTCCGCGCCCCTTAGCCCGACACCGGACCCCACCCGGCGGGGCTCCGCCCCAGCCCCGGTTCTCCCGCCCACCCGCCCATGACGGGGGTTGGCTGGCCCCGGCCCCCTGGGGCTCCGCCCCAGACCCCGAGGCCCTTTGCCCACCCACCCGCCCGTGCAGCGGGCTGGTTGGTTCCGGCCCCCCCTGGGGCTCCGCCCCAGACCCCGACGCGTTTGCCCACCCTCCCGCCCGTAGGCGCAGGGTTGGATGGCCCCGGCCCCTGGGGCTCCGCCCCAGACCCCGTTCGCGCCTTAAGGGCGCTCGTCCTCAATCTCCCCCAAGGCCTTAAGGGCCAGGGGGGACCCCCATGACGGGCTGAAGGTGCCCCCGCACCGAGTGGTTAAGGGGCGCGGGGAACTGCGCGACCAGCCCCGCACGGTCCGCGGACGAATGCGGGTTTCCAGGGGCGCGAGGAACTGCGCGAGAAGCGGGCACGGCCCGCACCCGGCCGAGGCATTTAGGGGCGCGGGGAACTGCGCGACCAGCCACGCACGGCTGGCAGCCGAAAACGGGTTTTCAGGGGCGCGGGGAGCTGCGCGAGAAGTGGGCACGGGCCGCAGGCGGCCGGGGATTCAGGGGCGCGGGGAACTGCGCGGGGCTGCTAGGTCTTGCGGTAGGTTCTGGCTTCCGCCGCCGCCGCGACCACCGCCTCAAGCCCCGCCCCCGCCGACGCACTCACCACCGCCGCCACCGCCCCCTCCACGAACGGCGCGTCCAACAGCCGCGTGCCGGTGGGGAGTTCGTCGCCCTCGGCGAGCAGGGCCTTGACCGTGAGGACCGCGCTGCCCAGGTCCACCAGGACGGCCACACCGGCGCCCCGGTCCACGGACCGCGCGGCCCGTACGATGCGCTCCTCGCTCGTGCCGAGGCCCCCGTCGGGCAGGCCGCCGGCGGGGGCGAGGGGGCCTGGGCGCCGCCGCCCGCGAGCCCCCGCGCCAGCTCGGCCACGGACTCCGCCACCGCCGCGCTGTGCGACACCAGCACCACCCCCACCAGGGGCTCCCCGCTCACGCGGCGGCCTCCGCGAGGGCGCCCATCAGCAGGGCCGCCGAGGTCGCCCCCGGATCCTGATGGCCCACCGAGCGCTCTCCGAGATAGCTGGCCCGCCCCTTGCGGGCCCGTAGCGGTACGGTCGCGAGCGCACCCGCGTCGGCCGCCTCGGCCGCCGCCGCGAACGACGCGCCGAGCGCCTCGACCGCGGGCAGCAGCGCGTCCAGCATCGTCTTGTCCCCGGCGGCCGCCCCGCCCAGCTGCGCGACCGCGGCGACCCCGGCGCCGAGCGCCTCGGCCAGCCGCTCCCTGTCGACCTCGGTGGCGTCGCCGAGCGCCTTGCCCGCGCGCCGCAGCAGCGTCCCGTACAAGGGGCCGGAGGCGCCGCCGACCGTGGAGATCAACTGCCGTCCGGCGAGGGCGAGTACGGCCCCCGGAGTGTCCGGCGTCTCCTTGGTGAGCACCTCGGTCACGGTGGTGAAGCCGCGCCGCAGATTGGCTCCGTGGTCGGCGTCTCCGATCGCCGAGTCGAGGTCGGTAAGGCGGGCCGCCTCCCGGTCCACCGCGGCGGCGGTGACGGACATCCAGCGGCACATGAACGCGGCGTCGAGCACAGGCCCTCCCTCAGGCATCGGTTCAGCGACCCCAGCGCAGCGCGGGCGTGTCGACCGGGGCGTCCCACAGCCGCAGCAGCTCCTCGTCGACCTGACAGAGCGTCACCGAGCAGCCCGCCATGTCCAGCGAGGTCACGTAGTTACCGACGAGGGTACGGGCCACCGGCACGCCCCGCTCGGCCAGCACCCGGTGCACCTCGGCGTTGAATCCGTACAGTTCGAGCAGGGGCGTGGCCCCCATGCCGTTGACCAGGAGCAGTACGGGGCTGGTGGGGCGCAGCTCGTCCAGGACGACCTGTACGGCGTAGTCGGCGATCTCTCGCGACGTCATCATCGCCCGCCGCTCGCGCCCCGGCTCGCCGTGAATGCCCACCCCCAACTCCAGCTCGCCGGGCGGGAGTTCAAAGGTAGGGCTGCCTTTGGCGGGGGTGGTGCACGCGGTCAGCGCGACCCCGAAACTGCGTGCGCTCGCGTTCACCTGCCGGGCGATCGCCTCGACCCGCTCCAGCGGGGCGCCCTCCGCGGCGGCCGCTCCGGCGATCTTCTCCACGAACAGCGTCGCCCCGGTGCCGCGCCGCCCCGCCGTGTACAGGCTGTCGTTCACCGCGACGTCGTCGTCGACCAGCACCTTGGCGATGACGACGCCCTCGTCCTCGGCGAGCTCGGCCGCCATGTCGAAGTTCAGGACGTCGCCCGTGTAGTTCTTGACGACGAACAGCACCCCGGCGCCGCCGTCAACGGCCGCCGCCGCCCGCACCATCTGGTCCGGCACCGGCGAGGTGAACACCTCGCCGGGGCACGCCGCGGACAGCATCCCCGGCCCCACGAACCCGGCGTGCAGGGGCTCGTGGCCCGAGCCGCCGCCCGAGACGAGGCCCACCTGCCCTGCCACCGGCGCGTCCCGCCGGACCACCACCCGGTTCTCGACGTCCACCGTGAGCGAGGGATGCGCGGCGGCGATCCCGCGCAGCGCGTCGGCCACGACTGTCTCGGGCACGTTGATGAGCATGTTCACCATGACCTCCAGGGCGAGACGTGCGAAGTGCGACGGCCCCAGTATCACGCGACGCTCCCGATCATGTCCGGTGGTGGGGCATCAGGCCGTCCCGCATGTCCGGTGGTGGGGCATCAGGCCGTCCCGGGCCGGATCCGCCGGGTCGCCTTCGCGATGACGTCCGGGCGGTTGGTGATGACGCCGTTCACGCCGAGCCCGACGAGCCGGGCGGCGGCCGGCCCGCTGTCGACGGTCCAGGCGTTCACGCGCATCGGGGCCCGGTGCGGTCCGGGGGTGGCGTGAACGGCCTTGACGTACGCGGACGTCACCGTCCGCTGCTCGGGGTTGATCTGGTCGGCGAACGCGGCGTACCGCTTGAGCTGTGAGACCGGCGGGTTGCCGAGGAAGCCGGTGCGCACCGCGGGGCGCAGCCGGTGGGTGGTGCGCAGCGCGGGGGCGCTGAAGCTCTGCACGACCAGGCGCCGGGCGATGTGCGGCCCGTCGAGCCAGCCGGCCCGGGCCAGGGCGCGCAGGGTCTGGCCCTCGATGCCCGGGTACAGCTCCGGCCGTTTGAGTTCCAGGAGCAGTCCCTGGCCCGTGCGGTCGAGTCGGCGCAGATACTCCGCGAGCGTGGGGACGCGCTCGCCGCGGAAGCGGGGCGCGAACCAGCCGCCCGCGTCCAGGGTCTTGATCTCGGCCAGGGTGAACGAGCCGACCGACCAGGGCGACCGTCCGGGGTAGCGCCGCTTGGCGTCGGTGGTGCGTTCCAGGGTGGTGTCGTGGATGACGACGAGCGCGCCGTCGCGGGTGCGCTGGACGTCGTTCTCGACCCAGTGGGCCCCGAGGTCGGCGGCCCGCTGTACGGAACTGAGGGTGTTCTCCGGAGCGTAGGCCGCGGCCCCGCGATGCCCGTAGACGGTGACGGGCCCGGCCGCGCGAGCCTGCGCCGCGGGGGCGGGCAGGGCGAGGGCGAGCGCCCCGCACAGGGTGGTGGCGACGGTGGACAGGGCGGTGCGGCGGCGCATGGGCACTTCCTCACGACGGCTCGGATCGACGTCCGCCGAGGGTGCCAGGCCGCCCCCGCCGCGGCGCGGCCCGCCATGGGGCATCCGCCGAGATGCCCGGCGCGTTCCCCGGTGCGGGTGGCATCCGTTCGCGCAGGAGGCCCAGGGGCGAGCATCTGAGCGGGCGCGGCGGCCACCCGCTCCCGCTCCGAGCAGAGGTGGCGGCCCGGATCCCGCGCCTGCCCGCGCGGCGCGGACCGGGGCCGCCCAATGAGCGTCCGGAGGGTGCCGGAACTCAGCCGCTGGCCGCCAACTCACCCTGGTGGTCCCAGAGTTGGGCGCTGCGGGACGACACGAGCGCACCGACGCGCCGCAGGAGCTCGGCGGTCGCCAGCGCCGCCGGGTGGCGGCCGTCGCGCAACCGCAGGGCCACCTCGCCCGCCGCGTCCTCCCGGGCGCCGATCACCGCCTGGTACGGGACGAGGCGGGCCGCCCGGATGCGAGCGCCGAGGGAGCCCTGTTCGGGGCCGGCGAGCTCCGCGCGCAGACCCTCGGCCAGGGCCCGCTCCACCAATGCGGCCCCGGCCTCGACCTGTGCGTCCGAGACGGGCGCGACCACCAGTTGGACGGGCGCGAGCCAGGCCGGGAAGGCGCCACCGTGGAGCTCGATGAGGTGGGCGACGGCGCGTTCCATGCTGCCGATGATGCTGCGGTGGACCATCACCGGACGGTGCCGGGCGCCGTCCGGGCCGATGTAGTGCAGATCGAATTGCTCCGGCTGGTGGAAGTCGATCTGCACGGTGGACAAGGTGGCCTCGCGGCCCGAGGCGTCGGCGATCTGCACATCGATCTTCGGCCCGTAGAACGCGGCCTCGCCCTCGACCGCCTCGTACGGCACCCCACTGGCATCGAGGACCTCGGTCAGCAGGGCGGCGGCCCGCTCCCACATGCCGGCGTCCGCGACGTACTTGTCGCCGGAGCCTGGCAGCGAGAGCCGGTAGCGGGCCGGGCGGATGCCCAGCGCTTCGTACGCGCGGCCGATCAGATCGAGGGCGGCCCGCGCCTCCTCGGCGGCCTGGTCCAGGGTGCAGAAGACGTGGGCGTCATTGAGCTGGATCGCCCGCACCCGGGTCAGGCCGCCGAGCACGCCGGACGGTTCGGATCGGTACATGCCGCCCAACTCGGCCATGCGCAGCGGCAGTTCGCGGTAGCTGTGGGCGCGGGAGCGGTAGATCAGGGCGTGGTGGGGGCACAGGCTGGGGCGCAGCACGACCTGTTCGGCGCCCAGCTCCATCGGCGGGAACATGTCCTCGCTGTAGTGCGACCAGTGCCCGGAGATCTCGTACAGCTCCCGCTTGCCGAGCACCGGCGAGTACACGTGCCGGTATCCGGCCAGGCGTTCGGTCTCGCGCACGTACTCCTCCAGGGCGTGCCGCACGGCCGCGCCGTTCGGCAGCCAGTAGGGCAGTCCCGCTCCCATCAGCGGGTCGGTGTCGAACAGGTCGAGTTCGCGGCCGAGTCGGCGGTGGTCGTGCACGGGGGGCTCCTCGCGGTCTCTGGGGGACGAGTGACCGCACGGAAAAGCCCCGGGGCCACTCGGCCCCGGGGCTTTGACGTACACAGCTGTCAGCGCGCCGGGACACTCTCCGGCGTCGTCGTCCACTGCACAGCCGCACGCTTCATGCCGCTGAAGCTAACAGCCCGGCTGTGGTTGCCGCGCCCCTTTTTTCGCGCCCCCGCTTCGAACCGGAACGGCCCAGGGGGAGTGTGGGGGGGGCGATGGGCTCACTCCTTGCCCTCGTAACGCCGCTCGAACCGGGCGATCCGGCCCTCCGTGTCCACCGTCCGGGCCTTGCCGGTGTAGAAGGGGTGGCTCTCCGCGGAGATCTCCACGTCGATGACCGGATAGGTGTTCCCATCGTCCCAGTCGATGGTCTCGTCGCTGGTCGCGGTCGAGCGGGTGAGGAAGGCGAATCCGGCCGCCCGGTCACGGAAGACGACCGGCTGGTACGGGGGTTGCTTGTCGCGCTGCATGGGGGCTCCGGGTGGTCGGTCAGCGGGTGTCGCCGGATTCGGTGCCGGCGGGGTCCTCGAAGCCGTCGAGGTCTGCGGTGTCGTCCTCGTCGACGATGTGCATGGCCGCCTCCTCCGCCGAGGCGGCGGCCCCGTCGATGCCCACGTCGGTGGCGAGCAGCCGGGTCTCGTCGTCGGGGTGGGCGCCCTCGTCGGGGGCCACGAGGCGCCCGGCGCGGGCGCCGCCGACCTCGTTGTCGCGCGGCTCGCCGTCGGTGTCCCAGGTGTCGCCGATGCCGTCGCCCTCGGCCGCGGCCGCCTCGGGGACCTCGGTGGCCAGGCGCTGCTCCAGGCTGTCGCCGCGCAGCCGCTCGGCGGCCGTCACCCCGGTGCTTTCCACGGCCCAGGGCCGATCCGGCGGGGAGTAGCCGACGTCGAGGGGGTCCGGGGGCCCGTCGTCCAGAGTGTCCTCGGCGCCGAGAAGGCCCTCGTCGTCCTGGACCTCGGAGCCGTCGGGCTGGTAGACCTCGTCCCCCCATGCCTCGCTGTCGACCACGGCTACCTCCTGGGTCGCGACCGGTGGCTCGTACGCCGCTCGGTGCGATCCGGCAGCCGTCCCCAGTCTCGGCTCGGTCCGCCGCCCGGCACCACCGCACGCCAGCCACCCGGGTGAGCGCCAGATCACTTTGAACGCGTTCAAGTCCCTGCGGTAGGGTCGCTTCCACATCGAGGGGGCGCAATGAAGATAGTGATTCCCGGCGGAACGGGGCAGGTCGGCACGGTGTTGGACCGGGCGCTGACCGCCGCGGGACATGAGGTCGCCATCCTCACGCGCAGCCCGCGCGGCGAGCGAGAAGTGGCCTGGGACGGCGAGACGCTCGGTCCGTGGGCGGACGTCGTGGACGGCAGCGATGTCGTCATCAACCTGGCCGGCCGCAGCGTGAGCTGCCGCTACACCGAGACCAATCTGCGGGCCATGATGGACTCGCGGGTACGCTCCGCCCGCGTCGTCGGCGAGGCGATCGAGGCCGCCGCGCGACCGCCGAAGGTATGGCTCCAGATGAGCACCGCGACCGTGTACGCCCACCGCTTCGACGCGGCCAACGACGAGGCGAGTGGAGTCGTGGGCGGCGCCGAGCCGGACGTTCCGGGGTACTGGGGTTTCAGCGTCGAGATCGCCAAGGCGTGGGAAGCGGCACAGGAGCAGGCCCGCACCCCGGACACCCGCAAGGTCGCCCTGCGTTCCGCGATGGTGATGAGCCCCGACCGCGCCGGCGTCTTCGACGTGCTCCTGAAGCTCGCCCGGCTCGGGCTCGGCGGCCCGGTCGCGGGCGGCGCGCAGTACGTGTCCTGGATCCACGACCGCGACTTCGTCCGGGCGGTGGAGTTCCTCGTCGAGCGCGACGACCTCACCGGACCGGTCAACCTGGCCGCGCCGGGCCCGCTGCCGCAGCGCGCCTTCATGCGCGCGCTGCGCCGCGCCCGGGGCGTCCCCGTGGGGCTGCCCGCGAGGAAGTGGATGGCCGAACTCGGCGCGTTCGCCCTGCGCTCGGACACCGAGCTGCTCCTCAAGAGCCGCCGCGTGGTGCCCGGCCGCCTCCTGGACGCGGGCTTCACCTTCGAGCACCCAGAGTGGCCGGGCGCCGCCGCCGACCTGGTCCGCCGGGTGCGCACCGCGCGACGGGGTGCCAACTAGCCGATCCTGCCGGGTAGTTGGGCGTGCCGGCGGGCGAACCCGGCGAGCGTGAGCAGCCAGGCGGCGACCGTGATCCACAGCACGACCTCGCCGAGCGTGCGCAGCGGGCCGACCCCGGTGGCGGTCGCGGTGGACAGCGCCGCGACCGCCGTCATGCCGAGCGGGAAGACCGTGGACCAGCGCCGGATGTCGTACCCCGGACGCGGTCGGCCCACCTCCGCGACCAGCAGCACCGCGCACCCGGCGAGGTTCAGCCCGAGCAGGACCAGGGTGGCCGTGCGCAGCGCCTGGTGTGCGGCGCCGGTCCACAGCGGGGAGAGCGCCAGCTTCGAGGCGGCGAGCGCCGAGATGGCCAACGCCCCGGCGCCGATCCACTGGTCGCCCGCGCCCGCGACGATCTCGCCGACGTCGAACCGGACCAGCGCCTCGACCTACAGGACGAGGCCGAGGCCGAGCGCGACCAGGGCGGCCCAGCCCAGCCGGTCGCCCTCGCCCGCCAGTGACAGGGTCGCGGCGAGCACGCCCAGGCCCTGGGTGGCGACACACACCAGGAAGGCCGCGCCGGGCATCGGGCGCCGCCAGTGGCGTACGACCGCGACCAGGAGCCCCGGCCACAGCGCCGCGGCGAGTGCGAGCAGGGCCAGGGCCGGGCCGTGCGCCCCCAGTGCCGAGAGCCGGGTGCCGAGCACCGTGGTCGCGGCGACGGCGGTGAGTGCGGCCGGGGTGTCCGCCTCGCCCGACCATCGGCGCCGGTTGGTGAAAAGGCGCGCGACGAAGTCGCAGGCGAGCAGCAGCCACAGCGCCCCCGCCACGATCAGCGCCGCGAGCGAGAGCGCCTCGTGGCCGGTCAGGCGCAGCCCGATGGAGATGATCGCGGTGGCCATCACGGCCGCGCCGGCCGCCGGGGGCAGCTCCGCCCACCACCGCTCCACCTCGCGCCTCATGGCCCCATCTCAACGCGGCCGGGGGCCGGTCGCCACCGAGGCGGCTTCGCCCGGGTGGCTTCCGCGACGAGATGCTTGTAGAGTACAACCTATTGGAGTTGTAAAAGCCAACCATTGGGCGGGGCCGCTCCCGGCGGTGCGTCCGATCAGAAGGGTCCTGTC
Organism: Streptomyces hundungensis; assembly: GCF_003627815.1. Lineage (NCBI taxonomy): Bacteria > Bacillati > Actinomycetota > Actinomycetes > Kitasatosporales > Streptomycetaceae > Streptomyces > Streptomyces hundungensis. Next base: position 7,398,308 of record NZ_CP032698.1, read on the forward strand.
ATGTCCGGAGGCCACAAGGCCGGCCGGGTCGCCGCGCCCGGCGACGCGCGTACGGCGCCGTCGAACCCCGCGCTGCGGCACGTCCTCACCCACCTCGTCACCCCCCTGTTGATGTGCCTCGGCATGGGACTCGCCTACCTCGGCGCGTTCGTCACCCCCGAGCCGCACCATCTGCCGGTCGCGGTCGTCGGAGCGGGCCCCGAGGCGAAGGTGTTCGCGCAGACGGTGAAGGACAAGGCGGGCGACGCGCTCGACGTCCGCACGCTCCCCGACCGCGCCACCGCCGTCCACCAGCTCAAGGACCGGGACATCACCGGCGCGTACGTCCTGGACGCCAAGACCCCCGAGCTCGTCGTCGCCTCCGCCGGATCGGACATGAGCGCCACGGCGGTCGAGAAGGTCTTCACCCCGGTGGCCACCGCCCAGGGCGTCCCCCTGAAGGTCACCGATGTCGTCCCGCCGGTCTCCGGCGACCCGACGGGCTCGGGCATCTTCTTCCTGCTCATCGCCGTCAGCATCGGCTCGTACGCCTCCGTCGCCGTGCTCGGCGCCGCCGGGGCCGGGCTCGCCGCGCGCACCAGGGTGGCGCTCGTGACCGGGGTCTCGTTCGCGGTCTCCCTGATCGGCGTGGCCTTCGCGGGACCGCTGTTCCACCTGGTCGACCACGGCCTGTGGGGCGTGTGGGCGATGTCCTGGCTGTACTCGGCGGGCATCCTCTTCCTCGGCGTGGGGCTGCACACCTTCCTCAAGCGCTGGACCACGCTCGCCGTGATGGTCCTGTTCGTGATGCTCAACTTCACGAGCTCCGGCGGCCTCTTCAGGCCCGAGCTGCAAAACGGCTTCTTCGCCGGCCTGCACGCCTTCTGGAACGGCGCCGGCCTCCTCGAAGGAATCCGCGAGCTGGTCTACTTCGGCGGCCACGACCTCGCCCGCGACGTGTGGGTGCTCGCCGGCTGGCTGGTCCTGGGTCTCGCGGTCATGGCGATCGCGACCGCCGTCGAACGCCGCCGGACACCTGCTCCGGCCGCCCCCGCCATCGCTCCCTCGCCGGCGGAGTCCGTCGACGAGCAGGAGGAAGAGGAGATCGAGGAGGCGGTGGGCGTCTGAAACCCGCCCGTGTGCGACGGCGGCTCCGCTTGAACGGGGCCGCTCTCGTGCACGGCGTACGGCGCACGGCGCACGGTCGCGCGACCCGCGGGCTGTTGACAGGGTGGGCGGGCGAGACAACAGCGCGGACGCCACCCCGAGGAGGCAACGATGCCGGCACGACACACCCCGCGGGTCCGCCGCGTCTACGACCCGCCCGAAGAGGCCGACGGTTTGCGTGTCCTGGTGGACCGGCTCTGGCCGAGGGGCCTGTCCAAGGACCGCGCCGCCGTCGACGAGTGGCCCAAGGAGCTCACCCCCTCGACGGAACTGCGCCGCTGGTACCACGAGGACCGCTCACGCTTCGCCGAGTTCCAGGAGCGGTACGAGGCCGAGCTGACCGGGGCCGAACAGGCCCGGGCGCTCGACCGGCTCGTCGAGCTGGCCAAGGACCGCACCATCACCCTGCTCACCGCGGCCAAGGACGTCGACCACAGCCATGTGCCGACCCTGGTCGCCGCCGTCCGCCGGGGCCGCCCGTCCGGGTGAACCCGGCGGGCGGCGGCTCGCCATCCGGGCTAGGCAGGGGGCATGTCACCGATGCCACCGATGTCACGGATGGGGACGATCGACCGCCGCTGGTTCGAGCGGGTGGCCACCGCGCGGCTCGCCGGAGCCGACGAGGTGCTGCCCCGGCTCAGTCGCGCCGCCAACCACGGACGGCTCTGGTTCGCCGCCGCGGGCGTGCTCGCGGTGGCCGGCGGCCCCGCCGCCCGCCGGGCCGCCCGGCGCGGAATCGGCGCCCTGGCGCTCGCCTCGCTCACCACCAACACCGTCGCGAAGTACGCCACCCGGCGCCAACGCCCGGTGATCGACGCGGTCCCGCTGGTGCGGCGCCTGACCAAGGCGCCGATCACCACCTCCTTCCCCTCCGGCCACTCCGCGTCGGCCGCCGCCTTCGCCACCGGGGTCGCCCTGGAGTCCACCCGGTACGGGGCGCTGGTGGGGCCGCTCGCCGCCGCCGTGGCGTTCTCCCGCGTCTACGTCGGCGTGCACTACCCGGGTGACGTGCTCGCCGGCTGCGCGCTCGGCATGGCCGCCGCCGCGGTCACCTGCTACTGGTGGCCGCCCCGGCCCCGGCCCCCGCACTCCCTGCACACGCGGGTCGCGGCGGCCGAACTGTCGCGCGGCCAGGGCCTCGTGGTCGCCCTCAACCGCGGCTCCGGCAAAGGAGTTCCGGGCCGGCTGCCCGCCCGCGACCATCTGAGGCTGCTGCTGCCCGAGGCCGAGATCCTCGAACTCGGACCGGGCCAGGACCTGGGCGACCTGCTCGACGACGCCGTCGACCGAGCGGGCCGGAACGCCAAGGTGCTCGGGGTGTGCGGCGGCGACGGCACGGTGAACGCGGCCTGCGAACGTGCCGCCCGCGCCGGGCTCGCCCTCGCCGTGTTCCCCGGCGGCACCCTCAACCACTTCGCCCTCGACGCGGGCGTCGCCGCCTTCGAGGACACCGCGTACGCCCTCGAACACGGCGAGGCGATCCGCGTCGACTTCGCCCGCGTCCGCGACGGGGCGGGCCAGGACGTCGCCGCCTTCCTCAACACGTTCAGCATCGGGCTCTACCCCGACCTGGTGCGCACGCGCGAAGGCCTGGAGAGCCGGATCGGCAAGTGGCCGGCCGCCGCCATCGCCCTCATCCGGACGCTGCGCACCGCCGATCCCGTACGCCTCCGGCTGGACGGCCGGCCGCGTGCGCTGTGGCTGCTCTTCGCCGGCAACGGCCACTACCAGCCCGACGGGCTCGCCCCTTCGCACCGGCCGCGCCTCGACGAAGGAGTCCTGGACGTACGCACCGTCGACGCCGAAGCCCGCCTCGCCCGCACCCGCCTCGTCGTCTCCGCCCTCGCCGGCGCGCTGCGCCGCTCCCACGTCTACCGGGCCGAACGCGTCCGCTCGATCCGGATCACCGGCCTGGAAGCCGTCAACACCCTCGCGTACGACGGGGAGACCGCGGCCGCGCCCGACGCCCTCCTCCTCGACAAGGCGGAACGGGCGCTGGTGGTCTACAGCCCCGCCGAACCCCAGGACGAGATCGCCCAGCGAGCCCGCACCGCGCGGGCCGCCCTGGTGGCGGGCGCCACGGCGAGCAGGGCGCGGGCGGCGACGTGAGACGGCCGCCGGGCGCGCGCCGGATGCGGGGGACCCGCTTGTGCTGGAGCACACTCCAACTCGTAGCGTCTGTCGCATGAACAGCGCAGAGCACGTACACCACGCGTCCCCCCACTCCTCCGGCAGCGAGACCAGCGATGAGCGGTTCGAGCGGGGCCTCGCCCTGCTGCGTACCGTCGGCGGCCAGGAGCACCCGGCGGTCCTGGACAGCCTGGCCGACATCGCCCCCGACCTCGGGCACATGACCGTCGCCTTCGGCTACGGCGACGTCCTGTCCCGCCCTGGACTCACCCTGCGCGAGCGGCAGATCGCCACCGTCGGCGCGCTGGCCGCCATGGGCAACGCGGCCCCCCAGTTGCGCTTCCACATCGACGGCGCGCTCAATGTCGGGGTCAGCCCGGCCGAGGTGGTCGAGATCCTGATCCACACCGCCGTGTACGCGGGCTTCCCCGCCGCCCTCAACGGCATCGGCGCCGCCCGCGAGGTCTTCGAGCGCCGCCCGGACGTCACCGCCACCCCGGTCGACTCCGAGCCGCTGCCGGGCGACCGGTACGAGCGGGGGCTCGCCAAGCTCGCCGAGGTCGACGGGCACGCCGGTGACCAGGTCGTCGCCTCGATGCGGGACATCGCGCCCGATCTGACGCGCTACATCGTCGAGTTCGCCTTCGGAGACGTCTACTCCCGCCCGGGACTCGACCTCAAGTCACGTGAACTGGCCTCCGTCGCCATGTGCACCGCGCTGGGCACGGCCGCCCCGCAACTGCGCGTCCACATCAACGGACTGCTCAATGTGGGCGGCAGCCGCGAGGAGGTCGTCGAGGTCATCACACAGATGGCGGGGTACGCCGGCTTCCCGGCCGCCCTCAACGGCATCGCCGCGGCGCGCGAGGTCTTCGAGGAGCGCGGCGACGAGGGGCGCAGGGTGTAGGGAGAGGCCCCGACGACGGTGCGGGTCAAGTCAGCTCCGTGCAGGGAGAGTTGAGGGGAATCGGTTGGGGCGTCCAGCATCCTTCGGGACCGCCGGGCGCCAGGGGTGCTACTCTGCGGACAGCACGTGTGTACGCCCCTTCTTCGCGGCGTCCGTGCTCGTTCCCTCCCGGCGCCGCCTCCAGCGCGACGCCCGCTGTTCCCCTCCCGGCCGCTGTACGGCCCGGACTTCTCCTGCGCCCCGTCGCGCGAAGGGACCCCCCTGTGCTGAGCACGCTCGAAAAACCCGCCATCCACCACGACCACCCCGCCCAGGCCCCGCTCGCCGGCGTCCTCGACCTCACGGGCGGACAGGGCAGAATCCGGACCACCGGATACGCCCCGTCCCCGGGCGACACGCACATCCCGCCCGCACTCATCCGTCAACTCGCCCTGCGCAGCGGCGACTTCGTCGAATGCGAAGGCCCGACCCCCGAACACGTCGTACGGGTCAACGGCCGCCCGGCCCAAGCGCTGCGCCACCGACCGCACTTCGCCGACCTCACCCCGCTGCACCCACGTGAACGGCTGCGTCTGGAGACCCGTGCCGACCGGCTCACCACCCGTGTCATCGACCTTCTGGCACCCATCGGCAAGGGCCAGCGGGGTCTGATCGTCGCCCCGCCGAAGACCGGAAAGACCGTCCTGCTCAAGGAGTTGGCCCAGGCCGTCGCCGAGAACCATCCCGAGTGCCACCTCATGGTGCTCCTGGTCGACGAGCGGCCCGAGGAGGTCACCGACATGCGGCGCTCGGTCCGCGGCGAGGTGCTCGCCTCGACCTTCGACCGGCCGCCCAAAGAGCACATCGCCCTCGCCGAGCTCGCCATCGAACGCGCCAAGCGCCTGGTCGAGCAGGGGCAGGACGTCGTCCTGCTCCTCGACTCGCTCACCCGGCTGTGCCGCGCCCACAACAACGCGGCAGGACCCGGCGGGCGAACGCTGAGCGGCGGCGTCGACGCGGCGGCGCTGCGGGGACCCAAGCAATTCTTCGGCGCCGCGCGGCTCACCGAGGAGGGCGGCTCCCTCACCGTCCTCGCGACCGCTCTGGTGGACACCGGATCGCGCGCCGACGACTACTTCTTCGAGGAGCTCAAGAGCACCGGCAACATGGAGCTCTGCCTGCATCGCGCCCTCGCCGACAAGCGCCTCTTCCCCGCCGTCGACATCGCGAGCTCCGGCACCCGGCGCGAGGAACTCCTGCTCGGCCCGGGGGAGTTGAGCGCGGTGCGTGGACTGCGCCGGGCGCTGCACCACCAGGACGCGCAGGGCGCGCTCCAGCCTCTGCTCGACAAGCTCCGGCACACGCCCGACAACGCGGCCTTCCTGCGCCAGGTCCGCCTCACCGCCTGAAGGGGGACCCGAACGGGCGCACTCGCACCCCGGCGCGGCACGGGACAGGCCCGCGCGGCGCCGGGCGCGCCGTCGCGGGACCCCGCTCGACGGGCGCCCTTACGGCAGCAGCTTGTCGAGGGCGGCGGGACCCTCGGCGGCCAGCTTGCGCTCGGCCCAGGCCAGGTTCTGCGGATTGATGTCCCGCCCGGACGCGAGCACCAGGTCCTCCGCGGTGATGTCGCCCCCCGCTCCCGTGTGCAGCAGGGCGTCGGGGGTCACGGGCTCGTGCTGACTGGAATCGGACAGGTCGTTCATGCCGCCTCCTACGTTCGTCCGGTAATGCACCATTCTCGCCCCCGTCTACCCGGACCGCATCCGGCCCACTCGCCCCCTCCGCCCCCGGGCGGCGCGGGCGGGGCAGACGCGATCCGCGCGGCGCCGAGCGGGGGCCCGGGGGTCGGTGCCCGGCGGGCAGGGTCGGCGGGCGTGGGTCGGCGAGGTCGGTGCTTCTCTTCCGGATTCTTGGAACACGTTCTACTGTGTGCGCCGCCGTACCGCGACCGTCCTGGAGGGGCCGTGCACCTCGAATACACGCCTGAGCAGCAGCAGTTGCGCACCGAGCTGCGGACCTACTTCGCCGACCTGGTGCCGGACGACGTCCACGCCCGGTACCCCGACCCGGCCGCGCAGAAGCGGTTCTACCGCGAGACCGTGCGCCGGCTCGGCCGGGACGGCTGGCTGGGGGTGGGATGGCCCACGGAGTACGGCGGACGCGGCCTCAGCCCCATGGAACAGTTCATCTTCTTCGACGAGGCCGCCCAGGCGGGCGTCCCCCTGCCGCTCATGGCGCTGAACACCGTCGGCCCGACGATCATGCGGTTCGGCACGGACGAGCAGAAGGCGTACTTCCTGCCGAAGATCCTCTCCGGCGAGATCGACTTCGCCATCGGCTACAGCGAACCCGACGCCGGCACCGACCTCGCGGCCCTGAAGACCCGGGCGGTGCGCGAGGGCGACGAGGCCACCGGCACGTACACGGTGAACGGTCAGAAGATCTGGACCACCAACGGAGACACCGCCGACTGGGTGTGGCTCGCCGTGCGCACCGACCCGGACGCCCCCGCGCACAAGGGCATCACCATGCTGCTCGTGCCGACGTCCGACCCCGGCTACGGCTGCACCCTCATCAACACCCTCGCCTCGCACGACACCACGGCCAGCTATTACGAGAACATCCGGGTGCCCGCCACGCGCCGCGTCGGCGAGGAGAACAAGGGCTGGCGGCTGATCACCAACCAGCTGAACCACGAGCGGGTCACCCTGGCCGCGCACGGCACCATGGCGATCCGCGCCCTGCACGACGTGCAGCGCTGGGCGGCGGACACCAAGCTCGCCGACGGCCGCCGCGTCATCGACCTCGGCTGGGTCCGCAAGAACCTCGCCCGCACCCACGCCCGCCTGGACGCGATGAAGCTCCTCAACTGGCAGATGGTCAACGCCGTCCAGGAGGGCACCCTCACCCCGCAGGACGCCTCCGCCGTCAAGGTGTACGGCTCGGAGGCGCGCCGGGACGCCTACGCCAGCCTCATGGAGGTCGTGGCGGCGGCCGCCCCGATGAAGGAGGGCTCCGCCCACACCGTCCTGCACGGCGAACTCGAACGCGGCTACCGCTCCGCCGTGATCTTCACCTTCGGCGGCGGCAACAACGAGATCCAGCGGGAGATCATCGCCTGGATCGGACTGGGGATGCCACGGGTCCGGCGTTAGGCCGCGGTCACCGCGCGGCAGCCGCCCGTTGTCCTGATCGGACACCCGGTCCCTCCGACCCGTACCCCCGGCGGGAAGCGGCGACTAGCCTTTTCGGCAGGCGCGCCCGGCGCTGAGCGCACGCTCACTGGAGGTGGCGGATGACGGACGCCGACCCGGGGTACTTCGGGCCCGACTCGGTCACCTGGCAGCTGCACAGCGACCCCATGATGTGGATCGCGGGCGTCCGCGCGCTCTACCTCCAGGCACTGCACCCACGGGCCGTGCGCGGGGTCATGCAGAACTCCGACTTCCGCCAGGACGCCTGGGGCCGCCTGATGCGTACGGCCGATTTCGTCGGGACGCTCTCGTACGGCACGAAGGAGGCCGCCGAACAGGCCGGCGCCCGGGTGCGGCGGATCCACGCCCGGCTCAAGGCGGACGACCCCGAGACGGGGGAGCGGTTCGGGATCGACGACCCCGAGCTGCTCCTGTGGGTGCACTGCGCCGAGATCGACAGTTACCTCGGCGTCGTCCGGCGCTCCGGATTCCGTCTCGACGACGCCCAGGCGGACCGATACGTCGGCGAGCACCGGGTGGACGCCCGCCTGGTGGGGCTCGACCCGGCCGGCGTGCCCGGAACCGTCGCCGAGCTCGCCGCCTACTTCGACTCCATACGATCCCGTCTCGCGGCCACCTCCGACGCCCGGGCCGTCGACGACTTCCTGCGCCGCCCGCCCGTCCGCCCCCTGCTGGTCCCGGCGCGTGCGCTGGTGTGGCGGCGCGTGGCCGCCCTCGCCTACGCCTCACTGCCCCCGTACGCCCACGAGCTCTACGGCAGGCCCGCCCCCGCGGCGGGGACCGTGGACCGCCGTCTGACCCTGGCGGGAACGGCGCTGCGCCGCATTCCCCCGACCGTGCGCTGGCAGCTCCCGCCCCGGCACATCCTGAAGGCGGTCGCCCGGCTCGGGCCCCAGGCCCGACCCGCGCCGTACACACTCCGCTGAAGGGCGGCCATACTGGTGGGGCCGGGCAGGGCGGGTCAGTGACGGGGGCGACGGCACCAGATGGCGGAGACCAGGCTGATCCACGGCCGCTACCGGCTGCTCGACGTGATCGGGCGCGGCGGCATGGGCGAGGTGTGGCGGGCCCGCGACGAGTCGCTGGAGCGCCGGGTCGCGATCAAGCTGCTCAAGCCGCCGGCCCCGGGCCACGAGGAGTCCTTCGCCCGGGTCCTCAGGGAGCGCTTCCGGCGCGAGGCCCGGCTGGCGGCCGCGCTCCAGCACCGCGGGGTGACCGTCGTCCACGACTTCGGGGAGTACGAGGGCGGGCTCTATCTCGTGATGGAACTGCTGGAAGGCCGCAACCTCTGCGAGTGCCTCGACGACAACGAGCGGCGGCCGCTGCCGGTGGCGGACGTCGTGGACATCGCCGAGCAGGTCGCGGCGGCCCTCGCCTACACCCATCAACAGGGCATCGTGCACCGAGACTTGAAGCCCGCGAACATCATGCGGCTCGACGACGGCACCGTGAAGATCTGTGACTTCGGCATCGCCCGCCTCGGCGCCGACATCGACCTCACGAGCGGGCTCACCGGCACCGGCATCGCCATGGGCACCCCGCACTACATGTCGCCGGAGCAGATCGGCGGCGACGAGGTCGACCACCGCAGCGATCTGTACTCGCTCGGCTGTGTGCTGTACGAACTCTCCACCGGGGCGCCACCGTTCGACCTGGACGACACCTGGGCGGTGCTCGTCGGGCACCGCGACACCGAGCCCCTTCCGCCGCGCGAGCACCGTGCCGAGCTTCCCGGGTTCCTCGATCGCGTGGTGCTCGACCTGCTGTCCAAGGATCCGGGCCAACGTCCTTACGACGCGGGGGAGTTGTCGGCGCGGCTTGCCGCGGGGCGGGCTGCGGGGGGTTCCCTTGGTGGTTCGGTGCCGGTGGCGCCGCGTGCGGCCCGGCTCCCGGCCTGGACGAAGGGGATGACCGCCGGGCACAAGGCGGCCCGGGTCCCTTCTCCGGCCGACCCGGCCGACCCCGCCGCGGGCCTCACCCGAGAGTGGACCGCCTTGCGCAGTTCCCCGCGCCCCTGAACCCCCTGAAACCTGCCGGCGCCCTGGAAACCCGGCCCGGACGTGGGCGGGGGCGTGTTATCAAGGGGTATGGGGCTGCGTAGAGCGTTCGATCGTGAGCTGTATGACGTCGTCATCGTCGGCGGGGGCCACAACGGCCTGGTTGCCGCCGCCTATCTCGCTCGGGCCGGCAAGTCCGTCCTGGTGCTCGAACGGCTTGGCCGTACCGGTGGTGCGGCCGTGTCCACTCGGCCCTTCGCGGGGGTGGACGCCCGGCTCTCGCGCTACTCCTACCTCGTCTCGCTGCTGCCGAAGAAGATCGTCGACGATCTCGCGCTGGACTTCGCGGTCCGCAAACGCACCGTGTCCTCGTACACGCCGACCCTGCGCGAAGGACGTCCCGGCGGGCTCCTGGTCGGCGGCGGGCGGGAGCGCACCGCCGCGTCGTTTCGTCAACTGACCGGATCGGATGCGGAGTTCACCGCCTGGCAGAGTTTCTACGACACGACGCGGCAGGTGGCCGAGCGGGTCTTCCCCACGCTGACCGAGCCGCTGCCCAGCGCCGCCGCGCTGCGGGCGCGGGTGAGCGACGACGCCGCGTGGCGGATGCTGTTCGAGGAGCCCATCGGCGTCGCCGTCGAGGAACGCTTCAGCGACGACCTGGTGCGCGGCGTCGTACTCACGGACGCCCTGATCGGCACCTTCGCCGACGCCCACGACCCCTCGCTCGCCCAGAACCGCTGCTTCCTCTACCACGTGATCGGCCAGGGAACCGGGGACTGGGACGTCCCCGTCGGCGGCATGGGCGCCCTCACCGACGCACTCGCCGGGGCGGCTCGATCGGCCGGAGCGGAGATTGTCACCGGGCACGAGGTGACCGCGATCCGCACCGACGGGACCGAGGCGGAGGTCGGCTATGTCACCGGCGACACCTCCGGCACCGTGGCCGCCCGGCACGTCCTGGTGAACGCCTCCCCGCGAGCCCTCGCCGACCTCACCGGCTCCGCGCCGCCCGAGCCCGCGGAGGGCGCCCAGCTGAAGGTCAACATGCTGCTCACACGGCTGCCCCGGCTCCGGGACACCGCGGTGGACCCGAGGGAGGCCTTCGCCGGAACCTTCCACATCGCCGAGGGATACGGCCAGTTGGCGACCGCCTACGCCGAGGCCGCGCGCGGCGAGCTGCCCGGCGCACCGCCCTCGGAGATCTACTGCCACTCCCTGACCGACCCCTCGATCCTCGGCCCCGACCTCGCCCGCCGGGGCTACCAGACCCTCACCCTGTTCGGTCTGCACACTCCGGCCCGGCTGTTCGCCGGCGACAACGACAAGGCGCGCGAACTGCTGCTCTCCGCCACCCTCGCCCAACTCGACGCCCACCTCGACGAACCGCTCGCCGACTGTCTGGCACGGGACGCCGACGGCCGCCCCTGCATCGAGGCGAAGACGCCCCTGGACCTGGAGCGCGATCTGCGGCTGCCCGGCGGCCACATCTTCCACGGCGCACTCGCCTTCCCCTACGGCGACGAGTCCACGGGCCGCTGGGGGGTCGAGACGAGCCATCCGAACGTGCTGCTGTGCGGGGCGGGCGCGGTGCGCGGCGGCGGTGTGAGCGGCATCCCCGGCCACAACGCGGCGATGGCCGTGCTCGGTCGGTGAGCGACCGCCGCCCTCAACTGCTGCTTCGGCAGGCTCAGTTCGGGGAGCGTGTCCAGCCCGCCGCCTCGATCCGGGCGGCGTCGTGCGGCCGGGACTCGTCGAAGAGGACCCGGCCGTCCTCGACGATCCGCAGCCCGTCCACATACACCCCACGGCCGACGTACAGGGGGCCGGTGGTGTACCGCCAGCGCAGCCGCACCGGTCCCGCGGGCCGGTCGCCCAGATCCGCGTCGACCTCGTGCCAGACCCGGCCGGACCATCCCGTCACCGATCCCGCGGGGTGCTCCACGGCCGTCTCCCCGGGGAGCGCGGTCCTGAACGGCACGGCCCGCCAGGCCCCTTCGGGCCCCGCCGAGGCCTCCAAGGTGACGGTGCCCACGCCCGGCTCGGTGTCCCACCACAGCGCGCAGCTCAGGCGGAGCCTGGCGGCCGCGGGAGTGCGGGGCAGGGTGAGAGTGGCGGTGGTCCCGCGCGCCATGCCGGCGAACCAGGACTCCCCGCCGTGAGCGGGGCGTACCGGGACCGCGCGGGCGAGGGCGTCGCCCGCGGCCACCCGGGGCGCCGAGCCGGAGCGCCAGGTGCGGACCGGGTGCACGGAGTTGGCGAGCAGCACGAGGAAGGTGTCGGTGCCGGGGTCGATGACGATGCTGGTGCCGGTGAACCCCGTGTGCCCGGCGCTGCGCGGGGTGGCCATCGCGCCCATGTACCAGTGCTGGTACAGCTCGAAGCCCAGGCCGTGCTCGTGGCCGGGGAAGGCCGAGTTGAGGTCGGTGAACAGCAGCCCCACGGAGGCGGGGTTCAGGATCCTGGCCCGCCCGTAGACACCGCCGTTCAACAGGGTCCGGGCGAGGACCGCGAGGTCCCAGGCGCACGAGAACACCCCGGCATGACCGGCCACCCCGCCGAGGCAGTACGCGTTCTCGTCGTGGACCTCGCCCCACACCAGGCCCCGGTCGAGCCCCGACCACGGCCTTCGGGCGTCCTCGGTCGCGGCGATCCTCGGCTTCCAGGACGCGGGCGGGTTGTAGCGGGTGCTGCGCATCCCGAGCGGAGCGGTGATCTCGTCGTGGAGCAGTACGTCCAGCGGGCGCCCGGTGATCCTCTCCAGGACCAGCTGGAGCGAGATCAGATTCAGATCGGAGTAGAGGTAGGCGCTGCCGGGCACGGCGGCCGGGGCCTCGTTCCAGATGAGCCTCAGCTTCGCCTCGCGGGTCGGCGCCCCGTACAGCGGGATCCAGGAGCGGAACCCGGAGGTGTGGGTGAGCAACTGCCGTACGGTGACGGCCTGTTTGCCCGCCGCGCCGAACTCGGGCAGATACGCGGCGACGGGGCGGTCCAGGGCCAGCGCGCCCCGCTCGATCTGCTGGACGGCGAGCAGCGAGGTGAACAGTTTGGAGAGGGAGGCGAGGTCGTACACCGTGTCCTCGCTCGCCGCGATCCGGTCCTGGGGCGGCAGCTCCACGGCCCGGTCGCTCTGCTCGTCGTACCTCTCGTAGCGCACCGCGCTGCCGATCGCCCGGTGCAGCGCCACCGTGTCGCCGCGCCCCGCGAGCAGCACGGCGCTCGCGTACCAGGGGTGCCGGGGAGAGGGGCCGAGGTAGCGCTCGGCCTCCTCGACCAGACGGTCCAGATGCTCGGGCAGCAGTCCGGCCCGCTCGGCCCGGCCGTGCCGCAGCGTGCGTCCCCGCTCGTCCGCCGTCGCCGTCCCCGGCATCGAGCCCCCCATCAGCACGCCTCCCAGCACCACGGCCGCACCGGCCAGTCGTCGTCTGCTCATGCCCGGGACTTCCGCGGCCATCGGCTCGCACCTCTTCCTGACGCGCCGCCCGACGCGGTGAAAGTATCTTTCGTGATCACATCGATCATCGGAAACTTTCTTCCCCGGTACTGGCCGTGTCAATGATCCGTCGGGGGCGCCGAGGGCGTGGCGCAAAGAAACTGACGCAGCATCAGAAAATCTCTTCCCTCGTCGCTCCTGCTGCGGCATCCTGCGCCCCATGCAGACGGAGCTGAGCAAGAAACTGGGAGTGGAGCACGCCGTCTTCGGCTTCACGCCGTTTCCGGCGGTGGCCGCGGCCATCACCCGGGCCGGCGGATTCGGCGTGCTCGGCGCGGTCCGCTACACGGCCCCGGACGACCTGGCCCGTGATCTCGACTGGATGCAGGAGCACACCGAAGGCCTGCCCTACGGCCTCGACGTGGTGATGCCCGCCAAGAAGGTCGAGGGGGCCGGCGAGGCCGAGATCGAGGCCATGATCCCCGAGACGCACCGGCGTTTCGTGCGCGAGACCCTGGCCAAGCACGGCGTGCCCGAGCTCGCCGGGGGAGAGGCCTCGGGCTGGCGCATCACCGGCTGGATGGAACAGGTGGCCCGCAACCAGCTCGACGTCGCCTTCGACTATCCGATCAAGCTGCTCGCCAACGCGCTCGGTTCGCCCCCCGCCGACGTCATCGAGCGCGCCCACGACCGGGGTGTGCCGGTGGCCGCGCTCGCCGGCAGCGCCCGCCACGCCCGTCACCACGCCGAGGCGGGCATCGACGTCGTCGTCGCCCAGGGCTACGAGGCCGGCGGCCACACCGGGGAGATCGCCACCATGGTGCTGGTCCCCGAAGTCGTGGACGCCGTCGGCCCCTTGCCGGTGCTCGCGGCCGGGGGCATCGGCAGTGGCGAGCAGATCGCCGCCGGGCTCGCGCTCGGCGCCCAGGGCGTCTGGCTCGGCTCGCTCTGGCTCACCACCACCGAGGCCGAACTCCACTCCCGCGCGCTGACCCGCAAACTTCTCGCGGCGGGCTCGGGCGACACCGTCCGCTCCCGGGCCCTCACCGGCAAGCCCGCCCGCCAACTGCGCACCGAGTGGACCGACGCCTGGGACGACCCGGCGGGACCCGGCACCCTGCCCATGCCGCTCCAGGGCCTCCTCGTCGCCGAGGCCGTCTCGCGCATCCAGAAGTACGAGGTCGAACCGCTGCTCGGCACACCTGTAGGCCAGATCGTGGGGAAGATGACCGCCGAACGCAGCGTCCAGGACACCTTCGACGAGCTGACGCGGGGCTTCGAGCGCGCCGTCGACCGCATCAACCGCATCGCCGGGAGGGACGCCCGATGAACCAGCCGCCCAACGGTTTCTGGGCCCAGGCCACCGCCGACCCCGACCGGCCCGTCCTGCTCGCCCCGGACGGCGAGGAGTGGACCGCGGGCCGTCTGCACGCCGCCGTCAACCAACTCGTCCACGGGCTGCGGGCCGCCGGCCTGGAGCGCGGCGACGCGTTCGCCGTGGTGCTGCCCAACGGCGTCGAGTTCTTCACCGCCTACCTCGCCGCGTCCCAGGCCGGGTTCTACCTCGTGCCGGTCAACCACCATCTGGTCGGCCCGGAGATCGCGTGGATCGTCGCCGACTCCGGCGCCAAGGTGCTCATCGCACACGAACGGTTCGCGGACGCGGCCACCGCCGCCGCCGACGAGGCCGGCGTGCCCGCCTCCCACCGCTATGCCGTCGGCACGGTGCCCGGCTTCACTCCGTACGCCCAACTCCTGGACACACAGCCCGAGTCGGTCCCCGCCGACCGCACGCTGGGCTGGGTCATGAACTACACCTCGGGCACCACGGGGCGCCCGCGCGGCATCCGGCGCCCGCTGCCCGGGAAGCTCCCGGAGGAGACCTATCTCGGCGGTTTCCTCGCCATCTTCGGCATCAAGCCGTTCGACGACAACGTCCACCTCGTGTGCTCGCCGCTCTACCACACGGCCGTGCTCCAATTCGCGGGCGCCTCGCTCCACATCGGGCACCGCGTCGTCCTCATGGACAAGTGGACGCCCGAGGAGATGCTGCGCCTCATCGACCAACAGGCCTGCACCCACACGCACATGGTGCCGACCCAGTTCCACCGGCTCCTTTCGTTGCCCGACGAGGTGAAGGCGCGCTACGACGTGTCGTCGATGCGGCACGCCATCCACGGCGCCGCGCCCTGCCCCGACCACGTCAAACGCGCCATGATCGACTGGTGGGGGAGCTGCGTGGAGGAGTACTACGCGGCGAGCGAGGGAGGCGGCGCGTTTGCCACCGCCGAGGAGTGGCTGAAGAAGCCCGGCACCGTCGGAAGGGCCTGGCCCATCAGCGAGTTGGCGGTCTTCGACGACGACGGCAACCAGCTGCCGCCCGGGGAGCTCGGCACGGTGTACATGAAGATGTCGACCGGCGGCTTCAGCTACCACAAGGACGAGGGCAAGACCAGGAAGAACCGCATCGGCGACTTCTTCACCGTCGGCGACCTCGGCTACCTCGACGAGGACGGCTATCTCTTCCTGCGCGACCGCAAGATCGACATGATCATCTCCGGTGGCGTCAACATCTACCCGGCCGAGATCGAGGCCGCCCTGTTGACCCATCCGGCCGTCGCGGACGCCGCCGCCTTCGGCATCCCGCACGCCGACTGGGGAGAGGAGGTCAAGGCCGTCGTCGAGGTGGCCGAGGGCCATGCCGCGGACGAGGACCTCGCCGCGGAGATACTCGCCCACTGCGCGGACCGGCTGGCCGCGTACAAACGCCCCAAGACCCTCGACTTCATCGCGACGATGCCCCGCGACCCGAACGGCAAGCTGTACAAGCGGCGGTTGCGCGCACCGTACTGGGAGGGCCACGAGCGCGCGATGTGACGAGGCTTGACCTCGGCCTCCCGGCCGCCCAGGATCCAGCCATGGACGAGGTACGCAGCAGCACCGTCGACGGCATCGTGCGCCGCAGCGCCCGGCGCACCCCCGGCCGCACCGCCCTGCGCTACGCGGAGCGCTCCTGGAGCTATGCCGAACTGGACGAGGCCGTCTCCACCGCGGCCGCCTTCCTGACCGCCCTGGGGCTCCACAAGGGCGACCGGGT
The DNA here is from genome assembly GCF_003627815.1 of Streptomyces hundungensis. NCBI lineage: Bacteria > Bacillati > Actinomycetota > Actinomycetes > Kitasatosporales > Streptomycetaceae > Streptomyces > Streptomyces hundungensis. Next base: position 7,414,215 of record NZ_CP032698.1, read on the forward strand.
CGCCGCCTACGGCCACAACTCGGACGCCTACCTCATCGCGTTCCTCGCCTGCTCCCGCGCCGGGTTCGTCCATGTGCCGATCAACCAGCACCTCACCGGGGACGACCTGGTGTACATCCTGGAACAGTCCGGCGCGTCCCTCGTCCTCGCCGACCCCGCGCTCGCCGAGCAGGTGCCCGCGCGCTTCGCATCGCACCCCCTGCGCGAGGGCGCGGGCTCGCTGCTCGCCGCGCTGGCCGAGCCGGTCCCGTACGAGGGCGACGGTGACCGGCACGACCTGGTGCAACTGCTCTACACCTCCGGCACCACCGCGCTGCCCAAGGGCGCGATGATGACCCACCGGGCGCTCGTCCACGCGTATGTCTCCGCCATCACGGCGCTCGACCTGCGCGCCTCGGACCGGCCCGTCCACACCCTGCCGCTCTACCACTCGGCGCAGATGCACGTCTTTCTGCTGCCCTACCTCGCGGTGGGCGCCGAGAACACCGTCCTGGACGCGCCCGACGCCGGCCGGATCTTCGACCTGGTGGAGGCGGGCCGCGCCGACTCGCTGTTCGCGCCGCCCACGGTGTGGATCGCGCTCGCCGGTCATCGCGAGTTCGCCACCCGGGACCTGAGCGGATTGCGCAAGGCCTACTACGGGGCCTCGATCATGCCGGTGCCGGTCCTGGAGCGGCTGCGCGAACGGCTGCCGAGGCTCGCCTTCTACAACTGTTTCGGGCAGAGCGAGATCGGCCCGCTGGCCACGGTGCTCGGCCCCGACGAGCACGAGGGGCGGCTCGACTCGTGCGGGCGGCCCGTCCTCTTCGTCGAGGCGAGGGTCGTCGACGAGAGCGGCCAAGAGGTCCCCGACGGCACGGCGGGCGAAGTCGTCTACCGCTCACCGCAGTTGTGCGAGGGCTACTGGGACAAGCCCGCCGAGACCGAGGAGGCCTTCCGCGACGGATGGTTCCACTCCGGGGACCTCGCGGTGCGCGACGCCGAGGGCTACTTCACCGTCGTCGACCGGGTGAAGGACGTCATCAACTCCGGCGGCGTACTGATCGCCTCGCGCCAGGTCGAGGACGTGCTGTACACGCATCCGGCCGTCGCCGAGGCCGCCGTGGTGGGGCTGCCCGACGAGCGCTGGATCGAGGCGGTCACCGCGTTCGTCGTACGGCGGGGCGAGGTGAGCGAGGCCGCACTCATCGACCACGCCCGCCGGTCACTGGCCGGCTTCAAGACCCCCAAACGGGTGCGGTTCGTGGACGAACTGCCCCGGAACGCCAGCGGAAAGATCCTCAAGCGCGAACTGCGCCGGTTCGCCTGAACACCCGGGCGAGGCAAGGGAGTTGAGGTCTCCGGAGGTCCCCACCTCTGTCAACTCCTCTCCTGCCGCAGGTCGACGATGCGTTTGAACTTGCCCACCGAACGCTCGATGGTCTCGGGGTCGACGACCTCCACCTCCACCGAGACCCCGATGCCGTCCTTGACCGCCGCGACGATCGAGCGGGCAGCCGCCTCGCGCTGCTCCGGCGCCAGGCCCGCCCGCGCCTCCACCCGTACCGTCAGCGCGTCGAGCCGGCCCTGCCGGGTCAGCCTGAGCTGGAAGTGCGGGGCGACGCCGGGCGTGCGCAGCACGATCTCCTCGACCTGGGTGGGGAAGAGATTCACCCCGCGCAGAATGATCAGGTCGTCGCTGCGCCCGGTCACCTTCTCCATCCGCCGAAAGATCCGGGCCGTGCCGGGCAGAAGCCGCGTCAAGTCCCGCGTCCGGTAACGGATCACCGGCATCGCTTCCTTGGTGAGCGAGGTGAAGACCAGCTCGCCCCGCTCTCCGTCCGGCAGCACCTCACCGGTGAGCGGATCCACGATCTCCGGATAGAAGTGGTCCTCCCAGATGTGCAGCCCGTCCTTGGTCTCCACGCATTCCTGCGCGACACCGGGGCCCATCACCTCGGAGAGCCCGTAGATGTCGACCGCGTCGATCGCGAACCGCTCCTCGATCTCGCGGCGCATCTCCTCGGTCCACGGCTCGGCGCCGAAGATGCCGACCTCGAGCGAGGTGGAGCGCGGATCGACGCCCTGCCGCTCGAATTCGTCGAGCAGCGTCAGCATGTAGGACGGCGTCACCATGATGATCTCGGGGCGGAAGTCCTGGATGAGCTGCACCTGACGGGCCGTCATGCCGCCGGAGGCGGGGATCACCGTGCAGCCCAGTCGCTCGGCCCCGTAGTGCGCGCCGAGCCCGCCGGTGAACAGGCCGTATCCGTACGCCACATGCACCTTGTGGCCGGGGCGTCCGCCCGCGGCGCGGATCGACCGGGCCACCACGTCCGCCCAGGTGTCCAGGTCACGCTGGGTGTAGCCGACGACGGTCGGCCGGCCCGTGGTGCCGCTGGAGGCGTGGATGCGGCGGATCTCGCTCTCGGGGACCGCGAACATCCCGAACGGGTAGTGGTCGCGCAGATCCGACTTCGCGGTGAAGGGGAAGCGGGCCAGATCGGCGAGCGAGTGACAGTCCTGTGGGCGGACCCCCGCCTTGTCGAAGGCCTCCCGGTAGAACGCCACGTTGTCGTAGGCATGGCGCAGCGAGGCCCGCAGCCGCTCGAGCTGAAGGGCCTGGAGCTCCGGCCGGCTCAGCCGCTCGGCCTCGTCCAGCTCAGCTGCCATGGGTGCGCTCCCGTCCTCGCCCCACCCGCGAAGGGTGACGAAATCGGACGACCGATCATTCGGTCGATCTGTTCCCGGATCAGTAATTCACCAGCCCCAGGGGTGCGTCAAGGCCTGTGGACAACCCGCGACGAACCCTCGGACCGATCGCCGGTCCAAGATCGCGCCGTGAGCGAAAGGCGTTGCCGCGCCCGGCGGACGGCTGTGAGGATCGCAGTCATGCCGAAGTTCACGACGTACGACGGAACCCGACTCGCCTACCATCTGCGAGGCACGGGCGAACCCCTGCTCTGCGTGCCGGGCGGCGCGATGCGCGCCTCGCAGTACCTCGGAGAGCTGGGCGGCCTCGCCGCCCACCGCCGGCTGGTCCTGCTCGATCTGCGCGGCACGGGCGACTCGGAGATACCGGACGACCCCTCGTCCTACCGCTGCGACCGGCAGGTGGCCGACATCGAGGCGCTCCGCGCCCACCTGGGCCTCGACCGGATCGATCTGCTCGGCCACTCGGCGGGCAGCAACCTGGCGATGCTGTACGCGGCCGCCCACCCCGACCGGGTTGCCCGCCTCGCGCTGATCACCCCGACCCCCTGGGCCCTCGGTATGCCGCCGACGCCCGAGGAGCGGCTCGCCGCGGCCCGGCTGCGCAAGGACGAGCCGTGGTTCGAGGAGGCGTACGCGGCCTACGCGGCGGAGCTCGCCGGGCAGCCGCCGCAGGCGGAGTACGAGGCGCTCCTCTACGGCCGGTGGGACGCGGCGGCCAAGGCGCACGCGGACGCCGCTGAGCGGCAGTGCAACGACGCGGCGGCGGACGTCTTCTGGAGCGACGGCGCCTTCGACCCCGCGGCCACCCGTGCCGCCATGGCCCAACTCGACGCCCCGGTCCTCGTGCTGGCCGGTGAGTGGGACGGCGGCCCCTGCCCGGAGCTGGCGGCCAGGGCCGCGGCCTGCTTCGCCGACGGACAGCTCCAAGTCCAGCCGTCTTCCGGTCACTTCCCCTGGCTCGACGACCCGGGCGCCTTCACCCGTACCGTGGCCGCCTTCCTCGACCCGGACGTCCGCACGGTCACCGTCGACGGGGTGCGGCTCGCCTACCGCGTCCGGGGTGACGAGTGGGCGCCGCCCGTGGTCCTCGTGCACGGCCGGGGCGGCGACAGCCGGGACTGGGAGGTGATCGCCGAACGGCTCGCGGCCACCCGCCGGGTGTACGCCCTCGACCTGCGCGGCCACGGCCTGAGCGACTGGCCGGGCGGCTACTCCTTCGAGGCTTTCCGCGACGACCTCCGTGGCTTCCTCACCCAACTCGGCCTGAACGGGGCTGACTTGGTGGCTCATTCCATGGGCGGCGCGGCCGCGGCGCTGCTCGCCGAGGACGAGCCCGGCTTCATCGGCCGTCTCGTCCTGGAGGAGACCCCGCCGCTCTTCCCCCTGAAGCCGCCGCGCGGTCCCATGGAGCGCCCCGCCGGTGAGCTCGGCTTCGACTGGGCCGTGGTGCCCGCGATCGACGCCCAGTTGAACGACCCCGACCCGTCGTGGCGCGGCCGGTTCGCCGCCATCGCGGTCCCCACCCTGGTCGTGGCGGGCGGCCCGACCAGCCATGTCGACCAGAAGAAGGTGGCCTGGATGGCCTCGCGCATACCGGACGCCCGCCTCGTCACCATCGACGCGGGCCATCTCGTGCACACCGAGCGGCCCGCCGCCTTCCTGGACGCGCTCGACGCGTTCGGCATCAAGTGAGCGCCGCTCCGCCCCCTTCTTCGGTGTCCGCCTCACAGGCGACCGACCGCGCCCAGCGGTAGTCCGCCTTCCCGCTCGGTGAGCGCTGGATGGCGGGGGCGATCACCAGTTGGCGCGGCACCTTGTAACCGGCCAGCCGGGTGCGGCAGTGCGTCTGGATCGTTTCGAGCGTGGGCCGCGCCGCACCGGCACGGACCTGGACCACTGCCGCCACATGGCTGCCCCAGGTGGGGTCGGGCACCCCGGCCACCAGCGCGTCGTACACGTCCGGATGCGACTTGAGGGCCTGCTCGACCTCCTCCGGGTAGACCTTCTCGCCGCCGGTGTTGATGCACTGCGAGCCGCGCCCGAGGACCGTGACGATGCCGTCCTCGTCCACGGTCGCCATGTCGCCGAGCAGCACCCAGCGTTCGGTGCCCCGCTGGAAGAAGGTCTCGGCGGTCTTCACCGGGTCGTTGTAGTAGCCGAGCGGCACATGTCCGCGCTGGGCCAGCCGCCCCGGCTCGCCGACCGCCACCATCTCGTGCGTCACCGGATCCACCACCCGGGTACGGTCGTTGACCTCCAGACGGAAGCCCTTCTCCGGACCCGAGTCGTCGGTCGCCTTGCCGTTGGAACCCGACTCGGAGGAGCCGAAGTTGTTGAGGATCAGCGCGCCCGGAACCAGCTCCTGAAGCTGGTCGCGGACCGTCTGCGACATGATCGCACCGGACGAGGAGACGCTGAACAGCGAGGAGAGGTCGGTCCCCTTGAGCGGACCGTGCAGGGCGTCGATCAGTGGCCGCAGCATCGCGTCGCCCACCAGGGACACACTGGTCACCTTCTCCTTCTCGATCGTACGGAGCACCTCCTCGGGCACGTACTTGCGGTGGATGACCACCCGCTGGCCGTAGTCGAAGGCGACGAACGAGGTGAGCGTCGAGGTGCCGTGCATCAGCGGGGGAGCGGGGAAGAAGGTCAGGCCCGCGCCGCCCTTGGCGACCCGCTCGGCCAGTTCCTCGGGCCGTTTCACCGGCTCGCCCGCCGGGTCGCCGCCGAACAACCCGGCGAAGAACAGGTCTTCCTGACGCCACATCACGCCCTTCGGCAAGCCGGTGGTGCCGCCGGTGTAGATGATGAACAGGTCGTCACCGGAGCGCGGCCCGAAGCCCCGCTCGGGTGATCCCGACGCCTCGGCCTCGGTGAAGGCGACCGCCCCGGCGACCCTCGCGCCGCCCTCGGCCGACCCCGCGCCGCCCTCGGCCGACCCCGCGCCGCCCTCGGCCGACCCCACACCGTCCTCGACGGCCCCCGCCCCGCCCTCGGCGGCCCCCACCCGGATCAGATGCCGCAGCTTTCGGGCCTGCGTGAGCGCGCCCGCCACCCGGGGGGAGAACTCGGTGTCGAACACCAGCGCCGCGAGATCCGCGTCCTGATAAAGATAGGCCAACTCCTCTTCCACATAACGGTAGTTGACGTTGACCGGGACCAGGCGCGCCTTCAGCGCGGCCAGGACGGTCTGGAGGTACTCGACGCCGTTGTAGAGGTGCAGGCCCAGGTGCTCGCCGGGCTTGAGCCCCGCGTCGATCAGGTGGTGCGCGAGCCGGTTGGCCGCCGTGTCCAACTGGCGGTAGGTCAACCTGCGTTCGGCGCCCGTTCCGGGATGGTCGAGGTAGACGAGGGCTTCGCGGTCCGGGACCACGTCGACGACGGACTCGAACAGGTCGGCAAGGTTGTACTCCACCATTCCTCCTGACACCGGCCCCGACTGACTGGGGGTCATCAGAGCAAAGCCGCGCAGAACTGGGAAGGGCGTCGCCGAAGAAATCTGACTGACTGTCAGAAAACTATTGAACTGGCACCTCCCCTACTGCAACCTGTTCTAGGTCTTGAGACGGGAGGACGGCAATGGGTGGTACGGAACACCTCACCGTGCAGCGCGAAGGCGCCACGCTGGTGCTCACCCTCAACCGGCCGGAAGCGAAGAACGCGCTCTCGCTTCCGCTGTTGGTGGGGCTCTACGACGGCTGGCTGGAGGCCGACGCCGACGACTCGATCCGCTCGATCGTCCTCACCGGCGCGGGCGGCGACTTCTGCGCGGGCATGGACCTCAAGGCCCTCGCGGGCGGGGGCATGGCGGGCGACCACTACCGGGACCGCCTCACCGCCGACCCCGATCTGCACTGGAAGGCGATGCTGCGCCACCACCGCCCCCGCAAACCGGTGATCGCCGCGGTCGAGGGGTACTGCGTGGCCGGGGGCACCGAGATCCTCCAGGGCACCGACATCCGCGTCGCCGGGGCCGGGGCGACGTTCGGGCTCTTCGAGGTGAAGCGCGGGCTCTTTCCCATCGGGGGGTCCACGGTGCGGCTCCAGCGGCAGATCCCGCGGACCCACGCCCTGGAGATGCTGCTCACGGGGCGGCCGTACAGCGCCGAGGAGGCCGTGCGGATCGGGCTGATCGGGCGGGTGGTGCCGGACGGTACGGCGCTCGACGTGGCCCTTCGGATCGCCTCGGAGATCAACGCGTGTGGGCCGTTGGCGGTGGAGGCGGTCAAGGAGTGTGTGTACGCCACGGCGTCCATGGGGGAGGCGGAGGGGCTGGCGCTGGAGTTGGAGCGGGGGTGGCCGGTGTTCGCGACGGAGGATGCGAAGGAGGGGGCGGCGGCGTTTGCCGCGAAGCGGGTGCCTGTGTTTCGGCGGGGGTGAGGATTCCCCACCCCGCCCCTTCCCGAAACCCTCCGGGGGCTCGGTCGGGTGCGGGCCGGTGGTCGATCCCGGGGCTCCGCCCCGGACCCCGTTCGCGCCTTGACGGCGCTCGTCCTCAAACGCCGGACGGGCTGTAGGTGGCCCCAGTCGGCCCGAGGGCCCAGACGACGGACGAGTTGTAGGTGGCCCCAGCCGACTCGAAGGCCCAAACCGCCGGACGGGCTGTAGGTGGCCCCGAATTTAGGAGTTGGATCATGGCAGGATCTGCCGCGACCGAGGTGTTGCGTGCGCCGCTTGTTGTTGAGTTTCCGTTCACCCGGTCCCTCGGGCCCGTTCAGAGTGCCTTCCTTACGGGGCTGCGCGAGCGGGTCGTGCTCGGGGTGCGGACGGGGGACGGGCGGGTGCTCGTGCCGCCCGTCGAGTACGACCCCGTCACCGCGGAGGAGATCCGCGAGCTCGTCGAGGTCGCGCCCGCCGGCACCGTGACCACCTGGGCCTGGAACCCGGCCCCGCGCCGCGGCCAGCCCCTGGAGCGGCCCTTCGCCTGGGTGCTCGTCAAGCTGGACGGGGCCGACACCTCGCTCCTGCACGCCCTGGACGCGCCGGGGCCCGACGCCGTGCACAGTGGGATGCGGGTCCGCGTCCGCTGGGCGCAGGACCGCACGGGCGCCATCACGGACATCGCCTGCTTCGAACCGGACGACGGTGGGGAGGAGGCCCAACCCTGCGGTCACAGCGGGGAGTTCGAAGACGCCGTCACCGGCATCGTCGCGCCCGCCCGGCTCGACTACACCTACAGCCCCGGCCGCGCCCAGTCCGCGTACATCAACGCGCTGTCCGCCCGGAAGACCGTCGGCGAGCGCTGCCCGGACTGCCGCAAGGTGTACGTTCCGCCGCGCGGCGCCTGCCCGACCTGCGGGGTCGCCACCGAGGAGCGGGTCGAGGTCGGGCCGGCCGGGACCGTCACCACGTACTGCATCGTCAACATCAAGGCGAAGAACCTCGACATCGAAGTGCCCTACGTCTACGCGCACATCGCGCTCGACGGCGCCGGCCTCGCCCTGCACGGGCGGATCGGCGGAATCCCGTACGACCAGGTGCGGATGGGGCTGCGGGTCGAACCGGTGTGGAGCGAGGGCGGCCGCTACCCCGACCACTACCGGCCCACCGGCGAACCCGACGCCGACTACGAGACGTACAAGGAGCTGATCTGATGGCGCCCACCGGACCCGGCCGGGACGTGGCGATCGTCGCCTTCGCGCAGAGCGACCACCGGCGCCGCACCGACGAGCTGTCCGAGGTCGAACTCCTCATGCCGGTGCTGCACCAGGTCCTCGACGCGACCGGCCTCAAGACCAGCGACATCGGCTTCACCTGCTCCGGCTCCAGCGACTACCTCGCCGGACGCGCCTTCTCCTTCACCATGGCGCTCGACGGCGTCGGAGCCTGGCCGCCCATCTCCGAATCGCACGTGGAGATGGACGGGGCCTGGGCCCTGTACGAGGCCTGGGTGAAGATCCTCACCGGCGAGGCCGACACCGCGCTCGTCTACGGATACGGCAAGTCCTCGCCCGGTGAGGTGCGCGATGTGCTGACCCGTCAGCTCGACCCCTACTACGTGGCGCCCCTGTGGCCCGACTCCGTCTCGCTCGCCGCCCTCCAGGCGCAGGCCCTCATCGACGCGGGCGACACCGACGAGACGGCGCTCGCCTCGATCGCCGGGCGCAGCCGGGCCGCTGCCACCGCCAACTCCCATGCGCAGGTGCGTGGTTCGCGTGCCCAGGGCGAGTACGTGGTGCGTCCGCTGCGCACCGGGGACTGCCCGCCCATCGGGGACGGCGCGGCCGCCGTGATCCTCGCGGCCGGGGACCGGGCGCGCGACCTGTGCGCGCGGCCCGCCTGGATCCGCGGCATGGACCACCGCATCGAGGCCCACAGCCTCGGCGTGCGCGACCTCACCGACTCGCCGTCCACCCGCCTCGCCGCCGAACGGGCCGGTTTCTTCGAACGGCCGGTGGACACCGCCGAGTTGCACGCGCCCTTCACCTCGCAGGAGGTGGTCCTGCGCAAGGCGCTACGGCTCGGCGAGGACGTCAGCGTCAACCCGTCCGGAGGCGCGCTCGCGGCGAACCCCGTGATGGCCGCCGGGCTGCTGCGGCTCGGCGAAGCCGCCGCCCGCATCCACAGAGGCGACTCCGACCGTGCACTCGCGCACGCCACGTCCGGCCCCTGCCTGCAACAGAACCTGGTCGCCGTCCTGGAGGGGGAGTCATGAGCAAGGAACCCGTGGCCGTCGTCGGCGTCGGCCAGACCAAGCACGTGGCCGCCCGGCACGACGTGTCCATCGCCGGACTCGTCCGCGAGGCCGCCCAACGAGCCCTCGAAGACGCCGAGTTGACGTGGGCCGACATCGACGCCGTCGTCATCGGCAAGGCGCCCGACTTCTTCGAGGGCGTCATGATGCCCGAGCTCTACCTCGCCGACGCCCTCGGCGCGGTCGGCAAGCCCATGCTGCGGGTGCACACGGCGGGCTCCGTCGGCGGCTCGACCGCCCTCGTCGCCTCCAACCTGGTCGCCGCCCGCGTCCACCGCACGGTGCTCACCCTCGCCTTCGAGAAGCAGTCCGAGTCCAACGCCATGTGGGGCCTGTCCCTGCCCGTGCCCTTCACCCAGCCGCTGCTCGCGGGCGCCGGCGGGTTCTTCGCGCCCCACGTACGGGCCTATATGCGGCGCACCGGCGCCCCCGACACCGTGGGCTCCCTCGTCGCGTACAAGGATCGGCGCAACGCCCTCAAGAACCCCTACGCCCATCTGCACGAGCACGACATCACCCTGGAGAAGGTGCAGGCCTCACCCATGCTGTGGGACCCGATCCGCTACTCCGAGACCTGCCCGTCCTCCGACGGGGCCTGCGCGATGGTCCTCACCGACCGGGCGGGCGCCGCCCGTTCGCCCCGCCCCGCGGCCTGGGTCCACGGCGGCGCCATGCGCAGCGAGCCGACCCTGTTCGCCGGCAAGGACTTCGTGTCGCCCCAGGCGGGCAAGGACTGCGCGGCCGACGTCTACCGGCAGGCGGGCATCGCCGACCCGCGCCGCGAGATCGACGCCGTCGAGATGTACGTCCCGTTCTCCTGGTACGAGCCGATGTGGCTGGAGAACCTGGGCTTCGCCGCCGAGGGCGAGGGCTGGAAGCTCACCGAGGCCGGCGTCACCGAACTGGACGGCGACCTGCCCGTCAACCCCTCGGGCGGCGTCCTGTCCACCAACCCCATCGGCGCCTCCGGCATGATCCGCTTCGCCGAGGCCGCCCTCCAGGTGCGCGGTCTGGCCGGGGAACACCAGGTGGCGGGGGCCCGCAAGGCGCTCGGCCACGCCTATGGTGGCGGATCCCAGTTCTTCGCGATGTGGCTGGTCGGCGCCGAACCACCCGCCCGTTGAGGACACCGGGCGAGGGGCGGGCCCGGTACCGCTTCCGCGGCCTGTCCGTCCCCCCGCGCGATCGCTAGTGTGGCCCCCGGACGACAGCACCGGGGAGGAGCACGGACGTGGCCGACACCACCATCACCACCCAGCACACCTTGGGGACCCTTGCGGGGCACACCCGTTCCGGCTGGGAGAAGCCGGAGCTCGATCTCAGCAAGGCCGAATGGCGGTCGAGCAGTCAGGGGGCGGGAGATGTCCAGATCGCCTTCGTCGAAGGCTTCATCGCCATGCGCAACAGCGCCAGCCCCGGCAGCCCACCCCTGATCTTCAGTCCCGCCGAATGGCGGGCCTTCGTGATCAACGCGCGTGACGGCGAGTTCGACCTGACCTAGCCGGGCCGGAGCACGGCGGTGCGCGCCTCCGGTTCCGCCACCGCGCGGTGGCGGCCCGGACGCGCGCACTGCCGGCCTCTACGCGCCCTCGCGCTCCCCGGAAGCCTGCTCGGGGAAGAGTTGGGCCCACGGCCGCTGACGGCCCTCGCTGACCGCGGCGATGCCCGCCTCGCCGTACCGCGCCGTCTCCAGGGACCAGGCCAGGTTCCCGCTCATCAGGGCGCGCATGCCGTCGACGTAATCGTCCACCTGGGCCCGCACTCGCTCGGGAAGCTCGGTCGTGTCGAGCTGCGCGGCGAGCTCGACCGTCAGCTCCTGGAAGCGTGCGATCCGGGAGTTGGCCATGGCGGCCACCCGGCGCACCGCCTGATCGACGGAGCACATCTCCTGCCGTAACAGAATGATGACGCTGTTGTTCACATCGCCCGCCGCCAGCTCCTTGTCCACGGACACCATGTCGTTGACGAAGATCACCACATCGGCGGTGATCACCCGCATCTCGGCCAGCGGCGCCCCCTCGTGCAACTCCCTGGGCAGCGTGTAACCCCCGCAGCGCTCCACCAGGTCGAGACAGGGCTGCACCCCTATGGAGTCCCGGCGGCCGCGTAGGAAGAGAGGCAGGGTCAACGTGCCGTTGCGGGTCCGGTTCAGGGCCTCCCAGTGATATGCCGTCAGATACTCGCGCCAGTGCGCCCGGAAGCGGTCCTGCCACAGGAGCGGGGTGCCCGCGGTCACCCGCTGCCACAGATCACGAAAACTTTCGGCCAGCCGGTTCGTGGCTTCGCCCGGCACCGGCGGCTCGTCGCTCATGGTGCGCAAGACCGTATCGATCTGACGCACCACCACGTCGGGCCGCTTCCCGAGCGGCCCGTCGAACTGGTCGTCGAAGACGAAGAACCAGGCGTTGAGGTCCGTCGCCAGGGCGAGATGCGCGTCCGAGGCGTCCGGATAGAAGTACGCCATCAGCCGTTCCAGGCCCATCGCGTCGTATTCGGCCGTCGCCTGCTCTCCGGCCAACATGCCGAACTCGTACAGCCAGTCCAGCGTGTGCCGCCGGGCCAGCTCGTGCCGGGGATGCCGACGAGCCGGAAAGGGAATGTCGACGAGCCCCGTCCGCGTCCGGGCCGACCGGACTCTGCCAGTGCTGCCCATACGGCACCGCCTCCTTAGTACTCCGTACGTCGTTCAATCATCAAGGGGAGGTGGGCCGGTGACCAGTCGCATCACGCCGGAGCCCGACAGCGCACCGGGGGCGTACGTGGTCCCTCCTGGCGCCCCTCGGGGACAATCCGAGCCCAACCGCCCATGAATTCAGCCAACTTAACGAGTCAAGGAGAAGACGGAAGTAGGTTATTCATGTCACGGTACGTGTCCGGGGCGTAGGCTCGGTGCTACTGCCAGAAGGGGAACCGCTGTGGCGGAGACGAGAGGTCGGGGCGGAGCGCCGCGCCGGAGAGGGGAGCGCTGCCAACGGCGGCCTGCTCGCCATCGCCGGATCGGCCGGCCTGGGCAAGACCACCCTCGTGGCCGAAGTGCGGCGCAAAGCCGCCGCCCGTGGCTGCACCCTGCTGGCCGCCCGCGGCAGCGAGCAGGAGGAGGGCGTCGCCTTCCACGTCGTACGCCAGCTCGTACAACCGGTGCTGGCCGCGACCAGCGAGGCCGAACACCGCAAGATACTGGGCAGTTGGTACGACATCGTCGCACCCGCCGTCGGCCTGGTCGCGGGACAGAGCGGGGTCTCGCCCGACCCCCAGGGCGTGCGGGACGGCCTCGACTGGCTCGTCACCCGCTTCGCCGTCCAGTACGCGCCCGTGGTGCTGGTGGTCGACGACGCGCACTGGGCGGACGAGGAGACCCTCGCCTGGCTCAGCTCGTTCGCGCTGCGCGCCGGCGATCTGCCCCTGCTGATCGTCGTCGCCTACCGACCCGAGGAACTCCCGCGCCACGCCGCCGAGTTCCGCCGGCTCGCCATGCGGCACGGCTCGCGCCCGCTCGACCTGTCACCGTTCACCCCGGCCGCCGTCAGCGACCTGGTGCGCGGCGTGCTCGGCGACGGCGGCGACGAACTGTTCGCCCGCGAATGCTGGGCGCTGACCGCGGGCAACCCCTACGAGGCCGTCGAACTCGTCGCCAGGATCCGTGACCGAGGCATCAAGCCGCAGTACGCCAACGCCGGCGAACTGCGCGAACTGGCCTCCGCCGTACGCGGCAGCGGACTCATCGAGCGCCTGGAGCGACTCGGCCCCTCCGCGGTACGGCTCACCTGGGCCGTCGCCGTGCTCGGCACCGACGCCGACCGGGAGATGGCGGCCGGCGTCGCCGGACTGGGCGCCGAGGAGATGGCCGACGCCGTCGAGCGGCTGCGCGACGCCCGCATCCTGGCCGGGCCGACCGAGGGCTCCAACCGGCTCGACTTCTTCCACCCACTCGTCGGCACCGCCGTCTACCGGGCCATCCCCGCGGCCATGCGGGTCGCGATGCACGGTCAGGCCGCCTTCGCGGTCACCGAGGCCGGACTCGGCGCCACCGCCGCGGCCCGGCACATCCTGGAAATGCATCCCGACAACGACCGCTGGGCCGTCCGCCAACTGCGCTCCGCCGCCCGCGACTACCTGCGCGCCGGCGCCCCCGACGCGGCCCGGCGCTGTCTGTCCCGCGCCCTGCGCGAACCACCCGCGCTCGAAGAACGCGCCGAGGTGCTCTACGAACTGGGCTGCTCGGCGCTCCTGAACGAGCCCGCCACCACCGTCAACCACCTCAGGGCCGCCCTCGAAGAACCCGAACTCGCCCCGGAACTGCGCGAATCCGTCACCTACCGGCTCGCCCAGGCACTGGCCCACACCGACCGCATGGCGGAGGCCGCCGCCCTCGTGGCCGCCGAGGCCAAACACTCCTCCAACGCCCGCACCCGGCTCCGCATGCAGGCCGAGACGTTCCAGTGGAACGCGTTCCGCGCCGACGAGGAGGACTCGCCGACCCGCTCGCGCAGCCTGGCCCGGCTCGCCGAGCACCTCACCGTCCGGGGCAAGGCCGAGCGCTACATCCTGGGCCTGCGCGCCTGGGACGCGATGGTGCGCGGCGAGCCCGCCGAGACCGCCCTTCGCTACGCCGAGGAGGCGCTGGAGGGCGGGCTGCCCTGGACCGACGACAACTGGGGCTTCGAGGTGCCCGTCCTGGTCGCGCTCACCTTCATGTACTGCGACCAGCCCGGCCGGGCCGACGAACTGTTCACCCAGGGCATCGCCGACTGCGAGCGCAAGGGCTGGCGCGGCGCCCACCTCTCCTTCGGCCTGACGCTGCTGGGCTACATCAAGTTCCACCGCGGCCGGCTCGCCGAGGCCGAGGACCTCGTCCACAGCGGCCTGCGCATCGCCGACCGGGTCGGCCAGCAGATCCCCGCCCAGTGGTTCGCGCTCGGCATCCTCATCGAGATCCTGCTCGCCCGCGGCCGGGTGCAGGAGGCGCAGGAACTGTCCGACGCCTACAACTACGGCCAGGTCGTTCCCAACGCCGTCGTCTACCCCGACTCCGAGACCGTCTACAGCGAACTCCTGCTCGCCCGGGGGCTGCGCACCGACGCCGAGGAGCGGCTGCGCGCGGTCGGTCGCCGGCTCGAACCGCGCGGGATGCGCAACCCCATGTGGTGCCCGTGGCGGCCGCTCCTGGCCCAGACGATCGCCCACACCGACCCCGGCGAGGCCGCCGAGATCGCGCAGGAAGGGGTCGAGATCGCCCGTCGCTTCGGCACCCCCGGCGCCATCGGCCGAGCCCTGCACGCGGCGGCGAAGGTCGCCTCCGGCGCCGACAGCCTGTCCCTGATGTCCGAGGCCGTCCGGCAACTCGAACGGTCCCCGGCCGCCTACGAGCTGGCGCAGGCCCTGATCGACCACGGCGCGATGCTCAGCCGCGCCGGGCTGCCCCAGGACGCCGCGGACCTCCTGATGCGCGGCCTGGAGAGCGCCGCGCTGTGCGGGGCCGACGCGCTGGCGGCGCGGGCCCGCGAGGAACTCGCCGCCTCCGGTCTGCGCCCGCTCCAGCTGCGGGCCGTGGACTCGGACTCGCTGACCTCGCAGGAGAAGGCGGTGGCAGAGCGGGCCGCCCAGGGCTGGGAGAACCGGCGCATCGCGGAAGACCTCGGCATCAAGGAGCGCACCGTGGAGCTCCTGCTCTCCGGCGCCTTCCGCAAGCTGGGCACCGACCGCGGCGGTCTGGCCGGGCTGCTGCCCCACCAGACGCGGGGCTCCGGCGTCCGGGGCGTCCCCGGTCCCTGAGGCCACGCCACCCGGCCCCGGCCCCCCGAGCCACACGGCAGGGGGGGGGCCGGGGCCGCGCTCCGCGTCGACCCGCCCAGGGCCCCGGGCCCGGCTCCGGCGGGGCGCCGCGGGCACGTACCATTGACGGCATGTCCTTCCTCCGCCGCCGCAGCGCCGCCACTCCCGCGGGCCCGGACTTCGATGTCCTGGCCATGGACCCGGGTGACTGGCCCGGCAACCTGGGTGCCGGTCTGCTGCCCGCCCCCGACGGCAGCTGCCAGGGTGTCTTCCTGCGCTACGACCTGTTCGGCGGCCGTGGCCCCGCGATGATCATCGGCAATCTGCCGGAGGGATCCCCGGCCCGCGAGATGGCCGAGGGCCAGGTCCCCTTCGAGGTGGCGCAGCTCCTGGTGGCGCTGGAGAACGACGAGTCGATCGAGGTCGTCGGCTCCGAGGACATGCCGGTGATGCAGGGCGACAACCTGCTGATCGTGCGCCGCCTCAAGCTCTCCGAAAGCCGCATCTCCTGCGTGCAGTTCGACCGCAGCGACAACGTCCTGGTCACGATCGCCAGTTGGGACCGGCCCATCACCGATGACCTGTATGCCCTGCTGAAGCCGCTGCCCGCGGAGCTCTTCCAGCAGGGCTGAGCGGCACACCGGCGATCGGCCCCACGGCCCGGCACCTTCCGTCCGAGGTGCCGGGCCGTTTCGTGTCCCGAGCCGCCTCATGTCCCAAACCGCTTCATGTCCCGAGCCGTCAACCGGGCCCGCCCCGGCGGCCGTTGACCCCTCGCGCCAACGGCAGGTCGGGCGCCCCGCCAGAGGTCTCGTCCACTGACACAAGTCGCTTTGTGCGACGACTACTTGACGAAGCGTCATTCTGGGTCACAGTGTGTCCCCGCGCGGACCGACGCGTCGCACGGCGAGAGAACCCACCGCACCCCGGCAAGAAGGGCTGTCCATGACGTCCAAGCAGAGGATCAGACTCGCGCTCGCGGCGGCGACGGCCGGCGCCCTGGGCCTCGCCCTGGCCCCCGCCTCCCCGGCGAGCGCGGCGGGGCCGGACACCGAGTGCCCCCGCACCCTCACCTGCGACTGGGTTCCGGCGGCCTACCAGCAGACCGGCGATCCCGCCGACAAGAAGACGTACGGCAATTACGACGTCTCGGACCGCCCGGGCACCAACAAGATCAAGTACATCGTCCTGCACGACACCGAGGAGACCTTCGCGACCACCCTGAAGATCTTCCAGGACCCTAAGCGGGCCGCCTCCGCGCACTACGTGGTGCGGTCGAGCGACGGGCACGTCACCCAGATGGTGAAGACCAAGGACGTCGCCTGGCAGGCCGGCAACTGGTACATCAACTCCGACTCCATCGGCATCGAGCAGGAGGGCTACGCCACCGCCGGCGCCGCTTGGTACACCCCGGAGATGTACCGCTCGACGGCGGCGCTGGTGCGCTACCTCGCCGCCAAGTACGACATCCCGCTCGACCGCCAGCACATCCTGGGCCACGACAACGTGCCGCCCACCACCGCGGCCGGCACGGCGGGCATGCACTGGGATCCGGGGCCTTACTGGGACTGGAACCACTTCATGTCCCTGCTGGGCCGGCCCACCCAGCAGACCGGTCGCCCCGGCGGTCAACTGGTCACCGTGGACCCGGTGTTCAAGAAGAACCTCCAGGCCTTCCGGGACTGCGAGAAGAACGTGGACCTGCCCGCGGCGCCCTCCAGCGCGGTCCCGCTGTACACCCAACCCTCCACCGACGCCCCGCTGTTCGCCGACCCCGGGCTCCACCCGCCGGGCACGCCCGGAACCAACTGCGCCAACGACTGGGGCAGCAAGATCAGCGCCGCTCAGCAGGCCGTGGTGGCCGAACGCAGGCCCGGCTGGACCGCGATCTGGTGGTACGGGCAGGAGGCCTGGTTCCAGAGCCCCGCCCACACCCGCACCACCACCCCGACCGCGGGCTATGTCGTACGCCCCAAGCCGGGCCTCACCGATGTGCCGGTCTACGGAACCGCCTATCCGGCGGCCGGTGACTACCCGGGTGACTTCACGGCCCCGCGGGTGAGCACCCCGCTCGCCTACACCATCAAGGCCGGCCAGTCCTACCCCGGCGGAGCGCCGACACCCTCCGGCTACTTCTACGCCCCCACCATCGACTCGTCATACCCCTACGACCACACGTACTTCCCCGGCAGCATCCGCTATGTGACGGTGCAGATCGGCCACCGGATCGCCTTCGTCAAGGCCTCCGACGTGGACGTCGTCCGCGCGCGCTAGCCGCATGACAGCGCGCCGCGCGCCCAGTGTGTCGGCACTGGGCGCGCGGCGCGCTTCCCCCTCGGACCGGTCGTCAGCGGGTGCCGACCGCCGCCCGCACGGCACGCCGCGCCAGCGCGCAGTCGTCGTGCAGCCTGCGCAGCAGCAGCCGCTGCTGTTCCCCCGCGGACGGCACGCCCGGCGGGTTCTGCGCCGCGCTCGCCGGCGCCGCGTCACGCATGGTGCGCTGCACCGCCGTCTCGTACGTCCGGATCTCCCGGGTCAGTACGAGCATCAGGTTCACCAGGAACGCGTCCCGCGACGCGGGCCCCGCCAGCTGGGCGGCCTGGCTGATCCGCCGCCGCTCCATCGGGGCCTCCCCGAGCACCGCCCACAGCGTCGCCAGGTCGTATCCCGGCAGATACCAGCCCGCGTGCTCCCAGTCGACCAGGACCGGGCCGGTGGGCGAGAGCAGGATGTTGGACAGGAGCGCGTCGCCGTGCGAGAACTGCCAGTCGACCCGGCCCGAGAGGGCCAGACCGTGCACCAGCTTCTGAAGGTCACTCAGATCCCGGTCGGTGAACAGGCCGAGCTCGTGGTAGCGGCTGATGCGTGGCGCGTAGTCCAGGGGCCTGCCGAACATCTCGGCAGGCGGCCGCCAGGCGTTGACGCGGGCGATCGCACCGAGGGCGGCCCGGACATCGGCACGCGGCGGAGCCTCGACGGGATGTCGGGTGAGGGCCGCGGCCCGGCCCGGCATCCGCTCGATCACCAGGGTGCAGTTGTCGGGGTCGGCGGCGATCAGTCGCGGCACCCGTACCGGCGGACGATGCCGGACGAACGCGCGATATGCAGCTATTTCGTGCCGGAACCGCTCGGCCCAGGCCGGCGAGTGGTCCAGTAAACACTTGGCGACGGCCGTCGTCCGTCCTGTCGTGCCGACGATCAGCACGGAGCGTCCGCTGTGCCGCAACACCTGCACCGGGTTGAACTCGGGACAGATCCGCTGCACCGAGGCGATCGCGATGCGCAGTTGGGCGCCCTGGGGGCCGGAGAGGTCGATTCTTCCGCTCAGCGGCTGCGTGCCCGTTCCGGATCGGCGCGGCATCCGGCTCGCGCCGTAGGCCGATCCCGCGTGGGTGGGGTCCAGATACGGTCCGCCACCCGCTCCCAGAGGTCGGTGCGGCCGGGGCGGCGTGGACACGGAGGACGATGCTGTGTACATGGGGGTGACAGATCCCTTCGTGTGCCGACAAGTTGCGTGCGCTACCCGCCCCGGTGGCCGAGCCGCACCCTGGGGAATGAGGTCCGGCCCCCGGGTCGGGGTGGCGCTCTCTTACCTGACACCCGGCCGCGGGTGGCACACCATCTGGCGTGCCCTGGCGAACCCTGGCGAATAGTCGCGCCGCATCTGACAGGGGATTACTGTCAACTCAGCCGAGAACCTGGGGGCTTGACGTGAGCGGACAACCCAACACCCGCCTGAACGACCTGTTCGGCCTCGCCGGATGGTCCAAGGGTGAACTCGCGAGAATGGTGAACCGGCAGGCGGCGGCCATGGGCCACCCCCAACTGGCTACCGACACCTCGCGGGTGAGGCGTTGGATCGACATGGGGGAGACCCCGCGCGATCCGGTGCCCCGGGTGCTGGCGGCGCTGTTCACCGAGCGGCTCGGCCGTGTCGTGACCATCGAGGACCTCGGGTTCGACCGGCACGGGCGCGCTGGAAAGCGGAACGACGTCAGGAATCCCAAGAATCCGGACGGCGTTCCGTGGGCGCCCGAACGGACGGCAGCGGTCCTCACCGAATTCACGGGAATGGACCTCATGCTCAACCGACGCGGTCTGGTGGGCGCGGGCGCCGCGCTCGCCACCGGCTCAGTACTCAGCAGCGCCATGCACGACTGGCTGCACACCGACCCCGTACTCTCGGCCGACGCCCCCCGCCTCCACGACCCCCTGCACGCCGATCCCGCCGGGTTCGACCGCTATGAGGCCGCCCCCATCGGATCGCAGGAGATCGACGCGCTGGAGCGCTCCGTCGACGTCTTCCGCGCCTGGGACGCCTCCCGGGGTGGCGGACTCCAGCGCAAGGCGGTGGTGGGCCAGCTCAACGAGGTGGGCGGCATGCTCGCCTACCGCCACCCCGACCACCTCCAGCGGCGCCTGTGGGGCGTCGCCGCCAATCTGGCCGTCCTCGCGGGCTGGATGTCGCACGACATCGGCCTGGAGCCGACCGCCCAGAAGTACTTCGTCATCGCCGCCCACGCGGCCCGTGAGGGCGGCGACCGCCCCCGCGCCGGCGAAGCCCTCTCCCGGGCCGCCCGCCAGATGGTCCACCTGGGCCGGCCAGGCGAGGCCCTCGACCTCATGAAGCTCGCCAAGTCCGGCTCGGGCGAGGAGACCCTGCCGCGCACCCGGGCCATGCTGCACACCATCGAGGCCTGGGCGCAGGCGTCGCTGGGGCGCGGCCAGGCGATGCGGCGCACGCTCGGTGAGGCGGAGGAACTCTTCGTCTCCGACAAGGGCGATGTGCCGCCGCCCAGTTGGATGCAGATGTTCGACGAGGCGGATCTGCACGGCATGCAGGCGCTGGCCTTCCGTACGCTGGCCGAGCACGATCCCGCCGCGGCCACCATCGCGCAGCACCACGCCAAACAGGCCCTGGAGCTGCGGGTGGGCGGCCGTCAACGCTCGAAGATCTTCGACTACATCTCGCTGGCCTCGGCCTGCTTCATCGCCGACGACCCCGAACAGGCGGACCGCTATGCCCGCCTGGCGCTGGTGTCGATGGGGGAGACCTCCTCGCACCGCACCTGGGACCGGCTGCGCGAGATGTACCGGCTCACCAGTCAGTACGCCGGGTACGGCAAGATCCAGGATCTGCGGGAGGAGATCCAACTGGCCCTGCCTCAGGCGCCGGTGAAGCGGAGCCGGGTCGCGGACATCTAGAAGTCCGGCCCTTGCGGCCGGCGGTTGCTCACGAGGCCTGTGCCAGTAAGCCAGTAGCCAGTAGGCCTGTGTGTGCGAAGCCCCGGGCGTCAGGACCCGATACGGGCCACCAGCACACAGGCGTCGTCCTCACGCTCGTGCTCGCCGAACTCCTCGACGATCATCCGTACGCAGTCCTGGGCTGTACGGCCACCGTCGAAGAGCGGGGCGAGTGCGAGCAGTCGGCGCTGGTCGCCGTCGTCGCAGGCGGCGCGCCGGGTCAGTCCGTCGGTGTGCAGGACGAGCAGATCGCCCGCGTGCAAGGTGGCCTCGGCCTGGTCGTAGGCGGCCCCGTGCGTGGCGCCGAGCAGGACCCCGCCCGATGCGCCGAGCGCCCGTCCCGTCCCGCCGCGGAACAGCAGCGGGGCTGGGTGGCCGGCCCCGGACCAGACGAGCCTGCGCCGGGCGGGCTCGTAACGGCAACAGACCGCGCTGCCCAGGGCGGGCTGCACGGTCGTTTCCAGGAGCTGGTTGAGATGTCCCATCAGGGGGCCGGGCCCGATGCCCGCGACGGCCATGCCGCGCAGCGCACCGAGCAGCATCGCCATGCCGCCGGTCGCCGTCACTCCGTGGCCCGTCAGATCGCCGACGGTCAGTAAGGAGGCGCCACCCGGGAGTTCGAGCGCGTCGTACCAGCCGCCGCCGATGAGGTCGCTGGCCGAGGACGGCAGATAGTGCGCGGCGATGTCGAGCGCGCCGGGGCCGCCGTGCGGGAGCCTGAGGGAGCCGCGCCACGGCGGCAGCACGGCCTCCTGCAACTCGACCGCGAGACGGTGCTCGGTCCGCGCGATCCGGCGCTGGCGCTGGAGGCGGTCGCGGCTCTCCCGCACGGCGCGCTGGCTGCGCCGCAGCTCGCTCACATCGCGCAGCACGGCCCACATCGAAGCGGTGCAGCCGTCGGCGTCGAGCACCGGCTCGCCCATCATGTGGAGCGTGGTGATCGTGCTGTCGGGCCGCACGATGCGGAACTCGCCGTCGATGGGCCTGCCGTCCACCAGGGCGCCCGTCACCATCGTGGTGAGCAGGGCCTGGTCCTCGTCGACCACCATGGTGGGCAGTTCGTCGAGCGACATGCCGCCGCTCTCGGGGGAGCGGCCGAAGATCTGGAAGAGCTCCTCGGACCAGCTCACCGCGTCGGTGAGCAGATTCCACTCGGCGCTGCCGACCCGGCTGAGCGGGCCGGGGGCGTCCGGGCCATTGCCGAAGGAGCTCTCGACGGCGAGCGTCGTCGCGTCCTGTTCCTCGGCGGTCGGACCGTCGCGCAACTGGTCCAAGTGCGCGCCCAGGTCGTCGAGTTGATGGACCGCCAGATCGCACAGAGCGCGCTGCCAGCGGGCCTGGGCGTCGTCGTCGTCCACGAAGGCGTCGCGGCGCACCGCGTCCACGCCCCCGCGCAGCCTGCGGGTCTGCGTGATCAGTGCGTCGACCGTGCCCCGCTCGGGCGGTTGGGGAGCGGGACGGTCCGCGAACAGATGGGACGGCATGACGTTCTCCGATGCGACCGCGGTAGAGCCTGGTCTGGCGAAGTGGACCGGTTACGACTCTTGCACAGGGAGCGATGCCCCGTAAGGGATTTGGCAACACTCGATACGGTGGTGCTCGTGACATATGCCAACGGCGACCGGTTTCGGCGTCCCTGAGCGGGGCCCGGCATCCGGCATATGCGCATCGGCTCACCGCCGGGGCAGCAGCGCGAACGCCACCAGACACAGCGCGACCCCGGCACCGCCTCCGGCCCGCGAGCAGCACTGGACGAGCAGGGCGGTGACGGCCGCCCCCGCCACGACGGCCGCCA
The DNA here is from genome assembly GCF_003627815.1 of Streptomyces hundungensis. NCBI lineage: Bacteria > Bacillati > Actinomycetota > Actinomycetes > Kitasatosporales > Streptomycetaceae > Streptomyces > Streptomyces hundungensis. The sequence continues at coordinate 7,436,414 of NZ_CP032698.1, forward strand.
GCCGCCCCGCCACCCAGCGGTCCTGGTGCCGCGCCTCCCGGTTGGCGAGCCGTCCCGCGAGCCCGGTGACCGTACCGGTGAAGTACGTGGTCGGCGCGGACCAGGCCCGCGCCTGCACCCCCATCGCGAGCGCCGCCGCGAGCAGCAGCACCACCTGTGAGCCGAGCGAACGCCCGAACCCCAGGCCCCAGCCGACCGCCGCGAGGGCGAGCAGGGCCGTCTGGGCCGCGAGCAGGGGACGCGGTGACCAGCGCGCGGCGACGCGGGCCGCCCCCGCCGTGCCGAGCCCGTATCCGACGAGGGCGGTCAGGGCGCGCGGCACCACGTCGTGGTCCCCGGCGCCCACCGACGCGCCGACCAGGACGAGGTTGCCGGTCATCACTCCGGCGAACACCTTTCCCAAGCAGAGGAAGGCGAACGCGTCGGTGGCCCCGGACGCCGCCGAGAGGACCAGGAGGAACCGTTCGTCGGCCCGGGCGGCGGAGGGAGTAGTGATCGCGGAGCTCATCGGCGCATTCTCGCCTCCTCGACCCCCGGCAGCGCGCCGCGACGGCCCGGATCCACGAGGAGACCGGGGCGTTTGTCGGCGCGCGCAGGCGTTACGCAACGGACGCGACCCCGTGGCACGTCCACGACAAGGGTCCACTACGGTCCCAGTGAGCACATCGGCCCGCCCCGCGGGCCTCACGGGAGGACGAGCATGAAGATCGACTGGGACCGGCGCACCTGCGCGCGCCGCGGCCATGTGACGTACGCGCCGCAGGAGGACGTGTTGCGCGAGCGGCTGCGCGCCGACACCGGTCTCGGCGAGGCCTGGCGCTGTCTGCGCTGCGGTGACTTCGCCCTGGGCGCGCCGCACGGATCCGGCCCCGCCGACGAGGCGCCGCTGGTGCCGCGCGGCAAGGTGCTGCGCGATCTGTTCATCCTGCGCTTCCTGGCCGTGGAGCGGGCCGTGCGCGGCGTGTTCATCGTGCTCGTGGCGATCGCGGTGTGGAAGTTCAGCAACAGCCAGGACGCGGTGCGCCGGTTCTTCGACGAGTACCTCGACGTGTTCCGGCCGGTCTTCCGCCACTTCCATTACGACCTGGACCACTCGCCGGTCGTGGGCACCGTCCAGAAGACCTTCGACTACAAGCACTCCACGCTGGTGATCGTCGCGGTGGCGCTGCTCGTGTACGCGCTGATCGAGATCGTCGAGGCCGTCGGGCTGTGGCGCGCCAAGCGCTGGGCCGAGTACCTCACCGTCGTCGCCACGGCGATGTTCCTGCCGCTGGAGATCTACGAACTCACCGAGAAGATCAGCTGGGTGAAGATCGCCACGCTGACGCTCAACATCCTCGCGGTCCTCTACATCCTGCTCGTCAAGCGCCTGTTCGGCCTGCGCGGCGGCCACGCCGCCTTCGAGGCGGAACGGCACAGCGCCTCGCTCATCGAGGTGGAGACCACGGCGGGCGTCGCGGTGCACCACTGACCGGCACGGCTCCCGGCGCGTACGAACCGCCTGACGGGTAACAGATACAGACAGCCTGCGGCAGGTCCGCCGCACCGAGCGTCCTTGGGGGATGACCCACCATGCATGAACCACGTTCCACCCGTACGTCGAAGACCGGCCCGGGCCCGCTGCGCAGGGCGGCCGTCCTGCTCGCCCTGGTGCTCGGCGCCTCGCTCGCGGCGGGACCGGTGGCGGCCGAGGCCGCGCCGCGCGCCGCCGTCGCCACGGCCGCAACGGCCCAACAGGCCGCGCCCGCAAGCGAGTTGGGCGGCGCCACTCAGGCGGCGGCCCAGGCCGGGCAGCACACCGTCGCGGCCACGTCCGGCGTCACGGCGTCGAAGGCCATGAAGTCCAAGAAGTCCAAGAAAAAGAAGAAGGGCGGCTTCTTCAAGAAGGCCGGGATCGTGCTGCTGATCCTGGTGGTCCTCTTCATCGCGCTCGTCATCTTCGTCATCTGGTTCATCGTGAGCCGGCTGCGCAGGCGCCGCGACCGGCACTGACGGGTCAGCTCCCGGGGGGCTGTCGGCGCATCCGCTGACCGACCGTCCCGCCGTCGGTCTCCCACCACGGCCGCACGAGTTCCGCGGTCTCCGGCCGTCCCTCCACGGGGGCGGCCGGAGTCAGTTCCCGGTCGAGACGGCGGTCGAGCACCGTGCGCTGGGCGCGGTCGGCCCGGGACCACTGGACCAGGATGGCAAGGAGGAACGGCAGCGACACCAGCTCCGCGATGGTGACCATCGCGCCGCCGCCGAGCTGCTGGTCGCGCAGGACGTCCGGGGCCCAGGCGGGCGCGTGGTGCAGATACCAGGCGCCCGCGATCAGGGTGCCGTGGGTCATGACGACGATGCCCGGTACCGCGTCGATCAGGCCGTCGAGGAAGACGAGCGCGGCCCGCACCGGATGGCTGCACCAGGCGGGCAGCGTCTGTTCGCGGGTGAGCATCGGCAGCACGAACAGGCTTCCCGCGAGCAGCAGATGGAGGTACATCAGCTCGTGCAGGGGGCCGTACCGCAGCGCGGTCTCGAAGTACGGGGTGAAGTACACACAGAGCTCGGTGGTCAGCACCAAACCCGTGCTGACCAGGGGGAAGGTGAGGAAGCGGACCAGACGTCCGCTCATCGCGCCCCGCAGCCGGCTCGCGCCGCGCCCGGGCAGGGCGAGCGCCGCGAGCCGCAGCGGGTCGCCGAGCGCGAGGCCGAGCGGTGCGATCAGGTCGAGCAGGACGTTCTGTACGGCGGCCGGCCAGAACAGTTCGGTGTCGTACACCGCGAGCGCCGACATCGTGGCGACCGCCAGGCCGCCCAGGCCCAGGACCGCGAAGGCCGCGACGCGCGCCACCGGCCAGGGCTCGCCCCGCCGGGCCAGGCGCAGCACGCCCCAGGCGTACAGGCCGCCCAGGACGACGATGAGCAGCAGGGCCGCCGCGTCCGGCTGCCACACCGTGAGCAGTCGCTGTGTCGTCAGCTCGGGCAGATCGGCCGCGGGGCCGCCGGGCGTCGGGGTGGACATCGGCTCGGTCTCCTCACCGGCCCGTGACGTACGACGGGCCGCCCACACGCTAGCCCCGCCGTCCGGCGGTCCCCGCACCGGGCCCGCACTCGCTCGCCCAAAGGACGGAATAGGCCGAAGAACGCGTAGACGGCATAGGTGCCTGAGGCATGTAGTGGAGATCGGCAAGACGGAACCCTTCGCTTGCGAGGTCTACATGACAGGCAACATCACCGGCGTCACCACGGACCACACCGTCACCGACAACGGCAGCGTCGTCTTCCCGCAGGACCGCAGCTGCCCCTACCAGCCACCCGCCGCCTATCAGCCACTGCGCGACGAGCGCCCGCTGGCCCGCGTCAGCCTCTACGACGGCCGGACCGTGTGGATGGTCACCGGGCTCGCCGAGGCGCGCGCCCTGCTGGCCGACCCCCGGCTCTCCTCCAACCGCGAGAACGAGGCCTTCCCGTCGCCGACGGCCCGGTTCGCCGGCGTCACCCGGCGCAGGACCGCGCTCCTCGGCGTCGACGACCCCGTCCACGCCACGCAGCGCCGCATGCTGATCCCCAGCTTCACGCTCAAGCGCACCGCCTCGCTGCGGCCCCGGATCCAGGAGACCGTCGACCGGCTCCTGGACGACATGGTCGCGCAGGGCCCGCCCGTCGATCTGGTCAGCGCGTTCGCGCTGCCGGTGCCGTCGATGGTGATCTGCGCGCTCCTCGGCGTCCCCTACGAGGACCACGAGTTCTTCGAGGGCCAGTCCCGCAGGCTGCTGCGCGGGCCGGAGTCCGCGGACGTCGAGGCGGCCCTCGAAGAGCTGGAGAACTATTTCGTCCGGCTCATCGACCGCAAGAAGAAGGAGCGCGGCGACGGCCTGCTCGACGAACTCATCGAGCAACGCCTGAACCAAGGCGCCCTGGATCAGCAGGAGTTGGTGGACTTCGCGACGATCCTGCTGGTCGCCGGCCATGAGACGACGGCCAACATGATTTCGCTGGGCACCTTCACGCTTCTCCAGCACCCGGAGCGGCTCGCCGAACTGCGCTCGGACGCGGCCCTGATGCCCGCCGCGGTCGAGGAACTGCTCCGCTTCCTGTCGATCGCCGACGGGATGCTACGGGTCGCCCTGGAGGACATCGAGATCGGCGGCGAGACCATCCGGGCCGACGAGGGCGTGGTCTTCTCGACCTCGGTCATCAACCGCGACAACGCCAGTTACGAGGAACCCGACCGGATCGACTGGCACCGCTCCAGCCGTCACCACGTCGCGTTCGGCTTCGGCATCCACCAGTGTCTCGGCCAGAACCTGGCGCGGGCGGAGATGGAGATCGCGCTGCGCTCCCTCTTCGACCGGCTGCCCGATCTGCGCCTCGCCGTGCCCGCGCAGGAGATCCCGTTCAAGCCCGGCGACACCATCCAGGGAATGGTCGAGCTCCCCGTCGCCTGGTAGCGGGCGGCCAACCGAAGTGAAGGAGCCGCGCATGCGGATCAGCATCGACAAGGACGTCTGCATCGGAGCGGGTCAGTGCGCGCTGACCGCGCCCGCCGTCTTCACCCAGGATGACGACGGGTTCAGCGAACTGCTGCCCGGACGCGAGGACGGAGCGGGCGACCCCCTGGTCCGCGAGGCCGCCCGGGCCTGTCCCGTGGGGGCCGTCACCGTGCACGACGGGTGAGAACGTCCGGTTCCGGTCAGTCCTCGGAGCCGGTGATCAGACGCTGCACAGCCGGCGCGTAGAGATCCGCCAGCTGCTCGGGCGTGGCGCGTTCCCCGGCGCCCGGCCGGTGCAGACTGAGAGTGGCGCCCAGGCCCAGCAGCAGACCGGCGATCAATTCGGCCCTCAACTCGCTGTCCCCGCCGCGCAGTTGACCGGCCAGTCGGGACGTGACCTGCTCGCGGAACCGCTCCCGCAGCAGGGTCCGTTCGTCCACGTTGCCCAGCGAGAAGACCGCCCGCAGCAACGGATCGCCCTGGTCCTCGCGCCGCATCCGCACCATCGTCAGGACCAGGTGCCGCCCCATCTCCTCCAGCGGAGCGGCGAAGAGCGCGTCGGCGGCGGGCCCGAAGTCCGCGACCGTGTGGAACAGCCGCTCCTTGCTGCCGAACCGCTTGACGATGAGCGAGGCGCTGACCCCCGCGTCGGCGGCGATCGAACGCATCGTGACCTCCGCGTAGGGGCGCAGCGTGAACGCCCGCCGCGCCGCCCGCACGATCGCGTCCCGACCCGTCCCGGTGTCGGCACCGGCGGCCCGCCGCTCCGTCATGCGCTCTCCTCGGCCGTGGTGCGTCCCGTCGCGCCCGCGGCGCGTTCCGGCTCGACGCTACCGGTGCCGGGCTCCGCGCCGCCCGGCAGGCACAGGGTCGCCACGAGTGCGGCGAGCGCCGCGCCCCCGGCGATGAGGAACACCAGGAGATAGGCGTGCAGGGTCGGGGCGGTGCGGCCGCCGGCCTGGAAGGTGAGGGAGGCGAGCACCGCGGCGACCACCGCGCTGCAACAGGCCTGGCCGACCGAGCGCATCAGGGTGTTGAGCCCGTTGGCGGCGCCCGTCTCACTCACCGGCACCGCGCGCATCACGAGGGCTGGCAGCGCCGAGTACGCGATCGCGGTGCCGCAGGCCACCACCGTGGCCCCCGCGATGATCAGGGGAAGGCTGTGGCTGGTGAAGAAGCGCACCCCGTAGCCCACCACCATGATGGCCGCGGCGAGGGCGAGCGTCGCCTTCGGGCCGTACTTCGCCGAGATCTTGGCCGACACCGGGGAGAGCGCCACCATCGCGAGACCGCCCGGCAGCAGACAGAGGCCGCTGACCACGATGGAGGCGCCGAGACCGTACCCGGTGGTCCTCGGCTCCTGCACCATCTGCGCGGTGACCAGCGAGTTGCCGTAGAAGGCGAACCCGATCAAGAGGGCCGCCACATTGGTCAGCAGCACCGCGGGCCGCGCCGAGACGCGCAGGTCCACCAGCGGGGAACGGGTGCGCAGTTCGTAGGCACCCCACAGGGGCCAGATCACCACGGCCGCGCCGAGCAGGCCGAGGGTGCGCGGCGAGGTCCAGCCCCAGTCCGCGCCCTGGGTGATGGCGAGCAGCACGGCGACCAGCGCCGTCGACAGGCCGAGCGTGCCCAGGACGTCGAACCTGCCGCGTGAGCGCATCGTCGATTCGGGTACGCACCACAGCACCAGGGCGATGTCGAGGATCCCCAGGACCGCCGACGCCCAGAACATCGTGTGCCAGTCGAAGTGCTCCACGACCAGGGCCGCGACGGGCAGGCCGATGGCCGCGCCGATGCCCAGGGTCGAACTCATCAGGGCGACCGAGGAGAGGACCTTCGCGGGCGGCAGCTCGTCCCGCATGATGCTGATGCCCAGCGGGATCACCGCGAGTGCGGCGCCTTGCAGGGCGCGGCCGGCGATCAGCACGCCGATGTGGGAGCTGACCGCGCACATCACCGAGCCGGCCGTCAGCACCCCCAGCGAGCCGATCAGCAGGCGCCGCTTGCCGTACATGTCACCGGCCCGGCCGAGCACGGGTGTGAAGACCGCGCCGGTCAGCAGCGTGACCGTGACCAGCCAGCTCGCCGCGGCCGGAGTGCTGCCGGTGAGGGCGGGGACGTGCGGGAGCAGCGGCACCACCAGCGTCTGCATGACGGCCACGACGACGCCGCAGAACGCGAGGACCGCGACGAAGGGGTGGGGGCGGGGTGGGGGTATCGCTGGGGGCATGGCTCTCCGTACGACGGCGACGCGGACCGGGGTGCACAAGCGTTCACCCCCCAGGGTAAACGCCTGTGCACCCCCGATCGCCGGACGGCCCGAAGGTGCCCCAGCGCCGGCACGGCTAGGAGCTGTCCGGTCGATCATGTGACTACTCCGCGCCTGTGTCGTTGATGTGGACATGGGGCGGGGCGATTTGACGGATGCCGAGTGGGAACGGCTGCGACCGTTCCTTCCGGTCAGCAACAGGCGTTGTGGCAGGTGGCGGGACCATCGGCAGGTGATCGACGGGATTCTGCACCGGGTGCGGACCGGCGTTCAGTGGCGTGACCTGCCCGAACGGTTCGGCCCGTGGAAGACGGTCTATGAACGCCACCGCATGTGGTCGGCCGACGGAACCTGGGAACGCCTGCTCCAGCAGGTCCAGGCCGAGGCCGATGCGGTCGGAGAGATCGACTGGGACATCTCGGTTGACTCCACCATCGTGCGGGCGCATCAGCACGCCGCTGGCGCCCGCACCGAACCACCGCCGGCTCCCGCCTCAAAGGGGGACGCAGCGGCAGAACACCAGGGCGAAACGCCGTGGCAGAGCCTCGTCGCCCGCCTGGTGGAGGTGGTGCAGGAGGTGAGGGCCTGGGCCGCTCGCGGGGCGGGTTCACCACCAAGCTCCACCTGAGCGCAGACGGCCGCTGCCGCCCGCTTTCCCTCATCGTCACACCGGGACAGCGGGCGGACTGCACGCAGTTCAAGCCCGTGTTGGAGAAGATCCGCGTCCCGCGGATCGGGTCGGGCAGGCCGCGCAGGAAGCCTGACAGCCTCGCGGCGGACAAGGGTTACAGCAACGGCCCGTGCCGCGAGTACCTGCGGCGCCGGGGCATCCGGCACACGATTCCGGAGAAGACCGACAGCCAGGCCGCCCGCCTGCGCAAAGGGTCATGCGGCGGACGGCCACCTGGCTTCGATGAAGAACGGTACAAGAAACGCAACACCGTCGAACGGGCGATCAACCGGCTCAAGCACGCCAGAGCCGTGGCCACCCGCTACGACAAGCGCGGCTACGTCTTCCTCGGAACCGCAACCGCAGCAGCCCTCGTCATCTGGCTCCGAACATGAGTGCCCGGGCGAGACCTACGGTGTGTTCCTGCCCTTGCCGTTCCCACCGGCGAGCTGGCCAACCATCATGACTACGAGGCCAACCAGGAGAATCACGCCACCGATCAGCGTCCCTGTCGGTCGCGTGCCGGAGTCGCTGATCACCAGTCCGAACACCAGCTGCCAGCACAGCGCGAAGGCCACCACGAGCTGCCCCCAGCCGTAGAGCTGGGGAGCACGGACATGGCGCCGGTTCATGGGGAGCACCCATCCACGGGAAACGGCAGCAATGCCGGAGGCTGCGATGAGCAACGCCATCAGCACAAGAGGTATGGCGAGGTACAGCTTCACGGTCGCTCCCTGCAGGGTCGGGCCCACGCCCGACGCCAGCGTGATCATGACACCCCTCGCATGGCAGGTCCATCCCCTTGAGGAGCTCTGTGATCGACCGGACAGCTCCTAGGGGCGCGGGGAACTGCGCGACCAGCCACGCACGGTCCGCAGCCGAAGGCCCTGGGGCTCCGCCCCACACCCCGTTCGCGCCTTAAGGGCGCTCGTCCTCAATCGCCGGACAGGCTGAGGTGGCCTGCACTGGCCCGCACCGAGTAGTTAGGGGCGCGGGGAACTGCGCGGGCCGGGGTCGAGTGGGCTAGGGGGCTCGTCTCAGCCGCGGGTGGTGGGGGCCGGGAGGGGGACGCCCGGGCAGGTGGTGTCCTTGGGTGGCAGGACGCCGTCCAGGAGGTAGTTCTCGACGTGGGCGTCCGCACACGCGTTGCCCGTCTGGAACTGCCCGTGGTCCCCGTCGTCCACGGTGACCAGACGCGAGCCCGCGAGACCGCGGTGGACCCGCAGCGCCCCCTCGTAGTACGTCGCGGGATCCATCGTGGAGTTGAGCATCAGGACGGGCGGCAACCCCTTGCCGGTCACCTCGATCCGCGGTGCGCCGCTGCGCGGCCAGTTCGCGCAGACCGCCGCGAACGTCAACTCCCGTGCCCCGGCAAGGGGGTTGGTGCGGGTCGCCTCGGCGCTCTTCTCCACCCAGTAGCGACGGTCCCGCTTCCACGGCGTGTCGCCGCACGTGACGGCGGAGAAGTCGGCGAAGTAGGGCGCGCTCATGACCGGCTGCAAGTCCTCGACGGCGTCCTTCCTCGCCTCCTCGGACGCGCCGTCGGGGTTCTCCAGCAGACCCATCATCGCGGCGAAGTGCGGGAACCCCCGGCCGGCGTTGTACACCGCGTTCGTGGCCGCGGCGTCCAGGTGGTTCGGCGTGACGCGGGTGCCTTCCAGGTCGAGCGGATGGTCGCGCAGCGCGGCCCGCAGCCGCTCGTAGGACGCCTTGGCCTCGGCGGGGGTGCGGCCCTGGTGGTAGGTCGCGTCGTTCTTCGCCAGCCACGGCAGGAAGTCGCCCTCGAACCGGCGCTGGAAGCTGAGCGGCTGGCCCACCAGGAACGCCTCCCAGCCGCGCGTCAAGTCCACCGTGCTGTCCAGCACGACCCGCTCGACGCGGCGCGGGAACTCGGTCGCGTAGTACGCCCCGAGGACGGTGGCGTAGGAGGGCCCGTAGTAGGAGATTTTGTCCGCGCCGAGCAGCGCGCGGTACAGGTCCATGTCGTGCACCGCCTGGTCGGAGGTGATGTACGGCAGCAGCCCGCCCGAGTGGCGCTCGCAGTCCGCCACGAAGTCACGGGCCCGGTCGAACGTGGCACGGATCGCGGGTGCCGAGCGGTCCCGCAGATCGCCGCTGGAGAAGAAGGCGTCGACCGTGGCCTGGTCCGAGCAGACCACGTTGGTGCTGGCCCCGACCCCGCGCTGGTCGAAGCTGACGATGTCGTAGGCGGCCGCGAGTTTGGGGCTCAGGCGGGCCAGGTTCGCCGGGCGCTTGTACCCGGACGAGCCGGGCCCGCCCGCCGCCATCATGAGCACGCCACGCTTCGTGGCCGGGTCGGTCGCCCGGTGCCGCGACACCTGGATGCTGAGGCCGGGCCCGGCGCTCGGGTGGTACCAGTCCCGGGGCACGGCCATGGTGGCGCACTCCAAGGTGGTGGACACGCACGGCTGCCAGTCGAGGTGCTGGAGGCGGTAGCGGTCGGGCACGGACGCGGTGGCGGTGGTGGCGGCGCTCGCCGCCGTGCCGGGCAGCGCCGCGGTGGCGAGCAGCCCGCACGCGACGGCCGCGGCCCATCGGGCCGGCTTCCTGAACAACTGCATGGATCTGTCTCCCCGTTGGGATTCGTTTTCCCGGTGGTGCGTCGGTCGTATCGATCGTCCACCGCCCCCACCCCCCGTCTCGATCCCGCCACCACCCCGATCGGGGGTGGTACGTGTGCCACCCCGAAGGTGGCCCAGGGGTGACGACGCGCGGCCCGGCGCCCATCGCCACCCGCCCGGCCGTCAGGGCGCGAGGGTGTTCCAGAACATCGACTCGTACCTCTGGAGCAGCCGGCCGTAGTGCGCGCCGCCGCCCACGCCCTCACCGTGCTCGTCGTCCGAGCCGCTGGCGACGGCCGCCACCGCCCTGCGCTCCAGTTCCGGGGCGGGCGACGCGAAGAAGTCGAAGAAGCCGCACGCCTCGTCGTCGAAGCCGTACCGGGCCCGCAGCGCCACGGCCAGGCGAGAGCAAGAGCCGCCCCAGGCAGCGAAGTTGGCGGTCAGGGCAAGCGCCACGCCCGGCGGCTCCCCGTTCAGCGCCAGCCACGCCACATACGCCGGATAGGCCTGACAGCCCGCCGCGGGCCGGTACTGCCCGATGGTTTCCGGCGTGAGCCCGCAGGCGCTCTCGTACGCCCCGAGCCGTTCGAGCGCCAGCGCCTCGCCCTCGGCGAGCATGCCGAAGAACTCCGCGCACGCCGTGCCGCGGCCCGAGCGTTCGGCCAGGTGCGTGAAGGCGCGGCGGTCGGCGGCGATGATGTGGCGCTGCTCCAGGGCGAGTTGGGCGAGTGCGGCCCGTGGCGCCGTGCCGGCCTCGACGAGCGGCACGAGGCGGTTGTCGTCCGCCGAGGGGGCGAGGTCCGCGGAGGTCGCCGCGATGATCTCCTGGGCCGTACGCGTCTGACGAGTCATGGGGGACCCTCTTCGCAGGTCTGGCGGTGCGGTCCCGGCCAGCGTCTCACGCGACGCCGCCCGCCATCTGACGGTCCGTCGGCGTGGCCCGCGGGCGTCCGGTCGTCGACGCACCGGCCGGTGCGGCCCTCCGTCACCCGGCGACGGACGGAGAGCGCTGCCTTCGTCTGCGGTCACGGGTCCTGTCGCGCTGCGGCCACAGCAGGACGTACGCCGTGGACACGAGCACGAAGGCCAGCCGGATCAGGCCCCGCGCCGCGTCGTGCGGCACCGCGAACACGCTCCCGTACAACGTCAGCAGGGCCAGCCAGCTCCACCACGGGACCAGTCTGCGCTGCCCGATCACATCCCACAGCAGGGTGCCGAGCAGCACGGACGCCGTGTAGTACGTGTAGACGCTGGGGTCCAGGACGATCCGCGCGTTCGCGCCGAGCAGCACCACCGCGGCCCACCGCCCCCGCCACACCGCGACGGCCCCGAGCAGCAGGCCGAGCGCCGCCTGCGCGGGCCGGTCCCAACCCGGTGTCTCCGCGTCGGCCACCCCCAGCCAGCGCAGCGCGGACGCGGGCTGGTTGGGTATCGCGAAACCGGCGGCCGACATCGAGTGCGGGTTGCTGAGGAAGAACGGCGCCCAGGCGACGGCGAGCACCGCGGCACACCACAGCCCCGCCCGCAACCACTGGTGGCGGGGCAGCGCGAAGAGCAGCGCGGCGAACGTCACCGCCGTCGGCTTGGAATCCATCGCGAGCGCCAGCCACACCCCGGTGCCCACCGCACTGTCACGGGTCACCGAGCGCACCGCGAGCGCGGTGAAGAACAGGGCGAGGACGTCGTCGAGATGGCCGAAGCGCACCGACACCTCGATCCACATGGGGATGAAGGCGAGCCCCGCGATCAGGACCCGCTGCCGCAGCCGCTGGTGGTTGGTGCCGGTGCCCAGGAAGTACCAGGCGGCGCTGCGCCCGGCGAGCACCACGATCACCAGGCCGAGCACCGACATCAGGAGCGCCGCGAGGAACTGGCCGGTCCGCTCGGGGAACGGGTTGAACAGTCCCGCCGTCAGGAAGCTGACGGGACCCATCTGGAGCTCGGGGTGGTGGGCGTATAGGTTGAGTCCGCCGGTGCCGTCACCGGAGGGGCCCTGGTAGATGAGCTCGCCGCCGGCCCGCAGATAGTGCCAGGAAAAGCCGCCGTTGGGTTCCACGACGGCGAACCAGAGCGCGGTCCAGGCGGAGAGCAGGATCAGATGCATCCTCTGACTGATGGCCGGCACGTGTGTTCAGCTCCTGTTTCCCTGCCCGATGCGAATGACGTTCCGTGGAGCGCGCGGGGGCCCCGGGGAAAGATGTCATGCGGCGCAGGTTCGTTCTCACACGGGGCCACATGTGCCACTCGCCACACGCCGCCGGGCCCGAAGGGTCGGCCGCTGCCATGATGAGGATCATGACCGAGGACAACGGATACCTCCTGGACAACCGGCGGACCGAGGCGGGCGAGCGCTTCGAGGCCCTCTCCGCCCTCTTCGACGGCTCGACGTTCCGCCACCTCGACGCCCTGGGCCTCGGCGCCGGGCAACAGGTGTGGGAGGTGGGCGCCGGCGGCCCGTCCGTGCCGCTCGGCCTGGCCAGGCGGGTGGGGCCCGAGGAGCGGGTGCTCGCCACCGACCTCGACACCGGATGGCTCGGCGGGGTCACGCTGCCGGACTGCGTCGAGGTCCGGCGGCACGACGTCGGCCGGGACGAGGCGCCTTCGGGCACCTTCGACTTCGTCCACGCGCGTCTGGTCCTGGTCCATGTCGGCGACCGGGACCGCGCCCTGCGCACCATGGCCGCGGCGCTGCGCCCCGGCGGCGTCCTGTTCGTCGAGGACGCCGACCCCGCGCTCCAGCCGCTGCTCTGCCCCGACGAGTACGGCCCCGAACAGGAACGCGCCAACCGGCTGCGCCGGGGCTTCAGGGAACTCCTCGCCGAACGCGGCGCCGATCTGTCCTACGGTCGCAAACTCCCGCGCCTGCTAAGGGAGTTGGGCCTTGAGGAGGTGGAGGCCGACGCGTACTTCCCGGTCACCTCGCCGGCCGGCGCGGTCCTCGAAGCGGCGACCGTGCGCCAGGTCAGGGACCAACTCGTCGAGCGGGGACTGGCGGACGACGAGGAGATCGAGCGCCATCTGGCGAGCGTCGCCGCCGGCCGCCTCGACCTGGCGACCTCGCCCATGATCTCCGCATGGGGCCGCCGCCCGAGCTGAGCACGCGGGCGGCGGCGCGGATCGGCGGCTAGGCCGCCGTGTCGTAGGTGTAGTAGCGGGTGTGGTCGAGCATGTCCGCCGGGGTCACGTTGTTCCACGGCCGCATCGTGTCGTGCAGATCGACCACGTCCCGCGTCCCCGCCGCCGGCAGATACGGCGAGCGCGGGTGCCTGGCCTGCCACTGCGACCAGAGCTTGTCGACGAACGCGTGGTGCATCCAGAACACCGGGTCGTTGGGCGAGGCCCCCGTCGCCATCTGGCCGCCGACCCAGACGTGGACGCGGTTGTGCAGATTGACCCCGCGCCAGCCCTCCAGATGGTTGCGGAAGCCGTCGGATGCGCTGTTCCAGGGCGCCATGTCGTACGTCGCCATGGCGAGGACGCCGTCGACCTCGGCTCGGGTCGGCAGCTGGGCGACGGCGGCGCCGAGCGCGCGGCGCAGATAAGTGCGGCCGTCCACACGGACGTTGACCGGCCAGTTGGCCGCCTCGAACGCGAACGGACCGTCCATCACCTGGCCGTCGCGGCTGCGCCCGGTGCCGCCGAGGAAGTCGGCCGCCCACAGGCTGGCGGCCGGGGTGCGGTCGACCGTCCAGTCCCAGTACGGCACGGTGACCGACGCGTCGACGGACTGGAGGGCCTGCTCGAACTCGATGAGGAATCTGCGGTGCCACGGCAGGAAGGACGGCGAGCGGTGGCCGACCCGGTCGCCGGTGTCGGTGTCGCTCATGATGAAGGCGTTGTGGGTACGCACGAAGGTGTCGTACCGTCCGTCGCGCTTCAGCTGGAGCAGCGCGTCGATCAGACGGCGCTTCTCGGCGGCGGTGAGGTCCGCCTGGTTCTTGCGAACGGCCATGGCTGTGCTCCTGGTTGGGCTGGATACGGGCGGGGCGGCGGCGTGCGGATCAGACGAGGGGGACCAGGGCGGCGCCCTGGAGCTCGACCACGGCGGCACGCGCGACGGCGCGGGGCGTGGCGAACGTCTCGTAGTGGTTCACGACGCTGATCCAGGTGCCGTCGGCGTTCCGCATCACATGCAGTTCTTGGCCGTCTATCCGCACGGAGTAGCCGCCGCCGTGATGCATGTGCCCGGCGCCGGGCAGGCCCTGTATGCGGCGCCCCTGGAAGACCTCGTCGAAGGCCTCGGGCGCGTCGTGCGCCGCGTCCGAGGCGGGGCGGGTGCTCAGGGGGGCGGCGTGGGCGCTGCTCGCGAGGGCGAGTGCGGTGAGGGTGCCGGCGGTGACGCCGATGGCCTGGCGGCGGGTGGGTCGGGACGGTTCGGACGGTCGAGGCATCGCAATCCCCAGGGTGGTGCGGTCGGTTGGCGCGCACGCGAGCACCGGGAAACAGTCGACCGGCCTGGTCACGGCCGTGCTGCCCGGCGAAGCTGTGCGCCTCCATCCCTACCGGCAGGGGGCGGTTCGCAAGAAGGGGCGGGCAATTGGTTGGCCGCTATGCGGACATGTCCAGATTCGAAGTGCAGTGTTCAATGACGGGGATCTTGTCGGCGGGGCCGCGTCAGCGGGCCGGGCGTGAAGATTCTCCCTGAAATATGCCAGTAGCGTGAAGATCTTGTTGCGTTGACGTGTCCCATGTGTCCGGCCTCACGCGGAAAAGGTGACCGGAAACGCCCGTCCGTCCTCCCGGGTGCGGGCGTTGGTGAACACCCCCGACGCAGGGCGCTACCAGGAGCGATCGAGGGGGCAAGGCCTGGGTGTCGGCGCTCTGTCGGGCGCTGTCGGCGCGGTGTCGGTGGGGCTCGGCACCGTGGGAGAGGTCCGGCCGGGTGCCCACCCGGCCGCGCTGTGAAGGGAACTCTCATGCATGACGTAGTGATCGTTGGGGCCGGCCCGGTCGGTCTGTTCCTCGCTTGCGAGCTCGGCCTCGCGGGCTGTTCGGTCCTGGTGCTGGAGCGCGAGCCCCAACCCCAATCCCCGTTCAAGGCCGAGCCGTTCGGGATGAGGGGCCTGTCCGGGGCGTCGGTCGGGGCCTTCTACCGCCGGGGGCTGTTACCCCAACTGCTGTCCGCCTCCGGCATGTCCGAGGATCCCGGCGCTCCCACCGCCTCGCCCCTGCGCGGGGCGGGCCACTTCGCGGGCATGATGCTCGACCCGGCCCGGATCGACGTCGACTCGCTGCCCTATTGGCTGCCCAGCCCGGCGCCGCGGAGTCTGCGGACCCACCTCGAAGCGGTCGAGACGGTGCTGTCCGAGCGGGCGTCCGGGCTCGGGGTGGACATCCGGTACGGGGTCGCGGTCACGGACGTGACCCAGAACGAGCGGGGCGCGGTGGCCCACGCCGGCGGACACACGTATCCGGCGCGCTGGCTCGTTGGCTGTGACGGCGGACGCAGCACGGTGCGCAAGCTCGCCGGCTTCCCATTCGAGGGAACCGAGCCGCAGTTCACCGGCTACTCGATGCAGGTCACCGTCGCCGTCCCGGAGAAGCTGGACTTCGGATTCCATCTGACGCCGCAGGGCATGTACCTCCGGCTCCTGCCGGGACACCTCGCCATGATGGACTTCGACGGCGGCGCCTTCGACCGCTCGCGGCAGCCCACCCTCGACCACCTCCAGTCGGTACTGCGCCGTGTCTCGGGCACCGATGTGACGCTGAGCGAGGTCCAGCTCGCGACCACCTTCACCGATCGGGCCATGCAGGCGACGACCTACCGGCAAGGACGCGTGCTGCTCGCGGGGGACGCCGCCCACATCCACTCCCCGCTCGGCGGGCAGGGACTCAACCTCGGCATCGGCGACGCCATGAACCTGGGCTGGAAGCTCGCGGCGACCGTGCGCGGACACGCGCCGCAGGGGCTCCTCGACACCTACACCCGCGAGCGCCGTCCCGTCGGCGCGGCGGTGCTCGACTGGTCGCGCGCCCAGGTGGCGGTGATGCGACCGGGCCCGTACGCCCAGGCGGTCCAGGGCGTGGTGCGCGATCTGATCGGCACCCGCGACGGGACGACCTATGTGTTCGAGCGGATATCGGGAGCGTGGATCCGCTACGACCTGGGCGGTGAGCATCCGCTGGTCGGCCGGGACGCGCCGGACCTCCACCTGGAGGACGGCAGCCGCCTGGGCGACCTGATGGGCGACGGTCGTGGCGTGGTGCTCGACTTCAGTGCCGAGCAATCCCTGCGGCCCGCGGCGAAGAACCGGGAGAGCCGGCTGCGGTACGTGGCCGGCGCGGCCCGGAACGACCTCGGGCTCGGCGCCGTGCTGGTCCGGCCCGACGGCGTGGTCGTCTGGGCGGACGGTCGCACACCGGACCGCCCGGCGTTCGAGGCGGCCGTCAGCGAGTGGTTCGGCGACCCGGAGAGCTGATGAGCAGTCAGGAGCCTTGGCGCGCCGGCCGCCTTCAACTGCCTTGTTCCTGGCCCTATTTCGGCCACCCTCTCGCGGTTCCTTGCCGGAAGGCGGGCCGGCCGGGGGCCACCCCGGCCGGCCCAGCCGTCAGCCCACGCCGCGGGGCAGCACGAGCGACTGGATCTCGGGGAGGGCGTTCCAGTCGTTCGAGGCCACACTGGCGTGGGCGGCGGCGAGCCGGGCCACCCGGGCCCGGGCGTCCGCCGGTGACGGGTTCTTGTCGTCGAGGGCCGGCGCCACGTTCTGGGCGTCGGTCATGACCAGGAAATAGTGGTGGGTGTCGTACCAGGCGGTGTCGACCGTGCCGTTCAGATACGTCGCCGCGTCGCCGTCGAAGACCACGAACCACGGGCGGATCGAGGCATCGGCGTATCGTGAACGGGGGTCCCCCGCCTGGGCGTTGTGGACGGCGGGGAAGACCTGGGCCCGCGCCGTACGGCCCGCCGCCGCGAGGTCGCGCAGATGGCGCGCGTACTCGACGTCCGTCCACAGCGTGTCGGTGGGGTTGCCCTCCTCGACCGTGCCGGGGATCACTTCGAGCATCACCTTGCCCGCGAGTGCCTCACGGCTCGGCCAGTTGCCCGCGTTCGCCGCCTCGTCGAGCGTGGCGTACTGACCGCCGCCCGGCTTGGCGAGCAGATCGGCCGGGCGGAAGACCGCCGGGCCCAGATGGTCGGCGATCGTCTGGTCGAGCTTGTCGGGACCCATGCCGTACGTGGCCTGGAACCCGGCCTTCATCTCCAGCTTGACGACGAGCGGCGGATGGCCGGGGTGGGCGGAGAGCCAGACGCGTATGTCGTCCAGACAGCTCTCCAGGTTCTTGTTCGCACCGCCGGTGTAGAGCTGGGCGGGGGTGGTGGCGTTGACGCAGTTGTTGCTGTTGCCCAGCGGGTTGGAGTGGCTGACCTTCCACTCCTTGGTGATGAAGTCGTCCCACACGTCGAGCTCGATCATCGAGGTGCCGGTGTCGAGGGCCCGGGCCAGATAGGGGAAGGCGGCCGGGTCGTAGGTGTTGTGCAGTCCGGAGACGGTGGCCCCGGACAGGGGCAGGGTCTCGGGCCCCGCCGCGGACGCGCTGCCGCCGGCGCCCGCCGAGGCGAGGGCGAGGCAAGCGGCGAGCGCGCCGAGCAGGGTGGTGCGCGGCCGGGGGGTGAATCGTCTGGGCCGGGGATCCGACACGGGTCCTCCTAGGGGGGTGACACTCCGTCAGGACGCTGTCATCGCCGAGTGAAGCGACGAAGACATGTCAAGTAACACGAGGTGGATTCCTCCTGTCACCCCCCGCGGCCGGATCGGCCGCGCGTGATGCCGGTGCGCTCGCCCTTCAGGCGAACCCGGCACGGTGGACGGCGCGTTGAGGCCGTCCCGGCGGGAGCCGCCTAGAAGTTGAAGACAGCCTCGGAACCGGCGGCCTTCATGCAGGAGTTGGCGTAGGTCTGTACGTAGTTGATCCGCTGGCCGTTCCACACGCCGTCCGCCCGGACGGTGACCGGCTGCCAGATCTTCGTACACAGACGGGGGCCTCCGCTCGCGGCGAGAGCACTGAAGTTGCCCTGGACGCCGCGGAGTTCGGCACACGCGGCGGCGGGTGCCGGGTGGGTGCCGGAGGGGGTGGGGGTGCAGTTGAGGGTGACCGCGCGCTGCACGGAGGCACCCTCGTTGCCGGTTCCGGGCTCGACGCTGATCACCAGCGCCGACGGCGGGTAGAGGCTCATCGGCTTCATCGCGCCGGCCGGGGCCGCGGTCGCACTGCCGAGCCCGGTGCCGACGAGACCGTTCGCCAACAGGGCGACGGTGACGGCACTGACTGCTGCGATCTTCCGCATTTCGAACACTCCTGGGGTTGGATTCCGGAGAACGAACAGGAGTCTCTACCGCTCTGAACCTCTCCGCGCAACGAACCGGACACATTCGGTCACATGTAGTCACGTACCGAAGCCGTGTCGGCGCAGGCGGGCGCATGGACACGCAGGTCGCCGCGCCCGCCAAGGTCGGCCAAAAGAAAGGCATGATGTCGGGTGTGAGGTCGAATTCAAGGCAATCGCAAAACGAATTCTGGGAATCTTAGGCCGAATTGAGGACTGGTCAGTTCGCGCGGACTCGGCGGGGCACCCGGAGCGGGTCCCGGGATTCGATCTTCGCGGGGCTAGGATCCCGGCATGGAGCTTCGACAGCTGCGGTACTTCGTCGCCGTGGTGGAGGAGGCCAACTTCACCCGGGCCGCGGCCCGTCTGCATGTGGCCCAGCCCGGCGTCAGCGCGCAGATCCGCCAGTTGGAGCGCGAGCTCGGCCAGCGCCTGCTCGACCGCGCCGGCGGCTCGATCACCCCCACCGAGGCGGGCGAGGCGGTACTGCCGCACGCGCGGGCCGCGCTCGCCGCCGTCGAGGCGGTGCGCGACACCGTGGACGAGTTCAGCGGACTGCTGCGCGGACACGTCACGATCGGCGTGGTCTCCGGCGCCGTCACCCAGGACTTCGACATCGCACTGGCGCTCGCCGACTTCCACGACGCCCACCCCGAGGTCGAGATCACGCTCACCGAGGACACCTCGGACCGGATGCGGGCGGCGCTGCTCGCGGGCCGGCTCGACATCGCCCTGATCGGCCTCGCGCACGAGGCGCTCCCGGTGGGCCTCTCGCTCGACGTGGTGGTCGACGAGCCCCTGGTGGCGGCCGTCGCCGAGGGCGACCCCCTGCTCACCCCCGGCCGCACCGAGGTCACGCTCGCCGAACTGGCGAGCCGCCCGCTCATCGGCCTGCCGCGCGGCAGCGGGATCCGCGCGGTCCTCGACGGGGCCTGCGCGCAGGCCGGAATCCGCCCGCGCGTCGCCTTCGAGGCCGCCTCGCCCCAGCTCCTGGCCCGGCTCGCCGCGCGCGGCCTCGGCGTGGCCGTCCTTCCCGCACCCGGCGCCGACGCCCCGCCGGGCCTGCGGATCCTGCGGATCACCGACCCGGAACCGCGCGGCCGCATCGCCCTCGCCTGGCGCACCCAAGGCCCCGCGGGCCCGGCGGGCCGGGCCCTGCTCGCCGGACTTCGCACGGCGCTCGCCCAAGCGGCCGCCCCCTCAGGACCTCCGGCGCTCACCGGACCGGCCGCCGGACAAAGGCCCCCGGCGCCGCGGTGACCGGGACGCGGCGCGGGCTCACTCCGTCGGGCGCTTGCGCTCCCTTCGACCCCGGATCGTGCGGCGGCGTACCAGCAGGAAGAGCGTTCCCGCCGCCGCGAGGCCCCCGGCCACCGAACTCGTCAGCGACCAGCCGGGCGCGCCCTCGTCCGCCGCCTCGGGCCTGACCGCCGCGACATGCGCCTGGATCTGCGCCTGGCGGGTGGGCGACTTGGTGGCCCGCACCGGCTCCAATGAGCCCACCGCGTCGACGTTGTCCCAGGCCTTGAAACCCCAGTCGAGCAGCGTGCGGGCCTCCTCGTAGACCGCGTAACCGCCGCCGGCCTGCGGATTCATGACGGTCACAAGGAGGGTGCGCTCACCCTGTTTCGCGGCCGCGATCAAGGTGTTGCCCGCATTGCTCGTATAGCCGTTCTTGATTCCGACGATCCCCGGATAGCGGGCGATCCCGTTGGCGCCCGAGAGCAGCCGGTTGGTGTTCACGATGCCGTACGAGCCGCCCCCGCCGGGGAACTGCGCCCAGGCGGTCGAGCAGTACTCGGCGAAGTCCGGGCGGGCCAGGCCCGCCCGGCCGAACACCGCGAGGTCGAACGCCGAGGAGACCTGGCCCGGGGTGTCGTAGCCGTCGGGCGAGACGACCTCGGTGTCCAGGGCGCCGAGCCGGCGGGCCTTGGCCTGCATCTGGGCCGCCGTCTCCTCCCAGCCGCCGTTCAGGGCGGCCAGTACGTGCACGGCGTCGTTGCCCGAGCTGAGGAAGACCCCGCGCCACAGGTCGGACACCTGATAGGTGTGCCCGGGCTCTACGCCCACCAGACTGCTGCCCGGGCCGATGCCGGCCAGATCCTGTTCGGAGACGGTGTGCCGGTCCTCGGCGCGCAGGTGGGGCAGGGCGGTGACCGCGAACAGCGTCTTGAGGGTGCTCGCCGGAGGCAGCTTGCGATGGGCGTTGCGGGCGGCGAGCACCTTGCCGGTGCGGGCGTCCGCGACCACGTACGCCAGGGCGGAGACGTCACCCGGAAGGGCGGGCGCGCCCGGCCGCAGACTGACCTGCTCGCCCCCCGAGGGACCCGCCTGGGTCGCCGAGGCGGAGCTGTCGGGCGCCGGAGCGAGGCAGCACAGACCGATGGCGGCGGTGGCGGTCAGTGCTGCCATGGAGCGGAATCCGGATCTGATGACCATTCAGCCACCGTAGGAACAGAACGGACATCGCGCAGGTCGGCTTGTGCCGTCCGGCCTACAGGGCGCGTGTCGCGGCGGCCGGACCGGACCGTCCGCCCCTTGTGGCCGGATCTGTTCTCGGGGGCCGGTTCCCTTTGTTCAAGGGAAGGCAATGGTCTAGTCCAAGTCGTTGACGTGTTCCGGCCACCGGCCAATTCTGGGAGCCCCTCCCACCCCCAGGAGACCCCGACATGAAGCCACTTCGTGCTCTCCTCTGCGGCGCCGCCAGTGCCGCGCTGGCCGCGGCCGGGCTCACCGCCCTCGTCGCGGGCCAGGCCTCCGGCGCCCCGGCGAACGCGGCGGGGCTCGGCAGCCGCTGGTACGCCGCCGCGCCCTATCTGATGCCCCTGGACAACGACCCGCCCAGCGCCACCGCCATCATGGACGCCACCGGGCTCAAGGCCTTCCAGCTCGCCTTCGTCCTCGCCCCCAACGGCGGTGGGTGCAGCCCGAGTTGGGGCGGCACGGCGCCCGTCTCCTCGGACACCGCGGTCGCCGCGATCATCTCCTCCATCCGCGCCAAGGGCGGTGACGTCTCGGTCTCCGTCGGCGGCTACGGCGGCACCAAGCTCGGCCAGAACTGCTCCGACGCGGCCTCCACGGCCGCCGCGTACCAGCAGGTCATCACCAAGTACCAGCTCAAGGCGATCGACTTCGACCTGGAGGAGCCGGAGTACGAGAACACCGCCGCCATCTCCCACGAGATCGGCGCCGCCAAGATCCTCCAGCAGAACAACCCCGGCCTGTATGTGTCGGTGACCACGGCCGGGACCGCCGACGGCACCGGCTGGTTCGGCAAGCAGATGCTGAACGAGGCCAAGACCCAGGGCTTCGTGCCGGACAACTTCTCGATCATGCCGTTCGACGGCGGGTTCAGCGGCGCCGCCGCCCAGACGGCCGCGCTGACCGCGTTCAACTCCGTACTCCAGTCCACGTTCGGCTGGTCCGCCGCGACCGCCTACGCCCACGAGGGCTTCTCCGGGATGAACGGACGCAGCGACTCGGGGGAGTACTTCACCCAGAGCGACTTCCAGAGTGTGCTCGACTACACCACCAGCCACGGCATGGCGCGCTTCACCTTCTGGTCCCTCAACCGGGACCGCCAGTGCACCCCGCCCGACAACAACGGCAGGACGTCCGGGACGTGCAGCAGCGTTCCCCAGGCGGCCTGGGACTTCGCCAAGTACTCGGTGCGGTTCGCCGGAGCGACCCCGCCCGACTCGCCCCCGCCCTCGTCCCCGACGCCCTCCTCGCCGACGCCCTCCGCGCCCGGCGGCACCTGCGCGGCGGCGGCCTGGAGCTCCGGCGCGGTGTACACCCAGGGCAACGAGGTCTCCCACCGCGGCCACCAGTGGAAGGCCAAGTGGTGGACGCAGAACGAGGAGCCGGGGACCACGGGCGAGTGGGGGGTGTGGCAGGACGAGGGGGCCTGCTGAGCCTCCCGGAACGCGACGGCCCCCGGGGACGAGGGTTCCTCAGGGGCGTGTGTGCGGCCCCGGCGAGACGCCGTCGGCATCCGGGGTCCGCCGGGGCCCGGAAGTTTTTCCGGACCGGCGGCAACCCCGGGGCCGGCCGGGCGTCGTCAAGGGTGAAGGCGCATGGACCGCGCCTTCCCGTCGACCGTGGAGAAGCACAACGTGACCGTCCCCCAGCACCGTCCCGACCACCCCGTCTCCCGCCGCCCCCGGACCCTCGCCGGCGTCGCGACGGCGACCGGTCTGCTCCTCGCCCTCGCCGTCCCCGCGCTCGCCGGCACCGCGTACGCCGACGAACCGAGCGCGGCGCCCCGGGGCGCGACCGTCGTGGCCGAGCCGAGCTCCGCCCCCTCCTCGCCGGTCAAACGCTCGGGCAAGAGCACCCGGCCCGCGCCCCCGACCGCGCGCCCCGAGGCGAGCGCCCCGCCGACCGAGGGTCCTGCGACGCGGCCCGAGGCGAGCGCCCCGTCCGCCGAGCCCGCCGCCGCCCCCGCCGATCAGAAGGAGCTCGCCCATACTGGTTCGTCCACGACCAACACCGCGATGGGCGTCGGAGCCGGCGCGCTCATCCTGACGGGCGTCGGCGCCCTCTACGCCGTCCGGCGGCGGCAGCGGCAGAACTGAGCACTCGGGCACTCAAGGACCCCGCCCCTCGCAGGAGGAGCGGGGCCACGCCCGCGGTACCCGAGGAACTGATGGAGCACACCGTCGCACCCTGCCCGGCCCTCTTCGCCCCCGCCCGCTCGCCCCCTGGTGGCGCGGGCTGTTGCGCCGTGGCCGGATCGAACCCCGAGCCCTGCGCACACGACCACCGGCGCCCGGTCGGCCGAGCGCGTTCACCGGCGTGTACGAACCCGATGCGGGGCCGCCGACCGTCAGCGAGCTCTACCACGCCCACCGGCTCGCCCTGGTGCGTCTCGCCGTCATGCTGGTCGACGACCGGGCGACCGCCGAGGACGTCGTCCAGGATGCCTTCACCGCCCTGTACCGACGCCACGGCGAGCGCGTCGAGGAGATCGACAACGCCCTCGCCTATCTGCGCACCGCCGTCGTCAACGCCGCGCGCTCGGTGCTGCGCCGACGCCGCACCGCCCGCGGCTACACCCCGCCCCACGAACCGGACGCGCCCTCGGCGGAGGAACGCGTCGTCCTCGACGAGGAGCACCGTGAAGTCCTCGCCGCCCTCGGGCAGTTGACGGTACGTCGGCGCGAGGTGCTCGTCCTGCGGTACTGGAGCGACCTCACGGAGGCGGAGATCGCCACCACCCTCGGCATCAGCCGGGGCTCGGTGAAGTCCATCGCGAGCCGGGCCCTCGACTCGCTGGAGAAGATCCTGGAGGAACGGGCATGAGCGGCCACGGGAACGGGCCCGGCATCCCCGAGCGCCCGGTCGAGCGGCGGCTGCGCGGCGCGCTGGCCGCCCGCGCGGACAGCATCGCGCCCGGCGACCTGCGCCCTGCCGCCCCGCCGGGCCCGCCGCTGCGCCGCGCCCCGCTGGCCCGGCTGCGCCGACGCCGGTTCGCCCTGCCGCTGGCCGCCCTGGCCACGGCCGCGGCCATCGCGGCCGGCTGGTTCACCCTGGCCCCCGGGCCCGACGTACAGCGCCCGCTGCCGGCCGGCTCGCCCGGCCCGGTCCAGCCCCCGCCGACGCCGGGCCCGCCCACCTTCGTCCCGCCGACGCCGGCTCCGGCAGAGCCCCCCGCGGCCCCCAGCCGTACGCCCTCCGTCCACCGCTCCAGGACACCCGGTGCGGGGCCGGTCCCCAACTCCTCGGCGCCGTCGGCCGATCCGGGCAGGGTCGGTTCCGGGCGCGGGTCGACACCGGCCGCGTCCGCTCCGCCGTCCCGGCCACCGGGCCGCTGAGCCTCACCCTCGGCGGGCCGCCCCGCGCGGGCACCCCACAGCGGCTGAGCGTCACACTCCGCGGGCCACCTCGCGCCGACGCCGCCACAGCGCCGCGGGCACCGCGCCCACCAGGGCGAGCGCATCCGGTCCGAGGGCGGCCGCCGTGTTGATCCCGGCCCGGTCGAAGGCGTCCGGGACGGGCAGTGTCGCCCAGCGCGACAGGGGCCAGGCGATCACGAAGGCGCGGCCGACGGCCTGGTCGACCGGGACGAACCCGTGGTTCTTGTCGGCCTGGTGGTAGCGGGAGTCCTCCGAGTCCTGCCGGTGGTCGCCCATCATCCACAGCTTGCCCGCGGGGACGGTGACCTTGAACCGACCGCCCCGGGTGTCGTCGGTGCAGGGCGTGTTCCCGGGGAAGACATACGGTTCGGCGAGCGGCTTGCCGTTGAGCAGCAGGGGGCCAGAGCCCTTGCACTCCACGGTGTCGCCGCCCACGCCGATGACCCGCTTGATCAGGTCGTGCTCGTCGGCCGAGGGCAGGACACCGATGAACGACAGCGCCTTCTGGACGGCGTTCGGGTGTGAAGTGGGCTCCCCGGCAAGCCAGTTGTCGGGATCGTGGAAGACGACGACCTCGCCGCGCTCGGGCTCCGAGCCGAACCACGGGGTCAGTTTGTCGACGAGTACGCGGTCGCCGGGCTGGAGCGTGTTCTGCATGGACTCGGACGGGATGGAGAACGCCTGCACCAGGAACGTCTTGATGAGCAGCGCGAGCACCAGCGCGACCACGACGAGGATCGGCAGCTCCTTCCAGAACGAGCGGTGCCGGGCCGGCCGGGAACGGCGCGGCTCGCCGGAGCCCTCGCCGTCGGCCCGAGCGCCGCCGTCCGCGCCGACCGCTGAATTCCCCACGCGCGCTCCTTCGTTCGTACCTCACCCACGCGCCCGCCGCGTGGAGTCACGACCTGCCCGACGAACGGTAGTTCCCGGCGGCGCGGATCACCGGGGGCCCCGCTCGGTGTTCGACGGCATTCCTGCATCCGAAGGACGCGGCGTACGCGGGGCGGTTCAGGAGGCGGGCTCGGAGGCGGGTTCGGGCCCCTGCATGTGCTCGCTGATCCACTGGATGAGTCCGCCGTTGGCCATGTTCGGCACATAGGTCTTGGCGTTGTGGCCGCCGCCCTGGATGACGCTGAGCTTCGTCTTGACCGGGCCCTTGCTGTACTTGGCGATGAACTCCTCGATCTTCGGCTTGGCCTGCGCGTCGGAACCCACGGTGCCGACCTGGAAGGCCAAATAGACGTCGGGGCTCTTCGCGGCGATCAGCTTCTGGGCGAGGAGGTTTGGGTTGTTCTCCGCCTTTTCCTTGTCGTGCCCCGCCCACAGCCGGGAGTCGGGAACGATGTCGGGGCCGGAGGCGATGACGGCCTTGAACTGGCCGGGCTTCTGCAACACGCTCTTGAGGCCGGCGAACCCTCCGGTCGAGGAGCCCATGAACGCCCAGCCGTCACGGGACTTGACCGTACGGAAGTTGGCCTTGATGAGGTCGGGAACGTCCTCGGTGAGCCAGGTGCCCATCTTGGGCTGGCCGGGAATGTCACTGGCGTCCCAGTACAGGCCGCCCGTGTCCGGATGGGGGTTGAGGATCGGCATCGCCAGGATGAAGGGGAGGCTCTTGCCCTCCTTGGACCACTGGGAGATGCTCGCCTCCAGCTTGAGGTCCGTGCCCATCCAGTAGTTGGAGGGGTATCCGGCGCCGCCGGGCAGCGCGACCATCACGGGGAAGCCGCTCTTGGCGTACTTGGGGTCCTTGTACTCCGGCGGGACCCAGACCCAGACCTTGCCCGTGAAGCCGGACTTCTTGCCTTCCAGGGTCGTCACGGCGATCTTGGTGCCGTTCTCGGGAACCGTGCCGGCCACGGTGAACTTGGCCTCGGGACCGGTCGGCATGAGCACCTTGGAGTTGGCCGCCCTGCCCTTGTCGCCGCCGGGCTTGTCGCCCCCGCCGCCGTCCTGCCCGAAGCTGATCGCGTCGCCCTTGTCGGAGAAGACGTCGAAGTAGTTCAGGACGGGCCACGCGATCAGGCCGAGCACGGTGACGGCGACCACGCCGAGTATCCAGCGCTTGGCGCGCCTGGCCCGGCGGTGGCCCCGAGACTGGTAGGCCCCGTGGCTGGGGTGGGTCATTGCGATCGCTCCGGGTGGTTCTGTGGCCCAAGGGCATGCCTGTTCGTTCCACCAGGGCTGATGGGCGCGAAGGGGCAAAAGGTTCCGGATTTGTCTTACAAATCTTCTGAAAGTGACCGATCCGCTTCGGCAAGGACCGTGCGGGCCCCGCCGTCCACCCCTCCATCCTCCGCCCGCCCCGCGAACCGCCCGCCCTACGAGCGGCGCCCTTCCCTCAGGGGCGCAGTCCATGACGTACCCAGACATTGGGTTCCACATAGCTCACCCGGTCATGGCGGGTGTCGCACTCCACCGGGACCAGGGCCGCGGGGACCTCGATCTCGCCGTCCCGGTCGAAGGGGAGGCCGGTCCAGCGGCGCCACTCGGCCGGGGTCCCGCTCACCGTCATGGAGGCGGGGGCCGCCTTCTCGATCGTGCCGCCCGCCTTGACGTGGACCCGCAACCAGGGATCGGCGGGCAGCCCGTCGTCCCTGACCTCGCGCAGGTACTCGGCCATGGGCAGCCGGGGCCGCAGGTGTTTGGCCGTCGGCCGTACCGGCGCGACCAGAGCGGCGAGCCCCTGGCGGCCGACCGCCTCGCGCATGGCGGCCAGCATCCGGTAGGAGAGGCCGCGCCCCAGGTGAGCGATGTCGATGGTGATCTCCAGGGCGCTCGCCGTGGTCACGGGTCGGCCGCGCCGGTGGTCGTCGAACGCCCACGCCAGGACCTGGTCCCAGCCACGCTCCGGCATCTCCTCACGTCCTTCGAGCGCCGCGTTGAACGGGACGCTGAAGCCCCGGGCGACCACCCGGCCCCCTTCGGTGGCGATCACGCAGTACTGCGGAAAATCCTCGGGGACCCGGGCGAGCAGGGCGTAGCCGACCAGGTCCCGGGCGATGAACTCCGGCCAGGTGTCGTCGATGTCGTAGACGCGGGTGGCCAGTTCGGGCCGCTCGGCGAGGGTGCTGATCTCTATGTCGTCGCTGTGAGTCACGAGCGGGACCCTGCCAGAAGGCGCAGGACCCCGCCAACGTTTTCCGCCCCGCGCGGACACGCCGTGGCAATCCCGGGCCCGGCGCGGGCGGGGGCGGATGCTTGTTTCTGCTCGTCCGATGGGAGCCATTGACAAGAACGAGCGTCAGTACTGCACTGGCGGGTGCCCCCCGGCAGGCTCACGCCGGCGGGAATCGGCACCTTCCCTGCCTCCTACGCATCCCGCCCGGGCCGCGAACGGCCGGGCCAGGAAAGGAATCTGTCGTGCCGTCACTTCCTACCCGGCGCCGGAGACTCGTCGCTCTGCTGGCCGCCTTCCTGGCCGTCCCGCTGACCGCGACCGGAGCTCTCGCCGCCGGAGCCCGGGCGACGACCGAGGCCGTTGCCCACAGCCGGCCGCTCGCCGTCACGCCACCCATGGGCTGGAACAACTGGGCGCACTACATGTGCGACATCAACGAACGGACCGTGGTGCGCAACGCCGACGCGCTGGTCTCCTCGGGCCTCGCCGCC
Source organism: Streptomyces hundungensis (assembly GCF_003627815.1). Lineage (NCBI taxonomy): Bacteria > Bacillati > Actinomycetota > Actinomycetes > Kitasatosporales > Streptomycetaceae > Streptomyces > Streptomyces hundungensis. The sequence continues at coordinate 7,464,209 of NZ_CP032698.1, forward strand.
AAGGGCTACGACACGGTCACCGTCGACGACTGCTGGATGGCCAAGAGCCGTGACGGCGCGGGCGCTCTCGTGGCGGACCCGGTGCGCTTCCCGCACGGCATGGCGTGGCTCGGGTCCTATCTGCACGCGCGCGGGCTGAAGTTCGGCATCTACGAGGACGCGGGCTCGGCCACCTGCGAGGGATATCCCGGCAGCGGCCGGCCCCAGGGCGGCGGCCCCGACCACTTCGCCCAGGACACCGACACGTTCGTGTCCTGGGGCGTCGACTACCTCAAACTCGACGGCTGCAACATGTACGTCGCCCCGGGCCAGACCAAGGAAGCCGCCTACCGCCAGGCGTACGACACCCAGGCCGCGGCGCTGCGGGACTCCGGGCGGGACATCGTCTTCTCCGAGTCGGCGCCCGCCTACTTCCAGCCGGACCAGGAGTGGGGCACCCGGGACTGGTTCTCGGTGCTCTCGTGGGTGGGCCAGGACGGCCAGCTCTGGCGCGAGGGCACGGACATCGTGGTGTACGACCCGCGCAAGCCCGATGCGAGCCGCTGGGCGAGCGTGCTGCACAACTACGGCTACAACCGTTGGATCGGCCGTTACGCCGGGCCCGGCAACTGGAACGACCCGGACTTCCTGCTGGCCGGCGACCCCGGTCTGACCGCGGAGGAGTCGCGCAGCCAGGTGGCGCTCTGGTCGATGATGGCCGCCCCGATGATCCTCTCCTCCGACGTGGCCGCCCTCACCCCGGCCGGGCTCGCGGCCCTGTCCAACGACGGGCTGCTCGCGGTCGACCAGGACCGTCTGGGGCGCCAGGCCGGGGTGGTCGCCACCAACGGCACCACCGATGTCCTGGCCCGTCCGCTCGCGGGCGACGACCGTGCCGTCGCGGTGCTGAACCGGTCCTCCTCGGCCCGGAGCGTGACCACGAGCCTCGCCTCGATCGGCCTTCCGGGCTGCACGGTGAGCGCCAAGAACCTGTGGACCGGGGCGCGTTCGACCACGTCCACGGCGCTCACCGCGACCATCGCGGCCCATGGCACCGCGATCTGGCGGCTCACCCCGGACGCCGACTGCGCTCCCGCCGTGCCCACCGGGCAGTTGACCGGCAACGGCGCCAACTGCGCGGACGTGTCCAACGGCGATACCGCCGACGGCACCCCGGTGGCCCTCCGGCCCTGCACCGCCCGTGCCAACCAGCGCTGGAGCCTGGCCGACGACTCCACCGTACGGGCGCTCGGCAAGTGTCTGACGGCGAGCGGTTCCCGTGCCGGGAGCCCCGCCGTCCTGTCGTCCTGCACGGGCGCGGACGGCCAGCGCTGGACCAGCGACCGGGACGGCATGCTGGTCAACGCCGGATCCGGTCTGTGTCTCGACGTGTACGGCGGTGGCACGGCGAGCGGCACCAGGATCGACACCTGGAACTGCGGCGATCACCAGGCCAACCAGACCTGGGCGCTGCCCGTGTGAGGGACGGCCTCAGAGGGCCGGGGCGAGCTCCTGGCGCACGCTGATCGCGTCGAGGCGGATCGTGACCCCCGCGGTGTCCTCGGCGCCCAGCGACAGGAGCCTCGCCCGGTCGAGGGCCACGGTCACCTCGACCCGGAAGGCGACGACACACAGCCGGGGGCCCGTCTCCTCGTCCTGGAGGGCGAAGAGGAGGTGCGCGAAGTAGCGGGTGCAGTCCGTGCCGTCCGTGCCGTCCTGGAAGGAGAGGTGCGGCGCCCCCTCCTGTGCGTCGAGGCCGATGAACACCCCGGCCAGCGCGGCATCCGCCTTCTCCCAGAAGGCGGGGTTGGCGAAGGGTTCGACCAGGGCCTGGCGCACGGCCTGCTTCAGGGTGAGGACCATGACCTGGAGGGGCGCGGTCTCCTGGAGGCCGAAGCCGGGGATGATCTTGACGACGGTGCTGTTCGGCAGGGCCCGGGCCGCCGACCGCACGGCCGCGAAGTCGAAGTCGCCCACGGCGGGCGCGATCGCCTCCTGAAGGGCCGCCTCGGTGGCCCGCACCCGGTCCAGCGCGTCCGGGCCGACTTCGACGACCGTCCTGAAGGCGGCCCTTGTGCTGATGGCCCGGTCAACCATGGCTGCTCCCGCGGGGATTGGAAGTGATCAATCGTGGAGGTGATCGATCAGAGACGCGTCAGTATGCACAAGTGGTCCCGAACGGGCGGAGCGGTCTCACATTCCGTACGTGAAGAGCCCCGCACGAGTCACCAGTTGATCAACCGTGACCGACGGTTACCAGTCGCACCTCTTTGACCTGCGTAAACCACGGAAAGTGACACCCGTCACCTCGCGTGACTTTTTCGGCATGTTCCCCGCATACCGGGGAAGGGGCGTCGATGGCCCTTTCCCAGCACCGCATCGGAGGATCCGAAACATGCCCGAACTCTTCATCGACGGCCAGTGGAAAGCCGCCGTCGACGGGCGGACCCGTGAGATCCGGTGTCCCGCCGACGGCACCCCGGTCGCCACCGTCGACGAAGCGGGCCCCAAGGACACCGCCGCCGCCATCGCCGCGGCCCGAGCCGCCTTCGACCACGGACCGTGGCCGAGGACGGCCCCGGCCGAGCGCGGTGCGCTTCTGCTGCGCGTCGCCGAACTGCTCGTCCGCGACAAGGAACTCCTCGCGCGCGCCGAATCCCTGGACACCGGCAAGCGCCTGGTGGAGTCCCGCTACGACATGGACGACATCGCCAACTGCTTCCGCTACTTCGCCACCCTCGTCGCCGCACAGGGCGCGGGGCGTGTCGTGGACACCGGAAACCCCGTCGTCGACAGCCGCGTCGTCCACGAGCCGGTCGGTGTCTGCGGGCTGATCACGCCATGGAACTACCCGCTGCTCCAGACCGCCTGGAAGGTCGCCCCGGCGATCGGTGCGGGCAACACCTTCGTCCTCAAGCCCAGCGAACTCACCCCGCACACCGCCGTTCACCTCATGAAGCTCCTGGACGAGGCGGGACTCCCGGCGGGCGTCGCCAACCTGGTGCTCGGCGCGGGCGCCGAGGCGGGCGCGCCGCTCGCCGAGCACCCCGACGTCGACCTCGTCTCCTTCACCGGCGGCCTGGTGACCGGCCGCCGCATCATGGCGGCCGCGGCGCCCACCGTGAAGAAGGTCGCCCTCGAACTCGGCGGCAAGAACCCCAACGTCGTCTTCGCCGACGTCGCCGTGACCGAGGCGGGCTTCGACGCCGCCGTGGACAACGCGCTCACCGCCGTGTTCCTGCACTCCGGGCAGGTCTGCTCGGCCGGCACCCGGCTCCTGGTGGAGGACGCGCTGCACGACCGGTTCGTGGACGAACTCGTGCGCCGCGCCCGGCTGATCCGACTCGGCGGCCCCTTCGACGACCGCGCCGAGACCGGACCGCTGATCTCCGCCGCCCACCGCGACAAGGTCGAGGCGTACGTCGCCGCAGGAATCGCCGAGGGCGCCGTGCTGCGCTGCGGTGGCGAGCGCCCCAACTCGCCTGATCTGCAAGGCGGTTACTACTACCCGCCGACCATCCTGGACGAGTGCCGGGCCGATATGAGCGTCGTGCGGGACGAGTCCTTCGGGCCGGTCCTGACCGTCGAGCGCTTCACCGACGAGGACCAGGCCGTGCGCCTGGCCAACGACACCGTCTACGGACTGGCCGGCGCGGTGTGGACCACCGACGAGGCCAGGGCCCGGCGCGTCGCGGCCGGGCTGCGGCTCGGCACCGTATGGATCAACGACTTCCATCCGTATGTCCCGCAGGCCGAGTGGGGTGGTTACAAGCAGTCCGGGACGGGGCGCGAGCTCGGACCCGCGGGCCTGGCCGAGTACCAGGAGACCAAGCACATCTGGCGCAACACCGCCCCCGGACCCCAGCGGTGGTTCGAGAGCTGACCGGCTGATTTCACGACCGGCCGCCCTCCCGGGACGGCCGGTCACCGCACCGTGCCCCTCCTGCATCCCTGCCTACTTGGAGTCTGGTCATGAGCATGACGAAGGATGACGACGATCTCCGGGAGTTCGGTTACAGACCTGAACTCAAGCGCACCCTCGGCAACTTCCACACCTTCGCCGCCGGCATCAGCTACATCTCGATCCTCACCGGCACCTTCCAGCTGTTCTACTTCGGCTTCGGCTTCGGCGGCCCCGCCTACTGGTGGTCCTGGCCGCTGGTCTTCGTCGGCCAGCTGATGGTCGCCCTGTGCTTCGCCGAACTCGCGGCCAAGTACCCGGTGGCGGGCTCGGTCTACAACTGGGCCAAGAAGCTCGGCGGCCCGCATGTCGGCTGGCTGGCCGGCTGGATGATGCTGATCGCCTCGATCGTGTCGATCGCCGCGGTGGCCCTCGCCTACCAGGCGACCCTGCCGCAGATCTCCAAGGTCTTCCAGATCGTCGGCGACGGCACCGGCACCTACGACGTCGCCACCAACGCCGTGATCCTCGCCGCGGTGCTCATCCTCTTCACCACCCTGGTCAACGCCTTCGGCGTCAAGCTGATGGCACGCATCAACACCGCCGGCGTCTTCCTCGAACTCGTCGCCACCGTCGTCCTGATCGTCCTCTTCGCCGTCCACGTCGTGCGGGGCCCCTCCGTCGTCCTCGACACCCACGGCCACGGCGGCAGCGGCGGCTTCGGCTACATGGGCGCCTTCCTCACCGCCGCGCTCGCCTCCGCCTATGTGATGTACGGCTTCGACACGGCCGCCTCCCTCGGCGAGGAGTCCGTCGACCCGTCCCGCAACGCGCCGCGCGCCATCCTGCGGGCGCTCCTCGCCTCGTTCGTGCTCGGTGGACTGATCCTGATCCTCGCCCTGATGAGCGTCAGCAGCCTCGACGGCAAGGGCATCACCAGCGACGGCCTCCAGTACGTCGTCCTCGACGTACTGGGCGACACCGGCGGCAAGTTGATGCTCTGGTGCGTCCTGATCGCGGTCACCGTCTGCGCGCTCGCCGTGCACACCGCGGCCATCCGCCTCGCGTTCGCGATGTCCCGGGACAACAACCTGCCGGCCGCCTCCCTGATGGCCAAGGTCAGCCCGCGCTTCCAGACCCCGGTGCTGCCCGCCGTCGTCATCGGCGTCCTGGCCCTCGCGATCCTGCTGGTGAACATCCGCCAGCCGCAGATCTTCTCGGTGGTCACCAGCATCGGCATCATCATGATCTACGTGGCCTATCTGCTGGTCACCGGTCCCATGCTGGTCGCGCGGCTGCGCGGCACGTGGACCCCGGCCGGCGACGGCAAGTTCTCGCTCGGGCGCTGGGGCCTGCCGGTGAACATCCTCGGCGTGCTGTGGGGCGGCGCGATGACCGTCAACCTCGCCTGGCCGCGCGCCGAGGTCTACAACGCCACCGCCCCCTACCACTGGTACCTGCGCTGGGGCGCCTTCCTGTTCGTCGGAGCCGTCCTGCTCGGCGGCTTCGCCTACTACTGGTTCGTCCAGCGCCACAAGACCGGCGTCCTGTCGAGCCACGCCGCATCGGAGAACGAAAGTGAGTCGCAGACCCATGCCGACACAGTCCACACAGCCCACTGAAACCCCCGCCCGCACCGAGGAGTTCGACTACGTCGTGGTCGGCGGCGGCACGGCGGGCAACGTGGTCGCGGCCCGGCTCAGCGAGGACCCCTCGGTGACGGTGTGCGTCCTGGAGGCCGGCCCCTCCGACGTCGGCGACGACAACATCCTCCAACTCGACCGCTGGATGGGCCTGTTGGAGTCCGGCTACGACTGGGACTACCCCGTGGAGCCGCAGTCCCACGGCAACAGCTTCATGCGCCACGCCCGCGCCAAGGTGCTGGGCGGCTGCTCCTCGCACAACTCCTGCATCGCGTTCTGGGCGCCCGCCGAAGACCTCGACGCCTGGGAGGCGGCGGGCTGTACCGGCTGGGGCGCGGCCGACATCTTCCCGCTCTACCAGCGCCTGGAGACCAACGACGCCCCCGGCGACCACCACGGCCGCAGCGGCCCGGTGAAGATCCGCAACGTCAAGTCGGCCGACCCGTGCGGCGCCGCCCTGCTCGAAGCCTGTGCCCAACAGGGCATCCCCACCACGCAGTTCAACACCGGCAAGACCGTGGTGCGGGGTGCCAACTGGTTCCAGATCAACTCCGACGAGAACAACATCCGCCAGTCGTCCTCGGTGGCCTACCTCCACCCCGTGATGGACAAGCGGCCCAACCTCGTCGTCCGCACCGGGGTGCGCGCCAAGAAGCTCCTCATCGACGGCAACCGCCGCTGCACCGGCGCCGAGTACCTCGACCCGGACCTCATCCACACCCGCACGGTGACCGCCCGGCGCGAAGTCATCGTGTCCTGCGGCTCGATCGACACCCCCAAGCTGCTCATGCTGTCGGGCATCGGACCCGCCGCCCATCTGCGCGAGGTGGGCGTGGACGTCCTGGTGGACGCCCCCGGCGTCGGCGAGAACCTCCAGGACCACCCCGAGGGCGTCATCATGTGGGAGGCCAAGCAGCCCATGACGACGGCCTCCACCCAGTGGTGGGAGATCGGCATCTTCGCCGACACCCGACCCGGCCTGGAACGCCCCGACTTGATGTTCCACTACGGCCAGGTGCCGTTCGACATGAACACCGCGCGGTACGGCTACCCCACCACCGAGAACGCGTTCTGCCTCACCCCCAACGTGACGCAGGCCAAGTCGCGCGGAACGGTACGGCTGCGCACCCGCGACTACCGCGACAAGCCGATGGTCGACCCGCGCTACTTCACCCACGAGCACGACGAGCGGGTCATGACGTACGGCCTGAAGCTGGCCCGCGAGATCGCGGCGCAGCCGGCGCTCAGCGGCTGGGCGGGCGCCGAACTCGCCCCGGGCCCGGACGTACGCACCGACGACGAGCTGCTCGACTACATCCGCAAGACCCACAACACCGTCTACCACCCCGCGTCCACGGTGAAGATGGGCGCCGACGACGACGCCATGGCGCCCGTCGACGCGCGGCTGCGGGTCAAGGGCATCGACGGACTGCGGGTCTGTGACGGTTCGGTCATGCCGGAACTCGTCACGGTCAACCCGTGCATCACCACCATGGCGATCGGCGAGAAGTGCGCCGACCTCCTCAAGGCCGACGCGCGCTGACCCCCGCCGACCGGCTCCCGGCGCCCCAACAGGGCCCGGGGCCGGCCCGGTTCGGCGGCTAGGCCGGGGGCAGCAGCGGACCGCAGTCCCACTGCTGGAAGATCAGCCGGGTCTCCACCCGGGCCACCTCCGGCCGCGAGGTGAACTCGTCCAGGACCAGCCGCTGAAGGTCCGCCGTGTCCGCGACGGTCACATGCACCAGATAGTCGTCGGGCCCGGTCAGATGGAAGAGCGACCGGGACTCCGGCAGCGCCCTGACCCGCTCCACGAACGGGCCGATCAGATCCCGCCGGTGCGGGCGCACCTGCACCGAGAGCAGCGCCTGGAGCCCCCGGCCCAGCTTCGCGGGATCGACGCGCAGCTGATAGCCCAGGATGACCCCGGCGCGCCGCAGACGTGCGACCCGGTCCAGACAGGTCGAGGGAGCCACACCGACCTCGGCGGCCAGATCGCGGTAGGTCGCGCGGGCATCGTTTTGCAGGAGCCGCAAAATGTGCAGATCCACCGGGTCCAGTACGACGGATTCGGCCATGGCCCGAACGTAACACGGAGTACGGCGCCCGGTGCCCGTCGAGTGTTCACAGTGGACGCATGGACGCCGACACCACCACCGTGGACGCCAGAGCCGTGGACACCCTCGCCGTGCACGCGGGCCGCGAAGACCTCGCCGGCCTCGGTCTGCACGCCCCGCCGATCGACCTGTCCACCACCTACCCCTCGTACGACAGCAGGGGCGAAGCCGCCCGGATCGACGCCTTCGCCGCCACCGGCGAGGCCCCCGAGGGGCCGCCGGTCTACGGCCGGCTCGGCAACCCCACCGTCGCCCGCTTCGAAACGGCTCTGGCCCAGCTGGAGGGCACCGAGTCCGCCGTCGCCTTCGCCAGCGGCATGGCCGCGCTCTCCGCCGTGCTCCTCGCCCAGCACGCCACGGGCCGCCGCCATGTGGTCGCGGTGCGCCCCCTGTACGGGTGCAGCGACCACCTTCTGACCGCCGGGCTCCTGGGCACCGAGGTCACCTGGGCCGATCCCGAGGGCGTCGCGGACGCGCTGCGTCCCGACACCGCTCTCGTCATGGTGGAGAGCCCCGCCAACCCCACCCTCGCGGAGGTGGATCTCGCGGCGCTCGCCGAGGCCTGCGGAACGGTTCCGCTGCTTGTCGACAACACCTTCGCCACACCCGTGCTGCAACGCCCGGTGGAGAGCGGCGCCCGTCTGGTGCTGCACAGCGCGACCAAGTACCTGGGCGGACACGGGGACGTCCTCGGCGGAGTCGTCGCCTGCGACGAGGCGTTCGCCCGCAGACTGCGCCAGATCCGCTTCGCCACCGGTGGCGTCCTGCACCCGCTGGCCGGCTATCTGCTGCTGCGCGGACTCGCCACCCTGCCCGTCCGGGTGCGCGCCGCGTCGACGACCGCCGCCGGCCTCGCGGCGCGGCTGGCCGAGGACCCCCGGGTGCTGCGCGTCCACTACCCGAAGGTGGGCGGCGCCATGGTGGCGTTCGAGACGCTCGCCGATCCGCACGAGGTGATCGCCCGGGTCCGGCTGATCACCCCCGCCGTCAGCCTCGGCAGCGTCGACACCCTCATCCAGCACCCCGCCTCGATCAGCCACCGCATCGTGCCCGAGGACGACCGCACCTCCAGCGGGGTCAGCGACCGGCTGCTGCGGATGTCGGTCGGCCTGGAGGACGCCGAGGACCTGTGGCGCGACCTGGACCAGGCGCTGGGGGAGTCGCTCGCGACTCCCGTGCCGCGCCCACGGGTTCAGGCCCTGGACGCGGACCTGGAGGCGCAGCTCACCGACGCGTGAGCCCGCAGCTCACCGACGCGTGAGCCCGGGCGGCCCGGGCGAAGGCGGGGACGGTGTCAGCCGGTCGTCGTGTTCCGGCTGAACTCGTCCTTGCCGAAGCCGTCCCAACTGACCTCCAGCTTGGCCCCGTTGAGTTTGGCCGTGCCCTTGGTGCGGGTGGTGTTCTTGTCGGGGCAGGTCAGTCGCAGCGTCGCCGTACCGGCGGCGCTGTTCGCCGTTCCGCTGCACAGGTGCTCGCCGAGCACGGACGCGGTCCTTCCCTTGATGACGAGGGCCACCGGCTTGCCCTGGGTGACGGCGACCCACTCCCCGTCGATCCCGCCGCCCGTGGACCCCGACGCGGCGCCGCCCCCCTTGCCGTGAGCGGGAGTTGAGGCGCCGGGCGCGGCCGGCGTTCCGGCCGTTGACCCGCTGCCCGTCGACGCCGTGCCCGACGCCGGCGTCGACGCCGTTCCCGACGGCTTGTCCGACGCCCGGTCGGAACCGCCGCTGCTGCACCCCGCGAGGACAAGGGAGACGGCGAGCCCCACGGAGGCGAGGGCGGTGGTACGCGAGAAGCTGTGCACTGCTGATCGTCCCCTTGCGACGCGCTTTCCGGACGCGTCAAGCTACCAGCCGCCGCGGGCGCGTACCCGAACTTCTTCCGTACCTGAACCCTTGACGGGCTCGCCGGGCCCTCCTAACTTCACACCTTGAAGAAAGGCGTGAACCCCTTGCGTCATTGATGGCGCCCCTCCCACCCCTCGTAACTCCTCCCGTACACCCCCCACTTGCCGCGTTCACCCCGCGGAACAGGAGAGACGTATGCGAACATCTGGACCTTCCGCCCGGCTCAGGCCCGAGCATCGTGCCGCCCGGCCCACCCCGTTGCTCGCCCTGGGCGCCCTGCTCGCCTCCCTCGTCTCCGCGGCCGCCCTCGCCCCGGCCGCGCACGCCGCCGAGCTGCCCACGGGATGGGTCGCCGTGGCCGCCGGGAACAGCGGCAAATGCGTGGACGCGGCCGCCGCCGGCACCGCCGACGGCACGGCCGTCCAGCAGTACGCCTGCAACGCGAGCACCGCACAGCAGTGGCAGTTCCAGCCGCTCGGCGACGGATACGTCCGCGTCGCCAACCGCAACGACGCGAGCAAGACGTGGGACGTCACCGACGTCTCCACGGCCGATGCCGCCCCGGTCCAGCTGTGGACGTACGGCGGCGGAGCCAACCAGCAGTGGCTGCCCGTCCAGGAGGCCGGCGGCGCCTACCACTTCGTGAACCGCAACAGCGGCAAGTGCCTGGACGTGCCGGGCGCCTCGACGGCCGACGGCGCCCGGCTTCAGCAGTACGCCTGCAACGGAACCCGTGCCCAGTCCTTCAGCCTCGGCGGTGTCGACAACCCCCAACCGCCGTCGGGCACACCGGACTTCGGGCCCAATGTGACCGTCTTCGACCCGTCGATGTCGGCCTCCACCATCCAGGGCAGGCTCAACCAGGTCTTCGCCCGACAGGAGAAGAACCAGTTCGGCACGGAGCGCTACGCCCTGCTCTTCAAGCCCGGCACCTACAGCGCCGACGCCAACGTGGGTTTCTACACCCAGGTCGCCGGCCTCGGCCTCTCACCGGACGACGTCACCATCAACGGCGCCGTGCACGCCGAGGCCGACTGGTTCCAGGGCAACGCCACGCAGAACTTCTGGCGCTCGGCCGAGAACCTGTCCGTCAACCCCACCGGCGGCAGCGACCGTTGGGCCGTCTCCCAGGCCGCTCCCTACCGCCGCATGCACATACGCGGTGACCTCCAGCTCGACGACGGGGGCTGGTCGAGCGGCGGGTTCATCGCCGACTCGAAGATCGACGGACAAGTACGCTCCGGTTCCCAGCAGCAGTGGCTGTCGCGCAACACCCAGTGGGGCAGCTGGAGCGGCTCCAACTGGAACATGGTGTTCGTGGGCGACGTCAACGCGCCGGCCAACACCTTCCCCAACCCGCCCTACACGACGGTCGCCCAGTCACCGGTGACCCGCGAGAAGCCCTTCCTGTACGTGGACGGCGCGGGCGCCTACAAGGTGTTCGTGCCGGCCGTGCGGACCAATACCCAGGGCACCACCTGGGCGGGCGGAAACCAGCCCGGCAGCTCCCTGGGCATCGACACCTTCTTCATCGTGAAGCCGGGCGCCTCGGCCACGGACATCAACCAGGCGCTCGCCCAGGGCAAGAACCTGCTGTTCACGCCCGGCGTCTACCACCTCGACCAGACCCTGAACGTGACCCGGGCGGACACCGTGGTCCTCGGGCTCGGCCTCGCCACGCTGGTCCCGGACAACGGCATCACCGCGCTGGACGTCGCCGACGTCGACGGTGTGAACGTGGCCGGACTCCTCATCGACGCGGGCACCACCAACTCCCCGACCCTGATGCGGGTCGGACCGAGCGGAGCGGGCGCCCGGCACACCACCGACCCGACCTCGCTGCACGACGTGTTCTTCCGCATCGGCGGCGCGGGGGTGGGCAAGGCCACCCAGAGCCTCGTCGTCAACAGCTCCGACGTCATCGGCGACCACATGTGGCTGTGGCGCGCCGACCACGGCAGCGGCGTCGGCTGGACCAGCAACACCGCCGCCAACGGCCTGATCGTGAACGGCACCGCCGTCACGATGTACGGGTTGTTCGTCGAGCACTACCAGCAGCATCAGGTCATATGGAACGGCAACGGAGGCCGCACCTACTTCTTCCAGAACGAGATGCCGTACGACCCGCCGGGCCAGAGCTCCTGGATGAACGGCTCGACCCGCGGCTATGACGCCTACAAGGTGGCGAGCGGGGTGACCAGTCACGAGGCGTGGGGGCTCGGCAGTTACTGCTTCTTCAACGCCAACCCCTCGGTGGTGGCCGAGCGGGCCTTCGAGGCGCCCGCGTCCTCCGGAGTCCGCTTCCACGACATGGTGACGGTCTCCCTCGGCGGCACCGGCACCATCAACCACGTCATCAACGACCGCGGTGGCCCCTCCAACTCCGCGACCAACGTGGCCGACCTGGTCTCGGGTCCCTAGCCCGCCGCCGGTCAGTCGTCCAGGGTGATCCGGACGGCCACCGTGCCGGTCGTGCCGCGCCGCAGCCGGCTGCCGAGCAGGGTGAGCCGTCCGAGCACCCCGTACTTGCGGCGCAGCAGCGCCCGGCAGGCCTCGGCGGCGGCAGCGTCGCAGATCACCGCGGTCGCCCGGTGCTGCTCGCCGGTGGGGTTGCCGCGCACGTCGCAGGGGCCGACCAGCACCTCGGGCCGGTTGCGGATGCGTTTGACCTTCCAGGAGTCCGCCACCGTCCAGATCACCAGGGCGTCCTCGTCCCGCACCACCCACACCGGGGTGGGGACGCCCGTGCCGTCCTTCTTGTAGGTCGTGACGAGCAGATACTTGCCGGCGCCGAGCCGGTCCAGCACATCGCCACGCATGGCGCCATCCTCAGGGTCCGCGGAGAGAGATCGAAGGCCCTTTGTAGCAGGCGGGCGCCGCCGACGGGCCGATCGGGGCCGGCCGTTCCACGGCCGGGACCGGCTTGACCGGAAGCCGACTTGACGTCCCCCGCCCCCGACGCGCATCCATACCCCCGCGCGGCGCGCGCTGCCACGATGGGACGGCAGACCTTCACGGTGACGCGGGCATCCTCGCGTGACGACAGGAGCAACCGTTGGCGACCAGCTCGGATTCCACGACGGCCCCCACCGACCCCCTCAGCCGCCCGCTGCTCAACCAGCTGGTGTACGGACACATCTATTCGGCCTCGGTCCGGGCGGTGGCGGTGCACCGCGTCGCGGACCGGCTGGCGGGAGGGGCCCGCACCGCCGAGCAACTCGCCGAGGACTGCGGGCTGCACGCGGACGCGCTGCGCCGGGTGCTGCGCCTGCTCACCATGCACGGGCTGTTCACCCAGGACGAGAAGGGCGCCTTCGGCCTGACCGAGGCGGGCCGGCCGCTGCGTACGGACGTCGCCGGATCGCAGCACGCGGCGGCCCTGTTCCTCACCGGCGACATGCTCCGCCGCTCCGCCGACGGCATCCCGGACACGGTGAGGACCGGGGCGACGCCCTTCGAGGAGACCCACGGGCTCCCCTTCTTCGGACACCTCGCGGCCTCGCCCGAGGCGCGGGAGCTCTTCGACGCCGCGATGGCCGCGCAGTCGGGCCGGGTCGTCGACCTCATCGCGGGGAGCTACGCCTTTCCCGCCCGGGGCACGGTGATCGACGTGGGCGGCGGGCGGGGAGGGCTCCTGCGGGCGGTCCTCGGCCGCCAACCCGCCCTGACGGGCGTGCTGTTCGACCGCCCCGAGACCGTCCGCGACCATGTACTCGACACCGGGGACCTGCGCGGACGCTGGAGCGTGGCGGGCGGTGACTTCTTCACGGAGGTACCGTCCGGCGGCGATCTCTATCTGCTCAAGAACATCCTGCACGACTGGGACGACGTGGACTGCCTGCGCATTCTCGCCGCGATCCGGGCGGCGGCGGTCCCGGGCAAGCGGCTGCTCGTCGTGGACGCGGTCCTGCCCGACAACGGCGACCCGCACCCCGCCGTCGAGCTGGACATGATCATGCTGATGATGGTGCGCGGCAGGGAGCGTACGGCCGCGGAGTTCGAGGGGCTGCTCACCCGGTCCGGGTTCCGGCTCCACCGCATCCTTCGGACGCCGTCGCTGCCCTCGATCATCGAGGCGGAGGCCGTGTGAACGGGGCGGCCCCACCGCCCCGTTCGCCGATTCCTACAGCGCCGCCACCACGGCGCGGGCGCAGAGGGCGACCACGGTGAGCAGGCCGAGGATGATCAGCCAGGACGCCGGGCCGGTGTGCCGGCCGCCGCGCGCGGGCTTCCTCGGCCGTCTCGTCGTGCCCCTCTTCTCCCTGCCGGGTCTCGACGGTCTGGGGGCGCCGCCGGACGCGGCGCCCACGGCGGTCTCCGCGAGCAACCTGCGGCAGACGGCGGCGAGTTCGTGCCGGCCGCCGGTGAGGTCGGCCACCGTCTCCGAGCGGGCCGGGGCGGTGGTGCCCCCGTCCAGGATGCGGCCCGCGCGGATCAGGACCTGGTCCTGGCCGCCGGTGGGGGAGAGGCTGATCCAGCGTTCGACGTGCGAGCCCCGGATGACCACCGTGCCCGAGCGCTCGCGGTAGAGCGTGTGCTCCCGCCACAACAAATCCGCCAACTCGCCTGCGGTCTCCCGTAGTTGCGCGCTCACGCTTCCCCCGTCGCCCCTCGACATTCGAACAAGCATCGCACTCTAGCGGGAGCGGGGGCGCCCCGCGAACCGGGGTGGCTCACTGCGCCGGTTCGACCTCCAGATAGTGGTGACGGCGCGGTCCGCGGTACTCCAGCGCCACCCATCCCAGCGGCCGGAGCCGCGGCACACCGCCGCAGCTCCTCGTTGGCCGCGTACTCGGCGCCACTGCCCGGCGGCCCGAGCCACTCCACGCGGACGGCGCGGGCCCCCTCGACGGCGCTGACGCGGTAACCGGTGGCACATCGCTCGCCCTGCCCGTCGACGGCGGACGCCGGGAGACCCGCGGCCTCCAGGGCGAGCGCGACCGCCCGCACCGGCCTGAGCCGCTCCCACTGCGCGGGGCCCGAGACGTCCATGACCCGCCGGATGTTCAACAGCCCCTCGAAGGCGGTGCGCACGGCGGCCGTCCGGCCCGCGCCGACCGCCAGGGGCCCGTCCCCCGTGGCCGCTTCGAACGGCTCCGCAACCTCACTCATCCGACCACCCCCTCCATCCTCAGGATGCTGGCCCCCACCGCACGCTGTCGAGCGCGGCGTGGGCCGCCGTGTCACCGCCCGCCGGCCACGCGAAGGATCGCACCGCTTGTGTACGAGGCGTCGGGCGACAGGAGCCAGGCGACGGCGGCGGCGACCTCGGACGCCTCGCCGGCACGGCCGAGCGGGATGGCCGGGGCCATCCTGGCCGGGCGTTCGGGATCGCCCATCGTGGCGTGCATATCGGTGTCGATGAGGCCCGGGGCGACCGCGTTGACGCGGATGCGGTCCTGGCCGAGTTCCTTGGAGAGCCCGATCGTCAGGGCGTCGGTGGCCGCCTTGGACGCGGCGTAGTGGACATACTCCCCGGGGCTGCCGAGCGTGGCCGCTCCCGAGGAGATGTTGACGATGGCGCCCCCGCCGGCGGCCGCCATGTCACGGGCGGCCCGTCGGCAGCACAGCAGATAGCCGAGGAGGTTGACGTCGACCACCCGGCGCAGGTCCTCCGTACGGGCATCGGCGAGACGGCCGAGCGGACCCGTGACACCGGCGTTGTTGACCAGGCCGGTGACGGGCCCCAGTTCCGCCGCCGCGGTGTCGAACAGCCGCTCCACGTCGGCCTCTTGGGAGGTGTCGGCCCGCACGGTGACGCACCGGGCCCCGGCCGCGCGCACCTGATCGGCCACCTCGTGTGCGGCCCCCTCGTTGCTGACGTAGCCGAGGGCCAGGTCGTGCCCGTCGGCCGCGAGCCGGACGCAGGTCGCCGCGCCGATCCCGCGACTGCCGCCAGTGACGATGGTGACCGGACGAGCCATGTGCTGCCTCCCGAGCTCTGCGCTGTTCACGCCGCAAGTGTGCAGGATGCGCAGGTGAGCCCTGTCGGGCGGGGCAACCCTTCCCCGTGGTGAGGGCACATAGGGCCCGCGCACATGGCTAGTGGTCCGACGATGGGTGTGTCGCCGCCGCGGTGTCGAGGCCCTCCGTGAGCGTGGCCAGGAGGGTGCGCAAGGCGTGGAAGTCCTCCGGAGGGAGATTGACGGCTCGCGCGATGTGGTGCGGCACCGCCAGCGCGCGCTCCCGCAGGGCCGTGCCCTGTTCGGTGAGGCGGATGGTGACGGAGCGCTCGTCGGCCCGGCTGCGCCGGCGCTCGACGAAGCCCGCCGACTCCAGGCGCTTGAGCAGGGGTGACAGCGTCCCCGAGTCGAGCCGCAGCTTCTCGCCGATGCTCTTGACCGGCAGCTCGCCGTGCTCCCACAGCGTCAGCATCACCAGGTACTGCGGATAGGTGAGACCCAGGTCCTTCAGGAGCGTGCGGTAGACGCCGTTGAAGGCGCGCGAAGCCGCGTGCAACGAGAAGCAGAGCTGGAGGTCGAGCCGCAGATAGTCCTCGTCGTGCGGGCGGGCGGAGGGCGTGGTCACCATGCGTTCCAGGCTAGCACTCACGCCATTTAGTTGTGCACAACTTAATTGTGTGCCAGAGTTGCTCCGGGCAAGCCGAGGCTTCCCCGTACGGAGCCGCACCGACCCCGTACGGATGGATATGAGAGGAACCGATCCCATGGACGCGCTTTACACCGCAGTGGCGACCGCCAACGGCCGCGAAGGCCGCACCGTCAGCTCCGACGGCCAGCTCGACCTGCCGCTCGCCTTCCCGCCGGCCCTCGGCGGCAACGGCCAGGGCACCAACCCCGAGCAGCTCTTCGCCGCCGGGTACGCGGCCTGCTTCGCCAGCGCGATGGGGTCGGTCGCCCGCCAGCTGAAGCTCGATGTCAAGGACGTCTCGGTGACCGCGGAGGTCGGCATAGGCAAGGACCCGTCCGACGGCGGCTTCGGCATCGGTGTCGTCATGCGCGTCGAGCTGCCCGAGCACCTGGAGGGCGACAGCGGCGCGAAGCTCGTCGAGCTCACCCACGCCGCCTGCCCGTACTCCAAGGCCACCCGCGGCAACATCCCCTTCGAGATCGTCATCGAGTAGTACCGCGGGTCGATGGCGACCACCGGGTCGCGCTCAGGCGCGGTGGGCCAGCAGGCTCCGGTACCACCCGAGGGTGTCGTCGAGGGTGTCCGCCATGGCGATGGGCGTGGCGCCGAACGCGGCCTCGAAGGCGCCCGAGAGCATGATCTGCGGCTCGGTGTGCTGGTAGAACATCTCGGCGTACGCGTCCATGAAGACCTGGTCGAACGGGCCGAAGGGGCGCGGCTCGTCCAGGGTGACGACCTTCAGCGGCCGGCCGACCCGCGCCTCGATCATCCCCAGCACCTCACGGGTGGTCAGGGCCGGCGCGGTGGGAAGGTGCCACACCCGGCCGTCGCCGCGCGGGCTCTCGCCGAGCGTGGCGAGCCCGGCGGCCACCGCGCGGATGTCCGTATAGCTGTGCGGCAGGTCGATGTCGCCCAGGGTCAACACCTCGTCGCCGGTCAGCGCCCCGGGGAAGACGGCCGCGCCGAGCGTGGAGTTCATGACCCCGGGGCCGACGAAGTCGGCGGACCGGCCGAGCACCACCGAAACGCGCCCCTCGCGGTGTGCGGCGAGGTAGTTCTCGTCGAGCTCGGCGCGCATTCTGCCCTTGAGGCTGGTGGCGCGCCACGGGGTGTCCTCGGTCATGGCATCCCCGTGGGTGGTGCCGTACGGGTAAAGCGTGTCGAGTACGACCAGGCGCGCGCCCGCCTCCTCGACGGCGCCCAGCACCGCCCGCTGGATGCGCGGCACGACGTCGAGCTGGAGGTGGTAGGCGACATTGACGCAGTGGTAGACGACGCCGGCCCCCCGGAGGGCGGCGGCGGCCCCCTCGTGGGTCGAGACGTCACCCTTCATCCGGTCAACTCCCGCTATCGCAGCGCCAGTTGCCGTGCGGTCGACGAGGCGGACCGGGTGGCCCCGGCGGGCGAGCTCCGTGGCGAGCGCGGTGCCGGCCGGACCCGAGCCGAGGACCACATGCAGGTTGCTGTCCGTGTGTGCCATGACGATTCCCCTCACATCCGGACGGCGCTCCGCCCGGCTCTTTGTTATGTGCAGTGCCGTTAGTTAGAGACTATAACGCTCGTGATAGTGGCCCGCAATGCGGATGTGTCATAAGGCATGTGGTGCGGGCGCGGCGAGGGTCGGCGAGGGCCGGGCGCGCCTGCTCGTGGACCCCGCGCGGAGCCCGCGGACCCCGCGTGGGACCTGCCTGGGACCTCCGTCGGACCCGCGTGGGCCGGTACGCGGGGCCGCCGAGCGGGCAGCAAAAAGCGGGCAGTGGCTTGCGCACACCGCCCGCTGGGGAGAGGGTCGGCCGCCCCGCCTGAGCGGGAGCGGCCACCCCTCAGGTCGCCGGCGCTTCCGACGTGGTCGTGCCCTCGCCCGCCGCCGAACGACGCGAGGAGAGCGGGGCGGCGATGTCCTCCAGGGACTTGCCCTCCGCGTCGATCGCGAGGAACGCCGCCACCACCCCGGCCGCCGTCATCAGGGCCGCGCCCACACTGAAGGCGAGCACGGCATCCCCCACCACACCGCTGGAGGTCAGCGCCGAGAAGACCAGCGGGCCCGAGATGCCGCCCGCGGCCGTCCCGATGGCGTAGAAGAAGGCGATCGCCATCGCCCGGGTCTCCATCGGGAAGATCTCACTCACCGTCAGATACGCGGAGCTGGCGCCCGCCGAGGCGAAGAACAGCACCACACACCAACACGCCGTCATGGTCGTCGCGTTGAGCCAGCCCTGGGCGAAGAACCACGCGGTGACGAAGAGCAGAAGTCCCGAAAGGACATACGTCCCGGCGATCATCTTGCGCCGGCCCACGGTGTCGAAGAGCTTGCCGAGGAGGAGCGGACCCAGGAAGTTGCCGAAGGCGATCACGGCGAAGAAGTAGCCGGTGGTCCCGCTCGGCACGTCGAAGAACTTCACCAGGATCGAGCTGAACCCGAACGTGATCGCGTTGTAGAGGAACGCCTGCCCGATGAACAGGGCGAAACCGAGCACGGCCCGCTTCGGGTACGAGCGGAACAACGTGCGGGCGATCTCCAGGAATCCCACGCTCGTGCGCTGCTCGATGGTGATGGAGCTCCCCGGCTCGGGAAGCCGCTTGCCGGTCTCCTCCTCCACCGTGTGCTCCACATCCTCGAGCAACCGCTCCGCGCCCTCCTCCTGCCCATGGATGAACATCCAGCGAGGACTCTCCGGCACGTGCCGGCGCACCAGCAGGATCACCAGGCCGAGCACCACCCCGAGCGCGAAGGTGAGCCGCCAGCCGATGTCCTTCGGCAGGATGTCCGTGTTGAGGGCGAGCACCGAGAGCAGGGCCCCGCCCATCGCGCCGAGCCAGTAGCTCCCGTTGATGATGAGGTCCACCCGGCCGCGGTACTTGCTCGGGATCAGCTCGTCGATGGCCGAGTTGATGGCCGCGTACTCTCCGCCGATCCCGAAGCCGGTGAAGAACCGGAACAGGAAGAACCACCACGCGCTGAAGGACAGCGCCGTCATGGCGGTCGCGGCGAGATAGACCGCGAGGGTGACCAGGAACAGCTTCTTGCGCCCGAACCGGTCGGTCAGCCAGCCGAAGAACAGCGCCCCCGTACAGGCGCCCCCCACATACAGTGCCGCGCCGAGGCCGGTGACCTGGGCGTCGGTGATCGCAAGGCCGCTGCCGTGCTCCGAGAGCCGGCTCGCGATGTTCCCGACGACGGTGACCTCGAGACCGTCCAGGATCCACACGGTGCCGAGGCCGATCACGATCATCCAGTGCCAGCGTGACCAGGGCAATCGGTCCAGCCTGGCCGGTACGGATGTGGTGATGGTTCGCTGCCCTGGCTCCGGGCCCCGCACCGTATCGCTCATGAACTGCCTCCTGCCGCCGCGAGCCGAAACACATCTGCCGGACGCGAGTACCCGGCGTTCACCGGACATACTCTCCGCAACGGCCCGCCCGTCGGCGGACTTGATCAGACGCGGCGCGCCCCGGCGGCAGGACGTGTTCAGGCCGTATGCACGGGACCCGCGCCCGGGACCAACTCCATGGCGGAGAAGTCGTGTTGGGCCCAGATCCGGCGCGAGGCCTCCTGGGGGCAGGGTCGGGTGTGCGGCTCCGCCGCGAACACGCGCATCAGCCGTTCGCCGGTCCGGTAGGCCGCCCAGCCGGGGTCGCCGTGCGCCGCGAACGCGGTCCACGCCCCGCCCATCGCCTCCGACACGGCCTCCGCCTCGGCCGAGGGCTCCTCGCCGAGCAGCATCGTGGCGATCCCGCCGCGCAGCGTCCCGAACACCAGCGGCACATCCAGGCCGTGACAGGCACCGAGGACCCCGCCGAACGCGGGCGCCGGCCAAGCGAGTTCATAGGCGTACGAGGTGCCGCCACCCGCGGTGTGCGCCTCGGCGAGACGCAGGCTCGGCATCCGGAACAGCCAGTCCGACAGGACGAGGTCCTGCATCGTGGTCGGGTCGGCCTCGGGGAAGGACGCCCGATAGGCCGCCGCGCCCTCGCCGCCGGGCGCGAACCGCGACAGCGCGGTGTCGGCCTCCTCCTGGGTGATCTTTCCGTAGCGGCCCGACATCACCGTGAACAGCCGCGCCTCGTCCCGGTTGTACCCCGCGATCAGGTCGACGTCACGGCCGTGCCCGGCCCGCAGCGCCTCCCAGGGCGAGGACGGCAGCACCTCTCCGTCGACCACCGGCGAGAACGGCAGGTGCGCGTGGGCGATGCGGCCCCACCGCTCCCCGTACTGCGTGATCTTGCCGAGCACCGCGTCCGCCGCGTCCCGCAGCGCCGCGGGAGCCACGGGTGCCAGCGCCTCCAGGGTGGCCGGCAGGCCGAGTTCCGCGGCCACGCCCGCCCCGACGTCCGAGGCGAGCGCCGGGCTGAAGACCGACCCCGGCACGCTCTGCGCCACCGCGCGCCGGAACAGACCCGCGGCCCGGGGCATCGCGAGCAGCGCGGCGATCGCACCCGCGCCCGCCGACTCGCCGAACACGGTCACCCGGTCCGGGTCGCCGCCGAACGCCGCGATGTTGTCCCGTACCCACTCCAGGGCGGCGACCTGGTCGAGGAGCGCCCGGTTGGGCACCGCGCCTTCGAAGTGGCCGTACCCCTCGGCGCCCACCCGGTGGCTGAAGGTCACCACGACCGTGCCCCGGCGGGCCAGCGCGGCGCCCTCGTAGGTGGGGCCCTCGGCCGTCCCGACGAGGTAGGCGCCGCCGTATATCCACACCAGGACGGGCAGCCGGGCCGTCGTGCCCGGGTCCGGGGACCACACGTTCACGGTGAGCCACTCGTCCGAGCCGCTCGTGTTCTCGGGCCCGGCGCCGAACCCCAGGGCGAGGGACTGCGGGGGAGTGGGCCCGAACGAGACCGCCTCGCGCACCCCGTCCCACGGCAGGGCGGGCACGGGTGGCGCCAGGTGCAGCGGACCGACCGGCGGCTGGGCGAACGGGATGCCACGGAAGACGGCCGTACCGTCCTCCATGCGTCCTCGGACGGTGCCTGAGGTGGTACGGATCTCGGGTGCGCGGGCAGGTCCGGTCATGCGATGTCCCTTCTCGGCGGCGGGACTCCAGGTTACGGAGCCGCGAGCGGGACGGCAGGCGGGGGGTGGGGGCCCCGGCACGAGACGTAGGTCCCCAACAGGGCCCTATTTGCAGGGAGTTGACGTGACGGCGGGCGGTCTGTCGATGACGCCGCCCGCCACGGCAGGACAGGCCTTAGGGAACTTCCCGCAGATACAGGGCGCCGCAGGTGTGGCAGAACGGGTGCGCGCTGTCCGTGCCCCAGGCGTCGTCGGGCAGTTCGGCCGCGCCCTCGGCCACGTCGCGTCCACACATGGACTGTTGCTCCTCACCCCGGACCATGTGCCATTCCTTCAGGGTCACTCCATCGGGGAGTTGCTCGGCAACGATGTGATGGCGCACAGGTGGCTCCTCTTCCGTCTCGGGCCCGCGCCCGGCCGCCCGGCCGCGGAAGCCGGGTGGGGCCCGGCTCTTCGACACTGTCACCGCTACCACTCCGACGCATGCGGAGTGCCCGCCGAAGGGGGTGGGCCGCCGGGCAGCGTCGTCCACCCGGGCCGGGACACATACGTAGCTGCCGTCCGTCGCCGTCCGCTGCTGTGGCCGAGAGTGGCTCGTCCGTTCGGCGCAGCGCGCCAGGAGCAGGATCGTCCCCCGGGATGATCTGCCCGGGTCGGGCCCTTGCGAGAGTTGATGACCGTCCGCCCACCAAGCACCGCCCACCCAGCACGGCTCGCCCATCGAAGGGAAGACCTCCATGTTCTTGTTGCGCCCGGACCACCGACGCGCACGCCTCGCCGGCACCACCGCCGCACTGGCCGCGGCGCTGCTGGTGACGGTGGTGCCGGCCCAGGCCGCACCCTCTCCCACACCCGCCGCCGCTTCCGCCGCCGAATCCGCGGCCGCCATCTCGGGCGGCCTGGACCGCAAGGCCCTCGGTGCCTCGCTCGACGCGGTGCACACGGCGGGCATGTACGGAGCCAACGCGGCGGTCCGGGACGGCGAACAGCGGTGGCTGGGTGCCACAGGGGTCGCCGACATCGGCACCGGGCGCCCCATGCGACCCAATCTCCAGTACCGCGTGGGCAGTGTCACCAAGGCGTTCACCTCGGTGGCCGTGCTCCAGCAGGTGGCCAAGGAGCGCATCGACCTGGACGCCCCGATCGGCCGCTATCTGCCCGAGACCGTGCCCGGCGAACGAGGGCGGGCCATCACGGTACGGATGCTGCTCAATCACACCAGCGGCATAGGTGACTACGTCCTGGGCGCGTTCCCCTCCCTGGGGCAGTCGTCGACCAAGAGCCTGGACGACAACCGCTTCCGGCGCTTTTCCCCGGAGGAGTTGGCCCGCCTCGGCCTCGATGCGGCGCCCACCGGCCGGCCGGGTGAGAAGTGGTCGTACTCCAACACCAACTACGTCATCGCCGGAATGCTGATCCGGAAGGTCACGGGCGAGGACGCCGAGGCCTACATCACGCGCGCGGTCATCCAGAAGGCGGGCCTGCGCGACACCTACTTCCCGCGCTCGCCCCGAATCGCCGGCCCCCACCCCAGGATGTACGAGTCGTTCTACGGGCTGATCGATCCGCCGCGCGACTACAGCGTGTACGACATGTCATGGGCCGGGACCGCGGGCGCGCTGGTCTCCACCACCGCCGACCTCGAGGACTTCTACCGCAAGCTCCTGCGGGGCCGGCTCCTGCCCGCGGCCCAGCTCCACGAGATGCAGACCACGGTCCCCGTCCTCGATGACGCCGGGACGACCGTGATGAACTACGGCCTCGGCATCTACGTCGTGGAGCTGCCGTGCGGACGGTTCTGGGGTCATGACGGAGCGGTCTTCGGGGCGGGCGCCAACGTGTTGTCCAGTGTGGACGGCAAACGCCAGCTGGCCCTGACGTACAACTTGATGAAGTATCAGAAAGTTGGCACTGACGGGAAGTTGGAGCCCAGCCCCATAGATGCGGCGCTCAACGCATTCGCGTTGCAGGCGCTGTGCCCCGCGGGGACGGGGGAGCGGACGGCCGGGCCCGCCGCCCCGGCCGCACCGCTGCCGCGCACACAGGACCTCGCCCCGGCCACGGCCCCGCGCCGCTGAACCCAACGGCATCCGCCCCTTTGTGGTCCGGTCCGGACCACAAAGGGGCGGATCACGTTTCGGGTGGCAGGGTCACTTGCCGAAGGACAGCGCCGCGTGCGAACTGTCGCCGGCCTTCGGGGTCTTCACGAGCGTGCTGAGCACGAACACACGACCGCCGGACCAGGCGAGCCGGGGGAAGAAGAAATACCTTTCGGCTCCCGACGCGGCCTGCGGGCTCTGGAGCAGCACCTGCGGGGCGCCGCCCGTCGGCGCCACGCTCGCGACCGCCGCGGGCAGGTCGTGGCCGGCGTGCAGATACACCACGAGCTTGCCGTCCTCGATGGCGAGCGGGCGCACCTCGCGGGTCTGGGGCGGGCTCGCGCGCCACTTCTCCTTGCCGGTGTTCAGATCCACGGCGACGATCTGGGTTCCGTCGGCCTCTTTGGTCACGTCGGTCTCGTTGCCGTCGCCCGCGAGGTACAGGGTCTGGGCGTCGGCCACCGCGCCGTAGCAGTCCTGGAGCCGGTCCACGCTCTGGCCGAAACCGCTGCACACGCCGGGAAGCTGGAACTTGGGCTCGGTCTGGGAGCGGAGCTTTCCGTCCGCGGCGAAGACCAGGATCTTCCACGTCTTGCCTTCGTGCGGCAGCGCGGTCACCACCAGCGGATCCACCGAGAGGACCTGGCCGATGCGCCAGCTCTTGTCGTACTGGTAGCTCCACTTGGGTTTGCCCGTCGCCGGGTCGAGTTCCTGGAGCAGGTCGCCCGGCTGATCGTGGGGATCGGCCCCGTTGAAGCAGTAGCCCGCACTGATCAGCCGGGTCCCTCCGGCGAAGGCCTGCGAGGAGCATCCGCCGCTCTTCTGGACGTCGTACAGCTTGTGGCCGTCGACGACTGAGAACCCGGTCGCGCCGCCCGCCCACGCCATGGCGACGGTGTCGCCCGTGATCGCCATCTGAAGGGTGAGCGCCGCAGTGCCCCGGCGGTCCTCGGTCCTGACGGTCTTCCAGCCGGCCTTGCCGGTGGCGAGGTCGACCTGCTGGAGGATGGTGCAGTGAGCGCCCTTGTTGTTGTTCTCCAGGAGGCCGACGACCAGCTTGTTCTGCGCGGAGGGGGCGCGCGGCACACCGCACAGGGGGGTGTCGAAGGTGACCTTCCAGCGCTGTTTGCCGTCGGCCGCGCCGTACCCGGCGACCTCCTTGTACAGCGCCCTGGCCATGACGTCACCGACCGGCCAGGGCCCGTACTGCTCGGCGCCGCTCTGGGTGAGCGGGGTTTCGTTCTCGTTGAGCCAGACGCGCGCCTCGCCCGCCTTGATGTTCGCGTTGGGGTCGTAGTCCCCGCCGCCTATACCGGTGCCCTTGCCGTCGCCCTGGTCGACGGTCGGCGAATCGGACGGACCTGACGGGGTGGGCGAGGCGTGGGGCGCCGCGGTCGGCGACCCGCCCTTGTGGCCGGTGACCGCGAAGTACACCCCGCCGCCCACCACCAGAAGTCCCGCCACCACGGCGGCGAGGATCACCCGGCGGTTGCCCCCGAGCAGTCCGCCGCGGGAGGGCGGGGGCGGTAGGGAGCCCGGGGGAGCGGAAGGCTGCCCGGAAGCGCCGTAGATCCCCGGCTGCCCCGGCGTCCCGTAGGTCCCTGGCTGCGCGGGGGGCCCAAAGGCGCCCGGTTGATGGGGAGTTGCATACGTCCCCGGCTGAGGGGGCCCGGGCGCGCTGTAGGGCCCCGGCTGCTGCCCAGCGGGCGTAAAGGCCTCCGGGTGCTGCGGGTGTCCATGCGGGTATCCATAGGGCCCCGGTTGCCCTGGTGGCGCGTAAGGGCCTGGTTGCGCGGGAGTGCCAAAGGGACCCGGTTGCACCGGAGTTGTGGAGGGCCCGGGTTGCGCGGGAGCGCCGTAGGGTCCTGGTTGCCCCGGTGTTCCGTAGGTTCCCGGCTGCCCCGGTGTCCCATACGTCCCCGGTTGCGCGGGCGGTCCAAAGGCGCCCGGCTGTAAGGGAGTTCCGTATGCGCCCGGCTGGGGCTGGGGCTGGGGCTGGGGCTGGGGGTAAGGGGGTATGGGCGCGGGGCCCTGTGTCGGTCCCGACGTCGGTCCCGGAACCTGAGCCGGTCCCGGGGCCGCCGGATCGTAGCCGAACTGGGCCGGTGGCGGCTGTCTTTGGTCCGGGGTGGGCGGCGGGGGGCCGGCCGGCGTCCAGGGGGCGGCGTCCGGACGGTTCGGTTCCGCTGTGTCATCGGGTTCCGGCAGTTCACCGGGGTCGTGGGCGGTCATGGGCCCAGTGTGACCCGAGGCGCTCCACGGGAGGGAGAGCGTCTCCGAACCGACCGCAACAGGCGGTGGGCAAAGCCCAGTTGGGGGTGGCCTGATTCGAATGGGCCGTGTTCCCAAGTGCCGTTGTCGTCCCCATGCTCGGGCGGGGGGCCGGCGAAGGAGTGAGAGGGGACGGGTACGCGATGAGCGAAGACCAGCCGACCGGTTCGGCGGCGTCCGTGGGGGTGGAGGTGGCGGACGCCCCCGCCGCACAGGCGATGGCCCGGTTCGACGCGATCTACGACCAGCCCGACCCCCGGGCCTACTTCCGGGCCCTGGGCCCGCTCGCCTACCGCACACCCGGCCACGCCCAGCACATCTTCCGCCGACTGAAACAGGCGCTGTCGACCGGCCCGGCCACGACGCCCCTGACCGTGCTCGACCTGTGCTGTTCGTACGGGATCAACGCGGCCCTGCTGAACCACGACGTGACCCTGGAGGACCTGTACGACCGCTACACCTCCCGCGAGGCCGCCGCGATGAGCACGTCCCAACTGATCGACTGGGACCGGGAGTTCTTCGCCGCGCGGCGCCGCCGGGACCCGGCCCGTGTCATCGGGCTCGACACCGCGGCCAGGGCCGTCGCCTACGGGCGTGCCGTCGGGCTGCTCGCGGACGGGTTCGCCGAGAACCTGGAGTCGGCTCCGCCCGGGCCCGCCCTGCGGCGGGCGGTGCGGGACGCCCGTCTGATCACCGTCACGGGCGGCTCCAGCTTTCTGTCGCACCGCACCTTCAGGCCGTTGCTCTCGGCGGCGCGCGGGCCCGTGTGGGTCGCCGCCTTCGTCCTGCGCACCACCTCGTACACGAGCGTCGGTGACTGCCTCGCCGCGTTCGGCCTCGCCACCGAGCGGGCCGCGCCCACCTACCCCCAGCGTCGCTTCACCGACGAGGGCGAACGGCGCTATGCCATCGACGCGGTGGTCGCGGCCGGCCTCGACCCCGAGGGCAAGGAGTGCGACGGCCACTTCCACACGGCACTGCACCTGTCGCGTCCCACCAGCGACGTGGTGATGACGCCGCTCGACACCCTGGTGCCGTAGTACCGGGACATGCCGCTGCCGCCCCACGGTCGCGGGGCGACAGCGGCGTACTCGATCAGCTACGGGCAGGGGCGTTCGCCGGCGTCACATTGACCGCGGCCCAGGCCTTGTTCACGGTCGCGTACTCGGTGCTGCTCGCGCCGTAGAGGTCGGCCGCCGCGCTCAGCGTGGCGGTGCGGGCGTCGTGGAAGTCGGTCGTGGAGACCATGTACCGGGTGAGCGCCCGGTAGAAGATCGCCGTCGCCTTGTCCCGGCCGATGCCGGCCACGGTGGAGCCGTCGTAGGTCGGCGAGTCGTAGGCCACGTTGTTGATGGTCTTCTTGCCGCTGCCCTCGGCCAGCAGGTAGTACGCGTGCGAGGAGACGCCGGAGCCGGCGTGGACCTCGGTGTCGTACGACGCCTTCGACCAGTAGTCGACCGTGCCCTCCAGCTTGTCGAGGGAGGGCTTGTCCAGGCGGCGCAGGAACGTCTGCTGGAGGCCGAGCTTCTCGCCCATCAGGTAGTTGGGCGGGTTGTTGGGGTTGTTGGTCGCGAACTCGACGGCGCTGCCGAAGATGTCGGCCAGCGACTCGTTCAGCGAGCCGGGCTCGCCGAACTGGTTGTCGTCGGCGTCGACGCGGGTCGGCTGGAGGTTGGCCGTCGCGTCCACGACGCCGTGGGTGAGCTCGTGGCCGGTGACGTCGAGGACGACCAAGGGCTGGGCGAAGGTCTGTCCGTCACCGTCGCCGTACAGCATGCAGCCGCAGTCGGAGTCCCAGAAGGCGTTGCCGACGTTGGTGCCGAAGTGCACCAGCGCGTGGGCGCCGGCCCCGTCGTTCTTGATGCCGTTGCGGCCCAGGGTCTTCTTGTAGAAGTCCAGGGTGCTGACGATCCCGTACTGCGCGTCGACGGCGGCGGTGGCGCGGTTGGTCGCCTTGCCGGTGCCCCAGCGGTTGGTGGTGCTGGTGAACGCCTTGCCGCCGGAGAACTTCTCCAACTGCTTGTTGCCGGCGTCGCGGGTCTCGGTCTGGCCGCGGCTGGGGTCCTTGAGGGTGAACGCGCTCGTCGCGGTCTGCGTGGTGGTCAGCGGCACGCTGCCCACGAACAGGGACGCGCCGGTGCCGTTCGCCGCCGCCGGGAAGCCGGTCGCCCGGGAGGAGGCGAAGGGGGCGGGGAGGCGGTGCCCAGGGCGGGGCTCAGCTTCTGGCCGCTCTTGCGGAGCTTGTCCTGCACCCGCGGCGACAGGAAGGAGTCGTCGGCCGGGGTGTTGCTGAGGACGGTCCCGGTCGCCGCGTCGACGACGACGACGCGGCTGCCGGACTCGGTGGTGGCGCTGTCCGTCACCTGGATCCGGTAGGCGAGCGCCGAGTGTCCGGCGCGGGCGTCCACCACGAGCTGGGCGGCGCCCGCGGTGCCCTTGGCGGTGGCGGCGGCCTTGGCCTGGGCCTGTCCGGCCGTCAGCTTGGCGGCGGTGCCGGCGACGTCGACCTGGCCGCGCAGCGCCCGGGTCACACTGGCGTAGCCGGATCTCTTGTCGAGGTGGATGACCAGGTCTCCGCCGAGGACCGGGAGGCCGCGGTGCGAGCGGACGAAGCGGACGTGCTGCTTGCCGTCCGGGTCGACCAGCACGTCGGTGGCCTGAAGCGTGTCGTCCGTGCCGACGCCGGTCGCCGAGGCGTGGGCGAGGGCCGCGGCGCGGGCCGCGTCGATCACCGGCTGGAAACCGGCGGTGGCGGCGGGGGCGGTGGCCCCCGGAGCGGCGGGTGCGGCGAAGGCCGTGGCCCCGCCTCCCGCGCTGATGGTGACGGCCGTGGTGACGGCCAGGGCTATCGCCAGGCTGCGTATGTGGGGTGTACGCACGGTGGGGGGTCCTTAGTGGTGCGGGGGCGGTCGGCTCAACAACCACCCGTACGCACGGTGCTGTTGTGCACCGCGGGGACCATGAGGTCCCGGCCGGAACCCTGCTATGTCTGGCATGAACATGTAAAGAGGGATGATCGAATTCCGTGCTCCCGGAACCCAGATTTAACAATCAACGGTCATCCGAGTGGCCAAAAGGTGTCCAACGTCCGCACTTACCGGCCCAGATGCGAGATCGAACGGAAAGGTTGCCTCGCCCGCCCGTGTTCCGTGCGGCGCCGGGGCACGTATCACCGGCTTGTCGAACGAACCCGGCGGGTACGTCCGTTGGTGACCGGAACCGGACGAAGTTCATCCTTTTCCGGCGTACGCACCGCCCGTCACGGAAAGGTAGGTGGCGTGCCAACGGACGACGAAACGGCCGACGGATTCGCAGCCGAGCTGCGGCGCCTGCGAGGCCTGCGCAAGGTATCCCTCACCGGACTGGCCCGCTCGATCCACTACAGCAAGGGATACCTCAGCAAGATCGAGAACGGCAGCAAGCCCCCCACCCTCGACGTGGCCCGCCGCTGCGACGACGCCCTCGACGCGGGAGGCGCCCTCCTGCGCCTGGTCCCCGAACCGGCGAACGTCCCCGCGCCCCGCACCGCTCAGGGCGGCCCCGCCGAGTCGGCCCTGTGCCCCTATCGGGGACTCGCCGCCTACGGCCCCCAGGACGCCGAGTGGTTCTACGGCCGCGAAAGCGCGACGGCCGAACTCGCGGGTCGGCTCGCCGAACGCATGGGCCGCGGGCCGCTGGCCGTCGTCGCCCCCTCCGGCGCCGGAAAGTCCTCGCTCCTTCAGGCCGGGCTGCTGCCCGCACTGCGCCGCGGCGCCCTGCCCGTACCCGGCTCCGGCCTGTGGCCCGTCGTCGTGTGCACCCCGACCGCCCACCCGCTCAAGGAACTCCTGCGCTGCGCGGCCGACGTGCTCGGCTCGGCGGGCGCGGAGATCACCCCCGAGGCGCTGGTGCGACGCCCCGCCGCCTTGCTCGACGCGTCCACCGAGCGAGGCGGCCAGGGCGGCCTCGTCCTGCTGGTCGACCAGTTCGAGGAGGCCTTCACCCTCTGCGAGAACGACCGCGAGCGCCGTGACTTCGTCGCCGTGCTCCACACCCTGGCCACCGCCCGCGCCGCCGACGGCACCACCGCGCGCACCGTCGTCGTGGTCGGTCTGCGCGCCGACTTCTGCGGCCGCTGCCTGGACCACCCCCGGCTCGTGGAGGTCTTCACCCACGGCCTGTTCGCCCTCGGTCCGATGTCCAACGCCCAACTGCGCCAAGCCATCACAGGACCCGCCGAACGAGCGGGACTCAGCCTCGAACCCGGCCTGGTGGAGCTCCTGTTGAGGGATCTCGGCACCGACTCGGCGGCCTCCGTCGGCTCGCTCCCGCTGCTCGCCCACGCCCTGCTCGTCACCTGGCAGCAGCGCACCAGCCGCACCCTGACCGTGGCCGGCTACGAGACGACGGGCGGCATCCACGGCGCCGTCGCCCGCACCGCCGAATCCGTCTACGGACGACTCGATCCAGCAGAACAACTGGCGGCGCGCCGGCTCCTGGTACGCCTCGTCCATGTCGCGGACGACACCGCCCAGACCCGCAAACCCGTCGAACGCGAGTTCCTGATCCGGCAGTTGGGCGACCCCGAGCCCGCCACCCGGGCCCTCGACGCCTTCGTACGGGCCCGTCTGGTGACCGCGGGCAGCGAAACGGTGGAGATCACCCATGAGGCACTCCTGCACGCCTGGCCCCGGCTGCGCGGCTGGATCGACGCCGACCGCTCCGGCCTGGTACTGCGCCAAGAGGTCTCCGACGCGGCCACCCAGTGGGTGCGGGCGGGGCGAGATCCGAGCCTGCTCTACCGCGGCAGCCGGCTCGCCGCCGTCCGCGACCACGCGCGGCACGCCCAGCACATCGGTCAACTCGGGCCGCAGGAGCGGGAGTTCATTGCTGCGTGCGAGGCGGAGGAAGGGCGCGGACTGCGCGGCGCGCGACGCCAGATCCGCATCCGCCGCACCCTGCTCGTCACCCTGGCCGGACTGCTCGCGCTCGCGGTGACGGCCGGGGCACTCGCCTTCCAGCAGAGCCGGCGAGCCCTGCAAGAGAGCCGCACCGCCCAGTCGCAGGCCCTCGCCGTACGCTCCGGCGCCCTCGCGGCCGGGCAACCGGAGGCCTCGATGCTGCTCGCCGCCGACGCGTACCGCACCGACCGCACCCCGCAGGCACGCGGCGCCCTGCTCAGCACCCAGGCCCAGTACTTCGACGGACGGCTGCGCGACCACACCGGGCCCGTCAACGCGGTGGCCTTCAGCCCCGATGGCAAGACGCTGGCCTCGGCGAGCTCCGACGCGACCGTGAAGCTGTGGGACACCGCGAGCCACCGCGTCACCGCCACCCTGACCGGCCACACCGGAGCGGTCACCTCCCTCGCCTACAGCGCGGACGGCACCCGCCTCGCGACGGCGGGCGCCGACGGCACCGTACGGCTGTGGAACGCGACCACCCGCCATCTGACCGCCACCCTGCCCGGACACCAAGGCGCCGTACGGTCCGTGGCGTTCAGCCCGGACGGCCACACCCTCGTATCGGGCGGAACCGACCACACCGTACGGCTGTGGAACGTCTCCGAGGCCACCGCCCGCGCCGTGCTGCCCGGACACGGCGACGCGGTCATGGCGGTGGCCTTCAGCCCCGACGGACGCAGCGTGGCCTCCGCCTCCGCCGACCGCACCGTACGGGTCTGGGACGTCGCGGGCAGCGGCCCCCCGATGGTCCTGGCCGGCCACAGCGACCAGGTGCTCGGCGTCGCCTTCAGCCCCGACGGCCACACCCTCGCGTCGGGCGCCGCGGACCGCACCGTACGGCTGTGGAACCTGCCCGACGCGTCGGTGCGCGCGATCCTGACCGGGCACAGCGACGACGTCAACGCCGTCGCCTTCACCCGGGCCGGGGACACCGTCATCAGCGCCGGCGGCGACGGCACCGTCAAGCTGTGGGACGCCGTCAACCACCGGCTGGTCGCCACCCTTTCCGGCCACACCGATTACGTCCTCGCCGTCGCCGCCGGACCCGACGAACGCCTGGCGACCGGCGGCTTCGACCAGTCCGTGGTGCTGTGGGACCTGGGCCGCTCGGCGCTCACCGCAAGGCCGTTCACCGAGGCGTGGCAGTCGGCCTTCTCGCCCGACGGGGGCCTGCTCGCCTCGGCGCAGGCCGACCGCACCGTACGGCTGTGGGACGTGCCCCACCACCGGCTGCGCACCACGTTGACCGGCCACGACGGCTCCGTGTTCGCGGTGGCCTTCTCGCCCGACGGACGCCTCCTCGCCTCGGCCGGCGCCGATCGCACCGTCAGACTCTGGGACGTCGCGAGCGGCCACCTCCAAGCGACCCTGACCGGCCACGACGGTTCGGTGTTCGCGGTCGCCTTCTCACCCGACGGACGCCTCCTCGCCTCGGCCAGCGCCGACCGCACCGCTACCCTCTGGGACGTCGCCACGCGGCGCCCCTACGCCACGCTCCAGGGCCACGAGGACTTCGTCAACACCGTCGCCTTCAGCCCGGACGGTCGCACCCTGGCCACCGGAAGCGACGATCTGACGGTCCGTCTGTGGGACGTGCGTGCCACGGGCCACGGCGCGCGCGCCGTCCTGCGCGGCCACACCGGCTCGGTGCGCTCCGTCGCCTTCGCCCCCGACGGCCGCACCCTGGCCAGCGGCGGCAACGACGGGACCGTACGCCTGTGGGACCCGGCGCGCGTCACCGCCGCCGGCGTCCTCGCCGGGCACAGTGGCTCGGTGCGGGCGGTCGCCTTCAGCCCCGACGGCGAGACCCTCGCGAGCAGCGGAAGCGACCAGACCGTACGCCTGTGGAAACCGTCCCGCGCCGAACACATCGCCACCCTCAGCGGACACACCGGCGCCGTCTGGGGCGTCACCTTCGACCCCGGCCTCCCCGGCACCCTGGCGAGCAGCAGCAACGACGGCACCGTACGGCTGTGGAACACCGATGTGCCCCGCCAACAGGGCCAGGTGTGCCGCCTGTTGGGCGACACGGGACGCGACCGCTGGGCCCGCCTGCTGCCCGACCTGCCGTATCGGCCCCTCTGCCCGGACACCGACTGAGCTGCGCCGACGCGGTGTTTCCCAGGTGTTTCCCGTTTCCCGCCGGTACAGGAGACACCCGGGTCCTCGACAGCACCCCGACGCGACGGCCAGTCTCGGAACACCGCGGCGGACCAGCCGGCTTCACACCGGAACGCGCCGCGTCCGCCGGGCAGTGCTCCGGCACACGTACGACGAAACGGGGAACACTCACATGCACCACACCCTTGCCCGAGCGCGGCGGACCTTCGCCGCGGCAGGCCTGGTGGCCGCCTGCGCCGTCCTGCCGTCCGCCCCACTCTCCTCCGCCGCCCCCTCGTCCGGGACGGCCCTTCGCACCGCGGCGGCCGCCGGCGGCTGCGACGTCCTGGCCCCCGGCGCCTCGGCGGCGGCCGAGGCAGCGGTCCGCGCCGCCTGCTCCCAACTCGGCGTCTGGTACAGCTGGGGCGGCGGCCACGGACCGCAACCCGGCGCCACCTACGGCCAGGTCGACCCCACCGACCCCGCCAGCAACCACGACCCCGAGCGGCGCGGCTTCGACTGCTCGGGTCTGGTCCGCTACGCCTACGCCCAGGCCACGGGCGAGGACATCCTGAACGGCACCGCCAACAGCCAGTACCACTCCTCGCGCGTCACCGCCCGGTTCGGCGCCGGCCAGGGCACCGGGCCGCTGCTCCCCGGCGACCTGCTGGGATGGGGAGGGGCCAACTCCATCCACCACATCGCCGTCTATCTGGGCGCGGGCAAGATGGTAGAGGCCCGCCAGTCCGGCACCCATGTGATGGTCAGCGACGTACGGCTCGGGGGCGACTACAACGGCGCCGTACGCATCGGCGGGAGTCCGGCGCCGAGCGGCACGTTCTCCACCTGGGGCACCGATGTGTGGACGCACGTCGAGCCGTCCACCACGAGCGCCCGGGTCAGCAAGTTCGCTGGGCCCACCCGGGTCAAGGTCGGCTGCCAGAAGCACGCCCAGCTCGTCGAGGCCGACGGCTACCGCAACGACGCCTGGTCCTACCTGCCCGACTACCAGGCGTGGATCACCAACATCTACATCCAGGGGCCGGCCTGGCTCGACGGCGTCCCCACCTGCGCCTGACCGA
Organism: Streptomyces hundungensis; assembly: GCF_003627815.1. Taxonomy (NCBI): domain Bacteria; kingdom Bacillati; phylum Actinomycetota; class Actinomycetes; order Kitasatosporales; family Streptomycetaceae; genus Streptomyces; species Streptomyces hundungensis. Next base: position 7,497,793 of record NZ_CP032698.1, read on the forward strand.
CCGGGCCCAGCCCTACCAGCCCAACTACCCAAACAAAAGCAGGAGTTCGCAGTGAACGCACGCAAGAAGATCGCCCTGTTCCTCTCCGCCACCGCGCTGACGGCCGGTCTCACCGCGACCGGACTGCCCCTCGCCGCGGCCGCACCCGCCAAGCCCGCCGCCGAGTGCGGGGTCCGCTCGGACGGCCGGCTGTACTGCGGCAACGCGGTCGGCGCGAAGGGCTACGCCGACCGCTCCTACCGTTCGGCGACCCGCGGCACGCTGGACACGGGGTTCAACTGGTTCGTGTGCTGGGGCCACGGCGACCCGCACCAGGGCGGCAACGACATCTGGTACTGGACGCAGCTCGACAACGGCGCCTGGGGCAACGTCCCCGCCGTGAGCGTACGCACCGGCCAGGACCCGGCCCCCGGCCTGCGCGAGTGCTGACCCCGGCACCGCGCTGAAGCACCGGGTCGCCCGTCGAATCCCCCGACGGGCGGCCCGGCCCTTTGCGTCAGGGTGAGGACACACGGCATCTGACGCACCGTCAAGTTTGGCGCATCGTCAGGGGGCGAGCGTGACATCGCGGGGTCCGGCCCCTTGCGCCGTCTCGAACAGCGCGCTGAGCCCCGCGTCGAAGCGTGCGGTGTACGAGATGTCGTCGGCGAAGCCACCGCCCCGTTCGGCACCGCCGAGCACCCCGACCACGAGACCCGCGCCGTCCTGCGCCGAGATCACCCAGGGACTGCCCGACACCCCGGTGGAGAAGCCCGCGCACCGGGCTTGACGGAAGTCGTTGTACGCGGGCTGCGCGTCCACCGTGCAGGTGTGCTGGCCCGGCCGGTCGTGCGGATACCCGATGAGCGTGACCCGGCTGAGGTCGGCGGCGAGCCGCTCGGGGTGCGCGGGGACGCGGAACGCGGAGCCCACGGCCTCCTGGACGCTCCTGCCGCCGACCCGCGCCACCCGCACGAAGGCCCAGTCGTACGGCCAGTTCTCGGCACCCTTGCGGGCCTCGGCGTACCGCGGGTCCGCCAGCGCGGCGAGGACCGGCCACTCGCCCCGAGGGGTGAGCCCGTCGTGATAGCCGGGTGCGAACGTGGCCCCGTCCAGCGGAAGGCAGTGCGCCGCCGTCACCAGCAGATCGCCGTGTCTGCTGTCCACGACGGCGGCCGTGCAGGACTGCCGGCCCCCGGGCCTCAGAAACACCCCGACCACCGGGTAGGAGCACGCGGAGCGCAGATCGTGCGGGTCGGGGCGGCGCTGCTCCACCGCACAGGCGGCCGACCGCTCCGGGCCGGTGCGGGGGCGGCCCGCCCCGTCCGTCCCGGCGCCGTCGAGGCCGCCGAGGTAATGCGCGGCGGACGCTCCTTGTGGGCCGGCGGCCGGTGGCTGCGGGGCCGGGGCGCCGGTTCTCGCGGCGCCGGGGCCCTGCGGGAGCGGGGAGAGGGAGGCGGACGAGGAGGCTGTGGGCGCGCCCGGCCAGGAGAGCGTCACCCCGCAGGTGAGGACGCCCAGCAGCACCGCCCCCAGCACGGCGCGGAACCCCGCCACGGGCCCAGGGCGCCCGTGCGCATCTCTTCGCATAAGCACTCTGGCGAGGCTAGGGCCCGGGCCTGCGCATGGGCCGCCCCGACATGACCGCCAACCGGGCTCAAAACGAGGACGGCCCCGCTCGGGTCCGAGAGCCTGCGGGCGGGGCGGGGCTGAGAGAAGCTGGGAGAGCGGCCGTCCGCCCCGCCCGCAGGGGCGCTTGCGCAGGAGGTGTCCATGGATCCGGTAGCGGCCCTGAGACGAATCGCCTTCCTGCTCGAACGGAGCCGGGGCGCCACCTATCGCGTCCAGGCCTTCCGAACCGCCGCCGCGGTGATCAAGGACATGCCGCCGGACGAGCTCGCGGCCCGCGCGGCGGTGGACGGCCGGCTCGAATCGCTCAAGGGGATCGGCCCGAAGACCGCCACCGTGGTGCGCGAGGCGCTCGCCGACGAGGTGCCCGGATACCTCCAGCGCCTGGAGTCGGAGCTGGAGGCCGCGGCGCCGCTCGCCGTGGGAGGCGAGAGCCTGCGGGCCGCGCTGGTCGGCGACTGCCATCTGCACTCCGACTGGTCGGACGGCGGCAGCACCATCGACGACATGGGCAGCACCGCGGCCGAGCTCGGACATGAGTGGGCCGTCCTCACCGACCACTCGCCCCGCCTCACCGTCGCAAACGGCCTGAGCGCCGAGCGGCTGCGCGAGCAGCTGAAGGTGGTGGCCGAACTCAACGAACGCTGGGCGCCGTTCACCCTGCTCACCGGCATCGAGTGCGACATCCTCGACGACGGCTCCCTCGACCAGGACGACGAGCTGCTCGACCAGTTGGACGTCGTGGTCGTCTCGGTCCACTCCAAGCTCCGCATGGACGCCGCCGCGATGACCCGGCGCATGGTCGCGGCCGTCAGCAACCCGCTGGCCGACGTCCTCGGCCACTGCACCGGCCGTCTGGTCACCGGCCGGGGGCGGCCCGAGTCCGCGTTCGACGCGGACGCCGTCTTCGCCGCCTGCGCCGACGCCGGCACCGCCGTGGAGATCAACAGCCGCCCGGAGCGCCTCGACCCACCGCGCCGCCTCCTGAGCCGGGCCGTCGAGGCGGGCGTCCTGTTCTCCATCGACACCGACGCCCACGCCCCCGGCCAGCTGGACTGGCAGATCTACGGCTGCGCCCGCGCCGAGGAGTGCGGCGTCCCGCCCGAGCGCGTCATCACGACCTGGCCGATGGACACCCTCCTGCACTGGACCCGCACCCGCGAGACCCCCGAGGGGGCGGAGCGCGGGTGACCCCCGCCCCGGCTGCCCCGGAGGGCGGGGGTGCGGGGTGGGGGGTTGGCTCGCGCGGGGTGCGGGTGTGCGCGAGGGGTGGCTCGCGCGGGGTGCGGGGCGGGCGCCAGGGCGACGCGTCAGAGCCGGGGCGTTCACCCCTGGAGGGTGAGCGCCCCGGCTCCTGTGTCGTGCCGTGCCGTGCCGGGTGCGGGGTCAGCCGCGGTCGGTCCCGGCGTCACGCATCTCCTGCTCCATACGCTCCTGCTGGTCCTGCGCCGGGCGGCGCATGCCGGACTCGTCGGGGCGAGCGGAGCGGCGCTCCCGCTCCTCCGACGCCATCGCCCTGGTCCGCTCGGCAGCCTGCTGCGCCTTGTCCCGGATCTTCTCGGCCTTGCCCATGGAGATTCACTCCTGCGTGTGGGGGGATCGAACTCCTTCACGGTGACATGACCCCTCACACATCGCGCGTCGAATGATTACGAAGCGTGATGGCCGGGGGTGGGGTGGGGGTGCGGAGGTGGTTCGGCCACGGCCGAGGTGTCCGTCGCGCGGGAACCGACGGGAGTCGCCGTGCATCTTCCCCGAGGGCACCGGCAGGTGTGTGGGGGTTCAAGGGGCCATCGGGCTCGCACGGGGGGATGGGGCATGTTCGCTGCGGGTGGGGCCTTCGGGGTGGTCTTCGGATGTGTGGGGCTGCTGTTCGCCGGCGTCGGGATCTGGCTGCTGGTCTGGTCGGTCCGCACCATGTCGACGTACAGACGCACCCTGCGCGAAGGCCTGATGGCACAGGCCCGTTGCCTGGAGACCTATGTGTCGCGACACCACCACTCCAACGGGTTCACCCACAGCCAGCGTCACCTCATCGTCGGATTCCGTACGGCCGACGGGTACGACGTCCGGGCCAGGGTGTCGTCGCGACGGCCGTTCGTGGCAGGCGACCTCGTTCCCGTGCGCTATCTCCCGCAGCGCCCCGACCGCGCGATCGCGGACGAGGCGCCGGCCGGTGTGGGGGTGGTGTCCTGCCTGTTCGGCGGGGTGATGGTGGTCATCACCTGTGTGGGCCTGTTCTTCGCCGCGATGGGCTTCGGCGCGGCCCTGTTCCTCGGTGCGTCGGCCCACGACGACGGCTCGGCTCCGCTGCCCGCCGCGCATGTCGGGTCGTGAGGGGCGGCCGATACGGAGGGGATTTCTGGTGGGGGAACGGCGGTGGGATGATGGCGCGATGTCTGATCGTGTTGTTGTTGCCGCCTGTGATGGTGCGTCCAAGGGCAATCCCGGCCCCGCGGGATGGGCCTGGGTGATCGCCGATCCTCAGGGGCGGCCGGAGCGCTGGGGTGCGGGACCGCTCGGTACCGCCACCAACAATGTCGGCGAGCTCACCGCCCTGGAACGCCTCCTCGAAGCCGTCGACCCCGGCACCCGTATGCAGGTGCGGATGGATTCCCAGTACGCCATGAAGGCGGTCACCCAGTGGCTGCCCGGCTGGAAGCGCAACGGCTGGAAGACCGCCGCCGGAAAGCCCGTCGCCAACCGTGAACTCGTCGAGCGCATCGATGAGTTGCTCATGGAACGTGATGTGGAGTTCGTCTATGTGCCCGCGCACCAGGTGGGTGGCGACCCGCTGAACGCGATCGCGGACCAGGCCGCGAGCGACGCGGCCACCAGCCAGCGAGCGGCCGGTACGGCCCTGGGCGACCAGGAGTTGCCGGTGCCGGCACCGGCTCGCGCCACCGCGACGCGCGCCAGGTCCGCCCCCGTGAAGAAGGCGGCGTCCACCACCAGGTCGGCCGGCTCGGGCACCCCGCGCACCATCAAGGCGAAGTTCCCCGGGCGCTGCCCCTGCGGGCAGCCCTATGCCGCCGGCACACCCATCATGAAGCGCGACGGGGGCTGGGGTCACCCGGATTGCAGCCCTGTGGTGTGAGGCACGGGGCTGCCGTGTCACCTCTCCGGAGGGTGGCTTCGAGCGGTCCTGCCGATCCTGCGCCGTGTGACGGGCCGCGGAACGGTCAGGCGGTGGTGACGGGGGTGGCCGCGTCCTCCCCCTTCTTGACGTCGGCGCCCGCCGCCTCCTTGGACGGCCCGGCGGTGTCGGCGCCGTCGGGAGCCGTGTAGAAGACGGACCGATTCTGCCGGGTGCGCTGTGCCTGCCCCTTGGCCACGAGGTTTTCCAGGGTGTTGCGTACCACGGTGCCGGCGACGGTGCGTTGCGGGTGTGCCTCGGTGAGACCCGCCGTGATCTCGGCCGCCGAGCGCGGCTCACCGCTCTGCGCGAGGTGGGCCGCGACGAGGTCCCGCAGGGTGGGCGCGCCCGTGGACGCCTTCGCCTTGACGGCCGGTTGCGACTGCTTCTTCGTGACGCGGCCCGCGGACTTGGCCGCCTTGCGCGCCTGCGGGACGCGCGGGGCCGAGGCCTCGGCGGTCTTCTTCCCGGTGTTCTTGGCGGTGTTGACCTGCGGCTTGGCGTTGCCCTTGGCCCTGGCGGGCGTGGGCGCGGCGGGGCTGCCGATCGCCTGGTGCATGGAGGCCAGCAGGGCGTGGTTGCTCTCCAGGACGCTCAACTGCTCCTGGAGCGCGCTGATTTGGGCGGCGATCTGTTCGCGTTCGGCGACGTTGCTGTCCAGATCGCTCTGGATCTGGGCGGCGTACTGGGACTGGAGTGTGGTGCTGTCCGGCACGAGTCGTTCCTCCGGGGCGTGTGCGTACGTGATTGTTGCGGGATGTTACGCGCCTCCTGTGTGCGGGGGCACCCACTTGACAGTAGATGAGACCGCGAAAGGTGCTTCAGGTCGATACAACGGCCTTGTTGAGCACATGGAGTGAGGTCCCACCCTGAGATACGTGTCGTTGCGTGTGGGGTGTGTGCACACACCCCACACCCTCGCGCCTATGTGCTATCGGATGTAGGTGGGGACACCCTGTACAGCGAACGTCACTCCGGTGTCATATACCGGAGTTCGCGCTCGCCCACTGTGCGGCGCACACATGCCGCGACCACACTGCTCAGGCTTCCGGTCCGGGCGAACAAGGCGCGCTGGACGAGGGCGCCGTTGCCGTGGGCGAGCAGTTCCGCGGTCGTCTTGCGGGCCCAGACGAGGTCCCCACTGTCCTCAAGGGCCTCCCGTACATGGTCGAACAGGGCGCGCACGACGGTGGGTGCGGGGGCGGGCCGCATGGTCAGTGGATGCAACAGGTCGCCCTCCAGGCCCGAGCGCGCGGCCCGCCACGCGGCGAGGCGCAACAGCTGCACCCCGTGGGTCAGGGGCGGCCGTCCGGCGCGCCAGTCACGGGCGGCGGTCTCGACCAGGGCGCGCCCCAGGCATGCCACCAGCAGGGTGGTGGTGGCCTCCAGACACACGTCCGCGACGCGGATCTCCACGGTGGGATAGCGGTGGGAGAGCCGGGCGTCGAAATAGATCATGCCCCGGTCGCGCACCACACCACTGGTCACCATGGAGTCGACCTGGGCGTGGTAGCGCTCGGCCGAGCCGAAGACCCCGGTCGGCCCGGACATGGGCCACCGCCCCCACACCCGGCTGCGATAACTGCTGTACAGGGTGTCATTGCCCTGCCAGTACGGTGAGTTGCCGCTCAGCGCGGTCAGGACGGGCAGCCACGGCTGGATCCGGTCCACGACCGCGACCCCTTCGTCGTCCGATGCGGCCGACACATGCACATGGCAACCGCAGGTGAGTTGTTCCTGGGTCGTCAGGCCGAACTGCTTCTCCATCCACTGGTAGCGATGGCTCACGTTGATGGCGGGCTGGGCGGGCAGCGGTGAGGTGGCGAGCGCGGCCACCGCCGCCCCGGCCTCCAGCGCGTGCCGGGCCGCCTCGCGGCGCCAGCGCAGTATCTCCGCGCCGAGTTCGTCCATGTCGGTCTGCGGCCGGGTGCCGAACTCCAGCTGCTGGCCCTGGAGTTCACCCGCGAAGGTCTCCCTGGACGCACCGCCTCCCGCGGCCGCGCACTTGGCCAAGCGGGCCAGAACCTCCGAGGAGAGGGCACAGGGATGCCCGGTGTGCGGGTCGACCAGGAGCAGTTCCTCTTCCACGCCTACGGTGCGCAAAATGACGCTCCCATCCTGTCCGGGCGCCGCCGGGCGGCACGGAAAAACGGCCGGGGGCACCAGCATGCCCGGCTCGCGGCCCCCGCGGTTCCCGGTGAGGGGCCCTCTTTCGGTCACACCCAGAAGCGCCCGGAAACCCCGGTCCCAGCAGTCACCCGAGCACCCGGCGGGCCGCTACCGCACCAGCCGCACCACCGTGACGGACACGCCACCGACCGGGGGTGAATCCCCGGTGCCCGGGCGCCGCCACGGTATTGCTTGGGACGCGAGCGCCGAAGTGCACTCAGCGACGCTCGCGGCACCACAGGAACGTCGCGGCACCTCGCGAACGTACGGATGAAGGAGAGATCTGCCGATGCGCGCAACTCTTGTCGCCGCCGGGGCCGTCGCCGCCGCCGGAGCCCTGCTCGGCCCGGCACCGGGCCCCGCCGGGGCGGCCCCCGGCCCGACGACCCCGGTTCCCGCCGCGGTCGTCACGGCACCCGGCCCTTCGACCCCGGCCCCCGCCACCCCGGCCGCCACGGGCCCCATCATCACTGCCGACCCGGCAGGGAAGGTCTCCCCGTCCGGCACCGTCACCCTCACCGGCACCTACAGCTGTCCGGCGTCATCGGCGACCGGCCCGGTCTTCGTGTCGAGCTCGGTCGGGAAGGGCACGGCCGACACGGGCTCCGTGCGGTACGGCCTCCAGAGCACCGTGGCCCAGTGCGATGGCGCCCCGCACGCCTGGAGCAACCAGGGAAAGCTCTCCGGTGTGTCCATCGCGCCCGGCCCCACCGACGTCCAGGCGACCCTCGTGCGGCTGGACAAGCACGGTTGGCTGCCGCTGCCCGCGATCCTCGCCACCGACCGGCGCCAGGTAAATCTGCTGTCCGCGCAGGACTGATCGAGGCCCGGCCCGCCACCCCCGACGGCTGAGAGCGCCTGAGGTTGCGTCCGCAAGTGTGGGAGCGGTGAGTTTCGGACATACCTGCATTCATGGGGTCCGGGGGTGCGCTGTCCCCCCAAAAACCTTCGCCTCGCGCGGGGTGGAGTCCTGTGTCCACAGGCCTCAACACCAGCAATTCATGCGGTCGTTGCCCGGATCTGGCCGATGATTCTCTTGATCCATTGACAGAATGGCACAAGAAACGACCGAAAGTGTCCTGTTTGTTTTGACTCCTGATCGGCGCGAGGTGAAGGTCTCGTGCATGTCCCCTTCGTCCCAGGCCGCTTCCGGTGGTCCGCTCCGTATGCGCGATTTCCGCCTGCTGCTCGCCGGAGCCGCGGCCGGACAGGTGGGTGCCCAGGTCACCCTGGTCGCACTGCCCCTGGTGGCCGTGCTCGAACTCAAGGCCCCCGCCTTCCAAGTGGGACTGCTCACCGCCGCCGAGACCGCCGCGTTCCTGCTCATCGGACTGCCCGCAGGCGCCTGGGTCGACCGGATGCGCAAGCTGTCGCTGATGATCCGCGCCGACGTGGTGCGCTGTCTGGCCATGGCCAGCGTCCCGCTCGCCGCGGCGGCGGACGCGCTGACCATGGCCCAGCTGTATGTGGTGGCCCTGGTCGTGGGCGTCGCGAGCGTCTTCTTCGACGTGGCCCACCAGAGCTATCTGCCCCAACTCCTGCCCCGGGAGCACCTGGTGGCCGGGAACGGCGCGCTGGAGACGGTACGGTCCTCGGCGCAGGTGGCGGGGCCGGGCCTGGGCGGCGGGCTCGTTCAGCTCGTCGGCGCCCATCTGGCCATCGTGGCCGACGCCATCGGCTACGCCGTGTCCGCCCTGTTCCTGCTCGCCATCCGCCGTCCCGAGGACAAGCCCGAACCGGTCCCCGGCGCCTCCCTGCGCAAGGAGGTCGGGGAAGGCCTGCGCTTCGTCCTCGGCCATCCGCTGCTGCGCGTCATCGCCGGCGCCACCGGCCTCGGCAACTTCTTCACCGCCATGCTGATGGCCACCCAGACCGTCTTCCTGGTCCGGGTCCTGGACCTGGCGCCCGCCGCGGTCGGCGTGATGCTCTCCGCCTCGGCCGTGGGCGGACTCGCCGGCGCGCTCTGCGCGGGCCGGCTGGCCCGTAGCTTCGGCCAGGCCCGCATCATCTGGCTCTCCGCCGTGGTGTCCGGGCCGTTCGCGCTGCTGTGGCCGCTGTCCGGCAAGGGCGCGGCCGCGGCCCTGTTCGCGCTCGCCTCCGGCGTGGTCTTCTTCGGCGCCGTGGTCTACAACGTCGCCCAGGTGAGCTTCCGTCAAACCCTGTGCCCGCCACGCCTGTTGGGGCGCATGAACGCCACGCTGCGCTTCCTCATGTGGGGCACCCTGCCGCTCGGCGCGCTCGTCGGCGGCGCCGTCGCCGAGGCCTCGGGCGCCCGCGCCGCGCTGTGGATCTGTGCCATCGGCTTCCTAGTGGTGCCCCTGCCGCTGCTGCTCTCCTCGCTGCGCCGCATGCGCGACCTGCCCGAGACCGCGCACCCCGAGACCGCGCACCCCGAGACCGCGCACCCCGAGACCGCGCACCCCGAGGACGACGTACGGCAGGACGCGGCGCCCGGACACGACGCGGCGCCCGGACACGGCGAGAGCGTCCCCGTCGCCTGACCCCCTTACCCGGTACCCGGTCAACCCCCCCTCGACCGTCCGCCCGTTCACGGCCGCCCCCCACGCCGAGTGTTTCCGACCCGAGAGAGGATCACGTGCTCCCCAGCATCACGGGCCAGTATCTGGCCCGCTACCAGCGCCTCGGCGCGGGTGACCCGGCGGCCGCGCTGCTGCCCGTCACCGGGGCCCAGCGGCGCTTCCTGCTCGTACGCTCCCTGGACCCGGCGGGGCGGGCGGACATCGTCCCGATGTTCTTCGCGTTCCCGCGCGGAACCGTCGACGCGGCACGGCTGCGCGCCGCCGCCAACCATCTCGCCGCCCGCCACCCCGTGCTGCGCTCCCAGCCGTGCGTCGTACGCGGCACCCCCGTCCTGCGGCCGGACGCGGCCGGCGTACCGCTGGAGCACATACCCGGCGCGCCGGGCGAGAGCGCGCGGGACGCGCTGCGCCGGGTGCTCGCGCGCTGGGCGCCGAACGGGCCGCCGCTGCGCCTGTTCCTCGCCCACGACGGCCCCGGGGCCCAGGAGGAACTGCTCGCCGTCGTCCTGGACCACACCGCCTGCGACGGCCAGTCGCTCGCCCGCATCGTCGAGGAACTCGGCGCCGCCTACCGCGACCGCCGGGGGCCGGACGACGTGTCGCCCGCCGAGGCCGCCACCGAACTCGCCGCCTACCGGGGCGCCGTCCTGCGTCAGCTCGGCGCCGAGGACCGCGCCGCCTCACCCCGGACCCTCGCGTACTGGGCAGAACGGCTGCGCACCGCCCACGAACAGGCCCCGCCGCCCGGGACCCGCTCCATCGCCGCCGGATTGCCCAGCGGTGCAGCGGAGTTGAGGATCCCCTCGCCCGCCGGGGTAGTCCCCTTCCCCGCGCTGCTCGACGCCTGCCGCGCCGCGGCCGCCGCCCTGTACGGGAGCGGACCCGTATCGCCCATCGGCTATCCGTGGGGAGGGCGCCCGTCCGGCGCCGAGCAGGTACTCGGCTGCTTCCTCAACACCGTGGTCTTCCCGGCCGACACCCGCGGCCCCGTCTCGCCGGACGTCACGGCCACCGACTGGTGGGACGACCTGGACCGCGCCGACACCCCCTTCGACGAAGTGGTGCGGGCGGCCCGCGCGGGCGGCTCCGCCTGGTCCGGCCGGCTCGACGGCCTGCTCACCGTGGACGACGCCCGCCACCGCGCCCCCCTCGACCTCGACGGGACCACCGGCCGCGAAGTGCACATCGGCGGCCGACAGGTCCGCGCCCCCTTCGCGGTGGCCGCCACCCAGGGGCCCGAACTCCACCTCCGCATGGTGTGGGACCGCACCGTCCTCGACGACGACGCGGCCGAGTCCGCCTTCGCGGCGCTGTGCGCGGCGCTGCCCGCAGAGGCCCAGGCCCGCTAGACCCACCCCCGCCGCACGCGGACGACGACCCGTCACCGCGTACCCCGAACTCCCCAGCATCCGGCCGAGCCGCGCGATCCGCGGACCGGCCGGCACGCCGCCGTGCGGGCGCACGACCGCGTTCCGCGCCACCCGCCCCGACAACCCAAGGGACCGCCCATGCTCCCCCTCTCCTCCTCGCAGGAGATCGTCTGGCTGCACGAGCAAGTGCAGCCGGGCAGCCGCGCCTACAACTTCACCGCCTCGCTCGACCTGTGGGGCACCCTCGACGTCGACGCCCTGCGCAGCGGCCTCGCCGCGACGCTCGCCCGCCACCCCGGGCTGCGGCTCGAACTCGTCGCCGTGGCCGGCGCGATGCCGGGCCAGCGGGTGGCCGAGGTGTGTCCGCCGCGCCTGCGCACCGTGGACGTCACCTGGGAAGCCGACCCCGAGGCCGCCTTCGAGAAGCTGCTGCGCCTGGAGGCGGAGACCCCCCTCGACACCTTCGACGCGCCCCTGCTGCGCTGGACCCTCGTCAAACTCGCCGAGGACCAGCACCGGCTCATCCACGTGGAACACCACCTGATCCACGACGGCCACTCGTTCGCGATCCTCCTGAAGGACGTCTTCAGCGTCTACCGGGCCCAAGTGCTGGGTGAGAAGCTCGAGTTGGGCACTCCCAGCTCGTACGCCGACCATGTGCGCGCCCGCGCCGACGACGTACGGGCCGAGGAGCTGAGCGCGAGCCTGGAGTACTGGGCCCGGACGCTGCGCGACGCCTCGTACGACATGCCGCTGCCCGGTCTCACCCGGCCCGGCGCTCGGCGGCGCCACCACGGCGGCCAGCTGCGCCAGTCGATCGGCGCGGACCTCGCTGAGCGGCTGCGCGCCCACACCCGCGAACGCGGCCTCACACCGTTCGCCACCCTCCTCGGTCTCTTCGCGGAAATGTTGCGGCGCCACAGTGGACGCAGCCAGATGGTGGTGGGCACCGCCGTCGGAAACCGGCCGCGCGGCTTCGAGGACGCCGTCGGCATGTTCGTCAACACCATTCCGCTCCGGCTCGACCTGGATGCGACGGCCCCGGCCGAGGACACCATGGACGAGGTGACCGACACCCTCATCCGTGCGCTGCCCCACCAGGAGGTGCCGGTCCAGGAGCTGACCCGCGCGCTCGGGCTGCACACGTCGGGCGCCGACAACCCGCTGTTCAGCGTCATGTTCAGCGCCCACGACGCGCCCCTGCCCGAACTGGACGTACCCGGCCTCGACGTCACCCTCTTCGAGGGGTTCAACACCGGCACCACCCGCTTCGACCTCGATGTGGTGCTGCTCCCCGACGACCGGCGCGGAGTGAGCCTGCGCCACGGCGCGGCCGGCATGACCCTCGTGTGGGACTACGACGCCGACCTGTTCGGCGAGGACGTGGCCAAGCTGCTCGCCGAGCGCTTCCTCGACCTGCTGCGCGCCTATCTCGACGCGCCCGCCACCCCCCTCGCCGACCTCGCCCTGCCCGCCGCGCCCCAGCAGGCGGCGCCCCCGGTCGCCGTCGCCCCGGGCCGCGACCCGCTCGACCCGGCCGCCGCCCAGGACCCCTCCCTGCCCGCCCTGCTCATCGGCGCCCGCCGGCTCACCTACGGCGACCTGGACGCCCAGGTCACCTCGCTCACCGAGCGGATGCTGGCCGCCGGGGTGCGGGCCGGCCAACCCGTAGCCGCGGTGCTGCCGCGCGGCGTCGATTCGGTGGTGACCCTGCTCGCCTGTCTGCGCACCGGAGCGGTGTACTGCCCGCTGTCGCCGTCCGACCCCGCCGCCCGGCTCGAGCTCCTGCTCGAACGGCTGGCCCCCGCGCTCGTCCTCACCACCCGCGGCAGCGCGGTACGCGTCCCCGAGGCCCTGCCCCACGCGGACGTCGACGCCCCCACCCTGCCCGCCGCCCGCGACGCGGACATCGTGCCGGGCGCGGCATACGTCATCCACACCTCCGGCTCCACCGGCATACCCAAGGCGGTCGCCGTCGGGCGCGAGGCGTTGGTCAACCATCTGACCGGCACGGCCGAAAGGTTCGGCCTCGCGGCGGGGGACCGGGTGCTCCTGTTCGCCCAGCCGTCGTTCGACGTCGCTCTCGAAGAGGTGCTGCCCTCGCTGTACGCGGGCGCCTGCCTCGTCGTACCCGAGCAGGACGTGCCCACCGGCGGGGAGCTGGCGCAGACGCTCGGCGCGGCCCGGGTCACCGTGGCCAACCTGCCCACCAGCTACTTCCTCGCCACCCGTGAGGACCTGCTGCCCGTCCTCACCCAGGGCCGCTGGACGCCGCGCCTGCTCGTGCTCGGCGGCGAACGCATCCCGGCCGACGTGATGCGCGCCTTCTTCACCGACACGGCCGCCGACACCGACACCGACACCCCCACCGGCCCCCGGTTCTCGGTGCTGAACGTGTACGGAGTGACCGAGGCCGCCATCAGCTCCACCGTCCACGAGATCACTCCGGAAAGCCTCGTCGAAGGCGCCGAGATCCCCCTCGGCGGCGAACTGCCCGGCGAGCGAATCCACATCCTCGACGAGAGCCTGCGCCCGCTCCCCACCGGCGCGGTCGGCGAACTCGCCATCGCCGGGGCCGGGTTGGCCGAAGGCTACGTCGGCAACCCGGAGGCCACCGCCGCCCGCTTCGTCACCGTCGAGGCCCTCGGCGGCGAACGCGTCTACCTCACCGGTGACCTCGGCTACCGCGGCGAGGACGGACTGCTGCGCTTCCTCGGCCGCCGGGACAACCAGATCAAGCTGCGCGGCTACCGCATCGAGCTCGAAGAGGTCGAGACCGCGGCCTCCGCCGCGCTTGGCGGCCGCTCCTGCGCCGTCGTCCTCGACAGGGAGTCCGGCGGCGGCCCGCGTCTGGTCGCCTTCCGCGAACGCGCCGACGAGGTCGAGGAGTGGGACGAGCAGGCCCTGCACGCCGAGCTGAGCCGCCGCCTGCCCGGCGCCCTTGTGCCGAGCCGCTGGGTCCTCCTCGACAGCATGCCGACGCTGGCCGGCGGCAAGCCCAACCGGACCGCCCTGGCCCGCCTCGCCGCCGAGCTGACCCCGGCCGCCCCCGTCGAGGAAGCCGCGCCGATGAGCGACCCCGGCCTCTCGGACGACCCGGCCGTCGTGCTGCTCGCGGAAGGCTGGCGCGAGGTGCTGGGACACGACCGCTTCGAGGAGAGCTCGCACTTCTTCCACATCGGCGGACACTCGCTGCTCGCCGCCCAGTTGGCGGCCTGGCTTGAGCCGCGTCTGGGCGAGCGCCCCTCGCTGCGCCTGCTCTTCCAGCACCCGGTCCTCGCCGACCAGGCCCGCGCCCTCGCAGCAACCGCCACCCCCGCCCTCACCACGCCGAAGGAGTCGTGATGACCGAGCAGTTGATGGACCGTCAGAACACCGAGCCCGCCAGTGCCGCCCCCAGCGTCCTGCACGGCGCACCCCTGACCGGCGCCGCCGAACCCACCGTGCTGGCCCGCTTCGAGGAGTGGGTGCGCACCACGCCCGACGCCCCCGCGGTCATCGACGGCGAGCAGCGCTGGAGCTATGCGCAGCTCGACGAGGCGGCCACGTCCGTCGCCGAAGCACTGGCCGGCCGGGTGCGGCCCGGCGAGCTCGTCGGCGTCTGTCTGGACCGCTCGGCGGCCCTGGTGGTCACCGCGGTCGCCCTGGCCCGCGTCGGCGCGGTCTATCTGCCGCTCGGCCCCCGCCCGGGAGAGCGCCGCATCGACGCCGTCACCGAGGACATCGGCGTCGTCTGCCTCATCGGCGACCCGGAACTGCTGCCGCAGCGTCAAGTGGCGGCTGAGCAGGTCGAGTTGACACTTCCGGCCGAGGGAGCGAACGCCGCCGCCCGCGTCGTCGCCTCCTTCGGGGCCGTCGCGCCGGGCGCCCGCACCGCGCCGCCCGAGGCCCTGTACGCCGTGCTCACCTCCGGCTCCACCGGCCGCCCCAAGGCGGTCGCCGTCGCCGAACCCGCCCTCGCCACCCTCCTCGACTGGTACCGCGCCGAGACCGGGATCGCCCCCGGCGACCGCCAGTCCCTCCTCATCGGCGTCGCCTTCGATCCGCACCTGCTGGAGCTGTGGGGCGGCCTGACCTCCGGCGCCGCGCTCATACCCGCCCCCGACGAGGTCCGCTGGGACCCGGCGGCCCTCACCGACTGGTGGCGCGAGGCCGAGGTCACCCTCGCCGTAGCGGCCACCCCCATGGTCGAACCGCTCCTGGACCGACCCTGGCCCCAGGACCTGTTGGTGCGCCACCTCATGGTCGGCGGCGACCGGATGCGGCGCCGCCCCGGCCCCGATGTGACCGCCACCGTCCACAACGCCTACGGCCCCGCCGAAGCCACCGTGGTCACCACCACCCACGCCATGCGACCGTCCGACCCGGACGTGAACGTGGACGCCGCACCGCCCATCGGCCTTCCCGTCGCGGGCGCGACCGTCGCCGTCACCGACACCGACGGCACCGTCCTGCCGCGCGGCACCGACGGCGAACTGCGCATCGGCGGCACCTGCCTGGCCCTCGGCTACCTCGACCCCGAGCTGACCGCACGCCGCTTCACCCCGCCGCCGGCCGGCCTGCCCGACCTGGACCGCATGTACCGCACCGGCGACCGGGTACGCATGCTCGACGACGGCCGCCTTGAGTTCCTAGGCCGTCTCGACGACCAGGTCAAGATCAGCGGCGTGCGCATCGAACCCGCCGAGGTCGAGGCCGCGTTCGAGCACGACCCGGCCGTCCGCAGCGCCGTCGTCACCGCCCCCCGGGACGCCGAGGGCCGCGCCCGGCTCGTCGCGTACGTACTGCCCGCGGCCGGCGCCACCCCCGACCCGGACGACCTCCTCACCGCCGTACGCGCCTGGCTCCCCGAGCAGGCCGTCCCCTCGGCCGTACGCGTCGTCGACGCCTTCCCCCTCGACGCCAACGGCAAGGTGGACCGCCCCGCCCTGGTGAAGCACGCCGAGGAGTCCCCCGCGAACCCCGCGGCCGAGGCCGCCCTGCCCGAGGGCGCGAGCCCCGACGAACTCCTCGTCCTCACCTCGGTACGCGACCTGCTCGGCCGCCCCGAGACCACCCTGGAGGACAACTTCACCGACGCCGGAGGCACCTCCATCCTCGCGGCCCGGCTCCTCGAAGCTCTGGAGAAGGCGACCCAAGTACGCCTGCGGGCACCGGAGTTGCTCCGCCAGCCCGACCTCAGGGCGATCGCCGCCGTACTCGGCAGGCGCCGCACCACCGCGCACACCGCGAGGCCCTGACGTGACGACTTCGCGGCCCCTGTTCGACGACCGGAAGGAAACGACCGTGACCGTGGTACCGACCGGACTGCCCGCCCTGGTGGCGCGGCACGCCGAACGCACCCCGCACGCCCTCGCGGTGGCGGACGGCGACACCACCCTGACGTACGCGCAACTCGCCTCCGCCGCCCGCCGCCTCGCCGCCCACCTCCAGGACCGGGGCGTACGCGCCGGGGACTCCGTGGCGCTCCTGATGCCGCGCTCGGCCAGGACCGTGGTCGCCCAGCTCGCCCTGTGGTGGGCCGGCGCCGCCTGCGTACCGCTCGACCCCGCGCACCCCCGTCCCCGTACGGCGGCCATGCTCGAAGACTCGGGCGCCACCTTGACCGTCGGCGACAGCAAGCTCCTCGAAGCGGCCGGTCCGACCGGCGCCGTCCTCGCCCTGCCCGCCGACGAACAGCTCGCCGACGTGGAGACCACCGGCGACGGCCCCGGCCCTGACGACGTTGCGTTCGTCATGTTCACCTCCGGCTCCACCGGCCGCCCCAAGGGCGTCGCGATCCGCCACGGCGCCATCGCCGAGCTCGTCACCGACCCGGACTACGTCACCGTCACCGCACGCGACCGGGTGCTTCTGCACTCCCCGGCCACCTTCGACGGCTCGACGTTCGAAGTGTGGTCGGCGCTCGCCAACGGCGCGGCCGTCGTGGTGTGCACCACCGAGCGGCCCTCGTTCGAAGACCTCGCCAAGGAGGTGGGACGGCACGGCGTCACCGTGGCGTTCTTCACCACCGCCCTCTTCCACCAGCTCGCCACCCGCCGCTCACGCGTCTTCTCCCTGCTGCGCACCGTCGTCGTCGGCGGCGAGGCGATGGCCTCCCAGCACGCCCGCGCCGTGCTCCGCGCCTTCCCGTGGGTGGAACTGGTCAACGGCTACGGCCCGACCGAAACCACCACCTTCGCCACCGCCCACCGCGTCAGCGACGCCGACTGCGAAGGGCCGGTGCCCATCGGCCGGCCCGTGGCCGGAGCCACCGCCCACATCCTCGACGAGGCGGGCTCGACCGTCGCCGACGGCGCCCGCGGCGAACTGTGGATCGGCGGCACCCGCCTGGCCCACGGATACACCGGGCGGCCCGAGTTGACCGCCGAACGCTTCGTCGACCACCCCGCCCTCGGCCGTCTCTACCGCACCGGCGACCTCGTCTCGGCCCGCCCCGACGGCGTCCTCGACTTCCACGGCCGCACCGACGACCAGGTCAAGGTGCGCGGTTTCCGCATCGAACCCGGCGAGATCGAGCACGCCCTGCGCGAGCAGCCGGAGCTGGACGACGCGGCCGTCACCGTACGCCGCCCCACCCCCGACGACGCCCGCCTGGCCGCCTATGTGGTGGCAGGCCCCGGCCCGGTGCCCCGCCCCGAGGCGCTCCTGGCCCGTCTCACCGCCGTCCTGCCCGCGCACCTGGTCCCGGACGAGCTGACCGTCGTCGAGCGGCTGCCCCTCACCACCTCCGGCAAGGTCGACCGCCGGGCCCTCGCGGACCTCGCCACGGCCGCCGAGACCAAGGGCGCCGCCGAACCGCTCACCCCGCTCCAGCAGGCCGTCGCCGAGGTGTGGAGCCGCTCGCTCGGCTGTGAGGTGACCCGGCCCGACGCCGACTTCCTCGACCTCGGCGGCCACTCCCTGCTCGCCCTCGTCGTCGCCGATGACCTGCGGGAGGACCTCGGCGTGGAGCTGTCGCTCGCCGACTTCTTCGCCGCCCCCACGGTGGCCGGACACGCCGCCCTCGTCGAGCGCGCCCTGCTCGCCACCCACACCGATCTGCACCCCGACGCGACCGAGGACACCGATGGCCGCCACTGACACCTCCGCCGCCCTCCAGCAGGAGCTGCTGCGCCGGGCCCGCGCCCGCGCCGCCGGCCGCTCCACCCCGGAGCCCACGGCCCCCCGCCCCGCCGGCCCCGCTCCGCTCACCCACGCCCAGCGCCGCATGTGGCTGATGGAACGCCTCGGCCGCGGCGGCGCCCAGTACAGCGTGCCGTTCGCGACCCGGCTGCGCGGCCCGCTCGACCTCGACGCCCTGAGCTCCGCACTCACCGAGCTGGTACGCCGCCACGAGATCCTGCGCACCCGCTACGGCCGCGAGGGCGAGGAGCCCTACCAGGAACCCCTGCCCGCACCCGACCGGATCACCATCACGGTCATCGACACACCGGACGACGGCGACGCCCTCCTGACCGGCGAGGCCCGCCGCCCGTTCGACCTCGCCGAAAGCACGCTCCCGCGCGCCCTGGTCCTGCGCCACGCACCACAGGACCACACGGTGCTTCTGACGTTCCATCACATAGCCATCGACGGCGGGTCGTTGGACACCGTCGCACAGGAACTCACCGCGCTGTACGAGAGCTTCGTGGAAGGCCGCCCCGCCGCGCTGACCGAGCCGCCCCAGTACGCGGACTTCGCGCGCCGCGAGCACGCCGACGCGGCCGGCCTGGAAGACGGTCTCAACCACTGGACCCGACGTCTCGCCGGAGCCACTCCGCCGCGCCTGCCCCGGCCCGCGACCCCTCCCGCCGACATCGCCGAACACCCGGCGGCGACCCGCACCACCGAGCTCGGCGCATTCGTCCTGCCCGCCCTCCGCGAGCTCGGCAAGCAGCACCGCGCGACCGCCTTCACGGTGAACCTGGCCGCCGCGTTCGCCGCGCTGCACCGCCTCACCGGCGAACTGGACCTCGTCATCGGCTGCGCCGCCACCCACCGCGAGGGGCCGGCGATGCGCGGCCTGGTGGGCCTGTGCGTCAACACCCTTCCGGTACGCGTCGACCTGTCCGGCGACCCCGAGTTCACCACCCTCGTCGAGCGCGTACGCGACGCACTCCTCGACGCGCAGCAGCACCGCGACGTCCCGTTCGACCTCATCCTGGAACGCCTCGGCAGCGGCGCGCGCGGCGACGACGGCACCCCGCTCCTGCGGGTCACCTCGGACATCGTGGGCGAACAGACCGCCCTGCGCCTGGCGGGACTTGAGGCACGTTACGTCGAAGTCGGCGTCGGGGAAGCCAAGTTCGACCTGACCCTCGGACTGCTCGACACGGACACCCCCGCGAGCCTCGTCCAGCACGGGCGGGCCGCCCTCGACGAGGAGACGGGCCGCGCCCTGGCCGACTCCTTCGCCGAACTGCTCACCGCCGTCGCGGCCGAGCCCGCGCTGCGCCTCTCCCAACTGCCCGGCCGCCTCGCCGAGCCGCGGTCCGCCTCGGCCCACCCTGCCGAACTCCGCCTGCTGGCCCACCCCGAGACGGCCGACGCCCATGTGCCGGATCCGGCGGGCGGCCCCCTGGTGGCCTACGCGGTCCTGAACCGCACCGGCGGACCCTCGCCCGTCCAGCTCCGCGCCCATCTGCGCACGGTGCTCCAGCGCGACCTCGTCCCGGCCGCCGTCGTCCTGCTCGACAGGATGCCGCGCACCGCCGACGGCTCCGTCGATCACACACGGCTGCCCGTCTCCCCGACCCCCGCCGCGCCCAAGAGCCGCCACATCGAAGCGGTGACGGAGGCCTTCGCCGGGCTGCTCGACCGGCGGCCCGGCCCGGACGACGACTTCTTCGCGCTCGGCGGACACTCCCTGGCCGCCGTCCAGCTCGCCGAACGTCTGCGCGCCTCGCTCACCCTGCCGCTGGTCGGCCTCGACATCATGCAGACCCGTACGCCCCGCGCCATCGCGGCCCTCCTCGACACCCGCGCGGTGCAGCGGGCCACGGCCGTCACGGCGTCGGCCACGGCCGTGCGACCGCGCCGCACACGCGAGGGCACCGTCCTGGTGACCGGCGGCACGGGCGGCGTCGGGGCGTTCGTCCTGCGCGAACTGGCCGCCCAGGGAAGGCCGGTGCTGGCCCTGACCCGACCGGAGTCGGCGCACCTGGTCGGCGGCGACGGCATCGAGGTGATCGAGGGCGACCTCGGCGACCTGGACAGTCTGCGCGCGGCCGTGGAGAGCGCGGACGCCGTGATCCACGCCGCCTGCACCTTCACCCGCCCCGAGGTCGATGTCGCCGCGATGAGGGCCATGGTCGAGGCCTGGCGCGGCGGCCCCTTCGTCTTCGTCAGCAGCGTCGACGCCTATGGCCGGCCGGCCGGCTCCCAGGTCGCCGAGGAATCCGCGTCGCAGGCCCCGGTGAGCCCGTACGGACAGGCCAAACTCGACTGCGAGCGGCTCCTGTTGAGCGCGGCGGGCACCGAAGGCCGGGGTGGCGCGAGCGCCGTGCGCTCACCCATCGTATGGGGAGCCCACGACCGCCTCCGCGATCAACTGCGCTGGGGTGCAACGGGGTTGCTGTACCAGGCCGCCCTCACCGGGCGCCCCATCGCACTGCCCGCGTCCGGCGCCGGGGGCCGTGACTGGTACGGGGCGCCCTGGGTCCACGCGGCCGCCCTGGCCCGCGCCGTGACCTCCTGCCTCGACGCGCCCGTCCACGGCGTGGCCAACGCGGTCGGCGGACATGTGGCCTGGTCCGACCTGACCGCCGAACTGGTGACGCTGCTCGGCAGCGACAGCGTCGTCACGTTCGGCGAAGAAGTGCACCAGGACCTCGACCACCCCTGGCACTACCGCGCGGACCGCCTCGCGACGGCGCTGCGCCCGGCTCCCGGCGAAGACCTGCATACGGTCCTCGCTGAGATGATCGCTCCGTCGGGCGCGTAAGCAAGCCGCGCGGTACGGCGGTCGTCGCGCCCAGCACGTCCATGGTGCGCGACCCGCCGTTCCGCGCCGGGTCGAACCGGCCCCGTCCCACCAGCACGAGCAGGAGTTCATGTGTTCCCCGAGCAGTCTCACCGTCCCACCGCCCACCCCAGCCGGCTCGACCACCGCGTCCGCGCCGGACGGTCATCGGCGCGCCGGGCCGTCGCGGTGGCCGCGCCGATGCTCGCGGCGGCGCTGATCGCTCTGGAACTCGGGGCGGGGCCGTCCGCACAGGCGCAGACACCGGGGCCCATGTCGGCCGGACACACCCGTGCCGCCGAAAGCGTGGTGCACAGCCCCAGGGCTCCCCTCGAAGCCACCGTTTCCGAGGGACAGGTCAAGGAGGTGGCTCCGGGCGGCGTCCTCACGTATCCGAGTGTGACCAGCTGCCTCACCTTGACGGTACGGCTGCGCGGGGGCGGCCTGGTCGGGGCACATGCCAGTCTGTTCCAGGTGCCCGGCGAACTGCGTTCCGACCGGATACTGCCCGCCCTGAAAGCCCGCGTCGGTGGCCGGCCGGTGCTTGCGATCGAGGTCAGGGGGGCGGTCGGCGCCTGGCATCCGAGCTATTTCGTCAAGGCGATCGAGAGCTACGGCGACGCGGACCCGGTGCCGGTCCCCGCAGGCCAGGACGTGGAGGGCCTCGCTCGCGCGGTGGCCGACGGCCTGGGTCGCCCCCGCCCGCTCGTCACCGTGCGGGACGTACCGGACGGCGACCAGATCATCCGCTGAGCCCGGCCGCGCGGCCCGCGCGGACTGACGGGGGCGGGTGTCAGCGCAGGGTCGTCGGCGGAAGGAATTCGCGCGGCGCCTCCCGGTGCCACCATGCCCCCGTCGTGCGCAGTTCGTGCCACGTGGTGAAGCGGTAGCGCCAGACGCGGGCGCGAATGAAGACCGGCGGAGCGTCGGGGAACGGATTGTGCCGCACCAGACGCAGCGTGTCCCGGTCGTGGTCCAGGAGCCGTTCGACGAAGGCACTGAACCAGGAATAGCCGTAGGACGGCGAGAGCGCGAGAAACCAGAGAAGCCAGTCGAGGCGCAGATGGTAGGGCGCGAACTGCCGTGGCAGGCGCCGCACATCGCCCGGCTTTCCGTGGAATTCGTACTCCCGCCAGACCGTCGACTCCGTGATGTGCGCGTCCGCCGTTCCCTCGATGACGACCTCGTGCCGGATGCGTGTGACGCTCCCGAAGGCCCCGTAGGAGTTCACCAGATGCAGCGGCTCGTACGTCGTGTTCATCCGCTGTCCCCGGGAGAGGAGATTGCGGGCCGGCCGATAGCTGAGGGCCAGGATCAGCGCGGCGACGATGAGGACCACGATCCGGTACCAGAGCGCGGGGCTCGGCAGCGACGGAGGAGTGGCCACGAGTGAGCCGTCCAGGGCGGAGGCGGCGAGGACGATGGTCAGCCAGTTGAGCCAGGCGAAGTTCCCCGAAAGCACCAGCCACAACTGGGTGCAGATGATCAGGGAAGCGGCGACGCTCGCCACCGGCTGAGGCGTGAACAGGGCGACGGGCACGACGAGTTGGACGAAGTGGTTGGCCGCGACCTCCACCCGGTGGACGGGCTTGGGCAGATGGTGGAAGAACCAGCTGAGCGGGCCGGGCATCGGCTGGGTCTCATGGTGGTAGTACAGGCAGGTCAGGTCGCGCCAGCACGCGTCGCCGCGCATCTTGATGAGTCCGGCGCCGAACTCCACGCGGAACAGCACCCAGCGGAGCAGCCACAGCAGGACCACCGGCGGGGCGACCTCGTCGTTCCCCAGGAAGACGGCGAGGAACCCGGTCTCCAGGAGCAGCGACTCCCAGCCGAAGCCGTACCAGGTCTGGCCCACGTTGACGATCGACAGATACAGCGCCCACAGCACCGCCCAGAGTCCCATCGCCGCCCACAGCGGCACGGCGTCGGCGGCGCCCGCCACGACGGCTGCGGCAAGCAGCGCACCGGCCCAGGCGCACACCGCGAACAGCCGGTCGGAGTACCGCAGTTGGAACAGGCTCGGCGCCGCGCGGAAGGGCACGCGCCGCACGAACTCGGGCACGGGCAGCATCCCTCGCTCCCCGATGAGTGCCCGGAACTGTAGGGCCGCCGCAGTGAACGCCACCACATAGACGGCGGCGAGCGAGCGCTGGAACACCAGTCGGCCGAGCCAGTACGCCGACGACGAGAACCACTCCATGGCGGGGCGCCTCCAAGGGGGAGTGGGCGGTGGGTGTGGATGGCGGGCGGCGGGGGAGAGCGTGCGATTTCTTCGTAGCCGGGATCGCGGTGTCAGGCGAGGCGGCCGACGGCGGCGTCACCCGCTCGCGCGACAACCGTGATGATCGGACAATGCCCGGCGGCCCGAGGTGGGCATCACGCCAGCACCGCCGCGACGGTCCGGATGGAGCTGGCCGTTTCGCACAGCCGATTCCGCCGCACCCGCGCCTCCTTTCCCTTCCCCCATCTCCCCCTTTTCCCAGTCTCCCCGTACGACAGAACAACGCGGCCCCGTCCGCAGGCGCCGTGCCGATGGCGGACGTCAACGATCTCCCGGGGATTCCGGAGAAAAGCTCCGATCGGTTGTTTCGGGACAGCCGATATGCCCCTCGCCGATTCGTCGCCGCCGCCTCCGGCGTCGTCTCCGCCGGACCGCACGACAACAACGGCGCCAGTGTGTCCGGGGTCGCGGGCATCAGCCCGAACGAAGGCTGCACACCCGGCTATTTCTGCATCTACACCGGCGCGAACTACACCGGAACCATGTTCCGGATGTACCACTGCGTCGAATACCACCTCAACAACTGGGACGGCGTGGGTTCCTGGATCAACGACAACACCGGCGGCGCCCACGCCCTGATCCAGGACCGCAACTACAACACGCTGGTCGACACCGACACCGACACCGACCCCGACACCGACACCGACACCGACACCGACCCCGACAACAACTGGTACAACGGCAATTACAACTTCGCTCCGGCCTGGCACGTCAAGGCGTGCTGACGGGACGAGCCCACGGACCGACCCGCCGACGTGCACGCATCCTGACGTGCTGACGCGCCGCCAACACGGTGCGGGTGCCGCTGTCGCCCCGCACCGTGTTGGCCCCAAGTGCGCGCCCTGGATCAGACGTTGACGCCGTAGTCCGAGGCGATGCCGGCCAGCCCCGAGGCGTAACCCTGGCCGACGGCGCGGAACTTCCACTCGGCGCCGTGCCGGTAGAGCTCCCCGAACACCATCGCGGTCTCGGTCGAGGCGTCCTCGCTGAGGTCGTAGCGGGCCAGTTCGGCACCGCCCGACTGGTTGATGACGCGGATGTAGGCGTTGCGCACCTGGCCGAAGTTCTGGCCCCGGGCCTGCGCGTCGTGGATGGAGACCGGAAAGACGATCTTCGCGACGGGCCCCGGGACGGTGGTGAGGTCGATGTGGATCGTCTCGTCGTCCCCCTCGCCCTCACCGGTGAGGTTGTCACCGGTGTGGCGCACCGAACCGTCCGGGCTGGTCAGGTTGTTGTAGAAGACGAAGTGGCTGTCGGAGAGCACCCTGCCGCTCTCGTTGCACAGCAGCGCGCTGGCGTCGAGGTCGTGGTCCGTGCCGGTGGTGGTGCGCACGTCCCAGCCCAGGCCCACCGTGACGGCCGCAAGGCCGGGAGCTTCCTTGCTCAGCGAGACATTTCCGCCCTTGCCCAGGCTCACGCCCATGTCGTTCCTCCGTGGTTGTGCCGGTTCCGTCGTCGGAATACAACGCCCGGCACGCGGCTACGGTTCCACGATTGCGCAATCCTTGAAGTGGGTTCGCCATCGTTGCGGTGCGGCCGGCAGTGGCCGACCGCACCGTCGCGGAACACGTGCGCCTCAGTGCGTGGAGACCACCATGGTCAACGGGGATCCGGGCCGGCCGGAGGGGCGCCGGTGGTCGCGGCGTCGTACAACGCCTTAGTGGCCGTGTCGAAGTACGCGCTGTACGAGATCTGCGAGGTGTTGCCGCCCGTGTGATAGCCGCCGATGACTCCGACGACCGCCCATCCGCCGCCCGACCACGGCACCAGCATGGGCCCGCCACTGGTGCCGCCCACGAACCCGTCGCAGGCGACCCGTTCGAAGACGCCGGGGTCCACCGGATCGTCGCTGACCCACTTGGTGGTCCGGCTCCGGCACTCCAGCGGCTTCTGCGCGCCGCCGGGATAGCCGATCATGCGCACCGAGGAGTGGGAGTACCCAGACCCGGTCAGCAGATGCACCCCGCCGACCGCGTCCTCCAGCCGCTGTCCGTCCTCGTTGGGTTCGGTGACCGCGAACCCGAAGTCATAGGCGGCGCCCGCGTGTTCACCCCGGTCGTAGTACTCCTGCGAGACGTACACGCCGTTGTCCCGCACGGGAAAGATGCCGAACGGTGTGAGCCCGTCGTGGTATTGCGGCACGAACCCCAGGTGACGCCGGGGAGAGTCGCCCGAGTATCCCTTCAGGCAGTGCCCGGCACTCAGCACCAGATCCCGGCCGGGGCTGCGGACCACGGAACCGCTACAGGTGCGTCCATCTCCCGAGGCGTCCGTCCAGAAGAAGGTGCCCGCTTGCGGGATGCCGTCGAAGCTCCGGCTCGGGGGGATGGACTCACCCGGGCGCGGGCCGTCCCCGCTGGGGGAGGCGTCGGTTGCCCCCGGGGTGTCATGCGTACCTCTGCCCGTGGCTTTGCCGGTGCCGGTGCCGGTGCCGGTGCCGGTGCCGGTGCCGACGCTGGCGCTGGCGTCGGCGGGCCGGGCGGCCGTCAACCGAGCGGCGGTCCAGTAGGCGCCGAGCCCGGCCGCGTCCGATCTGGGGGCCGTGGGGGTGCCTGCGGCGTACGCCGTCGGACTCAGGCCGCCGGACAGCAGGAGGGCGGCCCCGAAGCCGACGGCATGTCGGAAGATCCTGGTCCTGGGCACCATCAATTCCCCTCTACGGAGACATATCTGACGCCTCACCATACGGCGATCGCGGTGGGGCGCAGAAGCACGCCTGGCCGCCGGGCGCGGCGACGGGAAGGGAAAACGGCTGATGGACGCGGGCCTTGGGCACCACGGGCGAACACACCACACGGCGAAGCCCCTTCCCCGCCCTATGTTGACCGGCCCTATGTGGGCCCTGTGGGGTCCTATGTGGTGGCCACATGTGGTGGACTCCCACCCGGGCTGCACCTCCTCCGAGCAGGCGCCATAGGCAGTTCGCTATGACCATGTTCCCCGCAGGGGTCTTGGACGGCGGTGGGCCCCGGCTGTTCTGCTGGGGCCATGCGAGACAACACGACACACCTTGCGTTCCCGCGCCGCTCCCGCACGACCTGGTCCGCGGCACTCATCGCCCTCACGGTGCTCACCACCGGCACCGCTTCCACCGCGCAGGCGGCCGAGGCCCACGACCGGCCGACCGTCACCACCTCAACGGCGCCGGGGTCGCTCCATGGGGGTAGCACACATGGAGGTGGCACACATGTAGGTGACACACAAGGTGTGGCGGACGAGCTGAGGCGTCTGGAAGCGGCCCACGATGTACGCATCGGCGCGTACGCCGTCGACACGGTGACCGGACGGGCCGTCAGCTACCGGGGTCACGAGACGTTCCCCTCCCTGTCCACCTTCAAGGCCATGGTGTGCGCGGCCGTCCTCGACAAGGCGCGCCATGTGGAGCCCGGGCTGATGGAGAGGGTCGTCCATTGGAAGGCGGGCGAGGAGGTCGCCAATTCGCCCGTCACCGCCGGACAGGGCGAGAAGGGAATGACGGTCGCTGACCTCTGCCACGCGGCCATCACCCGGAGCGACAACACCGCCGGAAATCTCCTGCTCCACCAGATCGGCGGCCCTCTGGGCATGACCCACTACTACCGCTCGCTCGGCGACCCCATCTCCCGACTCGACCGCTGGGAGCCGGAGTTGAACGACTGGAAGCCCGGCGAGCGGCGTGACACCACGACCCCCGCCGCCATGGGCCGCGATCTCGCGTGGACCTCGCTGGGCAGCGCCCTCGTTCCGGCCGACCGGGATCGCCTGAACAGTTGGCTGCGGGCCACCGTCACCGGCGGCGAACGCATCCGGGCCGGCCTGCCCCAGGACTGGACGGTGGGTGACAAGACCGGCACCACCGACGCCTATGGGTCCGCCCATGACATCGCCGTGGCCTGGCCGAAGTCGGGCCACCCCGTGATCCTCGCGATCTACACCAACCACACGACGGCCGACGCCGCCGTGGACAACGCGGTGATCGCCCAGACCGCGTCGGCCCTGGCCCACGGCCTCGGGACCGAGGCGCCCTGACACGTGGACCGGCGTCGGGCGGTACAGGAAATGGTGGGGCGGCGGATCGGTTGCCGGTGGCGGGCGGCGACGGTTCCCACCGATCCCGGCCCGAACCGCCGCCTTCCGGCGCGTCCTGGCGTGCCGCCGCCACATGGTTCTGTCAGGGTCGGCGTGGTACACCCCCATGGTGCTGCGGCCCGCGCGGCACGGCACTCCCGGGACACGTTCGCAGAGGGAAGTGAGACCACGGCATGGAGAAGTTCTCCCTGGAAGCAATCGTCCGCGCCCAGCTCAACGCCGCCCGCACCGCCGAGGCGGGACGCAGCGCGACCACGGTGATCGGCGGGCATGAGCGCGCACTGCGGCAGACGGTCATGGCACTGATCGAGGGGAACACACTCGGCGAACACGACCACGGGGGCGAGGCCACGCTGCTGGTGTGGACGGGACGGATCCGGCTCGTCGCGGGGGCGGACACCTGGGAGGGCCGGCACGGAGACCTCCTGGCGGTGCCCGCCACGCCCCACACGGTGGAAGCCCTGGAGGACTCGGCGTTCCTGCTGACCGTGGCGATGTCCTGACGACGACTGCCTGAAGGCGCGTCCGGGACTCTCGCGTACAGGTGGGGAAACCGTGTTGGCGCCGGCGGTGTTGTGTGGAGCACCTACAACGGCCCTGACGGCGAAGCCCGTCGCCCCGTCACGCGGTGAAGCCCACATGTACGTGGTCGTGATGTGTGTCGTCGGAGAAGAACTGGTTCGTCGTGGCGCCGCCCGTGAGCTGGACCGGGCCGCCGACGTTGTACGACCCCGCTGCGGCCGCCGCCCGCATGAACGCGGTGATCAGGGTGCGGGAGGTCGCCGGGTCGACGACGGCGTGGCCGTCGATGCGCCACACATCGAAAGCCCGGCCCAGTGGGTGGTCGCTGGGGCGATCGGTGCCGAACACGTCCATCGGATGCCCGGAGCGCACCACGCTGACCGACAGCCGGTAAGTGCCCGCCAGTTGGAGCATCGCGCGCAGCACACTGTCGTGCACGGCGCCGCTGCGGATGTCGGCGACCGAGGCGGGTGGCAGCTCGATCCGGGACTGGGCGAGAACCTCCCGCGCCGTCGGCCCCAGTGCCACGGCGGGGCCCGGGGCCGCCGGGTGCAGGTCGGTGACCTCCCAGCCGTCGGAGGTGCGGCCGAGCCGTACGTCGACGGTGGTGCCACCGGGCCGGACGGCGGCACCCATCAGGGTGGGCTGGTCGCAGACGACCAGCACGCTCGCCGTGTCGGACAGGATCCCGCCGTACTGGGCATCGATCACCCGGACCACCGCCGCATCCGCAGAGGGTCTCAACGAACCTGCCTGCGCTGCCAGTTGGGCCGCCGACGCAGCGGAGATGCCCAGCGCCGCGACCCGGCCGGCGGCGGCACGCTCGGTGCCCTGCCCCGGGGACCACGTACCGAGCGCCTCGACGAGCCGCACCGCCGCGAGCTTGACCTCGGGCTGGATCTCGCCCGGGCCTGGATGCCACTGCCGAGCCCGGGGGAGCGCGCCGCCGGGGCTCGCGGAAGCCGATGCGTCGGAGGCGGAGGGGGTACTGGTGGTCGCCGCAGAGCCCGGGGCGGAGGAGGTCGCGGCGCCCGGCGTCCGCGAGCCGAACGCGGACGACGTGGTGCCCGGCGGCGGCGACGCCGTCCCGCCCGAGCACCCGGTGGCCCCCACACACCAGGCCGCCGCCCCGAGCAGCACCGAACGACGGGCCAGGGTTCCGGACGGACGCTGGTGGGACGGGGCAGGCAGGACCATGACCGGCTCCTCGGACGCGCGGGGTACGGAAACGCCGCCAGTATCCGCCCGCTCGGCCCCCACGCGGCGCACCTCGCCGGACGGCCGGGCATGCGCGTCACCGCAGGTCGCGGAGGGAGGTCATCATGGAGTGGCGGTGCCGAGCGGAGTACTGCTCGTCGCGGTCGTCGGCGTACGGATCGGAACACGAGGAGCAGCAACATGGCCCGCAGGGTTCACCAACCGCTGGAGAACGAGGAGTTCGATTTCATCCTCACCGTGGCCGACGGCCCGGTGCTGGTCCTCTTCGTCGGAACCTGGCCCAAGGCCGTCGACGCGTGCAAGAAGATGGACGCCGTCGTGAGCGAGGCGGCCGAGCGATACGCGGGGCGTCTCACCGCCGTCAAGGTCGATATGACCCGCTGCCCGGAACCCGTGCGGCGCTACGGCGTCACGGGCGCTCCCACGGTCGTCCTTCTCAAAGCGGGGGAGGTGGCGGCCTCGGAGACGGGTGTCATGGACGGACCCGCGTTGCAGACGTTCCTGGACAGCAACCTCTGAACCTCCCCGCGTCATCTGGACCTCCCCGCATCGGGGGTGGAGCCCGGGGCCACGAGGGACCGAGCCGCAGCGCAGACTGATCCCGGACAGAGGTCACAGGGACCACTTCAGGACGCAACCACATGGGCAGGGGTGTCGACATGGGCGAGGACAACATGGGTGAGGACAACAACGGGGCCGGAAACGAGACCGGAAACGAGGCCGGAGGCGTGGCCAGGGGTGGGACCGGGGAGGGGCCCGGTTCGTATGGGTCGCGCTGGGCGTCCGCCCCGGCGACCCACTGCGACGCGGTGCTGGCGGAGACCGCGCGATTCGTGGCCGTCGTCGAGGGTGCGGACCTGGCGACACCGGTACCGAGCTGTCCCGGCTGGAGCCTCGTCGACCTGATCCGGCACACCGGGAGCGTGCAGCGCATGTTCTCCTGGCTGCTGCGGGAGCGCGTTCAGGAGCGGCCGCTGAGCCGCGACGCCGCACTTGAACTGCCGGCCGGCGACGACGGCTACCCCGCTTGGCTGACCAGCTCCGCACAGGTGGCACGCCACGCGTTCGCCGACATCGATCCGGATGCCCCCATGTGGGTGTGGGGCGCCGATCCCCACGCCCGGTTCTGGATGCGGCGGATGCTGTTCGAGACGCTGATGCACCGCGTCGACGCCGAACTCGCCCTGGGCCTTCGGCCCGAGATCGACCCCGCACTCGCCGCCGACGGAGTGGACGAGTTCCTGGTCAACCTGCCGTTCGCCGTCTCCTTCGCCCCCAAGACCGCCCACCTGCGCGGGCACGGCGAAACGATCCGGTTCCGGTGCGCCGACCGGGCCGGTGACTGGCTGGTCCGTCTGCGCCCCGACGGCTTCGGCCTCGACCCGTACCTGACGGACGGTTCGGGGGGTACGGAGACGGCGGACGCGACCGTCGAAGGTGGCGCCGCCGATCTGCTCCTGCTCATGTACGGACGCCTCGACCACAGCGCCGATGCCTTCGCGACCTCAGGCGACGAGGACCTGCTTAAGCGCTGGGCGGACAACTCCGAGTTCTGACGGTGTAACGGTCAGGGTGTCACAGTGTCACGGTGCCAGGGCGAGGACGGGGGAGCCCCAACTGCTCGCACGGGGCGAGTAGTTGGGGCAGTGGGGTGGCCGCATATGTGTCGGCTCCCTATGGCCGCTCCAGCAGCTCTCTATAACAACGCCGATTCAGTGGCTAGTTGTGACCGAACTTCGGTGACCGCTTGTGGGAGACCTCCGGAGCAGGATGGGCCGCCTGAGATGTGGTCGGCGCCGTGGAGGTCTTCGTCTGCTCCGTGGCCTCGGGGGTGGCGCTCCGGTCGTGGCCGCCGGTGCGCGCTCCCCGGTTCTGGCGGGTCTGTTTCTTACTCATTGTGGTCGCCCCCTGCTGGGCAGGTCGGAGGTTGAGCCACCTCCACGCTCGCACGCACCCCGATAGATCGCATTCCGGCCCACGGGCGCCCCGCCGGGCGCTGCCGTCCGCGTCACCTTCGCTGTACGGAGGTCCTGCGCGGGGTGGGGCCTTCGTCGGTCAGCGCCTCCATGATGAGGCGGATTCCCCGGGCCAGTCGGCCCAGCTGTTCGAGTTCCATCGCGTACATCCTGATGGTGTTCTCGATGACGGCCGGTGCCACACCCAGGGGAGGTAGTTCGGCGCGGCTGGTCTGGAGGGCGACGCGCACGGCGCGGATCTCGTGCTGCACCTGGATCTGTGCGTGCCGGGCCAACAGGACGTGGTGCCGGATCAGGGGTGAGTAGCCGGCGTAGCGGGCCGGCAGCAGGTCGCGCAGCCAACGGGTGGCGGTGCGCTCCCAGTCACGAGTCCCGGGTGGTTTGACCTGGCAGGGCCAGTCCGGGCTGAGCGTGGTGGTGGGGGCCGTAGGGGACATTCTCGTCGCTTCCGATGGTTGTCGAACTTTGACCGAGAGGTGGGGGCGGCCCCGGCTCAGGGGTTAGCCGAGGCCGCCATGGGCGTTCCATCGGATCCAACAGCCTGGATCGGACAGCCGGCGCGACGTGAGGAGGGGGCGCCACGCCGGCGGTCCGTTCGCAGAGGGACTGGGGTCGCTCTCCTTGGCATGGGGGAGATCGATGGCCGCCACGGCTCAGTAAACATATATACCGTTGAGTAAACAAGGGTATGAAAAAATTCATACGCTGTTACGGTGTGAAGATCTTGCGCGATCGACCGGACGAATCCGGCCCCCACGGAGGAAACGGGAAAGCCGCCCGACCCGCTCATGGGCAGGTCAGACGGGGTAATGGGGCCGACGGGTGTCCGGGCCGCGCTGGGACGAGCCCTAGAGGAAGAAGCCGTGCTTGTCGGCGGCCTGCTCGTACTCCTCCAGCCGCGCCTGGGTCCGCTCCGGATCCGCGTCGGCCATGGCCTGGAGCAGCGCGGCGGCCAGAACGCTCGGCGCCGCGTACGAGTC
The DNA here is from genome assembly GCF_003627815.1 of Streptomyces hundungensis. Lineage (NCBI taxonomy): Bacteria > Bacillati > Actinomycetota > Actinomycetes > Kitasatosporales > Streptomycetaceae > Streptomyces > Streptomyces hundungensis. Next base: position 7,529,604 of record NZ_CP032698.1, read on the forward strand.
GAACACCAGGCGAGACCCGGTGCCCGCGGCCAGGGCGACATCGGCCTCGTCGACGAGCGGGCCGAGCGTGGTGTCCGTGATCAGTGCGATCCGGAGTCCGGCGCTGCGAGCGGTGCGCATCGCGGCCAGCGTCTCCTTGGCGTGCCGGGGCATGGCGAAGGCCAGCACCCAGGTGCCGCCCGCCGAACGGGACTGGAGCAACGCGTCATAGGCGACGCTTCCGCCGCGCGTCACCAGTCGCACATCGGGGTGGATGCGCCGGGCCGCGTACGCGAAGTACTCCGCGAGCGAGACGGAGATTCGCAGCCCGAGGACGGTCAGCGGCACCGAGGCGGCCAGTTCGCGGCCGATCTCCAGGACTTGGGTGGTGTTGGCGACCAGCCGGCGCACATGTTCCAGGTTCTCGATCTCGGCGTCCACCGCCGCCTGGAGCTCGTTGTGGCGGCTCGCCTCTCGGCCCTCGGGAGTGGCCGCGACCGCGCTCAGGGCGATCGGCTGGAGGACGTCACGCAGCGCCGGATAGCCGCTGTACCCGAGGGAGGTGGCGAACCGGGTCACCGACGGCTGGCTGACGCCCACCCGCTCGGCGAGCTCGGTGATCGAGAGGAAGACGGCGTCGGTGAGGTGATCGATGAGGTACTGGGCGATGCGCCGCTGCCCGGGGGAGAGGCGATGACCGTCGAACAGCGCCCGGACCCGGTCGGCCGGCAAACGCTCGTGGTCCGAGGGCTCCCCGCTCGGCGTGATCGCGGCCGACTGGGCGCGTACCTGCTGCCCCGAAGACACCGGACGGCCTCCTTCTCGTGCCATGTGTGCTCAAAACATAGCTCACCCTTGTGGCGGACCAACCCAAATTCCACCACTGACCTGGCTACTTCGGTGTGGTCAGCGGGTTCGGGAACGCGGCCCGAAACGCCGTAGGCGAACGAACGGCGCAAGCTCGCCATGCCGAGGCGCGGTCGCCCGCAACAAACCCGGTGGGGGTATGGTCGGGCCCGAGCACACAAGGCGTAGGAACCGTGCAAGTCGGACGAGTCTAGGAACCATCCGGGTCGTACGCGTGAGAGAAGGCCGAGGGCGAGCGTGGACCGTAGGCGGACGTGTGGGGCGGGACTCTCCCGCCTCCTCGTGCTGTGTGCCGTCCTGTTCGGGCTGTTCGCCATGCATGGTGCTCCGGCGAGTGCCGCCGCGGGCTGCCACGGCGAGACGACGGTTGCGGAACCCATGAGCGCGCCCATGAGTCCCATGAGTGCACCCATGAATATGGGTCATGCCGATATGCGGGGCGAGCGGGGTCTGGTGCACGCCGGCCCTGTCGTCTCCTCCATGGGGGGCGAACGCTGTGTGTCCACCCCCGCCAGGGATCGCCTGCCGCTGACCGCAGCCGGGTTGTTCGCCGTCCTCGGCCTGGTGGTTGTCGTCGTATGGGGGCTCGCGGGTCGTCGTGCGGCGCTGCGCGACGTGGCCCGGCGCGGTCCCCCTCGTGCCGGTAGACAGCTGCTCCTAGAGGTGTGCATCGCGCGGACGTGACGGGCGCCCCGACTCGGCCCTCCGGCGGCCGGGTCGGCGAAGTGTCCCGCCCGTTCGCGCGCGCCCGGAAGGGGTGCGCCTCCATGGAAAGAACCCACACATGTCTGTTGCCCACACTGCCGCTGCCTCGACGTCGGCTACCCGCCGCCACTCCCTCGCGGCCGTCAGTACCGCCGTCGCCCTCACCCTCACGCTGGCGGCCTGCGGATCCTCCGGCGGATCGCGGTCCGACGACTCGGCCACCCCGACCATGAACCATGGCGCGAGCAGCGCCGCGTCCTCGGGCGCTCCGTCCGCCACCGGCACGTTCAACGACGCCGACGTGGCGTTCGCCCAGCAGATGATCCCGCACCACCAGCAGGCGATCGAAATGGCACGCCTCGCCGACGGCCGGGCCGCCGACTCCGAGGTCAAGACCCTGGCCACGGCGATCGAGAAGGCCCAGGACCCGGAGATCGCCACCATGCGGGGCTGGCTCAAGTCCTGGGGCAAGCCGCTGCCCGCCCCCTCCTCGTCGATGGGGGACATGCCGGGGATGCACCACGGTTCGTCCGGCATGGCCGGGATGATGTCCGACCAGGACATGAGCGCCCTCAAGTCCGCCAAGGGCAAGGACTTCGACAAGAAGTTCGCCCAGCTGATGATCGGCCACCACCAAGGCGCGGTCACCATGGCCAAGGACGAGCAGAAGAACGGCAGCAACGCCGAGGCGAAGAAGCTCGCCGGTAACGTCATCGCGGCACAGAACGCCGAGATCGAGCAGATGAACAAGATGGTCGACCGCCTGCGCTGACCGGAATCACGACGGGGTCCGGCGACCGTCCCGCCCGCCGGACCCCGCCGCCGGACCCCGTCTCCGGACCCCGTTTCCGGGACCCGGCCCCGCCGGCCCCGCGCCCGCGCCGGGACCAACGCCAACGCCGGCGCCAAGGGCCGGGGCGGGCGCAGGGTCCGGGCCCCGGGTCAAGACAGGTGCCGGACTCAGGACCAGCGGCAGGTAGACGTCGTCGACGATGTCCACGATGACGTCGTCCGCCACGGGCGCGCCGAACAGCAGGAACTGATTGCGCAGCAGGTCGGTCGCGACCGTGGCCCGGCGCGACGTGAGGACCCACCGCTCGATCTCCCCGCGCTCGACGGCCCGTTCCAGGATGACGTGGACCGTCGACGGACGGACGGCGTGGACCCGCTCCCGGATCAGTTCGGCCAGTTCGGGATCGCGGGACATCTCCCCGAGGAGCCCGCGCATGATGTCGCCGAGCGGGCTGGCCATGATGGCCGCCATGTGCCGCAGCAGGGCCAGCACATCGCTGCGGAGTCGACCGGTGTCGGGCAGGTCGACGGCGGACAGGTCGCCCAACTTGCAGGCATCAAGCACCAGTTGGGCCCGGCTGGGCCAGCGCCGGTAGACGGCGGCCTTACCGGTACGGGCGCGGGCGGCCACCCGCTCCATGGTCAGCGCGGAGTAGCCCACCTCGGTGAGCTCATCCAGGGTCGCCCGCAAAATGGCGCTTTCCAGCTCCTCGCCACGGCGCCGGGGACCTTTGCGGTGGTCAAGGGGTGGTTCGGTGGCCGGGCCGGTGCTGTTGGGCACCCATGCCTCCCGAGTGTGTCCGACAGGGGCCGTTGCGCTCTCCAAGAGGGCAGCCTAGCCTCCCAATTAGAGAACAGTCCGTTCTTTACGTCTGAGGTTTCGAGGGATCCGATGGATTCGATGACCCATACGACCGAAGCGACCAATACGGCCGAAGCGACCAATACGGCCGAAGCGACCGAAGCGACCAATACGGCCGAAGCGACCGAAGCGACCGACACCGCCGCGTCGTTGCAGACGGGCGAGGCTCCCGCCTTCCCGGCCGACCGCACCTGCCCCTACCAACTGCCGCAGCTCTACAGCGAGTTACGCGACAATCCCGGCGCCCTGCGCGCCGTGACCCTCTTCGACGGCCGACGGGCCTGGGTGGTGACCAAGCACGAGGCCGCGCGTAAGTTACTCGCCGATCCCCGGTTGTCCTCCGACCGCACCCACGACCAATTCCCGGCCACAATCCCCCGGTTCAAGGCCTTCCGCGACGGTCGCCCGTCGTTCATCGGCATGGACCCGCCCGAGCACGGCACCCGCCGACGCATGATGATCAGCGAGTTCACCGTGAAGCGGATCAAGAGCATGCGGCCGGACGTCGAGCGCATCGTGCACGGTTTCATCGACGAGATGCTCGCCGGAGGGCCGCCCGCCGACTTGGTCGCCCAGTTCGCTCTGCCCGTCCCCTCCATGGTGATCTGCGAACTGCTCGGCGTCCCGTACGCGGCCCACGACTTCTTCCAGGACGCGAGCAGGCGCTTGGTGCAGTCGGCGGACGCGAGCGCCGCGATCGCCGCTCGCGACGACCTGAACCACTACCTGGACGGCCTCATCACGAGGATGCGGACGGAGCCGGGCCCCGGCCTCCTGAACGCCCTGGTGGCACGGCAGTTGGCCGCCGGAGAGATCGACCGCGAGGAACTGGTCTCGACCGCCCTGCTACTGCTCGTCGCCGGTCACGAGACCACCGCCTCGATGACCTCGCTCGGCGTGATCACCCTGCTGGAACACCCCGATCAGCACGCCGCCCTGAGGGCCGATCCGACGCTGGTGCCCAACGCCGTCGAAGAACTCCTGCGCTACCTCGCGATCGCCGACATCGCGGGCGGTCGCGTGGCCACGGCGGACATCGAGATCGACGGGCAGCACATCCGCGCGGGCGAGGGTGTGCTGGTCGTCAACTCCCTTGCCAATCGGGACGGTTCGGTCTTCGAGGACCCTGACTCCCTCGATGTGCACCGTACGGCACGCCACCATCTGTCCTTCGGCTTCGGGGTGCATCAGTGCCTCGGCCAGAACCTGGCCCGCCTGGAACTCGAAGTCATCCTCACCGCCTTGTTCGACCGTATCCCGACCTTGCGCCTCGCCGTCCCCGTGGAGCGGCTCACCCTGCGTCCGGGCACGACGATCCAGGGCGTCAACGAGCTGCCGGTCACCTGGTGACCGGCGAGGAAGGAAGGCCCCTGCGGGTGTCCGCCGACCGTGACGTCTGCGTCGGCGCCGGATCGTGCGCACTGACCGCGCCCGGCGTCTTCGACCAGGACGACGACGGCCTCGTCGACGTGCTCACGCCCGAGCCCGAGCCGTCCCAGCGCCCGGCCGGCCGCCAGGCCGGCGGCCTCTGCCCGTCAGGCGCCGTACGGATCGAGGATTGACCCCCGCCGCCCCGTACGGCGCGGTACGGATCGAGGAATGACCCCCGCCCCATCCGGGGGCCGGAGATCGACAACGTTCCGGCCCCCGGCGAGGGCCCCGCCCCTCCCGCGCCGCACCCACCTGAACATGACGAGAAGTCAACCAGCCCGGCAAACAGGCCAGTTGACACCTACGGCGCTTCCCGCTCCGGCGTGGACCAGAGGTGGTCGACCGTGCCCACCACCAGCCGGCAGACGGTGTCCGGGTCCGCGCTGGCCAGCGGCTCGCGCGCCACGACCGTGCGCATGAGGCCGATGCCGAGCAGCCAGGCCATGGCCAGGTCCGCGCGCAGCGCGCCGTCCTTGGCCCCGGAGAGCTCGGCCAGGGCGCGCTGGTACCGCTCACCCAGCTCCCGCAGGGTCCCGGTCGCCTCGTCGCCGCGCCCGATGGAGCGCAAGTAGACCTCCAGGGTGCGGTCCGCGCCCTCCGCGCTGCTCGTCAGCATTGAGCGGAGTGCGGTCTCGAAGAGCTCCTCGGGGGGCGTGGCCCGGAAGCGTTCCAGACCGCCTTCTGCCACGACCTCCGTCAACAGCCCCTGCTTGGACCCGAAGTACCGGAACAGCAAAGCCTGGTTGACGCCCGCCCGCTCGGCGATCTCGCGGACCGTCGCCCCTTCGTAGCCGCGTTCCGCGAACAGGTCCCGGGCCGCGTCGAGCAGCCGCCGGCGGGTGGCTCCGGCATCGCGGCGGCGCTCACCGGCGGACGATTCGGAGTCTTCTGGCATGGGGTCGGTCCTCTCAGACGGCCCGTCAGGATAACGGCCACAATGCGCCGTTGACCGCCCCTGGGGTCGTCCCTACCGTTGTAAGCAGCTGCTTACATCCGGGAGGCCGCAGTGACAACAGCCGACACTGACACCGACAGGTACACGGACACCGACCCCGACAAGCGCACCGGCACCGACATCACACCCCTCAGCTATCCCTTCAACACCTCCGACGGGATCCAGCTCGCCGACGAGTACGAGCGCGTACGCGCCCTGCCGGGCCTGTTACGCGTCCAGCTGCCCTACGGCGAACCGGCTTGGCTGGTCACGCGCTATGCCGACGCCCGGCTCGTCCTCGGTGACCAGCGCTTCAGCCGGGCGGCGGGCGCCGAACACGACGAGCCGCGGCAGTCCGAGGGGCGCACCGCCAGCGGGATCCTCGGGATGGACCCGCCGGACCACACCCGGCTGCGCTCGCTGGTGGCGCGGGCGTTCACCGTCCGTCAGGTGGAGAAGCTGCGCCCGCAGGTCCGCGAGCTCACGGCGGGACTCCTCGACGCCATGGAAGAGGCCGGCCCGCCGGTCGACCTGGTGGACGCCTACGCGCTGCCGCTGCCGGTCGCGGTGATCTGCCGACTGCTCGGGGTGCCCGCGGAGGACCGGCCGCGCTTCCGTGTGTGGAGCGACGCGGCGCTGTCCACGAGCTCGCTCACCGCCGCCGAGTTCGAGGCCAACCGCGAGGAACTGCGCGCCTACATGGGCGAGTTGATCGCCCTGCACCGGCAGGAGCCGCAGGACGACCTGATGACCGCGCTCATCGAGGCCCGCGACGGCGGCGACCGCCTCACCGAGCTCGAACTCGTCGACCTGTGCGTGGCGGTCCTGGTGGCCGGACACGAGACCACCGCATCCCAGATCCCCAACTTCACCCTCACCCTCCTCGACCACCCCGAGCAGCTCGCCCAGCTCAGGGCGCACCCGGAACTCGTCGCGAACGCGGTGGAGGAACTGCTGCGCTTCGTGCCGCTGGGCAGCGGGGCGGGCCAGGCGCGGTACGCCACCGAGGACGTCGAGGTGGGCGGCACCCTGGTCAGGGCCGGCACCCCGGTCCTGGTCGCGACCGGCGCCGCCAACCGCGACGCGCTGCGCTTCACCGCCCCCGGTGTGCTCGACATCGCCCGAGAAGGCAACCAGCACCTCGGTTTCGGCCACGGGGTCCACCACTGCCTGGGCGCCCCGCTGGCCCGGCTGGAACTCCAGGAGGCGCTGAACGGACTCCTCGCCCGCTTCCCCGGTCTGCGACTGGCCGGCGACATCACCTGGAAGTCCGAGATGCTGGTCCGGGGCCCGCGCGTCATGCCGGTCGCGTGGTGAGCGCCATGACCTGGACCGTACGGGTGGACCCGCGTCTGTGTCTGGCCTCGGGCATGTGTGCCGGGGCCGCCCCCGACGTGTTCGCGCTCGATGCCGAGCACGCCCGGGTGGTCGCGGACCCGCTCGAACCGGACGAGCGCATCCTGGACATCGCCGACTCCTGCCCCGCCCAGGCGATCACCGTGCAGGACGGGAGCGGCGTCATCGGCCCCCGCCGCGACTGACGTGCGGTGACGGGAGCCGCGCCCCGGCCCGTGACCGAAGTCGCGGCGGACGGATGCCCGTGGGCGCGGGCGTTACTCGAAGCGCGAGGTGTCGCCCGCGCCCCGGCGTACGATCTCCAGCTCGCCGCCCGAGAAGTCGATGACGGTGGTCGGTTCGGTGCCGCAGTCCCCGGAGTCCAGTACGGCGTCCACCACGTGGTCGAGGCGCTCCTTGATCTCCCAGCCCTGTGTCATCGGCTCGGCCTCGTCGGGGAGCAGCAGGGTGCTGGAGAGGAGCGGCTCGCCGAGCTCGGCGAGCAGGGCCTGCACCACGGCGTGATCCGGGATCCGTACGCCGACCGTCTTCTTCTTCGGATGCAGCAGCTGCTTGGGCACTTCGCGGGTGGCGGGCAGGATGAAGGTGTAACTGCCGGGCGTGGCCGCCTTGATGGCGCGGAACACGTCGTTGTCGATCTGGACGAACTGGCCCAGCTGGGCGAAGTTCTCGCACACCAGGGTGAAGTGGTGGCGGTCGTCGAGCTCGCGAATCGACCTGATCCGGTTGATGCCGTCACGGCTGCCCAGCTGGCATCCGAGCGCGTAGCAGGAGTCCGTCGGATAGGCGACGAGCGCGCCGGAACGGATGCTGTCGGCCACGCTGCTGATGGTGCGCCGCTGAGGGTTCTCGGGGTGCACGTCGAAGTACTTAGCCATCCGCCGAGTCTAAGGTCCGTGCCGGCGGTAGGACGGTTTCGGCCGTTGTGAGGAGGTCGCGCGGGCCCGGGCCGCGGGCCGACGGGCGCTCGGTGCGCGCCGCGCCGACCGGCGGTCGGAGCTCAGGACTCGGCCCCCGGCCCCTCGGCGCGCAGCCCCAGCACGAGCTCACGGGGCAGCCCGTGGGTGTCGTGCAGATGGCGCAGGTCGTCTTCGTCGAGCGGCCCGGAGAAGCGCGGCCGGGACAGCACGCGGCGTCCCCGTTCCAGGAGCCGGGCAAAGCGCAGTTCCTCATCGAGGAGTACGCCGCGGATCCCGGCCCTTTCCCCGCTCTGGCCGAAGTGGTCCAGCGTGTGCCCGACGAGTTCCTCGGGGAGGTCCCCGAGCGTGCGGGACGGGTCGATCCGCCACAGAGCGGTGAGCACCCGGCGCACCAGCCGCCGCAGGACGTATCCGCGCCCGGTATGGGACGGCAGCACTCCGTCGCCGATCACGACGACGGCGGAGCGCAGATGGTCGCAGACCAGACGCAGGGACGGTTCGTCCAGCGGCCACAGCGAGGGCACGGTGCTCGTCCACGGTTCGAACAGGTCGGTCTCGAAGACCGACCGCTTGCCCTGGAGGACGGCGGCGAGCCGTTCCAGGCCGAGCCCGGTGTCGATGTTCGGCCGGGGCAGCGGGGTCAGGGTGCCGTCGTCGCCGCGCCGGTGGCGCATCATCACGTGGTTCCACACCTCCACCCAGCGCTCGTCGCGGGTCGGGGTGGAGTGCGGCGGGTTGTCACCGGTCCAGAGGAAGATTTCCGAGTCCGGGCCGCAGGGGCCGGTGGGCCCGTTGGACCACCAGTTCTCCTCGGTGGTCAACTCGACCGGCACCCCCAGCTCCTGCCAGGTCCGCAGGGACTGGGTGTCCGGGCCGGCGTGTTCGTCGCCGCCGAAGACCGTGGCGTACAGCAGCCCGGGATCGACGCCGAAGCCGTCGACCAGCAGGTCATGGCCCCAGCGCAGACTCTGCGAGCTGCCGTAGTCCCCGAGCGGCCAGGTGCCGAGCATCTCGAAGACCGTGAGATGGCTGTCGTCGCCGACCTCGTCCAGGTCGGTGGTGCGCAGGCAGCGTTGGACGTTCACCAGGCGTCGGCCGAGCGGGTGCGGGCGCCCCTCCAGATACGGCGTGAGGGGATGCATGCCCGAGGTGGTGAACAGGACGGGGTCACCGGGCGGCGACAACAGCGACGAGCCGGTGATGCGCCGGTGCCCCCGGCTCTCGAAGTACTCGACGAAGGTACGGACGACGTGCTCGGTCTCCATGACTGCGGATCCTTTGGCTGTGGGGCAGCCGGAAAAGGACCGCGAGCACGGAACGCGAAGGGGGCTCCGGTACGGGAGCGGCGCGGAGCGGCAGCCACGTACGAGAATCCGACGGTCCAACCGGCGGGCCGTTTCCGGTCGCCGGGGGAGAGGTGAATGAGGTCAGGCGGCGGCAACCGGCGAGCTGGTCGCTCGCGCGGTCATGACGCTGCTGCTGATGGTGACCTTCATGCCGTCCACGGTAGTGGGCGGACAGCGGGGCCCGCACCTGTTTTTTCGCGAGGTGAGCCCGGCGAGCGGGGCGGGGCGCCGCCTGGTGGGGGGAGTACCAGGGACCCCGTCGTCCCACTCGCCGGGCGCCTTCCCGGTGGCGGCGTGGGCGGCCTGGAGCTCCCGCGACGGCCGCCCTGCCGGTGATGCTGCGCACCGGGAGCGGTGGGTGGGGGTGTGGTCGGCCGAGCGGACGGAGTGGCTCTTGCCGGCGAGGAGTCCGGCTCGCGACTTCTGCCCTCACCATGACAGCGGCCCGAGGGCGGTGTCCAGGTCGAAACTGGACGCTCGCGGCTGGCGATCCCGGCCGCCGATGGGCGCCAACTGGCCTTGTGGCCAAGGGAGTTGTGCCTTCGCGCCGTCCGCCCGTGGAGCGGCCGGACGGCGCCGGGGCCTACTTGCCCGGGTGGGCCAGGAGGAGCTCGGTGTTGTGGTCGGCGGAGGAGCCGAGCCGCGCGGCCGGGGTGGCGTAGGGGTCGTTGTAGGACAGCTCGCGGTACAGGGCCGCCAGGCCCCGGTCGGAGGTGTCGGCGAAGTCCGTCCGGTAGGGCGCCGCGGACTCGATGAGCGTGGTGAAAAGGGACAGGGTGCCGTCCCCGTTGTCGGCCAGCTCGATGATGCGCGCGTGCTGCGGATAGTCGATGTGGGACGCGGTGTTGATCTCCCAGAAGGCACGCTCGGGGACCGCGTGGCCGTGCGGGGTGATCCGGTTCTCGTGGGTGTGACCGTTGACCCAGGCCACCACGTTCGGGTAGCGCTGGAGCAGCGAGACCAGCTCGTTCCCGTCGTGCCGCCCCTCGAACGGGTGGTACGGGTCGGGCAGCAGATTGCCCATCGTGGTGCTCGTGTGGTGGCTGAACAGAACGATCAGCGAATCCGTCGATCCTCCACGCACCACATGCCCGTCGCTGTCGTACCAGCGGCTGCTGTGCGACTTGAGCACGGATTCGAGCCACTTGAGCTGCGCGGTACCGAGCGAACCGTCCGCGAATCCGGCCCGGTTGGTGGTGTCCAGGCTGATCCCGAGCACCCCGCCCGCGAGCGGGAACGTGTAGTACAGGTGCCCGCTGCTCGCCGCGTCCGAGGTGAAGCCGTGACCGACCGGACCGGCACCGGCGTACGCGGGGTTGAGGTGCGCCTTGGCGAACTCGGCGGGAGTGAACGGCCGGCGGCGCTCGTCCGGGGTGACCTTGCGGATGGCGCCGCCGTTGCCGAGCAACTGGGCGAGCAGCAGCGCCGCTTGGGCCGGGTTGTGGCGCAGGGCGTAGGCGAGCTTCGCCGCCGTGGCGTCGTCACAGCCCTCGATCTTGCGGTCACCGGTGTACAGGTCGTTGAGCAGGCCGAGGTCGGGCAGGCTGCCCTCGATGCTGTCGTCGTGGTTGCCGACGGTCGTATACCAGGGCACGCTGAGGCCCGGCGCGTCGAAGGGGCGTACCGCCCCCGCCAGGAAGCCCGGTATCTGCGGCAGGCCCTTGGCCTTGTAGGTGTCCTGGAAGGACAGCTCCGGGTTCCAGTAGTCCGCGCTACCGGAGTTCTGCACACCCTCATAGCGCGCGACGTCACCACTGCTCGGGGTGATGCGGCCGCCGCTCATGACGGTCAAGTACCAGTCCAGCTCGATGAGTTCGTGGTTGTCGGTGTTGTCACCGGTCGCCATCACCATGCCGAACGGCAGTCCCGTGTACGGGCCCTGGCGCACCGAGTTGACCCGCTCGACCAGCGACGAGGCGCCGCGCACGGTGAGGGTCTCCTGCGGGCGGTGCGCGCTGTCGTTGTACTGGGCCAGATACTCGAAGCGGACCGGCGACTCGGTGTCCGCCAGGTGCAGATCGGTGAACTGGACGAAGGAGGCGAGCCCGGCCCGGCGGTCGTCCCGGCTCGTGCTTCCGGCGGCCAGCTCGCCGCGCACCACGAGCGGCCAGCCCGGCCCGGCCACCAGACGCTTGTACGCGCCGGCGCCGACCGGGGTCGCGGCCTGTTCGAGGGTGGTCCCGCCGATCCGTACGGCCCGTGCGGAGGTGGCGGCCAGCGCCCGGTCCTGTGCCGCCGCCGACCACAGGGCGGCGCCCGCCGCCGCGGCGGACATTCTGGAAACGAACTGACGGCGGCTCATTCCGCGCATGGGTATCCCCCTGGTAACACTGGCAGTTGATGGCGCGCCGGCCCTCGGGCACGGTCGCGCGGCCACACACTACTGGCGGGTAGCCGTATGTAGACAGGGGCCGGGAGGAAACTTGGGGGAAACAAAGTGCGGCCCCCGCCCCCACGGCCACGCCCGGTGCATCGACCCCGCTAGGAGTCCTCCGTCCCCCGGACGTGGCCCGTGTGCGCCCCGACGAGCAGGGCGACCAGTCGTCGGGCCTGATCCCGGGGGTCGGGGGCGTCGGGCCAGGCGGTCATCACCAGGTGGTGGAGCGTGCCGACCAGGGCTAGGGCGATCGCGGAGGTGTCCGCGTCGCCCGTGAGCCGCCCGAGCCGGGCCTCCGCGTCGAGGTAGTCCGTGATCGAATCCTGGATCGCGGTGAATCCCGGGGCCCCCGCCGCCAGCGCCCGGCGAATGCGCTCGGAGGTGGCCGGGCGGCTCAGGGCCAGACCCGCCACGGTGGGATCGAGCGAGGTGAGCAGGGCCAGGGCGAGCTCACCGAGGTTGGCGGCGACGGTGGAGCGGCCGGCGAGTCCGGGCAACTCCGCGGCCTCCCGGGCGCAGCGGGCGAGCCGGTCCAGCACCAGCTCGGCGACGAACTCGTCCAGCCCGTCGAAGTGCGTGTGCAGCATGCCCTTGGCGCAGCCCGCCTCGGCGGTGACGGCCCTGCTGGTCAGGGCGGCCGGGCCCTCACGGGACAGGACGCGTACCGCCGCGTCGAAGAGCCGCTCGCGAACATCGGGAATCGCAACCCCACGCGGTGACATGGGCCTCCTTGGTCGAGTGGGTGAGTGGTGTCGAGTGACGCCTCGACCCGCGCCGCCAACTCCGCTGGCAAGCAAGGGGGTTGTTGGTTTGGGTGTCCGCCCATACTGTTTGGGCAGGCGCCCATTCTAGGCGTCCTGGTGCTGTTTCCAGTAGGGGGAAGTCCTATGAGCACGGTCGTCAACACCGAACAGGCGCAGTCCTGGAACGGTTACGAAGGGGAGCACTGGGCCCAGAACCAGGAACGCTGGGACGCGGTGAACGGGGGGTTCGACGACCTGCTGCTCACCACCGCGGCCCTCGGGGAGCACGACCGCGTTCTGGACGTGGGCTGCGGATCGGGGAGTACGACACGGCAGGCGGGGTGTCGCGTTTGCCGAGGTGAGGTGCTGGGCCTGGACCTGTCGGCGCCCATGCTGGCACGGGCCCGGGAGTCGGCCCGCCGCGAGGGTCTGGCCCACGTCCGCTTCGAGCAGGGCGATGCCCAGGTCCATGAGCTTCCGGCGGACACCTATGACGTCGCGATCAGCAGGTTCGGGGTGATGTTCTTCGCCGACCCCGTGGCCGCCTTCACCCACATCGCTCGGGCACTGAAGCCAGGTGGCCGCGTGGCGTTCCTGTGCTCGGGGGAGCCCGAAGGCAATGAATGGCTCCAGGCGCTGGCCGCGCTCCGTGACCTTCTGCCCATCGGCGGCCTCGGCACCCCGGGCGCTCCGGGCATGTTCTCCCTGGCGGACCCGGACGCCGCCCGCGCGACGCTTTCGGCCGCCGGGTTCGAGGAGGTCGAGGTGGTGGCCGCTCGGGCGTACGGGATCTGGGGCCGCGACGCCGAGGACGCCGCCGGGTTTCTGCTCGGCTCGGGCCCCGGGCGGCATCTCCTCAGCCAGGTCGACGAGGAGAGTCGGGAGCGGGCCCGCCGACGGCTCACCGCGATCCTGCGGGCCCACGAGAGCGACGGGGCGGTGCGGCTGCGCACCAGCGCCTGGCTCGTCACCGGGCGTCGCACGGACCGGTCGGAGCGGGCCGTGGCCCGGCCGGAGAGGTCTTCGGAGTAGCGTGCCGGGTGGTCAACGGCCGCCGTACGAACGGCCGTTGACGACCACGGACGCGTCAGCTCACTTGCAGTACGGCACGGGCGACAGGTTCTGCACATAGCGGGCGCTGACCCAGCCGGGCTTGCCCGCTCCGAGCTTGTACCAGAGCTTGTTGCCGTCCACGTTCTGGCCGGTCTTCTTGCACTTCAGCGCGGCCACCGTGCCCTGGGGCAGCAGATTGAGCCGCTGGGAGGCGGTGGTCGCCTCCTGGTGGACCCACAGGCCGCCGTTGGCGACGACCTTGCCCTGGGGCTCCGCCGTCGGCGCGGCGGGGGCAGTCTGCTGGGCCGGGCCCGGGACGGGCGTCGGGTCCGCCGCCGAGGCCCCGCCCGCCGTGAGCAGGATCCCCGATCCGGCGAGTGCCGCGATCGCGCACGCCGAGACCATCCTGCGCATGCCAGATACGTACATGCTGTTCCCCTTCGTTCCCTTTGGGATGTGCGCCCTGTAGGAGCGATGGCGACGGCGATCCGTTCCACACGAATGGAGTAACTTCCGGACATCTCAAGGCAGTTGATGTTCCGATCGGATGAGTGGCCGACCGCCCGGGGGTGTGCCTCGGGGTGTACAGGGGCGAGGGGTGCGGAGGTGCCCATGGGTGCATACGGGGTCGGCGGGCGGGGCAGGATGTTGCGGCCATGTCACGCCCGTTCCTCCGGAAGGAAGCCCCTCAAGTGCTCCGTAGACAAGGCGCGTTGCTCGCCGCCGCCGTCCTGCTCCCGCTCGTCACGGCGACCCAGGCGGGTGCGGCGGCCCCGGCCGCGCGGGCAGGCACCACGACCCCGGCAGGCCCGGCCGCCGTCACGACCCCGGCGCAGCCGGCCGCCGCCTGCGCCTACACCCCGGCCGTTCCCGCCGACAACTACAAGGGGATACCGGACTTCGACCCGGTCAAGGCCGCCCGGCCCTTCAGCGCCACGCTGCGCACCAGCCAGGGCGCCATCACCTTCAAGGCGCTGACCGACAAGGCCCCCTGCACCACCAACTCCTTCCGGTTCCTCGCCGAGAAGCACTACTTCGACGGTTCGCACTGCCACCGGCTCACCACCGCCCGGCTTTACGTCCTTCAGTGCGGCGACCCGACCGGCACGGGCAGCGGCGGCCCCGGGTACTCCTTCCCGGACGAGAACCTCACCGGCGCGACCTATCCGGCGGGCACGGTGGCGATGGCCAACGCCGGCCCGAACACCAACGGCAGCCAGTTCTTCTTCGTCTGGAAGGACACCAAGCTCTCGCCCGCCTACACGCCCTTCGGCCGCGTCACGTCCGGGCTCGACGTCCTGAAGAAGATCGCGGCGGGTGGCGAGGACGACCAGAACGGCCCCGGCGACGGGTACCCCACGCTCCCCGTGAACATCAAGCACGTCCAGATCCGGAAGGGGTGACCCGGGGTCGATCCGCCGGGGCGATCCCCCCTCTTGGGGATCGGCCCGCTTCGGCGCCGTAGCGCCACGCGGTCGGGCGCCCGGCGGGCCGTCCCCGCCGGGGCCCGGTCCCGTCGCGCGGTCAGGAGTAGAAGTTGCGCTGCCAGCGGTGCCCGGCCAGCACGGCGAGCCGGTCGGCGCTCAGCGCACGGCCGTCACTGAGCGCCGTGTTGCGCTCTACATTGGCGACGTCGCGCATGCCCGGGATGACGGTGGACACCGCCGGGTTGCTCAGCACGAAACGCAGCGCGGTCTCCGCGATCTCGTCCGGGGCGATGCCCAGGTCGGCGACGATCGCGGCGACCCGCCGCTCCACCTGGGCCGGGCGGTCGCCCCGGAAGTAGCGGTTGCGCCAGTCGCCCTCGGGGAACGTCGTGTCGGCGGTGATCCGGCCGGTGAGGCCACCCTCGTCGAGGGCCACCCGCACGATGACGCCGACGCCGTGCTCCTCGCAGGCGGGAAACAGTTCGTCGGCGGGCGACTGGTCGAAGATGTTGTAGATGACCTGCACGCTGTCCACGGCGCCGCTGCGCACGAGCGCCAGCGCGGTGTCGGGGCGGTGGTCGTTGACGGAGACGCCGAACAGGCCGATCTTGCCCTCCTGTTTGAGGTCGGCGACGGTCTCCAGCCAGTCGCCGCGCCCCACCCACTCGTCGTTCCAGACGTGGAGCTGCAAGACGTCGAAGTAATCCAGGCCGCTCGCGCGCAGACTGGTCTCCAGGCTTTCGCGGATGTGCGCGCCGGGGAAGGCCTGCGCGGGGTCGATGCCGTCGAGGGCCGGCCAGACGCCGTTCTTCGGCGCCACCTTGGTGGCCACGCGGACCGTGTCCCCGGAGGCCGTGGACCGCTCGCGCACGACGCGGCCCACGATCCGCTCGCTCTCGCCGTAGCCGCGCGCGGTGTCGATGAAGTTCACGCCCAGGTCGATGGCCCGGTGCAGGGCGCGCAGGGACTCGTCCTCGGTGGCACCCACCCAGCTGGACGCGCCGATGCCCCAGGCGCCGTAACCGATCTCGGACACCGAAAGCCCGCTGCGTCCCAATTCGCGGTAGCGCACCGTCGTCCTCCACATCGTCGTCCTGGTCCCGGCCAGGCCATGGCCCGGAAGGAAATCACGTCGACCATAGGCGACTTGGGCCCGTGGGGCAGGTTGGTTTTCGTCCCGGGGGTGGCGGCTCAGTTCGCGTCGAGCCGGGCGCTCAGCCATTCCAGAGAGGGCGGGATCTCACGCAGCCAGGTGTTGAAGTTGTGGCCGCCGGACGCCAGCGTGATCGAGGAGACGTGGGCGGGTTTCTTGACCTTCGCGATGAACTTCTGGGTCTCCTTGAGGTTGCTCTCGCCCTGCTTCGACGTCGTGACCAGGAAGGACGAGTTCCCCTGGGGCAGATGATCGAGGCTCCACAGCAGGTCCGAGCGCTTCTCCTCGTGTCTGTTCCCGTGGAAGAGGTCGCCGGACTGGAGGTCGACCTCGGGCTTGTAGTCGGCGGAGAGTCCGACCCCGGCCGCGTACGCCTCCGGGTGGTGCAGGGCGATCTTCAGGGCGCAGTAGCCGCCCGTCGAGTCGCCGATGAAGCCCCAGTTGCGCGGTTTCGTGCCGACCCGGTACGTACCCGAGATCGCCTTGCGCAGATCGTCCGCGAAGAACGTCTCCGTCTGGGGGCCGCCGGGGATGTCGATGCACTGGGTGTTGCGCGGCGGGGCGATGGTGGGCCGCATCATCACCAGGATCATCGGCTGCGTCTTGTGCTGCTTGGACAGCGTCCACGCGGTCTTGGGGTAGTGCAGCCCCTTGATGAGGTTCTCGGCGGTGCCGGGGAAGCCCGTCAGCACCACCGTCACGGGGAAGGACTTCGTCTCGTACCCCTTCTGGAAGTACTCCGGCGGCAGATAGACGTAGGCCGGAGTGACTATCCGGGACCGCTCTCCCTGCACCGACACCTTCTGGACCTCGCCGCCGATGCTGGGCTTCCCGGCGCCCGGCACATCGACCTTCTGCTTGCCCGCCACTTTCACTCCGGGGCTCACGGCCGACTCCGCGCCCAGCACCCCGACGCCGTCCTGCCGGCCGAACAGGTCGGCCCACGAACCGTAGAAGAGGAACGACTTGTTGGCCGCGAGGCCCACGGTGGAGAAGAGCAGCAACTGGACCGCGCACAGCAGGCCCACCCGCCCGAGGACCGGCCGCCATCCGAGGCCCGACAGTCGTGGCCACTGCCAGACGACGAGGGCGATCCCCAGCATCGTGCAGCACACGGCCACAGCCACAGTGGTGGTACTCGTCAGGCCCATGGGTCCAGAACACTCTCTGCGAACGGCTCTGCCGGACGCGGCGGCGTGGCCGTCGTCCAGCCGCACCGCCTCGGGGGTGCGCATGGAGCTAGACCGCGATCCGGCGCGATCCGTTCCCTCGCGGGACGCGTCTTTGCGCAGGCGCCCTCAGGGCGTCGGGCGGCCCGTCCCGCGCCCCGTCTCCTCGGCGCTCCGACGCCGGGCCGCCGTGTCGCGCTCGTCGGCAGTCGACAGCCAGAAGTAGAGCGGCGGCAGGGCGAGTTCGAGGCCCATCAGGACGATCTGGAACCAGTCCGGACGGCCGAGCGAGGCCCACGACAGAAGCCTGGACGCGCCTCCGAGGAAGAATATTCCGGCCAGCGCCCGCACCATCCTGGAAGGGATCGGCGTTTGCCGCGCCACCCAGATCCAGGCCAGTCCGTACCCGAGGAAGATCGCGCCGAAGAACCGCATCAGGCTGTCCACCGTCGGCCCCGGTGAGCCCGCGCCGGGCACCGTCCCCATACCGATGAGGAGATGTGCGGCGCCGATCACCACATCGGTGACGCCCATCGCCCAGGAAAGCCACTTGAGGAGCCGGGCCATGGTGGGTCCCCCTTCGCCTTAGTAGGCATGTGTCTACTAATGCGACCATAGGATCGCCAGTAGACACACGTCAAGTAACGTGACGGCCATGACCGCACGCCGCAGGCTGACCCCCGAGGAGCGCCGCACGGAGCTGCTCGACACCGGAGCCCGCCTGTTCGCGGCGAAGCCGTACCACGACGTACTGATGGAGGAGGTGGCCGAACAGGCCGGTGTCTCCCGGGCGTTGCTCTACCGCTACTTCCCCAACAAGCAGGCCCTGTTCGCCGCCGTCTACCGGCAGGCCTCGGACCGGTTGCTCGACGGAACGCCCATCGACCCGACGCGGTCCCTGCGCGCGCAGCTCTCCGCCGGGCTCGATGTCCACTTCGACTACTTCGCCGCGAACCGCAACACCGTGCTGGCCGCCAACCGGGTCCTCGCCGGCGACCCGGTGATCCAGGGGATCATCACCGACGAACTGGCCGAGCTGAGCCGCCGCGTGCTCGACGCGACCGGCCTTCGAGGCCCGGCCCGGGACACGGTCCGCGCCGCCCTGGGCGCATGGCTGGTCTTCGTCCGCGCGCTGTGCGTGGACTGGCTGACGAACGAGACGTTCTCGCGGACCGAGCTGCGCGAGATGTCCCTCGGCGCGCTTCGGGGAACCCTGCGCGCCGTCGCCGGCGCCGAACGTCTGCTCGGCGCCGACGACTGACCACCACCCGTCTCCCACCGCCTCGCGAGGTCAGCCGAGCGCGGGCGCCCCGCCGGGCCGCTCGAACTGGGTGCGGTACAACTCCTCGTAGCGGCCGCCGAGTTGGAGCAGTTCGTCGTGGGTGCCGCGCTCCACGATGTGGCCGTCCTCCACCACCAGGATGAGATCGGCGGAACGCACCGTGGAGAGCCGGTGTGCGATCACCACCGCGGTACGGCCCTCCAGCGCCTCGCTGAGCGCCTCCTGGACCGCCGCCTCCGACGTGTTGTCCAGGTGGGCGGTGGCCTCGTCGAGGATGACGACGCGCTGGCGGGCGAGGAGCAGCCGGGCGATGGTCAGACGCTGGCGCTCGCCGCCCGAGAGCCGGTAGCCGCGCTCGCCGACCACCGTGTCGAGCCCGTCGGGCAGCGACGCGACCAGAGCGTCCAGACGGGCGCGCCGCAGCGCGTCCCACAGGTGTTCCTCGTCCGCGTCCGGGCGGGCGAGCAGCAGATTGGCGCGGACCGACTCGTGGAAGAGGTGGCCGTCCTGGGTGACCATGCCGATGGTGTCCCGGATCGAGTCGGCGGTCAGGTCCCGTACGTCGATGCCGCCCAGACGCACCGTGCCCCCGTCGGCGTCGTACAGCCGGGGCAGGAGCTGGGCCACCGTCGACTTGCCCGCGCCCGACGACCCGACGAGGGCCACCATCTGTCCGGGCTCGGCCCGGAAGGAGACGCCGTGCAACACCTCGGTGCCGCCCCGGGTGTCGAGGCTGGAGACCTCCTCCAGGGAGGCCAGGGACACCTTGTCGGCGGACGGATAGCCGAACCGCACATCGTGGAACTCCACCGACACCGGCCCATCGGGCACCTCGCGCGCGTCCGGCTTCTCCGCGATGAGCGGCTTCAGGTCGAGCACCTCGAAGACCCGCTCGAAACTGACCAGCGCGCTCATCACCTCCACGCGCGCCCCGGCCAGCGAGGTCAGCGGCGCGTAGAGCCGGGTCAGAAGCAGCGCGAGCGAGACGACCGAGCCCGCTTCGAGGGTGCCGCGCAGCGCGTAGTAGCCGCCGAGTCCGTAGACCAGGGCGAGCGCCAGGGCGGAGACGAGGGTGAGCGCGGTGATGAACGCCGACTGCGCCATCGCCGTACGGACGCCGATGTCACGCACCCGGCCGGCTCGGGCGGCGAACTCGGCGGACTCGTCGGCGGGCCGCCCGAACAGTTTGATCAGGGTCGCCCCGGGTGCCGAGAACCGCTCGGTCATCCGGGTGCCCATCGCCGCGTTGTGCTCGGCGGCCTCCCGCTGGAGACGCGCCATCCGGGTGCCCATCCGGCGCGCGGGCAGCACGAACACCGGCAGCAGGACCAGGGCGAGCAGCGTGATCTGCCAGGAGATGCCGAGCATCACCGCGAGGGTGAGCAGCAGCGTGACGAGGTTGCTGACCACACCGGACAGCGTGTTGCTGAACGCCCGCTGCGCCCCGATCACGTCGTTGTTGAGGCGGCTCACGAGCGCGCCGGTGCGGGTGCGGGTGAAGAACGCGACCGGCATCCGCTGCACATGGTCGAAGACGGCGGTCCGCAGATCGAGGATCAGCCCCTCGCCGAGCGTCGAGGACAGCCACCGGCTCACGATGCCGAGCGCCGCCTCCGCGACGGCGATCGCGGCGATGAGCAGGGCGAGCCGGGTGACGGTCCCGCTCTCCTTGCGCGCGACGATCGCGTCCACCACCCGCCCGGCGAGCAGGGGTGTGGCCACCGCGAGCAGCGCGGTGGCCACGCTCAGGACCAGGAACAGGGCGATGCGGCGCCGGTGCGGGCGGGCGAACGCGGCGATCCGGCCCAGCGTGGCGCGGTTGAAGGGACGCTTGTCCTGCTGGGCGTTCATGACGTTGTGGAGCTGTGTCCACGCGGTGGCTTCCATACTCATGCGAGGAACGTACGACCTCAACCTCGCTGGAGGTCAACGTTCGCCCGGATCACGACCTTCGAAGGGGTCAATGATCTCCAGGGCAATGTCGAGGGCGTCGCGGCCACAGACACTGCCCTGCCGTCCGGGGACCCACCCGCTGCGGCTCCCGTAGGTTCGGGTGCGAGGCGGTGCCGTACCGCCCCGGACCTGGGGAGAGACGATGGGTTGGGCAGTGCTGGACCGGCTCGTGGGGGAGCCCGGGCTGTTCTTCGAGGCATGCCGTCGAGGGCTACCCCAGGTGTTCACCCCCGCCGTGCTGCCCCAAGAGGTGCCCACGCTGCGCGAGTTGACCGGGGCGCTGAGCGGCGGTCTGATGCGGACGCCGTACGTCGAGATGGCGCGGGAGGGCGAGACGGTGCCGGCGTCGGAGTTCGGCCCCGCCCCCGGCGCCGCGGGCGGACACGAGCAGGGCTTCGCCGACCCCGAGCAGATCATGGCCCTGCTCGCCGAGGGGGCGACGCTGCTGTTGCCCCGACTCGACCAGTGGAACGCCTCGGCGGGCGCCCTGACCGCACTCGTCTCACAGGACCTGCGGCGCGCGACGGAAGCGTTCTGCGTCGCGACCATGGCGGAACACCGCGGGCCCGCTGAGCACCGCGACGACGCCGATGTCCTGGTCGTGCAGCTCGCGGGCCGCAAGGAATGGACGGTGTACGCCGTCCCGCCCGAGGGCCCCCGGCAGGCGGGCCCGATGCCCGGGCCGGGCGAGCCCGCGCTGGACACCGTGCCCCGGCGGCCGGGCCCGATGCCCGGGCCGGGCGAACCGGCGCTGGACACCGTCATCGGCGCGGGCGACGTCCTTTATGTGCCGCGCGGCGCGCCCCACACCGCGACCGGCGACGAGGGCCTCTCCGTCCACCTCACCCTCACCATCCGCCGTGAGGAGCTCCGTCGAGGCCCGACGCGTCCGGCTCGTGCCGACCTCATGACAGCGGCCCAACTACTCGACACCACCCGCGAGTTGATCTTCGCGGCGCGCAAGCGGATGGCTGCGGCCACCCCCGAGGATCTCCTGGAGCGGGCGCGCGGCCCACTGCCGGCCATGCCCAGGGCCGCGTCCACCCCGCGACCGGGCGTCGGCTGAACCGGAGCCTGCCCAGGAAGCCGCCGCGGTCCCGGCCGACTCCGCTAGCCGAGGAACGCCGTGACGGTGGCGGCGAACGCGTCCGGGTCGTCGAGCCAGGGGTAGTGGCCGGCGCCCTGCTGTACGGCCAGTTCGGCGTTGGGGAACAGCTGGGCGAACGCGGCGAGCGTGCGAGGCGGCGCCGCCATGTCCACCTCCCCGGCGAGCAGCAGCACCGGCGCCTCGAACGCGGCGAGCGCCGCCCGGGTGGCCTCCGGGTCGAAGGCTCCCTCCGCGCCGAAGACGGCCGCCGCCTCGTGGTTCTTCTGCTGGTCCCCGGCGGCCTGGTGCGCCTGTGCCCGCTCGTCCCAACGACCGTGGAAGAAGGGCGAGATCGCCTGCCAGGCCTCGTCCGTCGCCCGGCCCGACGTGATCTCCTGAAGCGCCTCGAAAGCCGTGGGGAACCAGGGTTCGTCCTTGCGGAGCCGTGCCATCTCGCGGCGCAGCTCCCCGTCGATCGTGAGCCCGACGGCGAAGACGCTCGGAGTGACCAGGACCAGCCTGGTTACGGTTTCCGGATGCCGGGCGGCGTACGACACCGCGAGATTCGCGCCCGCGGAATGAGCGAGCAGCTCCACCCGGTCCAGGCCGAGGTGGCCGCGCAGCGCGGTCACATCGTCGACGAGACGGTCGCAGCGGTAGGAAGCGGGGTCCTGGGGCGCCGCGGACCGGCCGGTGCCCCGCAGGTCCAGCATCACCAGCTGCCGGTCGGCCGCGAGACCGCCGAGGTCCCCCAGGTATGCGGAGGCCTGCATCGGGCCTCCGGGCAGGCAGATCAAAGGGCGACCCTCGCCGGTGACCCGGTAGGCGAGCGGGGTTCCGTCGGGCGCGGAGAAAGTGGGCATGGGCCAGACCCTGACAGTGCGTCGTCGCCGGGTCAATCCCCTTCCTGACCTGCGGGGACGGCGCGCCTGCGCCCCGGAGCCAGGGATCGGCTCCGGGGCGCAGACGTGGGACGGGTGCGGCGGACTACTACTGCTTGATGCCGCAGGCGTTGTTGGAGGCCGGGTTGAGCAGCCCGATGATGTCGATGGTGTCGCCGCACACGTTGAGACCAAGGTCGATGGGGACCTGGACGACGTCGCCGGAGAGCACACCCGGGGAGTTCTGGGCCACGCCGGTGGCCTCCGGCGGGTTGGGGTCGGCGGCGGCGGCGCCGGCCGTGCCTATGACGGCGGTGGCGGCCAGGACGGTTGCAGCGAGTGCGGTACGGATACGCACGATTCCTCCTGTGTGTGAGGGTTTGTCTCCCTAGCAGCGTCTCCGGGGTCGGGCCGAAGGGGAAATCCCGTGACCCGATGGGGTGAACGAAGCCGAGCGGCTGTGCGCGGACATTCCGTCATTGGCGCGTTTATTCGGCCGCTTCGCGCGTACTCGCAGAGGTACAGCCCAGAGTGCGGGGCCGTTCACCGACGGAAAGGCAGGCCATGTCCAGTGGTGTCCTCATCATCCTGATAGCGGTCGTGGTGATCGTTGTCGTGGCAGTGGCTCTCGGCGTGCTCGTCGCGCGCCGCGGGCGGGGACTGCGCAGCCGTTTCGGACCCGAGTACGACCGGACCGTCGCCCAGCACCATGGCGACGTCAAGGCCGCCGAGAAGGACCTTGACGAGCGGGTCCGCCGCTACGGCGACCTGAAGGTGGAGGCCCCGTCCGCGGAGGACCGCCGCCGGTACGCCGCCGAATGGGCCCGGATCCAGGAGGAGTTCGTGGATTCGCCGACGCGCGCGGTCGCCGACGCCGAGGCTCTGCTCGGCCGGCTCGCGCAGGAGCGCGGCTTCCCGGCCGGCTCCTCCGAGGAGCAGCTGGCCGCCCTCTCGGTGCACCACCCCCATCACCTCGACAGCTACCGCCGGATTCGCGGCGTGGCGCAGGGTGCCGACGGGCGCAGGTCCAGCACCGAGGAACTCCGCGAGACGCTCGTACAGGCCCATGAGTTCTTCGCGGTCCTGTCCGGCGAGCGCCGCGGCGACAAGGCCGGACGCCTCGGGGCACGCGGCGGCCGACACGCGTCCCACACCGACACGCAGCACAGCGACATCGCCCGAGGGAGCCAGTCATGACCCAGCCCGAGCGTCCCCTTCACGACGAGACCGAGCGTCCCCTTCACGATCAGCCCCTGGCCGAGCAGCCCCTGACCGGCCGCGCCACGCCGGAACGGCCCGCGAACGAGCGTGCCGTCGGGGGCCGGCCCCTTGACGAGCCCTCGGTGTCCGAGCGGCCCGCGCAGGGACGGGCCGCGTCCGAGCGGCCCGGGTCCGCGGGGTCCGTGCCGGAGGCACCCGGGTCCGAACGGCCGCTGTCCGAGCCCCCTGTATCGGGTCGGCCGGTGACCGAACGGTCCTTGTCCGAACCGTCCGTGTCCGAACGATCCGTGTCGGGGCGGTCGGCGACCGAGTCGCCGCTGTCCGACGCGCCGCACTCCGAGGGCGTCGTGCCCGAGCTGCGGACGTCCGATCAGCCGGTGGCTGGGCGGTCGGCGTCCGAATCGGCCGAGCCCGGGCGGCACCTCTCCGATCACGCGGTGCCGGGCGCCGGCTCGGAACCGGGCGGGTCGGCCGGAAACGACGCCGTTCTGCCGCCCCAGGAGCGCGAGAAGTTGCAGCTCAGGCTTCAGCACGCGGTCGGCGGGTTCGTGGACGAGCCCCGTTCGGCGGTCGAGGAAGCCGCCTCGACGGTCGACGCCCTCACCGAGCGGGTCCTCGAAACTCTCGAACAGCGGCGCGGCACCCTGCGCGCGTCCTGGCAGGAGACGTCCGGCGACGCGGCCACGGAGGATCTGCGCATGGCTCTGCGGGAGTACCGCCGGCTCGCGGAACGTCTGCTCAGCCTGTGAAGCCCCACACCCCCCGAGCCCCGGAGGGCGCCCTGACGGCGCCCCCGGGGCGCACCGCGCATCCACACCCCAGATCCTCAACCCGCCCGTACAGACAAGGAGTTGGACATGCCCAGGCGCTATGGCGGTAATCCCGCCGCGACCGGCATCCTCGTCATCGCCGATGTCATGGCCCTGATCCTGATCCTCTGGATCGCCTTCTTCCTGGTCAACGCCAACACGGCGAACGACATCGTCTCGTGGGTCCGTCACGCGGCGGACTGGCTCTCGGGCTGGTCGCGAGACATGTTCACCATCAAGTCCGACACCTGGCGCACGATCGTCAACTACGGCATGCCTGCCGTGGTCTACCTCCTGATCGGCCATGCGGTGGCCGGCCGGGTCAATCGCTCCTGACCCCTTGGCCTTGCGAGCCGGGTGAGTCGAACGAGCCGGGTGAGTCGGGCGGCGAGCCGAGAGCGAGGTAGCGGGTGTAGGCGTCCCGGCTGTCGGAGACGAACGGCCAGTTCGCCATGGCCTCCCTCAGCCGGTCGCCGCTCAGCCAGCCGTGCCAGGCGACCTCCGACGCGTCCGCCACGATGTCCGTCTCCGTCACGACCGCCTCGTACACCGCGAACCAGTAAGGGCTGAGCTCGCCGTCGCACAGGAACGTGAACAGGGGGCGAACCGGTGCGTCCACCCCCAGTTCCTCGCGAAGCTCCCGGCGAGCCGCTTCCTCGTAGGACTCGCCCACCCCCACGGCCCCGGCCACCAGCCAGCTGTACTGGCCGGGGAACCGTGCGGCGGACTCCGGGCGCCGGTGCACCAGATAGCGGCCCTCCGCATCGCGGCACAGCACCATGGCCATCCGGTACAGCCAGCCCTGGCGTACCGCATCGCCCCGCTCGACCACACCGAGCACACGATCCTGTTCGTCGACGCGTTCCACCAGTTCACCCATGGGTCAATCCTCCATGAAGGCGATCCGCATATGTGGGGCGCCCCCAGTACGTGCTCTCCGACGCTGCGTCAGGTCCGCCTCACTCGTTCGGAAGGCCCCGCTGGCCCTCCGGGCGTGGGTGGCGAAGAGTGGATCGAGAGTGGGGGGCGACTTGGATGCCGTCGAACGTGAGGAGCGCGATCATGCGCCGTAGTGCCACCGCCGTCGCGATCGCCCTGTGCGGCGCACTCGCCGCAGCTACCGCGGCCCCCGCCTTCGCCGCCGACCGGCCGCCCGTCGAGTCCGCCCCCGGGGCGGGACGCGAGGTGGTGGACGGACGGGCCGGGGACGATGACGCCGCGGGTGTCAAGAGCGAAGTGGCGGCGATCCTGAAGGACGTCAACCAGATGGTCGCGGACGAGAAGAAGGACGCGGCCGCGGACGTGGCGGCCGCCAAGGCCGAGGTGGCCACCCTCCTCAAGCAGATCGCCGACATGACCAAGGCGGACTCGCCGCAGCCGAAGCCGGCGACCAAGCCACTCGTCGACCCGCCCGCGGTCGGCGCGCCGTCGACCTCCAACCCGGCGCTCCCCACAGCGGGCTGACGCCTCGATCGGACCACGATCACGCGATACGAACAGTCGGTTGTCGATCGCGGCGGGCCTCAAAACCCGTGCTGATACGGCGAGTTCAGAAGAGCCGCCCCCTAGGTCGACGGCAGGGGGCGGCTTCGTCGCGCACGGCGCACGGTGGCGTGTGGGGCGGGCGCATCCGACTCGATGGGGTGGTTTCGCGTGCCCGGAGCGCACGTCTCGCGTTGGTCACCACATGACCGTATTTCCTGGGTTGCGGTGCACGGCGACCGCCCCCCGCCCCGTGATGTCGCGAACGGGCGCCCCACGTAAGGGCGTTGTGATCGAGGAATCCGAAGGATTCGGCGGGATGCCTCACCATGCCAGCGCTTCTCCGGGCCGCTCGCCCTGCTCGGCCGACCGCCGTGAGGTGCTGTGGCAGACCGGCGGCGGGCCTTCCCGCCCGGCCGGACCAGCCCCTGCGGCCCGCCGCTCGCCCGTGTTCCCCAACAGCTTGTGAATGGAAAACTCCCGTGCGAATCACCGACATTCACGGCTGTGAGGTCCGTCCCGGACGTTTGGTCGAGTGGAGCCTGGATCCCGCCATGGTCGAGGCCGCGACCAACCAGCCCGACGACTCACGCCCCCCTGCCTATGTGCAGGAATCACATATCCGCACCGCCCGGTCCGTGCGCGAGGACGGACTGTTCGTGCCGACGTGGCTGGGCGCCGCCTTCGACATCCCCGGGCCCGTCGATCTCGACGTCCTGGAAGGGGCGCTGCGGACCTGGACGGTCCGGCACGAGACGCTCCGCAGCGGCTTCCGCTGGGTCGACGACGACATGCGCCGCTTCACCGCCGCGCCGGACGCCGTGGCACTGCGGCGCGAAGTCGTGGGCGACTTCCCCGACGCGGAAGAACTGAGCCACCACTTGCAGGACCGTTTCGATGTGGCGGCGGACGCGCTGGGCTGGCCGAACTTCCTGTACACCGCGGTCGTCCGGCCGGACTCCACCAGCGTGTACATGGCCTTCGACCACAGCAACGTCGACGCGTACTCGATCCAGCGCATCCCCTCCGAGATCCACGAGCTGTACTCGGCGCGGGCGGCCGGGGGCGGCGAGGAGGCGACACCGGTCGGCAGCTATGTCGACTTCTGCGAGATCGAGCGGGCCAGCGCCGACCAGGTCGACGACACCCACGCGATCGTGGCGCGCTGGCGGGAGTTCATCGCCCGCTGCGACGGCCGACTGCCGGCCTTCCCGGTCGACCTCGGCCTCGAACCCGGAGGCAGACTGCCCGAGCAGAAGCTCATGTACGAAACGCTCGTGGACGACGCGGACGCCGCCGCCTTCTCGGCGTACTGCCGGCCCTTCGGCGGCGGCCAGGTGGGCATCCTGGCGGCCACCAGCCTCATCGTCCACGACATCGGGGGCGAACCGGTCTACCGCACGGTGGTGCCGCTCCACACCAGGGCGAAGTCCCGGTGGGCGGACTCGGTGGGCTGGTACGTCGGCGGGGCCCCCATCGAGATCCCGGTGGCCCAGGCGCTGGGCTTCGACGACGCGCTGACGATGGTCCACGGCGCCCTGCGGGCGAACAAGGCGCTCGCCCATCTGCCGATCGCCCGTGTGCTGCGGCTGCTCGGCTCGGACTTCCGCCCCACCTCCCCCGACCTCTACTCGATCGTGTCGTTCGTCGACGCGCGCGACATCCCCGGGGCCCGGCAGTGGGACGAGCTCCATGCCTACGCCCTGCTCAGGGTGTCCTACGGGGACCAGGTGTGCGCGTGGTTCACCCGCCTGCACGGCGGGCTGCAACTCGCCATCCGCTACCCGGACACGGCGATCGCACACAAGAACATCCACCGCTATGTGGAACAGCTGCGGGAACTCATCACCTCCGTCGCCCGCCGGGGCCCGACCCGACCCGTACCCCCGAGACCGCGTGCCGGGCGCCCGGTGCCGGCGCCGAGGGTGAGCAGCGAGGTCTCCCGGCTGTCGCTCTGAGACCGGGCGGTCCGAAGGGTGCATGCTGGCCCACATGTGGCTTCACCACATGTGGGCCTCACCCATAGGACAAAGGGGTCGCGATGCGTCGCCCGTCGATCATCACGTGTGTCATGGTCCTTCTGCTCACCCTGTTGGCCGGAGCCTTCACCATGGGCCCGGCCGGCGCGTGGGACCGGCCCGTACGCGCCGACGACGGGGCCCGGGTGGTCGCGGAGCGGCGCCTCGGACCGCGCGAAATGGATCTGACCATCCAGTCCCCGGCCCTGGGGTCGATTGCCCAGGTGCGTCTGCTCACCCCGGACGGCTGGTCACCGGGACGGCACGCGTGGCCGGTGCTGTGGCTGCTGCACGGCTGCTGTGGCGGCTACGCCGACTGGACGACCTACAGTGATGTGGCCCAACTCCCGGCGCTACGCCAGGTGTTGGTGGTCATGCCAGAGGCCGGCGCGGCGGGCTGGTACAGCGACTGGTGGAACTACGGCAGGGGCGGCGCTCCCCGCTGGGAGGAGTTCCATCTCGGCGAGGTCCGACAGATCGTCGAACGGGGCTATGGTGCGGGCGAGCGCCGAGTGGCGGCGGGTCTGTCGATGGGAGGCTTCGGCGCACTGCTGTACGCGGCGCGCCACCCGGGGTTCTTCCGGGCGGTCGCGTCCTACAGCGGCACCGTGCATCCGCTGCTCCAGGTGCCCGGCGGGTTCGGCCCCGACTGGTTCCTGGACCTCGACCGGGGCGCGGGCGTCGACCCGTACGCCATCTGGGGAGACCCGGCCGAGCAGCGCGCGGTGTGGGCCGCGCACGACCCCACTCTCCGGGCCGGCCCGCTGCGCGGGCTTCCCGTCTTCCTGTCCTGCGGGGACGGCCGGGCCGGACCCTACGATCCGCCCGGCACGACGGATCCGGGCGAGACCTACCTGGAGCGGCAGAACCAGGCCCTCGCCGCCCGGCTGCGTGCCCTCGGCAGCCCGGCCGTCACCGACTTCTATGGGCCGGGACACCATGATTGGCCGTACTGGCAACGGGAGTTGCGTCGCTCCCTGCCGATGCTGCTGGCCGCGCTCCGCGCCTGATCACCTGAGGGCCGCCGAGGAGTGTGGTCCTGACCCGGTCCACGGGGTACGGGCCACGGCCGGCTACCAGAAGAACCAGCCCGGCGTCGCTACATAGTCCTGCGGAACATAGTTACAGGCGCCTTCGGTGAACGGTGTGGCCGACAGGTGTGCCGCAATCGCCTCGCCATGGGCGTCGACCCCGTCCGCCGCCACCACCAGGACGACCACGACGACGAGCCACACCACGGGAAGGGCCGCGCCGTGGGTGTCCTTCGCCTGCATCATGATCGCGCCGGCCAGGGCCGCCACGCCCGCCGCCAGCACCAGGGCGAGAGCGGCGAGAGTCAGATGGTCCAGGGTCGACGAGGTGTGGCACAGCAGATACCGGTGCCCGGAGGCGAACCGCGGCACCCGTTCCACGAGGGCGGCCGCAGACAGCAGCGCCCCGATCGCGACCACGTGGCCGGCCTGCAACGTCCTTGGCCTGCTGGGTGGTTCAGTGCTGGTGTTCATGGTCCCCCCGGGCCCGGTCGGCGTGATGCGGAGCCACTGCCTAGTTGAAGAAGCCGCTCATGCCGTCCACGTCGGAGACATAGCTGTCGATCGCGGCGACCTTCCCCTCGCGGAGGGTGAGCACGGTCGCCAGATGTTCGTCGAGCGTGCGGCCGTCGGCGTCGCGCGCGGTGTTGTGCAGCGACAGGGTGACGCCGTTCGCGCCCGTCAGGACGTGGAGCAGCTCGGTGTTCAAGCCCCGGGCGGCGATGGTCCGAAGCCGGTCGATGGCGGCGTCGACGCCGTGGATGGTGCCGGAGATGGATCCGGTGCCGGGCATGCTCCAGACGAGATCGGGCGCCAGGACCGTACGGAGGGACTCCCAGTCGTGGGAGCCGAAGGCGCCGAGAAATCGTTCGGCCACGGTCACATCGGCTCTGTCGCTCACCATGGTGTCGCACTCTCCTGTGTCGGGGGCCACCGGTCCCTGGTTCGTCCGGCGGCCGCGGATGATCGCGGTTTCCCCGACGATAGAGGGTCCGTCCGGCGCCGCCGCGCCCGGAGCGCCTCCGAGCACCGCGCCACCGCATTGCCTTGCCGAAGGGCCGCGTTGCTAGCAGGTCGCGTATCGGCCCCGAAAGGTATGCCCGGGCAATGGCCCATGACCGTTCGGGCAGGCCTTCCCGAATCGCCACAATGAATGTTTCGAAGGGCTCCACATGAACTCAAGAACTCACAGGGACAAACGAATGCGGAACCATTGACAACGCTTGTCGTGGCCAGCTTCACTTCCTCTCAACGGCCGGTTACACACTTTCCACACACCCCCAAGGTGAGTGAATTGGCGTGTCCCGTCCGGCAGTTCATTCCGTATATCCGTGAGAGGAAGGGATTGACGATGGCGAAGATCATTGCCGCACTGCGTACCCGTGGATCGAAGAGCGAGCCGAGCCTGAAGCAGGCCGCCTGGTACTTCTGGTACTAAGTCGAAGGCCAATCCTGGGCCCGCACACAAAGCAAACCGACTGAATTCCGGTCAGCCGCGTGTGCGGGCCCTCCGCATTTCATTTCCGGAGCTCTTCGTATGCCATCCGCCATGACCCGCACCAGGCGCACCACGGTTTTCGCCCCCCGACTACAGGCTCTCCTCGACGAACACCTCGGCAAGGATCTCGTCCGCCTCGAACCCGACACCATCGGCATCGCCGGCGCGGAACTCTCCGACCGCATCCTGAGTGCGCGCCGGGCGACGGAGACCGAACGCCCGACCTTCAAGCCCCTGCACGGCCGGTCGATCTCCAAGGCGGAGGCGTCGTCGGTGATGCGCACGATCGGCAAGGACGTGCGCGCCGCCCTGGAGCAGCCGGACCCCCTCCCCGACACCACCGATCTGTCGGGGCCCTGGCCGATCACCGGCCACCGGTTCCTGAGCCGCCTCGTCCTGCGCGACGACCCGTACCGGCTGCGCATCCTCATGTCGCGCACGCTGGAGATCGACCCCCGGCTCACCTGGACCACCATCGTGGCCGGGGCGGCCCTGCCCCGGCGGCCCGCCCCGGGGCCCCAACTGACCCACCTGGCCAACCTGTTCGCCGAGGCGGGCACCTACCACGACCGGCGCTACGCCATGGGCATCTACCGCCGCGCGGCCGCGCCCGTCTGCTTCACCGTCTCCACCCTCGTCGCCAACGCCCTGTGGCTCGGCGCCCCGTTCGCCGACGACGCGAGCAACCGCGACATCCTCTACGAGGCGATGCGTCTGCTGCCCCCGTCGTGGAACCTCCTGCGCAACCGATCCGCCGAATATCCGGCGATCGACGACCGCATCGGGCACGAGGACGACATCCTGATGCTGCCGTTGCTCACCCACCGCGACCCCGCCCTGTGGGAGGCGCCGAACGAGTTCCGGCCCGAGCGCTGGGAAGGGCTCGACCCGGACAACACCCCCGGATATATGCCCTTCGGACATGTCTCGGAGCGCTGCTGGGGTCGCCACATGGTGATGCCCCTGGCCGAGCTCCTCCTCGACCACATACGCCGTACCGGACTTGTGGTGGCCCCGGGCCAGCGAACCGCCGAGGTACCCCTGGTGGGGCTGCTCGGCGTCAAGACCGTCCACCTGGGCCATCGGAGCAAGGTCCGCCATGGCTGACGTCGAGACCCCCGACGCGTCGTTCTTCGACCACCCGCACGCTGTCTACCGCCGGTGGCGCGAGGAGGGCGGGACGCGCCAGGTCCGGTATCCCGGGCCCGCGCCGGTCGAGGGGTGGGTCGTCACCTCCCACGCGGAGGCGAAACGCCTCCTCGCCGACCCAAGGCTCGCCAAGGGCGGGGCGGTGGAGAGGTTCGGGCGGCACACCGGGCTCACCCGGGGTCCCGGCAGCGCCCTGTTCGCGCATATGCTCAACTCCGACCCGCCGCACCACACCCGGCTGCGCAAACTCGTCCAGAAGGCGTTCACCGCCCGCCGCACGGCGGCCCTGCGCCCCCTGATCGAAGCCCGGGTGACGGGTCTCCTCGACGCCTGGGAGGGGCGCGACGAGGTCGAACTGATCAGCGAGTTCGCCCTGCCGCTGCCGATGGCCGTCATGTTCGACCTCTTCGGCGCCTCCGACGCCGACCACGAGGTGCTGCGGGTGCGGGGCAACACCCTCGACGGCGGCCAGGGCGACGGCGAGGTGTCGGTGTTCACCGCCGAGTCCATGCTCACGTATCTGCGGGCGCTCCTCGCCCTCAAACGCGAACAGCCCGACGACGGGCTGCTGTCCGCGCTGGTCGCGGCAGGCGATGAGGGTGCGGAAGGCACGGAGGGCGAGGAGGCGCTCAGCGAGGACGAGATCACGTCGATGGCTTTCCTCCTGGTGATCGCCGGTCACCAGACCACCGTCAACCTGATCGCCAACGGCGTCCACGCGCTCCTCACCCACCCGGAGCAACTCGCGGCGCTCCAGGCCGACATGACGCTCATGCCCGGTGCCGTCGAAGAGATCCTGCGCTATGAATCCCCCTCCGCCCTGGCCTCGCTGCGCTACGCCGCCGAGCCTGTCGGCGTCGGCGAAGCGACCGTGCGGGAAGGCGAGTTCGTGCAGATCTCGCTCCTCGGGGCCAACCGCGATCCCGGTGTGTTCGCCGAACCCGACCGGTTCGACATCCGCCGTGCGGACGCCGCCCGGCATCTCGCATTCGGCCACGGCATCCACCACTGCCTAGGTGCACCGCTCGCCCGTCTCCAGGCCGAGATCGCCTTCAGTCACCTGCTGACCCGCCACCCCGGTCTGCGTCTGAGCGAGGACCACGAGGC
Organism: Streptomyces hundungensis; assembly: GCF_003627815.1. Lineage (NCBI taxonomy): Bacteria > Bacillati > Actinomycetota > Actinomycetes > Kitasatosporales > Streptomycetaceae > Streptomyces > Streptomyces hundungensis. The sequence goes on from NZ_CP032698.1 coordinate 7,562,236, forward strand.
GCGGTGGCAGGCCAACCCCCGCCACCGCGGACTGCTCTCGCTACCGCTACGACTCACCTAGGACGCGGGTGTCCCGGCCCGGTCGGCTACTGCTTCGCGGCACAGATCACGTCGTAGGGCCGGCCGATGGCCATGGTCAGACGCATGGGCTCGGTCGTCCCCGACGGGCACTGCGAAGTCTGCTTCGTCAGGTCCAGCACCTTGTAGGCGCCCGAACCCGAGGAGGCGCAGGAGACCTCCTTGGCCGTGGACGTGACACAGTCACCCTTGACCAACTGACCGCCTCCGGCGCCGGGATCACCGGGGTGGTTGGCGGACAGGTTGCGCCCACACACCGTCTTGGACGGGATGCCGCCGCCCTTGCTCTTGCTGCTGCCGTAACTGATGCTCACCTGGATGATGAGGTCGGTGCCGCCCGGGCACTGGATGGAGTCCGGCATGAAGCTCGCGGCCTGGATGTCGAGGGCCTTGAACGTGGCGCCCGACGCGCCGCAGTCGAACGCCTTGTAGCCGTTGGGCGCGTCATCGGGGTCGGGCCCTCCGCAGTCGCCCACCTTCCACTCGCCCTTGTCATGGGACGACGACGAGGACGAGGAGGACGACGAGGACTTCTTGCCGTCACTTCCGAAGAACTTGGACGCCCCGAAGCCGAGGCCCAGGATGACCAGGAGAATCACCAGTGCGGGGAGGCAGCCCCCTCTCCTGCGGGGTTGGCTGGGCACAGGCGTACTGCCCGGGTGGACCATGTGTGTTTCCCTCCTGGGAACGGCGGATGACGTGACCACAGGGGTGGACGCGGCATGCACACCTCATGGTTCCTCCCGGCGCGGGCACACGCTCACCCCGCCCGCGACCGGACCCCCGCCCTGGCCGGCTCAGCCTTCCGCGGACTTGCCCCGGGGTTGGCACGTCATGGTCAGGGGGCCGGGGCCGAGGGTGCCGCGGACCCGTACGGTCATGGTGCTGCCGGGGTCGGGCACCAAACGCCAGCGAGCGCACACCGTGGCGAGCGCGAGCGTCATCTCGATGAGGGCGAACTGGTCGCCGATGCACTTGCGGTTGCCGCCGCCGAAGGGGACATGAGTACCCCGCGGAAGGGACTCGGCGGGGCGGGTGTCCCAACGGTCGGGGTCGAAGCGTTCGGGGTCGGGGAACAGCTCGGGGCGGCGCTGGAGCAGGTAGGCGCTGTACAACAGGGCGGTGCCCTTGGGGAGTTGGCGGCCGGCCAGCGTGGTGTCGGTGGTCGTGACGCGGGTGAAGAACCAGCCCGCCGGATACAGACGCAGGACCTCGTTGATGACACGCCGGGTGTGGATCAGGCCGTCGAGGTCGGCGGTGGTGGCGGTGCGCCCGGCGAGGGTCGCGTCGACCTCGTCGTGCACCCGCGCCTCGACGTCGGGGTGCTGGCTCAGCAGCCACAGGGCGAACGCCAGGCTGTTGGCGGTGGTTTCGAACCCGGCGCCGATCATGACCATGAGCTGGTCACGGATGTCCACATCGGACATCGGAGCGCCGGTGTCGTCGTTGGTCGCGGTGAGCAGCATGGAGACCAGATCGTCGCCGCCCGGCGCCGCCCGGCGTGCGGCGATGATGCCGTCGATGGCGTGGTGCAGCCGGTCGCAGGCGCGGCGGTAGCGGCGGTTGGCGGCCGTGGGCAGCCGGTAGAGCGGGCCGAGGGGCAGCATCACCCGCTGGTAGATCCCGTCGATCACGGTGTGCAGGCTCTGCTGGACCTCGGCCACGGCCTCGTCCTGCGCCTCGGCGCCGAGCACGCTACGGGTGACGATGCGCAGCGTCAGGGTGGTCAGCGCATCGGTCACGTCCAGGCGCAGACCGGGCCGCCACCGCGTGGTCATCCGGTCGACCTCCTCGCCCATGACCACGGCGTACTTCTCGATCCGGTCGCTCTGGAAGGCGGGCTGCATCTGCCGGCGCTGCCACCGGTGCTCCTGCCAGCCCGCCATGGGCAGGCTGCTGCCGAAGAGCACACGGGCCTTGTCGAAGAAGGGGCCGCCCTTGTCGAAGGTGCGGGAGTCGGTGAGCATGCGGTGCGCCGCTTCCGGTTCACACACCACGTACGCGGGCCACGGGCCCATACCGATCCGTACGAGATCCCCGTAGGCGGGCAGGGAGGACAGGAACTCCAGCGGGCGGGAGTGGAGTTGCCATGCGTGGCCCAACAACGGCCAGGCACCGGGGGCTTTTCCCGTACGCGACGGAAGCTTCGTGCTCACGGTGGGGCACCTCCATGCGGAGTCCGGCGGCCGGGCGACCCTCGTAGTCCCCGGATCCCGAACATCCTCCCCCTCGGCCACGGTGGGGAACCCGGCGCGAAGCAGCGGAAAACGGCGTGCGGTCACGCGCCCCGGCGCCCCACAGTGCACCCACGTTCCATGGGGCGGGACGCCATGTGCCGTACGCATATGGCCTGTTGGGAGTGGAACCTAGGAGTGTGGGGGCCCCGCGCCCTGAAGGCGTTCCAGATCCGAGGGGCGCACCTGAATGGCCAGGACGGCGATCAGCGCGGCGATCACGGCGAAGATCGCGGCCACCACGAAGGCCATGGACACCCCCGAGGTCAGCACCTGGTCGCTCCACGGCCGGGGTAGTTGACCCGTGCGCCGAAACATCAGGCGCTGCGCCGGGTCGGCCTGGCCCAGGAACTTGGGGATCTGATCCCGTGCCTCGTTGCGGCCGGCCGTGCCGAACACGGTGACCAGGATGGACAGGCCAAGCGAACCGCCGACCTGCTGGGTCACGTTGAGCATGCCGGACGCGGCGCCCGCCTCGTGCGGCGGGACGCCGGAGACCGCCATCAGCGTCAGGGAGACGAAGTTGAGACCCATGCCCAGGCCGAAGACGAGGAGCGGGCCCAGGATGCTGCCGGGATAGGTGGAGTGGATGTCCGTCTGGGTGAGCCAGGACAAACCGCCGGCGGCGAGGATCGCACCGGTCACCATGAAGGGTTTGGGCCCGTATTTCGGCAGGAGTTGGGAGGTCAGGCCCGCACCCACGGCGATGATCGCGCTGACCGGGAGGAAGGCGAGACCCGCCTGGAGGGCCGAGAAGCCGAGGACGTCCTGCACGAACAGGGTGAGGAAGAAGAACATGCCGAAGATCGCGGCCGAGAGGCTCAGCATCATGCCGTAGGTGCCCGCGCGGTTGCGGTCGGCGAACATGTGCAGCGGGGTGATCGGCTGCTGAGAGCGCCGTTCCACCAGGACGAAGGCGGACAGGAGCACCACCGCGGCGGCGAACGACCCCAGCGTGAACGGATCGCGCCAGCCTTCCTGGGCGGCCCGGATGAAGCCGTAGACCAGCGCGACCATGCCGAGGGTGGAGGTCGTGGCGCCCGCGATGTCGAAATGGCCCGCGTGCCGTTCGGACTCCTTGATGTGCCGGGGGGTGGCCAGCAGGATCAGCACGGCGATCGGCACGTTCACGAAGAGCACCCAGCGCCAGTCGAGCCACTCCACCAGCACGCCGCCCGCCAGCAGACCGATCGCGCTGCCGCCCGCCGAGACCGCGGCGAAGACACCGAACGCCCGGTTGCGCGCGGGGCCCTCGGTGAACGTGGTGGTGATCAACGCCAGGGCGGTCGGCGAGGCGATCGCGCCGCCGACACCCTGAACGGCGCGCGCCGCGAGCAACTGCCCGGCGTTCTGCGACAGCCCGCCGAACAGGGAGGCCAGCGCGAACAGCAGCACACCGCACATGAACACCCGGCGCCGGCCGAGGATGTCACCGGCCCGGCCGCCGAGCAACAGCAGCCCGCCGAAGGTGAGGGTGTATGCGCTCACCACCCAGGCCAGACTCGTGGTGGAGAAGTGCAGGGCGCTCTGGATGTGGGGGAGCGCGATGTTCACGATGGTGATGTCGAGGACCACCATCAGCTGACAGGCGGCGATGACCAGGAGCGCGATCCCGTTGCCACCGCCCCCGCCACTGGGGGGCGCGGTCTCGACCTTCGGTGCCGGCTGCGAACTGGTCATGGTGGTCCTGCCCTCACCAGAGGGACGGTGGACGGTCACGTCCACCGTTCGACCCTATGCCCGGGTTTCGGACGTCACCAGTCGATCATGGGCCGGCCCGCAAGGGGACGCGCACGGACGGGATCGTGCCGACGACTGCCCCCGGGGCCGGGTCGGCGCGGCATCGGGGCGGGGCAGGATCGGGGCGTGGCGGCGGCCCACTCGGGCAACCGTCCCGAGGGGGGCGGGCGCGGGACACTCAGCGGTGACCGCACGCGAGGAGGGCGGAGTGGGGCAGGGCCAACTCCCCACGCCCGATGGTGAATTCGGCACTGAGCAGGTCGAAGTGGCGCCGGATCTCGGCGCGGATCCGCTCGGGCCGACTCGCTACGACCTGCCCGACCGTGCCGAGGCCCGCGGCCGCCCCTGCCCACCACGTGTCGGCTGGGACGCGGTGCTCCCAGTGGACCGGTTCGCAGGTGACATCGCGCAGGCCGGACGAGGTGAGCAGCCCGGCCAGGCCGGGCACGGTGCGGGGGAAGTCGTCCTCGGCGGCGGGCGCCGACAGTCCGGATGGCAGGGTTACGCCCGCGGCCCGCACGGCCCGGCCCAGCAGGGACTGCCCCGCCGCTTCGGGCACGGCCCAGAGCGTCACCGCGATCCGGCCGCCCGGACGCACCACCCGACGCAGCTCGGCGATCGCGGCGCCCGGCCGGCCGACGTGGTCGAGGACGAAGTTCGCCGTGACAGCGTCGAAGAAGCCATCCGCGAAGGGGAGTTGGGGGAGTACGGCGAGCTGGATGGCGGCCTGGGGAACCGCGCGCGCCGCCCAGTCAACCATGTCCACCTCGGCGTCCACGCCCGTCACCCCGGCGCCCCGCGCGCAGGCCGCCTCGGCGACCGTCCCCGTACCGGTGCCCACGTCCAGTACCCGCACCCCGGCGCCCACCCGGGCCGCGTCGAGCAGTTGGGGGACCGGGTGGGCGCAGACCCCGGCGAAGCTGGACGCGTACGCCTGCGCCCGTCCCGCCCACATCAACCGCTGGACCGCGTCGAAGTCCGTCGGCTCCCCCGGCCCCGGCCGGCTCCGCCCCCGCCGCTTACTCGTGAAGGGCGCCGGTGACGCGGTCGGCTCGGAACCCTCTCCCATCGCATGCATCCCGGCACCCTACGGGAGCGAGACGGAGCCCGGGGAAAGATGCCCGGGCTCCGTCGCCGGGACTCACGCCCGGCGCCAGCGGGGAGCAACACCCTTGTGTGCCACGGCACTTCAGGACGCGAGCGCCGGGGCGTTCCGGCCGCGCGGGCCGAGTGATCTCAGGCCGTGAGGACGGAGTCGTCGAAGGTGCGGGCGCCGGGCAGCCGGTGGCGGGCGGCGATGACGGCGGCATCGATGTCCCTGGTGCCCGTCGACACGCACAGGGTGTACGTCACGTCGTCCAGCCGCTGTCGCGTCGCCTCGTCACCCTCGGCGGCATTCAGCACGAGCAGCGCCTCGTACTCGTCGAGCAGATCGCGGAGCACTGCCGGATGCGCCATCAACATGGGTGGGACCCTCCAGTCGACACGGTCACGATGTTCTTGATGTGCCGCTCTGGTGCCCCGCTCCACGCGCCCCACACGTGGCACATCCAAGGGTGGCCGGATGCCGTCCATGAGCCTTCACACCCCTCGTCCCGCGTCACCGGTATCCGCTAACGCCCAGCAGGACGGACCTGGGCGAGGGATTCGAGTACCTCGCGGGCCAGGCCTCGGGCCAGCTCCACCTTGTACGCGTTGTGGCGCAGCGGGACCGCGTCGGCCAGCTCGGCGTCCACGGCCCGCTCGATCGTCTCGGCGGTCGGGGCGGTGCCGAGCAGCGCGGCCTCCGTCCGCCGGGCCCGCCACGGCCGGTGCGCCAGGCCGCCGAAGGCGAGGGCGACCTCGCGCACCACCCCGCGCTCCAGATGCACCAGCGCGGCGACCGAGGCCAGCGCGAAGGTGTGGCCCGCCCGGTCCCGGGCCTTGCGGTAGCGCGAGACGGAGCCTTCGGGCGCGGACGGCACCACCACGGCCGTGACGATTTCGCCCGGCCGCATCACGGTGTCCACCTCGGGTCTGTCCTGCGGCAGCCGGTAGAACTCGGTCACCGGGACGGCGCGGGTGCCGCCGGGGCCCTCCAGCTCGACCAGCGCGTCGAGCGCCGCCAGCGCCACCGCCAGGTCGGACGGATGCGTCGCCACACAGAGCGAGGAGTGGCCGAAGACGGCGTGCTCGCGGTTCACGCCCTCGATCGCGCCGCACCCGCTCCCCGGCACCCGCTTGTTGCAGGGCCTCGACAGGTCCTGGAAATAGCCGCACCGGGTGCGCTGGAGCAGATTGCCCGCGGTGGTCGCCATGTTGCGCAACTGCCCCGAGGCACCGCTGAGCAGCGCCTGCGGCAGCACGGGATAGCGGTCCCGCAGGGCAGGATGGGTGGCGAGGTCGCTGTTGCGCACGGTCGCCCCGACCCGTACCGAGCCGTCCGGCTGCTCCTCGATCGCGTCCAGGGGAAGCCGGGTGATGTCGACCAGCAGGTCGGGACGCTCGACGCCGAGTCGCATCAGGTCGACGAGGTTGGTGCCGCCGCCCAGATAGCGGGCCTCCGGCCGTCCCCCGTGGGCGGCGGCCGCCTCCGCCAGGTTCCGCGGTCGTACATAGGCGACTGGCTTCACACGATCACATCCTGTACGGCTTCGGCGCCGCTCGGGTAGGCCCCGCACCGGCACAGATTCCCGCTCAGGCGGTCCCGTACCTCGGCGGCGGTCAGCCGCACCGGCGCGTCCGGCGGCAGGTCGATGTCGGTGACGACGGAGGACGGCCCGGAAGGGGCGCCGGCGGACCCGGCGGCGGCAGAGCGGTGCTGATCGGGGGCGCAGTACGCGCACTGGACCACATCCCGGTCCACGACGGCCCGGCGCAACGGGTGACGGTCGTCGTCGGCATCCGCCGCCACCAGGCCCTCCACGGTGACGATCTCCCGTCCCTCCTGGGCGACGGCCAGCAGCAGACAGCTGTTGACCCGCCGTCCGTCGAGCAGCACCGTGCACTCGCCGCACCGACCGTCGTCGCAGCCCTTCCTCGAGGCGGTCAGACCCAAGTTCTCGCGGAGTACCTCCAGAAGGGTGGCGCAGTGCTCCAGCTCCACCCGGTGCTCGGCGTCGTTGACCCGCAGCGTCACATGGGAGTCCGTCACGCCGTGGCCGAAGACCCGGGTGACGAGCCCCGGGCGGCGTTCCTGTCGGCCGTGTCTTGCTTCCACCGTGCACGACCTCCTCGATCCGGGCGGGTCAGCGGCCTGACCGCGGTACCCACCCTCGTACAGCTCACCTCCTCCGGCATCTCGGCGCGAGGCATCCGGGACGCCGGACCGCGCGGCCCGGGACGGCCCACCCGGGGGATCGCCAACCCCTCTAGCGGCCGCCCCGCACCGTTGCGGCGTTACGGGCGCCTAGCCTTCGGCGGGTGCCGGCGCGAGGTCGTCCGCGACCAGGCCGGCCAGTACCGCCTGGCCCAGGGCGTGCACCGCGGACTGGGGGCGGACCATCACGGTGAACTCCTTGATCAGGCCCGCCTCGTCGAACTGGAGCAGGTCGATGCCGTGGATCTGCTTCCCGGCCACCGTCGCGCGGAACGGCAGGACCACCGAGGGCGCCTCCTCGCCGTCGGCGCTCGTCTCGGCAGCACCGTCGAGCCGGCCGAGGTAGCGCAGGTCCTCGAAGACGCGCACCAGGACCCCGAAGAGGCCGAGCACCATGGCCCGGCCCTCGAAGGGGACGAACTTCACCGGGCTGTAGAGCCGGACGTCCTCGGTGAACAGGCCTTCCAGCGCGGACACATCGCGCTTTTCCACGGCGGCGCGGAAGCGTTCGGCAGTTTCCATGACCCCTCCTCATATTCATACTCAACAAAGTGACTACTCAGATTCTTGAGTATGATGCAGCGGCACGCGAGGAAAAGGAAGGGGGCTTCGATGGCTCTGCGACACGCGGTGCTGGCGGCGCTGCTGGACGGCGAGTTCAGCGGCTACCAGCTGGCCAAGGCCTTCGACATCGGCGTGGCGAACTTCTGGCACGCCCTGCCCCAGCAGCTCTACGCCGAGCTCGCCAAACTGGAGAAGGACGGTCTGGTCGCCGGACGTCAGGTGGTCCAGGAGACCCGGCCCAACAAACGCCTCTTCCACGTCACCGACGCCGGCCGCGCCGAGCTGGAGACGTTCGCTGCGGCCACGGCCAAGCCCTCGTTCATCCGGGACGACCTGCTCGTCAAGGTCCAGGCCGCCGACCGCATCGGGACCGCTCCGGTGATCGGCCAGCTCGAAGAGCGGGCGGCGGCAGCCGACGCGAAGATCGAGCTACTGGGCGCGCTGCTACGGCAGTTGAGGGGCGATCGGGACGAGGACGACTTCCTGCTCCACGGCGAGCGCATCGGACCGTATCTGACATGTCTGCGCGGTCTGGCCTTCGAGCGCGAGCACCGGGACTGGTGCCGCCGGATCGCGGCCGTCCTGCGGGAGCGGCACAGGGCCGACGCCGAGCGGTGAGGACGGGTCCCGCCGCAGGTCGCCGCGGGGACGGCGGTCGCGAGCCCGAGCGGTCGGACGGATCCGGCTTGGTTACGCTGGGGACGACAGCACATGGTCGAACGGAACAAGGAGCAGACGTGAGCGAGCCGGCGTCCATCGCCCTTCAGCAGGAGATCGCCCGGGAGCTGGAGGTCGCCGAGACCTTCGAGGCCGAGCGGGAGATCGAACGCCGGGTGGCCTTCCTCGCCGAGCGGCTGACCTCCACCGGTCTGCGCTGCCTGGTCCTCGGCATCAGCGGCGGCGTCGACTCCACGACCGCCGGGCGACTGTGCCAGCTCGCCGTCGAGCGGGCCCGGGCGGCCGGCCACGAGGCCCGCTTCTACGCCATGCGGCTGCCCTACGGCGTCCAGGCCGACGAGCACGACGCACAGCTCGCGCTCTCCTTCATCCAGCCCGACCACGTGCTGACCGTGGACATCAAGCCCGCCAGCGACGCCGCGCTCCAGGCCTGCGTGGCCGCCGATGTGGCCTTCCGCGACGAGGCCCACCAGGACTTCGTGCAGGGCAACATCAAGGCCCGCCAGCGCATGATCGCCCAGTACGCGGTGGCCGGCGCCCATCAAGGCCTGGTCGTCGGCACCGACCACGCCGCCGAGGCGGTCTCCGGCTTCTTCACCAAGTTCGGCGATGGCGCCGCCGACCTCGTCCCGCTGACCGGCCTCACCAAGCGCCGGGTGCGGGCCGTCGCCGACGCCCTGGGCGCGCCCTCCGAGCTGGTGTGGAAGGTCCCGACCGCCGACCTGGAGACCCTCGCCCCGGGCAAGGCCGACGAGGACGCGCTGGGCGTGACCTACGACGACATCGACGACTTCCTGGAGGGCAAGCCGGTGGACGGGCGGGCCGTGGAGACCATCGTCAACCGCTACCGCCTCACCGAGCACAAGCGCCGCCTGCCCATCGCGCCCTGACGCCCCGGGCGTGACAGCGACCGCCTACTGAAGGTGGTGCTGCTCCACCAGTACGCCGGCGATGAAGGCCAGCGCCGCCACGATGCCGACCGCCAACAGCAGCGTCAGCCACGGCAGTTGACGCCACGGCACGGTGCGACGCTCGGCGGGGGTCGCACCCGGGACGTGCGCGCCCGACGGCGGTGTCGGCCGCACGGCGGTGTCCACGACGGGGGACGCCGTGGCGGCGCCCTGTTCCCGGGGCGCGGACGGGGCCGTGTTCAGAGCGGGTGCGGCGACGGTCGCGGGATCGGGGTCCTGGCCGTCGGTCTTGGTGAACGCGTCACGGTCTCGGACCATGTCTTCGGTACTCCCTTGTCCTGATGGATGGTGCGGGCCCGGCGGGTGTGCCGGGCGCCACGAGCGGGCCCGCACGGCCCGCCCTCGTCAAGTCGCCCCGAAATCAAGGCGCGACGGTGGTGATCCGCACCTTCTGACCCTGCGTCAGGCCGCTGGTGATCTGGGTGTTGGTGTCGGACTCGACGCCCACCGTCACCTGCGCGGAGTGCGCGGTGCCGTCGGCCGCGACCACCGTCACGGTGCGCTTGGCACCGGAGCCGATCAGCGCCGCCGTCGGCACGAACAACGCGTCGGACGCCTCGCCCGCGACGATCTGCACACTGACGCCCTGCCCCGTGTGGAGATCCGTCGTCGGGCCCATGATGTCCAGGGTCACCAGGTACTGCCCGGCGGCGCCGCTGCCGGCCGGGCCGTTCACGGCGAGCGTGCCGACCGACAGCACCTTCGCGTTCAGCGTGGTGGTGGACTGCGCGGTCAGCGTGACGGTGGCCGCCTGGCCCGGCTTGAGCCGGAGCGCGTCGGCCTCCGAGACATTGGCCTTCACCTGCATCCCGGTCGGGTTGGTGAGCACGATGAACCCACTGGGCGCCGCCGAACTGCCGCCCGGGGCAGGGGCGTTGGAGGCGGCGGGAGCCGGCGCGCCCGGAGGCGTACCCGCTCCGGAGGCGTATGTCGTGCCGATCACCGTTTGTCCGACGGTGGCGCCCACCGAGGCGACCGTGCCGTCGACCGGAGCGGTCAGCACGGTCCCTTCGAGGGCGCGCTGGGCGGCGTCCAGGGTGCTCTGCGCCTGGGCGACCTGCGCCTGGGCCTGGATGAGGAGATTGGGGTCAACGGCGGTGTGCGCGACGGGCTCCATGCGGATGGCGGAGCCCTCGTCGGTCGACTGCTCGGCCGCGGCCCCGGTCAGCGACTTGGGCGTCGGCGTGGGAGTGGTGGTGGCGGAGGGCGTGGGGGTGGGCGACACCGGGGGAGTGGGCGTGGGCTTGGGTGTGGGGGACGCGGGCGCGCTCGACTTGCCCGAGGGGTTGGTGTTGGGAGTGGCCGGCGGGCTGGCCGGCTGACCCGCCTGCACACTCGCGAGGTTCGCCTTGGCGGCGGCCAGGGCCGTCTTCGCCTGTGTGACCGCCTCGCGCGCCGTCTTGTCGTCGACCTTCGCCAGCAGCTGTCCCTTGGTGACCTTGTCACCGGGCTTGACTTCGACCCGGGTCAGTTGCCCACCGGTGGTGAAGTTGACACCGGCGTCGCTCGGGGACGCCAGCAGCCCGGCCCCGGCGACGGTCGCCTGCACCTTTCCCGTGGAGACGGCGGCCGTACGGGTGGCCGTGCGCCGGGGCGTGTCGCTGTCGGAGGTCGCCACCACCGCGTACGCACCGCCCACGGCCGCGATGAGCACTGCACCGAGCGCCGAGTTCAACAGGACGGCTTTATGCAGCCGCGGAAGGACCTTCATACCCGGGAGCCTTTCAGCGCCTCGCGTCGGCGGCCATGACCCCCCGGCCAAGCTTGCGGACCTGGGACTTTGCCGCGTGGTCAGGTCCCTTGGTCCGCGAGGGCAACCGGGCCCGTCGCTCTGCGTGACCACAAGGGCCCCACCCTTCAGACTGCCCTACCGCAGCCCCGGATCGGAAGGTTTTCCTCACACATCGTCGTCAAATCCCCTTGGCGGAAGGGCAATCGAGGCGCACGCTGAAGGAGCGAGCCCGGCCGTGTCCGGCTTCCCCTCCCCGGTGCGGCGGGCTCGTCCCCTCGGCCTTCCCGGGGCTCCGCCCCAGACCCCGCGGGTTCGCCCACCCACCCGCCCGTGCAGGGGGTTGGATGGCCCCGGCCTCCTGGGGCTCCGCCCCAGACCCCGTATCGCGCCTTAAGGGCGCTCGTCCTCAATCGCCGGACAGGCTGAGGTTGGCCGATGCTGGCCAGCACCGAGTGGTTAGGGGCGCGGGGAACTGCGCGACCAGCCCCGCACGGTCCGCAGACCGAAGGGCTTTTAGGGGCGCGAGGAACTGCGCGAGAAGCGACCGCGGTCCGTAGGTTCGAGAGGGTTTAGGGGCGCGGGGAACTGCGCGACCAGCCCCGCACGGTCCGCGGACGAAAACGGGTTTTGGGGCGGGCACGGTCCGCGGGACCGGGATCGGGGCCGGGGCCGGGGCCGGGGACAGGAAAGGAATAGCTCCGCCGGCGAGATCGCTGGGAAGGGCACGGATGACGCACGCTCGGCGTGAAGCCACACGACGACGCATGACGCCACTCGACGCCACACGACAACACATATGGAGGCCCATTTCATGTGGAACGGCGACGCCCTCGACCTCGACGCCTATCTGGCCCACCTCGGCCACCGAGGCGACCGCACCCCCACCCTGGCAACGCTCCGCGCGCTGCACCGGGCCCATGTGCTCTCCGTACGCTGGGAGAACGTCGAGGCGGTGCTGCGCAAGTACCGTCCGCTGGACCTGGAGTCGGTCCAGGCGAAGATGGTCGGCAACGCCCGCGGGGGCACCTGTTTCGAGCACGTCACCCTCTACGCCGCGGCCCTCGAACGCCTCGGCTTCGAGTTCTTCGTCGTCCAGGGCCGGGTCAGCATGGGTTCTCCCACCATCCGGCCGGAGACGCACGCGATGGCGATCGTCGAGCTGGAGGGAAGGCGCTGGCTGAGCGACGTCGGCTTCGGTGCGAGCCCGCTGGAACCCATCGAGCTGACCGACGCCACGGATGTCACGGACGCGGTGTGGCCGTATCGGCTGCGCCGCCAGGAGGTCACGCCCGGCGAGACGGGGTGGGCGCTGTACCAGCCCGCGGACCAGCGCGAGGGGACCGAGCAGACGGCCGACGGGTGGATGGTCCGGCACACCTTCACCCTCCACCGGCAGTACCCGGTCGACCTCAAGGTGAGCAACCACTACGGCGCCTCCAGCCCGCACTCGCCCTTCAGCGACCGCCTCTGCCTCCAGCGCGTGCACCCCGACCGGCTGCACCTCCTGGACAACCGCCGGCTGACCACGATCCGGCCCGGCGTCGCAGGGTTCCCCGAGACCCGGGAGTTGGAACCGAACGAGGTGCCCAAGGTGCTGGCCGACGTCTTCGGCGTCGAGCTGTCGACACGGGACGTCGACCTGTTGCTGGCCAAGCTGGCCTGAACAACCGTACGCCGAGGGCGAGTTGAGGATGCTGCCCCGGCGCCGTGAGGCGGGCGTCAGCCGAGGACGAGAGGCAGCCTGGCGGCGAGCGTTCCGAGCTCCGCGGTCTCCCCGGGGGTGGGCGCCCGGCGTCCGGTGCCGATCAGCAGGGCGTCGGTATCGGTGAACGAGGCCGGGAACTCGGCCTCGGCGATCGCTTCCAGCAGCGTGCGCGAGCGCGCCAGACCTTCGGCGGGCGGCCCGGGTACGTGCGGGAGCGGGCCGCTCAGGTCGAGGTGGTGCAGGGTCCACTCCAGGACGTAGGCGGTGAGGTAGTCACGCGCGGTGAGGACCTGGCCCTGGGTACGCACACGGGCGTCCGGGTCGGCGAGCTCGGCCGCCCTCCCCGCCGCGGAGCCGACGTCGTCCAAATGGAAGGCCAGCAGCCCCGGTTGCTCGTACGCGGCGGCCAGCCGGACGGTCAGCGCGTCGAGCGGGTCGTCACCGGCCGGCGGTTCGTTCCCGACGTGCCAGTACGTCACCGCGTCCACGGTCGGCTCCGTCTCGGCCGGGGTGACGAGGGTGATCAGGACGTCCTGGGCGTCGATGACCAGATGGCACACGAGGTCCCGCATGAGCCAGCCCGCGCAGCCGGACGGATGCTCGAAGTCCCGGTCCGCGAGCCCGGCGACCGCGGCGCGTAGCGCGGCCCAGGAGCGTACGAAGAGATCCACGGCAGCACGGTAGGGCGGCGCCGCGCGGGTGGACAAGCGCGCCGGACCGGCTTGGACGTGCGCTCTCAGGGCCGGGAGGCGTGGGTCGCAAGTGACGGGGCGGCGGGCTCCGTCGCGCGCGGTGGGACAGCGTCAATCGAGCGCGGACAACCGGTCCAATTGCGCGGTGATCGCCGCGCGCAGCGCGTCGTGGCGCGGGGACAGGGCGTGGCGCGGGTCGCTCCAGTTCTCGTGCGGGTAGAGCCACACCGGAACGCGCACCAACTCGGCGGGCTCCCAGTCGAAGCGGGGCCACACATGGGCGTGGAGGAACCCGTCGGTGTTGCCGAGGATCTCCAGGTTCACCCGGCGAAAGGCCGGGTCGAGCCGGCGGCAGGCGTGCTCGACGGCTTCACCGAGTACGTCCAGGTCGGCCAGGAAGTCCCGTCGCTTCGGCTTCGCCATCTCGGAGAGCCGTTGCACCCGGGGGTCGTCCACCAGGAGCACCGAGTAGCCCGGCAGGAACTGCACGTCTCCGATCACCGCGAAGCCCGCCCTCAACCGCCGCAGAACGGTGGGGTTTTCACCGCGCAGAGCACTGGCGATGCGATCCGTTCGCCAATCGTCCATCATGCCGGGAGCCTCCGCGACACCGAAGCCGAAGCCGAAGCCGAAGCCGAAGCCGAAGCCGAAGCCGAAGCCGAAGCCGAAGCGGGCACGGTCGGCCCAGGAGCCCGGTGGGGCTCCACGCTCGGCTCGCGGACCATGAACACGTCGACGGGATCCTGTGCCTGGAGGGTGAACCCGTGGCGCTCGTACAGCCGTTGGGCGGCGCTGCCGCGCAGGACGTTCAGGCGGACGGGCATGCCGTCCGCGTCGGCCCGCCCCAGTACCGTCCGCAGGACGGCTGAACCGACCCCGCGGCCCTGGAGCGCCGGGGCCAGATAGAAGTGCTCCAGCCAGTAGCCGTCCTCGGCCGCGCGCAGGGCCACGCAGCCCGCGACGGCACCGTCGGCCACGACGACCGAGGTGTGCGCGGGGGAGAAGGCGTCCCGGAACCGCTGGCGGACGCGGTGCGCATCGAAGCGCCCCAGCCGCTCCAGGTCCGGACGCATCACCACCGCCCGGATCTCCACGATCCGCTCCACATCGGCGGGTTCCGCGCGCCGCAGCACCCACCGCGCGTCGCGACCCACGCCGCCTCCGCCCACCTCTCGGCCGAGCCGTCCCACATCCGCCCCCGTACTCGTCTCCATGGGCCGGAGTATGTCAACGGCTCACGGTGGCTGCGCAGTTGGGGGAGCCGTTCCTTCGCAAGCCGTCGCCCGCATACGCGCGTGGCCGTCGTGGTGCGGGGCTTCGGCGAGGCGCCGATGGGCGGGCCTCGCCTGTATGTCTGCGAGGCAGGCGATCAGCGCCGGGGCTGATGCGTTGCGATGCCGGGCAATTGCGCGGAAGACCCTTCGTCCCGATGTTCGCGTCGGGAAAGGTCGTCCAAGAGGGTCTCGACGTGAAGCCCCCGGGCCCGGCCGACCCGGCCCCGGGGGGAGGGGGGTCAGTTCCAGGGGTCGCTGAATGCGCGGCCGGGGACCGGCTTGGCGATGAGGGCGACGGCCAGGAAGAAGTTGACCTGGCCGATGGCGAACATCAAGGTGGCCAGCGCCTTGGGCTCGTAGTGCTCGGCCGCCAGCGCGTACAGCTCGTCCGGGACCCGCTCGCCCTGTGCGGCGGGCTGGAGCACGGCCTCCACGAGCGCCAGCGCGGCGCGTTCGGCTTCGGTGAAGTACGGGGAGTCCTGCCAGGACACCACCGAGGTGATCCGCTCCTCCGACTCCCCGGCCTTGCGCAGGAAGCCGGTGTGCAGCACGGTCAGATAGGTGCTGCCCACGATCTGGCCCGCGCGCAGCTGGACCAGGCTGATCGTGGAGCGCGGCACAGAGCCGTTGCCGGTGACCCTGAACAGCGCGGCCGACACTTCGGCCAGCTCCGGAACGAGCTGCCCCGGGTCCTCGGACATCCGCGGCCCCATCGGAACCCGCGTGGTGATCGAACGTGTCTGCATGACCATCTCCCGCTCATCAATCAATGCTTGTTTGTCGCTGTCATCGCACTGACGGATCACGGCGCGCGAATGTGACCGGACGCGCCGGACCCCGCCGTCCCGCCCGACCCCGCCCTCCCACCGGACGCGCCGCCCGCGGTCCCGCGCCGACGCCCCATGGCCGAGCAGGTACCAACTAGGTACCATCGATCCATGCCGTCCTTGAACATCACCTTCACCGACGAGGAACTCGAAGCGGTCCGGGCCGCCGCGGCCGCCGACGGGAAGTCCCTCAAGCAGTACGTCCACGACCTGCCCCTGCGCGAGCAGCAGCGCCTGCAATTCGTCCGCTACGCGCTCTCCTGGGGCGAACACCAGCGGGCCGAGTTCGACGAGGCCTTCCCGGACGAGGCGCCACCGAGCGCGCGCAACGAGGGGGTGGACGCCGCCTGATGGTCCTCTACATCGACGTCCCGTGGCTCCTGGACGTCCAGGAGCAGGCTGTCCCCGAAGACGTGAGCGTCGCCGACTACTCCGCCCTCGTCGCGGCCGTCGCCCGGCACAAGACCCGCATTCCGCGCCCCGCGACCGCCGACCCCGAGCCCTCCTGGCGGGCGGCGGCCCTGCTGCACACCCTCGTCCGCCTGCAACCGCTGCCCCACCGCAACAGCCTGTACGCCTGCCAGGTGACGGCCGCCTACATGTACGCCTCGGGGGAGGGCATCGACCCTCCGTACGGCGCGATGGTCGACCTCGTCCGCGACATCCAGGCCGGCAAGGTGAGCGTCTACCAGGCCGCCGACCGCATCCGCGCCTGGCGCATCTGACCGGGCGCGTGCCGCATGTGCCGCCCCGTAGGCTCGCGGCATGAGCAGTGAGATGGGGTTGCGGGAGCGCAAGAGGCGGCAGACGTTCGCGGCGGTGTCGGAGGCCGCGATCGGGTTGTTCCTGGAGCGGGGCTTCGACAAGGTCTCCGTCGCGGAGGTCGCGGCCGCCGCCGGGATCTCCAAGCCGACCCTCTTTCGCTACTTCCCCACCAAGGAAGACCTCGTGCTGCACCGGTTCGCCGACCACGAGGACGAGGCGGCCCGCGTCGTCGCCGCCGGGCGCGCCGCCGGAGTCGCTCCGCTGCCCGCCCTGCGCGCCCGCTTCCGCGAGGGCCTTGAGCGCCGGGACCCGGTGACCGGGCTCTGCGACGACCCGCGGGTACGCGCCTATCACGCCCTGCTGTACGGCACGCCGAGCCTGGTGGCGCGTCTCCACGGGTATCAGGGCAGGTCCGAGGAGGCGCTCGCCGCCGAGCTCGGCGAGGGCGTCGGCGCGCGCGTCGCGGCCGGCCAGATCATCGCCGTGCAGCGGATCCTGGCGGAGGAGAACTGGAACCGGATCGCCCGGGGCGAGAGCGCGCGGGCGCTGTACGAGGAAGCGGTGGCCGCGGCGGATCAGGCGTTCGGGCAACTGGCGCGGGGGCTGGGGCGCGAGTACGGGGAGGTGGCGTGAAGGCGGTGGGCGCCACCCGCCCCGGAGCGGTTCACCGGGGGGCCTTCGAGTTCGTTACCGAGTAAAGAATGTAACCCGGTTACGTTATCCTGGTCGGTATGACGTCACTCGACCGGGAACTCGGCAAGGAGCTCGACCCGAAGCCCGGCAGGGAGCTCGGCAGGGAGCTCGGCCCGAAGCCCGACCGGGAGCTCGGCCCGAAGCCCGACCGGGAGCTCGCTCGGCAGCTCGCTCAGGAGCGGGCCCATCACGACGCCTGCCGCGCGGCCCTCGCCGCGATGACCGAGGGCGCCGACGAGCGCGTCGTCAACGGTGAGAACGCGTTCGCCTCCGGCGCGGACGCCGAGGTGCTGGGCTATCAACTCCGCAGCTGGGCCAAGGAGTTGAGGGACATGCCGCAGGGCCCGCTGTTCTTCGGGCGGCTCGACTTCGACGCGTGTGCCGACGCCGACCACGCCGGGCAGAGCTATCACATCGGCCGTCGGCGCATCAGCGAGCACCCCTTTGCCCCGCCCCTGGTCGTCGACTGGCGCGCCCCCGTCTCGCGCCGCTTCTATCAGGCGAGCGCCCGCGACCCCCAGGGCGTCGAGGTCCGTCGACGCTTCGGCTGGGCGAGGGGAAGCCTTGGGGCCGCCGAGGACCTGACCGGCCTGGAGGACGAGCGCCTGACGGCGGGGGAGGCGCATAGGACCAGTGCGATCCTCGCGGGGGAGATCGAGCGCCCCCGCGTCGGGCCCATGCGGGACATCGCGGCCACCATCCAGCCCGAGCAGGACGACCTCGTACGCTCCGAGCTCGCCCGGTCCATCTGCGTGCAGGGCGCCCCCGGCACCGGCAAGACCGCCGTCGGCCTGCACCGGGCGGCGTACCTCCTCTACACCCACCCCCAACGCCTCCAGCGGCGCGGCCTCCTGGTGCTCGGTCCCAACCGCACCTTCCTGTCCTACGTCTGCGAAGTCCTGCCCGCGCTCGGCGAGAGCGGCATCCGCCAGTCCACCGTGGACGAGGAGGTCGCGCGCGGGACCCGGGGCCGCGAGGTACGGGCGGTCGACGCGCCGGAGACCGCGCGCGTCAAACATGACGCCCGCATGGCCGAGGTGCTGCGCCGCGCGCTGTACGGGCGCGTCGCACACCCCGTCAACTCCCTTGCGCTGCGCGAGGGTTCGATGACCTGGCGGGTCTCACGCGACGAGCTGGCCTCGATCGTGGCGTCGGTACGCGCCGAGGCGCCGCCCTACGCCATCGGGCGGGAGCGGGTGCGCAGCCGGGCGGTCCGGGCGATCCAGCTCCAGGCGGAGCGCCGGGCCGGGCCCATGAACAACACCTGGCTCCAGAAGATCACCAGGGCGCGTCCGGTGACGGAGTACGTCGACACGGTGTGGCCCCGGGTCAAGCCCGAGGAGGTGCTGGCCGACCTGCTGACGGACCCCGAGGCGCTCGCCTCGGCCGCCGAGGGCGTACTGGACGGCGCCGAGCAGCAGGCGCTGTTGTGGGCGGGGCCCCCGCGCTCCTGGAAGTCCGCGCGGTGGTCGGCGGCCGATCTGATCCTGCTCGACGAGGTGTCCGGCCTGATCGAACACCCGGAAGGTTATGGGCACATCGTCGTCGACGAGGCGCAGGACCTGTCGCCGATGCAGTGCCGGGCCATCGCCCGACGGGCCGTGTTCGGCTCGCTGACCGTGCTCGGCGACCTGGCCCAGGGCACCACACCGTGGGCGGCCCGCGACTGGCGGCGTCAACTGGCCCATCTGGGCAAGCCGGACGCCGTCGTGGTGCCGCTGACCACGGGCTTCAGGGTGCCGGCCGCGATCGTGGAGCTGGCCAACCGGCTGCTTCCCGCCCTCGACGTGGACGTGCCGCCCGGCCGGTCCCTGCGCGGGGACGGCCGGTTGAGCCACCGGCTCGCCGCGACCCCCGAAGGTCTCGCCGCCGAGGTGGTCGAAGCGGTGCGGGCCGCGCTGCGCGGGGAGGGATCGGTGGGCGTCATCGCGGCCGACCACGAGGTGCCCGCCCTGAGAGCGGCCCTCGCCGCCGCCGGCTTCGACGCGAGCGGCGCGGCCCGGGTCGCCCTCCTGCCCGCGACCCTGGCCAAGGGGCTCGAATACGACCATGTGGTGGCCGTCGAACCGGCCGAGATCGCCGCGTCCGAGGAACGCGGCCTGCACCGGCTGTATGTGGTGCTGACGCGGGCGGTGTCCGGCCTCGACATCGTTCACAGCAGGCCGCTGCCCTCCGAACTCGCTTGAGTCTGGGGCGACTTGACCGGCGGCGCCTCGGACGGCGGACGGCTCGTGCGCATCCGGGCGAAGGCGTAGACACACCCCGCGAGGGCCAGATCGGACAGGAGCATGAAGCCGATCGAGTACGAGTCCTTGGCGCTGTAGATCGCCCCCATGACCAGCGGCGGCACAAAGCCACCGAGGCCGCCCATCGCCCCCACGATGCCGGTCACACTGCCCACCTGGGGCTGGGGGGTGACCTGGGAGACCAGGGCGAAGACACTGCCACTGGCCGTTCCCAGACCGGCGCCCATGCACAGCAGGGCCGTGGTGCCGCCCGGGTACAGCGGGGGGTCGAAGGCCTGCACGATGGCGAGCAGGGCGACCGCGAGCAGCGCCCCGGCCGTGACGAGCGCGGGGTGGACGCGGTCCGAGAGCCAGCCGCCGATCGGGCGGAAGAGGACCGTGGCCAGCGCGAACCCCGCCGCCTTGGAGCCCGCGTCGGTCGGCGACAGGGCGTACCAGGTCTTGAGGTAGGTGGGCAGATACACGCCGAACGCGACGATCCCGCCGAACCCGATCGCGTACAACGCGGACAGCTCCCACGTCACCCGGAGCCGTCCCGCCCGGCCGAGCCGGGAGCCCAGCGTCGCCGTGGGGACGGGCCGGTCGGGGCGGTCCGTGATCAGGAGCGCGGCGAGCACCGCGTACACGGCGAGGGCGATCGCCACCACGAGGAAGGGGACGTGATAGCCGTGCTTGGCGATGCGGGGCGTCAGATATCCCGAGAGCGCCACCCCGCCCATGCCCATGCCGAACACGCCGAGTGCGAGGCCCCGCTTGTGCGGGGGGAACCAGGAGTTGACCAGGGGGATGCCGATCGCGAAGGTCGTGCCGCCGAGCCCCAGCAGAAAGCCGATCACCAGCATCAGGCCGTAGCTGTCGCGTGCCGGGATCAGGAGCAGTACCGGCACGATGGTGAGCGCCGACATCAGCGGGAACATCAGCTTCGCGCCGTAGCGGTCGGTCAGCGCACCCACCGGGATCCGCCCGAGCGACCCGACGAGCACCGGGACGGCGACCAGCAACGACTGTTGGAGTGAGCTGAGGTGCAGCCGGTCCTTGTAATCGCCTGCCAAGGGGGCGATCAGGTCCCACGCCCAGAACGTCAGCGTGAACCCGACCGTCGCCATCACCAGGTTTCGGTACGCGGCGCCAGAGGGCTTCGAATCAGTGTCCACGCCCTCAGTCAAGGTGGCCGCCCCCGCCGGGGCGCGCCGGACTGCGCCGTACGGAGGACCCGGACCGGAACGGGGAAGGGCCGCCGATGTGTGGTCTCCTCGGCGCCCCGGCGGGACTGTCGGACCCGCCCGCTAGGCTCGGCCGAGCACAGGAAGACGCGCTTCTCAGGCGCTCTTCTCACGGGGGCAGCAAGGGGGAAACAGTGACGATGCACCGTCCGGGCCTGCCCGGTGATCTGCCGGGCCCGAAGACGCTCTGGGCGCGGTGGGGCCTGCTCGCGGTCCTTGAGGCGTCGACCGAGAACGAGGAGCTGCCGTTCGTGCACCGCACGGGCACCTGGATCGACGGTGGCGGTCTGCACGTCGACGACTGCGGCTGTACGGCGTGGACGCTGACCGACATGGGCGAGGGCCGCTTCGTGCTCTACGGCGAGGACGAGTCCAGCGACGTCAAATGGCACAAACCCCCGATCGACATGCTGGCCGGCGCCCCGCAGTGGCTGCCGTTCGCCAGGCTCCGCGATCTGATCGAGGGCTATGAACTCGGCTGCGTCTACTGGTACGAGAACGGCGCCTGGTCGCGTGCCCCCTATCCGCAGGGCCTCGACGACGACGGCCTGGACTGCGGGATGAGCCGCTTCGTCGACCGCGACGACGTCCTGGAGACCCTCGACCTCGGCGAGGACGGGGAGAGCGGCCAGGACGGTGAGGGCGGCCCGCAGGACGTTCTGGACCGGGCCGAACGGTACGAACTGACGCCCCAACTGGTGGAATCGCTGGTCGCCCGGTCCGAGTACGACCACTGGGACCTGCCCGCCATGCTGCGGGCCCTGAGCCTGACAGGTTTGGCCGGTGACGCACCCGGTGACGCCGGTTCGGGTGCACGGGCCCCGGAGCGCGAGCCGGACGGCGCGGTCCGCGCTCCGGGAGGTGCGGGGCGGAGCTACTCCTGAAGGGTGTGCCGTTCCTCCCGCGCCGCACGCAGCTCCGGGAACGGCATGCGCACCCGGGCCGCCAGATAGGACAGGCCCGTGGAGCCACCGGTGCCGCGCAGGCCGCCCACCGTGCGGTCCACCAGGGACAGATGGGTGATCTTCCAGCGCCAGAACGCATAGCCGAGGTCGAGCAGGGCCTCGGCCACGCGGTGGTGGACGCCGGCGCCCGCCGCCCCCCGCTCGCACACCTCCTCCACGCGCGTCGCGCCCGCCGCCAGCGCCTTCAGATAGGCGCTGTACAGGGGGCTCGTGCCGCCGTCGGACGCGGTGCCCAACCGGTCGTCCAGGGCGTGGAAGCCCCGCGACTGGGCGCCGCTGGCCGTGCCCAGATGGCGTCGGAACGCGGCGAAGTGCTGGAGGGGCAGGCGCTCCAGAAGCCGTACGGTCTCGTCCAGGACGCGGACCATGCCGGTCACCCGGCCCAGGTGTTCCAGGGCGCGCTCGGGACCGTCCCACTCCGGCGAGCCGTCCGCCTCCGCGAGGGCGTCCACCGCGGCGTCGATGTCCAACGCGGCCTGCGCGAGCCACAGTTCACTCGTCTGGTGCGCCACGATGAAGAAGCGCTCGGCCGCCTCGACGGCCGGATCCCGGCCCGCCGGATAGAGCGGACGCTGAAGGCCGAGCAGGTCGTCCAGGGCGAGGTAGCGCGCGTAGTCGGACGAGCTCATGGGTGCCCGCCGCTCGCCCCGTGATCCGCGGTGTACGCGAGGAGGCGCTCGACCCCGGTGTCCAGCTCCTCGGGGTCGCCGCAGAACGCCAGGCGCACCAGGGTCCTCGCCTGCGCCGCCGGTTCGGCGGACAGGGTCCGGCCCGACGCGGAGACCACCGGCCGCAGCGCGAATCCGGCGGCCGGCGCCAGGCCCACGTCGTACCGTTCGAGCAGGCCCCGCACGAAGCCGGCCGCGTCGTCGCAGACCCCGGCGACGTCCAGGACCGCGTACCAGCCGCCCTGGGGCAGTTCGGCCAGCAGCCCCGCCTCCCGCAGGGCGGGCAGGGCCCGGTCCCGGTTGGCGCGGACCAGCGCCGCATTGGTGACCGCGCTGTCGCGTGCTTTGAGCGCCGTCAGGCCCGCGTACTGCACCGGCGTCGACGGACTGACCAGGCTCGCCTCCTGAACCACCCGCATGGCGTCGGCGGCTCGGCGGTGCGGGGTGACCACATAGCCGAGCCGGTACCCCGTCATGGCCAGGCTCTTGGAGAAGGAGAACGTCGAGGAGACCCGGCGCTCGTGCTCCGCCAGAGAGCGTTCCAGGGACGCGAACGAGGTGTGCTCGCCGTCGTAGACGAAGTGCTCGTACGCCTCGTCGCTGATGATCTGGAGGTCGTGCTCCTGGGCCACGGCGAGGATCGCCGCCATCTCGTCCACGGCGAGGACGGCGCCGGTCGGGTTGGCGGGCGAGTTGATCAGGACCGCCCGGGTCCGGGGGGTCAGGGCCGCCCGGATGCCCTCGGCGGTGGGACGAAAGTGCGGGCCCAGCGGATAGAACACGGGGCGGAACCCGGCGAGCAGACACTGCTGGAGGTGGATCGGCCAGTGCAGCTCCGGCAGCAGCAGTTCGTCACCGGGACCGGCCAGGGACTGCATCAGGGCGGCCAGGCCCTGACAGGAGCCGGGGGTCACGAAGATGTGGTCGGGCGAGGTGCGGTGGCCGTTCTCCACCTCCAGCTTGACGGCCAGCGCCTCGCGCAGCGCGGGCATCCCCTCCGCGGAGGTGTAGGCGGTGCGGCCCGAGCGCACGGCCTCCGCGGTGGCCTCGGCCACCTCGCGCGGAGGCTTGAAGTAGGGCTCCCCGACATGGAGTTTGATGACGGGCCGGCCCGTGGTCCGCTCCCGCTCCTCGGCGGAGCGGAACACCTCGTGCAGACACGAGGACGGGATGGTGCCGGCCCGGGACACGGCGTTCACGACCGCCCCTGACCGGGGGTGGGACGCGCCGCCTCGGAGTCGACGAGGAACTCGTAGACGAAGAAGCTCTGGAGCGCGGGCTCGCGGTCGCCGATGACGTGCTTGGCGCGCTGCCGGAAGCCGTTGACGGCGAGTTCGTGCTCCACGATCAGAGGGGAGAGCTTGTGCTCCTCCTCGAAGGCGGTGACGACGTCGTCCTTGGTGATCTGCATCTCGGCGATCGCCACCATCCAGTTGTCGCGCTCGATGGCGTAGTCGATGACGAACTTGTACCAGTTCCACAGCGTCTTGCGGCGGCGGTCCTCCAGCGCGCGCGACCACTCGGGGATCGACCCGTCCTTGCGATAGGCGGCTATTTCCTCGTCGCTGGCGAGCAGATACCCACCGCCCAGTTCGATGACCTCCGCGGACTTGAGCCGTGCGGCGTCCTCGGGTGTGCAGTACTCCGGACAGAACTCGTCGCCCAGTATCAACAGGCCGTCCCCGCCCAGGAGTTCGCGGGCGTGCGCGAGGTGGTTGTGCGGCAGGTGGTGGTGACTGCCCCAGGAGATCATGACGTCGAGCGGCTCCTGCCACTGCTCGAAGGGGGAGCCGAACACCTCGGCGTGCGGCCGGTCCGCGAGGCGGTCCCGGGCCTGCTCCAGCGGGTTGCGGGCCACGTCGTTGGCGATGACGCGGCAGTCCGGCAGTCGGTCGGCGATCATCGCGGCGAGCACGCCCGAGCCGGAGCCCACGTCCATGACGGTGAGCGGCCTGCCCAGTTCCGCACGCCGGGCGGCGACCCGGTCGACGATGAGGCGGTCACCGTCGGAGATGTCGGGGTGGCCGTCGCGCATGATGGCGCCCACGTCGATGGTGCGGAATTCCTCGCGCGTGTAGATGGTGCTTTCCTCGATGACTGTCTCGGTGGTGGTGTTGTCAGCGGTTTCCATGTGCCTGATTCCTTCCGCGTCGCCGTTTTCCGATTCGGTGATCACGCGCTACGTCCCCCGTCGATGGCGACCAGCGCACCGGTGACCCAGCCCGAGGTTTCCGGGTCCAGCAGATTGCACACCCAGCCCGCGATCTCCTCGGGCCGGCCGAAGCGGCCCAGTGGGGTGGCCTCGACCAGGCCCGCGATCAGGTCGTCGGTGCCCTGCGCGTCCAGGCCCAGGTCCCCGTACATCGGGGTGTCCACCGGGCCGGGCAGCACCGCGTTGACCCGTACGTGCGGGGCGAGTTCGCGCGCGAGGGAGCGGGTCAGACTGTTGAGCGCCGCCTTCGTCGCCCCGTACAGGGCGCGGCCCGGCATCGCGAGCGCCCCGCCCACCGAGGAGACGTTGACGACGGCGCCCTCCCGCTCGCGCAGCTGGGGCAGCGCCGCGCGGATGAGACGGACGGGGCCCAGGAGGTTGACGTCGAGCATGGCCGTCAGATCGGCGAGGTCCGCCCTCTCGATCGGCGCGAACCGGGCCAGGCCCGCGTTGTTGACCAGCCCGTCCACCGCGCCGAACCGCTCCACGGCGGCCTCGACCGCGGCCCGCGCCCCCGACGCGTCGCCGATGTCGGCGGGGTGCACCAGAGCCCGCTCGCCGCCCTCGGTGTCCGCCGCCTCGCCGAGCGGTCCCGCCCTGCGCCCCACCAGCGTCACCGACGCTCCGGCGGCCAGGAGGGCGCGGGCGACGGCCCGTCCGATGCCGGTGCCGGCGCCGGTGACCACCATGCTCTTTCCGTGCAGGCTCATGGACGTGTGGCCCACTTTCTCGATCCGTGGACGGGCGGCCCCTCGACGTGCGCTCCGGCGGGCAGGACCACGGGGGAGAGGCGGTCCGCGGACGTGCCGTCGCGCCCTACGCTAGGGGGCCGCCGGAAGGGGGAGCGGATTTCTTTCAGTGGCCGAAAAGAACCCGGCCCACCGCGCCGCGCGCCCCGCACACGTCCGGGCGCCCCGCACCCATCGTCCGCCCCGCACCCATCGCCCGCCCTGTACACGCGCCCGCCCCGCACGCATCACGCCTCCTACACGCGCCGGATGAGCGTGATGCCTTCCCGGACGGTGAGGACGACCTGTTCGACCCTCGGGTCGTCGCGGACCTTCTCGTTGAAGGCGCGCAGCGCGACGGTGTCCTCGTTCTGGTCGAGCGGGTTGGCCACCCCGCCGAACTGGAGCACGTTGTCCGCCGCGATCACCCCCCGCTCCGCGAGCAGCGGCAGCACCCCGTCGTAGTAGGCGCTGTAGCCGGTCTTGTCGGCGTCGAGGAAGACGAAGTCCAACGGCCCCTCGATGGAGGCGAGTTGGGACAGCGCCGGGCCTTCGCGCACCTCCACCCGGTCCGCCCAGGGGGACGCGGCGATGTGCCGGCGGGCGATCTCGGCGTGCACGGGATCGATCTCACAGG
The DNA here is from genome assembly GCF_003627815.1 of Streptomyces hundungensis. Lineage (NCBI taxonomy): Bacteria > Bacillati > Actinomycetota > Actinomycetes > Kitasatosporales > Streptomycetaceae > Streptomyces > Streptomyces hundungensis. The sequence continues at coordinate 7,588,166 of NZ_CP032698.1, forward strand.
TCACCAGGTGTGCGTCCGGCGGGAGTTGGGCCGCCATCGACAGGGCCGAATAGCCGGTGAACGTGCCGATCTCCAGGACCCGGCGCGGGCGCAGCATGTACACCAGCATCGCCAGGAAGCGGCCCTCCATCGGCCCGACCATCATCTGCGGCACGGCGCAGACCTTCCGGGTCTCCTCGGCGAGCGCGGTCAGCCAGGGGGGTTCGCCGGTCGAGTACGCCTCGGCGTACGCGTCGACCTTGGGTCGGACGATCATGGGCTCTCCCTGTCGGCGGTGGTCAACAGCCAGGCGGCGAGGGCCTCTTCCTGGCCGCGGAGGTAGAAGTGGTCCCCCTCGAAGAGGCGGAAGGCGAAGGGGCCGCCGCTCACCTCGGCCCAGGCCCGCGCCTCCTCCTCGGTGACCTCGGGGTCCTTGTCGCCCAGGCAGGCGGCGACGGCGCAGCTCACCCGGGTGTCGGGCCGCGGACGGTACCGCTCGACGAGCCGGTAGTCGGCGCGCAGGGTCGGCAGCACGACCTTGCGGACCTGGGCGTTGCCCAGGAGCGCGGGCGGGGTCGCGCCGAGCCGCGACAGTTCGTACCACAGCGCCGCGTCGTCGAGGTGCTTGTCGCCGGGCTTGTGGAAGCGGGGCGCCGGACGGCCGGAGACGCCGAGCAGCGAAGGGCCCACGCCGTGGCGGGCCTCCAGGCGGGCCGCCGTCTCGTGCGCGACGGCCGCGCCCATGCTGTGGCCGAAGAACAACACCTCGCGGTCGAAGGCGGGCAGCAGCGCCTCGGTGACGCGCGCCACCAGACGGTCCATGTCGTCGATGTGCGGATCTTCGAGCCGGTCCTCGCGCCCGGGGTACTGGACGATCAGCGGCTCCACCCACGGCGGCATGCGTTTGGCGAGCGGCCGGTAGAAGCTGGCGGAGCCGCCGCCGTGCGGAAAGAGCACGAGGCGTCGGCGTGCTCCCGGCCGGGGCCAGTAGCAGCGGAACCAGGTGCGGTAGGGGGTGTCCGCGTGCGGCGGCCTGTTCACGGGCGGCTCCACGGTTCGCCGGGCCCCGCGTCGATCGAGGCGGCGGACAGCACCTCGGGCGGGCTGCCCCGGTGCAGCCGCACGGGCCCGAACCGGTCGGTGGCCTCGGCGGTGAGCCGGCACAGGGCCAGGTGGTACTGGCCGTCCCCGGCGGGGTCCTCGCGCGCCGCGACGGCCGCCCGCAGCGCCCCGAGCGCCCGTGCGGCGGCCTGCGGCCACAGCTCGCCCAGGATGCCCCGGTGGTCCGGCGCGGCCGCGGGGCCGAGGGGCGCCGTGCTGGGGAAGGCGAAATGGGGCGCCGCCGACTCGGCGAGCCCGACGGTGGTGCGGATGTCCTGCGGCATGTGCGGCCGGGGGCTCCACAGCAGCGGGCCGTGGGTGTTGGCGAGCGTGAGGTGGCCGCCCTCGGTGTGCAGGGTGATCCGGTGGAAGAGATGGATGTGGTTGTCGGGGTCGCCCGGATCCATGTCGTTCTGGAGCCGCAGCGTGAGCGGCACACCGCCGATCACCCCGTCCAGGCTCCGGTACACCGCAGGCGAGTCCGTCAACTGCGCTGCGCCCAACGGTAGTTGGGAAAGGGTGCCCAATATGTACGGGCGGACCGCGCCCAGGGCGCGGCCGAGGATGTCGAAGGTGGTGTACAGCACCTGGAAGGAGCAGACGGCGTCGATGTGCAGGGCCCGCTGGCGGGCCAGCAGCCGCCGCGCGGTGGCGATGAACCGGCGCACCGGTTCCACGTGCGGGTAGTGGGTGTTCACCCGGTAGACCACCTGGTGGGCGCGGGCGGCCCGCAGACACTCGGCCAACTCATCCTTGTGCAGGGGGTGTTCCTGGAGTACATGGTGACCGCGCGCCATCAGTTCCCGGGCGATGCGGGCGCCGGGGCCGCCGTTGATCCCGGCGCCGACCACCACGGCGCACGCCTCCACGTCCTTGGGGACGGCGTCCACCTCGGTGTAGAGCGGCACCCCGTAGTGCTCCGCGACCCGCCGCGAGCGCTCGCTTCCCCGGGCGAGCACCCCCGCCGGCTCGTAGGGCGAGTCGGCGCGGGCGGCGCCCGCCAGATAGATCCGGCCGAACTTGGTCCCGCACACCACCAGCCGGGGCCGCCGCCCGGTTCCGGTCACAGCTCGCCCTCCTCGGTGTCACCGGCTTCGGCGAGCGGGACCCGGTAGGTCGCGAGGAGGGACACCTCGTCCAGCTTGGCCACCCGCTCCACCACCAGGGACGGGTCGAGCGCCTCGGCCGCGTAGTGCACACCGGGCGCCACCGCCCCCTCCAGCAGGGCGCTCGCCGCCAGGGCCGCGACGAGACCGGTGAGCCGATAGGTGTCGCCCGCCCGCAGGACCAGGCTGCGGGTGGCCGGGACCCCTTCGTGACGACCCGTCAGCTCCAGCGCGAACAGCTGGTACGGGGCGCGGCCGAACAGGTCGAGGGCCGCCGCGTCGATCAGTTCACGGGCGGCCGGGGTCAGATCGCTCTGGCCGGCCATGGCGCCCTGGAGCCTGCTGAGCGTCTTGAGCATGTGGGAGCCGCCGTCGAACACGTTGTACCAGTCCACCGTGGACAGCCCCAGGTCCCGGGCCAGCCGCTCGATCTCGTAACTCAGATAGGGATAGGCGCTGACGGTCCCGGGGAAGAACGGGAGCCGGGCATCGGCCAGCGGGGTGAGCGCGCGCAACACCCGCGCCCCGTCCCGCCACGCCGACTGCGCCTCCCCGTAGCCGCCGCCGAGGCTGAGCAGATAGTCGGCCGCGCCCGCCGGGGTGAGGCGGTCCATGGTGCCCGCGTACGCGGTGAGCCGGCTCGGCTCGCTCAGCTCCTGGGTGGCGAGCCAGCGGGGCAGCAGTCCGGTGAGGCCCGGCATCATGCCCGCCGTGAGGAGCGCGGTGCGGCCGTCGGCGGCGAGGTGCCGCTCGGACAGGGCCCGGTGGACGGGTTCGTCGCCGCCGGCGTCCACATAGTCGGCGCCCGCCGCGAGCGCGACGCGGGCCACCGTGTCCAGGACGAGGTACGAGGGGCCCGCGCAGTTGACGACGATCCGGCTGCCCCGGCAGAACGCGTCGAGCGAGGCCGCGTCGGCCGTGTCCGCCCGGGCGGACTCCACCGGCCCCGGGCGGCCGGTCGCCGTGAGCTCTGCCGCCAGCTCCGCGGCGCGCTCGGCGTCGCGGCCGCCGATGCGCAGCACCGCCGAGGGGTGGACCGAGGCCAGTTCCCGGGCCACCACGCGGCCGACCGCGCCATAGCCGCCGAGGACCGCGATGATCGGAGCGTTCACGCCTGGTTCTCCTTGTCCGTACGGGCTTCGGCGAGCAGGGCCGCGATGCGTGCGGCGCGGCCCGGCGCCAGACAGCTGAAGTGGGTGCCCGGGGCGTCGAGCCGGCGGACCTCGCCGAGGCAGCCGGCGCTCCACCACGCCGTCATGTCCGCGCGCAGCGTCGGCCAGAGGGCGATCTCCTCGGTGTGCGCGACCAGCGTCAGATCACCCGTGTACGGCTCCGGGTGGTGGGTGGCCGCCGCGTCGGCCAGGGCGCGGCCCGCCGTGATGCGCGGGCCGAGGGTCGCGGGGTCGGTGGCGAGCGCGGCGGCCAGCAGCTCGGTGCGCTCCTGCTCGGGCCGGGCCGCGTAGCGGGCGAAGGCGTCGGTGAACTCCCGGTGCGCGCCGCCCAGTTGGGCCGGAGCGCCCTGGGGTACGCGGCCCGGGGTGGTCGCGAGGAGGTGGGCGAGCGCCGGGCCGGCGAGGGCGTCGTCCGGCAGTCCGAGCGCCATCGGATCGAGCCCGGCGCCGAGGGCGAAGAGGTACTCGGCGAAGGCGTCGTCCTCGACGACGGCGGGCAGCGGATAGCTGCTGATCACCGTGAGGTCCACCTCGGCGCCGCCCTCCGCGAGCAGCCGGGCCGTCTCGGCCGCGAGCACCCCGCCCACATGGGCGCCCACGAGCCGGAAGCGGCTGTGCCCGGTGGCCCGCAGGGTCCGGGCCCGGTCGTGGGCGACGCGCTCGATGAGCACGTCCGGCGCGGTGCCCGCGTAGTCGGTGAGCGGGTGGTTCGCCGACAGGTCGAGCAGCGGGCCCGCATCCTCCAGCGGGGCACACAGCGCGGCGTAACGCTCGGCCGTGCCGAAGCCCTCGGCGCAGGTCGCCCACACCCACGCGTCGTCCCCGCCGCCGAGGAAGGCGCCCGGCGGGGGTGTCGCGCTCTCCTGCGCGGCCATCTGCTCGCCCTCGATCCCTCCGGTGGAGAGCAGGGCGGCGAGGCGCGCGACGGAGGCGCCGCCCAGGACCTCGCGCAGCAACTCGTCGAAGAAGGTGTGTTTGGCCTCCGCCACCTCCTCGCGCAGCACCCCGACGACCTGGGCGGCGAGCAGCGAGTCCCCTCCGGCCTCGTAGAACGTCTCCTCGCGGCCCACCGCGGTCGTGCCGAGCACCGTGCACCAGGCGGCCCGGACGCGCTGCTCCAGGTCGCTCATCGGCACCAGGCCGCCGCCCGCGGCGCGCTGTTCGACGGCGCCCCGGGGCAGCAGCCAGGACGCGAGGGCGCGCCGGTCCGTCTTGCCGTTGTCGGTCAGCGGCAGCGCGTCCACGAGCTGGAGGTGGGCCGGAACCATCTCCTCGGGCAGGCGCTCGGCGACATGGCCGAGGACGTCGGCGGCGTTCGTCGGGACCCGGTCCCGCTTGAAGCGGACGGCGAAGACGTGCATCCCGATGGTGGACAGCGGGTCGTCGGTCCCCGGCAGGCACACCACCGTCTCGCCGCCCGCGCCCTCGATCAGCTCCAGCCACTGGTCGCGGGTGACGAAGGTCTGGTCGGCGCCCTTGCGCACGTCCTCGAAGTCGCCCGCTGTGGCGTCGAAGAGGAACTCCATCGACGTCAGGATCTGGTAGTTGTCGCGGGTCGTCTCGATGAAGATGAGCCAGCCGCCCGGCGCGAGCATCTCCCGCATCCGGTCGAGGACCACCGAGGCGTCGCGCGAATAGTGCATGACGTTGCCGCACAGGATCACGTCGAGGGAGTTCGGCTCGATGCCCTGCGGGCGGTACTCCTCGTTCATGTCGAAGAGCTGGTAGGTCACCCAGGGGAAGTCGGCGAAGCGCTCGGCCGCCTTGTTCAGGAAGAACTGCGACACATCGGTGAAGAGGTACGAGCAGTCGCCGCCGGCCAGCCGGGGCACCGCCTCGACGCTCACGCCGCCCACGCCCGCGCCCACTTCGAGCAGGCGCAGGGTGCCGCGCGGGGCGTGCTCCTGGGCGATCCGCTGGACCACGGAGGTGGCGACCCGGTTGAGGTAGGAGTTGAGGAAACCCTCCGTGTAGGCGGCCTCCTGGATCTCCAACCTCCCCTCGGGGAAGAGGAGTTGGACCGGATCCTGCTCGTCGCGCAGCAGCTGTGGCAGATGCGCGGTGGCGGTACGGAAGTAGTTCAGGAGCTCCGAGCCGTCCTGGGCGGTGGGCAGCGCCTCGTCGACCCGCAGCCACGCCTCGTCGACCGCGCCGGGCTCGGCCCGGCGCAGCGCGAGGTAGTGCCCGTCCTCGGGCGAGCGCTCCACATAGCCCTCGCGCTCCAGGGCGGCGAGCCAGCGGCGCACCAGCCGGTGGTGTTTGGGTGCGACACCCGCGGAGCCGAGGATCGTGTCGAGCGCGTGCCGTTCCCGGTCCGTGGCGAACAGGCCGCTGCTCTGGAGCACGTCCATCATCGCGAGCAGCGCCGCCTCGTCGAGACGCCGGGCGAAGCCGACGACCTGCTCGGCGTCGACCCCGGCCCTGACCTCCTCGCCGTCGGCGGTCACCGCCTCGACGAGCGCGCCGTCCAGTGCGGCGCCGCCGGCCGGGGTGCGGGCGGTCTCGGCGAACGCCATCAGGCGCCGCTCCCACGGCCGTTCGCCGTCGACGAGCACCACGCAGTCGGCGACGGCCGGGTGGCTGCGCACGGCCGCCTCGACCTCCGCCGTCTCGATGCGATGGCCCCGGATCTTGACCTGGCGGTCGTCCCGGCCGAGGAACTCGATCTCCCCGTCGGGCAGATAACGGCCCAGGTCGCCGGTGCGGTAGAGGCGCTCCCCGGTGCGCGGATGGGTGAGGAAGCGTTCGGCGGTCCTGTCCTCGTCGCCGAGGTAGCCGAGCGCGAGCCCGGCCCCCGCGATGTACAGCTCGCCCGCCACCAGGTCCGGGCAGGGCTCCATCTCCTCGTCCAGGACGTGGAAGCGCTGGTTGGTGAGCGGCCGCCCGTACGGGATCGAGGGCAGCCCGGGCGTCACCTCGTCGATGGGGTGCAGGATCGACCAGATCGACGCCTCCGTGGCCCCGCCAAGCGACACCACGGCAAGACCCGGCACCTTGGCGCGGATGGAGTCGGGCAGCGACACCGGTATCCAGTCGCCGGAGAGCAGGGCCAGCCGCAGCGAGGGCAGCGGCATCGGATCGGTGGTGAGGTACTCGTTGACCATGTGCAGCTGCGCCGGTACGGAGTTCCACAGCGTGACCCCGTGCCGGGCGGCGAGATCGGCCCAGTGCGAGGGGTCGGCGCGCCGGTCGGGGTCGGGCAGGACGAGAGCGCCGCCCGCGGCCAGGACCCCGAACACGTCGTAGACCGACAGGTCGAACCCGAGGTTGGCCAGGGCCAGGACCCGGTCGCCCGAGCCGACGGAGAACCGCCGGTTGATGTCCTCGATCGTGTTCACCGCGCCGCGATGGCTGATCATGACGCCCTTGGGGCTGCCGGTCGACCCCGAGGTGTAGATGACGTACGCGAGATCGTCCGGGTCGCGCAGCCGCACCACCGGGGCCGTCGGCACGGCAGCAAGTGCCCCCACATCGAGGGCGGTGACGCCCTCGGGCAGCGCGGTGCGCTCCGAACGCACCAGGGCGCAGCCGATCTTGGCGTCCCGCAGCATCCGCTCGCGGCGCGCCTCGGGCTGATGGGTGTCGATCGGAACGTAGACGGCCCCGGCGAGCAGGATGCCGAGGACGGCCGCCACCTGCTCCCAGCTCTTGTCCATCACCACGGCGACCAGATCGCCGGGGCCGTGGCCCGTCTCCGTGAGGGCGCGGGCCACGGCGTGGGCACGGGCGGCGAGCTCGCCATGGGTGAGCACGGTGTCCCCGCAGATCACGGCGGGGCTCTCGGGCGCCCGGGCGGCGGCCGCGAAGACGCCCTCGTGCAGCAGGGCTTCGGGCAGCGGGGCTTCGGTCGCGTTGGCCGCGGCGCGCCGCGCCACCTGCTCGGCGGGCAGCTCGGTCGGCGCCGCTTCGTCCCACACGGCGGAGTCGCACGCCATGCGCTCCACCAGGGCGCGGAAGGAGGCGAACATGGCGTCCACCACGCCGTCGGCGAGCACGCCCTCGCGCACGTCCCAGTTGAGCGAGAGCCCGTCGCGGTCCTCCATCACCTGGCAGTCGATCCACACCTGGGGGGTCTGGCTGATGCCGTGCACCAGACGGCCCTCACTGTCGTCGGCCGGGGCGGACGCGGCGTCCCCCAGCCCGATCGCACTGGTGAAGACGACGGGCATCAGGGCGGCGTCCTGCCCGCGCCTGCGGGCGATCTCACGCATCACCTCGACACCGGTGAACAGCCGGTGGTCGAGGTCCTCGAAGAGCCGACCCAGTAGTCGCGTGCCCCGCTCGGCGAAGGTGGCGCCCGAGGAGCGATCGACCTCCAGGAGCTCGACGGAGGTGAAGTCGCCCACCAGCGACCCGACTTGGGGGTGCAGCGGCAGCCGGTTGAGGAGGGTGAGGTCGAGCGTGAAGCGCCGCCGGTTCGACCACCGGCCGATGACCTCGGCGTACGCGGCGAGCACCGCGCCCGAGGGCGTCAGGCCGCGGGCGGCGGCCGTGTCGCGCAGCGCCTGCCAGCGGGGCCGGGACAGCGTCATGCGATGGCGCGTGAAGCGGGCCGGGCCCTCGGCGGCCGGGCCGTCGCGCATCGGGAACGCCGGCGCGGGCGGCAGGTCCTCCACGCGGTCCAGCCAGTAGGCGCGGTCGCGCTCGTAGCGGCTGCTCGCGCGCAGTCCGCGCTCGGCCAGCAGATAGTCCCGGAAGGTGACCGGCAGCTCGGGCAGGGCGGCGGCCGGATCCGCGTACAGGGTGCGCAGTTCGTCGAGGAGCAGATTGATCGACACGTAGTCGGCGATCAGGAAGTCGAGGGAGACGTGCAGCAGGGCGTGGTCGGCGAAGAGGGTGGCTCGCAGGGCGAAGAGCGGCCACGCTCCCGCCGGCCTGATCTGGTGGTCCAGGGCGGCCCGCTGCTCGGCCAGCGCCTCGGCGGCCCGCGCCGGGGTGGCGGAGCGGACGTCGGTCACCTCGATGCGGTACGGGGCGACCGCGGCCAGCACCCGCTGGGAGCCCTCCTCGTCGACGACGGCCCGCAGCATGTCGTGCCGCTCGACCAGGCGCTGCCAGGCCTGCTCCATCCGGGCCGGGTCCAGCGTGGTGAAGCGGAGCTCCCCGTAGGCGTGGCAGGCGACGCCGCCGTAGGCGAACAGGTCCTTGCGGCCCAGCAGATAGGCCGTCTGCACATCGGTGAGCGGGAACGGGGTGTGGCGGTCCTCGGGGTGGTGCACGACCGTGGTGCGCGTGCGCTCCTCACGCAGCTGCTCGAGCACCTGCTCCTTGTGGGCGCGCAGCGTCTCGCGGCGTTCCTCGGTCAGCGCGCCCTGCGGGGCACGGAAGCGCAGCCGGCCCGACTCCTCCCACAACTCGACCCCGGCGGCCTCCAGTTCGGCCAAGAGCCCGGCGATGTTCATAGGGTTCCCTCTTCCATGGCGGTCGGGGCGGTCGTGTCGCGTCGCTCCTGGATGAGCGCGGCGAGTGCGCTCACGGTGGGAGCGGCGAAGAACTGACGCAGCGTCAGGCGGATTCCGGTGGCGCGATGGAGCTCCTCGGTGGCCCGGGTGGCGCTGAGGCTGTCCCCGCCGAGCAGGAAGAAGCTCTCGCCGCGGCCGACCCGTTCGGTCTCCAGGACCGCGCCGAAGACAGCGGCCACCACCTGCTCCCCTTCGTCTCGGGGCGGCTCGTCGAGGTCCGGCCCGGCGCCCGTGCCGGTGGCGAGCTCGACGAGCGCGGCACGGTCCACCTTGCCGTTGGCGGTCAGCGGCAACCGCTCCACGGCCTCGATGCGGTCCGGGACCATATAGCCGGGCAGCCGCTCGGCGAGCTGATCGCGCACCGCCGCGGTGTCGGGGGCGAGGGCAGTGTCGGAGACGACGAAGGCGACGAGGTGGTGGCGCGGGCGCGCCCCGACCGTCAGCGCGACCGCGCGGGCCACGCCGGGAAGCGAGCCGAGCGCCGCCTCGATCTCACCCAGCTCGATGCGATGCCCGCCCACCTTGACCTGGTGGTCCTCGCGGCCCAGGAATTCGAGCACCGCGCCCGGCCGATAGCGGCCGAGGTCGCCGGTGCGATACCAGCGCTCCCCGCCGTGGGTGACGAACCGCTCGGCGGTACGCACCGCGTCCCCCCGATAACCGGCGGCCACCCCGGCGCCGCCGATCCACAGCTCCCCGGGCACCCAGTCGGGACGGTCCCGCCCGAGCGCATCGGCCACGCGGTAGCGCTGGCCGCGCAGCGGAGTGCCGTACGGGATGGACGGCCAGCCGGGCAACATCCCTTCCACCACATGGAAGTTGGACCAGATCGCGGCTTCGGTGGCGCCGCCCAGGGCGACCAGCCGACAGCCCGGCGCCCGTTCGGCGAGCCGGCCCGGCAGATCGAGGCCGACCCAGTCACCGGAGACCAGCGCCAGGCGCAGCGAAACGAGCGGGGGCCCATCGGCGCCGGCCACCAGCAGCATGTCGAGCAGCGCGGGCACCGTGTTCCACAGCGTCACCCCGTGGGCGCGGACGGCGCCCAGCCAGGCGTGCGGCTCGCGGCGCTCCTCCTCGGCGACCAGGACGAGCGCGCCGCCCGCCGACAGCGGCCCGAAGATGTCGTAGACGGACAGGTCGAAGTCGAGAGCGGAGAGCGCCAGCACCCGGTCGTCGGGCCTCACCGCGAACCGCTCGCCGATGTCCTCGACGGTGTTGACGGCGGCCCGGTGGGCGATCTCGACGCCCTTCGGCTCGCCCGTCGAACCCGAGGTGAAGATGGTGTACGCGAGCGCCGCGTCGGACACCTCGACGGGCCGCTCCAGCGGCTCGGCACCGAACGCGTCGGCCACATCCACCCGTCGGACGCCGGCCGGCCAGTCGCCGACCGCGCGGGAGGTCAGGGCCACAGTCGCCCCGGCCCCGGCCAGGATGCGGGCCCGGCGCGCGGCCGGCTGGTCCACGCCCACCGGCACATAGACGGCCCCGGCGGCCAGCACGCCGAGCACCGCGGCGATCTGGTCGGGCCCCTTGGGCACCACCACGGCGACGGTGTCCGAGGGCCGCACCCCGGTGGCTCGCAGCGCCCCGGCGACGGCCAGCGCCCGGCCCGCCAGGGACCCGTAGTCCATCCTTCCCGCCCCGCCCCACAGCAGGGCGGGCCGTGCCGGCTCGGTGCGCGCCCGCTCGAAGAACGCCGTGTGCAGGAGCCTGCCCTCAGCGGGAGCCCCGGTCGCGTTGGCGGCGGCGCGGGCCTCGCGCTGCGCGGCCGGCAGTGGCACGGCGACCTCGGCGGCCCAGTCCGCCTCACCGAGAGTGCGTAGCAGAGCTTCGTACGCCGCGAACATGTCGGACACGACACCGTCGGGGAAGAGCTCCTCCACCACGTCCCAGTTGATGGCGAGACCGCCACCGCGCTCCACGACCTGGCAGTCGAGCCAGACCTGCGGCGTCTGGGAGAGGCCGTGGACCTGCTCCCCGAACGGCATGGTGAGGTCGGCGAGCCGGTCCGAGACGCCGAGGGTGCTGGTGAAGACGACCGGCATGGGGGAGTCCATCACCCCGTCGCGCAGGGCGAGTTCACGCAACACCCAGATCGCGGAGACCGCACTGTGCTGGAGGCCTTCCCAGATCTGCTCCTGGAAACGCCGGGCGCCCGACGCCCAGCCCTCGCCCGCGCGCGGCCGGTGGCCCACCAGAAGCAGCGAGGTGAAGTCGCCGACGATGTCGTTGATGTCGGGGTGCACCTCGCGCCGGTCGAACAGCGTCAGGTTCAGGGTGACACCGGGATGCGCGCTCCACGCGGCGAGCACATCGGCGAACGCCGTGGCGAGCAGCGCGGACGGCGTGAGGCCGACCTCCCGGCCGCGCGCGGTCAGCCCCGACCAGGTGGCGGCGTCCAGCAGGAACTCGCGCCGGGCGAAGCGGGGCGCGGACACCTCGGCCGGGTCGACGGCGAGCGGCAGCGCGGGCGCGGGCGGCAGCTCCTCCAACCGGGCCCGCCAGTACGCCCGGTCCGCCACGAGGTCGTCCTCGGCCGGCGCGGCCTGAAGGACGTAGTCCCTGAACGAGACGCCCAGTGAAGGGAGTTGGGTGTCCGGGGCGCGGTAGAGGGTGGCCAGCTCCCAGAACAGGGTCATGATGCTCAGGGCGTCGAGGACGATGTAGTCGAAACCGAAGGCGATCCGGGTACGGCCGGAGCCGTAGCGGGTCGCGGCGATGTCGAACAGCGGCCAGTGACCCACGTCGAAGACGCGGTGGTCCATGGCGGCGCGTTGCTCGGCCAGGGCTTCCCGCTCGTGGCCCGGAGCCGCGTCGGTGACCGTGAAACGGAAGCGGGGCACACGCGGCAGGATCTTCTGGTTGCCGTCGTCGTCGAAGACGGCCCGCATCATCTCGTGCCGCTCCACGAGCCGGTTCCAGACCTCCTCAAGCAGCGCGAGGTCCACGTCCTGGCCGTCGAACTCCCAGTACCAGTACGATCCGACGCCGCCCAGGGTGAAGTCCGAGCCGCGCCCCAGCCAGTACGCGCGCTGCACATCGGTGGCGGGAAACGGCTCGCCCCGCCGCTCCGGGTCGGCGGTCACCGTGGGCAGCCTGGTCGGGCGGCCCGGGGTGAGGCCGGCGGCGAAGTCCCGCAGGACCGGCGCGGTGAACAGCCGCCCGAGGTCGGCCCCGTGCAGGCCCTCGGCCCTGAGCCGGTTGAGCAGCCGGGTGGCGAGCAGGCTGTCCCCGCCCAGCGCGAAGAAGTCGTCGGTGCGCCCGACCCGCTCAGCGCCGAGCAACTCCTCCCACAGGGCTGCCACGGCCGCCTCCACGGGCCCCTGCGGAGGGGTGGCGGCGGCGCCCGCCCGGGGGGCCGCGGACAACAGCTCCGCCAGCGCGGCCCGGTCGACCTTGCCGTTGGCGTTCAGCGGCAGGGCCGCCACGGCGGTCAGCCGCTCGGGGATCATGGGGGAGGGCAGAAGAGCGGCCAGATGCTCACGCAGAGCGTCGCCCCACGCTCCCTCGGCCTCCCGTTCGGGGTGCGGAACTTGGCCCCGGGTCCCCTCGGCCTCCCGTTCGGGGCGCAGCGCTTGGCCCCGCGCTCTCTCGGCCTCCCGTTCGGGGCGCAGGGCCTCGGCCCACGCTCCCTCGGCCTCCTCCGTACCGGGTACCCGACCCTCCGCACCGGTGCGGAGCACCACCGCGGCGGCGAGTCGGCGCGGCTCGTCCCCTACGGGGACCACGGCGGCGGCGTTCACCTCGGGGTGCGCCACGAGGGCGGCCTCGATCTCGCCGGGTTCGATGCGGTGGCCCCGGATCTTCACCTGGAAGTCGGAGCGGCCCAGGAACTCGACGGTGCCGTCGGGCCAGTAGCGGGCCAGATCGCCGGTGCGGTACCAGCGCGTGCCCTGATACGTCACGAACCGGTCGGCGGTGCGCTCCGGGTCGCCCCGGTATCCCTGGGCCACCGACGCCCCGCCGATCCACAGCTCACCCGGCACCCAGTCGGGCCGGTCCCGGCCCTGGGGGTCGACCACCCGGCACCGCTGATTGGCGAGCGGCGCCCCGTAGGGCACACAACTCCCTTGCCGCTGCGGCCCGTTGACTTCATACACGGTGGAGTGGATCGCGGTCTCCGTGGTGCCCCCGAGCCCGGCGAAGCGCAATCCGGGGAAGACGTCCGCCGCCGCGTCGGCCAGCGCGAAGGGCACCCGATCGCCGCCCAGCAGCGCCAGGCGCAGCGAGGGCGCGCCACCCCCGGCCCGGGCGGCCTCCACGAGCATGGCGAAGAGGGTGGGCACACAGTTGACGACGGTGACCTCGTGCTCCCGCACCAGCGCCAGCCAGGCGCGCGCGTCGCGCCGCTCGGCTTCGGTCACACAGACCACCGCGCCACCCGCCGACAGCGGGCCGAAGATGTCGTAGACGGACAGGTCGAAGTCGAGCGCGGAGACGGCCAGCGTCCGGTCGCGCGGCCCGACCGCGAAGTGCTCGCCGAGCGCGGCGACGGTGTTGTGGGCCGCCCGGTGCGAGACCACGACACCCTTGGGCAGACCGGTGGAGCCCGAGGTGTAGATCAGATAGGCGGGCTCGTCGGTGGCGGGGACGGCGGGCGCGGCAAGGGGGTGCGCCGAGCCGGATGCGGCGAGCGTGGCGGCGGTGACCTCGAAGCGGGCGCCGCTGGAGGCCCGGATGCGGGCCCGGCGCTCGGCGGGCTGGTCCACCCCGACCGGGACGTGCACGCCGCCCGCCGCGAGCACCCCGAGGGTGGCGACGATCTGGTCGGGCCCCTTGGGCAGGGTGACCAGGACCGTCCCGCCCGGGGCGAGACCCTGCTCGCGCAGCAGTCCGGCAAGGCGCAGGGCCCGCTCGGCCACCTCGCCGTAACCGAGCCGGCCGCCGCGCCACAGCAGCGCGGGCCGGTCGGGATCGGTGGCGGCCGTCGCGAAGAACGCGCTGTGCAGCGGGGCGTCGGGCAGGGCGCGGGTGGTCGCGTTGACGCGCTCGCGCACCCGGCGCCGGTGCGCGGGGAGCAGCTCCGGCAGCGGGCCGTCCCAATCGGCGCCGGGCGCGGTCAGACCGGACACCAGGGTCCGAAAGGCCCTGAACATGTCCTCCACGACGCCGTCGGGGAACAGGGCGTCCACCGACTCCCAGTTCAGCCGGATCCCGTCGGCCTCCTCGACCACCTGGAGGTCCATCCACACCTGCGGGGTCTGCGAACTCATCCAGGCGGGCTCGCCGAGAACGTCCCGGACGTCGGGTCCGAACAGCTCGCCCATGCTGAGCGCGCTGGTGAAGACGACCGGGGCGAGCGTCGCGCCCCGCCGGGTGCGGGCCAGGTCGCGCAGCACCTCGGTGCCGGGGTAGTCGCCGTGCGCGGCCACCTCCCGGAACCCGCCCTGCACCTGACGGGCCCGCTCGGCGAAGGAGTTCCCCCGCCGGGCCTCTACGGGCAAGAGCAGCAGAGCCGTGAAGTCGCCCACCAGGTTGGGCACTTCGGGGTGGAGCGGCGCACGGTCGAAGAGCGGAAGGTTGAGCAGGAAGCGCTCCTCGGCGCTCCACAGGGACAGCACCTCGGCGTAACAGGCGGCGAGCGCCATGGAGGCGCTGACGCCGTGGGCGCGCGAGAGGGCCAGGAATCGGTCCCGCTCGGCCGCGTCGAGCAGGTGGCTGCGCCGGGTCGTGCGCGGCTCGCGGATCCTCTCCGGGGCGGCGGCCAGCGGCAGTTGGGGCCCCGACGGCAGGGTGGCGAGGCGCTCCGTCCAGTAGGCGCGGTCCCGTTCACGTCCCTCGGCCGGGTGTGCGGAGCGCTCGGCGAGGTAGCGGCGGTAGCTGTAGGCGGGCGGCTCGGGACTGTGGTCCGGGCGGTCGTAGTGGCGCGCCAGATCGGCGACGACGATGCGGAAGCTCATCGCGTCGCACACCAGCATGTCGATGTCCACGTGGAGCCGCCCCGTGCCGCCGGGGAGCAACGTGAGCCGCACGTCGAGCACCTGGCCGCGTGCCGCGTCCATCCGCTGGTGCGACAACCGCTCGCGCAGCCGCGCCAGTTCGGCGTCCACCTCGGCGGCGGGCCGGGAGCGCAGATCGTGCACGGCCGCGAGTCCGGTGGGTGCCTCGCCGATGCGCTGGGTGGCGTCGTCGAGGAAGCGGGCCCGGAGCATGGGGTGCCGGGCGGTGAGGGCGCGCAGCGCCGCGTCGAGGCGCCCGGGGTCCAGGGGCGGACCGTCGAACTCGAAGTAGAAGTGGCTGCCGCAGCCGAGTGGCTGTCCTTCGGCCCGGCCGATCCAGTACGCGTGCTGCATGGGAGCCAGCGGAAAGGGAGCCGTCTCGTCGGTGCCCGCGTACGGCGTTCGGTACGCGTCCTGCCTCGCCGCCCCGCCGTCCTGGCCCGTCCGGAAGGCCCCGCCGCCGTCCGGGGCTGTGGCGAAGGTGCCGCCGTCCGGGTCCGTGGGGAAGGCCCCGCCATCCGGGTGCGTCGCGAGGGCCCGACCGTCCGGGTCCGTGGCGAAGGCCCGGCCCGCCGGATCCTGGCCCGACGTCCCGCCGTCCGCGTCCCCGGGTTGGTGGACGCCCTCTCCACCCGCCCGGGCGCTCGCCAGCGCCCACCAGTCGCGCAGCCGGGGTCGCTCGATGAGTTCGCCGAACGTGACGGCGACGCCGTCCCTGCGCCAGAGCCCGGCGAGCCGCATGACACCCATCGAGTCCAGGCCCCGGGCCACCAGGTCGTCGTCGTCCGACAGGGACGCGACGGGCTCCTCCAACAGGTCCGCGACGGCCCTGCGCATGTCATCGAGCGAAATTCCCATGGGTGCCCCCGAGGGTGGTCAACAGATCCGGTTGACGGGCAGGTCCGCTCTCTGGGCGACCAATTCCGATGCCGCCACGAAGCGTTCGACGAATTCCTGGGCGAAGGCGGGAGTGAAGCGTCCCTCGTTGTAGAAGAGCAGGACATGAAAGCCCGCGCTGTGGGGCACGAGGACCAGTTCGAGTTCGAATCTGCTGCCCACCCCGTCCGGCACCAGAACCTCTATGTCGAGATCGCCGACGGTGATGCTGTAGACCGGTTCGGCGAGCATCTGGAAGACGATGTCGTCGGCGCGCGCCCCGTCGTTTCCGGACCCGGGAAGCGGTAACAGCTGATACGGAATTCCCTGGTTGAGGAATCCGCCCACCACGGTCGCATGGGTCGCCCTGAGCGCCTCGGTGACCGGCGCGGACGGTGTGATGCGGGTGCGCAGCACGACCATGTTGGCCAGGAAACCGACCGTGCGCCGGGTCTGCGGCCGCAGCCGGTTGGCGTACAGGGACGCCACCGCGAGATCGCTGCGGCCGGTCGTGCGGTGCAGCGTGGCGTAGTACAGGGTCAGCATGGCGGCGAAGAGGGAGCTGCCCCGGCCGACGGCCAGCGAGCGCAGCGAGGCGACCGTGGCGGCGGACAGCTCGCCCCGCACACGGGCGGTCCGGCGTGGACCGGGATCGGCCCGCGAGGGCAGCGCGGGCAGATGAAGATCCCGCAACTCTCGCTCCCAGTAAGCAAGTTGGCCTTTAAGCTCACCGTTGTCCAGGGCGTTGCGCTGCCAGTCGGCGAACTCGCCGAACTGCCAGCCCACCTCGACCGGCTCCCTGACGCCGCCGGACAGGCGGTCGAGTTCGGCGCACAGGTCCTGGAAGACGACGCCGCACGACCAGGAGTCCGTGACCAGGTGGTGCATGTTGACGCACAGGACGTGTGCGTCGTCGGCGACTCGCCACAGCGTGCACCGCACCGCGCTCGAAGCGGCGTCGATCCGGGTGGCGAGTTCCTCGGCGATGCGGGAGCGCACCACCGACTCGGCGTCCGCCTCGCCCCGCAGATCGACCTGGCGCACCTCCAACGGATGTGGCGGGCGCACGATTTGGCGCAGATTCCTGCCGCCTCCGCTGAATACCGTACGCAACGCGTCATGACGCGCGTAAACCCGGTCGAGCGCCGCACCCAGAACGGACGGGTCCAGCGGTCCGCGGATACGGCACATCATGGGGCAGTTGAGCGCTCCGTCCTGACCGCGATAGCGGTCGAGGAACCACAACAGCCGCTGCCCCACGGACGGTTCCATCTCGCGCTCTTCGGAATTCCCCACGGCGCTCAAGCTACCGACCACCGCCGAAACGGCTTCGGGTACTGAAAGATACTTGGCGGCATTGAAAGAAACGGCCGGTGCGGGGCGTCGCGCTGCTAGCGTCCCCGGCATGCGGGACCTCGACCTACCGACCCCGGGCCACACCCGGCTGTCCTGGGACTACACACCGCGCACCCCCCAACTGCACCGTCTTCACCAAAGGGCTCAGGAGCAGCAGTGGAGCGCCGGGGATCTGGACTGGTCGCTGCCGGTGCCCTTCGGCGCGCCCCTGCCGGACGGGACCGACTTCGCGCGCGCCTCCTTCGAGGCCTCGCCGATGGCGGTGCGGGGCCGGCCGATGTGGGACACCTTCCGCTGGGAGCTTCAGAGCTGGCTGGTCAGCCAGTTCCTCCACGGCGAACAGGCCGCTCTGGTCGCGGCCGCGCGGCTCGTCCAGGAGCTGCCCGACGTCGAGTCCAAGCTGTGCGCGGCGAGCCAGGTCACCGACGAGGCCCGCCATGTCGAGGTGTTCTCGCGCTATCTGCGCGAGAAGATCCCTCAGCCGTACGCCGTCAACGAGGCCCTGCACGCCCTGGTGAAGGACGTCCTGTCCGACGCCCGCTGGGACATCGCCGCCCTCGGCATGCAGATCGTCGTGGAGGCCCTGGCGATGGCGGCGTTCCGGCTCGCGGGCACCACCTTCCACGACCCGCTCATCCGTCGCGTCACCACCCTGGTCGCCCGCGACGAGGCCCGCCACGTCTCGTTCGGGGTGCTCGCCCTGCGGGAGGTCCACCGCGAGTTCGGCAGCGCCGAGCGGGCCGAACGCGAGGACCTCGTCCTGGACGCGGCGGCCCTGATGCGCCGGCGCTTCCTGCTGGGCGACGTGTGGGAGCGTCTGGACGTCGACCGCGCGGCGGGTGTGCGGTACGCGGCGAGCGACCGGGCCATGGTGGCCTACCGGCGCACCGTCTTCACCCGGGTCGTGAGCGCCCTCGACCACATCGACCTGCTGACCGACCGGGTCCGCCAGGGACTCGACCGGCTCGACCTGCTCGGCGACGGCTCGCCGGTGCGCCGGCCGCGCGGCGGCTGAACCGGCTGAACCGGCTGAACTCGACGGAGGCACCCACCCATGACCCCGCCCGACCGTTTCGCACCCCACCCGCCGAACCCGCGCGCCGCCGCGGCCCCGAGGCCGCCCGGCGCCCGCTCGGCCACCGAGTCCGCCGCGCCCTCCACGACGGCGCAGGCCCTGTCGGTGCGCCTGTTCATGGCGGGCCTCGGCGCGGCCGAGCTGATGACGGCGTACCTGGGGCTACGGCTCGGCCTGTACGACGCGCTCGCCGAAGGCGGCCCGGCGACCGCCCCGCAACTGGCCGAGCGCGCGGGCATCGCCCCCCGGTACGCCCGGGAGTGGCTGGAACAGCAGGCCGCGGCCGGCATCCTGACCACCGCGCCGGGCGACATCGACCCGGACCGGCGGGTCTTCGTACTGCCGCCGGGCCACGCGGAGGCGCTGACCGACCCCGACAGCCTCTTCTCGATCGCCCCCCTCGTGCTGCTGCCCATCGGCGGCATGGCCTCGGTCCTGCCCCAGCTCATCGAGGCGTTCCGCACCGGGGAGGGCATCGCCTACGAGCGGTTCGGACCCGAACTGCGGGGTGGGCAGGCCGGGTTGAACCGCTCGGTCTTCCAGCACCAGCTGGCCGGCTGGATCGCGGCCACCCTGCCCGCGGTGCACGCCGCGCTCGGCGGGCAGGGCGGTGTGGTCGCGGATGTGGCCTGCGGCTCGGGCCACTCCTCGATCGCGCTCGCCCAGGCCTACCCGAGGGCCCGGGTGCACGGCCTCGACCTGGACGAGCGGTCGGTGTGCGACGCCCGGGCGAACGCGCGCGAGGCCGGAGTGGCCGACCGGGTGACCTTCGAGGTGCGCGACGCCGCCGACCCCGAATTGGCGGGCCGCTACGACCTGGTGTGCGTCTTCGACGCGCTCCACGACATGGCGCGGCCGGTGGAGGTCCTGCGATCCTGCCGGGCCCTGCTGGCGCCGGGCGGATCGGTGCTCCTGATGGAACCCAATGTGGGGGAGCGGTTCACCGCGCCCGCGTCCGAGACCGAGCGTTTCCAGTACGCGGTGAGCCTGCTGCACTGTCTGCCGGTCGGCATGGCGGACCAGCCGTCGGCGGCCACCGGCACCGTGATGCGCCCCGGCACGGTCCGGGCGTACGCGTCACGGGCGGGCTTCGCACGGGTGCGGGTGCTGCCCGTGCGGCACACCTTCCACCGGCTCTACCAGCTGCTCTGAAGCGCACGGCGAAGGGCCCGGGGATCCGCTGGACCTCCGGGCCCTTCGCCGTCGCGGGGTCCACGGCAAGGCGCCGCGAGCCCCCTCGGTCTCTAGTGCGCCGGGCCGCCCAGGAACTCGTCGAGCAGCATATTGACCTCGGTGGGCTTCTCCAGGAGCGCGGCGTGCCCGCTGTTCTTGATCTCCCGGTACGTGCACTCCGGGATGAGCTTGGCGAGCTCGCGGGCCAGCGGATACGGCGACATGATGTCGTGCTCCATGCCGACCACCAGACAGGGCACGGTGATGCCCGCGATGCGTTCGGGATCCGGGTCGTAGGACGCCGACGCCTCGGCGTGGCCGAGCGCGCCGTGCCCGCCGGACTCGGCGAGACCGCGCAACCCCTCCAGATACGGCCCGATGAAGGCGTCCCGGTTGAGCGCGCGCGGCCCGAACAGATACATCGCCCGGTAGATGCCCTCCATCACGGGCGGCATCACCACCCCGGCCCGCAGCCGTTCGAGGGCGTCCTCGCGAATGGCCCGGTGCAGCGCGCTCGGCTTCCAGGGCACCCCGACCAGCACGGCCCGGGTGAGCAACTCGGGCCGCTCCACGGCCAGTTCGAGGATGATGGTGGCGCCGAGGGAGTAGCCGACGATGGCACAGGGACCCACGTCGAGCTGCTCGATGAGCGCGGCCACGTCCTCGGCGAGGCCCTCCATGGTGTACGGCGGGGGCGTCTCCTGCGACGGCGGTACGCCCCGGTGGTCGAAGGTGATCACCCGGTGGCCGCGCTTGGTCAGATAGGGGACCTGCATCTGGGTGAACAGGCTCGCCTGGTGCTGGCCGGGGACCAGCAGCACGGGCCTGCCGTCGGGGTCCCCGAAGATGTCGTAGCTCAGGGTGACGCCGGTCTTGAGAGTGATCTCCACGCTGCCGTCCTTCACGGACTCGCCCGGTGGCCGGGCGGGGTTCGGTGGGTGGGGGGCCCGCGGGGCCCGGGATCGGGGGCCGCGCATCGAGGGGCAGTAGGCCCGGATGCGGGAGCCGGCCGAGGGCCGCGCGGGGCGGTGCTCGCCCGGCGCGGCCCGTCCGACGACGCTAACGGCGCGGGGCGCGCTGAGGCTGTACCGCTGACAGGTCCCGTACAGAACCGCCCGTCACCAACGACTCGAACGCGGCCCGCCCGGGGCCCTGCACGGGCGGCTCGGGCTGCGGGTGGTCGCGCAGGAAGGCGAGAATGCGGCGGGAGACGGTACGGTCCGCCATCAGCTCCTGAGGGGTCATCAGCATGTTGAAGAGGCGCAGCGAGGCCTCGCGCACCGCCTCGTCGTCCTCCCGCAGCACCGCCATCGCCCGCACGAGACGGTTGGGCAGATCCTCGGGCGGCGCCGCTCGCTCCCCTCGGAGGCCGGCCCGCAACTGGGCGAACCGGGCCTGGTCCGTGGCGAGTTGGAGCCCGAACCAGCGTCCCGGATGGGCGGCGGTCCACTCCTCGAACGCGATCACCGAGGCGAGCGGGTCTTCGGCCGCGCCGTCCGCGACCCGGGCCAGCCGCTGGGCGTGGCTGAACGCGAGCGAGACGCCCCGGCCGAAGGTGGGGTTGGTCTGCACGGCGGCGTCCCCGAGCAGGACGAGCCCGGCCGCCACCGGCCTGCCCCGCTCGTCCAGCAGGCGCCGCCACCGGTTCTGGATGTTGCCCATCGGCGCGGGATCGTCGAGCGGCACCCCGCAGTCGAGCCAGACCGCCGTGCGGGGCACCGCCGCGAGGAACCGGGTGAAGGTGTCGGGGTCGCGCAGCCGGTGGCGCAGCGGATCGGACACCGCCACCGTCGCCGAAAGCTGGAAGGTGTCGTTGTCGCCGGGAAAGACCAGCGCCGAGGCGTACTCCAACTCGGCGATCTGCGGCACCGCCAGGGAGGGGAAGCGACAGCCGGGACGCAGCCGGTAGTGGCGCGTGAGGTAGAAGAACCCGCAGGGCTGAGCGGTCTCGCTCGGCGGCGGCAGGGCGACGTCGGTGAGCCACCGCGCGATCCGGGAGCGCCGGCCGCTCGCGTCGACCACGAGATCGCCCCGGAACTCCTCGCGCCCCGCCGTACGCACCCCCACCACCCGCGGTACGCCCCGGACGTCACCGGAGAGCCGAAGCCCCGCCACCCGGGTGCCGTGCGCGAACGTGACACCCGGCTCGGCCCGAGCGGCGCGGCGCAGCACGGCCTCGTACACCAGGCGCCGGGACAGGACGGTCGCGTCCGGCAGGCCCGCCGTCAGCGGGACCGGCACGGCGCCCCGCGCCGCCAGCGCCGCAAGGACGTCGGGGGCCTCCTCGCGCAGCACCCGCGTCGCCAGGGCGAGAAAGGCATGGCCTTGCCGGGCGTGCGGGACTTCAGGGCGCCGCCACAGCCGGACGTCGTCGTCGGGGCCCGCGTCGGGCGGCTCCTCGCCGCTCTCCAGGACGGTGACGCGATGGCCGCGGCGGGCGGCGAAGAGCGCCGCGGCCGACCCGGCGAGTCCGGCGCCGATCACCAGGACATCGGCCACCGCGCCCTCACCTCGCCGCCGCGTGGTCCGGCGCGGCGGCGTCCCAGGGGACGCGATAGCCGTAGATGTCGTCGGCGCTCTTCAGGCCCAGCCGCAGGAAGAAGGGGAGCATCAGATCGCGCAGGGCCCGCCCCACCGGCCCGTTGGGCGTCATGTGACCGCCGGTCCGCCGGGCCCGCCGCACCAGATCCTCCACCCGGGGGCGCCGGATGCCCTCGAAGGCGGCGAACGCCCGCGCCGGATCGGCTTCGTCGCGCAGGCACGTGGCGAGGACGACGGTGTCCTCCATGCCGAGGGCCGCGCCCTGGCCCAGGTGCGGGGATATGGCGTGGGCCGCGTCGCCGAGCAGGCACACGTTCTGGCGGTGCCAGGTGGGCAGCGACGGCAGGTCGTAGAGCGGCCAGCGGCCGATGGGCCCCTCGGTCGCGCGCAGTATCCCGGCGACCACCCGGTGATCGGCGGCGTGCCGGCGCAGCAGCTCGGCCCGCCACTGCTCGTCGGTGATCGAGGCGGCCCACCCCTTGGCGGGCTCCACCGTCTCGGTGTGGTTCTCGAACCAGTAGACCTCCCCGCCGGGCAGCACCTGGTAGCCGAAGAACCCGCGCAGCCCGAACACCATCCGCAGGACGCCGTCCGCCTCGCCGGCCCCCTTGGTGCGGGCGAATCCGCCGGAACCGACGCCCTGGGTGAAGCTGGGCGCCGGCGCCTCGGGGAAGACGGCCGCGCGGGTCGCGGAGTTGATGCCGTCGGCGCCGATGAGCAGGGCGCCCCGCGCCGTCGTGCCGTCCGCGAACCGGGCGGTGACCCGGCGCGGCCCGTCCTGGTCGACGCCGACGAGGCGCTTGCCGAACTCGACCGGCACGCCCGCCCGTTCGGCCGCCTCACGCAGGGCCTTGTTGAGCAGGCCTCGCTTGATGACGGTGGTCCGTTCGGGGTTCTTGCCGATGGTGCGGCCCCGGTGGTTGGCGAAGACCAGCTGGGTGGTCGGCTCACCGGCGCCCAGGGCCTCCTCCGCCATGCCGAGGCTCTCCAGGACGCCGCGCCCGTTGGGCCCCAGATTGAGGAACGACCCGGCCGCGTCGTCCGGTTCGGTGCGGCCCTCGTACAGCACGGGCTCGAACCCGCAGTCGCGCAGGAACAGGGCGAGCACGGGGCCGGTGATCCCGCAGCCCACGATGAGGACCCGCTGGTCGCCGGGGGTGTCGAAGGTGCGTGCGTGGGGCATGGGCGTACTTCCTCCTCCGCCCGGTCACCGGACTGGCCGGGACCGGAGCTAACCTGCCACGAAATTACGGAACTTGCGGACCGTCACCACCGCGCAGAGCACACTCACGCCGACGGTCCAGGCGACCGTGGCGAGCACCGGGACCAACAGCGGCCCGCCGTGCGAGAGGCCGACCAGCGCCTCGACCGCCGTGGAGACGGGCTGTGCCGCCACGATCGGGCGGATCGCGCCGGGGTAGGCGTCCAGCGGCATATAGCCGGACGACATCAACGTCAGTGCCAGGGTGGGCAGTTGGACCCAGGCCATGATGACCGGCGGATAGGGGGCCAGGAGCGCGACCACCACGGCGAGCGAGGTGCACATCAGGCCGAACAGGGCCACCAGGACGAAGAAGCCCAGCGCGGCCGCGACGCCCTGCTCGAAGCGGAACCCCGGGAGCTGGGCGATGGCCGCCACCAGGGCCGCGATGGCCAGGATGCGGACCAGGTCGCCCAGCATCCGCCCGAACAGCATGGACAGGGCGTTGATCGGCATGGCCCGCAGCCGGTTGAAGACGCCGCTGCGGATGTCCACCCAGAAGGCGATGGAGCTGGAACCGATCGCGGAGAACGCCGTGATCAGGATGATCAGCGGCGCGAGGCGCACCACATAGCTCTGGCCGAGGGTGTCGTGCACCAGGATGTCGAACGCGGCCAGCAGCATGAAGAGTTGGAGCAGCGGGAAGCCGAAGGTGGCCACCAGCATCATCGGGCTGCGCAGGAACAGCTTCAGGACCCGGCCCGCGATGATCCGGCTCTCGGCCCAGAGCCCCGCGGCCGTCGGGGCGAAGGCGGGGCGCACGCTGGTTGTCGCGGTCACTGGGTCACCTTCCGGAAGGCGCGCGCGGTGGTCCACCCGCACAGCAGGATCAGCCCGGCGCACCACGCCAGCGCGGGCCAGATCCGGCCGGTGCCGGTGGCGCCGTCCGACAGGGCGCGCAGGGCGTCCACGACGGCGGAGACGGGGGAGACGTCGACGACCGGTTGGAGCCAGCCGGGGAACAGTTCGGCCGGAACGAACCCGCTCGACACGACGAGCAGCGGCAGATACGGCAGATACAGGGCGGCGGCCAGCGCCTCCTGGCTGCGCAGGGTGAGACCGACGGTGGCGGTGACGGCGGCGAGTGCGGCCGCGAACAGGACCGCCACCAGGACGAAACCGAGCGCCGCCAACGGCCCCTGGTGGAAGCGGAATCCGGCGAGATGGGCCACCAGGGCGATCACCACGGTGGAGATCACGGCCTCCGCGGCGACGGTCAGCAGCCGGGCCGCACCTAGGGCGGCACTGCTGATGGGCATCGTCCGCAGCCGGTTGAACAGACCGCTGCCCCGGTCGGCGGCGAGCGCCATCGCCGAGGCGATCGCGATGAACATCAGGGCCTGGACCACCAGGGTGGGTGTCACCGAGGGCCCGTAGTCGATGCCCTTGTCGGCGAGCATGCCGCTGAACGTGGCGTAGAAGATGCCGAAGAACACCAGCGGCTGCACGACGGTGCCGAAGAGGGCGCCCTTGCTGAAGGAGCGCTTGAAGTCGCGCTCCGCGAGCACCGTCACGTCGTTGAGGAAGGCGGGACCCGCCGGGGCCGAGCTCATGAACGGCCCTCGCCGGCCGCGCCCAACGCCTGCTCGCCGGTGCCTCGATGGTCCTTGGTCAGCGCGAAGAAGACGTCGTTGAGGGTGGGCGGGTGCACGGCGACGTCGTCGGCCCGCAGGGCCGCGCCGTCGAGCGCGCGCACGATCTTGGAGAGTTCGTCGGCGCCCCGCATCGGGACGACCAGGACGTCGTCCCGTTCCTGCACCCCCGTGAAGCCCGCGAGCGCGCCGGCCGCGCGGGCCCGGTCGCCTGCGTCGATGATCTGCACCTCGCACACGGAGCCGCCCACGTCCTTCTTCAGCTCCTTGGGCGTGCCCTCCGCGATCACCCGGCCCTCGTCGATGACGACGATCCGCTCGGCGAGCGCGTCGGCCTCCTCCAGGTACTGGGTGGTGAGCAGGATCGCCATGCCGTCGCGGGCCAGCTCGCGCACCGCGTCCCACAGGGCTTGGCGGCTGCGCGGGTCGAGGCCGGTCGTCGGCTCGTCCAGCACCAGGATCGGGCGCGGTACGACCAGGCTGGCGGCGAGGTCCAGCCTGCGGCGCATACCGCCCGAGTAGTGGCCGACCGGGCGGTCACCGGAGTCGGACAGGCCGAAGCGGTCGAGGAGTTCGGTGGCGCGGGCGTGGGCCCCCGAGCGGGTCAGCCGTAAGAGGCGGCCGAAGAACACCAGGTTCTCCCGGCCGGTGAGTGTCTCGTCCACGGCGGCGAACTGGCCGGTGACGGCGACGCTGGCACGCACGCCCGCGGGGTCGGTGGTGACGTCGTGCCCGGCGAGCCGGGCGGTGCCGCCGTCCGGGGTGAGCAGCGTGGTGAGGCAGTTGATGACGGTGGTCTTGCCCGCGCCATTGGGCCCGAGGAGTCCGACGACGGTGCCCGCGGCCACGGAGAACGACACGTCGTCCACGGCCGCCTTGGGCCCGAAACTCTTGCGGAGCCGATCGATCTCGATCGCCGCTTCGGCCACAGCAGGACCCCTCTCCTCAACCCAGGAGGTTCCGCGGTCGCGGAACCCGCTCGTACGGAACGACGCAAACACGTCGCAATCGACCCATTGGGTGCGCTCCGCGCCGCGACGGTAGCAACACGCGCCGTGACGGGAGCCGTTGCTGTCAGAGATCTTTCACTCAGCCCACCAGGAGCTTCTGTTCCCGCAGTTGCGTCAGGACATAGGCGACCACGTCCTCGGAGGTGACGATGGAGCGCCCCGTCTCCTCGTCGATCGGCGGCAGGTCGAAGTCGTCCTCGATGGCGAAGGCCAGCTCAAGGAGGGCCAAGGAGTGGTAGCCCAGGTCGTTGACGAGATGGGCGGGGCGGTCGGTGGGCATGTCCTCGCCGTCGGGGGCGAGTTGACGCACCAGGGACAGGATGCTGTCGCGTACGGAGCTCTCGGTGTGGGCCATGTCCGTCTCTCCTACGTCCGGGTCGGGTCGGGGGGTGCGGCGCCGTACGCGTGCCACAGTGCGCGGCGGCGCGGCTTGCCGCTGGAGGTCCAGGGGATCGAGCCGCGGGGCACCACCCGCACCACGGTCCGGGCGCCGGTCGCGCCGCGGGCCAGGAGGTGGGTCACGCGTTCGTCGGCCGCCGGGTCGCGCCGTCCGCCGTCGTCCTCGATCACGGCCACGGCCACCGGGCCCGCCGGGTCGTCGCCGAGCACGACGGCGGCGCCGCGCGGCAGGACACCGGCCTCGCGGAGCGACTGCTCCAGATCCTCGGCGAACACCCGGGTGCCGCGCACCTTCACGCTGTCGCCGAGCCGGCCCTGCACATACAGCTCGCCCGCCGCGAGGAAACCGGCGTCCCCGGTGCGCAGTTCACCGTCCACGAAGCGGCTGCCGGCGTCTTCGTCGCCGAGGTGTCCCAGGCCCAGCGAGGGGCCGCGCACGATGATCTCGCCGACCGCCCCGTCCGGCAGCGGCCGGCCCCGCTCGTCCACGATCCGTACGGTGGTGCCGGGCAGCGGGGTGCCGCAGCCGACCACCGGACCGCGCCGGCGCCAGCCGTCGCCGCGCCGCACCCCGGTCACCGCCAGCGTGGCCTCGGCCAGGCCGTAGGCGGGCAGCAGCGCAGCGCGGTCGAAACCGTGCGGGGCGAGCAGGGCGGTGAAGCGGTCGAGCAGTCCGGGCGCCATGCGTTCGGCGCCGACGACCATCGCCTTCACACCGGAGAGGTCCAGGCCGTCGAGTTGACCGGGACGCACCCGGCGCACGACGTGGTCGAGCCCGAAGGCGGGAGTGGCGGTGATCGACGCGCCGCGCTCGCCGAAGCAGCGCAGATGCTCCAGCGGGCGCCGTACGAAGTCCTCGGGTCGCATCAGCCACAGCTCGTTCCCCGCTACCACCGGCCCGAGCAGACAGCCGACGAGCCCCATGTCGTGATGAATCGGCAGCCAACTCGCCCAGATCGAGGCTGAGTTGACGCCCAGCCAGTCACCGATGGCGGCCAGGTTGGCACTCAGCCCCTCCCAGCCGATCCGCACGCCCCGCGCGGGACCGCTCGAACCGGAGGTGAACTGCACCAGGGCACACGCCGAAGGGGCGATCTCCCCCGGCGCGGGGCCCTCGGGCCCCGGCGCCAGGAGTTCGGCGACGCTCAACGTCCGCACACCGGCACCGCCGGGGACCGCGTCGCCCACGACCAGACGCGGACGTGCGGCGTCGAGCAGGGCCGCCATGCGTTCCCGGTGCCCCGTGGTGGCCGGCCGGCCGGTGGGCTCCGGGGCGAGCGGCGCCGGGACGGCCCCGGTGAGCAGGGCGCCGAAGAACGCCGCCACGAACGCCGGCCCGGACGCCAGGGCCAGCGCCACCACGTCGTCACGGCGCACCCCCGCCTCGACGAGCCGACCGGCCGCGCGCCGGGCGTCGGCCGCGAGCTCCTCGTAGGAGTGGTGGCGCCAACCGCCCTCGCGCGTACTGAAGTGAATGCCCCGCGCCGTTCCGGGTGCGCGCAGCCATGCGAGCAACTGCCCTTCGCTCACCGCCTGTTCACCTCCCATCGGGCCTCGATGCGGGAGCCTAGGCAAGCCCCGGCGTGGCTCGGCGGATGCTGTTGAGTGTCTTTCACCGGCCCGGAGGGGGCGGGGTCGCGGGCGGACTCTGGATGTCCCGCGCGCGGGGCACCCTCCCCGCGCCCACCCAACGGCGTACGCGCTGAGCGGCGTACGGGCAGGAGGGGCCCATGCTGGACGGATTCGTCCCCTGGTCGAGCGAGTTCACCGAGCGGTACCGCCTTCGCGGCTACCGGCAGGGCCGCACCCTGCACGATCTGCTGCTCGCGGCGGCCGACGAGCACGGCCCGCGGACGGCCGTGGTGTCCGGGCCGACCCGGCTGACCTTCACCGAACTCGTCCGGCGCGCCGCCGAGTTGGCGTCCGGCCTGCACCGGCTCGGCATCCGCCCGGGCGAGCGCGTGGTGGTCCAGCTCCCCAACCGTGCGGAGTTCGTCGTGCTGTGCTTCGCCCTGTTCCGGCTCGGGGCGGTGCCGGTGATGGCGCTGCCCGGACACCGGCGCAACGAGCTGGTGCACCTGTGCCGACGCGCGGAGGCCGTCGCCCTGGTCGTACCGGACCGCTTCCAGGGCTACGACTTCCGGGCCTTGGCCCGCGAAGTGCGAGTCGAGGTACCGGAGTTGAAGCACATCCTGGTGGCGGGGGAGCCCGAGGAGTTGACCGCCCTCGCCTCGGTGCCGTGCCCGCCGATCGACCTGGCCCCGGTCGATCCCGGGGAGGTGGCTCTGCTGCTCCTGTCCGGCGGCACCACCGGGCTGCCCAAACTGATCCCCCGCACCCACGACGACTACGCCTACAACGCGCTGGCCTGCGCGCGGGCGCTGGGGGTCGATCGGGACAGCGCCTATCTGGCCGCCACCCCCGTGGCCCACAACGCCGCGCTCGGCTGCCCGGGCGTGCTGGGCACCCTGTTCCGCGGCGGCAAGGCGGTGCTCGCCGCGAGCCCGAGCCCGGACGAGGCGCTGCCCCTGGTGGTCGAGGAGCGGGTGACGCTCACGACGCTGGTGCCGCCGCTGGTGATGATGTGGCTGGCGGACCCGGAGGTGCTCAAGGCCGATCTGTCGGGACTGCTGCTCCAGGTCGGCAGCTCCAAGTTCCAGCCCGAGGTGGCCCGCAGGGTGCGCGAGGGGCTGGGCTGCCGGCTCACCCAGTGGTACGGCATCGGCGAGGGGCTCTTGACCCATACCCGGCTCGACGACCCGGAGGAGGTCGTCCTGCACACCGAGGGCCGCCCGCTCTGCGCGGACGACGAGATCCGGATCGTCGACGACGCGGACCGGCCCGTGCCGGACGGCGAGGTGGGCGAGTTGCTGACCCGGGGGCCGTACACCATCCGCGGCTACTTCCGGGCGCCCGAGCACAACGCGCGGGCCTTCACCGAGGACGGCTTCTTCCGCACCGGCGACCTGGTGCGCCTGCGCCCCGACGGCAATCTGGTGGTGATGGGACGGGCCAAGGACATCATCCACCGCGGCGGCGACAAGGTGTCCGCCGAGGAGGTCGAGGAGCATCTGCTCTCCCATCCGCAGGTGCGGGACGTCGCCGTCGTGGGACTCGCCGACGAGATGCTCGGCGAGCGGATCTGCGCCTATGTCGTCGCGGACCCGGGGGCCGGCGCGGGCGGGCCGGGCCTGGCCCGGCTCAGGGCGTATCTGCGCGAGAGGGGCCTGGCTTCCTACAAGGCCCCCGACCAGGTCGAGCGGGTGGACTCCTTCCCCAAGACGCCGGTGGGCAAGGTGGACAAGGCCGCGCTGCGTGCGCGCGGAAGCGGCTGACGCGCTGCTGCGGGCCGTGCTGCCGCCGTGGGCGGCGGGCGCGGCCCGCGCCGACGACGTCGCCGGGCCGCTCTTCGCGGGGGAGCGCGCCCTGTGCGCGGGCTGCGGGCCGCGCAGGGAAGGGGAGTTCGCCACCGGACGGTGGTGTGCGCACCGCGCCCTGGCCCGGCTCGGGGTGGTGCCGGTGGAGGTGGGGCGGGGCGCGCGCGGCGAGCCGCTGTGGCCGCCCGGAATCCTCGGAAGCATCAGCCACTGCACGGGATTTCGCGCCGCCGCCGTGTGCCGCTCCCGTGACGCCCTGGCCCTCGGCATCGACGTGGAGAGCGACGCCCCGCTCCCGGCGCGGGTGAGGTCGCGCCTGATCCGTGCGGAGGAGGCCGTGCGCGTACGGCTGGAACCCGCTGGAGAGCGCTTGCTGTTCAGCGCCAAAGAAGCCGTGTACAAAGCGTGTTCGGCGCTCGGAGAAGACGCCGGTGCGCCACCCCTGGCCGGCATACGCATCGAGGTGGCGCCGAGGGATCACGGGCCGGGGGCGGGCGGGCGTTTCGCGGCGCGAGTGCCGGAAGCCACCGGCCTCACCGGCCTGGGCCGTCCCGTCTTCGAGGGGCGCTGGCACCACTCCCACGGCCTGGTCGTGACGTCGTGCGTGATCGTGCGCGGACACGGGTGAACCCACGACGCGCCTCGCACACGCCGTGGGCACACCCGGGCTCCCTCAGACCAGGTCGGCCTGGGACTCCAGTACATAGCCCCGTCCCCACACGGTGCGTATGGAAAGACCGAGCGGTTGGATGCGCTCCCTGGTCCGCATCATGTGCAGGTCCAGGGCGTTGCGGGTCCTGGACCCGTTGACCTGGCCGAGCCGGTAGCGCAGCGCCTCGCGGGGGACGACCTCGCGGAAATTCGGTACGAGCAGTTCGAGAAGTTCGGTCTGGGTGGGCGAGACCGTCACGGAACGGGAGGAGAAGTGCAGCACCCCGCTCTCGTCCAGACACGGAAGCCGGTTCATTCGGTACCGGCGGCTGAGGGCGTTCACCCGGGCCTGTAAGTCGTGCGCGGCGATCGGAGCCCTGACCCAGTCCTCGCACACGTCCTCGCACACCGGGGCCTCGGCCCTCGCTTCCACGACCAGTATCCGAGGCACGCCGATCGTGCGGTATCGATCCCGCAGTTCCTGTTGCGCCGGCCATCTCAGTAACCGGACTTCTTCACGTGACAAGTACGCGCCCCTTCCACGCCCATGGAGTTCTACGCTCACTCATCCCCGCATCCTGAACCCGGGAGCGGGAGCCACCCATCGATGAAATCGCGGCGGAGAAACGCCGGAGAACAGCCGGTCGCCGCCGGTCACATGGAGCACGCTCGCCGGCCTGATGTGACAGCCCCGTGCAAGCCATTCACCTGGAGTGCATGCTCGTGAAATTGTTGACCATTGGAGCAAAACCTTTCGGCGTCCGCCGGGGCCTGACGACCGGCGGAGGTCCTTCGCCGTAACGATTGAGCCGGGGTGGCCGATAAAGATCGGTGGCTGTCCACCCCCGCGGCACTTCCTCCTCGGCGGGGTGCAAACCTCCGCCGCGCCCCTCTCGCCTCCTCATATGAGCCGGACGAACAGGCTCAATCTAAGGGCTTGTGCGGGTCCGCGTCGCTAAATCTGTCACTCATATTTTGGCCACCGTCACCGTAAAGCGATGGGAACGCTCGCGTACGAGCGAAACGTCACGCTGGGTATCCGGACCACTTCGCCGGCGGGCTCGAAACGGAGCGCCCCGCTCAGCAACCGGCCGAGCGCGACCTGTGCCTCGACCCGGGCGAGCCCCGCGCCGAGGCAGTGGTGGGCCCCGCCGCCGAAGCTGACGTGCGGGTTGGGCGAGCGGCCGACGTCCAGCCGCTCCGGGGCCTCGAACCGCTCCTCGTCATGGTTGGCCGATCCCAGCAGCAGCACCACCACACGACCGGGCCGAATGGTGCGCTCCCCGACGCGGATCTCGTCCACGGCCATGCGGGCCGTCGCCTGGATCGGGGCGTCGTACCGCAGGAACTCCTCGACGGCGGTGGGCATAAGCCCGGGGTCGGCCCGCAACCTGGCCAGCTCGCGCGGGTGGCCGAGCAGGGCCGCACAGCTCGTCGCGATGAGGTTGGTGGTGGTCTCGAAGCCGGCGAAGAACAGGAAGATCGTGTTGTCCACGATCTCCTCGCGGCTCAGCCGCACCCCGGGCTCCTCGGCGAGTTCCGCCGTCAGCATCTGGGACAGCAGGTCCTCTCCCAGGTCGCGCCGGCGCTCTTCGAGCAGCGCGCCGATGTACTCCCGCAGCCAGGCGACGGCCGCGTGCGCCGAGGCCCGGTCCTCCTCGGCCACATACAGGGCGAACGCCTTGGCCAGCTGGATGGCGTGCGGCCGCACCAGATCCCGGTCGACCGGCGGAATTCCCACCAGTTCACACACCACCATCACCGGCAGCGGAAAAGCGAGTTCGGTCACGGCATCGAAAAGTCCGCCCTCAAGGCCGGGTGCGAGCAACAACTCGACCTGCCGCTCGATGAAATCGTGGAGCCGCTGCACCAGACGCGGACTGAACGCCTTCGCCATCAGACGCCTCAGCCGCGTGTGGTCGGGGGCGTCGCGATCCAGAATGATGCGCTGGAAGAAGCTGTTCGCGGGACCGTCGCCGATACTGAATTCATGGTATTCCGGCGGGTATTCATGACTGAGCCGGCGGTCCCGCAGCAGCGGCACCACGTCGGCATACCGGCTGACCACCCACTGGCCGGGACCACCCCTGCTCAACGGTCCCGAGGCGCGCAGTTCCGCATACACGGGGTAGGGATCGGACAGCACTTCGGGGGCGCGTGAATTGAACCGTAAAGGAAGTGTCGAAGCCATGCCGCTCTCCCGTCGAAAGGCGTGATTTCGGGCCGGATCCTAGCAGCGGGAATCGTTCGTGCGGCACCGTGCGGAGGAGAAGATCTTCCATTCGTCCGTGTTCTTTCCCTTTCCTTTCAGGGCTCATGAAGGCTCGGTTCGCTGTTCTACGCTGCCAGGTGTGACCGATGTGAGAGACATGGAACTGCCGCGGTTCAGTCTTGACGACGCGGCACTGCTGCGTGACCCCTATCCGGCCTACCGCGGCCTGCGCGCGGCCGGCCCGCTGTGCCGGGGCGGCCCCGCGCAGTGGGTGGTCACGCGGTACGACGAGGTGGCGCGCCTGCTGAAGGACCGCAGGCTCGGCCGCGCCTTCCCCGTCGAGTTCCAGGAGATGTCGGTGGGGGCCGGACCCGCCGTGGACTTCCTGCGGCGCATCGTCATCGACCGGGACCCGCCCGACCACACCAGGCTGCGCCGCCTGCTCACCAAGGCCCTTCCTCCGACGACCGTGCGCACCCTGGACGGCCCGATCGGCGACCTCGTGGACGAACTCCTCACGGCGGCCGAGGAGCGGGGTTCCTTCGACGCGGTGACCGACCTCGCCCAGCCGCTGCCGGTCCTGGTGATGAGCACTCTTCTCGGCATCCCGCACGGCGACCGCGCCGAGGTGATGCGCCGCTCACTGGACGTCGCCAAGGCGTTCGCCGTGTTCCTGCCGGAGTCCGAGCGGGCGGCCGCGCACGAGGGAGTGCGGTGGCTGCGCGAGTATCTGCGGGACCTGCTGCGCAGCCGTCTCGCCGCGCCCGGCGACGACCTGCTCAGCGCGATCGCGCTGTCCCGGGACGACGAACACCGTCCGCTCACCGAGGAGGAGGCCGTCGACAACGCCCTCTTCCTCTACTACGCGGGCTTCGAGACCACCACCAACCTGATCGCGACCGGATGCCACGCGCTCCTCCAACACCCGGCCGAACAAAGGCGGTTGCGCGCCGACCGCACCCTGATGCCCACCGCGATCGAGGAGTTCCTGCGCTGGGACGCCCCGATCCACACCACCACCCGGCTCACCCTCGAACCGGTCGAGGTGGGCGGGCGCACCATCAGGGCGAACCGGGTGGTGGTGCTGCTCCTGGCGTCCGCCAACTTCGACGAGCGCCAGTTCCCCGACCCCGAGCGGCTCGACCTCGCCCGCCGGCCCAACGCGCACCTCAGCTTCGGCGGCGGCGTGCACCACTGCCTGGGCGCGATGCTCGCCCGGGTCGAGGGCGCGGCCGTCTTCGGCCGGCTCCTCGACCGGCCCGGTCATCTCGAACCGGCCGGGGAGGCGGAGTGGCGGCCGAGCGCGGCGGGCTTCCGCTTCCCCTACTGCGCCTTCCGCAGCATCCCGGTGGCGCGCACCGACTGAGCCCACGACGAAGGGGGCCACCGGTGTTCCGGTGGCCCCCTCGGCCTGGGTGCGGCGGGCCCTGAGGTCAGCCGGCCGGAAGGATGTTGTGGTTGACCCGGAAGAGGTTGCCCGGGTCGTACGTCGCCTTGAGCGAGGCAAGCCGGGCGTAGTTGGGCCCGTAGGCGTCGGCGACCCTTTCCGGGCCGTCGTCCCCGAGGTGGTTCACGTACACCGCGCCGGTCGTGTAGGGCAGCACGCGCTCGTACACCCGCTGGGTCCACTCCACGTTGACCGCGTCGTCGGCCGGGTCCTCCCACTGGCTCAGGACGCTGACCAGATAGCCCGTGCGGTGGGGGAACGCGGTTGCTTCCGCCGGGAGTTGGGCCATCACGCCGCCCATCAGGCCGCCGCCCACCAGGGAGAGGGCGGAGGGGTTGGTGGTGAAGCCCTCGGCGAGGATGTCCAGGGCCTCCGCGTGCAGCTCGTCGAAGTGGAAGGACCGGGCGTACAGCCGCCGGCCGGCGACGGTGTTGTCGTCGAGCATCCGCTGGACCGCCAGATACGGCATCCGCCCCACATGGTTGAGGAGCGGCTTGCGGCCGAGCCCGCTCAGCGGGGCCACCGCCTCCTCGCCCCCGGACTCCGGGTCGGCGTGCACATAGCCGAGGCCCACCGCGGGTTCGCCGTCCACCGTGAGGAACGCGAAGGACGTGGTCAACGCGTCCGGCGCCGTCTTGTTGAACTCGCCCAGGCGGCGAGCGACTTCGCCGGTCTCGGCGACCGGGAACGCGAGTAGTCCGGCGAGGCAGTCGCCCTGCGGATGCAGCCGGTACTCGAAGGACGTCGCGACGCCGAAGTTGCCCCCGCCGCCCCGGATCGCCCAGAACAGATCCGCGTCGTCCTCGGCACCGGCCCGGCGCAGCGTCCCGTCGGCGAGCACCACGTCCGCGGCGATCAGGTTGTCCACCAGCAGCCCGCGGTAGCGGCCGAGCCAGCCGAGTCCGCCGCCCAGCGTCATGCCGCCGATCCCGATGTAGGACTCCTGGGAGCCGGTGACCGCGAGGCCGTAGTGCATCGTCTCCGCGTCGAACTCGCCCTGTACCAGGCCGGGTTGGGCGAGGGCCGTGCGTCCGTACGGGTCGACCCGTACGCCCTTCATGGCGGAGGTGTCGATGACGAGGCCGCCCTCGACGCTGCCGGTGCCGGCGAAGCAGTGCCCGCCGCCCGTCACCGCGAGCAGGATGTCGTGCTCCCGGGCGAACCGCACCGCGGTGGCGACGTCCGCCGCCCCCGTGCAGCGGGCGAGGGCGCCGGGCCGCTTCTCGAAGTAGGCGTTCCAGATGGACTTCGCCCGGGGGTACTCCTGGTCCGCCTCGGTGATGAGGGGGCCGCGCAACCGCTCGCGCAACTCCTCGACGAGTCGCTCCGCAACAGTGTCGCCGGAGCTGGTGGTGAGCCGCATCGCGCCTCCCGTACGGCTGGACATCAATGGTGGCGCCCATCCAACCCCGGCCCGCCAGGGCGCCCCGTGGACCGGACAGAGTACGGAAAGGTCCGCACCGCCCGGCCGGTCGGACCGGCCCGGTGTGGGTAGCGTGGGGTTCCCGCATGTTCTCGCATCCACGGAGTGGCTCATGTACGTTCGCCGGATCGTTCCCAACTTCCAGTCCGAAGGGCAGGCCCTCGCGGAGAGCTCCGACTTCTACGGGGTGCTCGGGTTCGAGGAAGTGATGAATCACGGCTGGATCGTGACGCTGGCCTCCACGGACAACCCCGCCGTACAGCTCAGCCTGATGACCAAGGACCAGACGGCCCCGGTGGCGCCGGACGTGAGCATCGAGGTCGAGGACGTGGACGCCGTGCACCGGGCGATGGTGGAACGCGGCGCGGAGATCGTCCACCCGCTGACGGACGAGGAGTGGGGCGTGCGCCGCTTCTTCGTCCGCGACCCGAACGGCCGCGTCATCAACGTGCTCAGCCACTCCTGATCAACGTGCTCAGCCACTCCTGATCAACGTGCTCAGCCATTCCTGAGACCGGCCCGGCCGCCCGTTCCGGCGGGACGGCCGGGCTCTCCCGGAACGGCCGACGATGAAAGAATCACGGCTCCCTCACCGCCGCGGAAACGCACAACGCCGTTCAGGAGCGCTCGTCCCATGGATCTCAACCTGTTGCGCGTTCTGGACGCCCTGCTCCGGGAGAACAGCGTCACGCGTGCCGCCGAGCGGCTCGGCACCTCGCCCGCCGCCGTCAGCCGGGGCCTGGCCCGGCTCCGGCGCACCGTGGGCGACCCGCTGCTCGTCCGCGCGGGCCAGCGCATGGTCCCGACCCCCCGAGCCCTCGAACTCCGCGAGGAGGTACGGGAGTTGCTGCGCGGCTGCGACAACGTCCTACGTCCGGGCGCCGGATTCGAGGCCGTACATCTGCGGCGCACCTTCACGGTGCAGGCGACCGACCTGCTCCTGGCGGGGCTCGCCGGCCCGCTCACCGACCGGGTCCGGGCCGAGGCGCCCCAGGTGGACGTCGTCTTCCTGCCCGAGTCGCTGGAGGGCGGTCCGGCGCTGCGGCAGGGGACGGTGGACGTCGAACTCGGCGTTCTCGGCGGGCTCGACCCAGAGGTCCGCACCCGGCACCTCACCCACAAGGCGCTGGTCGGCGTCGCCCGCAGCGGCCACCCCCTCTTCGAGGGGCGCATGGACGCCCGGCGCTTCGCCGCCGTCGACCACATCGGCATCTCCCGGCACGGCAAGCGCGAAGGACCCATTGACGTCGCTCTTGCGGAGCGCGGGCTGCGACGCCGCGTCGCGGTGGTCGTCCCCAGCCATACGAGCGCGATGATCCTGGCCCGGGACACCGATCTCGTCGCCCTCACCCTCGCCGACTGGCTGCCGGAGACCACGGCCGCCCTCGGCCTGCGCACCTTCCCCGTTCCCCTCGATCTGGCGCCCGTGGACATCGGCATGGCCTGGCACCCCCGCAACTCGGCCGATCCCGGCCATCGTTGGTTCCGTCACCACGTGGCGGCCGCGGTTCTCGCCCCGTCGGCACCGGCCGCGAACACCTGACACCGGGCACCGAAGGGCCTCGCCGCGCCGGGCGCGAAATCGGCCAGATCCCAGGAGTTGACCGAAGGTCAGGATGTGTAACGTGCGATCTGTCGACACGACCGTCGGTGACCGGGGCGAGGAGGGGGCCGTGAGCGGGGTAGTGATCCATCTTCCTCGGATCCATCGTCCGCACGGGGAGGGCGGCGCCGGGGCAGACGGCGAAGCCGTCACCCTCCGGCTCGGCCCGGGGGAGGTGGCACGTTTCGGACGGGGCTCGGCGGCGGCCCCGGTGGAACTGCGCCTCGACGACGAGGCGATCTCCCGGCTCGCCGGGGAGATCCGGGTGACCGACGACCACTGGCAGCTCAGCAATCTCAGCCGGACCCAGAGCTATCTGGTCGAGAACCCGGAAGGCGCGGGGGAGTATCTGCGGGTGCCGCCGCGCCGGGCGGGGGCACCCATCCCCTTCGAGTTCTCCCGGGTCGTGCTGCCCACCCGTCGCAACACCTCGGTCTCCTTCCAGGTGTTCGCGCCCGACCACGTCTATCTGGACGCGGACGGCCTCGGCGGCCAGTGGGGCAGCCGCACGGTCACGGCGTACTCCCTGGACGAGACGGCCCTGTACTTCCTCATCCTGGTCGCGCTCTGCGAACCACGGCTGCGGGACGAGTCGCCCGTCGCGGTGCCGACCACACCCCAGATCGTGGAACGGCTCAGCGCGCACCCGGCGTGCGGGCGCCTCACGGCGCGGGCGGTCAGTTCGCACATCGACTACCTGGCCGACGAGAAGATGCGCATCAGCGCGCCGACCGAGGCCGGGCCGCGCCGGGAGGCGCGCCGCAACGGCAAGCGCGAGGCGATCGTCGGGCTCGTGCTGCGGTTCGGCCTGGTGCGGGAGGAACATCTGGCGCTGCTGCCGCCCCGGTCGGGGGCGGCCGGACAGGAACGGGGGACGGCGGGATGAGCCGCGGACGCGCCCACGGCGAGGGACGGCGGACCGGAGGGGGACACGGTGCGTGGTCCGGCCGACACCTCGGGAAGTGACCGCGCGGAACTCCTGCCGCCGGGGTACCGCGTGGACCGCTGGGTGGTCACCGAGCCGATCGGGAGCGGGGGTTGGGCCACCGTCTATGCGGGGCGCCCGGTCGAGGAAGCCGGGGAGGGAGCGGGGCAGGAGTCCGTCGCGCTCAAGGTCCTGCCGACCGCGGGACTCTCCCCGCACCAGGCACGCAAGGTCGCCGAAACCGCCCGCCGCGAGGTCGAGTTCGGCCGCCGGTCCTCCCATCCGCGACTGATCCGCCTCCTCGACACGGTCGTCCTCGGCGAACCCGACGATCCGCTCCTGGACGGGGCGATCGTGCTGGTCATGGAGCGGGCCGAGCGCAGTCTGCGCGATCTGCTCGGCACCGGAGTGAGGGAGGCCGAGGCCGCCCGACTCGTCACCGGGATCTGCGAGGGCCTGGCCCATCTGCACCGCAGCGGGTGGGTGCACGGCGACCTCAAGCCCGACAACATCCTGCTCATGGCGGACGGCTCGGTGAAGCTCTCGGACTTCGGGCTCGTCACCCCGCTGACCGGCACCCACGGCACCCATGGCTACGCGCCTCCGATGGGCACCTTCGACTATCTGCCGCCCGAGCGCTGGAAGGCGCCGCTCGGCGAGCGCGGCGTCGAGGTGCGGCCCAGCGCCGACATCTGGGCGCTCGGCATCACCCTGTACGAACTGTTCGGCTCCGGCTCCTCCCCCTTCCCCGGCGCCACTCCCATGGCACGCGGCGCGGCGACCCAGGAGTACGCCGACGGCCGGGCGCCGCTGCGTCTGGACGGCACGATCGCGCCGTTCTGGCGTGCGCTGGTCACCGACTGCCTGGCCCCGACCCATGCGGCGCGGGCCCCGCACACCGCGGAGAGCCTGCTGGCCCGGATCGGCCGGCGCCCGGCGCCCGGGCCGGACACCGCCGAGCCGTCCGGGCCGTCCGGGCGGTCCGCGTCACGGGGAGCTGACCGAAACCCGGTCGCGCTCCGGAGAAGGCGTGCCGCGTTCATGACCCTTGCCGCGTGCGCGGTGGGCGCCACGATCTGGCCGCACCTCGCGCCCGGCTCCGCGTCCGGCGCCCGGGCGGACGAACCCACGGGCCGGATCAAGGTGTTCAACGTCGAACGCACCTGCCGGGACCGCACCGACCGCGACCCGGAGTGCAGCCTGGGTCTGGCCATCGACCCGATGCGGCCCTACACGATCGACAACGTGGTGGAGACCCGGGTGTGGCACGGCGACGAACTCGCCGTCGACTGCCGGCTCGCCGACGGCATGCCGATCATCGACGAGACGGATGCGCATTCCGCGGCGTGGTACCGCGTCCGCATACCCCGTGGCTCGGGGGCGAGCACGGCCTGGTTGCCGGCCATCCGCACCAAGGACCGCCCCTCCGTCCCCGACTGCCCGCCACCCACCCCCTCCCGCCGCTGACCCCGCCGACCAGCACCCTTCGATCCTGGGACTCCGCCCCAGCCCCCTTTCGCGCCTGGACGGCGCTCGTCCTCAATCGCCGGACGGGCTGGGGTTGTCCGCGCGGCCCAGCGCCGAGTGGTTAAGGGGTGGGCCACTACCGAGTAGCCAGGGGCGCGGGGAACTGCGCGAGAAGCGGTCACGGTCCGCGGTCGAAAGCGGGGTTGTCCTGGGGCTTTGCCCCAGACCCCGTATCGCGCCTGAACGGCGCTCGTCCTCAATCGCCGGACGGGCTGAGGTGGCCTGCACTGGCCCGCACCGAGTAGTTAGGGGCGCGGGGAACTGCGCGAGAAGCGACCGCGGTCCGCGGCCGAAAGCCGGGTTGTCCTGGGGCTCCGCCCCAGACCCCGTATCGCGCCTGAACGGCGCTCGTCCTCAAACGCCGGACGGGCTGAGGTTGCCCGCGCGGTCCAGCGCCGAGTGGCCCGGGGCCTGCTCGCCGGAGGGGCTGGGGTTGCCCGCGCGGTCCAGCGCCGAGTGGCCCGGGGCCTGTTCGCCGGAGGGGCTGGGGTTGCCCGCGCGGCCCAGCGTCGAGTGGCCGGGGGGAGCCGACCCGGGGCTCGGGCCACCGGAGCAGGTGGCAAAAGCGGGAGAAGGGGGAAGCGGACAAGACGTAACGGTCAAGCGGCGCCGCCCCAGGCGGCCCGACGAAAGGCAGTCAGCGTGCGCATCGATCTTTCCGGCCGGACGGCCCTGGTGACCGGTTCCACCCAGGGCATCGGCGCCGCCATCGCGGCCGGCCTGGCGGCGGCCGGGGCGCGGGTGGCCGTGAACGGACGCGGTGCCGCGTCGGTCGCCGAGGCGCTCGACCGCCTCGGCGACAACGGCGGCGACTTCGTGGCCGCCCCCGGCGACATCGCCACCGACGAGGGTGCCGCGGCCGTCTTCGACGCGGTGCCGCACGCCGACATCCTGGTGAACAACCTCGGCATCTTCGGCGCCCGGCCCGCCCTCGAGATCGACGACGCGGAGTGGCGGCGGTACTTCGAGGTCAACGTGTTGACCGCCGTCCGGATGACCCGCCACTACCTGCCCGGCATGATCGAGCGCTCCTGGGGCCGCGTGCAGAACATCGCCAGCGACTCCGCGGTGGTGGTGCCCGCCGAAATGATCCAGTACGGCATGTCGAAGACCGCGCTGCTCGCGGTCGCGCGCGGCTTCGCCAAGGAGGCGGCGGGAACGGGCGTGACGGTGAACTCCGTGATCGCCGGGCCGACCCACACCGGCGGGGTCGAGGACTTCGTGTACTCGCTGGTCGACCCCGAGCTGCCCTGGGACGAGGCCCAGCGCGCCTTCATGCGCGAGCACCGCCCGCAGTCCCTCATCCAGCGGCTCATCGAGCCCGAGGAGATCGCACACATGGTCGTCTACCTCAGCTCACCCTTCGCCTCCGCCACCACCGGTGGGGCCCTGCGGGTCGATGGGGGCTATGTGGACTCGATCCTGCCGTAGATGTCGAATGTGTGGCGGTCGAATGTGTAGCGGTCGCATATGTGGCGGTCGCATGTGTAGACGTTGCCTATGTGGGGGCGGCGGCCCTTGTTGGCCCAGAGCTGCGGATCGGGAGCCGCGTCGCTCGGACGGCCCAGCGCCGCCGATCGTCCCCAGGCCTCCCCGGGCCGCCGCCTGGGAGGCCCGGGAAGGTACGCCGTGTCAGCCGCGGCGCCCCGCGACCAGGCGGTAGAGGAAGAGCACGATCACCGAGCCCACGACCGCCGTGATCCAGGTCGACAGATGGAAGAACCCCTTCATCGCGTCGACCCCGAAGATGGCCTGGCCGAGCCAGCCGCCGAGCAGGCCGCCCACGATGCCGATCACGATGGTGATCAGGCATCCACCGGGGTCCTTGCCCGGAGTCAGCGCCTTCGCGATGGCTCCTGCGATGAGCCCGATGACAATCCAGGCGATGATGCCCATAACGGAAACCTGCTTCCTTTCGTTGCGCGCCCCGGCGGCACCGCCGGCCGGGTGGTGGCGGGGAGCCGGTCCCCCCGTTCGCCTTCGAGCCGATACCCCCGGCGCGGACCCACTCACGGGACCTACGGCCTCGGGGCCAGGACCGAAGGTCCCCGACCGGGCCCACCCGGCCGGGGCAGACGGTACGGAAAACGTCCCCGGTCCCGGAGTGGTCGCACATGTCGAAGGAAGAAGACGAGACCTACCGCCCCACAGCGCCCCGCGATGCGCCCCGCGATGCGTCCCTCGGGGCAGACGACGGGCACGGGGCACACGACGGGCACGGGCCACAGGGCGAGGACGGTCCGCGCGGCGAGGACGGTGGGCCGGGCGAGGGCCAGCCGCGTGGAGCGCGCGGGCCGCGCGGCGCGCAGGGAACGCACGGCGGACAGGGGTCGCACGGCGCGCACGCCCGGCAGCGCGGCCTGGGCGGGGCCTGGGCCGACTTCAAGGACTCGCCCTTCCTGCCGGCGGTCGTCCTGGTCTTCATCCTGGCCGCGGCGGCCGGCCTGTTCGCCGGCTCGTACACGTACTCCATGGCCAATCCGACCCCGCACCACATCCCCACCGCACTGGTCGCGTCGCCCGGATCCGGTGAGGCGAAGGCGTTCGTGGCCGGGATGGACAAGGCCCTCAACACCTCCCTGGAGGTGCGCCCCTACGCCACCGAGCGCGCCGCACGACAGGCCATGGAGGAGCAGAGCGTCTTCGCGATCCTCGATGTGCGCCCGGACGGGGTGCACATGGATGTGGCGGGAGCCGCGGGCGCGTCCGTGGCGCAGGTGCTCGCCGAGACGGCGCCGCAGGTGGCCAAGGCGGTCGGGGTGCCGGTGACGATCACCGATGTGAAGCCGCTGCAACAGGGCGATCCGCGGGGCCTGGCACTGTTCTACGTCTCGCTCGCCGCCGTGGTCCTTGGTTTCGTCGGCTCCATCCAGCTCAGCGTGCACGCCCGCACCCTCAACCCGCTGGAACGCATCGCCTTCACCGTGGCCTACTCCCTGCTAGGCGGGTTCACCATCGCGGCGGTGGTCGACTGGGGGCTCGGGGCGGTCCGGCTGCCGTTCGTCGAGTCCTGGCTGATCCTCGCGTTCACGATGTTCACGTCGGGGATGGTCTTCACCATGTTCAACACCCTCATCGGGCGCTGGGCGATGCTGCCGACCTGGGGGCTCATGGTGTTGCTGGGCAACCCCTCGTCGGGCGGAGCGGTGTCCTGGCCGCTGCTGCCGTCGGTGCTGGGCCACGTCGGGCGCTGGCTGCCGCCCGGCGCTTCGGTGAACGCCCAGCACACGGCCGTGTACTTCGCCGACGCCCAGCACGCCTTCCCGTTCCTCGTGCTGGCCGGCTGGTCCCTGCTGTCGTGCGCGGTGTTCTGGTTCTGGCGTCACCGCCACCCCGGCGGCCGGGACCGCCCGGCCCCGGCCCACGGCGCGACACCGGCCGCCTGAAAGTGCGCGGGCCGACGGTCGAGGCAGCCCCCAACTACCGTTCCCGTACGCCCACTTGGAGCGTCAGGAGGGTTCGGGAGATTCGTTCGCGTCGGTCACGGTCGCGCTGACGGGCGTGCCCGCCTCGATCGTACGGCTGACCGTGCAGAGCCGGTCGTGGGACGTCTTCACGGCTCGGGGCAGGATCGCCCGGGCGCGATCACCCGAGGGCCCGTCCGGGAACGCCACGGAGAAGGTGACGGTGAGGTCGGTCATCCGGTGGCCGCCCTCGTCCTCGACCTTGGTGCCGGTCACCGTGACGGAAAACGTGGACGGATCCGTGTGACGGCTCGTGGCCACCTCCACATCGGCCGCAGTGCAGCCGCCGATGGCGGCGAGGAGCAGCTCGACCGGTGTGAAGTCGGTGCCCGAGCCGGTGCCGAAGCTCAGGGTGGCGCCGCGGGCGTTGGTCGCGGTGAACCGGCCCGGGCCGGCCCGGTCGATGGTGACGGAGCGCAGTGATGATTCGTCGGTCATGGCGACGACGGTAACCGCCCGCCCGGGCATCGTCCGCGGGCGGCGCTCGACCCGTACCCCAGCGGCGATGCGGATGGCGCGCTGACCAGCAAGTAAACTCGGGAGTTATGGCGGACTCCCAGTACGAAGACCTGTTGAGGTCGGTGCTCACCTCCGGGACGGCGAAGGCCGACCGAACGGGCACCGGCACCCGAAGCGTCTTCGGGCACCAACTCCGATACGACCTCTCGCAGGGATTCCCTCTGGTCACCACCAAGAAAGTGCATCTCAAATCCGTCGTCTACGAGCTGCTGTGGTTCCTGCGCGGCGACTCGAACGTGGGATGGCTGCGGGAGAACGGCGTCACGATCTGGGACGAATGGGCCGGCGAGGACGGCGAGCTCGGGCCGGTCTACGGAGTCCAGTGGCGGTCCTGGCCGACGCCCGACGGCGGTCACATCGACCAGATCAGCGAAGTCCTCGACTGTCTGCGCCGCGACCCCGATTCCCGCCGCATGGTCGTCTCCGCATGGAACGTCGCGGAGCTGGACAAGATGGCGCTGGCGCCGTGCCACGCCTTCTTCCAGTTCTACGTCGCCGACGGCAAGCTCTCCTGCCAGCTGTACCAG
The DNA here is from genome assembly GCF_003627815.1 of Streptomyces hundungensis. Lineage (NCBI taxonomy): Bacteria > Bacillati > Actinomycetota > Actinomycetes > Kitasatosporales > Streptomycetaceae > Streptomyces > Streptomyces hundungensis. The sequence goes on from NZ_CP032698.1 coordinate 7,631,883, forward strand.
CGCAGCGCCGACCTGTTCCTCGGCGTCCCGTTCAATATCGCCAGCTACGCGCTCCTCACGCACATGGTGGCCCAGCAAGTCAACCTGGAACCGGGCGACTTCATCTGGACCGGCGGCGACTGCCACATCTACGACAACCATGTCGAGCAGGTCACCGAGCAGCTCACCCGCACCCCCTACGACTTCCCCGAACTGCGTCTGAAGCCGGCCGACTCGCTCTTCACGTACGACTACGAGGACGTGCACATGCTCGGCTACCAGCACCACCCGGCGATCAAGGCGCCGGTGGCGGTGTGAACGTCGGGCTGATCTGGGCGCAGACCCCCGACGGTGTGATCGGCGCCGGCAACGCCATCCCATGGCGTCTGCCGGAGGACATGGCGCACTTCAAGGCGACCACCCTGGGCCACCCGGTGGTGATGGGGCGCAAGACCTGGGACTCGCTGCCCCCGCGCTTCCGTCCGCTGTCCGGCCGACGCAACATCGTGGTGACGCGGGATGCGCGGTGGGAGGCCGAGGGCGCGGAACGCGCCGGCTCCGTCAGCCAGGCGCTGGAGATCGCGGCCAGGTCGACGGAGGCGCTGGACATCGCGGCCCGGTCGACGGAGCCCACCGCGACGGTGTGGGTGATCGGCGGCGGGGAGATCTACCGTGCCGCCCTGCCGCACGCGACGACGCTCTCGGTGACCGAGGTGGACACCACGGTGCCCGGCGACACCCATGCCCCGACGCCGGGGCCGCAGTGGCAGCCCGCCGAGGACCGGGGCTGGGCGACCTCCGCGACCGGGCTGCGCTACCGCATCCGCACCTACACCCGGCCGGCCGCCCCCCGGCCCTGAGGCTCCGCTCACCCACCCGCCGGGGGAGACCCTTCGGCGCGGGCGCCCGGGCCGTAGAGATCGGCGATGCGCCGGGAAGTGGCCCACCGGCTGTAGGTGGGGGACTGCGGCCAGCCCTCGGGGGAGTCCTGCCACTCCTCCTGGCGGCCGTAGGGCAGCAGGTCGATCAGGGCGAAGGTGTAACCGAGCTGCTCCGTTCCCCGGCCGTTGGTGTGCCAGGTGCGGTAGACGGTGTCGCCGTCAAGCAGGAACACATTGACCCCGAAGCCTCCGCCGGGCGGCGCGCCGACATCGGCGCCGAACGGGCTGTTCGCGGTGGAGTACCAGGTCATTTCGTTGCCGACCCGACGCTTGTAGGCGAGGGCCTCGTCGATGGGGCCCTGGGTGACGATGACGAAGCGCGCGTCGTAGGCGTCCAGGAAGTCCAGCCGGGTGAACTGCGACGTGAACCCCGTACAGCCGGGGCACTGCCAGGTCTCTCCGGGGAACCACATGTGATGGTAGACGACCAGCTGGGTCTTGTCGCCGAAGACGTCGGCCAGCGAGACCGGCCCCTGTTCGCCTTCGAGCGTGTAGTCGGGCAGCTCGACCATCGGCATCCTGCGGCGCTGGGCGGCGATCGCGTCGAGTTGCCGGGTGGCGGCCTTCTCCTGCGCGCGCAGCTCGTCCAGCCGGCGCTGCCAGGTCTCGGCGTCGACGACGGGCGGTAGTGCCTGGGCGGTCATGGGCGGACTCCTTGGGGAGGTTCACGAGGGGCGACTCGTAGGTCGACTCGTAGAAGAGACCGCGCCCGGCCGCCGAACTCATCGCTCGCCGGCCGACCGGTGTGGATCGTCTCGTGCGAGGAGCGCTCAGCCCAGCGCGATCGGCTCGTTCTCCCGGGGCGCCGAGGTCGCCTCCGTCCCGTGCCGGCGGTCGATCAACGACAGGAGCGGGCCGGTCATCGACGTGGTGACCACCGCCGTCACCAGCAGCGCCAGATACAGCCCCGAGGTGAGGACTCCCGCGCTGTATCCGGCCTGGAGCAGCACGATCTCGGTGAGGCCCCGGGTGTTGAGCAGGACGGCGACGCGCAGCGCCGCGGCGTGCCCCTCCCCGCCCAGGCGGGAGACGGCGTAGCCGCCGCCGACCTTGGCGAGCACGGCCAGGGCCGTCGCCAGGATCGCCACCAGCCAGGGGATTCCGCCCGAAGCCGTCCAGATCCGCAGCCCGGTCGCGATGAAGAAGACCGGCACCAGCCACAGGCCGAGCGTGGAGACCCGTCGCACCGGTGCGTCCCAGTGCGGCGATTCGGGCGGGATCATCAGACCCACCACGAACGCCCCGAAGATCGCGGTGAGGCCCAGGGACTCCGCCGCGTCCGCCGCCAGGAGCACCCAAAGCCCCAGGACGACCGCCACCGGCCAGGGCCACCGGGCGCACAGCCGCTCGGCCGGGGGCGTACGCAGCAGTCGGCGGCCCAGGGCGGCCGCGAGGGCACCGACCGCCAGGACCGTCGCCGCGGTCCAGGCGCCTTTCGACCCGGGGGTGGCGATGGCGATCACCACGGCGAGGAGCAGCCAGGCGACGGCGTCGACGAGCGCCGCCGAGGTCAGCGAGAGCCGCCCCGCGCGGGTGGCGGTCAGGCCCCGGTCGGCGAGCACCCTGGCAAGGACGGGCACCGCCGAGACCGCCAGGGCGAGCGCCACCAGGAGCACGAACGCCCCGGTCGGCGCGGTGCCCCGCAAGGACGGCCGGTCGAGCCAGACGAGCCAGCCGCCGAGCGCCGCGCCGACCAGCAGCGACGGCACGAAGGTGCCGAGCGCCGTCCAGGCGACGGCCCGGTCCCGCAGGCGGGAGGCGTCCAGCCGCAGCTCATGGGCGACGCCCACGAGGAACAGGACCAGACCGGCGTGCCCGAGGTCGCGCAGCGGCCCCAGCACGTCGGTCGGCAGCAGGACGGACTGGGCCTTCGGCCAGGCCAGGCCGAGGACCGCCGGTCCCAGCAGCATGCCGAACGCGATCTCGCCGACGACACCGGGCTGCCCGAGCCGGCGGGCGAGCCACCGCCCCAGGAATCAGACGCGCAGGAAGACCCCCAGCGCGGCGACCACGTGCACCGGCACGGGGAGCGTCACCCGGCCTCCGCACCCGCCCCGGCGTCGGCGCCCGCACCGTCCGCCGTCAGGAAGCCGACGACGCGGCGCACCACGGCCTCGTCGCGCAGCACCTTGGTGTGGCCGAGGTCGCGCACCCGCATCAGCTCGGCCTGCCCCCAGGCGGCCACCAGCGCCTCGCTGTCGGTGATGGGCGACTCCGGGTCGTTCTCGTCGTGGACCACCAGCAACCGGCCGCTGAACTCCCTTGCCGCGAGCGCCGGTTCGATGGCGTCGAAGGAGACGCCGAGCCAGTCCTCGGCGCGGGCCCGGACCAGCGCGATGGCCTCGGGCGACACCCGCATCACCTCACCGGAGCGGCGCCAGAGGCTGACGTAACTGCTGATGGGGTTCACGAACACGGTCCGCTCCGGCGTCGCCCCGCGTGACATGGCGTAGGTCGTGGCCGCGGCGCCCAGCGAGTGGGCGACGACGGCATGGAAGGGGCCGAACCGCTCGTTGGCCGCCTCGACCGCCTTGGCGAAGTGGATGACGGAGGACTCGGCCCCCTCCGACTCGCCGTGACCGGGAAGGTCGGCGACGACCACCGCGCAGCCCGCGCGGGCGAGCGCCTCCGCGAGGACGACCAGATGCCCGGCGTTGCCGGCCCAGCCGTGGACCAGCAGGATCCGCCGCTCGCCCGCGCCCCAGAGATAGTGGACCACCTTGTCGCCGTCGACGACCTCGACCTCCTTGGCGGCCTGTTCGAGGATCGGCCGGGTGGCGTTCGGAGGCTGCGTCCGCATCGGCGTGAAGGCCAGCCGGCGCAGCTTCTCCGTGGTGTCGGTGTCCAATGCAATGCCCCTTACTGTGTCTCACAGGCTCCGCAGGAACGCGGAGATGATCTTTCGAACCCCGGGTGCTTCCACGATGTCGAAGTGCCCGACGCCGTCGACGAGTTCCAGGGTCGACTGGCGCCAGTTCGCGTGCAGTTGCTCGGCGTGGGCCGGCGGCACATGGTCGTCGGCCGTGCCGTGGATGACAAGCCCCGGCACGTCGATGGCCCGGACGGCACGGAGCGCCGAGTACTCCTGCCACACCGTCTCGCCGAACCTCCCCTCGATCGCGCCGGTCAACTCCCGTACCCGGTCCTCGTCGAGGCCGTTCACCTCGGCGAACCTCTCGACCAGGAACGCCTTGGTGACCGGCGAGGAGAGGGAGACCACGGCCCGCGGACCCGGCCCGGCCTGCCACGCCGTCAGCGCCCACAGACCGCCCATGGAGTGGCAGACGACCGCGTGCAGGTCGGGAAGCCCGTCGTACAGGGCGCGCAGCAGGGCACGTATCTCGGTGGGATCACCGGTGGTGCCGAGCGCCTCCCCGTGCGGAGGCACGTCGAAGAGCACCACCCGGTAGCCGTGGGCGAGCAGGTCCTCGGCGATGGGCACCATGCTGCCCAGATTGGTGTTGAGGCCGTGGACGAGCAGTACGGTCGGGCCGCTGCCGCTCTGGAAGTACTTGTAGAAGCGGCCGTCGACCTTGAGGGTGCGTGAGCGGCACCGATTGAGGAACGCCTTCGCGAACGGATCGTGCGGCAGCTTCACGACCGTGTAGAAGCGCTCCACGAGGTCGTCCACGGATTCGGTTCGGAGCACGGCGCCTTCCTCAATCGGTGTCGGTGGTGGTTCGCTACGGACGCGTCCTCAGCGGCCCGGCTGCTCGCTCAGCGCCGCGAGGCACCGGGCGGCCCGCTCCGGAAGGACGTACTCCCCTTCCTTCACGATCCGGTCGTACAGAGCCTCGACCCGCTCGTAGTGGGCGTCGAGGTTCTGGTCGAGGAGGTGGTACTCGGACTTGTTGTAGATGCCGAACTGAAGGTCGGTCATCAGGCTGAACGGGTCGATGTCCGCCGCCTGCCGGGACCCGCCGAACACCAGGCGCAGGAACTCCTCCACGCTCTCGTAGCCGAGCGTGGCCAGCAGGAAGTCGATCGACGCCCATTTGCGCCTGATCTGGTGGGCGCGCTCGGCCGGATCGACGATGAAGTCCAGGCCGCTGGTCATGCCCTTGGGGTAGTGCACCTTGTTGAAGCAGCGCAGGTCGATGGTGAGGCGGTCCTTGGTGGTCCTGGGCAGGGTGCTGTCGGCGTGGGCCCGGTAGTTGTCGAAGACCAGGGCGTCACCCACCCGGCTGTCGCAGTAGTAGCCCGGGGACGGCTTGTCGGCGTACGTCGTCGCCCAGTACATCGCCATGAGGTAGTCCCGCACCGACGGCAGGTCGAGCTCTGACAGCTTCCCCTCCAGGAAGAGGTACAGGGCCTTGTCGACGGCCTTCTTCTCCTCGCCCTCAAGGCCGCACTCCAGCATCCTCTCGTAGACGTACGGGAGGTTCGGGGCCTCCAGCTCGGCCTCCTCGAAGATCACGAAGGGCTGCCGGCTGAGCGGCGTCGGAGTCAGCGCGGTGTGGAAGCTGCGGTACTCGGTGGGGAAACCGAGCCGCTTCTTCACCAGGGACGGGATCTGGAGGGCGATCGAGCTGGCCGCGTGGGTGCCGTACGGACGCTTCTCGGCCGGCACGATGAAGGCGTTCACCACCGCCGTCTCGACCTCGGGGAAGTGCTCCTCGACGATGTCCTGGTTCAGGTCGTAGAAGCGCTTGGCCGACGGCACGAACAGCACGCAGTTCTCGAACATGGTGGAGACGGGGAAGTAGCTGCCGATCGAGGCGGCGGCGAAACTCTCCTGGATCACCGCCTGACAGCGCAGTTGGCGCGCCAGGTTGTCCGCCAGGCCGTCGTCCAGACGCATCGGGACGACATGGGTGGGGTGGGACTCGGGGGTGAAGCAGCTCGTGTTGAGCGTCCGGTGCGGGGGCAGTCGGAGCTCCAACTCCCCTGGATCTACTTGGTACTTGTCGAGAACCGGGGACAGCTGCTCGGCGTGCACCGCCGCGGAGGAGTGCAGGAAGGTGCCGGTCTTCTGGTAGGTCCCGGTGACGGTGGCGTCGTCGTCCACCGTCGCGCCGGGCGCCTGGGTCGCGTCGCTCATGACGTGGTGTTCTCCGCTCGGTCCGAAGTGGTGATGCGCTGCACATAGGTGCGGACGAAGTCCTCGTCGATGGGCGGCGAGGGATAGTCCTCGGCCCCGAAGACGGCGCCGCCCACGGGGAGCGCGGCGAACATGTCCGCGAGGCCCCCCGCGGTCAGGCCGTCCACAAGCGCGGCGATCCGCGCCAGCGGGCCGGTCGGGTGGCCGGCTGCGAACTCCAGCGCCCGCAGGCGCCATTGGTCGAACGGCACGACCTCGGCCCCGCCGCCGGCGGCGCCCACCATCTCGAAGAACCGGTCGAAGCCGGGGGCGTCGGAGTTGACGAAGTCGTAGTCCTGGCCGATGCGCCCCAGGTCGTCGGTGATCGCCTCGGCGATCGTCCGGCACAGATAGTCCACCGGAAGCACCGTCGTCAGATCGGTGGCGAGCGACGGGAAGCACCTCATCTCCAGGCCACCGGTGATCAGGTTGTGCAGGAAGTCGCCCCGGTCGAGCCGGAAGTGGCCGGTGCGGGTCGAGGCGCCCACGAACGGCAGCCGGTACGTGGACGCCTTCGCGCCGCGCCAGCGGGCCGCTGCCACCATCTGCTCCGCCTGCCACTTGGAGGTGAGGTAGCCGTACTCGCGGTCGTCCTCGCTGACCTCGTACCCCAGGTACTTGGGCAGCGTGGCGAAGGTGGACACGAAGTGGAAGGCCTTGCCGCGGCCGCGCGAGGCCAGCCGCAGCGCCTCGTGCGTGCCGACCACGTTGGGTCCGATGTAGTCGTCCAGCGGTCGCATCCAGTCCACCAGGGCGCCGGAGTGACAGATGGCGTCCACCTGATCGGCCAGGTCGTCGAAGTCGTCCTCGGCCAGACCGAACAGCGGCTGGGCGAGGTCACCGACGACCGGGTTGAGCAGCGGAGCGAACTCCGGCCTCCACAGCCCGTATCCGTCGAGCGCCCCGACCAGGCGCTCCATCGCCTGGCGGGCGTCGTCCGCCCGTACCAGGCAGTAGGCGACCACCTCGGAGGCGAGCAGCTCGTGCAGCAGATACGCGCCGACGAAGCCGGTGGCGCCGGTGACGAAGACCGCCTCCGGACGTACCGGCGCCGCCGCGGCGTTGTCGAACCGCAGATCGGGGTGGAGACAGCCCTTGCGGGCCGCGGACAGATCGAGGCCAGGCCCCTCGGTCGTCCCCGTGGCCACCGTGCCCGCGGTGCGTTCGGGCGCCGCGTCGAGCCCTGCCTCAAGGAGCTTCTCCAGCAGGAAGTCGCCCAGGGAGATGAGGTTGGGGTGGTCGAAGGCGATCTTCGCGGGCAGGGCGAGCCTGGTCAGGTCCGCGAGCTGGTTGCGCATCAGCACCGCGGTCAGCGAGTCGATCCCGATGTCCTGGAGCGACACGCTGACGTCCACGGCCTCGGGCGAGGCGAAGCCCAAGGTCTTGGCCACCTCGGCGCGGACCACGCCCAGCACCACGGACCCGTACTCCTCGGGCGCCGCCTCGGCCAGCAGCTTGCGCAGATCCGTTCCGCCGCCGGCCCGCGCACGCTTGCCGGAGTTGGCGCTGAGCAGGGTGCGCAGCAGAGGCGGAACGCCACCACGGCTCTCGAAGTAGTGCTGGACGCGGTTGAGGTCCAGGGCCGCCGCCATGATCAGGGCGCGGCCGCTCCGGACGGCGAGCTCGAACAGTTCCAGGCCCTCGTCCGGAGCCAGCCGGTCCAGGCCGAGCTGGGCGAAGCGGGCCCGGTCGAACTCACTGAGCCCGGCCGCCATGCCCTCGCCCTCCCAGGGCCCGAAGGCCACCGAGGTGGCGGGCAGGCCCTTGGCCCGGCGCAGCTGGGCCAGCGTGTCCAGGAAGGCGTTGGCCGCGGCGTAGTTGCCCTGGCCGGGCGCCCCCATGACGCTCGCGATGGAGGAGAACATCATGAAGAGGTCCAACTCCCGGTCCTGCGTGAGCTCGTGGAGATGCCACGCGCCGTCCACCTTGGGCAGGAAGACCGCGTCGAGCCGCTCCGGCGTCAGATCCGTCAGCGCGCCGTCGTCCAGCACACCCGCCGCGTGGACCACGCCGCGCAGCGGACGCCCGTCGTCGAACAGGGCCATCACCGCGGCGACGCCGTCACGATCGGCCGCGTCGCACGCCACCACCTCGGCCGTGGCGCCCAGCGCGGACAGCTCCTCCACCAAGGACCGCGCGCCCGGCGTCTCCATGCCGCGGCGGGAGGTCAGCACCAGGTCGCGTACGCCGTGTGTGTCGACCAGCCACCGGGCGACGCGCCGGCCCAGATCGCCGACACCGCCCGTCACCAGCACCGCGCCGTCCGCCCGCACGAACTCCCGCCGCTCGGCCGGGACCAGGACCACCTTGCCCACGTGGCGCGCCTGCGCCATGAAGCGCAGGGCGTCGGAGGTATGGGTCATGGGGAAGGCCCGCAGCGGCAGCGGCGCCAACGTGCCCTGCGTGAACAGCTCGGCGATGGAGGCCAGCATCCGCTGGATGAGGTCGGGGCCCGCCTCCGGCAGGTTGTAGACGGTGTAGCTCACTCCCGGATGGCTCCGGTCGATGGCGGACTGCTCGCGCACATCGATCTTGCCCATCTCCAGGAACCGCCCGCCGATGCCCAGCATGTCGAGGCTCGCGTCGATGAACTCGGTGGCCAGGGAGTTCAGCACCACGTCGAAACGGGCGCCGTCCCCGCCGAAGTGCTCGACGAACCCGAGATCGCGCGAGGACGCCACATGGGCCTCGTCCAGGCCGAGTTCGCGCAGCGCCGGCCACTTGGACTCGCTCGCGGTGCCGTAGACCTCGGCGCCGCGCAGCCGTGCCAGTTGCACCGCGGCCATGCCGACACCGCCGGCCGCGGCATGGATCAGCACCTTCTCGCCCGGTCGCAGGGCGCCGAGTTCGTGCAGCCCGTACCAGGCGGTGAGGAAGGTCATCGGGATGGTGGCGGCCTCCTCGAAGGTGAGGTGCTCCGGCATGCGCACCACCTGGCGCACGTCCGTGACGACCTCGGAGGCGAAGGAGCCGCGGGCCAGACCGAGGACGGCGTCGCCCACCTTCACCTGGTCGACGCTGGAGCCGACCTCGGTGACCACACCGGCGAACTCCAACCCGAACGCCGGGATCTCCACCATGCCGAGGGCGTTGAGCACATCGAGGAAGTTCACCCCCGCCGCCCTGACCTCGGCACGGATCTCGCCCGGCGCGAGCGGCCGTTCGGGCAGGGACGTGATGGTCAGCGGCTCGTCCAGACGCCCCTTGGCGGCGATCTCCAACTGCCAGCGGCCCTCGGCCGGGAGCTGGAGGTCCTGGGCGGAGCCCGCCCGCGCCAGATGCGGCACCAGCACCTCGCCGTGGCGCAGGGCGCACTCCGGCTCGGCCTCCAGCATCAACGCGGCGGGCAGGGCCTTGCGGTCCGCCTCCTCGTCACCGAGGTCGATCATGCGCAGCCCCAGTTCGGGGTGCTCGTTGCGGGCGGTCCGCATCAGACCCCACAGCGGTCCGGCGCCGAGCCCCGAGACCATGTCGTCGGCGCCGGTGCCCACCGCGTGCCGGGTGACCCAGACCAGCGGGGCGCGGAACTCCTTGCCCACCGCTTCCTGGAGCTGCTCCAGCGCCTTCGCGGCGAACGCATGGGCCTGGGCGGGTACGTGTGCGTCGGAGTCCCACAGACAGAGCAGGCCGTCCAGGTCCTCGGCGTCCTCCAGGTCCCGTACGTTGATCACCTGGATGCCGGCGCGTGACAGGAGGGTCTTGGCCTCGCGAGCCCACGGCACGTCCCCGGCCGGGGCCATCAGGCCCCAGGAGCCGCCCAGTTCGACATTGGCGGTGTCCACGGGACGCCAGTCGACGTCGAACTGGAAGCGGTCCACCCCGGCCGCGGCCAACCGGCGCAGCACCGCCCGGTCCACCCGCCGCGCGTGCAGCCGGTGCAGCCGGCCGACATGGGCGCCGTCCGCGTCATGGAGGTCGAGGGAGGCCCAGAACTCGCCGTCCCCCAGCTCGAATTCGGCGACCCGCACCCAGATCTCGGCCAGGCCCTTCACCCGCAGCGACAGGCGCTCGGCCTCGAACGGAACGAAGAGGTCGTCGCCGGTGCGGTTCTGGAGCCGCTGGGTCAGCAGCAGCGAGTGCATAGCTGAGTCCAGCAGGGCCGGGTGCAGGACGTAGCCGGCGGCGCTCTGCTCCGCGCTCTCCGGCAGCGTGGCCCTGGCCCACACCTCCCCGCCGACGTGCCACGCCTCCTTGATGCCCTGGAAGGTCGGCCCGTAGCCGTAGCCCAGGGCGTCCAGGTCGCTGTAGAGGGCGGACGCGTCCAGGGGCTCGGCGCCCCGCGGCGGTACTGTCACCGCGGCGCCGCCGGCTCCCTCCGCGGGCGTGATCCGGCCTTCGGCGTGCAGCTGCCAGGCGCCGTCCTCGCCCTCCGACGCGCTGTGGACCCGCACCGAACGGCTCTCGCCGACGCCCGGTCCCACGGTGACCTGGAGCCGCGCCGGCACCCCCGGGGTGAGGACCAGCGGCGAGGCGATGACCACGTCCGACAGGTCCCACTCGCCCTCGTCGGCCGCGTCCCCTGCCGCCCGCATGGCCTCGAAGAACGCCGTGCCCGGCATCAGGACGGCGTCCATCACCCGGTGTTCCTGCACCCACACCGGCTGGTCGGCCGCCACCACGGTGGTGAACAGCGAGAGCTCGGTGCCGGCGATCTCCACCCCGCCCCCGAGGAGCGCGTGGCCGGTCGGGTCGAGACCGGCGCCGACCTCGCGGGTGAGCGGCGGCTCGAACCAGAACCGCTCGCGCTGGAAGGCGTACGTCGGCAGCGCCACCCGCTCGCCGCCGAACGGCGCGAAGAAGCCGCTCCAGTCGACCGGCACGCCCCGCACGTGCAGCTCGGCCAGGCTCCGCTGCACCACCGAGACCCCGTCCTTGCCCGGGACGCAGGACGCCACCCAGGACACCGGCCCTTCGTCGGCGAGGCAGGACGCGCCCAGGCCGGACAGCACGGGCTGCGGCCCGAGCTCCAGGAAGGTGTTCACGCCCGCGCGGCGCAGGCTGCGCATGCCGTCGCTGAAGCGGACCGCGTGGCGCACCTGGCGCACCCAGTACTCGGGCCGCTCCAGCTCGCCCGGGGCGGCGAGTCCGCCGGTGAGGCTGCTGACGAGGGGGATCGCCGCGGGACGGAAGCGTACGGAGTCCGCCACGGCCCGGAACTCGGCCAGCATGGCGTCCATGTGGTGCGAGTGGAAGGCGTGGGAGACCGTCAACCGCTTGGCGCGGCGGCCCTGTTCGGTGAAGTGGGCCTCGATCGCCTCGACGGCGTCGGTGTCGCCGGACAGCACGGTCTGCGTCGGGGTGTTGAGTCCGGCGACATCCAGTGCGCCGTGCAGCCCGAGGGCGTCGATGACCGCTTCCGCCTCCTTGCCGTCGGCCTCCAGGGAGACCATGGCGCCGCGGGCGGGCAGGGCCTGCATCAGGCGGCCGCGTGCGGCGACCAGTCGGCAGGCGTCGTCCAGGTCGAAGACCCCGGAGACATGGGCGGCGGCGAGCTCGCCGATGCTGTGGCCGAGCAGCAGCTCCGGCCGCACGCCCCAGCTCTCCCACAGCCGCCACAGCGCCACTTCGAGGGCGAACAGGGCGGGCTGGGTGAAGTCGGTGCGGTTGAGGAGCGCCGCCTCCTCGCTGCCCGGAGCGGACCACATCACCTCCAGGAGCGGCCGCTCCAGCGTGGTGAAGCGCCCGGCGACCTCGTCGAGGGCGGACCGGAAGACGGGGTGGACGTCGTAGAGGTCCCTGCCCATGCCGGGAACCTGGCTGCCCTGCCCGGTGAACAGCAGCGCAGTGCGCGGCTCCTCCGCGTGGTCGCCGGTGCGCACCGAGTCCGCGGGCAGTTCCCCGGTACGGGCGAACGAGGCGAGCCTGTCCAGGAGTTGGGCCTTGTCCTTGGCCGGCACCACCAGACGACGACGGAAGTGGGTGCGGGTGGTCGCGAGGGACCGGGCCACATCACCGAGCCGGTCCTGGATGTTCATGCCCAGGTGCAGATGCAGGTTCTCCACCTGCTGGCGCAGGGCCGTGTCGCTGTGGCCGGACACCACGAACGGCAGCGTGGCCGGCAGCGGCGCGGGCGCGCCCTCCTCGACCGGCTTCGCGGCGGGCCGCGGCGGCTCCTCCACGATCACATGGGCGTTGGTGCCCCCGATGCCGAACGAGCTGACGCCCGCACGGCGCGGCACGTCCTTGGCCGGCCACGGGCGCTGCTCCTGGACGAGCGCCATGGCGGCGCCCTTCCAGTCGACGGCGGGGGTCGGCTCGGCGACGTGCAGGGTCCGGGGAAGGGCGTTGTGGCGCATGGCCAGAATCACCTTCATCACACCGGCCAGACCGGCCGCCGCCTGGGTATGACCGAGGTTGGACTTGGCCGAACCGACCCACAGGGGCTCCTCGTCCCGGTGGCTGCCGGCGAAGACCTCCGCGAGCGCGGTGCCCTCGATGGGGTCGCCCAGCTTGGTGCCGGTGCCGTGCGCCTCCACGTAGTCGATGTCGTCCGGCTGGAGCCCGGATGAGGCCAACGCCGCGCGGATGACCCGCTGTTGGGCGGGCCCGCTCGGGGTGGTCAGGCTCGCGGCGTGGCCGTCGTGGTTGACGGCGGTGCCGCGCAGCACGGCCAGGATGGGGTCGCCGTCGCGCTGGGCGTCGGACAGCCGCTTGAGGACGACGGCGGCGGAGCCCTCGCTCCAGCCGGTGCCGTCGGTGTCGGAGGAGAACGACCGGCAGCGGCCGTCCGCCGACATGCCGCGCAACCGGCTGAACTCGACGTGCAGTTCGGGGGTGAGCATCAGACTCACGCCCGCCGACACCGCGAGATCGCACTCGCCGTCGCGCAGCGCGTTGCAGGCCAGATGGGTGGTCACCAGGGACGAGGAGCACGCCGTGTCCAGGGTGAGGGTCGGTCCCTCAAGGCCGAACACGTACGACACACGGCCGGACATGGTGCCGCCCGCGGAGCCCGGCCCCACATAGCCGTCGAGGTCGGTGAGCCCACCGGCCATGGTGAGGCCGTACTCGTGGTACGCCGAGCTCTTTCCCACCCCGATGAACGCGCCGGTCCGACTGCCGCGCAACTGCTCCAGGGTGTGTCCGGCGCGCTCGAACGCCTCCCAGGTGGTCTCCAGGACCATGCGCTGCATGGGTTCGAGGGAGCGGGCCTCGCGCGGCGATATGCCGAAGAACGGGGCGTCGAAGAGGTCGATGGGGGTGACGAAGCCGCCCCGGCTGCAATAGGAGGTGCCGGGCACCTCCGGGTCGGGGTTGTACAGGGCCTCCGCGTCCCAGCGGGACTTCGGCACCTCGACGATGCCGTCGCCGCCCCGCTCCAGCAACTCCCAGTATTCCTCGGGGGTGTTGGCGCCTCCGGGCAGGCGGCACGCCATGCCGATGACGGCGATGGGCTCGTCCCGGTCGGCGCGCCGGCGGTCGGGCACGACCTCCCGAACGGGCCTCGGGCCGCCGGCCAGATAGGCGGCGAGGGACTTCACGGTGAAGTGCTCGAAGAGCTTGGCCCCGAAGACGGGCCGCCCCAGGAGTTGCTCCAGGCGCGTCTGGACCCGGACGACCCGCAGCGAGTTGCCGCCGATCTCGAAGAAGTTCTCGTTGACGCCGATCCGGTCGTGGCCGAGCACCTCCGCCCAGATGGCGATGATGTCCCGCTCCAGTTCGGTGGCGGGCTTGGCGGTGGCGTCGACCTCCACCACCGGGTTCGGCAGCGCGTTCTCGTCGATCTTGCCGTTCGGGGTCAGCGGAAGCTCGTCCAGCTCCACGAAGAACGCCGGGACCATGTACTCCGGCAGTCGCTCGGCCAGCCAGGGGCGCAGCACCCGATGGAGCGGAGTCCTGGGCTGTTCGCCGGCCGCCGGCGTGTTGGCGTACGCGTCGAGGGCGTCGCGCTCGCGCGCCTCGGTGGGCCGGGGGTTGAGGTCCGGGGTCTGGCCGGGCCGCCAGAACAGGGCGTCGCAGCGCCAGGTGTCGCCGGCCCGGCCGGGCAGCAGGGCCAGCTCCAGGCCCGCCTCGTGGGCGAGTGCGGCGAGGTCGGCGGGGTCGATCCACGAGCGGGGCGCCGGCGAGGTGTGGGCGCCCCTGATCGCCAGGGCCGGGGCGACCCGCGCGTACACCTCGCCGAGGCGGCCGTTGGGGATGCTGTTCAGACGCAGCGGACGGTCGGTGAGCGAGCCCAGCTCGGCGCGGAGCGCCGCCAGGTCGAAGCCGTCGGCCTCCCACTCCTTCTCCGACGCCGCGGTGACGGGCCGGGTCTCCTCGCCGATGTGCAGCGTGACGTCGTAGCGGTAGCGCGTCATCTCGTTGACATGGCGTCCTTCGCGCAGGGTGATCTCGACGCGGCTGATCCGGGGTAGCAGGCGCGGCAGGTTCGCGAAGTAGGCGCGGCTGAGCGCCAGTTCACGCTCGGCGCGCATCCCGCGTTCGGTGCGGCGGGCCAGTTCCTCGGCGGAGATCGTGCCGGGCTCTGCGTCGGCGCGGAACTGCGCCACGTCGGCGTGGAAGACGTCCAGCGTCGCCAGGTCGCGTACGTCACCGACGAAGACCCGCCCCCGGGTGATCGCCCCGGTCGCCCACTCCAGCACCGAGGTCAGATAGTCGACGTCGGGGAAGTACTGCGCCACCGAGTTGATGATCACGGTGTCGAAGGCGCCCTCGGCGACCTCCGGCAGCGCGTGGGCGGCGCGCTGCTCGCAGGTCACGTGCGGCAGGGAGGAGAGATGGCGCCGGGTCAGCTCGACGGCCGCGGCGGAGGCGTCCACGGCGTGGTAGGTGCGGCAGTGCGGTGCCAGGCCGAACAGCATCAGGCCGCTGCCCGAGCCGATCTCGAAGACGCTCTCCGGCGCATGGGACAGGATGCGTCGCAGCGATGCCTGCTGCCAGTCGCGCATCTCCCCGTTGGAGAAGGGGAGGTTGTCGTAACTGTTGCGCCAGCCCGCCAGGTTGAACGTGGCGTCCGCTGTGCCGGAGCCCGTGTCGGAGGGGGTGTCGGCCTCGTAGGCGCGGTCCCAGGCGGCGGCCCACTCGGCCAGGGTGGTGCTGTGATCGGCCGGAGCGTCGGTCGGCGAACCGGCCGGAGTCGTCTCGCGGACGCAGTACGCGACCAGCTGCTCGTCCCGGCCGACGACCACCGCGCGGCGGACCGACTCGTGACGGCCGACGGCCGCCTCGACATCGGCCAGCTCGATCCGGTGGCCGCGCAGTTTGACCTGCCGGTCGTTGCGTCCCAGCAGGGCGAGGGCGCCGGGCTCCACGAAGCGGGCCAGGTCGCCGGTGCGGTAGAGGGTGCCGGGGTGGAAGGGGTTGTCCGCGAAGCGCAGCCGCGTCTGGCCGGGGTCGTTGCGGTAGCCGCGGGCGACCCCGGCGCCGCCGATGCACAGCTCCCCGGGGAAGCCGGGCGGCACCGGCGAGAGGTTCTCGTCGAGGACGTAGACCTGGGTGTGGTCGATCGGAGTGCCGATGACGACGCCGTCCTGCTCGGCCCGGGCCGCCACCTCCCAGACGGTGGACCACACGGTGGTCTCGGTGGGCCCGTACATGTTCCACACCGAGCCCGGGGCTCCGGCGGCGAGCAGCCGGTCCGCGAGGTCGCGGGAGAGCGCCTCACCGCCGCAGAGGATCTTCCGCAGCGCGGGCGTGCCCTGCCAGCCTCCGTCGAGCAGCAACTGCCAGGTGGCGGGGGTGCCCTGCATCATGGTGATCGCATGACGCTCCATCAGGCCGCTCAGAGCCTTGGTGTCCAGGGTCTCCTGGGCCTGCGCGATGACCGTGGTCGCGCCGCTGAGCAGCGGCAGGAACAGCTCAAGGACGGAGATGTCGAAGGACACCGTGGTCACCGCGAGCAGCCGGTCACCGGCCGCGCACCCCGGGCGTTCGCGCATGGCGCCCAGGAAGTTGGTCAGCGCCCCATGGGTGATCTCCACGCCCTTGGGGCGGCCGGTCGAGCCCGAGGTGTAGATGACGTACGCCAGGTCGTCGGCGCCCACCTCGACCGCGAGCTCCCCGTCGGCGCTCTGCTCGGCACCCAGCTGGACGCTGACACAGCGGGTGTCCCAGGCGGCGAGGCCGGACGGTGGGGACGCGGGGGTGACGATGAGCTTGGGGTCGGCGTCCTCGATCATCTGGCGGATGCGTTCCGCCGGGAACCTGGGGTCGAGCGGCACATAGGCGGCGCCCGTCTTCAGGACCGCGAGCAGGGCCACCACGAGGTCGATCGAGCGGTCCAGGGCCACGCCGACCAGATCGCCACGGCCCACGCCCCGGTCGGCGAGCGCCTGGGCGAGCCGATCGGCGCGGGCGTCGAGCCCGGCGTAGGTCAGGGTGGTGTCCGCGCAGATCAGGGCGGTGTCCTCGGCGTGGTCGCGCGCGGCCCTCTCGAAGAGCCGGTGCAGGCTCTGCTCGGGGAGCGCTGCACCACGGGCCGTGTCGTTGAACTCCTCGATGAGCAGGGCGCGTTCGTCCGCGGTGAGCAGATCGACGTCGGCCACGAGCCCCTGGGGGGCGGCGGTCAGACGCCCGCACCACGCACTGAACTGACCGGCCAGGCGCTCGACGTCCCGGGCCGACAGGCGCGTGGCGTCGTAGTGGAAGGAGACAAGCGCGCCGCTCTCGGCGCGGTCCCGGCGGATGTGGAGTTCCAGTTTCGGGCGCCGGCCACCGAAGCCGTGGTCCGCGGCGTCGCGGCTGCCCCAGGAGATCAGCACGTCCGGTGTCAGCGTGCCGCTGCTCCAGCCTTCCCTGAGTGCGTCGTCCCGGCCGATCGCGTCGCGGCGGATCCAGCCTCGCTGCCGGCCGATGGTGAACTCCCGCTCCACCGCCCGCAGGTTCTCCTCGATCGTCGCGTCGGCGTCGACCCGGCACGGCAGGGGCAACCAGGCGGCGAAGAGGTCCCGGTGTGCGGTGTCGACGTCCTCACGAGGGGCCACCACCGCGAGACACACCTCTCCTCGCCCGCTCGCGCGGCCCAGGAAGATGCCCAGTGCGCCCGCCAGTTGGGCGGCGGTCGCCGTGTCGCCGGCGTCGTCGTCCGCGAGCGGGACCTGACATCGCACGACGACGGGCTCGGTCTGAGTTCGGGTGTCCTTCGCGCCGATGTCCGTACGAGGCTGAGGGTAGGGCAGGCGGTAGGGGTCGTCGCCGCATGCGATCAGGCGCTCGCGCCACCGGCCCGCGGCCTTGGAGGCGCGGACGCCCGCCTCGGTGAGACGCGTCCTCGCGTCCGCGCCGGGGACGTCAAGGATCGTGCCGATACGGATCCCGTGGGCCGTGGCGACGGCGCCGGGGGACCGGTGCTCGCCCTCCAGGGTGCACAGCCGGGTCAGCGTGACGCTGCCGGCGGCCGCCGCCACCCGCAGCCCCGAGGCGTCGTACGCGAGGACGGTGCCGGGCGTGGCGGGGGTGTCGTCCGAGGCAGCGCGGGCCCGGGCTTCCCGTACCGCGTAGAAGTGCCCGTCGACGCTGATCTTGGGCCACACCAACGGGCTCGCGAACGGCCCGTAGTCGGTCGCCCGGACCAGGGCGGCGACGCGCTCGGCCGGAAGGCTCCAGCCGATCAGCCCCTCGGCGGCGAACTGGGTGTGCCGTGAGAAGTAGCGGCGCGCCGCGGCGTCCTGGGGGACCCCCGTCTCGCGGCCTTCCGCGATCTCGTCGACGAGTCCGGCCAGGCTGGCGACGGCCGCCTCGTCACAGCGCAGCCCCAGCGACAGCGCGGTGTCGTCGGGCTCGATCGCGACCTGTATCCGCCCCAGCACCTCTCCGCCGTCGACGACCGCGCCCATGCGGTGCCAGGTGATGGCGTACTCGCGCGCACCGTCCGCGATGGCCCAGGACGGGGTGTGCAGACCGGAGTACTCGGGGAGCGGGCCGTAGTGGTAGTTGACGGCGCCGCGCGTCGCGCGGGCAAGGAGCGTCTCGGGCACCACCGCGTAGTTGCCGACGCTCAGCAGCAGGTCGCAGGAGAGTCCGGGCGCGAGCGCGACGGCTTCGGCCAGCTCGTGGTGGGCGATGCCCGCCTTGATCGCCCAGGACCGGGCGGTGGCGTCGTCGGTCACCACGGCGGCGATCCGGTGCCCCTTCGCCACGAGTACCTCGCCACAGCGAGCGAGGACGCTCCCGCTCCCGATCAGGACGGAACTCAAAGAAGTCAAAGCGATGTCTCCCCCGTGATGACCTTCGGCGCGTCCATGAGCGCCGCCCGTCCCGGGGCAGGGGCCAACGGCAGCCGGGTGGCCCGGTAGGGCCCCGCAGGTGCCGGATGAGAGCGGACGCACGGGGTCGAAACCCCGCCCGCCCGTGCCGATTCCCCCGAGATCGAACGGCGCCCGCCTCACGCGCCGTGGTACGGGCGTGAGTCGGTCGCGCTGTCAGGATTGCCAGTACGCCACGTGCTGAACTGCCTTGGTGTGCAAGCGCGTTGTGCGAGATCACTGTGGTTCGGGAACGCTGTCGTGCGGCCGTGCTGAAACGGTGTCGAGCAGACGTGCGGACACTGGGACGCTGTGAACGGCCCAGCGGAACAGGTGAGTTGGCAATGACGGGGCGGCAACGGCTGCCGCCGTAGCACCAGTTGTGGACCGGACGACCCGAACCCATCATTGGCCGGTCGTGAGAGCCATTGCAAGGCGTGACGGGGAAGATCTTCGAGTGGCACCCGAGTGACGGTCCTCACATGTAGTGCTCACACATAACGCGCCCCGCCGTCTTCGGGCGGAAGGCACACTGACCTTGCCGCCCCGCCTCAACCAGCCTGCCTCCGCGTGGAGTTGGGTCGCGGGCGAGTTCGACGACGCACACGAACCGAGGGGACCGCATGCCCGACGAGTCGGCTGAGCGCACACACACGACGCAGGTCAACCCGGCCCGCGTGCTGGCGCTGTGCAGCGGCGCGAGCTTCATGGCCTTCCTCGACCTCTCGATCATCAGCATCGCCTTCCCGGACATCCTGGCCGACTTCCCCGGCGCCTCGCTCAACACCGTGACATGGGTCCTCAGCGGCTACACGATCCTGCTCGCGGCCGTGCTCACGCCCGCCGGAAGGATGGCCGACAGCCTCGGTCGGCGTACCGTCTTCGTCTGGTCCCTCGCCGCCTTCACGATCGCCTCGCTCGTCTGCGCCGTGGCCCCGTCCATCTGGTGGCTGATCGCGGCGCGCGTCGTGCAGGGCGCCGCGGCCGGCGGCATGATCCCCGCCGCCCTCGGACTGATCCTCGCCACGACACCCCGGGAGCGCATCGCCAGAGCGGTCGGCACCTGGTCCGCGGTGGCGGGCTTCTCCGCCGTCATCGGACCGGCCGCGGGCGGGCTGCTGCTGCGCGCCTTCGGCTGGCGCTCGGTGTTCTACATCAACCTCCCGCTGTGCGGCGCGATGCTGATCGCCGCCGTGGTGGTGCTGCCGAGGCAGCAGCGGCTGCGCGGCACCGGGGAGCGCCTGCCGGACGCGGTGGGCAGCATCGCGCTCGCCCTGGGCATCGGCGGGGTGGTGAGCGCGCTCACCGAGGGCGACACCTGGGGCTGGGGGGACGTCCGCACCATCGGTCTGGGCCTGGCCGGGCTGGCACTGGTCGCCCTGACCGTGCTGCGCTCGCGCACCCACGCGGCGCCCGCTCTGGAGATGACGGTGTGGCGCAGCCCCGTCTTTTCCACCGCCAACCTCGGCCTCGGCCTGCTCAACATGACGATGTTCGCCTGGATGCTGGCCGCCCCGCTGTTCGCCGCCGAGATCTGGCACTGGACGGTCCTGCGGACGGCCGGGGCCCTGTGTGTCGGAGCCGTCTCCTCGATGGCCGGCTCACTGGCCGCCGGGCGCCTCTCCCGGCCGGCGACCCAGGTGAAGGTGGCGGTCCTGGGCGCGCTGTCCTTCACCGGGAGCAACGCCATCTGGGCCTCGGACCTCTTCGGCCCCACGCCCAACTTCCTGGGCGCCTGGCTGCCCGCCGCGATCCTCGGCGGCGGTGGTCTGGGGCTCGCCATCACCTGTCTGTCGTCGCTGGCGGCCGGGACCGTGCCCCCGCTGAAGTTCGCCGGCGGCCTCGGCATGACGCTGACGGTACGTCAGGTCGGTGGGGCGGTGGGCGTCGCCGGCTTCGCCTCGATCATGGCGTCGGGCGCCACCCCGGGCGGCATCCGGTCCTTCCACCACGTCTATGACGCCGCGATGGCCGTGAACGTCCTGTGCGCGGTCGTGGTGGGCGCGATGCTCCTCATGCTGCGCCCGAAACCCGAGCCGGCGGCCGCTCCGCAGGGTCCGCAGGACCGGGTCACCCCCGCCCAGTGACGCGCGCCCCTCGACTCCCAACGCGGCTTGCCAGGGCGGCAGGTGGGGGCACGCGAGCGGCCCCGTGGGGCGCGGCATCAGCTGCCGCGCCCCACGGGGCCGTGTCGTTGTCGTTCCTCCGGCTCCCGGGCCCGCACGGGTGCGACCGGGAGCCGAACGGCCCGGGTCAGGCGGACGGGACGCGGAGCAGCAGGGCGTCGCCCTGGCCGCCGCCGCCACACAGCGCCGCCGCGCCGAGACCGCCGCCGCGCCGACGCAGCTCGTAAGCGAGGTGGACGATGAGCCGTGCGCCGGACGCGCCGATGGGGTGGCCGAGAGCGATGGCCCCGCCGTCCACGTTCACGATCTTCGGATTGACGCCCAACTGCTCGGTGGAGACGATGCCGACGGCGGAGAACGCCTCGTTGATCTCCACCAGGTCCAGGTCGGACGCCTCCAGTTTGGCCTTGGCCAGCGCGGCCAGGATCGCGTTCGACGGCTGCTCGTGCAGGCTCGCGTCCGGCCCGGCCACCACGCCGTGGGCGCCGATCTCGGCGATCCAGGGCAGGCCCAGCTCCTCGGCCTTGGCTTTGCTCGCCACCACCACGGCCGCGGCGCCGTCGGAGATCTGGGACGCCGTGCCCGCCGTGATGGTGCCGTCGGCGCTGTAAACGGGACGCAGCTTCGACAGGACCTCGACGGTGGTGTCGGGACGTACGCCCTCGTCGGTGTCGCACACCACCGGGTCGCCCTTGCGCTGCGGGACCGACACCGGGGCGATCTCCTCGGCGAACCGGCCGGCGGCGGCCGCGGCGGCGGCCCGCTGGTGCGAGGCCGCCGCGAAGGCGTCCTGCTTCTCGCGGGTCACCCCGGCGTACCGACTGTTGTAGTTCTCGGTGGAGACACCCATGCCCACCTGGTCGAAGGCGCAGAACAGCCCGTCGTGGATCATGTGGTCGATCAGCGACACATCGCCGGCCTTGAAGCCCGCGCGCGACTTGGGAAGCACATGCGGAGCCTGCGACATGGACTCCTGCCCGCCCGCCACGACGAGGTCGAACTCACCGGCCCGGATCAGCTGGTCGGCCAGCGCGATCGAGTCGAGCCCGGAGAGACACACCTTGTTGACGGTCAGTGCCGGGACGCTCATCGGGATGCCGGCGGCGACCGCGGCCTGGCGCGCCGGGATCTGGCCGGCGCCCGCGGTGAGCACCTGCCCCATGATCGTGTACTCCACCTGCTCGGGCGCCACCCCCGCCTTCTCCAGGGCCGCCCTGATCGCGATGGCCCCGAGCTGGGCACCGGAGAAGTCCTTCAGCGCCCCGAGCAGGCGGCCGGTGGGGGTACGGGCCCCAGCCAGGATGACGGAACCGGACACGATGTCCTCCGTGAGTAGAAGTTGTGGACCACAACACCGTTACGTTACCCATGAGTTGGGCCCCCGAAGAGTGCCCTCCGGTTGTGTGAGCGAGGGCACAGCCGGCGAGGACGCCCCGGGCACGACACCGCCTGGAACGCTCCGCAGGCCGACCATGAAGACGGCCTTCCCCCTCCACGGTACGACGGGGGGCGGTCCATACGCGGCACATGCGCGACACATGCGCGGCCCCGCCCCGGCCTGCTCCGGAGGGCGTCAGGCATCACGGCCCTGGACGGTGGGCGATGCGATCTCGCCGCGTAAGGCAGAGACAGGCTGTCACCCTCACCTCGGGCCGAAGTGTGAGCCTGAGGTGTGACTGCGCTCGGCACGTCTGCGCCTCATGGGGGAGGCGAGCCCGATCCGGCGAGGGATGTGTACGGATGGGGTGGCCTGACAGCCTCTGAGGTGTCAAGGCAAGCCCCCGCACAAGGAGTTGACCCCCATGACCACCATCGCGCCGACACCGCCGGCCCCCTCCCTCTCGCCCCGCGTGATCACGCCCGCCGTCTCTCCGAGGGCCCGGCGCCTGGCATCGGCGGCCGTGTGGGTGTCCCTGCCCTCCGCGCTCTGGCGGTTCGCCGTGGTGCTGGGTCTCCCGCTGGGGATCGGCGACTCGGAGTACGACGCGATGCTCATCCCCGGATGGGGCTACCTCGTGCTGCCGCTGCTGTGCGCTGCCCAGGAGGGTCTTGCCTGGCTGACGTTGGGACTGGTGAGGCCCTGGGGCGAGGTGTGGCCGCGGTGGATACCGCGCCTGGGAGGCCGCCGCATCCCCGTGGCCGCAGCGGTGGTGCCCGCGGCGCTGGGCGCGGTCGCCTGCACGGTCTACGGCGTGCTGTTCGTCTGGACGACGCTCCACGGCGAAATGGAGATCACGCGGTGGGGCAATTGGCTGATGAACATCTGCTACGTGCCGCTGGTGGCGTGGGGCCCGCTGCTGGGCGTGGTCACCGTCCACTACTACCGACGCCGCACCCGCGGCTGATTCGAGTGCGCGACCGAACCAATCGCCTCGCGACGCCTGCACGGTACTTCTCGGGGCTGGGAGGAGTGCCAACTGTCGGCTGCTGGTTCGTTGAGGCCAGTGTCCGAGGAGCAGGCTGTCCCGTACCGCGGCGGCCTTGTGCGTGTCGAGGATGGCGCCGAGACCATCATCTTCGCCGGCGAAGTCCACCGAGCCGGGGGCTCTCACCTGCGAGATGTCACAACTCCCGTATGGCTGCGCACAGTTATTGGTGTGAGTGGTTGCCGGCCTGACGTGCGGTACGGACCGAGCAGGGAGAGAGCACAGTGGATCCAGTGGTGGCCGGGGCGGTGGTGACTGTGTGCGCCAGTGTGGTGAGCGGCGTGGTCAAGATCGTCCACAGCCGCGTCGTCGCGCGGGTTGAGCTGGCCCGCATCGCTGACGACGGGCAGACGCGGCGCCTGCGGGCTGTCTGCGCTGAGGGCTTCAACCGGCCGGTGCCCCAGGGGCCCGGCCGACCTGCGGATGCGGTCATGGCAGGGGGTGGCGGTGATGGAGGAAGCCATGAGCAGTGAGGTCGGCGTGGCCGTAAGGGTGGAAGCGGCCACGGTTCCCACGCCGGGCCGGGAGCTGGCCGAGGAACTGCACGGTGACCAATACCCGGCCCTGGTGCGCTTTCTGCTGTTCAACGGCGCATCGTGGAGCGAGGCGCAGGACGCCGCGCAGGATGCCTTCACGCAGATGTGCGCCCCCGGCCTCTCGGTTGTCCACCCCAAGGCATGGTTGCGCACGGTGGCATGGCGGTGCTGGGTCCGTCAGCAGGTGCGGCCTGAGGACAGCTGCGCCGATCTGCCCGAACCGCCTGTGAATCACCAGTGGCACACGCCGGTGCAGGCCGCCGAGATCGGCGACGAGCAACGGAGCGTCATCGCCATGCTGCTGGCGCTCCCCGCGAAGCAGCGAGCCGCCATGGCCTGGTACCTCGACGGTTTCACCACGGAGGAGAGCGCCCGTGCCATGGGCACGACGCAAGACGCCGTCCGTCAAAACCTCAGCCGTGCCCGCGCTGCGCTCAAGGCATCGCTGGGGCTGAGCAAGCAGGAGCCCGACGATGATCGAGGAGGCAAGCGATGAGGATCCCGCTGGACCAGCCCGCCGACGATCTGGTACTCGACGAGCTGCTGGCCGTGGCCAAGGATGTGCTGGACACCGCGGTGAGGGACCGGTTGGCCGCGCAAGGCGGCGTGCCTGATCTGCGTGACCCTGACCTGGCGTTGGATCGGCTGTTGGTGTCCGCGCACCGGGAGACGGGCACGGCCATCGCGATCCGCTGCGAACTGGAACACAGGTTCAGCGTGGACAATCAGGGCTTCGCGCGTATGCGCGCCCGTGCCGCTCGCGGTCTCAAGAGCCGTCCTGCTGCCCTGCGGCTCAAGTATCGCGACGCGGCGCGGCGCATCCTGGCCCGCTACTGGCCCAGCGATCTGGATGTGGCTCTGGGGCTGGCGGTGGAGCTGCTGGAGCGGCTGACGACTTGGGAGCAGGACATCTCCTTCGCCGTCCACGATGTGGTCGACGAGGTGGGTGCGCGCCTCGGGGAAGTGCTGTTGCTCCCCAATCCCTGGACCGCCGATGCGCAGGAGGTGCCGCAGGGCTACCTGGGGTCGTTGGAGCGGCGCTTGTCGACGCCGGCGGACGAGTTGTTCCTTCTTGTCTACCGGGCCCGGCAGATGTTCGACGAGGAACTGGTTCCCTTGTTGCGCGCCGATATCTCCTGGGGGGACGGCGGGTTGAGCATGGTGGCCCAAGACCTCGTGGACGACTTGGAATATGCCCGCCGTACGGCACGGAAGCTGGCCCGTACTCGGGCCGAAGTAGAGGCGGCGCGCAGTGACTTCACCGGAGCCGACCTGCGCGACACTGATCTCGAAGGCGTTTCGTTGAAGGGTGTCCTGTGGGACGCTACGACGTTCTGGCCCGCGCTGTGGGAAGCGCAGATCCGCCGGGCTTCAACTCCCCGAGGGGACGATGGCGTTCTCGTGGTGGCGGTGGAACCGCAAGAAAGCGCTGTCCCCGCCGATGTGTAGGACCCAAGCGCGCAGTGGCGCAGGCCGAGCGGGTACGACGACGTGTGGCCAGGACGTCGCGGGTCCGGAAGCCGGGGGAGAGATTGCTGAGCTGGCCGGCCCGTTCGAGGGGCTCTGATTGGCTCAGGGACGGTGTCACCCAAGGCGGAGAGCTGCTGGAGTACTAGGTCTGCTTCGTCTTACCGGCCAGCCTCGGCGAGAGGTCCTTGGCGAGGGCGGCGGCGCCGGAACAGTCGGTGGTGTGGTCCGGCTCGTCTTCGACGACCGCGGCGTAGCCGCCGGGGGTGTGCCAGCTGACCTCGCACTGCCGGTCGTAGTGGTCCGCGTAGGCCGAGCCGGAGTCCAGGGCGGTCAGGTCGAGCTTGCTCAAGTCCTGCGGCGCCTTGCGGTCGGAGATCATCTGGAACGGGGACTTGGAGTAGGCGAGCGTCATCGAGCTCTTGTTGTTCGTCGTCGCCGGACCCAGCCTCCAGGTGCAGGTCTGCACCGCTGCGGAGCCGTCGGTGAAGTCGTCGTGCTGCCCCACGCTGGTGAGCTGGTTGCGCTGGAGGAAGTCGTACGTGCTCAGATCGCACGGGTCGCCGCTCCAGGCCGCCGCCGTGCTCGTCGGTGCCGATCCCGCCGCTCCCGCTCCGCCCTGGCCGGACGGGTGTTGGAACGACAGCGTGGCCCAGGCGGCGGCGCCGACAGCCAGCGACGTGGCCGCGGCCACGAGTGCCCGACGGCGCACAGGCCGGGGCGCGGTGCGCACCCCGGCGGTCGTGTGCTCCCGCAGCACGAGCGTTTCGCTGCGCCGTTCGCTGACCATCGCGGCCACCCCGGCGGGCAGCCACTGGGTGTCCTCGGCCGAGGTCGCCAGGTGGCGCAGCACCTCCGAGACCAGCGGACGCCTCCCGGGCTCCGCGGCCAGGCAGATCCGGACGAGATCTGCCAGCTCCTCGGGTACCCCGTCGAGGTCGGGGGCCTCGTGGACCGTCCGGTAGAGGATGACGTCCGGGCGGCCCTGCCCGTAGGGGTTGTGCCCGGTGGCAGCGAAGGCGAGGACGCAGCCGAGCGAGAAGACGTCGGAGGCCGGCCCGGTCGGCTCGCCCCGAGCCTGCTCCGGCGACATGTAGCCGGGTGTGCCGATCACCGCCCCGGTGTGCTGGCCGCCGTCGAGGGCACGGGCGATGCCGAAGTCGATGACGCGGGGGCCGTCGTCGGCGACGATGACGTTGCCGGGCTTCAGGTCGCGGTGGACCAGGTCGGCGGCGTGGATCGCGGCCAGTCCTTCGGCCAGGCCGGAGCCAAGCACCCGGAGTGCCCGTTCGGGCAGCCGTCCGGTGTCCCGGATCACCTGGTGCAGCGAGGGTCCGGGGATGTAGGCGGTGACCAGCCAGGGCCGTACGGCGTCGGTGTCCGCGTCCACCACCTGCGCCGTGTAGAAGCCGCCCACCTTCCGCGCCGCACTGACCTCCAGGGCGAACCGGCGGCGGAATTCAGCGTCGTGCGCGAGCTCGGCAGCCACGACCTTGACCGCTACCAGCCGCCCGCCCGGCGAGCGCCCGAGGAAGACCTCGCCCATTCCACCCCGGCCGAGCCGCCGCACCAGCTCGTACGGTCCGACGTGACGGGGATCCGCCCCGTCCAGCGGCTCGGTCACGCGACCGGCCGGATCTGGACCGCGGCCAGCAGTTCGGCGGTGTCGGTGCACGTGGCGATCGTTTTGCCGTCGGGGCCGAACGCCACGAGGTCGGTGCCGGTGCGCCCCGTCGTCACCGGCGTCTGCCGGCCGGAAGGCAGGGCCCAGATCGCCAGCCCACCGCCCACGGAGCCGGCCCCGGCCAGCATTTTCCCGTCGGGGCTGAGGGACAGCGACTGGTAGCGCGACTTGAGCTCGGCGAGGGTGGTGGTCAGCCTTCTGGAGGCCGTGTCCCAGGCGGCGATGCCCCCGTACGCCCCGTACAGCGTCCGGCCGTCCGGGGCGTAGGCGAGGGCGGTGACACCGAAGAGGTCCGTCTTCTCGAGGGCGAGTGTGGCGATCGGGGCGAAGGAGGCGGTGTCGAAGAGGTCGACCGCCCCCTTCAGCTCGCTCCCGTACCCGACGGCCAGCACCTTGCCGTCCGGACTGAACACGACGCTGCCCGCCCGGCCGAAGGTTCCGTTCGAACCCGGACCGACCGGCAGGAAGGCGAGCTGCTTACCCGAACTCACCTCCCACACCACGGCCTTGCCGATGCTGTCGCGCCCGTCCCGGCCCAGCGCCACCCGCCGTCCGTCCGGGCTGAACGCCACGGTGTGAGCCTGCGCCATCAGATTCCCCTCGGAAGGGCAGGACAGCGTCAGCACCTCACGGCGGGAGGCGACGTTCCAGAGCGTGACGGCCACCCTCCCGTGCTCACGGGCCTGTGGTTCCCCGCTGCCCGGGTCGGGCGGCAGGGGGTAGACGGCGGCCAGCATGCCGTCGGCAGGGCTGAACGCCAGGGCGGACACGTAGCCCAAGGCGCGGTCGAACGCGATCTCCCCGGTCTTGGTCCGCGCGACCGGGTCGATCAGGACCACCTTGTTCAGCGCACCGACTGCCAGGAGCTTGCCGTCCGGGCTGTAGGCGAGACTCCGGGAGTTGGTGTCGTTGCGGCCCAGCTCGATCGTGGTGGCCGGGCCGAGCCGCACGGCCTCGGGCGCGGAGGCTCCGTCCACGGCCGGTGGTGTGCCCGTCGGCCTCGGTGTCCCGGGGGCGTCGCCCGCGCCGAGCCGGATCCCGACCGGTACGCCCACCAGGCCGATGACCCCGGCCCCCGCGGCCAGCAGGAGCGCGCGCCGGCCCGGCCCCCGTGCCGCGCCGTGCACCCCGGCCTGTTCCTTGCGCTCCCCGACCATCCCCGC
Organism: Streptomyces hundungensis; assembly: GCF_003627815.1. Taxonomy (NCBI): domain Bacteria; kingdom Bacillati; phylum Actinomycetota; class Actinomycetes; order Kitasatosporales; family Streptomycetaceae; genus Streptomyces; species Streptomyces hundungensis. The sequence continues at coordinate 7,659,467 of NZ_CP032698.1, forward strand.
GACAGCCGACGGCAGCCATGCGTCCGGCGGGTTCCCGGCCAGGCTCCGCAGGACCTCACCCACCGGCGGCCGCTGGGCCGGGTCCTTGGCCAGACAGGATCGGATCAGGTCGCGCACCTCGGCGGGCACCCCGTCGAGGTCCGGCTCCCCGTAGACCACCCGGATCAGCGCGTCCGAACCGGACGCGGAGCCGAACGCGTTCCGCCCCGTCGCGGCGAAGACCAGCACCCCGCCGAGTGCGAACACGTCCGAGGCCGGAAGCGTCGTACCGGTCCGCACCTGCTCCGGCGCCAGGAAGATGCCACCCGGGGCGGCGGCGACCGTACGGGAGGGGTGCGCCGCGTCCCACAGGCGGGCGAGGGCGAAGTCGGTCAGGCGTGGACCGTCATCGGCGAGGATCACGTCGCCCGGGGTGAGGCCGCCGTGGAGCAGACCGGCCGCGTGCACCCCCGCCAGCGCCTCCGCCAGACCCGACCCCAGGGCCCGGACCGCCTCCACCGGCAGGGGCCCGTGCACCGTCACCGCCTCCCGCAACGACGGGCCCGCGATGTACTCGCTGGCCAGCCAGGGCACGGCACCGTCCGCGGCACCGTCCACCACCTGCGCGGTGTGGAAGCTGCTCACGGCGCGCGCGGAGGCCACCAGTTCCTCGAACCGGCGCCGGAACTCGCCGTCGGCGGCCAGCTCCGGCGCGACCACCCGGACCGCGAGCAGCCGTCCACTGCGCGAGCGCCCGAGGAACACCGTCCCCAGCCCACCGCCCCCCAGCCTCCCCAGCAGCCGGTGGCCGCCCACCTCGCGTGGGTCACCCGCGCGCAAAGGCGCCGTCATCGCACTCCCCTCCCCGGTCGTCCCGTGGCGCCCGGGTCTTCCGGACACCACACCCCCGCGGTGCCGTCACGTCGGCCGCCCTCGTCCCGCTTCGTCGCGCCTGCGGACACGAGCGACGTGGTGACGAACGGCACCGCACACGGGAGGGTAAGCGGGTACGGAGGGACCTGGCTTGGACGAATGTGACCTCAGGTCAGAGGGCGAGGGCGTCCTCGACCGGCCGGGTGGCCGTGGTCATCCGCCCGGGGGTGATCCCGGCCAGGGCCTGGAACTCGCGGCTGAGGTGCCCCTGGTCGTAATAGCCGCAGGCGGCCGAGAGCCCGGCGAGGCTGACGGTTCCGCCGGCGAGCAGCTCCGTCGCGCGACGGAACCGCAGCACCCGGGCCGCGGTCTTCGGCGTCAGTCCGACCTGCTGGGTGAACCGGCGGACCAGGTAGCTGCGGCTCCAGCCCACCTCCTCGGCGAGGCCGCCGACGGGGATCGAGCCGGCCGAGGCGGCCAGCCGGCGCCATACGTGGTCGACCTCGGGCGCGGGCGCGGGCCCCCGGTCGAGCCGGCCGAGCAGGACCGCGTCGAGCAGGTCGAACCGGGCGTCCCAGTCGGGGGTGGCCGCCATCCGCTCCACCAGGGCGTCGGTCCCCGGGCCCAGGACGCTGTCCAGCCGTACCACCTGGTTGGTCAACTCCCGCATGGGCAGGGCGAACAGCCGGTAGGCACCGAGCGGCGTGAACTCGAGACGGATCACCTCTTGCCGGCCCCCGGGGTGTTCGCACAGTGCGGGCCGGTCCTCCATCCCCACCACCAGCGAGTTGATCCGCCCGGTTCCCGGTCCGGGCGTCCCAAGGCGGCGGACCTGGCTGAACGGTTCCGCCAGATCCACCGTCAGGACGACGTGCCCGGTGGGGACCATCCGCACCTGGTACGGCGGGGCCAGGTGCGAGTAACCGATGCGGCCGCGCATGTACGGCCGTAACCCGGGGTGCAGCGGGCGGGTCACCTGCCGCAACCCATCGGCCTCCGGGCCGCGGACGCCCTGGCCTGTCGTGCTGCCGCGTCCGACGCGATGATTCACGAGACGACCCCCAAACATCAACGGCCCGCCGGGTGCGGCGCCTTGCTGTAGCCGGTGGTTGCACCCCCAGGGGCCCGGCGAGGGCGGCCGCCGTCGGACCGTAGAGCCGGTCAGCGCCGCTCCACTCGATGCTACGGCGTCCCGCCCGCGCCGGCCGACCGCGCCGGCCACGGAGACAGGCCAAGTCCCTTCCCTGCGAGCGGAGTTACGACAGTTGCCTCCCTACGCCCCGAGTTGGTCACCCCGGGGTGACCATCGGCGCTGATCGCACGCGGGCCGCGTCGCCACGCTGATCAGAAACGGGCGAGGGCGACAGCTGCACGTCCCCGACGACCGTATCCGCACCGTCGCCGGCCAGGTCGTCGGCGTCCCTGCCGTCACCGGCGCCAACACCGCACAAGACGCCGCCGAAAACATCGCGCGCCAGGTCGCGGCAGGCCGTCCGCACGTCCCCATCGCGGCGACCTACCCCGTCCAGGACATCCGCGCAGCCGTCCAACTCCAGGCGGCCCGACATGTCCAGGGCACGGTGGTCATCGACCTCACGCCCCACCCCTGACAGCACCGACAGGGCTCAGCGTCACCCACCCGGCATCCCAGGTCAGCAGGAGACCCCCGTCGCTGCCAGCATGAGTTCCCTGACGCGGTCGAGGTATTTCGGCACGCCTGCCACCGCCTCCGCGGTGTCCGGCATGCTGATCACCAGGTCGGCACGGTCGGGGAACCAGTTCAACCACAGCGACACACCGGCCGCGCTGTCCGGTCCCGTCAGGACCCTCGCGTCCGCGCCGAGGTGGTCGTCGGCGCCCGGAACGGACCGGGCATCCGCGTAGGACGCCATGGGCGGGATGCTCGGGAAGCCTCCCTCAGCTTCGTCGCGAAGAAGTTCCAGAGCCCGGTGCAACGGCACGTCATACGCCTCGCGAGCCCGCTGGAAGGCTTGTTGTGCGACCGGGATCGCGTCGGTGAGGCGGGATGAGCCGGGCAGCCGGAAGGACAGCGGCACAAGATTCACGAGCCAGCCGTGCACCTGGAGCAACCGTGGGTAGGCCCTGGTCGACACGGCTGTCAGTGCCCGGTAGTCCTCGTGCCCGTTGAACTCACGCTGTACGAGCGCCAGGGCGGCGAAGAACCCCGCTGCGAACCCGCCGCCGTGCCGGGCGCAATGTGCGCGGAACGCGCGGGCCTCGGCGCCGGTGAACACCGGATACTCCAGCCGCGTCGCGGGCAGCAGTTCACCCTTGCCATTGCCCAGCTCGACGGGGAAGGCGGGGAGATCGCCGTCCTCCACGGCCAGGAAGTCCGACCACGCGGCGAGCTCCGGCGCGGCTTCCGTCAGCGACGTGGAACGTTGCCATTCACGGCGATTGTGGTCCAGGTAGCCGGGTACCGGCGGCAGATCCACCGGGGCACCGGCGCGGGCCGCCTCGTAGCGGACGCGGAGTTCATGGAAGAGCAGCGTCAGTGAGTGGCCGTCGGAATAGGCGTGGTCGATCGCGAAGTACACCGTGGACACCGTGTCCCGTCGGATCACTCCCGCCAGCGTTCCCAGCCGGCTCACGGCGGTCTGCTCGTCGATTCGCCGGTGCACATGAGCGCGCAGGTCGTCCGTGTCGCTGAAGTCGCCCATGTGTACTGGGTGCATCCGCAGGGACTCGGGCGGTATGCGGAAGCCGACCAGGTCCTCGGTCGTCAACTCGTACCAGGTGTGGAACGCCTCGTGTCGGCGTACGAGTCCCTGCCACGCAGCGGTGAGCGCGTCGAGATCGGCCGGGCCCTCCAGGTCGAACGTCGTGGCCACCCACGGCGATTGACGCTTTTCGGCGGCCCGCTGGGCGGCCGCCAGGCGGAGGTGCGCCCGTTGGAAGTGGGACGGCGGCACATCGTGCTCCATTGCGGCCCGGTCGCTGGTCGGCCGGAACTCGAACACCGCACCCGGCTCGGGCCGCCAGTCGAGGATCTGGGTCATGCGCACAGGGAGTCTCCTTCTCCTTGAGGGACGGGCCGGCCGGCGGGCGAAGGCACGGTTGGGGACGCCTGGTGGTTCTCGGCCACGCGGGTGGCGGTGTGCGCGACGGCTTGGACGAAGCGCCCGATGCCGGTTCGGGCCAGGGGCGTGTCGGGGAAGCGCGCCGACAAGTGCACTCCGCGGTCGCTCCTGGTCAGCCACACATACACTTCGGCGGGGCTGTGTATCCGGCTGCGCAGCATGGCGTCCTGCGGGTGGGGCGGCCTGCCCGCCACGCGGCGGACATCGAGATAGGACACGACGAAACGGGGATGGATCTCCGTACGCAGCATCCGGCTGATGTGGGGGAGCGAACTCTCCGGCCCCGGCCCCCGGCGACGCAGTTCCGCGGCGGCGAGTACGACGGTGCCGGCGAAGTCGGCCCCGGGAACCGCCGGGATCCGCACCGGGTGCAGGCCGACGAACCAGCCCGGCGCCGACCGCCACTTGCGGGGCCGGGTGTTGGCGAGGCTGATCAAGGACAGGCATCGTTCGCCCGAGACCCTCGCCGTGGCAAGCGCGAGGCAGGCGAGCAGCCCGGCCGCGGTTGTGCCCCCGGCCGCGCGTGACGCCGTGGCGAACCTCGTGGTTGCCGACCCGTCGAGCAGCCAACGGTAGGCGCTGCGCTGGGCGTTCGGTGACTCGGATGCTCCGAGTGGCAGGGGGAAGGCCGGTGTCCTGCCCCGCGCGCCATCGAGCAGCGACCGCCAGGGGGCCGCGAGTTCGGGCTCGGCCGATGGAACGCCCCCCAGCTTCCGTTCCTCGGCCGCACACTCCAGGGACTGCTGACCGAACGGGTCCTGCGCGCGGCCGTCGAGGGCGTCCCGGATCTGCCCCGGGATCATGGCCAGCGTGTAGCCGTCCACGACGCCGTGGTCCGCGCCGATGAAGACGGTCGTCCCGTCGGTGCCCTCGACGGTCGCGAAGACCATCTGCGGCCAGCCCAAGGGCTGGGTGTTCCGGTCGAAGAAGGCCTCGATCTGCCGGCGAACCGAGGCGCCGTCGGCGAAGGTGCCCACTTCCTCCTGCCGGAGGCTGACGGCGCTCGCGGGAAGCGTCCGGCGCACACAGCGCCCGGGGGCCGGTATCAGCCTGCTGCGCAGATGCTCGCAGCCGCGCAGCCAGGCCGAGAGCGCGACACCGATCCGCTGTCGGCCTGCCCGGCCCACTGCGAACGACACACCGATCCAGCCGGGAGCAACGTGCCCCGGCCCCCGGCCGGCCGCCGCACGCACGTGGTGCTCGTGGTTGAGCGCGGGCGGCCGGGCGTCGTCCGCCCAGGCCGTGACCGCGGCGGTCGGAGTCCAGAACACCAGTCGACCGGCGGGCACCGGGTTACCGCCCAATTCCGTGAATTCCAATGTCTTACCGATCCGGCACCATGGGACGTCGATCTCTCAAAACCATCGCGATTCTCCCCTCGGCAGATTCTCCATCCGGTCCGCAGGAAGTTATCCGAACGCGATGAAATCACAATGAAAGAACGGGTTTTCGCTGATCACCAAGCCAGTGGGGGGCGGCTCCGGAAGAATTTCCCTGTTCCTCGCCAAGACGCACTGCTAGCGTCTGCCACGTCGTTCGAACAGCACTGCGCCCGTATTGGCACCTCGCCGTTTCTTTGACCGGGCCGACGGAGGACAATTCATGAATGTACAAGCAGACACCGAGTGCGGCAGTTCCATGAACGGCAGGCACACGTCCTCGGATTACGCCGCGCTGCGTCGCGACCCGGAGTACGCCGAGTTGAACCGCGCGCTGCTGGATCTGGTCCCGGCGGGCGCCACACCGACCGTCCTGGATCTGGGGTGCGGCGACGGGGCCGTGAGCGAGCGGATGTTGTTGCGCGACCCCACCATGACCTTGGTCGGTGTCGACCCCGATCCGGCACTGCTGGAGGCGGCACGGGCCCGGCTCGGCGGCCGCGCCCGGTTCGTCGAGGGCGATGCCTCCTCGGTCTCCCGGCTGTTCCCACCAGGCGTCTTCGACATCGTCGTCCTGGCCAACTGCATCCACCTCGTGCCGGACCTCGCCACCGCACTCGAGGCAATCGGGCAGGTCCTCACCAGTGGCGGACGCCTGGTGTTCAACTCGGCGTTCTACTCGGGCGCGGAGAGGGCGGCCGACCTGCCTCGGTACGCCGAGTTGGTCGGCACGGCCCGAAGTGCCGCCCGCAGGCGCGGGCTCCCGTTGACGCGCGCGGACTCGCGACGGCCTGCCGGGCTCCGCAGAAGCGCCGGTGACTACGAGGCGGCCCTTGAGGCGGCCGGTTTCAAGGCCGTCAGGACCGAGCGGGAATTCACCCTCGGCCCGCGTTTCCTCACCGCTCTGTGCTCCACTCCGATGTTCGCCGGCGCCGCGCTCCCGGGAGTCGACCGCCACACCGCCGCGGAACTCCTCACCGAGGCGCTGCGAGAACTGCACGAGCGGTCGCCGTTCACCGTCACACGACGCTGCGTCTACTTTTCGGCCACCCGCGCTTAATTGACCCGACGAAAGGAATCGTCATGACCGAGGTATGGAACGTCGTCACCCGGGCCATCACCGGAATACGGCCGGACCTTGGCGAGAGCGGGACAGTCATCACTCGTGATGCCGCACTCTTTTACGCCACGGAGACCGGACAACCGGTGCTCGGTCTCGACTCCATGGAAGCGCTGGAACTGATCACCGTCCTGGAGCGGGAATTCGGGGTGGAGCTGGCCGAAACCGGCATCCGGATCACCGACCTCCGCACGGCCGGAGACGTGGCCGACGCCATGGCGGGAGCGCTGTGACACCGCAGGTGGCACGCCGACGTGTGCTGGTGACCGGCATCGGCGTCGAGTCGTGCGCGGGTTCCACACCGGATGAGTTGTGGGAGGCCCTGTCCACGGGGCGTTCCGCGATCTCGCCGCTGGAGCTCGAAGAGCCCATGCCCTGCCAGGTCGGTGGCGTCATCGGCGCATTCGATCCCCGCGAGCACATGTCCGCCCAACAGGCCCGCCGTACCTCGCGTTTCCAGCAGTTGCTGTTCGCCGCGGCGATGAAGGCGCGAGAGGATGCGCGACTGCGCACAGCACCGGAGGCCCTGTACGTCGGCACGGGCGGAGGCGGGCTTGACGAGACCGCGCGCCTGGTGACCGTCATGAACCGCAGCGGGTGGCCGCGGATGGACCGGCTCGGGCTGCTCCGCCTGCTGCCCAACCAGGCGGCCGGGCTCGTTGCCCAGGAGATGGCGATCGTCGGCCCCGTGCTCACCCTCTCGACCGCCTGTGCGGCGTCGACGGACGCCATCGGAGCGGGCCTGCGCGCCGTGCGTGACGGCACCGCCGATGTGGTTCTCGTCGGAGGGGTGGAGAGCTGGCTGGACACTCCGGCGCTGGCATCCTTCCGCCTGCTGGACGCGCTCTCCCTACGGCCTGCGGCGGAGGCGGCGGTCGCGTCCCGGCCGTTCGACCGCGATCGCGACGGGATGGTGCCGGCCGAGGGAGCCGCCGTGCTGGTGCTCGAATCCGAACGGTCCGCCCTGCGCCGGGGCGCGACGGTGCACGGCGAAGTGCTCGGCGCCGCGTCCACCTGCGACGCACACCACCCGGTGGCGCCGCGGGCGGACGGAGCGGTGGCGGCCAGGACGATCGAACTCGCCTGTGCCGACGCCGGGCTCGACGTCACGGCAGTGGACCTGGTGAGCGCGCACGGCACATCGACCCCGCTCAACGACCGGGCCGAAACGGCGGCCATCAAGCGGGCGTTCGGCGCTCACGCCCGTCAGGTGGCGATCACGGCCCCCAAATCGGTGATCGGCCACGCGTGCGGGGCGTGCGGGATCCTGGAGAGCGTCGGCGTACTGCGCGCCATCCGGGAGAAATACGTACCGCCCACCGCCAACCTGGACAACCCCGACCCCCGCTGCGACCTGGACTACACCCCGATCGTGGGCCGCCCCGCCACCATCGATGTCGCCATCAAGCAGAACTTCGGATTCGGCGGCCACAACTCGGTGGTGGTGTTCGGGGCCGCGTGAACGGCACGTGCGGCGATGACGAGCGACGCCGCATCGGCTGACCCACCGATGCGGCGCCACGCACGCGACCCGCACGCCATCCACCCGGCCACCTCCGCCGACCGACCCCCGCCCCGGCGCGGGCCGCGGGCGTTGATCGAGCTGAGGGGTCGGGTGGCTAACGCGCAAGCAGCCGGCAGTCTGCTGGCCGGCGCGGGAGCCGACCGCATGTTGCCGTCGTCGTGCTGCTGTTCCGCGGAGCCGAAGACGAGAACCGCGCCGACCAGCAGGGCCATCAGGAGTTGGGAGAGCGCCGTGATCGTCGCCCGGCCCTTGGCGGCGACCACCCCGATGACGACCACGACGGCACCGACCCCGGCGATCGCCGGGGCATAGTCCCAGAAGACGTAAGGGCGGTAGGGGGCCCGGGGGTCGAGTTCGAAATGATCGACGAACGGCCACGCGACCACGCAGATGGCGAGCGCCACCAGTTCAAGAAGACTGTGCCAGAGCCTGAGTACGGGTACTCAGGCGGCCGACAGGATGCCGTCCTGCGCCGGTTCGTACTCGTCAACACCGGGGTCAGCGCTCAGGCAGCATGAGTTCGCTTGACGACGAAGAAGTTGCGCCCGACCCCAAGATCGAGGCCGTCAACTACTTCAGGACGAACTGCTGGAAGCGCCCGTAGCTTTCGTTGGTGTCGCAGCGGAACCGTGTCAGGTGCATCGGCAGGCCGAACGGGGTCGGTTAGTGCAGTGACGATGTGGTGGGGCCCCGGGCCATGGTGTGGACGTGGGAGGAGCGCAGCACCAGCCGCGTCCTGCCCGAGGCGGCACCTCTGTAGCCGTCGACGAGGAACGTGTTGGACACGACCAGCGTGGGATCCGTCCTGTGGCAAGGACACACTCATAGTGCGTGGGGGAGTAGTTCGTGGTGCCGTGCGAGGGCTGTCGTGCGAAGGAGGGCGCGAGATTCTTCGGTCACGGTGCCCCGGGTCTTGAGGGCGTGGCAGTTGGGACACAAAGCGATCATGGCTCTTGGTAGGTCCTCGCCGCCTCTGGCGTGATCGTCTACGTGGTCTACCTCGAGCAGGTAGGACCCGTTGCGGCTACGAGCTGAGGTATAGCGGGGGTCTGGACAGCGGGGGTTCTCGCAGCTCCCCTGGCTGCGCTCCAGTACCGCGTCGCGGGATGCGGCGATGCGGCTCAGACGCTGCCCAACCAGAGGGCGGGGGGTGTGACTCTTACCGTCCCGTACGGCGCGCTCGGCCCGGGCGTTCAATTCGGCATAGCGTAGAGCGGGATCTGCCATGCGGTGCAGCAAGGTGGCGGTCATCCGACAGCGGTCGAGTGCGCTGGCGGCCGGTTCCTCAGTCGGCAGGGCGAAGTGACCTTCGGCTGAGTCCCAGTCATTGCCGAACTCGCCTTGACGCAGACGTGCGCACTCCCAGCGGCTTCGGCTCAAGGTCGTGAGCGTGGCGGCTGTGTCCGGCCACAGGGTGCCGTTTGGGAGGCCGTCTCCCGCCCAGGCGTATTCCAGCGCGGTATAGATGGCGGCGTATTGGACATTTCGTCCGTAGGTGACGACGCGTTTGCCCCGGAGTTTGCGCAGCAGGACGTCGGCCACTTGGCGGAAGCAGGGGGCGTCTTTGAGTGTCCCGAGCCCGGGATGGGCACGCTGGATCTGCCGCTGGTACCTCTCGTCCCACTCAGGGTTGATGAGTTGATGCCACTTCTTGCGCCCGCTCGCGGAGGTGAGTGCGATCTCGTAGGGCGTCGTCCGTTCAAGAGGCGTAGCGGCGGTGGGCGATCCTGTGGTGCTGACGGCCAAGATGACCGTGTCCGGATCATCACGGACGTCCTGTGCCCATTTGATCGCCGCACGGCGGACGGCTTGAACTTCGTCTGCACCAGGCTGCGTCGAGAAGGCGACAGCATCACTCACACGGTAGACAGGCGACGGTGGAAATACGACCTCGTCCCACCCATGGAGCGTGTGCCCGGGACGCACCGTCATTTTGGGGACTGTCACCGTCTGCGGAGGACCGAGTACATAGGCGTCCGGACGGAACAGGCTCGACGCACGCAGTCCTTGTTCCTTGAGTTGGTGGGCGGACTTCAGCGTCGTTGGCAACAGTGGATAGAGCTGAAGCAACTCCCTGAGGTCAGCGGCCTGCGCGTCCGGATTCGCAACGAAGACCGGGGCGCCGAAGCCGGCGGGTATCGCACCACACACCACATGCTGCTCTTGCACTGGGTTGAACGGGATGTCAGTGAACTTTGCAGACATAGGTGTTGATTGCCTCTGTGGTGAACGCCAGTGATGTGTGGCGAACGTATCCCACGGGGGGCGGGGCCGCGTTCCGGGGCCCGATGCGCCCGAACCGGTCCCGTGCGCGCATGGGCAGTGTGGCCCGTCGATGCTGAGGGGACGACACGGCCGCGAGCGCTGCTTCGCGTGACGCTGCACTGTCGCGCGACCGGCCAAGCCGTCGCCATATGTCATGTCAACGCGCGGCGGACAATTGGGCTCACTTGCCCCCGCCCAGGTCCTCTCCATCGGCGACGTCAACGCCGACGGCTACCCCGACCTCGTGGCGAAATACAACGACAACCTATGTATACGGTGGCGATAACCACTGGTGGTGCCGCCAATTCAATGGCCAGTCCTGGGATGGCTGGTACGACTGCACATAGCGGAAGGCCCTGAGCCTGTATTGCTCCGAAACGGTGTGGCTTATGGTTGTTGGTGGGGTGTGACCGAACTGGCGGGGACGCGCGGCATCTGTCGCCGCTGGCGCAGAAGCTCTGCGGTTGCCGGGGTGGGCCTCGATGGCGGCACGGGACAGTGAACGCTCCGCCCTCCAGGGTGATTAGGCTGCGGCGGTGATCGAACCTTCGCCGCTCCCCGGCGACCCCACTGAGCTGCACCTGCGTTTCGTCTACGCCGACATGCTCAGCGACACCCCGCACGCGGACACACTCGAAGAGTGGCGCGTCGAGGTCCTTCACCGGCGCCGGACGCACGACGACAGCCGTTGTCCGATTGCGCCCAGCGCGTGCGAAGCGGACCACTGTCCGGCGTACACCCTGAGCGACAGTCCAGCGGGTTCGATGACCTTCTTCCGTGTACACCTTGATCGCGGGCGCAACGCACATGCAGCGCTGGCAGATGAATCGGAGGACCTGAACGAGATCGCCCAGGACCTCCTCGCCCCCGCCACCGGATACTTCACGGACGAGGTCAGCGTGCTGCTGGAATGCAGCGGCTCCGCTAGGCGGTGGACCCGGCTGCGGTTCCCAATCCGGCCCAGGTCGCCTGGCTGCTCGCGGCGGTCGCTCAGCAGCGCGGGCCTCACCTGGAGGCGTTCTTCGGATGCATGTACTGCTGAGGTCATCCACCTCCGGCTCGACCAGTGTCACCTACCCAAGGCCGAGTGGGGACTGCCCAATCTGTCGGGTGGCGTCGTCACTGCGGGACAGGACTGGACGGACGACGGCGCGATGCACGAGGTGCACTCGCTCAAGCGCCGAGCGGCTACCGCGACCCGGCCCTGCGATCTCCGGCGCGCAGGGATCTCGTTCTGGCTGTACTCCGGTGTGGACCCGGCTGAATGCGCTCGCCGCGCGGGCCAGAGCATCGAGGTTCTATTCCGCTTCTACGCCAAGTTCCTGGATGGTGTGTCCGGGAGCAGGCCAATCGCCTGATCGAGCAGTCCATGGCGCCTGACCGGCAAAGGGCCAGGTCAGGCGCCTTTTCTTGGGCCCTTAGAAGAAGCCCAGCCTCTTCGGTGAGTACGACACCAGCAGATTCTTCGTCTGCTGATAGTGCTCCAGCATCATCCGGTGGTTCTCCCGCCCGATGCCCGACTGCTTGTAGCCGCCGAACGCGGCGTGTGCCGGGTAGGCGTGGTAGCAGTTGGTCCAGACGCGGCCGGCCTGGATGGCTCGGCCCGCGCGGTAGGCGGTGTTCATGTCGCGGGTCCACACGCCCGCGCCCAGGCCGTACAGGGTGTCGTTCGCCGTGCCGATCGCGTCGTCGAAGTCGGTGAACGAGGTCACGGCCACCACCGGGCCGAAGATCTCCTCCTGGAAGATCCGCATGCGGTTGTCGCCCTCGAAGATGGTCGGCTGGACGTAGTAGCCGCCCTCCAACTCCCCGCCGTGATGGACGCGTTGACCACCCGTGAGGATCTTCGCTCCCTCCTGCTGGCCGATGTCCAGATAGGAGAGGATCTTCTGGAGCTGGTCGTTCGAGGCCTGCGCGCCGATCATCGTGTCGGTGTCCAGGGGGTGGCCCGGCACGATCTGTTCCGTACGGGCGATCGCCGCCTCCAGGAACTCGCTGTAGTGGCCGCGCTGGATCAGGGCGCGGGACGGGCAGGTGCAGACCTCTCCCTGGTTGAGGGCGAACATCGCGAAACCTTCGAGGGCCTTGTCGCGGAAGTCGTCGTCCCGCGCCCATACGTCGTCGAAGAAGAGGTTCGGTGACTTGCCGCCCAGCTCCAGAGTGACGGGCTTGATGTTCTCCGAGGCGTACTGCATGATCAGCCGCCCCGTCGTGGTCTCGCCGGTGAAGGCGATCTTCGCGACGCGCGGGCTCGACGCCAGGGGCTTGCCCGCCTCCACGCCGAAGCCGTTGACGATGTTCACGACACCCGGCGGGAGGAGGTCCGCCACCAGGCTCAGCCAGAAGTGGATGGAGGCGGGGGTCTGTTCGGCCGGTTTGAGGACCACCGCGTTGCCCGCCGCCAGCGCGGGCGCCAGCTTCCACACCGCCATCAGGATGGGGAAGTTCCACGGGATGATCTGGCCGACCACGCCCAGCGGCTCGTGGAAGTGGTACGCGACGGTGTCGTCGTCGAGCTGGCTGAGCGTGCCCTCCTGGGCGCGCAGCGCTCCGGCGAAATAGCGGAAGTGGTCGATGGCGAGCGGGATGTCGGCGGCCAGCGTCTCGCGGACGGGCTTGCCGTTCTCCCAGCTCTCGGCGATCGCCAGCTCCTCCAGATGCTCCTCCATCCGGTCCGCGATCTTGAGCAGGACGTGGGCGCGGGCCTCCGGCGCGGTGCGTCCCCAGGCGGGCGCCGCCGCATGGGCCGCGTCCAGGGCGAGCTCGATGTCCTCGGCGGTGCCCCGCGCGATCTCGGTGAAGGGGCGGCCGTTGACGGGGCTCGGGTTCTCGAAGTACTGGCCGCGCCGGGGCGGCACATACGCGCCACCGATCCAGTGGTCGTAGCGGGACTGGAACGAGACGAGCGCGCCCTCGGCGCCGGGCGCTGCGTAACGGGTCATCTGCGGGGCTCCCTCTGCCGCGCCGTCCGGCCGTGGACGGCGTACGGAGCGCAGATTAGGCACGGCGGCGTTGCAGGCCCGTTGCGAGCGCCTGATCCCTCGTCAGTTCCGTCAACCGGGCTTGTACGTGTGCCCGTTGGCTTGGCGGCAGCGCGTCCGCCAAGGCCTGCCACACCGGCAGGTCCTCCTCGCCCCAGGGGCTGTACGCCCAGTCGGCGAGGAGACCGGGGTCGGCGCGCGCGATCAGCGCGGCCCGGAGCTGGTCGGCGTGGCGTCGGCGCAGACGGGCCACCGCGGGTGCCTGCGAGCCCGGCAGGAGCGGCCCGCCGTAGACCGTCATCGCCGCGGCCACCGCCCCCGAGCCGAGCCGCCTGGCCACCGTGTCGAAGTCCGTGTCCACGCGCGCGGTCAGGCGGTAGGGGCGCGACGCGAGCAGTGCGGGGCCCAACACCGCGCGCAAGCGCGACAGTTCGGCGCGCAGCGTCACGGGGCTCACGTCCTCGTCCTCGTACAGGGCCAGCAGGAGTTCGTCGCCGCCGAGGCCCTGCGGATGGTGGGCCAGCAGGACCAGGATCTCGCTGTGGCGCGGGCTCAGGCGCAGCTTGCGGCCGTCCGCCACGAGCAGTGCCTCGTCGCTGCCGAGGGCGGTGAGAAAGGCCCCCTCGGGGTCGGGTGGCGGGGCGAGAAGGGCGAGTTCGGCCTCCGCGGCCCGTGCCACGGCCTGGACGAAGCCGAGACTGTGCGGATGGGCTAGGCCGTCGCCACCCGTCACGTCGACGGCGCCCAGCAGCCGTCCGGTCCTCGGGTCGTGCACGGGAGCCGCCGCGCAGGTCCACCGCTGCACCGGGCGCCGGAAGTGCTCGGCCGTGAACACCTGGACCGGCCGGTCCTCGGCCAGGGCCGTGCCGGGCGCGTTGGTGCCGACTGCCGACTCGGCCCAGCGGGCGCCGGGGACGAAGTTCATGCGTCCGGCCGCGCTCCGGGTCCGCCGGTCGCCCTCCACCCACAGGAGCCGGCCCAGCGCGTCGCAGACCGCCACCAGGTGCTCGCCGTCACCCGCGTACGCCCCGGTCAGTTCCCGGATCAGCGGCATGACGCGGGCGAGCGGATGGGCGTCGCGGCAGGCGGCGAGCTCCTCCTCGTCGAGCTCCACGCATGCCGCGCCGTCCGGGCTGACCCGGGCCCGCGCCGAACGCTGCCAGGACGCGGCCACCAGCGGGCGCACAGGACGCAGCACCCGGCCCGCCGCCATGAACTGCTCATGAGCGCGCAGGAGTTGACCGTACCGCTCGACCGGGTCGGCCCCCGCGTCCAGCGCCACCCAGGACTCGTCCCGCCTGTCCGTCACCGCGGCCTCCCGCACTCGTCAGGCGAAGTTGACCAGCCGGATGTACCGCACCCAGTCCCAGTCGGGTCCCGGATCGGTGTGGTCGGTTCCGGGGACCTGGTAGTGGCCCAGGATGTGCTCGCGGTCCTTGGGGATGCCGTACCGGTCGCAGATGGACGCGGTGAGCGCCGCCGACCGCTCGTACAGCGCGTTGGTGAAGTAGGCCGGCCGGTCCACCCAGCCCTCGTGCTCGATGCCGATGCTGCGGGTGTTGTAGTCCCAGTTCCCCGCGTGCCAGGCGATGTCGTGCTCGCGGACCATCTGGGCGATGTATCCGTCGGCGGAACGCGTCACATAGTGCGCGGACACCTGCTTGGCCGGGTTCTGGAAGATGCCGATGGTGTTCGACCACGTCTCCTGGGTGACATGGATGACGATCCGGTCGATCCGATATGCCGAAGGCCTGCTGGACGCCGTGTAGTTGGACGGGGAGGCAGGCATCCAGTGGGCGCCCGGGTAGTCGGTGGTGCCGTCCGCGGCCGCCTCGGTCGCGGGGAACAGCGCGCCGGCGACCACCGAGGCGGCCGCGCCCTGGAGAAGTCTTCTTCTGTTCATGACGCACCCCTGAACTAGGCGGAAGGTAAAGCCAATTGAGCGGATTGCTCGCGCAGGTGGCGATGCAGACCGCGGTGCGGCTCGCCCTGCCGGGGGAGCCACTTCTTGCGGATCTTGGCGACACAGGTGTAGTTGGTGTCGCAGACATTGGCAAGCGGGGCCTCACCCGCCTGGCTCACCAGTTGGTAGGCGTCGAGCGCGGAAAGCCCGTAGTCACGTTCGAGCCAGCGCACCAGGTCCAACTGCGAGATGCGGAAGGCGTCTTCGAGAGGGCGCGCCGACCCGGTGGACATGAGGTGGGTGTCGGACTCGATGCGCGGCCACGGCGTGTCGACGCCCTTGAGGAGCTCCACCACGACCACCGAGTTCATGGCGCACTCGACGGCGACCCCGCACGTCTCGCCCTCGCCCTGGCGGGCGTGCCCGTCGCCGAGGCTGAACAGGGCGCCCTCCACATTGACCCCCAGATAGCAGGTGACGCCGGCCCGCATCTCGGGAGTGTCCATGTTCCCGCCGTGCGCGTCGGGGACCAGGGCGGAGCGCACCTCCAGGTTGGCGGGGGCCACCCCGACCGTGCCGTGCATGGGGTCCATGGGCAGTTCGATCTCGATGTCGCTGTCCCGGGCCCGGAACAGACAGGTGCCGCGCGCCCGGTCGAGCTCCCACATCCACACCACCTCGGGCAGCGGCGGCTGGAGCGTCGCCGTCGTGTGCGTGGAGGTCAACGCCCCGAACAGGGGCACGGTCGTGGACGCGGCCCAGTCCCGCGCCGGGCGGATCGACACGAAGTGCACGGCGAGCGTGTCGCCCGGCTCGGCGCCCTCGACGTGGAAGGGCCCGGTCTGCGGGTTGAGGAACGGGAACTCGCAGACCCGGGAGACCAGATCGCGCTCGGAACGGACCCGGCCGGCGAAGCAGTCCTCGGTGTACAGGTCGAGGACGGTGCCGGGCGTGATCCGCGCCAGAGGAGCCGCGCCCCCGAACGTCCACGCGTACTCGTTCTCCTTGGGCCGCACGGTCACGATCCGCGGTTGGGTGCTCATCGGGGTACCGCTCCTGTCTCCAGTGGGTCCTCATCGGGGTCGATGAGGTGGACGCGGCCGGTCTGTGCCAGCCGCTCGGGGTGGCGGCGCGCCAGGACCACGAGGACCACGACCCCGGCCGCCATCCACACCCCCACGACGGGTCCGGCGTACGACATCGGAGGCGTGAGTTCGGCTACGAAGTCGAACGCCGGGATCCCCGCCGCGGTCAGGAGCGCCAGGACGAAGGCGGCGATGCCGAGCGCGGGGAACACGACGTGGCGCAGCGGACTGAACAGATCGCGGCGCCGACGCAGGAAGTATCCGGCGCACGCCACGTCGACCACGATGTACACCCCGATGATCACGGTGACGATGACCGTGGCGAGCAGGGCGAACGCCGTGACCGGGTCGTACCACAGGCCCAGGCCCAGGCCCAGCATCGCGGCGACGGCCACGACGAACTGCGCCGCGACGCCCGACACGGGGGAGCGGTGGCGGGGGTGGAGGCGGGCGAAGGAGCGCGGGAAGACGCCGATCCGGCCGAGCGCGAAGGCCGTGCGCGTCGACACGTTGGAGCAGGCGTTGGCGTTCGCCACCGTCGAGTTGACCACGGCCAGGAAGAGGATCACCCAGAAGAGACCGAACGAGGCCCGCGCGACGCCCTCCCAGGAGGCGTCGCCGGACGCTCCGAAGCCCGCGAACCGGTCGGGCCCGAAGTAGACCGCCATCGCGTACGTGGTCAGGACGTACACGATCCCGATGGCGAGGGCCGCGCCGAACACCGCTCGCCGCATGGTGCGCCGGGGGTCCTTGGCTTCCTCGGCGAGGGGGGCCGCCGCCTCGAAGCCGGCGAAGGCCAGCACCGTGTAGACGGATCCGGCGAACACCCCGCCGAAGCCGCCGTAGCCGTGCGCGGTGTGCGAAGTGCCGAACACCGACAGGGTGTTGTCGGAGCCGGCCGCCACGATCAGCAGGACGGCGAAGGCCACGAACACCAGCACCTCGAAGACGCCGAGCACCGTGCCGAACCGCGCGGAGGCCCGCACCCCGAAGAAGCCCGCGAACGCGATGACCACGGCCCCGGCCAGCGACCAGGGCCACCACAGGTCGGCCGGATACGCCGACCACTGCTGGTGCAGGGTGCCCGCCGTGGTGAAGCCCAGTTGCAGCAGGAGCAGCGGCGGCACCAGGGCCTCCACGAACACATAGCCCCAGCCGACCAGGAACCCCACGGCCGGATGCAGGCCCCGCGCGCTGTAGGTGGCGACCGAGCCCGCCGCGGGCAGGTGCTGCGCGAGCTCCGCCACACAGGACGCGGTGAGCAGACACGCCACCAACGCCACGAGGACCGACAGCGGCAGACTGCCGCCCGCGAACGCGGCGCCCGCCGGGATGGACGCGGCGACGGCCGCCGCGGGAGCCATCGCCGTGACGCTCTGGAAGAGCACCTCGCGCAGACCGATGGCGTCGCGCGCCAGCCCGACGTCCGTGTTCGTACGGGATTCCCCCGGCACCGGCGCTCCCTCGGTCGGTCAACAGGCGCACGTCGTACGGTAGTTACCGTACGGTCCGGGGTGTGGGAGGTGGAAGGGGACGGGCGGTGCGGGCGGGGTGGCGGGGCCCTTGTCCGCAGGGACGGAACTTCCGCGGAGGGGTCGCGGAGCGCCCCCTTTCCGCCGACTCTGGAGGGTATGGTCACGCCCCCGGTACCACCCACGCCACCCGGACCGCCGAACGGGCAGGCATCGGGACCGCCGTCGCAAGGCGGCTTCGGGCCCGCTCACTGGCAGCCGGCCCCGCCGCAGGGGCCGCCCGGCGGGGGACGGCGCCGAGGCCCCCTGCTCGTGGCCGCGATCGTGGTCGCCTTCGCGGCGCTCGCCGCCATCGCCTTCGCCGTCAGCCGGGGAGACGGCGGCGAGCAACCGGGCACTCCGGGGCCGAGCGGCACCGTCGGCCGCTCACCCACGCCGTCCCTGAGCCTGCCGAGCGGCCTGCCGTCCTCGCTGCCCACCGCCCTGCCGTCCGAACTCCCCTCCCTGCCGACGGAGCTTCCCACCGACGTGCTACCGAGCGGCTTGCCCACCGACCTGCCGAGTGGCTTTCCCACCGACTGGTCGAGCGGCTTCCCGACCGACCTGCTTCCGGAGGGATTGGTCTCGGCCGTCGCTCACGAACAACTGCCCTGATCAGCGGGGGAGTTGCAGATAGACGAGCTTCGTCCGCACCCCGCTGTCGACGATCCGGCCCGAGGGGTCGAAGGCGCCCGGGCCGTCCGTCATGCCGAAGTCGTTGTCGTTGATCAGCGCGAGGGTGCCGGGGCCCGCGAGCGCCACCCCTTCGATCTTGCCCGGCACGCCCGGCACCTTCGCGAGGTCCACGACGAGCCTCTTGCGCAACACCGGCACCCCGCTCGCGGCGGGATCGGCGAGCTGCTCGTAGGAGGGGCTGGTGGCCGGAGTGTCCCACCGGCCGCCGAGGATCCCGGCGCCACGGGGCAGCCGCACTTCCTGGAGCCGGGCGGCCCGGTCGGTGCGCTCCTCGACCAGCAGCCGGTCGTCCCCGAGCGCCACGACGGAGGAGATCTTCAGTTCGGAGGGGTCGTCCTCGCCGGGGTCGACGACACCCGCCGGGTCGAAGCGGTAGGCGTACTCGGCGGTGACCGCTCCGCGGCGCGGGGAGAAACGGAGCAGCCGCACATTGCGCGACCCCTCGCCGGCCGCCGTGTCCGGCACCGACAGCGGGCTCTGCACCGCCAACACCAGGTCACCGCCCGGGAGTTGAGCGAGCCCTTCGAAACCGCGGTTGATCTTGCGCTGGGCGAGGATCGCCGGGAGCGCCCCGATCACGGGATAGTCGGCGCCGGCGAGCTCCAGCCCCTTGGGCACATACCGGGCGAGCACTCGGCCGCGCGCCGAGACATGCACGAGGGAGGGCCCATACTCGTCCGCCAGCCAGAAAGTGCCGTCGGCCGCCCGCACGATGCCCTCGGTGTCCAGACCGTTCGGGTTGTACGCGAGGGGCTTCGCCGCGTCGAAGGCGTAAGGGGCCTCGTCGTGGCCCGCCAGATTGGGCAGGCCGGTGACGGGCGCGCCCGAACGGGTGGTGATCGGAATGGACTTGAGAACGGTGAGCGTGCCGCCGGTGACGCGCACCTTCACGATCGCCGGATCGAAGCCGGGGACCGGGAAGGTGCGGCGCTTGGTCTTGTCGACCTTGATCTGACCGTTGGGGCCCCGGTCCGTGACGGTCCAGAACTCGCCCCGGCGCCCGGCCGGGAAGAGGTCGCTGCCGATGCCGCCCAGGTGGATGCCGCGGTCGTCGTCGACGGTGCCGGGAAGGAGCCCGTTGCTGAAACCGCCCAGCGGGATGTCGCCGAGGACCGCGGTGTTGGTGACCCGTGCGTCACGGTGACGGTGTTCGAACCGCGGCGTGCCAACGGCGGAGCCGCTGAGTGCGACGACGGTCAGTACGGCCAGGGGCAGCGCGACGGCGGTGCGTCGGGCGGCGCGTGGGGACACGAATCCTCCAGAGCGGGCGGGGCGGGCGTGGCCCCCAGCGTGGGAGGCGGGCGCGAACGCCCGCCGTCCCCACCGTGAACACCGGGCGACGCCACGGCGTCCGCTTCGGCCGCGGACCTGTGCGGCCCGGGCGGCGGCGAAGCCCGCCCCGGCGATGCACTCCGGGACCTCAGCGCCCCGGGTTCACGCCCCGGCCCCGTCGTCGGACGGCGTGAGCAGCGTCTCCAGGGCCGCCGCCGGGTCCCGGTCCGCCGGGCCCGCCGGTATCCAACGGGCGCTCTCCCTGCGGTAGGGCCACCACCGGCCGTCGTGGCCGAGCCGCAGTTGCGCGTCCCGACCCGTCACCGTCCACCGGTTGGGGCCGGTGGAGCGGAGCGCCGGGCGGTCGCCGTCGGCCCAGGCCCGATCGAGCGCCGCGACCGCTCGAGCCAACTCCTCCGACCCCGGCGTCCACTCCTCCTCCAGGACGCGGAGCGACGCGACCCCGCCGAGCCGCCAGGCGCGTACGGCAACGGCGAGATCGGCGGGACGGCGCCCCGAGGCGACGGCGAGACGTGCCGTGATCCCGCTGTCCCGACACGCTTCGGCAAGCCGAACCGCGTCCTGATCTTCCGTCAACTGTGGTGCGACAGGCTGAAGTTCGTGGTCGGTCTGAAGCGCGTCGGCCAGCATGCGATGCGCGCGAGCCGCCGCGTCGGCCGCGAGGAACTCCAGTGCCGCCGGGTCGATCCCCGGCTCCGGCACGGTCTCGGTGTCGAGGCGCGCGGGGGTGCCGGGCTCCGGCGGCAGGGGTGGCGGTGCGGGGAGCGGGGGCACGATGTCCCTGGCCGCGAAGGCCTCCGCCGCCAAGACGCCCTGGGTCGCGGCGACATCCTCGGCGGGCAGGGCGCTGCGCTCCTGCAAGGCGTCGAGCAGCGGCTGTTCCGCGCGGCCCCGCATCAGGAGCAGCACGAACGGATCCTGGTCCAGGAGCCGCGCCACCTGGTAGCAGAGCGCCGCGGTGTGCGGACAGTGATCCCACGCCTCGCAGGTGCACTTGGGCTCCAAGTCGCCGATGGCGGGCAGGAGTTCGATCCCGTGGTCGGCCGCTTCCTCCACCAGGTGCGGTGGCATCTCGCGGTCGAGCAGCGCCGCGATGTGCCCGGCGCGCTCGGCCGCCATCGTGAGGAAGCGGTCCCAGTCGTCGGCGTCCAGCTCTTGGAGCAGCACATCGCCGCGGTACTGCGATCCGTCCCGGTCCCGTACCACCGCGGTGATCCGTCCCGGCCGCACCGTCACCGCGCCGACCGCGCCCTGGCGGGCCAGGCGGCGCCCCTGCTTGAGCTGCTGCCCGTCCAGGGCGGTGTCCTCCAGCGCCTTCAGCCACGCCAGGCCCCACCAGCTGGTCGCGAAACCCCGGCCCTGCGCGGGTGGCAGGGCCTCGAAGGTGCGCTCGTCGTCATAGGTGTCGCTCATCGTCCGCTCCCTCGCAGCGCCACCAGATCGGTCAGCTCGGCATCCGACAGTTCGGTCAGCGCGGACTCGCCCGAGCCGAGGATCGAGTCGGCCAACTCCTTTTTGCGCACCAGCATGTCGGCGATCCGGTCCTCGATGGTGCCCTCCGCGATCAGCCGGTGGACCTGGACCGGCTGGGTCTGGCCGATGCGGTAGGCGCGGTCGGTGGCCTGCGCCTCGACGGCCGGGTTCCACCAGCGGTCGTAGTGGATGACATGGCCGGCCCGGGTGAGGTTCAGGCCCGTGCCAGCCGCCTTCAACGACAGCAGGAAGACCGGGACATGACCGTCCTGGAAGTGCCGCACCATCTCCTCGCGGCGCTCCACCGGCGTCCCGCCGTGCAAGAACCGCGTCACCACGCCACGCGCCGCCAGGTGTTGTTCGATGAGCCGCGCCATCCGCACGTACTGCGTGAAGACGAGCACCGAACCGTCCTCGGCCAGGATGGTGTCCAGGAGCTCGTCGAGCAGTTCCAGCTTGCCCGAGCGGCCGGCGATCGTCGGACTGTCCTCCTTGAGGTACTGCGCGGGATGGTTGCAGATCTGCTTGAGCGAGGTCAGCAGCTTCACCACCAGGCCGCGCCGCTCGAACCCGTCCGCGCCCGAGATCTCGGCGAGTGTCTCGCGCACGACCGCCTCGTACAGACCGGTTTGCTCCTTGGTGAGGGAGACCGCCCGGTCCGTCTCGGTCTTCGGTGGCAGCTCGGGGGCGATGCCCGGGTCGGACTTGCGGCGGCGCAGCAGGAACGGCCGCACCAGCCGGGAGAGCCGCTCGGCGGCCGCCGGGTCCTGGCCGCTCTCGGCGGCGGACGCGTACCGGGTACGGAACGTGCCGAGCCGGCCGAGCAGCCCGGGCGTGGTCCAGTCGAGGATCGCCCACAGCTCGGAGAGGTTGTTCTCCACGGGCGTGCCGCTGAGCGCGACCCGGGCCCGGGCCCCGATGGTGCGCAACTGCTTGGCCGTCGCCGAGTAGGGGTTCTTGACGTGCTGGGCCTCGTCGGTGACCACCATGCCCCACGGGACGGTCGCCAGCTTGGCGGCGTCCAGGCGCATCGTGCCGTACGTGGTGAGGACGACCTCGCCGTCGACCAGGGAGTCGAGCGAGCGGGAGGCGGCGTGGAAACGGCGCACGGGAGTGCCCGGCGCGAACTTCTCGATCTCGCGCTGCCAGTTGCCCATCAGGGAGGTCGGGCAGACGACGAGGGTGGGGCCGGCGGTCGCCCGGTCGCTCTGGCGGTGCAGATGCAGCGCGATCAGCGTGATCGTCTTGCCGAGGCCCATGTCGTCGGCGAGACAACCGCCCAGACCCAGTGAGGTCATGTCCGCGAGCCAGTTGAGGCCACGCAACTGATAGTCCCTCAACTGCGCTGCCAGCGCCGCTGGTTGGGCGATGGGCTGCTCACGATCACCTTCGGGGTCGGCGAGTCGGTCGCGCAGCCGGGCCAGCCAACCGGTCGCCTCCACCTCCACCCGTCGGCCGTCGATCTCGGTCGAGCCGGTGAGGACGGCGGCCAGCGCGTCGACCGGCGTCACCTTGCGGTCCTGTGCGGCGCGGGCCCGGCGCGCCTCCTCCGGGTCCACCAGCACCCACTGGTCGCGCAGCCGCACCACGGGACGGCTCGCCTGGGCCAGCGCGTCGAGTTCGCGCCGGCTCAGTTCGGCGTCGCCCAGCGCGAACCGCCAGTCGAAGGAGAGCAGCGCGTCGGCGGAGAACGTCGAAGGCGCATCGGACTCGATCCGCTGGGCCCCCCGCTCCTGCGGGCCGATCACGGCACGCGCCGTCAGCTTGCCGGTGAGCTCCTTGGGCCAGTGCACCTGGACGCCGATCGCGGCCAGCGTGCGCGAGGCGGAACCGAGC
The DNA here is from genome assembly GCF_003627815.1 of Streptomyces hundungensis. NCBI lineage: Bacteria > Bacillati > Actinomycetota > Actinomycetes > Kitasatosporales > Streptomycetaceae > Streptomyces > Streptomyces hundungensis. Next base: position 7,682,487 of record NZ_CP032698.1, read on the forward strand.
AGTTCGGCGGCCTCCTCGTCGGCGAGCTCGACCGCGTCCGGCACGGCGGCCGACAACAGCGGGGCCAGCGGCGCCCAGGCGCGGGCCGCCCGGCGCAGGGCGAGCAGCGCGTCCATGCGGGCCCGCGGCCCGAACACGTCCGCCGACGCGGACCCGGCCCACACCTCGGCCGCGTCCGCGACCCGGGTGGGATCGCTGACGCTGTGCAGCTGGAGCACGGCCCGGAACACCGGCCCGGCGCTCTCCGGGTCGGCCGAGGCGAGCCCCGGCAGCTCGACCCGCAATGAGATGCGTACGCCCGCGTCATGCCCGGCGGCCACCTCGGCGGCCCAGGTGCGCTGCTCGGGCAACCGTTGGGGCGCTTCGGCGGCGAAGGCGGGGGAGCCGGTGGCGCGCGCGGCGGCCGGGGTGCGCGGGAGGCCGTCGGCGACCGCGTCGAGGAAGGCCCGCAGAAGCTGTTCCGGTTCGGCGAGCAGCACGGGCTCCGCCCCGGATTCCAGCGGGACGCAGTGTGCCTCGGGCGGCATCGCGGCGGCCAGCTCGCGCACCCTGTCGAGCTCGTCGGCGCCGAGCGGCCCGACCCGCCACGCGTCGTGGTCGCTCGCGGTGAGACCGGGCAACAGGAGCCCCCGCGCCGCGAGTTGGAGGGCGAGCAGTGCGGCCGCCCCCCAGAACGCGGCCGGGCGCGAGGCCCCGGTGAGGGCGCGGGCACGGGTGAGCACGGGCAGGGCGTCCCGTACCGGCAGGCACAGGGCGCGTACGGCGTGGGGTGTGGTGTCCGCGTCGACGACGGTCAGCTCCTCGACGGCGCCGAGCGCGGCGGGCAGGTCTTCGCCCTCGGGGTGCCAGAAGGCGATCCGGCCCGTGCGGGAGGGGTCGGCGGGCAGGAAGGTGACGAGACAGTGGGCGAGTTCGGCGAGCTGGGGCGGCGTGGGAGCAGGAGGCCTCTGCACAGCGAGAACGTATTCCTCAAGTTTGACTACGCGGTCCGGAGCGGCCGAGGGTACAGCACGCGACGGCCGCGCGGAGGCTCGCCGTGGTGACCCGCGTCACACGTCGCGGTGAGGGTGTTGCCAGCACCACCTTCGGCCGCGGGGCAACCCCCGCTCGTGGAAGGGGGGTGACTCCATGGTCGTCAAGGGCGCCGATCCGTACGTTCGGTGAGGTCAGCGCAGGGAACTGCGGGGGACGACCACCACCGGAGACGTTCATGCCACAGGCGACCATGCCGCAGCCCGCCCCAGCGCTCGGCGTCCCCGCCGAACCGAGGGCGGGCAGCGAGTTCGCGCCGCTGCTCAGAACGGTGAGGGGGCAAGGACTGCTCGACCGGCGGACCGGCTGGTACGCGGCCCGCATCGTCATCAACCTCCTCGCGCTTGCCGCGACGGTCACCGCGATGGTGTTCACCGGCGACAACTGGTGGACCCTCGCCCTCGCCCTCCCGCTCTCCGTGTTCTGGGCCCGCAGCGCGTTCCTCGGCCATGACGCCGGGCACGGGCAGATCACCGGGGGCAAGCGCGCGGGCCGCCTCATCGGCCTGCTCCACAGCGACCTCCTCCTCGGCATGAGCTACGCCTGGTGGAACGACAAGCACAACCGCCACCACGCCAACCCCAACCACGTCGACAAGGACCCCGACGTCGGCGTCGGCGCCCTCGTGTGGACCCAGCGCCAGGCCGAACACCGTGAGGGCCTCGCCCGCTGGCTCACCCGCAACCAGGCCCGGCTCTTCTTCCCCATGCTGCTCTTGGAGGGCATCGCCCTGAAGGTGTACGGATTCCAGGACCTCAAGCGGCAGACGCGCCGGGAGCGGGCCGTGGAGGCGCCGCTCCTGCTCGCCCACACCGCCGGGTACGCGACGCTGCTCCTGACCGTCATGTCGCCCGGCAAGGCGCTGACCTTCGCCCTGGTGCACCACGCCCTGTTCGGCCTGCACCTCGGCATGACCTTCGCCCCCAACCACAAGGGCATGGAGATGCCCGACCCGGACGACCCGGAGGCCTCGGCGTGGGGGCATCTGCGGCGCCAGGTCCTGACCTCGCGCAACGTACGCGGCGGGCCGCTCACCGACTGGTTCCTGGGCGGCCTCAACTACCAGATAGAGCACCACCTCTTCCCGAACATGCCGCGCCCGCACCTCAAGCTCGCCCAGTCGGCGGTCCGCGCCCACTGCGCCTCGCTCGGCATCCCGTACGCGGAAACCTCGCTGAGCGACTCCTATCGCCAGGCGCTGGAGCACATGCACGAGGTCGGCGCACCGCTGCGGAAGTGACGCATAGTGGTAGCAGCTGGAACCAGTGGGCGGCGCCGTGCGTTCACTGGACAGGAAGAGCGGCCACGGGCCGCGCAGAGGAAGGCGACCGACATGTCGAAGCGCGCGATGATCGCCGCCGGAGGAGTCGTGGCGGGGCTCGTTCTCATCCCCCTGATCGGGTTCTGGCTCGCCCTGCTCGTCCTGATAGGCGTCCCCCTGGTGGCCTATCTGGCGCTCGACCCCAGCCAGCGACGCAGGCTGCGGCACGTGTCCCGCAAGGAGCTCGGCCGCTAGAAGGCCCCCCGGGCGTCCTGACCTCCCGCGATAGGCTCGGACCCGATCATTGGTTCGAACAAGGGGGTTGAGTTCCGTGACGAGTGGCATCGAGGGGACCGTCAGGGCGGTCAGCAGCAACGGGGAGTACTCGTTCACCAAGCCCAATCGGGACAGCATCACGCTGCTGCCCGGGCTGGGCGTGGCGGGCGACGTCCACGCGGGCGTGACGGTCAAGCACCGCTCCCGCGTCGCGCAGGACCCGACGCAGCCGAACCTGCGCCAGGTCCATCTGATCCACCAGGAGCTGTTCGACGAGGTCGCCGAGCAGGGCTTCGAGGTCGCCGCCGGCCAGCTCGGCGAGAACGTGACGACGCAAGGCATCGACCTCCTCGGCCTGCCCACCGGGACGCTGCTGCGCATCGGTGCGGAGGCGGTCGTCGAGGTCACCGGTCTGCGCAACCCGTGCCTCCAGATCGACGGCTTCCAGGGCGGCCTCCTGAAGCAGGTCGTCGGCCGCGCCGCCGACGGCACGATCGTGCGCAAGGCCGGGATCATGAGCGTGGTCCGCACGGGCGGAGTGATCCGCCCCGGCGACACGATCACCGCGGAACTCCCCGAGGGCCCCCACCGACCGCTGGACCGGGTATGAGCGAGCTCAACTGCCGTATGCAGCAGCGAAGTTGAGGCCGCGGTCCGTCCGGCGCGGCTGCGCGGGGGAACTGTACGACCAGCCACGCATGGCCTGCGGCCCCGGGGGCGGCTCTTGGGGGCGCGAGGAACTGCGCGAGAAGCGAGCACGGTCCGCAGGTGGCAGGGGGTTTGGGGGCGCGAGGAACTGCGCGACCAGGCGCGCACGGCCCGCGGTCGGGGGCGGCTTTTGGGGGCGCGAGGAACTGCGCGAGAAGCGAGCACGGTCCGCAGGGTGGCGACGGTTTAAGGGGCGCGGGGAACTGCGCGAGAAGCGAGCACGGTCCGCAGGTGACAGGGGGTTTGAGGGGCGCGGGGAACTGCGCGACCAGGCACGCACGGCCCGCGGTTGAGGGCGGCCTCTGCGGCGAGAAGAGGGGGCGTGGCTGGGCGCGCCGGCCCGGCCGGGCGGTGTGGGGCGGCTCAGCCGCGCCGCCGCGGGGCTAAACGAGACGCGCGCCCCGCCTCACGCCTCCGCCCGCCTCACTCGTAATACGCCCGCATCAGCTCAACCGACCACCCCGGCTGGACCGTCTCGCCACGCGGGCCGAACTCCGCCAAATACGGCTTGATGTCCAGCACCGGCGTCCCGTCCACCGCGTCGAGACCCGCCACCCGCACGTCGAGCCCTTCGACCGAGAGGATCCGACAGCGCGAGACGCCCAGCCGGTTGGGGCGGTTCTTGCCGCGCTGGGCGAAGATCCCCACCAGGGGCCAATCCGGGTTGCCGCGCGGGCGCCGAGCCCCGGACTCGATCTTCTCGGGGGCAACCCGGTCGAAGTGGAAGACCACTTCGAGGTGGGAGAAGTCCGCGAGCCCGAACAGGGCCTCCGGACCGAACTGTTCCGCGTCCAGCCGGATCACCGCCGTCTCGCGGTCCCAGTGGTCGTCGACGACCTCGGCCCGCCCGCCGATCACCCGCCCCACGGGCCGACACACCACGTCCGACTCCCGCACGGCCGCGATGCCGTCACCGTCACCCGTCCCTACACCAACACCGCTGTCCGACATGTCAGTTGCCTCCCCGTCCGGCCTCATAGGACGCTCGATCGAAGCGCCGGGACACGATCGTAGAGAGGCGTTCCCGAAGGGCGGTGCCGGGGGCGGACGTACAGCCAATGCCAGGCGCGACGGAGCCCGAAAGCCTTACGACGGCCGCACCGCCATCGCGTCAAGGGCGCGAAGCAGCGCGAGCAGTTCCTGGTCACGCGCCACGGGGTGGACGTCGCCCGGGCACTCGTCGAGGAGGACGAAGGCCACGTCATCGGTCCTGGCCGTCACGGACCAGCCGGGACCGTCGGCCCGCAGGGTGCGGGCCCCGCCGGGCGCGAAGGCGGAGCGTACGCGGCCGAGCGGGGGAGCGGAGTCGAGATAGCCACGCAACTCGGCGAGCACCCGCTGGACGCCCGGCTTCTCACCGTCGGGCTCGCCGCGCTCCTGACCACGTTCCTCGCCGCGTTCCTCGGTGTCGGCGGTGGTCCCGTGCGAGCCCGGGCCGGAGGAGCTCGGCGGGGCCGCGCTGACGTCATGCGGTTCATCGTGCGCGGCGCCCGCGACGGCCCCACCGTCCTCGTCCCGCACCGAACCGCCCGCGGACGGCGGCGGGGGCGGCCCGAAGGTGTCGGGGTCCAACTGCTCGCGCCACATCGACCACTGCAACGCCACCGCGTCCGCGCCGAGCCGACGCTGGGCCGCCCCCCACTCGCTGGTGTCGGGGGGCGTGAGCGTGGGCGGACCCTCGGGGTGCGGCTCGGGATCGTGCGGGGCCGGGAGGTTCGGGGCCGCGACAACCAGTTCCAGCGGCCACCCGGGCAGCGCCGCCACCACCGTACGATCGTCCGGCGACAGGTCGTACTCCATCCCGCAGTCCCAGGACGCGATCGCGACCGCCACCAGCGACACGTCGTCGATGACCACGGTCCAGCGGGCGCCCGCGCCGTCCTGTCCGAGGACGAGACCGTAGCCCTGCGCGTACGGCCCGAGGCCGAGCGCCGCGCATGCCTCGGGGTAGTCGTCGCCGAGCACGCTCGGGAACTGCGCGGGCGTCAGCAGCGCCGCCGTGAGCACATAGAGCGCCTCGTCTGCGGCGGTTGCGGCCGCTTCGACCTCGTCCGTCCCGGTCACGGAACCCTCCCCTTCGGTTCGCTCGTCGGCGCACCTTAACTACTCGGTAACGCGGACGTCGAGGGTCCCGGGAGAACCGGCCGGTGACGCGTCCGTCAGGCCGTCGGCAGGCCCATAAGCTCCTGGACGACCGTCGTCGGTGACTCGTCGCGGTCGCGGGCCAGTGCGATGACGGCCCGGCAGGCGAGTTCGCGGACCCCGAACGACAGGGCCTCCGGAGACACCCACCCCGCCGCCTCGTCGAGTGCGTCCTGGTCGTCCTCCGCGCACGCCGCCACATACGCGGCCGCCGCCTCGAAGATGTTGTGCTGGCGCTCCTCGGCCGGGCGCGGCCTGGCCGGCTTGTGGAATCTCCCGAACATCAGGACCACCCTTCCGTCACGCCCCGGCCGTGGTGAACCGGTGACACACCTTCAAACGGTCTTGAACACCGTAGAGTTGGAGCTCCTTACGCAGATAGGGGGCGGCGACGACTCGCTTCGTCCCCTACGAGGAAGCCGCCCCCGGGTAACCCTCCCCGGGTGGCCCGCGCCCCGCGCGGAACGCGCCCGATTAGCCCCCGGCTCACTCCAGTGAACGCAGCATCGCACGGAGCCACTTGAGTTCCGCCGCGCTGGTGGCACGGGCGATCGTGAGGATGCCGCGACGGAACGGATCGTCCAACTCCTCGGCGCTGACGGGACGTTCACCTTCGTAGAAGAAGCTCGCGGGTTCTTCGAGGAAGGTCAGCCTGCGCCGCAGGACGGCGGCCTGCTCGTCCCGGCCCGGCAGATGGCGCAGAAACGCGAGCAGGGTGAACCAGCGGTTCTCGTCGGTGACGTCCAGACGGTCCGGTTCGGCGAGCCGCCGCAGGAGGTCCCGTCGGCCCGCCGGGGTGAGCGTCAGCATGTGCCGGGGAGCGGCCGCCGTACCCGGCTGGGTCTCGCGCGCCAGCAACCCCGCCTTTTCCAGTCGCTTGATCGCCGGATAGAGCGTGCTCTCGCCGACCGGACGGACGTGACCGGTGAGCGCGGTGATCCGCTTGCGCAGCTCATAGCCGTGCAGTGGCGCTTCGTAGAGGAATCCCAGGATGGCGAGTTCGAGCATGCCCACATTCTGCCGCATCCACGGTTGCCTACGAGGTACATCGATGGCGTAGTACTACGTCAGCGATGTATGGTGCGGCGACGCGCGGAACGCAGCAACCGAGCGGCGGTGCCGGTGATCTGCGACGGCAGTGGCGACGAACGCCGGCGATCAGTGAAGGGGGAGTCTCCATGCGGCAGGCGGAGTTCGATACGCGCGGCAGCCGGATCCGGTGGACGCAGAGCGAGGGGGAGGGGCCCGCGCTCGTGTATGTGCACGGCCTGGGGTCCATGTCGGCCGTCTATCACGCGCACATCGCGGGACATCCCGCCCTCGCGGGCCGGCGACAGCTCTTCGTCGATCTGCCCGGCCATGGCATCAGCGACCGGCCCGCCGACTTCGGCTACACCCTGGAGGACCACGCGGACGCCCTCGCGGTCGCTCTGGACACGGCCGGCGTCGCGGGTGCGGAACTGGTGGCGCACAGCATGGGCGGCGCCGTCGCCATCGTGCTCGCCGACCGCCGCCCCGACCTGGTCGCCCGGCTTCTGCTGACCGAGGCCAACCTCGACCCACAGCCGGTGCCGACGGCGGGCAGCAGTGGGATCGCCACGTACACGGAGGCGGAGTTCGTGCGTGGAGGTGGCTTTGTCGAGGTGCTCGCGCGCGTGGGTCCCCTGTGGGCGGCGACCATGCGCCTCGCCGACCCGCTCGGCCTGCACCGCACGGCCGTCGCCCTCGTGCGCGGTACGCGTCCGACGATGCGCGAACTGTTCATGACAGCCCAGGGGGTTGACCGGACCTACCTGGTGGGCGGCCTGGACGACGACCTGCCGGGGCGCGCCGCCCTCATCGACTCCGGCGTCCGCGTCGTGACGATTCCGGACGCCGGGCACAACGTCATGTTCGACAATCCGGCCGCTTTCGTACGAGAAGTGGCCGGGCCGGGCTCGGGTTCCGCCGCTCAGCCCTCGCGGACGGCCACCGCGAGATAGCGCGCGTCCTCGTCGGCGTACGACAGCAGTCGCCAGCCCGCCGAGGCGAGCAGGGGCCGCAACCGGGGCTCCGCACGCAGGTCGTCGTCGGTGATCGTGCGGCCCTGGCGGGCGGCGAGCGCGGCGCGGCCGATGGGGTGGAACAGGGCGAGACGGCCACCGAGACGCGTGACGCGCGCCAACTCCCGCAGGTTAGCGGCCGGTTCGGGCAGATGCGAGATCAGTCCGGCGCCGAACACCACGTCGAGGGAGCCGGGACGCAATGGCAGTCGGGCCACGTCCGCGCGCAGTAGTACGGCATGCCGGTCACGTCCGGCCCGGACGGCCTCGGCGAGCATCTCCGAGGTGACGTCCACACCGATGACCACGCCTCGCGCGCCGACGGCGTCACGCAGCGGCGCCAGGGCGCGGCCGGTTCCGCATCCCGCGTCGAGGACGGCGTCGCCCGCCGCAAGGCCGAGCTCCGCGACGGCCGCGGCATACGCCGGGCCGTCGTCGGGGAACTTGCGGTCCCAGTCGGCGGCGCGCGCCCCGAAGAATTCCTGAACGTGTGTGTGGTCTGCGGCCATGACGCCATGATCCCTCACCCGGGGGCCCGGGTGTGCTCGTCGCACGACATCGGTGACGGCGCCCGCGGGGAGGGGCACGGCGGCGGTTCGTCGAGCACGCGTCGAGCACGCGGGGCGCGCGCCCACCGCACGGCTTCTCGTCCTGGCGGCCCGATGCCCCGGGCCGCCCCGCCGCGCGACTCCCCGGTGTCCGGCACCGCTTGCCCGTGACGCGCCGGTGGTGAAGGGTGGCAGAAGAACGGGGAAACGGGGAACTGCGTGAACGGGGAGGCCTGATATGGCACTGAAGAAGGAACTCGACTGGCTGCTCGACGACCTGACCCGTCGGGTCGAGCACGTACGGCACGCGATCGTGCTGTCCAACGACGGTCTGGTCACCGCGGCCAGCGCCGATCTGGCACGCGAGGACGCGGAGCACCTGGCGGCGGTCTCTTCTGGGCTGCACAGTCTCGCCAAGGGCTCGGGTCTGCACTTCCGGGCCGGTAAGGTCCGCCAGACCATGGTCGAATTCGACGAGGGCGTCCTGTTCGTCACCGCCGCCGGCGAGGGAAGCTGTCTGTGCGTGCTCAGCTCCGCGGAGGCCGACATCGGCCAGATCGCCTATGAGATGACCCTGTTGGTCAACCGGGTGGGCGAGCACCTTTCGGTCGCGGCGCGCCAGCCGGGACACTTCGGCGCGGCAGGCCTCTGAGCGGTACTGACCCGGCGGCCGGCGGCCGCGTTTTGGTCCGGCGGTGGGGTTCTGGCCCGGCCTCGACGTCCTGACCCGGCGTCGGCGTTCCGGGCCAGTGGCCGCCTTCCGGCCTGGCGTCGGCGTCCTCGACGTCCACGATCCGAGTTGTCCACAGGGTGGGTTATCCACAGGCCGCGCGCGATGCCGGCACTGGGGGTTACGGTCGTCACCGAGAGTATTCGTCTCTCGCGTACTCGTTCCTCACGGGGGAGGATCCGATGACCGTCGTCACCACCGTCACCACCCAGGGCGCCGTTGTGCCCGCCGACGCCGCGAGCGTGGCGGCGCCGGCCGGCCCACGGCTCGCGCCCGGTGTCGCCGCCCGCGAACTGGAGCTCAGGCGCGGCGAGTTCGACCTCGCCGTTCAGCTCGGCCACATCCGCACCGTGCCGGACCCCGGCGGCGGACACCGTCGGGTCACCGCGCGCGAGGTGGCCCGGTTGCGGGCCGCCGAGGACTTTCCCGAAGGCCTGCGCGAGCGGGTGCGGACCGTCGGCACCGCGGAAGGCGCGGAACTGCTCGGCATCGCACCGGGCCGCTTCACCAAGCTCGCCCGCACGGGCCGGGTCACACCGGTGCGCTGCTACCTCAACCGCTACCGGGCTGTCGTCTGGCTCTACCTGGCCGACGAACTGGTCGAACTCGCTCTCCGCGAGCCCGAGTTGCTCAGCGGTCGCCACCCGGACCCCGACAGGGGTCAGGACTGGCGGGCGCGCAACTGGCGCGCCCGCAGGATCGCCATACTGGCCCGCCAGACCGACGACCAGTGGGAGCAGGCCGCCGCGGTGGCCTCCGCGCTCGACGGCGGGCTCATCGCCGAGTTGGTCCCCGATCCCTACGAGCGGGCCTGCTTCCGGCGGTTGCGGCCGGAGACGTTCCGGGTCCACCCGGACTCCGCGATCGCGCAGGGCGTGGTCGACCGGCTGGTCCTGGCGGACGAACCGGACGAGATCGACTGGTATCGGCTACGGCTCGTCGAGGCCCTCGCGGACGCACGGGACCAGTGTCCGGCCCCGCGCCCGATCGCGGACCCGGCCGGCGAGCGCGCGACCGCCGGGCGCCTGGCATCCTCCGGGCCGAGGCCCCTCGGCAGGTCCCGGTCCTCCGCAGGGGTCCTGGAACGGGCGGCCCCCTGCGCGCCGGCCCCCCAGCAGCACGCCGAACAAGGGGCGTCCGCGAGGCGGGGAGCGGCGTCGGCGCGGCCGGGTCTGCTGAGGCGGCTACGACGGGGGAAGTAGGTGCACCGGGGTGGGGGGCTACCTTGGCGTGGTTCATGACATCCTGTGACGTCACAGCTCGCCGGACGGGATCGGCGGACGTCCGGGCATTACGGGGAAGGTCGATGAGGCTCTGCTTCCTGGTGGAAGAGCACTACCGCCATGACGGCATGCCCGTCGAGGTGATCCGCCAACTCGATGCCTGGGGACACCAGGTCGACGTGGTGCGCCCCGGCGGCTCCTTGCTGCGGATTTCCGACGCGGTCCGCGCGGGCAGTCACGACGCGTGGGTGCTCAAGACGGTCTCCGGCGGCCCGGGGCTTCCGCTCCTGGAGGCCGCCGCCGCCGTCGGGCTGACCACGGTCAACGACGTCCGGTCCATCCGCGGGGTGCGGGACAAGGCGCTCGCCGCGGCCATCGGGCGCAGCCGGGGCCTTCCGGTGCCGGTGACGTATGCGGCGGCCCGGCCCGAACTGCTCGTGGAGATACCCGAGTCGGAGTTCCCGCTGGTGGTGAAGCCCGCCGACGGAAGCTCGGGGCGAGCTGTGCACCTGGTGCCGTCGCCGGACCGGCTGGCCGCGATGCTGCCCGTTCTGGCGGGAGAGGGGATGCTCATCGCCCAGCCCTACGTGCCGAACTCGGGGATCGACCTCAAGGTGTACTGCGTCGGAGGCGAGCTGTACGCCACCGAGCGCCGCTCACCCCTGCATCCCGACCGGGGCGTCCGGGAACGGCATGTTCCGCTGCCCGCCGAAGTGGCCGCCATCGTCGACCAGGTCGGCGCCGTCTACGGACTCGACCTGTACGGCGTGGACGTGCTGCTCGGCCCGGACGGTCCGGTGGTCGTCGATGTGAACGACTTCCCGAGCTTCCGCCAGGTCCCCGACGCCGCGGCGAAGGTGGCCCGCGCGGTGCTCGAACTGGCCCGCACGGGCAGTGCGGTGGCCGCGGCGGCCTTCGTCTCCGGTGCGGGGCGGATCCCGCAGCAGGCCTTCGGCGGCGGCGCGCCGACCGTCGACGCCCAGCCGGTGCGGACCTCGGCGGCGGCGGGCGACGGCCGGTGAGCGGGGACCCGACGACGATAGGCCTGATCACTCCGGAGCCGGACCATCCGCTGCTCGCCGCCACCGCGGAACTGCTCCGGCGGGAACACCGGGTGGAGACGATCCACCCGGAGACGGCCCGACTGGACATCCTGGGAGCGCCGGCGGATGTGTACCTGCTGAAGTCGCGCACGCCCGCAGCCCTCGCGCTGGCTCGGGAGCTGGAGTCCCGTGGGGCGCCGGTGGTCAACTCGGCGGAGGCGACCGCCCTCTGCCAGGACCGCACGGCGATGGCGGAGCGGGCGCTGGCGGCGGGCCTGCCGTTCTCGGTGACCCGCACCCATGCCTCGCTTGCCGAGCTCGCGGCCGAGCCGGGACCGGTGGGGCCGCTGGTGGTGAAGAGCCGCCACAGCAGACGCCATGACCTCGTGGCCCGTGTCGACAGCCGGCGGCAATTGGCCGAGCTGGCCGAAGAGTGGGCGGACGAGCCCGTCGTGACGCAGGAGTTCGCCGAGAACAACGGGGTCGACCACAAACTCTGGGTGATCGCCGGCACGGTCTTCGCGGCGCTGCGCCGCTCCGAGCTCTCCCCGGCCGGCCGCGGTCCCACCCGCTCTCTTCGGCTCGGTCAACTGCCGCCCGGCTGGGCCGAGTTGGCGGTCGAGGTGGGCGAGGTCTTCCACCTCGACGTCTACGGGGTCGATGTCCTGGAGACGGCGCGGGGCGGCCCGCTGATCGTGGACATCAATGCCTTCCCCGGAATCCGGGGTCAAGAGGGCGCCCCGGAGGCCCTCGCCGCCCTGGCGCTGCGCAGGGCCCGCGAGGCGGTCGCGGCGGCCTGAGGGCCGGGCCGATAGCGGGCGATCCGTCGCGATCGGCCCCGTCCCCACCGCTTGGCGAATCCCTGACACGGCCTCCTGGGCGCCTGAGACCGCTCGATGAACGCCCGACATCGCCTTCGGGACGCCTGACACGACCTACGGCGGATGCCTGACGCCGCCTTCGCGACGTCCGACACCGCCTTCGCGACGCCTGGATCCGTCGGCCGACCGGGGACGGTCCCACGGGGCCGGGCGCTCAGTGACCGTTGGGCTGGGCCACGGGGTCGGGCGCTCAGTGACCGATGGGCTGGGCCACGGTGTTCCACGCGGTGATCACCGGGCGGTCGTGCTCGCGGCCCAGGCGGGAGAGGGCGCCGGTGTCGAGGACGAACAGGGCGCCGCCCGAAGCGGGCAGCCCCAGGTAGCGGGCCGTCAGGACGCGCAGGAAATGGGAGTGGGCGATGAGGACGACGTCCTCGTCGCCCGCGCTCAGCGCGGCCCCGGCCTCGGCCAGGACCCGGTCGGCCCGGGCGCCGACCTCGGCCGGGGTCTCGCCGGGGTGCTCCGCGGGCCCCGGCGCGACCCCATCGGTCCACAGGTTCCAGTCGGGCCGGTCGCGATGGATCTCGAGAGTGGTGACGCCCTCGTAACCCCCGTAATCCCACTCGTGAAGGTCCGGGACGATACGGGCGTTCTTGAGGCCGGCCAACTCCGCGGTGCGCGTCGCGCGTTGGAGCGGACTGACCAGGACGAGCCCTACGGACCGGTCGGCCAGCAGGGGCGCGACCGCGCGGGCCTGGTCCTCGCCGTGCGCCGTGAGCGGGAGGTCGGTGTAGCTCGTGTGCTGTCCCGACAGCGACCATTCGGTCTCCCCGTGACGTACGAGGATCAACTCACCCATGGCTGTGTGTTCCGTTCTCCGTGTGCGTCCCCCGGGTCGATACCGTCCCGGCCGTACGCGGGGGCAACCGTGCCGGTGGCGCGGGCATTCCGTGCGTACCGGCGTGTCGGGAGAGGGATGCCTCACGTCGCGCCGGGGCCCGCACACGGCCCGGGCCGGCGGTGCCGGGCCCGGGGCGTATGCGGGGTTCGTCGACATGGCCGTCAGGGGCGCCCGCGCGCCGCCGCGTCCTGCCGGCGTCCGGGCGTCCGGTAGCGCCCTCAGACGAACAGGAACGCCGCTGCCGTGGCCGCGCCCAGCGCTGCCCCCGCGACGGTCTGCATGACCGTGTGGTAGGTCAACGCGACCCGCGACCAGCACACCGCGACGGTGACCGCGTAGGCGAGGAGCCACCAGGGGGAGTGCACGACTGCCAGCAGGGCCACGACCGCCGAGGCGACGGCGGAGTCCACCGAGATCTTCCAGACCGTGTTCACGACGAGCAGGAAGATCGTCATCACCCACAGCGCGAGCATCGCGGTCAGGATGCCGACCGGGGCGTGGCCCAGGACCATGACGAGCGAGCCGGCCCCGATGGAGCCGAGGATGACGAAGAAGATCGGCGCCCGTTTGGTGCGGTCGACGACGTGCCGGTCGCCCCAGGTGCCGCGCTTGCGCTCCCACTCGATGTAGCCGGCCGGGACGAGCCCCGCGCAGAGCGCGCCCAGCAGCCCCCACAGCAGCCCGGTCCACTCGCCGGCCGCCGCGAGGCCGATCCCGAGCATTCCCGCGAGCAGGACGTTGCGGGGCTGAAGGACATCGGTGATGGTGCGGGCCGTGGCCGTCCTGCGGCTTTCGGTCGCGGTCAGGGTGTTGCTCACGCGCTCGTCTCCAGGGAATTCAGGACGCCGCGGGCCCGTTCGCCGCTGACGGTCCGATAGGCGTCGGCCACCCGTACCAGCCAGGCGACTTCGCCGTCCTGGTCGGTGGCGTGCTTGGTCTCGACGGCCGCGGCATCACCCGCGGCGGCGCCGTCGGCCTTGGCGGCGAGGGCCGCTTTGATCCAGTACGCCTCGGCCAGCGGCCCGGCGCTCTCGGGCCGGGGGTGGTCGTCCGAGGCGGCCCGCTTGGCGGCGGGCAGCAGACCGTCCGGCACGTAGTGGCGCAGTTTCTCGACGGCGTCCGCGATGTCGGCGGCCCACCGGTCGATCCTGAGGTCCGCCGGGGTTCCGAAGCGCGTCAGTTCGCGGGTGAGCGAGGCCGGGGGCTCGAACGGCTGGTCGGGGAAGGCCGCCATCAACTCCCGCCACAACGGGTGCAGTCGGGCCTGTGCCCGCCACAGTCGCACCCTGCGCCAGCCCTTGCTGAACGCGGGGATGGAGGCGCCGAGGGCGAAGAACGCGAACAGGACGATCTGCGCGGCCTCGGTGGCCTTGTCGAACTTCAGGGCGAAGTCCGGGCTCGGCTGGTCGGCGACGCTGATCCACAGGAACAGCGTGCGGCTCACGGTGTAGCCGACGCCGATGAACATCGCGAAGGTCATCATGCCGAGCCCGATGCGCAGATGCCGGGCCCCGGCCCCGGCCGTGGCGAGCGCCCACTGGTAGGCGCAGACGGCGGACGCGGCCCCCAAGTACAGGTAGAACACGCTCATGTAGAGCGTGGCGCCCCACTGACCGGCATGGTCGGAGACGAAGCGGTCCGAGACGTACGAACGGTCGACCACGGTGAAGAACAGCACGGTCAGCAGGATCAGGGTGGCGACGGACGCCTTGGCCGCGACCTGCTGGATCAGCCGCGCGAACCGGACGTGCCGCGGGATGACCCCGTCCTCCGGGAAGTGCCCGTAGATGGCCACGATGTAGCTGAGGATCGCCAGGATCGCGATCGTCGCCGTGTAGTGCTTGATCAGTACGGCCAGGTCGACGACGGGGCTGTTGTTCAGCCCGATGCGTACGACCTTCGTCTTGGTCCACAGCGCGAGGGCGAAGCCCGCGTAGCAGCCCCACAGGGCGCGCCTGCGTTTGTCCTCCTCGTCGCCCCAGAGCGCCGCGGGCATGCGCCACAGCGCGACGGCAGTCATCAGGACGGCTATGAGGTAGCCGGCAAGGTCAAGCGCGGTCACGGGTATTCCTCGGGGTCACGGGCGGGGAACGGGAGGGGGGTGCGAAGAAGCGGGGGCGGCGGGCCGTGCGGGGTCACGAGCGACGGAAGAACCCGCGCCGCCGGTGGGCGACGGGCCGCGAGAGGGAGTTGGCGAGCCGTCCGACCATGTCGTCGCTCGTCACATCGCGGGCCATGCGGGGAATGAGCGAGGCACCGAACTCGGCGATCCGCTCGTCGTGGGTGTCGTACTGGGCCCGCGCCTGGATGGGGCCGCCGGAGCGGAACGCCTCGGTGACGGCGGGCGGCAGGCCGTCCGGATCGTCCTCGGCGGGCCCGGGCCCGGGCGCCGGAGCCGGCTCGGCGCGCCCGGCCGGTTCCTCCGAGGCGAGGACGCGTTTGATCAGCGAGGCGTTGAAGACCGGAAGCAGCTGACGCAGCTGGTCGGCGTTCAAGGTCGTGCCGTGGTCGAACCACTCGTGGCACAGCTCGTGCAGGATGACGTGCTGGGTCTGGTATGCGGTGGGGCGCCGCCGGTAGAGCACGAAGCTGGTGCCGCCCGACTTGAGGCGGAGTCCGCACGCGGCGTTCACGCGGGCCAGGCGGTCGGGCAGTTCGTGCAGCACGATGGTGCGGCCGCGGGCCTCTTCCATGTTCGCCACGAGACCCGGAATGCTGAACGGGGCCGGGATGGGCAGATCCGCCAGTCCGGCTTCGCACTCTTTCCGCAGCTCGCGCATGGACATTGAGACCTCTTGATCGTAGTCACGCGTGTGTGACAAGCGCCCTGCGATCCTAACCAATGGTCATGAACACGCGGCCCCCACTACCGGGGCTGGCCGCCGGGGGTGGCTTCGTGTCCGTGGTCCCGCCCGTCCTTGCCGTCCTCCAGCAGGGAGAGCACGAACTGGAGCAGTTCCGGGTCGAGGCCGTCCTCGTCGATGCCCCGGCCTGCCAGACCACTGATCTCTCCGGTACGCCGCTTCGCGAGGAACTGGAGCCCCGCGACGACGTCGTCGACGACTTCGGACTCGTCCTTGAAGAAGCGCCAGTCCACGCCGAAGCCGAGACCGAGCGCCTTGAGGATCTCCTCGGACGGGTTGGTGACCTTGCCGGCGAGGATGTTGGAGAAATAGCTGTGCGAGAGCGAGCCGCCCCGCTCCTTGACGAGATCCGCGAAGACCCGGCCGGAGATCTTCTCTCCCGGGAAGGTCTTCTCGACCATGTACTCGACCTTCTGCCGCAGCGTGGTCAGCTCGGGAGTGCGCTCTTCGCCGTTGTCCATCAGGGTCCCCACGTCCACGTCCGCCGCTCGTGCGCTGTCCGTCGATGCGCGATGTTCGATTCGGTCAACGGATTTGTACTTTAACCGACCTTGATACAGGGGCCCGGTGGACGGGGGGCCCGTCGGCCACGATCGACGGTGACAAAACCGGAGCAACTTGATCCGTGATCGGAACCGGACTTGCGGAAACACTCTACGTCACTGTTAACTCGAAAAAACACGAACAAGGAGCCACGAGGGGAGTTCCTTGCTCGAGTGGCCGCTGTGCCCTGCGCGCTCTACGTGTTCAGGGTGCACGGCCACGACCAAGCAGGTGTAGCCCTTCGCGACGGGGGACGCGCGAAGGGCTACACATGCATTATGCACCTTGTCTGTCGGGTTCGGTGACCACCCCGGACGAGGAATCGACCGACTCCCTTTCTTTTCCAGCCGCATACGACCGACCCGCCAGGCCGACCCGGGATCGCGCCACATAGGACTTGGCCGGGAACCACTCCTGCCGGCGGACGGGCCCGCCTATTCCTGCTGCGTCGACCCCGTGCCGGGCAGATGGACCACGACCAGGACGATGCCCGCCAGCATGAAATTGCGTGCTGCCGCGTCGAGGCCGTTCCACGACTTGGACTGCCACATCGCGAACCATTCGCCGCCGACCGCTATGAACCCGGCGCCGAACAGCAACAGCACCATGAGCAGCCCGACCGTGCTCAGCCGCCGGGCCCTGCCGAGCCCGGAGCCGCCCCGAAGCCCGCGCAGCCAGGCGACGGCCGCCACGACGAGCACCAGGGCCGCCAGGGTCTCCCAGATGATGATCAAGACGTACGCGATGTCCTGAAGCGGGCCCGAGGTGATGGCCCGCCACATGAGATCGGGGTCCTTGAACGTGGTGTCCATGGCCAGGACGTGCCGGACGAACTGCCGGTTGGTGTCGAAGTCGGTGATGTTGCCGAAGGCGACGAGCGCCATGTACAGCGCGACCGTCGCGGTGAGCAGGCCCGCGGCGAGCGGCAGCGTCCCGAACCGCGCGCCGCCGCCCACGGGCCCTGCGCCACCCGCCGTTCGTGCCCCGAACCTGAACCTGGAGGTCATCGCGGACTCCTTGTCGGACGTGTCGAGCCGATCCATCGCCGAGCAGAGGAACTCGGCGCGTGCCGTTCCCTCTGCCCACCATCGTGCCGCGCACCACTGACAATTGGGCCGCGAGCCGAGGAGCCGCGCAGCGACGTCACCCGACGCGGCGGCCCCCCGGCTTCGGCTCGGCTCCGACGCCTTCGGGTTCAGCCGAGCCGGGTGAGCTTCGAAGCGAACGACGGTTCGGCGAGATCGTCCTTGAGCGCGACCGGAACCTTCACCTCGCCGATGCCCCCGCCGACGGTCAGCGTGCCGACCTCCGTGCCCGCCTTGGCCGTGTGCGGCAGCTTCTTGCCGCCGTCCGTCAGGCTGAGCCCCACCGACGCGCCGGTCCACACGGGCACGCTCAGATCCTTGGTCGCCACGACCGGGACCGTACCGCCGAGGCCGTCCTCGACCCGACCGACCACCTCACCCTTCTTCACCACCATCTCGCTCCGGAGCGCCCCGCCCGCCGCGAGAATCAGGTTCTTGCTGGCCACGGTCGCCGTCTCGATGATGTTCGGCCGGTGCTGCCCGAACACCGCGCCCACGATCAGCTGCTTGCTGCCGCCGACGGTCTTCTCGGCCGCGAAGAGCAGATTGCCGCCCGCCTTCGTCGTGGAACCCGTCTTGATGCCCACGACGCCGTACAGCGGCACGAGCTTGTTGAAGTTGCGCTGCGTCCTGGACGTTTCGACCGTGCCGCCGCCGGACGTCGTCGTCGACGCGTAGGCCGGCAGCTTGGCGATCCCCCGGAAGACCGGGTCGGCCATGGCGCGCTTGGCCAGCTTCACCTGGTCCTCGGCGGTGCTGACCGTGGAGTCCACGAGTCCGCTCGCGTCCGTGTACGTCGTGTTGGCCATGCCGAACTGCTTGGCGGTGTCGTTCATCTTCTGGATGAACGCCGCTTCCGTCGACGCGTCCCAACGGGCCAGCAGGCGGGCCACGTTGTTCGCCGAGGGAAGCATGACGGCCTGAAGGGCCTCCAGTTCGGAGAGCTGCTGTCCGGCCTTCACCTCGACGACCGACTCCTTCTCCTTGACGCCGTTGGTGTAGTCGTCCTGTGCCTTCTGGTCGACCGGGATCATGGGCCCCTTCTCGCCGGCCTTGAGCGGGTGGTTGCGCAGGATGAGGTAGGCGGTCATCACCTTGGCCACGCTGCCGATCGGCAGCGGACGCATCTCCCCGTACGAGCCCATCCGACCGAGGCCGTCGATGTCCACCACGGCCTGACCCTCGCTCGGCCACGGCAGCGAGGGGGCTCCGCCCGCGGCCGTGTGACTCGCCTTCGCGGTGAGCACCAGCTGCGGGGCGGGGAGCGGTCGCAGCGCCTGGACCGCCACCAGGGCGACGACGAGCAGCGCGACGAGGGTGCCCCAGATCTTGATCCTGCGTCCGACGGTACGGGCCACCGTCTCGGGCTTCGGCGGGGTGTTCGTCAGCTGCGCGAGCAGATCGAGCGGGGGCGGCGGCCCGCCCGCGTCTCCGGTGCCGGACGCGGTCTCGGGCGCCCGGTCGGCCCCCGCGGCCGCGGGACCGGCGGGCCGGGTCAGCGCCATGGTGCGGTCGTCGGCCGGAGGTGCGGCCAACTCCCGGGTGGTTTCCGGCTCCCCGAGGCTCCGGCCGGAGGGCTGGGCGGACGACGGCAGCGGAGGGGCCGGTACGGAGCGGCGGGGCGGCGTGGGGTGCGGCAGGTCAGGCTTGAGCGCGACGAACTCGCTGGTCTGCTCGGAGTCCGACTCCGTACGGGCGGAACGGGCGGCCCATGAAGGGGTGGTGGGTCGGCTGGGGGACTCCGCCGCCGAGTCGCGGACCGGCGCGTCGGGGGACGCGGGGGCGGTCGGGGGCACGGGTGGAGAAGCCGGCTTGGATGCGCGCGGGGCCGGGTCTTCGGACTTTGCCGATGCCTCGGGGGCCTCTGCCTTGACGGCATCCGTTTTGGCGTCCGTCTTGGCACCCGTTTTGGTGCCGGTGCCGGTGCTGGCGTCGGCACCGATGTCCGGGTCGGTGTCGGTGTCGGTGTCGACTGCGTCGCCCTCGCGGACGTCGTCGTGTGGGGCATCCGTGTCCTCGCCCGGGTGCGCGGAGTCCTTCGGGGGCGTGGCGGACGCGCCGACCAACGTCTTGTCGGCCCGGTCGGCCCGGTCCGTACGCTCCGTACGGGCGGCGTCGCCGACTGCATCGGTGCGGCCCGAAGTCGGCGCGGGGCGGCCGGAGTTGGGAGAGTCGGGGTCATCCGACGGTGAGGCCGGTCGGGTCGCGGCCTCGGTTCCCTCGTCCTGTGACGGCTCGGCGGGGTCGGAGTTGGGAACCTTCCCCGTTCGCGTCGAGGCGTCCGTCCCTTCGCTCGAAGTCGTCTCGCCCAGGCCGGAGTTGGCGACCTCCTGGGCCTCCTGGAGGGCGGCGTCCTTCGCTCGGGGGTCCGTTCGGGGTGCGGGGCTCGCCTCGCCCCGCGTCGGCTCCGTCACCTCCGCCCGGCTCACCGCGTCGTCGTCCTCGCCCGGTGTGGCCGACGCGCCTGAGACGTCCGCCGCCTTCGTGCTGTTCTTCTCGTTCATACGTGGTGCAGCCCGCCTTGCTGATCTCGCCCTGTGCTCTGCGCTGTCGGCCGCCTAGATGCCAGGAACACCCGGGGGCGTTCCAGTCGGACATGCTCTTTTCCGAGGCGGGTCCGGATTCGTGGCGTCGGCGAGCCGAGCAAACAGCACCACGATCGCATGCCCATGTGACCAAATGATGACAAAGACGCTCTGAGAACTGTCATGAGCCGGGCTGCCCGTCGACTCAGGGCCATTGTCAGACCCCCTTCCTATCCTGGCAGGGCAAGATCGAACGGGGACTCGTCGGGAGGCAGACGTGCGGATCGAGCGCCATCGAATCGATGAGGCGGCGTTGGTCGCGGCCGAGGCCGACTTCGCGGAGCGGATCACCGGGGACGTGCACCGGATGCAGGAGGACCCCCGCCCGGCCGAAGGCTGGCGGGCGGTGGCCGACAGCTTTCTGGACTATCTGGGGGCGCGGTCCGTGCGCCTGCCCGAGCTCCATGGAAAGGATGCCGAAGCAGCGCTCGGCTCGGCGGCGGCCGCAGCGGTGGGCGCCCTCGAACTGACCCTGGTTCCCCGACGGCAGTTCGGCGTGTTCATCGACTACGTCGGGGCCGGGGTGTCGTACGGCGGCGAGTTCGATCGCGAGGAGGAGCCCGAGGCGCAGGACGGTGAGGCAGGCGGCGGCCGTCAGAACAGCGGTCGGCCCGTAGGGCAAAACGATGGCTGGTCCGAAGGGCGAAACCATGGCCGGTTCGAGGGGCGGTGCGGCGGGCAGCCCGTGGGGCAGCACAGGCGGCGGAACGACGACACCTCCGGCTGGCTGGACGCGCTCCATCTGGCCTTCCTCGCTAGCGTCGCGGACCGGGCGACCGAGGTCTTCATCGAGGCCGCCCCGCCCTGGCGCGGAAACGAGGGGCGAGCCGACGTGGCGCTCGTCCACGCCCTGATGGCGTATGTCTTCGGCCATGAGGAGGGGCCGGACGGTTTCTTGCCGGGGAGGCCGGACGACTACGGCCTCGTGCGGCCGGACAACCTCCTCGTGGGGAGGCCCGACGACATCTTCGGGGCCGGCCCGGTGCAGGACGTCGAGAAGTGCGCGCTGATCGACATGGTCGTCGCGACGCTCGGCGAGGGCGACGACTGGCCCGGCCACCGTGCCGCCCTCAGCACCTTGCGCGCCCTGGCCGCAGGGGACGAAGACGGCTTCCACCGGCGGCTGGCAAGGCAGTTGAAGCAGTACCGAAGTCGTGCAGAGGCGGGCCACGCCGCACCGCGCAGCCTGTTGCCGCTCGACGCGCTGGCACTCATGGCGATGGCCCATCGATGGCGAGGGTGGGACACGAAAGTCGAGTCCGGATATCTGCCGCGTGCTCTGGTGACCGGGTTCGAGCCGGACGCGCCCCGGGTGCGGGCCTATGGAGGCGACAAGCGTGCCGATGCGGTGGCCGCGCTAACCGAGGATCCGCTGGTGGTCGAACGGCCGACGCATCCGTTCGCCGTCCAGTGCCTGGACCCGTCGCCGTACGACGACTGCGCCGCCCAGGAGATGACGCGCTTCCACGATCCTCGCGAGGACCCGAAGGCGCTCGCGAGGGAGTTGATGTCGCTCATGTCGGACCAGCGGCAGCGCTTCCTGGTACGGGCCGCGCTGGACCCCCAGGGGGCGGATCCGTGCCGGGACGAGGCCCTGGTGCTGGGTGCCGAGGCGGGAGCGGGCGCCCTGAGGCTGGCGCGGGCGGAGCCGGGCACGGAGGTGGACGTCACCGTCGGCGGTACGACCAGACGGCTGCCGGCATGGCGCGGCACGTTCCGTCCCAACCCGCACCAGTGGCAGCAGGCCGTGGCGCTGGCCCTGGTGCTCGGTGAGCGGGAGGTGCTCGCCGACTGCGTACTCATCGAGCCCGGGTTCTTCGCCGAGGGCGATCACCCCTCGCCCGGCGGCGCCTACTGCGCGGCCCTCCACGACTATCTGCGCGGCGTCGACCCCGAGCCGGCGATGGACCACGCGCTCCTGATCGGGGGCCGGGCGGACACCGGCGGTTTCCTCGCTCCGCCCGTGGTCCTGCTGTCCCAGCTCGTCCAGGGCGACCGGCAGGGCTTCGTCCTCGCGCTCGCCGATGCCCTCGAAGAACACCGCGAGCACTACACCGTGGGCGCTCGCGGCAAGGACATGGAGGCGGCGCTCAACCTGGATGTGCTGGGGCTTGTGTGCCATGCCCGCCGACTGGGTTGGCCCGTCGCCGTCAGATCGCCCTACCTGCCGGAAGGTCTGCTCCCCTAGCGCCGACGAGCCTCCCGGTCGCAGGGCTGAGCTCCCTGAACATCGCCTGCGTGCTCGACGGCGCACCACCGTCGACGAGCTCCGTGGCCGGGGGTCAACCGCGAAAGCCGCCACCGGCCCCCGAGCCGCGCACGACGAGCCGGGTCAGGAGGACGACCGAGCGGGGTGGTGACGTGTCGCCGTCGATCCGGGAGAACAGGAGGTTGGCGGCCGTGGCGCCGAGTGCGACCGGGTCCTGGCTGACGACGCTGAGCGGCGGGCTGAGCCGGTCGGCCAGCGGGAAGTCGTCGAAGCCGACGAGGGCGACCGGATCGGGGTGCCCGAGTCCGTCCATCACGCCGATGGTGATGAGGTCATTGGTGGTGAACAGGGCGGTGGGGGGATCGGGAAGCGCCCGCAGCTCGGCGAGGGCGGCCGCCGCGTCGGACTGGGAGCGCAGTTCATGGCGTACGAGGGCCGGATCCTCGGGTATGCCGTGGGCGGCGAGGGCGTCGAGATAGCCCGCGTGGCGCTCGCGCTGGGTCCAGATGTCGAACCGGTCGCCGAGGTAGGCGATCCGTGTGTGCCCGTGGCCGAGCAGATGGCCGACGGCCCGCTCGGCGCCCGCCCGGTTGTCGACGGTGACGGTGTCGACGGCCAGCCCCTTGGCGGGCCGGTCGACGCAGACGACACAGGTGCCGCCCTCCATCGGCTGCTTGAGGAAGCCGTGGCCTCCGTTGGTCGGGACGAGGATGAGACCGTCCACCTGCCGGGCGGTGAACGCGGCTATGACCTCCCGTTCGCGGCGGGGCTCGTCGTTGGTGCTGCCGACCAGGACCAGATAGCCGCGCCGATGGGCCTCGTCCTCCACGGAGCGGGCCATCAGGGCGTAGAACGGGTTGGCCAGATCGTCGACGACGAGCCCGATGGTGGACGTGCGCAGGTCCTTCTGCCGCAGACTGCGGGCGTTGTCGTTGCGCTGGTAGCCCAACTGCCGTATGGCCTGCTCGACTCGGGCGGCGGTGTCCGGCGAGACGCCGGGTTCGCCCGACACCGCTCGCGAAACCGTCATCGGGCTCACTCCCGCCGCGCGGGCCACGTCCTTCATCGTCGGGCGCTTCACGAGCCTCCTCATCGACCGGTCCGTGCCCGGTCCGGCACGGCGACGGGTCGATGATGGCAGACGGATCCCCATGTCAGGCGGGCCGCGGGGCGCTTGGGGCGGCGGGGGCGCGGTAGTCGAAGACGCCGCTACGAATTGGTAACGTTCCCATGGTGAAGTGTTCGAGGGTGAAGGTGGTTGACGAACCATCAGAAATGCGCGCCCAAACGGGAATTGGGCCGCGCGCCGAAACGCCGTGCGGGCGAGGGATGGGCCGGGGACTCGAATTCGTCCCCCGCTCTTGACGGGTGGTCAGGGACACCTCAACAATCCTGAGTTGATTGGTAACGTTCACATGCACACCGAGCATCCCCGTCCCGAGGTCGCCCGCCGGACGGCGAGCGGTCCCTTGCGAGAAGGTGGTCCCCCCTCGTGCTCCGCTCCGTGCCCTCCGCCGTTTCCCCCGTCCACCCCAGACGCGTCTCACGATGCCTCAGCGCCTTCAGCGCCCTGACCCTCTCCGCCCTGGGCGTCGTCGGACTCGCCGCCGCGGCGCCCGCCCACGCGGCGCCCGCCCACGCGGCGGCGCTCGCGCTGACCCAGTACGTCGACCCGTTCATCGGCACCGACGACAGCAACGCCCCCAACCCCGTGCCCGGCGGCGCGGGAGGCAGCACCTACCCCGGGGCCGTGGTGCCGTTCGGCGGCGTCCAGTTCGGCCCGGACACCCCGACGGCCTCGCCGTCCGGCTACCGCTACAAGGACACCTCCGTCGAGGACTTCAGCCTCACCCACTTCGACGGCGCCGGCTGCGCCAACAACGAGGACCTGCCCCTGCTGCCGGTCACCGGCGCGCTCGGCAGTTCACCCGGCACCCATTGGTCGAGCTACGCCTCCGGTCACACCAAGGCGAACGAGGTCGCCAAGCCCGGCTACTACAAGACCCGCCTCGATCGTTACGCCACCGACGTGGAGCTGTCCGCCACCACCCGCACCGGCATGGGCAAGCTCACCTACCCCGCCTCGACCGCGTCCCGGCTGCTGATCAACACCGGCCGCAGCGCCACCGGCAGCCGCGCCGGATCGGTGCGCATCAACGGCAACGAGCTGACCGGAAGCGTGACCGCCGGAGGGTTCTGCGGGTCGTCCAAGACGTACCAGATCTACTTCGACGTGCGCTTCGACCGGGCGCCGACCGGCTTCGGCACCTGGTCCGGGGGCACCGTCAGCGACGGCTCGGCCGGCGCGTCCGGCGCCGACACCGGCGCTTACCTCACCTTCGACACCACCAGCAACGCGACCGTCCAGTTCAAGGTCGGTCTGTCCTATGTGAGCGTCGCGGGCGCGCAGGCCAATGTGACCTCGGAGAACAACGGCTGGGACTTCGGCGCGACCCGCACCGCGGCCGACGACGCCTGGAACCAGATGCTCAACCGGCTCCAGGTGAGTGGCGGCAGCGCCGAGGAGCGGCAGAAGTTCTACACCGCCCTCTACCACGTGCTCCAGAGCCCCAACATCTCCAGTGACGTCAACGGCGACTACCGGGGCTTCGACAACGCCGTGCACCACTCGGCCAGGCCGGTCTACCAGAACTACTCCGGGTGGGACATCTACCGCTCCTGGGCGGCGCTCGTCGCCCTCATGGCCCCGACCGAGGCGAGCGACATCGCCAAGTCGATGGTCCTGGACGGACAGCAGGGCGGGCTCCTGCCCAAGTGGTCCCAGCAGACCAACGAGGACTTCGTCATGACGGGCGACCCCGGCCCGATCATCGTCGGCAGCATGTACGCATTCGGGGCGCGCGACTTCGACACCGCTGCGGCGCTCGCGCTGATGGAGAAGTCGTCCAACGGCGGAACGGCACAGGGCAGCGAGATCCGTGGACGCCAATCCACCTACACCAGCCTGCACTACCTCGACGACCCCTCCGACTCCCTCGAATACTCGGCCTCCGACTTCGCGGTGGCCCAGTTCGCCAAGGCTCTGGGTGACACATCGAGCTACCAGAGCCACATGGGACGCGCCCAGTGGTGGCGCAACACCTTCAACGCCGAGTCCTCCTATGTGCAGCAGCACAAGAGCGACGGCTCCTGGAGCTGGCCGCTCGATCCGGCGAGCCAGTCCACCTTCACCGAGGGCAACGCCTCCCAGTACACCTGGATGGTGCCCTACGACTTCTCCGACCTGATCAACTCCATGGGCGGCGCGGGAACCGCCGTCCAGCGCCTCGACCACCACTTCACGGAGGTCAACGCCGGGCAGAGCAGGCCCTATTACTACATAGGGAACGAGCCCGAGCACGGAGTGCCGTGGGCCTACGACTACGCCCGCCACCCGGCCGGGGCCACCGACGCGGTGCGCAAGGTGATGGCGGAGTCCTTCACCACCGGCGCCGGGGGACTGCCCGGCAACGACGACCTCGGCGCGACGTCGGCCTGGTACGTGTGGGCCGCGCTCGGCATGTATCCGGCGACCCCCGGCGCCGACACGCTGGCACTGCACGGGCCGCAGTTCCCCTCGATCCTGATCCAGCGCGCGGCCGGGAACATCACCATCAACAGCACCGGCAGCGGACCCTATGTGCAGTCGCTCAGCCTCAACGGCACGTCCACCAGCCACAGTTATCTGCGCTACCCGGACGTCGCGGCCGGTGCGACCCTCACCTACACCATGGGCGCCACGCCCAGCGCGACCTGGGGCACCGGCGCCGCGGACGTGCCGCCGTCGTTCCAGGACGGCGCGAGCCCGGTGCCGGCCGCCCCGGACCTCGGCACCGACCTCGCGCTCGGCAAACCCGTCACCGGATCTACGCCCTGCGCCGCGGCGGAGTCGGCCGACAAGGCCGTGGACGGCTCGCTGACCCACAACAGCAAGTGGTGCTCGGCCGATGCGAACCCGTCGCTCCAGGTCGACCTCGGGTCCGTGCGGAGCGTGTCCTCCTTCGTCATCAAGCACGCGGGGCTCGGCGGCGAGAGCACCGCCTGGAACACCGGCGGCTTCCAGATCCAGACCAGCACCGACGGCACCGCCTGGACCACCGCGGCGACCGTCAGCGGCTCCCGCTCCAGCCGGACCTACCACCCCGTGGCGGCCCGCTCGGCCCGCTATGTCCGTCTCGTAGTCACCAGCGCCTCCAACACCGGGGGCAGCGACGCGGCCCGCGTCTACGAGCTGGAGGTCTACGGGACGGGCGCGGGCAGCCGGGATCTCGCGATCGGGCAACCCACCACGGGCTCCGAGTCCTGCACCACCACGGAGACCCCGGACAAGGCGGTCAACGGAAGCGTCACCGGAGGCACGAGTGACAAATGGTGCTCCAAGGCGTCCGGCACCAAGACCCTTCAGGTCGATCTGGGTGCGTCCCACCCGCTGACCTCGATCACGGTGCGCCACGCGGGTGCCGGCGGCGAGAGGGCGGAGTGGAACACCAAGGACTACGACCTGAGCGTCTCCGCCGACGGAACCACCTGGAGCACGGCGGCCCAGATCCGGGGCAACACCGCCGACTCCACGACGAGTCCCGTGACGGCGTCGGCCCGTTACGTACGCCTGGCGGTCATCACCCCGACGGGGAACGGCGATTCGGCCGCCCGCATATACGAGCTGGAGGTCAACGGCGTCTGAGCAGCCACCCGGCGGCCTGTCCAGCACTCGCTGGGCGGGCCGCCGTCGGCATGGTGGCCGCGGCCCCCGGAGGGAGCGTCCGCAGAATCGATTTCCACGCATGAACCGCTCGAACCTTGGGAATTCAACCACCAGAACAGGGAACAACTGTGCGATGCAGGTGTGAAGGTGGGGATGCACGAATGAAGGCCATACGGTTCGCGGGCGCGGGACGGCCGCTCAACATGGAGACCGTTCCGGACCCGGAGCCCGGGCCCGGGTGGGTCGTGGTCGACATCGAAGCGGCCGGCCTGTGCCACTCGGACCTGCACATCATGAGCGGGATGGACCTCGGTGACCTCACGGTCAAGGCACCGCTGACGCTGGGCCACGAGGGCGCCGGGGTCATCTCCTCGGTGGGCGAGGGCGTACGGGACTTCGCGGTGGGCGACCGGGTCGGCATCGCCCTGGTGTCGCACCCGATCGAGGACGCCCACTTCGCACCCGGGGTGGGCCACGACGGAGCCTTCGCCGAGCGGGAATTGGCCCATGTCTCCACGCTGGTGCACATCCCCGACAACGTGACGTTCGCCGAAGCGGCGGTCGCCACCGACTCGGTGGCCACCGCCTACCACGCGGTACGGACGGCCGGCTCGGTCCGCCGGGGCCGGACGGTCGGCGTGATAGGCCTGGGAGGCCTCGGCCTCAACGGCGTACGCATCGCCGCACTGCTCGGAGCGACCGTGTACGGGGTCGACGTCAACCCGGCCACCTTCGGCCCCGCGCAGGACGCCGGAGCCACGGCCTGCTTCCACGACGTCCGGCAGCTCGCGGACCGACGCCCCGATGTGATCGTGGACTTCGCGGGCGTCGCCTCGACCGTCGCCGCCGCCGTGGAGAGCGTACGGCCCGGTGGCTGTGTGGTGCTCGTCGGTCTCGGCGGAGCCGTCGCCGAGATATCGATCGCCGCGATGGTCATGCGCAACGTCCGGCTCGTGGGCTCGCTCGGTGCGAGCAAGGACGAACTGCGGGAGGTCTACGAGCTCATAGCGAGCGGCGCGCTCAAGCCGGCCGTGCAGGAGGTCCCGTTCGCCGAACTCCCGGCGGCGATGGACCGGTTGGCGCGCGGCGAGGTCCGGGGCCGCCTCTACACCAGGCCCCGCGCCGACCTCCGCGTGCCGGCCGAGGTGGCCTGACGGCGACGGCGCGCGAAGACTGACCCCGGGGCGGCCCCACAAGGGCGCCGCCCCCAGGGGGCTACTCCTCGATGGCCCCGCCGGTGCGCCGCAGATGCTTGCGGAAGGTGTACTCGGGGTCGGAGGCGCGGCGCGCCATGTACTCCTCGAAGGACGTCTGCCGGCGCAGGGTGTCGCCCGCCCGGACGCGGTCGGCCTGTTCGCGTTCGGTGTCCCGGATCCGCAGGGCCGTCGCGAGCACCTCCTCGACGTGCTCGGCGCCGACGAACAGCACACCGTCCTCGTCGGCGAACACCATGTCCTCGCGACTCACCAGATGGGTGGCGAAGCGGGCGCTGGTCAGCGCTTCGGGCTCCTGGGCGTCGAGACGCACGGGCCCCGAGGGATTGCTGCCGTAGCTGAACACGGGCAGCGCGATGTCGGTGAGTTCGGAGGTGTCGCGGTGCAACCCCCACACCACCAGGCCCGCGACGCCCGCCGCCTTGGCCTCCAGGGCGGTGAGGTCGCCCACGCAGGCCTCGTCGGTACGGCCCCCGTTGTCGACGACCAGCACATCGCCCGGCTCCGCCGCCCCGAACGCCTCGAGGAACACATCGACACTCCCGTAGTGCCGGACCGGCAGGGCCCGCCCGGCGAGGCGATGACCGGGGTCGACCGCACGGATGCCGGGTGGCGCGATGCGCAGGGAAACACCGAGGCGGACACAGGCGTCCGCCACGAGCGGGGTGGACAGATCGGCGAAGGCCTTGAGCATGACTCCCCCTGAGGTGGCGCCGCCGCGCCGCGCGGCGGTCCGGCGATCCTATCCGGCCGGGTCGGCCAGACGCCGGGTCGGGGCCGCAGCACCCGACTGGACCCGGCCAAGTCACCCGACAGGACACTCGACGAGAGCCCCGACGGGGCGTCAACTCCCTTGGTCCATAGCCGATATGGAAGGAAGGGGGGCCGCCAGAGAGGGGAGGGGGTGGATATGCCAAAGTGCTCCATATGGTTCTTCTTGATCAAGCCCCGGAATACACCTCCCACCAAGGTCCCTCCCGGCGGAACCTTCTGCTGGCCCTGGCCGTCGGCGTCCTCATCTGTCTCGGCATCGGGGCCGCCGCCATAGCCGTCTTCAACGACAAGCCGGTCTTCCACGACGACGTCGCCTACGAGGGCGGATATGTGGTCGCCCTCGCCGGGATGAAGGCCGACCGCAGCGGAGGCACCCAGGCCTTCCTCAAGAGCGGGGGCTGCGAGCAGTGGCGTACCGAGCAGGGTGGCGCCAAGGCCAAGGCGGCGCCCGAACAGTGGCTCCAGGGGTGCCGTGACGCAGCCGACGACGGCGACTGCCGGGCCGGGCGGACGGCCGCCGCGCCCAAGGGTTCGGCCAGGATCAGAGGGCTTGTCTGCGACAGCGACAAGGGCGCCCGCAAGCCCGGCACCCCGTAACGACCGACCGCCCGGGCGCCACACTCTGGCGCTTTCGCGCCGTGAGGGACGTTGCAGGTGCCCATGTCGCCTAGGCAGCTCCGTACGACACCCAGTACAACGGTGGGGTCGGGGCGGTGGACGAGGTGGAGGCTCATGTGCGCAGGATCGCGATCATCGGGGCAGGACAGGCCGGACTCCAACTGGCCCTGGGACTACAGGCCGCCGACTACGAGGTGACGCTGCTGTCGGATCGCAGCGCGCGGCAGATCCGCGAAGGCAGGGTCACCTCCACCCAGCTGATGTTCGGCCCGGCCCTGGCTCTGGAACGGGCGGCCGGGCTGAACCTCTGGGACGACCGGGCGCCGGTGATGGACGGCGTGGAGATGAACCAGTGGGACCCCACCGAACGCGCGCCCCGCAGGGCGCGGTTCACCGCCTCCTACGACGGGGAGGTCCGCTCGGTCGACCAGCGGCTCAAACTCTCCACCTGGCTGGAGCTGTTCGAGGCGCGCGGCGGCCGCGTCCGGTACGGATCGGTCGCACCGGACGAGGCGCCCGGAATCGTCGCACGCCATGACCTCACGGTCGTGGCCACCGGCCGCGGCGCGCTGTCGTCACTGTTCGCCCGGGACGAGACGCGTTCGCTGTACGAAGGACCCCAGCGCGCCATCGCCGCGTTCTACGCCGCAGGCGTCACGGGCCGGGGTGAGGACAGCGACGCGTATCTGCGGGCCACGGGCGTGCCGTCGGTCGGCGACGCCATCGCCCTTCAGGCACTGACCGTCAACGGAACCTGCGACATCCTGCTGATCGAGGGCAAGTTCGGCGGTCCGTACGACTGTTGGGCCGACCGCCCCACCCCGAGCGAGGGCCTGCGCCGCGCGGTGGAACTGCTGCGGGTCTACGCGCCGTGGGAGTACGAGCGCTTCACATCGGCCGAACCCACCGACAAGCAGGCCGCTTTGTACGGCGCCGTCGCCCCCGTCGTCCGCAGCGGGGTCGCCGCGCTGGGGGAGGGCCAGTACGTCCTCGGCATGGCGGACGCGGTCGTCGTCCACGACCCGCTCACCGGCCAGGGCGCCAACAACGCGGCCAGGGCTGCCGCCGAATACCTCGACGCGATCCTGAAGCGCGGTGACCTCCCCTACGACGAGCAGTGGATGCGACAGACCTTCGAGGACTACTGGCAGCACGCCCGGCATGTGCACGCCTTCACCGACCTGATGCTGCGTCAGCCCCAGGCCGAGCACGTCGGACGTCTCCTGCGGGCCGCCTTCGAGCATCCCGAGATCGCCCACCGGTTCGTCAACGGCTATGCGGATCCCGCCGGTTACCAGGACTGGCTGATGGATTCCGGGCGCGCCGACGCCTATCTGGCCCGGTTCGCCGGGTCCCGCTGAGGTCGGACCCGCGCGGCGGACGTCAGACTTCAGATGTACACCACACGGGCTCTGAGGCTGACTCCTCGGCCCACGGTCGTCTCATAGCTTCGAGATCACAGGCGCGGCACGGCGCCTCGCACCACGATCCGAAGCGAGACAACCATGTACGGCAAAGCATTCGCCCCCGAGTACCGGGGATCGCTGGGTGAGCTTTCGGTCAACACCTCGCTGGAGGAGGTACTGGCCAAGGCGAAGGAGGAACAGCTCCGCGCCCAACAGGGCGGCGGCGACCTGGAGTTGGCGCATGCCGGGCTCGCCGTCGCCGAGGCGTGCAGACGGCTCGGGCGGGTCGACGAGGCCGAGCGGGCGTGGAAGGACAGCTACCGCGCGGCCCGCCGGGCCCAGGACCGGGGCGCCATGGCGTGGGCGGTGTGGAGCGGCGGCACTCTGGCCCGCCAGTGCGGCCACCTCGCGCTGGCCCGGCGCTGGCTGGCCGCCGCAGCCGAACTCGCCGAACAGGGCGGGGACATCGTCGCCCGCGGCTACTCCCTGGCCGGACTCGCCGAGACCGGACGCATCCAGGGCGACTACGAGGCCGTCGGCCGGCTGCACGAGAAGCTGCTCGCGGAGGCGCGCCGGCGGGGCGAGGCCCGGCACACGGTGTGGGCGCTCGAAGGCATCGCGCAGATGCACCGCAACACCGGTTCCCTCGACAGCGCGCTCGCCCTGTTCGAGGAGGCGGCCCAGATAGCCGGCGACGCCGGGGACGACCGTGGCCGGGCCTGGGCGCTGCGCGGCATGGCCGATGTGCGCTCGGCCCAGGGCGACGCGGAGCAGGCGCTGGCGCTGCTGACCACGGCGGAGTCGCTCTGCCGCGCGATCCAACTGGTCAGCGCACTGGCGTACAACCACAAGATGCGCGGCAACGTGCTGTACCGCGCCGGGCGTTACGCCGAGGCCGCGACGGTGTACGGCGGGGCACTCGAAGAGTTCCGCGCGATGGGTGAGCCGCGCGGGGAGGCACTGGCCCGGCTCGGCCTGGTGAAGTCGCAGGCGCGGCTGGGGCGTTCGGCGGCGCTGACGGCGGCCGACCTCGACGCTCTGGAGCGTGCGCTCGGCGACATCGGGTTGCTGCGCGCCGGGGACATGATCGCCAAGGCGCGTGCCGAGCTGGGCGTCACGACCGCCGTCGCAGCCGCCCGCTGAGAGCGCACGATGCCGCTCGCACCCCCCACGACAGGAACAGAACCCATGCCCATCCCCATAGAACTGCACGGCCCCGCGTCCCCGGCCCCGCCCCTCACGCCCGTACCCGAGGCCACCGATCGCGCACCCGGCCTCGCGGCGGCGACAGAAGCCGCACGGCCTCCTCTCCCGGCGGCCGAAACCCTCGCCCGCTGCCGAAAGCTGGTCGAGCCGGCGCTGCGCGAGGCGGTCCACGGCCTCCATCCCGACCCGGGGCGGATCGCCTCGCACGCGTTCGGATGGTGTGACGTGAACGGTGAGCCCAGCACCGGGGGCGGCGGCAAGGGGGTGCGGCCGGCGCTCACGGTGCTCGGGGCGGAGGCGGTGGGCGCGGGCGCGGACGTGGCGGTACCCGCGGCCGTCGCCATCGAGCTGATCCACACCTTCTCGCTGATGCACGACGACATCATGGACGGCGACGAGCGCAGAAGGCATCGCGACAGCGCATGGAAGGCCTTCGGTACGGGCCCCGCGGTTCTGGCGGGCGACGCCTTGTTCGCCCTGGCCGTGCGCGTTCTGTCGGGGGCCGACGGCGTGCGGGGCGGCCCGGCGGTCCACCAACTTGCCCTGATGTTGGGGGAGTTGGTGCACGGGCAGGCCGACGATGTGTTGTTCGAGACCCGGCCGTGGTCTGGTCGCGGAGCCGTGGGGCTCGCCGAGTACCGGGCCATGGCGGCACGCAAGACCGGCGCCCTGCTCGGCTGTGCCACCTCCCTCGGGCCGACCCTCGCGGGCGCCCACCCCCGACGCACGGACGCTCTGGCCGAGGCCGGACGGCTGTGGGGTCTCGCGTTCCAGGCCGTCGACGACGTCCTGGGGATCTGGGGCGACCCCGCCGTCACCGGAAAGCCGGCCCACAGTGATCTTCGGCGCGGCAAGAAGACGCTGCCGGTGCTCGCCGCGATCGCCCTGACCCCCGCCATCGGGCCCCACCTGGAGCGCCTCCTGGGCGGGGAGGGCCCCCACGACGACGACCGGGTGCGCAAGGCCGCCGACCTCATCGACGAGGCGGGTGGCCGGGCCTACGCGCTGCGGGACGCCCGCACCCGGGTGTCCGCCGCGCGCGACCGGCTCCGCGCGGCGCCTCTCGTGACGGCCCATGTGGAGGAGCTGATCGAGCTTTCGGAGGTGCTGGTGGACCGCCGGGCCTGACGGCGTCCAGGAGGCGAGCGCGGATTCCGCGAGCGTGACGGTGTCTAGGAGGCGAGGGCGGATCCGGCGAGCGGGCGGTCGCTGAGAAGCAGGTCCGCGTGGTGGCGGGCCGCCACCAGGGGGTGGGCCCGCAGCTTGCCCTTGAGCTCGTTGCGGCCGTACTCGGCGAACAGCGGGTTGGCAGGGTCCGCGGTGGCGCCGGGGGCGAGCGCCGCGTAGGGGAACGGGAGCGGCTCGATGCGGGCGTCGAGGCGCGGGTTGTAGAAGAACGGGACGGAGAAGCGCTCGGTCGCGCCGGGAGGGCTCACCACCCGGTGGTTGGTGGCGAGCAGATAGCCGTTCGTCGCGACTTCGAGGAGCTCGCCGAGGTTGACGACGAAGGCGCCGGGAAGCGGAGGCACGTCGTGGAAGCGGCCGTCCTCGCGCTGCACCTGGAGTCCGCCCACGCTGTCCTGGTGGAGCAGGGTGAGGAAGCCGTAATCCTTGTGGGCGCCGACGCCCTGGCCGGTGCCGTCCTCGGCGCTGCCGGGATAGCGCACCAGCTTCAGGTGCAGATGGGCGCGGTCGCCGAACACGTCGTCGTAGAAGGTCTCGGGAGCGCCGATCGCGGCGAGCAGCTCGTGCAGCAGCTTCCCCGCGACCGCGCTGAGCCGGTCGATCCAGGTGAGCGCCGCGGTGCGCAGCTCCGGCAGCGCGGCGGGCCACTGGTTGGGGCCTTCGAGCCACCAGTACGCGGGCTCGCCCGGCCCGGGTGTCCGCGCAGGGCGCTCGGCGCCGATGTCGAGCTGGTCGCGCCAGTCGCGGGAGCCGCCGGTGCGTTCGTCGCCGATGCGCGTATAGCCGCGGAAGTGGGGCGAGTTGACGTTGTCGATGGCCAGTCGGTCCGCCTGCGGCAGCCGGAAGAAAGCCCGCATGGCGTGGTTGAGCGCGGCGGTCTCGGCATCGGTGACGCCGTGCCCGACGAGCTGGAAGAAACCGACGCCGTGCGCGGCGGCGTGGAGCTGGGCGTGCAGCTGCCCACGGGCCTCGGGGCCGCGGTCGGCGGCGGAAAGGTCGATGATCGGGAGCTGCGACGAGGTGCTCGGGCGCTGCGACGAGAGCTGTGACGAGGTCACGTACGACATGGAAGCCATCCGCTGGGAGATGTCCCGGCCGGCGCGGGTGGGCGCGGTGGCGGCTCCGCCGGGGTGGGGCGGGGGCCGCTGGAGCACGGGAGGAGTGAAGGGGGGCCTGGGTCAGCGGTAAGTGCGACAGGCCATGCTCGTGACGCGGACGAAGTCCACGTGGCGGCGTCGTACGAGCAGAGGCATGGAGACAGGTTACTCCCGGCGGCCCCGTTCGGAATGTGATGGCCCTCACAGGGGGGGTGGCAAGCAGGATGGCGAGCTCGGACGGCCGGGGCGGACCGGCGCCCGCGCCGACGGCGCCCGCACCGACTCCGGCTCACGGGCCGGGAGTTGAGGTGCGGGCGCCGTCAGTGCGGGCGCCGTGCGGGCCGCAGGGAAGGGGCTGGTGGGGTCAGCGGCGCGTGTCTGGCGTCCTTCGGCCCCTGCTCATCAAGATGCCTCCGGCGACGAGGGCGAACAGGCACACACACGCGCCTGTGATGACGTTGCTGAGGATGGCTCCGGTGCCGGCGCTGCGCGCTACGACCCATGGAGAGACGATCAGCCAGGCTCCGAGGAGCAGGACCACGAAGTTCAGGTCCTGGGACCTCTCCGGGGCCATGGACATGCACAGGCCCAGCACGGCGAGGGCTATGCCCACGACCAGGTTGCTGAGGGCCAGGGTGGGCTTGGCGGCCGAGAAGTGGACCGTCCAGCCGGAGATCGCTGCGTAGATGCCGGCGAGGATCACGAGCTCCTCGACCGCTGCCACTCCTCGGGTTTCCATCACCCTTGCGTAGCGGTCCCGCATCTCCGATACATCGGGGTGCCCGGAGATATCACCGGGGCGGTGTGAGACGTCGGCCATCCGACTCGCCTCCTTCTGAAAAGTCTGCACGTCTGGCCGCGCGCTGCGACAGGATGTCGCGTTCCCATTGTGCGCTTACATCCCCTTTATGTGTAGTCGGGGGAAATCGCCATTGAGGTCAGGGTTCGCGCGGCTCCGTCTGCGTAGTCAAGCGAACGCGCAACGTGTTCATCCCGGGGCGTCGAGGCTTCGGCGTCGACGGCGTGCGGGGGAGCTTCGACCGGGGGGCGCCGGGCGCACGCCCCGCGGTCACCTCCGGGTCATCTGGCAGGAGTAGGACCGGGTCATGTCCCCAACGACGAGTGCTCCCGTGACGGCTCCGAGCCACTTCTCCGATGTCAAAGGCTGGTTCTGGCCGGTCGATCAGCTGCTGTTCGACTGGTTCCTGACGCGCCAGGACTGTGCCCCCCGAGGGACCGGGGATCTCCTCGAACTCGGCGCCTACCTGGGCAAGAGCGCCATCTTCATCGGCGCCTACCAGCGGCCCGGCGAGGAGTTCACGGTCTGCGACCTCTTCGACTCACCGGCCCCGGACGACCCCAACAGCGCCGAAATGGGCAGGTCGTACGCCACGCTCACCCGCCGCGCCTTCGAGGCGAACTACCTCGCCTTCCACGAGCGGCTCCCCACCGTCGTGCAGGCTCCGACCTCCGTCATCGCCTCCCGCCTCACCCCCGGAAGCTGTCGCTTCATTCACGTGGACGCCTCGCATCTGTACGAGCACGTACGCGGCGACATCGAGGCCGCCAAGGAGCTGTCCGCCCCGGACGCCATCGTGGCCTTCGACGACTTCCGCGCCGAGCACTGTCCCGGCGTCGCCGCGGCGGTCTGGGGGGCGGTCGCGACGACGGGACTGAAGCTCATCTGCATCACCGGCACCAAGGCGTACGGCACTTGGGGCGATCCCGAGCCGGCCCGCGCCGAGTTGCTGGAGTGGCTCACCTCGCGCACGGACCTGTGGCACGGCGTGGAGGAGGTGGCGGGAGCCCCGCTGATCCGGATCAGCGGCAAGAAGGCGCAGGCACCGACTCCGCCCCAACCGCTGCGTCCGGCCGCGAAGGACCCCGAGCCCACCGAACCCGCCGACCCGGCTCCCGCTCCCCGGAACCTGCTCTCCCGCGCCTTCGGCCGCGGGCGCTGACCAGGTGGCGTCCCGTGCCCCGACCGGTCCTCGGGGTCCTGGGGGCCCTAGTGGTCGACGACCACGCCGACGCCCTGTTCCTGTCCGAAGAGGTCCGTCCACGAGCCGAAGAACAGGAAGGAGTTGTTCGTCGCGAGCCCCACGGCGGCGAACACCAGGAGCTGGGTCGCGATCAGGAGCCCCAGTCGGCCCAGAATCGTCTTCCAGTCATGCCGGGAGAGGCGCGGCCACAACCAGATGGTGACGGCGAACATCACCACCGCGCACACCACGGTCAGCGCCAGCACCTTGTTACTCGTGAGACCCATGGGTCGATAGAACTCTCTGCCAGACGTTCCCCCGGGCATGCCCGAGCGGCACCGCTCGGGGGTGCTCAGCCAAGTAGACAGCGATCGGGGCGGATCCGTTCCCGATGCACAGCCGTGGCCACATCAACGAGCCGGCGGCCGGCCGTGGGGTCAGAGGTTCCGTACGAAACCGAGCCCGGGGCGGCCGGCCAATTGGATCTGCGAGGTGACCTCGAATCCGGTGCGGGCCAGCACGGCGCGGGAGCCGGCGTTGTCCACGGTGGTCCTCGCCGTCAGTGAGGTCAGACCGTAGGCGCGCGAAGCCAGACGGCAGACCTCGCGGACGGACGCCGTGGCGAGGCCCCGGCCGGCGGCTCGCTCGGCGATCCGGTACCCGAGTTCCGCCCAACCGGCAGTCACGTCAAGCAAGTTGACCCGCCCCAGCACCTCGCCCTCGTCGTCCACCACCACATGGAAGAAGCAGACGCCCGTTTCCTGCTCGACGAGCAGTGCGCCGAGCCGGGCGTCGAACTCGGCGAAAAAGTCATCGCCGCGGTCGGGGACCGATGCGGCGAAGTAGGCGCGGTTCTCCCGTTCGAACCTCAGGAGAGCGCAGGCGTGGTCGAGGCGCAGCAGCTGGAGCTCGGGCATGGGGGCATGCTACGGGCCGTCGTTGGCGCCGCGGCTGAAGGGGGTTCCTGGTCAGGGGCGGCTCGGGAGGAGGGCCTGCCCGGCGGACGTGCCGGACAGGCCCCTGGGCCCGGGGTGGCTCAGCGCTTGAGCGTGAAGGTGAAGTCGCCGGAGAGTCGGCCGCCGAGACGGACCGCCGAAACGAGGTTGCCCGTATGGATCAGGCCCTCGACCTCGGCCCGTGAAAGGCCGCACCCCTCGGCGATCAGCCGCACCGGCCGGACGGGTATCGGCGCCGCGAAGCGGACCGTGACATCGATCGCCTCACGGCCCAGGTGGTCCGATCCGCCGGTGTCGAGCCGCCAGGCGCCGTTCCAGTCGAGCGCGACGCGGTTACGGCGCAACACACGCGGATCCTGGAGCAGTTCGGCCGTCAGACCGAGGTCGTTGTCGTGCAGCCGGTCCAGCAGCTCGGGTCGTACGGATCGGACCTGAGTCCGCTCCAGGACGGTGAGCTTCGCCGTTTCCCCGCACGCGGTACAGAACACGAGGAGCCAGGCGTCGATGAGTTTGTGATGGGCGTTGACGCGAAACTTTCCGGCCGCCCGGAAGCGCTCGCACGCGCACGTGTGGCAACGCCGGACGACGAGAGGCAGACAAGTGGGCATGACGGCCCAGGTGTTGAGCACAGAAGTACACCGGTTTCAGTGAGAAGTCCGCAGCAAGAAGCAGCGCGCCGCACAAGTGCGGCGCGCGACCGATCAGCGCTCGGGAAAACTCACAGGGTGTACAACGACATGTCCTCGCCTGGACGACTTGGTTCGGGAGCACGGTAGGGGCGGACAGCGGTGCCGTTCCACCGAATTTCGCGCCGTAGCCAGAGCCGTATTCGTAGCTACGGCTCTCGCGGTGTCCGCGGCCGTGGCCGTGGCTGGAGCCGGAACGGTCCGGCAGGCGCGGCCCGCCCGCCCCGCCGAGCTCAGGGCGCGTTCAGTGAGGGGCGTGCGTTCAGGGCCGCCACATCGCTGCCCGTGGCGTTGCGGTAGGTGTCGGTCATCCGCGCGAAGCTCTCCGCGGACTTGGAGTGTGCCTCGGTCCGGCTCATCTCCCGGTTCGCCAGCACCACGGCCGCCGTCGCCTCCCGGCGCAGGGCCTCGTACCGGGCGAGGCCGACGGCCGGGTCGTCGGCAGCCGAAAGTTCGCGGGCCAGCACCCGGGCGTCGACGACCGATTGCGACGCGCCGTTGGCGCCCACGGGGTACATCGGGTGTGCGGCGTCGCCCAGCAGGGTCACCCGGCCGCGCCCCCAAGCGGGCAGTGGCTCACGGTCGACCATCGGGTACTCCAGGATCTGCCCGCAACCCGACAGGAGCTCCGGCACATCGAGCCGACCGAGCGACCAGTGCTCGAAGTACGGCAGGACGTCCGTGAGGCGGCCCGCTCTGTTCCAGTCCGCGTCCTCGGCGAGCGGGCCCGGCTCGGACACCTTGACCTGCGCCACCCAGTTGATCCGGTCGCCACCGATCGGATAGGCGACCAGCTCCACGTCACCGTCGCGCACGATGGCCATCGAGCACCCGGCGAGGAACGGTTCGGCCCGGGTGACGCCCCGCCACATCCGGATGCCCGACCACAGCAACGGGCCGCCGTCCGGACGCAGCCGCCGCCTGACGGCGGAGTGCAGGCCGTCCGCGCCGACCAACGCCGAAACGCGGGTCTCCTCCAGGGCGCCGGAGTCCCGGTCCAGGAGTTGGACGCGGACCCCGGCGGGCTCCTCCGGTCCCTGCGCGAAGTCCACCACCCGGGTGCCCGTGCGCACCGCGTCGGCACCCAGTCGTTCCCGTACCGCCGCGAGCAGGAGGTGTTGCAACTCGCCACGATGGACGGCATATTGCGGCCATCGATAACCCTGCGCCAACCCCCTTGATTCGGCGAACAGTTGGCGCCCACGCGGATCGGCGTAGACGATCTCGGTGATGGAGACGCCGAGCTCGGCGAGCTGGTCGCCCAGGCCCAGCTCGGTCAGTTCGCGCACCGCATGCGGCAACAGGTTGATGCCGACTCCCAGGGGACGGATCTCCCGCGCGCTCTCCCGCACCACCGCGTCGATGCCTGCCGCATGCAGACTCAGCGCCGCGGTGAGTCCACCGATGCCTGCCCCCGCTATCAATACCGTCATGATCGGCTCCCTTTCTCCGCTCCCACCCTGTGGCGGGCCGCGGGGAAAAGTCCAAGAGATGTTGGATCTCGCTGTGAGAAGCCGTCGTTATGGGCGCAGGTCAACCGGCTTTCGTCGCGCGGCGGTTGGCTCGGCGGTTGCTAGGGTGGCCGATCATGGACGTGAGTGCGGCAGTGGAAGACCGGATGATCGCCGTCCCCGCGGGGCAGGTGACCCTGTCGGACCGGCGGACCCGGCGCAGTTGGGGAGTCGACCTCGCCGCCTACCGCTTGGCCGCGTCCCCCGTGACCCAGGAGCGCTACGCGAAGGTCACCGGTGCACGGCCCAGCACCTCACAAGGCGACCGGCTGCCCGTGGAAGGGGTCTCCTGGCTGGACGCGGTCGGGTACTGCAACCGCCTCTCCGAACAGGAGGGATTGACGCCCGTCTATCGGGAGGGCGAGGGCGGAGCCATCGAGTGGGACGCGGCCGGCGACGGCTATCGCCTACCGACCGAGGCCGAATGGGAACACGCCTGCCGCGCCGGTACGTCCGAGGCGCGGTACGGGCCCCTCGACGAGATCGCCTGGCACCGGGGCAACTCCGGGGAGCGCGTGCACGAGGTGGGTGGCAGACGGCCCAACGCATGGGGACTGCACGACATGCTGGGCAACGTCTGGGAATGGTGCTGGGACGTCTATGACGCCGAGGTCTATGGCAGCTACCGGGTGTTGCGGGGCGGCGGATGGTTCGACGAGCCCTGGAGCTGCCGGGCCTCCGTGCGCCGCCGCAGCCACCCGACCTTCCGGATCGACGACGTGGGGTTCCGCGTAGCGCGGTCCGGCTCGGCGTGACGCGGGTGTGACGTGCGTACCCGAACCTTTACCTACGCTTGCTCAACTCCCGTTCCGCCAGCCTGATTTGGCGCGGGCCGGGCGGGGGACAATGGCAGTGAGCGCATCTCCGTGAGTGGTCGGCCCGGGTGCCGACGCGGCCGGAGACGGCCCTTCGGCGGGCCCTGCCCACCGCGCTCCGGACGACGTAACCGGCCCGCCGTGACAGGGACGGTCGAACCGTGCCGGGCGCACGGCACTCGACGCGGAGAACCGCCCCGCCAGGCACGCGAGGTGCACGGGTGAAGGGCGGCCCTCATGCGGAGAGGTCGGAGTCGATTATCGGGCGGCGCAGCCAAATCCCTTCCAGCTGAAGGGCTTTGTGCCGGCGCCGCGTTGCTCGACATTTCGACACGTATTCATGAGTCCTGGCCGGTCGCGAGGTTGGAGTGCGCCGGATTCGGTTCAGCGACTCGTCATGCGTCACCACCCGTGAGTTCCGCGTGTCTTTGTCTCGTCGTCCGGTTCATGCGCTTGACTTGGTCGAGTCGGCGTCTCACACCCGACGCCCTCGGACCGGCGGCGTGTCGCCGGTTCTGGCCATCCTGCCGTGTTGTATTCCTGGTGCCCGGTCATATTCCTGGCGCACGCGAACATCGGATTCGTGTCACGCGGTTATTCCGGCCGCCAACCGGGCCGGAACACCGCCTTCGGAGTGGCCGCGTAACTTTCGAATGAAGGAGTCGAAATGTGGGGCGTGGGTCGACGGAGCTTCATGACCGTGGCGGGGTCACTCGTGACGATGGCGGCGACGGGCACGCCGGCCCTGGCCAGCGGCCACGCCCGGGACGCGGCGACAGCCACCGAGTACGTGGACGTACAACTGCTCAGCATCACCGACCTGCACGGATACCTTCAGGCTCCGCCCGCGAGCGACGCCGTCATCACGGGCGCGGGCGGGAAACAGTTCACCGTGGGCGGCGTGCCCTATATGGCCACGCACCTCAAGAACCTGCGGGCAGGCCACACCAACACGCTGTTCTTCGCACAGGGAGACCTGTTCTCGGGCTGGTCGTTTCCGGCCGCCTCACTGGCCGACGAACCCACCATCGAGGCGTTGAACCGGATGGGGCTCGACTTCTCGACGGCCGGAAACCACGAGTTCGATCGCACCCCCGGTTTCCTGATCGACCACATGGAAAAGGGCAAACCGTACGCGGGTGAGGGCTGGACGAACAGTTTCCCCGACTCCACCGGACGCACCTTCCCCGGCGCGAAGTTCCGTTACTATTCGGCCAACATGCTGTGGGGGACTTCCGGAAAGAGCGTCCTTCCCCCGGTCAATGTGGAATGGGTACGCGGCCCCGGCGGGCGGCGCCTTCCGATCGGCTTCATCCACCTCACGGTCACCGGAACGGACACGGGCTCCACGAGTTTCCAGACCGCGTTGCGCATGTCCCAAGAGGTCGCGACGGCCAACTACTACGCGGCGCTGCTCAAAGCGCGAGGCGTCAACGCGATCGTGCTCAGCATGCACGACGGGGCCGTCGCCGGAAGCGACTTCAATAGCGGCAGCACCCCCTCGGGTCCCGCCTACGACCTCGCGCTCACCGTGTCCTCCGACATCGACGCGATCGTCACCGGCCACTGGCACTACGCGTTCAACATGATGGTGCCCGACCCGTCGGGCCGGCCGCGCCCGTTCGTCGAGGCGGGCTGCCACGCGCAGATCATCAACGAGATCAATCTGCGTCTTGACCCCGTGACGGGCAAGGTCGTACGCGAGCTGACCACCTCCACCAACCACCCCAACACCCATGACGTGACGCCCGACCCGGACCTCAAGGAGACCGCCGACTACTGGAGCGGTTACGCCGACAACCGGGGCGCGACCCGCATCGGACGGCAGACGGCCTCGTTCACCCGCAGCCTGAACAGCTTCGGCGAGAGCACCATGGGCAACCTCACCGCCGACTGGGCGCTGTGGGCCGGCGGCCAGAAGCTCGACCCCTTCGACACCGGGAACATCCACCCCAACGTCCCCGCCCAACTCGCCCTGATCGCGGTCGCGCCCCGCCAGGGCTCCTGCGTCATCAACGACGACCTCGTCCTCGACGCGACCGTGCAGGGGGCCGTCTCCTACCGCAAGGCCTTCAACGCGGTCGGCTACGGGGACCCGATCGTCACGGCCACCGTCACCGGCCAGTGCATCCACGACACCCTGGAACAGCAGTGGAAGATGAAGGGGACCGTCCTCACCTACGCGCCCCTGGCCGTCTCCCACAACGTGCGGTACACCTTCGACGCCGCCGGGGCGGTCGGCAACCGTGTGAACCCGGCGGACGTCCTGATCGACGGCACCCCGCTCGACCTGCGAGCCACCTACCGGATCGCCGTCACGGCGTACACCCTGATCGGCGCCGACGACTACCCGGCCCTGGGGACGTACACCCAACCGGTGCGCCACACAAGGGACTTCGAGAGCTTCATCGCCTACGTCCAGAGCCAGGCCGTCCTCACCCCGGCCCCACTGGGCCGCGTCACCGCGCGCTCCGTGAGCGCCGTACGCGCGGACACCGGGCAGCTGCTGCCGGTACCCGCGACGCGCAGCGCGGACATCACCCCCCGGGTAGCGTCGGCCGGCACGGGCAGCGGCCGAGGACGCTGCTGACCGGCGCCACGACAGCCGGAGAGGTGACATCGGCAGCGGGGGAGGCGACATCGACGACTCCGTACCGTCGAAGAACGCGGAGCGGCGGCCCTCACGTAGGGTCGACCACGGTGGTGCGGCACGGGGCCCGCCACCGTGATCGCCCGTCGTCCGGAGGCCGACCCTGAGTACCGTCACCGCCGAGATCGTGTCGGCCGTCCTCCTCATCGGCGTGCTGGCCTTCGCCGTCGTACGCCCCCGCGGCCTGCCGGAAGCGGTTGCGGCGCTTCCCGCGGCGGGACTCGTCGTCGCTCTCGGCGCGGTCTCGCCCGCCGAAGCGTGGCAACAGACCCGCGATCTGCTGCCCGTGGTGGGCTTCCTCGCCGCGGTGCTCGTCCTGGCCCAACTCTGCGACGACGAGGGCCTGTTCGCGGCCGCCGGTGACGTCGTCGCCCGGGTCTGCGGGGCGAGCGCCCAGCGCCTGCTCGGCGGGGTCTTCGTCGTCGCGGCGGTCATCACCGCCGTCCTCAGCCTGGACGCGACCGTCGTGCTGCTCACCCCCGTGGTGTTCGCGACGGCCGCCCGCGCCGGAGTCCGGGCCCGCCCGCATGTGTACGCCACCGCGCACCTGGCGAACTCGGCCTCCCTGCTGTTGCCCGTCTCCAACCTCACCAACCTGCTGGCGCTGGCCGCGAGCGGCCTCTCCTTCACGAGGTTCGCCGCGCTGATGACGCTGCCCTGGCTGGCCGCCATCGCCGTGGAGTACGCGATCTTCCGCGTCTTCTTCCGCGGCGACCTGGCCGCCCACCCCGGCGGGGCACGGTCCGCGGACGCCACACCGATGCCCGTGTTCACGCTCGTCGTCCTGGCGCTGACGCTCGGCGGATTCGTGGTGACCTCGTTCGCGGGCCTCAGCCCGGCCTGGGCCGCGCTCGCGGGCGCCCTCGTCCTCGCCGTACGCGGCCTGGTGCGGCGGCGCACCACGCCACGCGCGCTGGTCGCCTCGGCCGGCATCCCGTTCTGTGTGTTCGTGCTCGGCCTCGGCATCGTCGTCAAGGCCGTCGTGGACAACGGGCTCGGCTCGGCCATCGGCCGGCTGCTGCCGGGCGGGGAGTCGCTGCCCGCCCTGCTCGCGGTCGTCGCCGTCGCCGCCGTCCTGTCGAACCTCATCAACAACCTGCCCGCCGTTCTCGCCCTGCTCCCGGTGGCGGCGTCGGGCGGTCCGGGGCCGGTCCTCGCCGTCCTCATCGGCGTCAACCTCGGCCCCAACCTCACCTACGTCGGCTCGCTCGCCACCCTGCTGTGGCGGCGCATCCTGCATGAACACGACGACGCGCCCCGACTGGGTCACTTCACCCGCCTCGGG
Source organism: Streptomyces hundungensis (assembly GCF_003627815.1). Lineage (NCBI taxonomy): Bacteria > Bacillati > Actinomycetota > Actinomycetes > Kitasatosporales > Streptomycetaceae > Streptomyces > Streptomyces hundungensis. Next base: position 7,726,590 of record NZ_CP032698.1, read on the forward strand.
CTGCTGACGGTTCCCGCCACACTGGTCCCGGCGACCGCCGCGCTGTGGGTGGCACTGCACACGATCGGAGGCTGATCGCATTCCATGAGCGTCATCATCTGGATCACCGAGGGCGCCTGGCCCGCCTGCGTGGACGCCGCCCGCGAGCACACGGCCGCGGACGCCGACCTCGTCCTCCTGCACGTCACCGACGACGACGTGGCCGAGGCCGCGCACGGCGCGTTCGCCGGACTTCTCGGCCGCGGCCACCGCCAACGCGACCCCGGCACCCGGCTCGAAGACCTCGCCCGGGCCGCCGACGAGGAACTCTTCGCCCAGGCCGAGCGAGCCCTCGGTCGCCCCGCCCGCCGCCTCGCGCTGCACGGCCGCGCCGAACAGCAGGTCGTGCGCGCGGCGGAGGGCGCCACCCTCCTGGTCTGCGCCCGCGACGGCGACCACAGCCACCTCGGGCCGCGCAGCCTCGGCCCGGCCACCCGGTTCGTCGTCGACCACGCGCCGTGCCCGGTCCTGCTGGTCTGGCCCGACACGGCCCCCGGCCTCGGATCGCTCCCCCCACCGCCGCCGCCCCACCCCTCCGGTCGCTGAGCGCGTACCGCTTCCGGGCCCGTTGGCGAGTGGGCGAGACCGGGCGCTAGCCTTGGGGGAGCGGCGATCTCCGGTCTTCCGGATCGGGCCCCACCCGCGCGAACCACGCCCAGAGCTCGGGCAAGGGTGCCCCTCAGGTAGGAGAGGTATGTCCGAGGAAGCCCCCTGGTCCCGGGCGGTCACCGAGCCGGTGGACCCCGATGTCGCACCGGCCGACCTCACACGCCGCTCGAACACCGCGCCGGGCCAAGGACCGGTCGTCGCGGTGGTGGCGCTCGGGGGTGCGATCGGCGCCTGCGCCCGCTACGGCGCCTCGCTCCTGTGGACCACCGCGCCGGACTCGTTCCCCTGGACGACATTGCTGGTCAACGCCGTGGGCTGCGCCGTGATCGGCGTGTTCATGGTGCTGATCACCGAGGCGTGGACCACCCACCGTCTCGTACGCCCCTTCTTCGGGACCGGCGTGCTCGGCGGCTTCACCACCTTCTCGACGTACACCGTCGACATCCAGAAACTCCTGACCGCGGGCCACCCCCGCGCCGCCCTCGGCTATCTCGCGCTGACGCTGCTCGCGGCGCTCGCGGCGGTGTGGAGCGCGGTGTGGCTGACCCGGCGCGCACTGGTGCGGAGGCAGCGATGACCAGACTGACCGGACGGGCCCTGCGGGTCACGATCCTCATCGGCGAGAGCGATCTGTGGCACCACCGGCCCGTCTACACCGAGATCGTGCACCGGGCCCACGCGGCCGGACTCGCCGGCGCCAGCGTGTTCCGCGGCATCGAGGGGTTCGGCGCCTCCTCCCTCATCCACACCCAGCGCCTGTTGTCGCTGAGCGAGGACCTGCCCGTGGCGATCGTCATCGTGGACGACGAGGACCGTGTCCGTGCCTTCCTGCCGCAGTTGGACGAGCTGGTCACCGAAGGCCTGGTGATGCTCGACGACTGCGAGGTCATCCGGTACGTGGGACGGGAGCGCGCCAAGTGACCTGGCTGTGGGTGGTGTTGGGGGCGGCCATCGGCGCTCCGCTGCGCTATCTCACCGACCGGGCCGTGCAGAAGCGGCACGACAGTCTCTTCCCTTGGGGCACCTTCACCGTCAACGTCGTCGGCTGTCTGATCCTGGGCGCGCTGACCGGCGCGGTCACCGAGGGCGCCGCGTCCTCACAGGTGCAGCTGCTCCTGGGCACAGGCCTCTGCGGGGCGTTGACGACGTACTCCACGTTCTCGTACGAGACTCTCCGGCTCGCCGAGGACGGAGCCAGGGCCTACGCCGCTGCGAACGTCGTCCTGAGCGTGGTGGCGGGGCTCGGTGCGGCCTTCGCGGGCGTGGCGCTGGCCGAAGCCCTCTGGGGCTGACCGCTCCCCCCGAACCCGGCTGAAACGGGCAGGGAGCGCGACCATCCGGCAGTCGCCCGCGCGCAACCGATCGCGGCGCTTTTACGTCTACGTGCCTGTAGACGTTAGTGTTCCGTCCATCCGCACGACCACCGCACGGCCCCTCCACGCCGTGCCCCGTTGTCCAGGGCGCCGCCCGCACCGCCTCGACCCACCGGAGAGCCCCACCCCATGACCAGCCCCACGCCCACACCTCAGGCCCTGGACGGTGCGTCCATCGACGGCGGCCTGTATGGCGACATCACCGACTTCGCCCGGCACACCCACTGGCTGAACGGGCCGGTGTCCGCCTACACCAGCTACGGCATCGCCCTGTTCGCGGTGTTCATGCTCGCCGGCTGGTGGATCGCCCGGCGCAAGGACGCCTCGGTGATGGCGGCGGCGCTGGCCGCTCCGATCGCGATGGTGCTCGCGTACGGGGTGAACGACGCGGTCAAATCGGTGTTCACGGAGGTGCGGCCCTGTCGTGCGCTCCCGCACGACTTCCTGATCGAGAAGTGCCCGCCGCTTGACGACTACGCCTTCCCCAGCAACCACACCACGGTCGCGGCGGCCGCCGCCGTCGCCCTGTTCCTGGTAGACCGCCGGCTCGGCGCGATCGCCGCGATCGCCGCACTCCTGATGGGCGCCTCCCGCGTGTACGTCGGCGCGCACTACCCCCACGACGTGCTGGTCGCCTTCGTGACCGGGGCCGTGGTGGCGTTCGCCGTGACGTGGTCCGCACGGCGGTACGGGGGCCCGCTCGTCGAGCGTCTGCGCGCAGGCGCCCTGAAGCCGCTGCTCGCCTGAGAGCCGACGCCCCCACAGGGGGCAGCGCGGGCGGCGATTTCCGCATCTCGGGGCGCGGCCCTGTGTCCAGGCCGGGCACGAACGCCTAGGCTCGGCCGGGTGCTGCGAATCGTCGATGAACTCGCCGGCCCCGGCCCCCTGCGCGTCCACGCGCACGCCCCCGCCGACAACGACCCCGGGACCGCGCTGCGGGTGCTCCTGACCGCTGACGTGCTGGCGCGCGTCGTCGAGATGCGCGGCAGGGCGGTGCTCATCGGATGGACCGGACCGAAGACCGAGGCGGCCGCCGCGATCCGCCCGCCCGACGCCGAGGGCGAACCGGCCCGAATCGCACAGGAGTTGGGCGGCCCGCCCGGCGTCCAGCTCACCAGCGGTATGTACGAGGGCGCGGGCGTCGCCTGCCTTCAGATCGGACGGGCGGCCCTGCCCCCGCTCCAGGGCCTCGACCCGTTGGCGGTACGTCTGGTGCTGCTCAGCCACCCGTATGAGGAACCGGTCTCCATCACGGCCGAGGAGATCGCCGAAGCAGGCCACGCGCTGGCCCGCTGGCGGCGAGCCGTGGCGGCCTGGGCCGAACACCCCTCGAAGCCGATCCCCGCCGACCTCAAGTCGACGGCCCGCACCGCCCTGGACCACCGGCTCGACACCTCAGCCGTTCTGCGTCTGCTGCACGCTCTGGCGACGGCCGACGATGTCCCCGAGGGCGCCAAGTTCGAGACCGTCGCCCACCTCGATCGCGTCCTGGGCCTCGAACTCGTCCGCGAGGTCGGCCTGGTGTGAAGCCGCCCAAAGGGCGTTTCCGGCACGGCGGTTGAGGACGAAGAAGTGCGCCCCGGGCCGAGCACGACGAAATGCTCTCGAATTCCTTGAGCGTTCATGACGCCCCCATGACCCATGACCCATGCCTCATGACGGATGGTGAATTGCCACTGCGTCAGGCTATTTGATGCGCCGCCAAAAGCCTTTCCAGTGAAATGGGGTCGGTGGCCGCCGGTGCCGTGCAGGCGTGGGCGCCCGCGATCGCGCCGAGTCGGCCGCACTCCAGGGCGCCCCGGCCGGCGAGTTTGCCGTACAGGAATCCGCTGACATAGGCGTCCCCCGCGCCGTTGGTGTCCACGACGGGCGCAGGCGGTGCGACCGCCGGGATGTGGTGCGGGGTGGCGCCGCCGTCCCGGGTGAGGACGGTGGATCCGCTCGCCCCGGCCGTGGCCACCACCGTGGAGGCCCGGCCCTCGCGAAGGATCGCGCGCATCAGCTGGGGGGTGTGGTCACCCGCGCCCGCCGCGCTGAGGAACACGAGGTCGGCGCGGAGGGCGAACTCCCGGTGGTGGTCGGCCAGTCCGTCCCAGTCGTGCAGATCGACGGAGACGGGGACGCCGAGCTCCTCGATGTCGTCGAACAGGTAGCGCGCGAAGTTCATGATGGACAGGTGGACATGGCGGGACCGTCGCAGCCGCGGCAGGTAGAAGTCCCGGGGCATCCGCAGGTCGTCCGGGTCGCGGGCGTCGTAGAAGGACATCCTCCGGCCGTCGGCGTCCACCAGGTTCACCGCACGCCGGGTGCCCGCCGGGGAGATCAGCGGGGAGAAGTCGACATCGCCCGCCGCGAGGAGTTCACGTACCCGGGCGCCGATCCAGTCGTCCCCGATGCAGTCGATCAGGCCGACCGCCAGACCGAGCGCCCGGGCGCCCAGAGCCACGTTCGCCCCCGTGTGGCCCGGCCACTCCTCGATCGGGCCGACCTGCACGGAGTCGGCGAGCGGGACCGGCAGCGAATCGACGCGTACGACCGTGTCCACCCCCGTTCCCCCGACCACCAGGACGTCGTACTGCGCGCTGTCTCGGTTCACCGTTCCGCCTCACTGTCGTCCGCCCCGCCGCGCGAGGCGCCCCAGGAGCATGATCCCGGGCGACGACGTAAGGGGCGCGTGTGTGGCCGCCGCCCTGGGGGAGCAGGCGAGGCGCGCGGAGGGGGCGGTTTGGGTGGCTTGAGGCATCCGAGAAAGTCCTGAGTGTCCTAATTCGGGTGCTATGAGCGGCAATACTCCTGCCGGGAAAATGTCCACATTGGGGCTATTGGGTGAACCTCGTCTCTTTTGTGGACTGCCCTGCCGGTTGCGCGATGAGCGAGTGAATTGGGTCACGTGCGGGCGGATGCGGACCCGGCGCCGAGTGGGGTCATTTCCGTTCCGGCGAAAGCGAGTTGAGGGTTCGGGCGGCGGCTTCTCGGGTGGCCGAATTCGAGTTGATCTATATCCGGCATCACCGGCAATGAATTCTGGCCTTGTTTCCACTCGGCCTATTCGTTTACGTTCACCGTCAATCCGGAAGGAACGCCGAATCCTGCCGCCGTCCGGAGCCTCCCACACACGTACGGCAGGAGCGGGGGACCCAGGAAAGCCGCCGGTCCGGATTCCGGATCGGCTGGGGTGAAGCCGCGTGCGCCGCGGCCGGACATCTCCCGTCCGAACCCGACAGCTCACCTCGTAGGCGACGGAGAGGAAAGCACCATGCCTGCAAAGGGCAAGCACCGCCGCCCCAAGTCCAGCTCGTTCTCCCGCGGCATCGCCGCCGCGGGTACCGGAGGCGCCGTACTGGCCCTCCCGGTGATCGGCGCCACCACGGCCGCCGCCGCCCCGGCGACGGTCCACTCCGCCCCGGCGACCGTCCACTCCGCCCCGGCGGTCAAGCCGGTCGCGGCCGTGAAGGCGGGCCCCACGAGCTACGCGGTCGCCGCCGGTGACTCGCTGGCCAAGATCGCCGACGCCCTCGACGTGAGCGGCGGCTGGAAGAAGCTGTACGAGGTCAACCGGAGCGTCATCGGCTCCGACCCCGCGCTGATCCACCCCGGCCTCAAGCTCAACCTCGGCGGCGCCGCGGCGAGCACCGCCCGGGACGCCGCGGCCGGCCGCGCCGACCGCTCCACCCGGACGACGACCCTCGCCCCCGCCGCCACGAGCTCGTACGCGAACAACCTGGACGGCTGGATCAAGCAGTCCCTCGACATCATGGCGCAGCACGGCATCCCCGGCACGTACAACGGCATCTACCGCAACATCATGCGCGAGTCCTCGGGCAACCCGATGGCGATCAACAACTGGGACTCCAACGCCGTGGCCGGAACGCCCTCCAAGGGCCTCCTCCAGGTCATCCAGCCCACGTTCCTCGCCTTCCACGTGCCGGGTACGCCCATGGACCTCTACGACCCGGTCGCCAACATCACCGCCGCCTGCAACTACGCGGCCAAGACCTACGGCTCGATCGACAACGTCTTCGGCGCCTACTGACGGTCCCCGGACCGGGCGCTCTCGGAGGTGGGGAGAGAGCGCCCGGCCACCCGGTCGGTGTCCCACCGGCCCCAACGGGACGTGGAGCGGGCTCGATTGGCCCCCCGAGTGCCCGTGCGCTGCCCTCGAACCGAGGGCAGCGCAAATTTCGTTCACCCCGCGGGGTGAACAAACTCCAGGCTGCACGTTTCTGCATACGCGGCTGTTCCTAAGAAGCCATCTCATTTGGGCGACTCGGTATTCTGTGAGTCATGGTGGGGATCGTTGAGCGTCTGGTGCCGGACGAGTTGTGGGAGTTGTTCCAGCGGGTGGTGCCGGAGGCGCCGTCGAGGCCGCAGGGCGGTGGTCGGCGTCGGCACGGGGACCGGGAGGTGCTGGCCGCGATTGTCTTCGTGGCCACGTCGGGTTGTACCTGGCAGCAGCTGCCTTCGGCGTCGTTCGGGCCGTCCGGAGCGACCGCCCACCGGCGGTTCTCGGAGTGGTCGAAGGCCAGAGTGTGGGCCAAGCTCCACCGCCTGGTCCTCGACGAACTCGGCGCCCGCGGCGAACTGGACTGGTCTAGGTGCGCGATCGACTCGGTGAACATGCGGGCCCTGAAAAGGGGGACCTGACGGGTCCGAATCCTGTCGACCGGGGCAAGTACGGCTCGAAGATCCACCTGATCACCGAACGGTCCGGTCTGCCCATATCCGTCGGAATCTCCGGGGCCAACCTGCACGACAGTCAGGCCCTGATCCCGCTCGTGAAGGGCATCCCGCCGATCCGCTCGCGCCGCGGCCCGCGCCGCCGCAAGCCCAGCAAACTCCACGCCGACAAGGGCTACGACTACGCCCACCTGCGGCAATGGTTACGCGAACGCGGCATCACCCACCGCATCGCCCGCAAGGGAGTCGAGTCCTCGCAACGGCTGGGCCGCCACCGCTGGACCGTGGAACGCACCATGGCCTGGCTCGCCGGCTGCCGACGACTCCACCGCCGCTACGAACGCAAGGCCGACCACTTCCTCGCCTTCACCAGCATCGCCTGCACCCTCATCTGCTACCGCCGACTCGCCAAATGAGATGACTTCTAAGGTGGTAGTGCGTCACCCCGGACCACGGTGACTGCCCGACTACCGAGAACCCCCGCGCCCGTGGGGGTCAGTTCTGGACCGGGAGCTGCCATGGGAATCACCGCTCGGCCATCCGTCTCGGCGCCCCTGCCCCTCCCGCCGGGGCTGCTGCCGGACCGGTGCTGCAACGCCCGCACGTATCTGATGCACGGGTTCACCGTCGTGGAGGTCCACGGCGCCGTCGATGTGGCGACCGCCCCGGGGGTGCAGCTGCATCTCGACGCGGCCACCCAGCCGGCCGGCGCCCGCGTGATCGTCGACCTGCGCACCGTGGACTTCTTCGACTGCGCCGTCCTCACCCTGCTGTGCCGGGCCCACCGCAGGGTCCGCGAGCGAGAGGGCCACCTCGGTGTGGTCTGTGTACGGCCCTGGCACCGGCGCATCCTCACCGCCGGCCGCCTCGACGTGTTCCTCCAGTCGGCCCGAACGGTCGAGGAGGCCGCCCTGTCGGCGCCACGCGGCCCCGCATCCGGGGGCAACAAGTCGTAGAACGTCGCTGGTTGCCGGTGGGCGTATCGTCGCGCGCATGGAACACCGACTGGCCAGGCAGTGGCTCGCGACCGCCGTCGAGGAGGCCCGGGCGGGCCGCGCTCAGGGCGGCATCCCGATCGGCGCGGCACTCTACGGCGCGGACGGCACGCTCCTCGGGCGCGGCCACAATCTGCGCGTACAGGAGGACGATCCGTCGCTGCACGCCGAGACGGCGGCCTTCCGGGCGGCGGGGCGCCAGCGGTCCTATCGCGACACGACCATGGTGACCACGCTGTCCCCGTGCTGGTATTGCAGCGGCCTGGTGCGGCAGTTCGGGATCGCGCGGGTCGTCGTGGGTGAGGACGAGACGTTCCGGGGCGGCCATGAGTGGCTGGCCGCCCACGGGGTGGAGATCGTGGTGCTCGACGACCCCGAGTGCGTGGCCATGATGAGGGAGTTCATCGCGGCCGAGCCCGCCCTGTGGAACGAGGACATCGGACAGTGAGACACCTCGTCAACTCGCGCTGGAACCAAGCCGGTTGAGGTGGTCGGCGAGAGCGCTCAGGTGCGGGACCGTCACGATGTCGGAGGGCAGCGCGGCCGGCCTGGGCCGTGAGGTGACGAGTACCGCGGACATGCCGCACAGGTGCGGGCCGAGCGCGTCGGTCTCCGGGTTGTCCCCGACGAACAGCACCTGATCGGGCGGGCAGCCCGCCGCCCGGGTCACGGCGACGTAGAAGCGCGGGTCGGGCTTGCGGACGCCCAGGGTGCTGGAGAGCACGAGGGCGTCGAAGCAGTCCCCGATACCCGCGTCCCGCAGGGTCCGTAGGCGTACCGCCGCGGGGCGGTCCGTGTTGGCGGCCAGTACGCAGACCAGGCCCCGCGCGTGCAACTGGCGTACCGCCCTGGCGGCCACCGGGTCCACGCGTGCGTCGGGCACCGCGGTGAACACCGCCTCCGTCGCGAGTCGCAGGCTGGGCACGAGGGCCCCGCACTCCTCGGCGGTGCGGCGCAGCCGGGTGGCGAACGTGCTGCGCACGCCGCGGTCGGCCCGGCGCAGGTGCTGGGTGACGGTGTCGAACCGGGCCGCGAACTCCCGGGGCACCACCGTCCCCGGCAGCCGTCGCAGGACGTCCGCCACCAACGCGCCGTCGGGGGCCGGGCCGTGGCCCGCCAGGGTGCCGACGAAATCGAGCGCGAGTACGCGCGGGTGTGCCAAGGGGCCGCCCCCTTTCCGGGTTCGATGATCACCCTAGTGAGAGACCTCGTGGATATCCGGTTGACGTTCCGTGTCCGAGCGGCGAACGAGTCCACGAACTCGGCCCGGGGAGGGTCGCAACGGATGGGTCGGGCCGTCCGATGATGTGATGCGGGAGTGGACGAGGAGAGGAAACACCCCATGCGGAAGTGGTACGGAACGCGGTGGTCGGTGCTTGCCGGCGCCACGGCGCTGGCAGTGGCCGTCGGGATGCTGCCCGCTGCCGCCGCGCCATCGACCGACCCGAACGGTACCGACCCTCAACTGATCGCGACGGAAGGCTACTTGGGGCGCGTCGCGCATACGCCGAGTGAGCTCCGGCGCTTCCTGGAAGAGATGCCCAAGGGCGGCGATCTGCACCACCACCTGGGAGGAGCGGTGCGCGCCGAGTCGCTCATCGGGTACGCGGCGCGGGACGGCAAGTGCGTGGACACCACGATCCATGTCGTCACTCCCGGCCCGCCGCCCTGCGCCGCCGGACAGCGCCCGGCAACCGACGCCCTGCCGTCGGGACCGTTCCGGCGCGACGTCATCGCGGCCTGGTCGATGCGCGGCTTCGTGCTGCCGCCCGACGGGGATCCCCAACCCGGACACGACCACTTCTTCGACACGTTCGAAAAGTTCGGGGAAGCCGCCACCGGACACGACGCGGACATGCTCGCCGAGGTGGCGCGGGACTCGGCGAAGGAGCACAGCGGCTATCTGGAGACGCTGGTCACCCCCGAGGTCGGGCCCCTCAACCAGCTCGCGGACCGCATCCTGCCGAACGACCCCGGCCCCGACGACCTCGCCGCGTTCCACGCCACCCTGGTCGGGGACCGGCGGTTCCAGGCGCTGGTGCGGCAGGCGGCCGACCACACCGACCGCGCCGTCCGCGACTCGCGCAAGCTGCTGGGCTGCGACACCGGGACCGCGCCGGAGGCCTGCCGGGTCGCGATCCGCTTCGACTACCAGGTATTGCGGGCCCTGGACTCCCGCCATGTCTTCGCCCAGCAGATCCTCGGCTTCGAGCTGGTACGCCGCCACCTCGGCCGCTTCGTCGGCGTGAACATGGTGCAGCCGGAGGACGCGCCCGTCGCGCTGCGCGACTACACGCTGCACATGCGGATGGTCGACTTCCTCAAGTCCCGTTCCCCCGGCGTGCGGGTCAGCCTGCACGCGGGGGAGCTCGTCGAGGGGCTCAAGGGCGTCCACACGCGCGACCTGACCTTCCACATCAACGAGGCGGTGGACGTGGCCCGTGCCGATCGCATCGGGCACGGCGTCGACCTCGCACACGAGCGGGATCCCCGAGCGCTGACCGCGCGGATGCGTCAACGGCACGTCCTCGTCGAGGCGCCGCTGATCAGCAACGCAGAAATCCTCCGCGTCAGCGGCGACCGGCACCCGCTGCGCACCTATCTGAACGCCGGCGTCCCGGTCGCGCTCGCCACCGACGACCCGGGCGTCAGCCGCAGCGACCTGACAGCCGTCTTCCAACAGGCCTTCATCGACCAGGAGTTGACCGTCGCCAATCTGCGCACTCTCACCCGTGCCTCGCTCGACCACGCCTTCATCGAGGGCGCCGACCTGTGGAAGGAGCAGGACCGGTACGACGCGTTCGCCAAGCCGTGCGCCCACGACGTACCCGACCCGCACCGAGCGCCCAGCGCCGCCTGCCGCACCCTGCTGAACGTCAGCCCCAAGGCAGCGGCCCAATGGCAACTGGAAGTGGACTGGAGGGAGTTCGAGAACCGCTACGCCCGCCGCTGAGCGGGCGTTACGCGATCACATCGGCCGGGCACAACCGGCGCGGCGCGCCGCCCTTGAGGACCGCGTCCACACAGCCGCCCGGGAGGCCTTGATGAGCGGCGGTGCCGAAGTTGGCGGTGACCGTCAGCGTGCCGCCTCCGAAGACGGTGCGCTGCACGGCGCGGTCGGCCGTCAGCCACGCGAAGGACGTCAACTCCTCGGTGCCCGCAGCCTCGTGCAGCGGAGCGAAGTATGTCTGGAGCGCCGCCAGTTCGCGCAGGTTCTGCTCGCCGCGCCGATCCGTGTCGCTGAGGACGAAGTTGAGCGGGGTGTTGTAGAGCATGGCCAGGAGCGCCCGGGTCGGCTTCTGCTCGGGGAGCTTGCCGAACGGCAGCTCCCAGCGCTCCACGTTGATCAGTGAGCCGTGCAGCGCGGTCTCGTACAGCGGCACCCGGTAGGCGGGGTCGTACATGGCCTTGAGGGCATCGGCGACCGCCCTCCGGTGTGCCGGTTGGAAGTCGCTCACGCGAACCGGCTTGAAGAACGTGTCGGGGGCCGCCGCCGGGAGGTAGCCGCCCCAGGCCGTGTCGTCCTTGGGCTGGTCGGGGGCGCTGTCGAAGTGCCCGGTCTCCATCGGCCAGAGCCGGCCGTCGACCGGGGTGCCGGAACCGTGGTCGAAGGCGAGGACCCGGTTGGCCCAGGACCCGGCGGACTCCGAGCCCAGCACCAGCGGCGTAGGCCTGGCGCCGTCGAAGGTGCCGTCGCTCAGGCGTCCCATGCGGGCCAGCCGGTTCGCCCGGTCCTGGGCCATGGTCATGGGGTGCCCGGCGTCGTGATCACGGAAGAGCTCGCCCGCCGCGTCCACGTCCAGGAAGTAGCTGTCCGCGCCGTTGGCGACGAGCGAGCGGGTGCGGTCGGCGAGGTAGTGCCGCTGCGGCTCGGCCTGCTCGAAGGCGGCTGAGCTGAGGTAGCAGCCCTGCTGGTGGAAGCCGGGCTGTGGGGTGCCGTCGGCCCGGCGCACGCAGAACGCGGGGTGGACGCCGTCGGGCCAGACCGCGTTCGGGGGAGTGTCGGGACCCTTGTCGCGCCCGTTGGCGAACGAGTCGTACGGGCCGACCAGATAACCGGCCCGCGCGGCCGCCGCCACGCTCGCTGGCGACATGGGGTCGTCGTCGGCGTCGTACCCCAGCCAAAGGCGGGAAATCCCGGCCGACTTGAGGCGTTCCACACCGGCCGCCGTACGGTCACCGCCCCACGCGTAGGCGTGGAACGCGCCGAGCAGCCGGCCCGTCCGCGGGTTCTTCCGGATCTTGTCGCGCAGGCTGCCGAGCTGCCCGTGTTCGGCCAGCCAGTGCCGGTAGTCGATGGCGGGCGCGACGGGGGAGCCGTCGGTGAGGGCGAAGGCGACGGTGTAGGCGCGGGTCGCGTTGCCACCGGAGAAGGAGTGCCGGGCGGTGGCGTGCAGTCGTCCGCCGTGCGAAGCGTAGGCCAGGGAGGTGTCGATGTCGGTGGGCGTGAGGTAGCTGACACCCCGCCCGGTACCGAGGGTGTATCCCCACACGGGGAGCGTGAGTTGGGACGCCATGTCCTCGTCGGAGCCCGCGAGTTGGCCGTGCGGCCCGTTCCAGAAGGGGTCCGCCACCGGGAGTGACAGGCCTTCGCCGCGCGGGAGTTGGAGGGCCGTGGACGCGGGGTCGGCGCCCGTGACCGGCCAGGCGATGGTCGTGTCCCGGTCGGCGGTGAGGCTGACGAGCAGCCTGCCGTGCTCCGCGCGCGCCTCGGCCCGCAGGCCCCGCCCGGGGTAGGACCACCGGACGGTCTGCCCCGACACCGTCACATGCCCCGGCCTGCCCGGGGCGTTCGCGGCGGGGTCGGACAGGCGCAGGGTGTGTCCGTCGCCGGTGCGGGCGTCGATGCGCAGGGTGGTCGGGTCGACGATGGCGGTACCCCCGGCGACGGCCACCTCCACGCGCCCGTCGCGCAGCCGTACCCCCGCGGTCCCGGCGGGATTGGCTGCCGCGGCCGGGGCGAGGGCGGTCACCAGGGCGGTGGTGAGGGCGAGGGTGAGAAGGGTGCGGTGGATGCGGGGGGTGGGGGATGGGGCCTGGCGCGTGGAGAGTTGGAGGCCTGTGTTGGTGTCCATGTCCATGGCGCAGTGGTAACGAAGAGTTGTAAGAGAGCCCTAAGAAATGTGCGCCTAAGGGGCTAAGGGGCTAAGGGGATTCGGGGGATCCGCCACGTCAGGCTGAACCGCCTCCATGCGGGTCGGCGGGTCGGCGGGTCGGCGGTGCGCGGGGCCGAGGGTACTCAGCCGGTCCGGACCCTGAAGCGCCGGTCGCGGAAGAAGCTCACGACGCCGATCGTCGACACGAGGACGGCGATTCCCCAGGATTGCGGGTCGTACGGTGACCGGCCCGCCCAGTCCCAGGGCAGGTGGTGGCCTGCCGTGTCCTGGGCGAGATACGTCATGGGAAAGACGCTGCACGCGGGCAGTATCCATGACAGCCCCCAGCCGAACAGGCGTCCCGAAACCAGAGCTATGCCCACGTCGCCGAGCATGGCCCGGAGGTGCTGAGCGGCCGGCGCATGTCCAGCGATGCCGAAGATCGCGGCGGAGGCGGCCAAGGCCAGCAGACAGGCCGCCAGCAGATGTCGGGTTCTGTAGTGCTGGAAGCCGATCGCGCCCGCTTCTTCGAATGAGCCCATACGACTGCTGAAGCTCTGCCCGACCAGTACGGCAATGACCAGGGCCACTTCGTGTTCGAGCGGGAAGCTCGACGATCCGCCGGGCCGGATCGAGGGGAAGGCGACGGGCCGGGTGCCGAGAGTGACGTCCGCCAGGAGAGCGAGGGCGAAGAGCGCCGCGGACGAACGGATGGCATGCGCGCGCAGATACAGCGCGGTCGTTGTCAGGGCGCTAGCAGAGCGCATCGCGAACCACGGCCCACTGCGACAACGCCCATGCGTTTTGGCGCTCGGCCGGAAGGCCGAGGACTCTTTCCACCGCCGCCATATCGACCCCCGGCGGCTCGCCATGCATTCCGGCCGGCCGGACTCCACCGTAGATCCGCATGGCCAGCCACATGGTGACGTTGCCGGAAGCGACCATGGCGGGCTCGGGCAAGGTGCTCGACGGGGTGCAGTCGTGCGGTCGCGTGTGACTCAGAATGGCACCCGCCATCGATTCCGCGGGATCCCACATCGACCCTTCAAGGACATAGAAAGAGGTGACGCTCATTTTCTCCCGGGTCAGGCCCTGTTCAGTGAACAGCGGTGGACTGACGAAGGGAGCCGGTAGCGCCGCCGCGCGATCCGCCATCGCCGTGGCAGTGCCGAGATACTTCGAGTCCTCCGACCAGAAGCAGAGCTTCGGCACGGTCTTCGTGCACACTTGACGCGCTTCCGCCGGATTTCGCACGCCCTGTACCGGGCCTGCCACCAGGAGGAGTCCCAGAACGGGAAGCATGGCAGCCAGGAACACGCCTCCAGGGCGAAAGGCGCGGGCCGCGCGATGCGTATAGGAGTAGTGCAGCGCCAGGCCGCCTGCGCCCATGATCACCAGGACGCAGGCGAAACGGGCCAACAGCGGAAGGGTCCCCACGCGCAGAAAGGGCGCACCCGACGTCGTGAAGAGACCCAGCGCGTTCTGATCGCCCAGCCACGTCACGCACGCCAGGCATAGCAGCCCCGCGATCGCGGAACCCCCATAAGGGGCTGAAATGATTCGACCGATGGCATGGCCGATGGCTGCGAAAGAAACCACCAGTGCGAGCCCGAGCGCTATATAGCTGGGCCAGAGGAACCCGGAGCCGTGCACCCCGAGCTCCGACGCCGTAGCCGCAGCGAGACACCCGGCAAGGTAGACGCCGACCACGTAGCACAAGGTCGAGGCCAGCTGCACGAGGTTCGGCAGCCAGATCGCTCTGGCCGCCCCCAGCAGGAGATCATCGGCACCTCGCCTCCGGGAGCGCCCCGAAGCCCAGGCGCTCGCGGCCGCCGCGGCGGGCCCGAAATAGAAGGCGGGGATCTGTGCCTGAACGCTCGTCTGTGGCCATTCCCCCATCCAATAGCGGCTGCGGCCGAATATCGCGAGAAGATCGACGGCCAGGAGTACGGGAAGCCACCACCGCAAGGGGGAGCGTCTGATCTCTGTCATGAAGATCCTCATACGAGGTGCTCCATCCCGGGCTTGAGGAGTCCTAGGTATCCGCGTTCGAGCTGGGTTTCGCCTGGCGACCGCCCAGGGGCGAAGGCGCACAACTCGCCCTGCGTACCGCGGAATCGGATGCACCCCTCGGCCATCACGGCGATCTCGGAGCAGATCGAGGCAACATCCTCGATGAGATGCGTGCTCACGACGACCGCGGTGTCCCCGAGGCCCCTCATCAACTCCCTGAATTCCACACGCTGCGCCGGATCCAGCCCCGCCGTCGGTTCATCCATGATGACCAGCCTGGGTGCTCCGACCATGGCCGCGGCTATACCGGCCCGTCGGAGCATGCCGCCGGAGAGCGCGCCCATCTTCTCGTTCGCGCGGCCCATGAGGCCGACCCGCTCGATCGCGTCAGCCGTGTCCTTCGGCCTGCGTCCGGCGGGTGTGTCGCGAAGCCAGGCGCAGTATTCGACGAATTCGCTGACTGTGAAGCCGGGATAGTAACCGAAGTCCTGCGGCAGGAATCCGATGTTCCGGCGCGCCTCACGAGCGGCACGCGGTGAATCGATGACCTCACCGAGGATCTCGATCCTCCCTTTTCGCGGCGGCAACACCGTTGCCAGGCTTCGCAGAAGCGTGGTCTTGCCCGCGCCGTTCGGCCCAAGGAGTCCCAGAACGCCGGCCTCGATCTCGATCGTGAGCCCTGCTATGACCGGATTCTTGGAGTACCCCTGAACCAGATCGGTCACTCGCGCCACCACATCGGATGCTGCTTCCCGAGCGGAATCCATGGTTTCCCCCTCACGGTTCGGACGATGACGATGGATGCGCCAGGCCCGGGGCGCCACCGCCCCGGGCCCGACGCTGTGGGGGATATCAGGCGGGAATATCAGGTGGTGTACTCGACACGCGAGCGGCTGACGTGCCAACTACAGTCCAGCTGCCCCCAGTTGTCGAAGACCGACCCCCTGGTGGTCCAGATCCAGCCGGAGACCTTGTCCGCCTCGAAATCACACGACGCGTGGTTCCGGACGGCGCCGTCCATCTGGATGCTCGGATTGGTGCAGTGCGCGTTGGTGCCCGTGCTGCCCCACGTCGAGTAGCACCCGTTGGTCGTCCCACTCGTGCCCGACGCGATGGCGGCCGGGGCTATCCCCGCGACAGCCAGGACGGAAAGTCCGCCGATCGCGACGGATCTGCGTAGTCCACTGAACGTCACCTTGCGGTTGCGCATCATGGTTTCCTCCGTTGACGGTGGATGAATCCCTTGCCGGGCCGTCACTGATCGCACCGCCCCCCGGCAAGGGCGTGAGACGGCGCACGACGGTGGGAGCTCGCGGCCCGCCGGCGACGGCTGACCACCCGTGGAAGACGTTACGTAGGAGGATCCTTCGACCGTCCTGGATGCGTCCTGGATGCGTCCTGGGTTCATCCAGGGTTCGTTCTGGCCGCAGCGGGGCGCGCCCGTAAATGGGGGGCCGCACAAGGATGTTGTGTGCGAAGGTGCGCGGCGGGGCGGCGCCCGTCGCGGGCGGAGCGCGGAGTACGACAGCCGGAGGGGCGCATGGGAACGGCACGGGTCGCGATCGTCACGAGCGACATGGGACTCATCCACGACATCGACCTGCCGCTCGTCCTGGCCGGACTACGGGCCCGGGGTCTGGAGGCAGAGGCGGTCGCGTGGGCCGCGGACTCCGTCGTGTGGGGCGACTACCACCTCGCGGTCATCCGCTCGACGTGGGACTACGCGGACAGACTCGACGAGTTCCTCACCTGGGCCGACACCACGGCCCGCGTCACCCACCTCGCCAACCCGGCGTCGCTGGTGCGCTGGAACAGCGACAAGCGCTACCTCCTGGAGCTCGCCGGGCGAGGCGTCCCCGTCGTGCCCACGCGCGTGCTCGAACCCGGCGACCCGTGCGACGAGGGCGACTTCGCCCACCCGCACGGCGTGGTGGTCAAACCCGCCGTGTCCGTCGCCGCACGGGACACCGCACGCTACGAGCCCGGCCGTACCACCGACGCCGTGGCCCACGCGCGGGCGTTGCTCGCCCAGGGCCGTGCCGTGATGCTCCAGCCGTATCTGCGCCGGATCGCGGAGGGCGAGCGCGCCCTCGTGTTCGTGGGCGGCAGCTTCAGCCACGCCCTGCGCAAAGGGGAGGTACTGACCGAGCCGGGCGTGATCGACAACTCCCGCGAGCCGCACCCCGACCTCGTGCAGCACCGGCCGGCCGAGGCCGAACTGGTCACCGCCACCGCCGCGTTGGAGGCGCTCCCGGCCGCGCCCGCCCCGCTCTATGCCCGGGTCGACATCGCCCTGGACGACACCGGGGCGCCCGTCCTCATGGAACTGGAACTCATCGAGCCCTATCTGTTCCTTCACACCACCGCGTCGGGGCTCGAGCGGCTCGTCGAGGCGGTGGCGGTGGCGGCCCAGGCCCGGCTCACGGCGCGATGAGGCCGCCGGCCGGTTCCGGAGGCCAGCGTCCGGGGGCCAGTACACCCAGCGCGTAAGCCTTCGCCACCAGAGCCGTACGGCCCTGGACGCGCCAGCGCTGGGAGAGGCGGGTCAGGTGGTAGTTGACGCCGTCGACGGTCAGGCCCAGCGCCTTGCCGATCGAGGCCGTCGTCGCACCAGACGCGGCCAGCGCCAGGATCCGGGCCTGAACCCCGCTCACCGAACCCCCCGGGACGGGCGGCGGTTCGGGTTGCTCGTCCCGTACGTACAGCATGGCGAGCAGTACCGGTGCGGGCTCGGGGACCGTCATGATCGGGTCGATGGTGAACTCGCCCTCGCGTTCCGGGCCTTCGTGGCCCGCCCGCCAGGTCACCTCGATGGGATAGCGCGAGGTGCGGCCCGTGCGCAGCGCCCTGACCAGCCGGTCGAGCTGCTCCTCGGAGCGGGGTGTGAACCGCTCGCGCAGGGGGCGGCCGCGCAGCCGGCCCGGGGTGGTGCCCCACTCGGCGGCCATCGCCGGATTGGCGACGTGCACCTCCCCGTAGATCGAACAGACCGCGATCGGCAGGGGAATGCGGTCGAGCAGGGTCAGGAAGTGGTTGCGCCACGCCCCCAGGTCGGCCGCCGCCGCCTGCTCGTCGGCCGTGACACCGGCCCTCGCCTGCTCGTCGGCCGTGACACCGGCCCTCGCCTGTTCATCGGTCACGTCCCGTGTCACCGCCCCATTCCTGGCCCGTCCGCAAGGGCCGGACGCGAGAAACCACTGCACAATCATGCAGTCGCGGGCCCGGAGGAGGCACACCGGGAGGGTGAGGCTTGAGCCATGACGGACACGATCCTGATCCCCACGCCGCCCCACCCGGCCACCGACGACACCGTCCCCCTCGTGGACATCTCGGCGGGAGGCCTCACCGAGACGCCCATCCAGCAGGCCATGGAACTGGCCCGCGTGCACGGGCCGATCTACCGGCGCCGCCTCAACGAACACCAGCACCTCTTCGTCAGCTCGCTCGACCTCGTCACCGAACTCGCCGACGAGAACCGCTTCGCCAAGGGCATCTCCAAGGTCCTGGATCATGTGCGCGAGTTCGCGGGCGACGGCCTGTTCACCGCCTACAACGACGAGCCGAACTGGGCCAAGGCGCACGACATCCTCATGCCCGCCTTCGCTCTCGGCTCGATGCGCACCTATCACCCGGCGATGCTGCGGGTCGCCCGCCGCGTCATCGACAGCTGGGACCGCCGGGCGGAGCGCGGCGCCGCCGTGGACGTCGCCGACGACATGACACGGATGACCCTGGACACCATCGGTCTGGCGGGCTTCGGGTTCGACTTCGACTCCTTCGGGCGCGTCACGCCCCACCCCTTCGTCGAGGCGATGGTGCGCTGTCTGGAGTGGAGCATGAAGCGGCTCGGCCGCGCTTCGGGCGCCGACCACAGCGAGGAGGACCGGGAGTTCGAGCGGGACTCGGCGTATCTGGCCTCCGTGGTCGACGAGGTCGTCGCCGCCCGCACGGCGAGCGGCGACACCTCCGTCGACGACCTGCTCGGCCTGATGCTGGGCGCCGCGCACCCCGGGGACGGCACCACCCTGGACGCGGCCAACATCCGCAACCAGGTCATCACCTTCCTCATCGCCGGCCACGAGACCACCTCCGGCACCCTGTCCTTCGCGCTGTACCACTTGCTCAAGGACCCGACCGCGCTGCGACTGGTCCAGCGCGAGACCGATGGGCTGTGGGGCGACGAACCCGACCCCGAGCCCACCTTCGAGGACATCGGCAAGCTGCGCTTCACCCGCCAGGTGCTGAGCGAGACGCTGCGCCTTTGGCCCACGGCGGCCGCCTTCACCCGGCAGGCCCGTCAGGACACCGTGCTGGGCGGCCGCGTCCCGCTGCGCGCCGGCGACCTCGTCACCGTGCTCACCCCGATGCTGCACCGCGACCCGGCCTGGGGCGACAACCCGGAGCTGTTCGACCCCGCACGGTTCGCTCCCGAGGCGGAGGCGGACCGCTCGCCGCACGCGTACAAACCGTTCGGGACGGGTGAACGCGCCTGCATCGGGAGGCAGTTCGCGCTCCACGAGGCGACGATGCTCCTCGCGCTGCTCGCGCACCGCTACCGCTTCGTCGACTCCGGTGACTACCGTCTGCGGATCAAGGAGACCCTCACGCTCAAGCCCGAGGGCTTCACCCTCTCGCTGATCCCGCGCACCCCCGCCGACCGCGCCCGCACCCGGTCCGCGCTGCCCGGCGCGGCAACCGCCCCGGCCGCCGGGGTCGCCCGGTCCACACCCGAACTGCCCTCCCGCGTACGGCAGGGCACCGGTCTGCTCCTGCTGCACGGCACGAACTACGGCACCTGCCGGGAATTCGCCGAAGGGCTGGCCGCCGAAGCCGCCGCCCTCGGTGTCGCCACCCACATCGCACCGCTGGACGCCCACGCGGACGCCCTGCCCAAGGACCGGCCCGTCGTCATCGTCGCGGCCTCCTACAACGGACAGCCCACCGACGACGCCGCGCGATTCGTCCGCTGGATCGAGGGCGCGGAACCGGGCGCCGCCGACGGTGTGCCGTTCGCCGTGCTCGGCGTGGGCGACCGCAACTGGGCCGCCACCTACCAGCGGGTGCCCACCCTCATCGACGAGCGTCTCGGCGCCCTCGGCGGCGACCGGCTGCTGCCCCGCGTCGAGGCCGACGCATCCGGGGAACTCATGGGCGCGGTAAGGGAGTTCACCGATGCGCTACGGGTCGCCCTCCTCGAACGGTACGGAGACCCCGAGACCGTCGGCGCCTCCACGCCGCCCGTCGCGGCCGCGTACACCGTCACCGAGATCACCGGCGGGCCTCGGGAGGCGCTCGCCGCCCGGCACGGCCTCACCGAGATGACCGTCACCGAGACCCGCGACCTGACGGCGCCCGGCCACCCGCGACCCAAGCGCTTCGTCCGCCTGGCCCTGCCCGACGGCGTCGACTACCGCACCGCCGACCACCTCACCGTGCTGCCCGTCAACGCCCCCGCGCTCGTCGCCCGGGCCGCCGCGGCCCTCGGCGTGGACCCCGACACCGTCCTGAGCATTCACGCCCCGGGCGCCACCCCCGCCGCGCTGCCGGTCGACCGTCCGCTGTCCATACGCGAACTCCTCACGCAACACGTCGAGTTGGGCGGCCGGCCGACCCCTGGACAGATCGCCCTGCTCGCCGCGCACAACCCCTGCCCGCCCGAGCGTGCCGCCCTCGAACACCTCCCGTCCGACGACCCGCGCCCCCTGATCACCCTCATCGAGGACCACCCCGCGCTGCGCGGCGCACTCGACTGGCCCACCCTGCTGGAGCTCCTTCCGCCGCTCCGGCCGCGCCAGTACTCCGTGTCCTCCTCGCCCGCCCGCGACCCTCGCCACGTCGACCTGATGGTCTCGCTCAACCCCGGAGGCACCGGCTCCGGCCATCTGCACGCCCTGCGGGCCGGCGACACCGTCCTCGCCCGGATCCAGCCGTGCCGGGAGGCCTTCCGCATCGCGCCCGACGCGGCCGAACCCGTCATCATGATCGCCGCGGGGACGGGCCTCGCTCCCTTCCGCGGCGCCGTGGCCGACCGTCTGAGCGTGCCGCGGCCCGCCCCGGCCGTCCTCTTCTTCGGCTGCGACGCACCGGACGCCGACTTCCTGCACGCCGAGGAACTGCACGCCGCGGAACGGGCCGGAGTCCTCTCGCTGCGGCCCGCCTTCAGCGCGCCGGCCGAGGGCGACGGCCGTTTCGTACAGCACCGCATCACCGCCGACGCGGACGACATCTGGCCGCTCATCGAGGCGGGCGCCCGGATCCTCGTGTGCGGCGACGGCAACCGCATGGCACCGGGGGTACGGGACGCCCTGCGCGCGCTGTACGCGCGGCGCACCGGGGCCGGCGCCGAGAAGGCCGAGAACTGGCTGAACCGCCTCACCGCCGAGGGCCGCTACGTGGAGGACGTCTACGCGGCCTGAGCCACCCCGCGGCCGCTTCCCGGACGGGCCGCAGCGCCCGCCCGGGAAGCGGACCCGCGCGGCGCGCACCAGAATCGGAGAAACCGGGGTAGGCGGTCACCGTCCGACCGAACCCCGCCACCTCGACACCGGGAGAGCACGCGATGCCCACCAGCTCCGCAGCATCCGAGAAGACCACCATGAAGGCCATGACGTACTCCTCCTACGGGGACAACTCGGTCCTCAGCGCGACCGAGCAGCCGATGCCCAAGGTCGGGCCCGGCGAAGTGCTCGTGCGGGTGCGCTGCGCGGCCGTCAACCCGGTCGACTGGAAGATCATGTCCGGGGGCCTGGACGGCATGATGGACACGGTCTTCCCCGTGGTCCCCGGCTGGGACGTCGCCGGTGTCGTGGAGCGCGTCGGCATCGACACCCCCGAGTGGAAGGCGGGCGACGAGGTCTACGCGTACGCCCGCAAGGACTATGTGCACGGCGGCACCTTCGCGGAGTACGTCACCGTTCCCGTACGGGCGCTGGCCCGCAAGCCCAAGTCCCTGAACTGGGAGGAGGCCGCGGGCGTCCCGCTGGCCGGGCTCACCGCGCGACAGACCCTGACGCGGCTCGGCACCTCCGAGGGCGACACGGTGCTCGTGCACGGCGCCGCCGGGGGCGTCGGCACGTTCGGCGTACAGATCGCCCGGGCCCTGGGCGCCCGGGTCATCGGAACCGCCTCCGAGCGCAACCACGACCGGCTGCGGGAGCTCGGGGCCGAGCCGGTGACGTACGGCGACGGCGCCGCCGACCGCATCCGGGCGCTGGCCCCGGACGGCGTGGACGTCGTCGTGGACTACGTCGGTGGCGTGCTCGACACCACCCGGGCGGTCCTGCGCGAAGGGGGCCGCCACGCCTCGATCGCCGACCCTTCCGTCATGGAGGCCGGCGGCCAGTGGATGTGGGTGCGCCCCGACGGCCCCGGACTCGACGAGCTGGCCGCGCTCGCCGACTCCGGTGGGCTCAAGGTCCCGGTCGCCGAGACCTTCCCCCTGGAGCGGCTCGCGGAGGCCTTCGAACTGAGCCAGACGGGTCACGCCCACGGCAAGATCGTGATCCGGGTCGGCGGCGACTCGGCGTAGGCTGCGCCGGCCGACCTTCCGGGCCGGTCGGTGACGTGTCGGCGAGCGCGGGGAGAAAACCGGACGCGCGCCCATCACGGGCGCGTTCCGGCCCCGCGGGGTGCCTAGCATGAGCGGCGTCGTCCTCCCGCTGCCGACACGAACGGAGTGCCGTGATGAGCGACCCCGACCCGGGTCCGGAACCCGGCGCGCCCGAGGAGCGTCCCGGGGTGCGAACCCCCAGGGCCTGGCCGGTGATCGGCGGCCGTCGCCTCGCCGCCGCGCCGGTCGTGGTGGTCGCTGTCACCGTCGCTGTCGCCGTCGCGACGGGCGGAACCCTGTGGGCCTTCGGCTCCTTCGACTCCTCCCGTTCCACGGGTGACGGCGCCAAGGACGGCTCGGCCAAGGGCCCCACGGCGGTCGAGGTGTCCCTCGGCGCCTGCGGCAAGGGCTGGCGCGGCGGGAGTGCGGGCCCCCAGACCTTCGCGCTGCACAACACGTCCTCCACCGCGGCCGAGGTCGATCTCATCGACCGGGCGACCGGCGCCGTCCACGGCGAGATCGAGGGCCTCGCGCCCGGCACCACCCGCGAGCTGCGGGTGGTCCTCGGCGGTGGCTCCTACGCCTTCACCTGCCTCCCGGACGACGCCGCGGCGATCACCGGCCCCACCGTGCGCATCGAGGGCCCCGCCACCGGGGGCGGCCCCGCCGCGGTCCCGGTGACCCAGCACGACCTCATCCCGGTGGCCCTCGCCCACCAGCGCTGGGTCGCGGACAGGACGGTCGAACTCGCCGAGCTGACCGCTGAGTTGAAGCGTGCCGTGGACGACGGCGACCTCGACGCGGCACGCACCGCCTGGCTGTCCGCGCACCTGGTCTACGCGCGCATGGGCGGCGCCTACGACGCGTTCGGCGCCGCCGGTGAGGCCATCGACGGCTCCGGCCCCGCCCCTTCCGGCGCCGCCTCCGCCAAGGACTTCGAGGGCTTCCACCGCGTCGAGTACGGCTTGTGGCACGGGGAGTCGGCGGCCTCACTGCGCGGGCCCGCCGACCGGCTGGCCCAGGCCGTGCACGCCCTGCGCGACAGCTGGCCGCAGCAACGCCTCGACCCGGCACAACTGGGCCTGCGCGCCCACGAGATCCTGGAGGACACCGCCCGCTCGGAGCTCACCGGCCGCACCGACTACGGCAGCGGAACCAACCTGGCCACCGCCCGCGCCAACCTCGACGGCACCCGCGAACTCCTCGGCGGACTAAGGCCGTTGCTCACCAGCCGCTACCCGGACCTGCCGCGCCTGGATGCCTGGCTCGACCGTACCCAGCACACCCTGGACCGCTTCGGCGAGGGCGGTCACTGGACACCGCTGGAACGCCTCGGCCGCCAGGACCGGCAGCGCCTCAACAGCGACATCGGGCAGGCGGTGGAACTCCTCGCCCCCGTGGCGACGATCTGTGACGCACGGAGGACGGCATGAGCGAGGTCGGACGGCGGGGCCTTCTGCGCGGCGCCGCGGCCGGGGTGGGAACGGCGGTCACCGGTGCCGCGCTGTCCGGCGCGATCCCCCGCCCGGCCCGGCCCGAGAACACGGCGAGCGCCACGGCGCCGCCCGACTTCCACGGAACCCACCAGGCCGCGATCCTCCAACCCCCTTGCCGGACAACGGCGTTGCTGTCCTTCGACGTGACCGCCGCCGACCGCAGGGAGCTCACCGAGCTCCTGCGCACCCTCACGGAACGGGCCCGCTTCCTGGCCGTCGGCGGCACACCCGCCCCGGTGGGGATCACCGCGCCGCCCAGCGACTCCGGGGTGCTCGGACCGCAGGGGCCCACGGGCGGCGTGACCATCACGGCCGGGGTCGGCGCCGCCCTCTTCGACGACCGGTTCGGGCTGGCGGGCCGCAAGCCGGCCCGGCTCACCTCGATGCCGGCCTTCCCCGACGACGACCTCGACCCCGCTTGGTGCCACGGCGACCTGAGTCTGCAACTGTGCGCGGACAGCCCGGACGTGGTCCTGCACGCCCTGCGCGACATCGCCCGTCACACCCGGGGTGGGATGCAGGTCCGCTGGCGCATGGACGGCTTCACCAGCCCGCCGCGGCCGAGCGGAACTCCCCGTAACCACCTGGGGTTCAAGGACGGCACCGCCAACCCGGACACCGGCGACCGGGCCGCGATGGACCGGCTGGTGTGGGTGGGGCAGGGGGGAGCCGAGCCCGCGTGGACGGCCGGCGGGAGCTATCTGGTGGTGCGGCTGATCCGCATGCTGGTGGAGTTCTGGGACCGGGTCTCACTCGGCGAGCAGGAGCGGATGATCGGCCGCGCCCGGGACACCGGCGCGCCGCTGGACGGTGTCGGCGAATTCGACACCCCGAAATTCGCGCGGGACCCCAAGGGCGAGGTGATTCCGCTGGACAGTCACATCCGGCTGGCCAACCCCCGGTCGGCAACGAGCGAGAGCCGGCGGATACTGCGCCGGGGCTACAACTACGACCGCGGCACGGACACCAACGGCGACCTCGACTTGGGCCTGATGTTCTGCTGCTACCAACAGGACCTGGCCCGCCAGTTCGAGGCCGTACAGAAACGCCTGGCGGGTGAGCCGCTCGCCGACTACATCAAGCCGTTCGGCGGAGGGTATTTCTTCGCTCTGCCCGGTGTACGGGACCGTTCCGACTGGCTCGGCCGTACTCTGCTCCTCTGACGCCGTCCCACCGCGCCCAACAGCCTCAACGGAGGGTCAAGTTTTGGCCTGATCTCCCCGACGGGCTGCTCACCGGCGGGACACCGTGGCGCGGGCGCGGTGTAGTGGTCCGCGCGAAGGATCGCGTTTCGTCAACGACATCACGACGGTGGCCGGACGCCGGACGCCAGTGGAGGCACGCGGAGCATGGGCAGCAAAGGCAACGCGGTGGGTTCGGGGCGCCGGGCCGGACGGTGGGGGGTGTTCGCCGGGGCGGCGGCGCTCGGCCTGCTGAGCGGCACGGCCCCGACCGCGGCCGCGGCGGACCACCCCGACGGCCGGACGGCCACCCCGATCAAGCATCTGGTGGTGCTCTTCCAGGAGAACGTCTCCTTCGACCACTACTTCGGCACCTACCCGGTGGCCGCCAACACCGACGGCACCAGGTTCACCGCGGACAAGCACACCCCGAAGGACATCAACACCCTGAGCCACGCAGGGCTGTTGACGAAGAACCCCAACCAGTACCTGCCCAAGCGGCTCACCCCCGAGCAGGCCATGACCTGCGACCAGAACCACGGCTACGGCCCCGAGCAGTACGCCGCCAACGGGGGCAGGGCCGATCTGTACGTGCAGAACACCGACTCGGGCAAGTGCTCCGGCAACCTGTTCGGCGAGCCCGGCCTCGTCATGGACTACTACGACGGCAACACCGTCACCGCGATGTGGAACTACGCCCAGCACTACACCCTGGGCGACAACTCCTTCAGCACCACCTACGGCCCCTCCACGCCCGGTGCCATCAACCTGATCTC
Organism: Streptomyces hundungensis; assembly: GCF_003627815.1. NCBI lineage: Bacteria > Bacillati > Actinomycetota > Actinomycetes > Kitasatosporales > Streptomycetaceae > Streptomyces > Streptomyces hundungensis. Next base: position 7,752,394 of record NZ_CP032698.1, read on the forward strand.
CGCGCAGACCCACGGGGTGATCTCCACCGATCCCGCCTCCGGCACCGAGCACCCCGAGCAGACCGCGACGCCCGACCCGTACACCGTGGTCTCTCCCGACGCCAAGGGCGTCGGCACCCTCGTCAACGACCCCGACCCGGCCTACGACGACTGCTCGGGCGACGACCACAGCGGCTCGAGCCCGCTCGCCGCGCTCCAGGGCCGCAACATCGGAGACCTGCTCAACCGGCGGGACGTGTCCTGGGGCTGGTTCCAGGGCGGCTTCCGGCCCAGCACCGCCTGGGACGGCAAGCAGGGCCACTACGCGAAGTGCGCGGGAACAACCCACGCCAACGTGGGGGACGCCGCGGTGGTGGACTACAGCCCGCACCACTCGCCCTTCCAGTACTACGAGTCGACCTCCAACCCCCACCACCTGCCGCCGAAGAACGCCGCCGAGATCGGCCACGACGGGCAGGCCAACCACAACTACGACCTCAGCGACTTCGACGCCGCCCTCGCGACGGGCAACCTGCCCGCGGTGAGCTTCCTGAAGGCCCCGGCCTACCAGGACGGCCACGCCGCCTACTCCGACCCCCTCGACGAACAGCACTATCTGATCGAGCGGATCAACAAGATCCAGCAGTCGCCGCAGTGGAAGGACACCGCGGTCCTCATCGCCTACGACGACTCCGACGGCTGGTACGACCACGCGTACGCCAAGCCGCGGAACGGCTCCAAGGACACCAAGCCGGGCTCCAACGGCAAGCCCGCCGACAGCCCCGCCTGTCAGGCCGGGCCGGCCGCCGCCGGAGGTTACGCCGACCGCTGCGGCCCCGGCACCCGCCAGCCCCTCCTGGTCATCTCGCCGTACAGCAAGGTCAACGCGGTCGACCACACCCTGACCGAGCAGGCGTCCATCACCCGCTTCATCGAGGACAACTGGCACACCGGCCGGATCGGCGACGCCTCCTTCGACGCCCGGGCCAACCCACTGACCGCGGCCTTCGACTTCCAGCACCCCAACGGCAAGCAGGTGCTGCTCAACGCGGACGGATCGGTCAAGTCCGTCAAGGACATCCCCGAGCACCCGGCGCCACCGGCCGCCGGGTCCGGCCCCGCGACCACCACGGGCGGCTCCGGCAACCACCCCGAGCCCCGGACGGGACAAGAGGCCCTCGCGGAGAGCGGCTCCTCCTCCATGCTCCTTCCGACCGGCATCGCCGCCGGTGTGCTGGCGGTGGGCGGCGCGGGTGTCGCCCTCGCCGTGCACCGCCGCAGGAGGCGCGCGAGCCTCACCCCGTAACACCCGCAACCCCCGCAACTCCCGCAGGGACAGGGCCGCCGACGGTTGTCGGCGGCCCTCGCGCGTGCCGGGCGAAAGGCGTGCCGCGACACGCCGACAAGGGAGTCGGCGCGCTCCATCGCGGGCAAGCAACGGGGAGGAAGAGGTGGTTCCGCCCCGCTCGCGGAGGGATTCTCATGGGGATCTACGGGCAGGACTGGGCGTCGTACCAGTCGTCGACACCGGACACGAGCGGTCTGTCCTTCGCCTTCGTGAAGGTCACCGAAGGAGTCTCGTACATCAACCCGCGCTGGGTGTCACAGCGCGACCACGCCAAGGCCAACGGCCTGGTGTGGGGCGGCTACCACTACCCCAACATGAACAACAGCCCCCAGGCGGAGGCCGACCACTTCATCGACCAGGTGGACTGGCGGCCCGGCGACGTGGTGATCCTGGACTGGGAGGGTTACGACGCGACGAACTCCCGCGTCGCCAAATCGACCCAACGCGCTTATAAGAACGCCTGGTTGAGGTATGTCAAGGGGCGTCTGCCGCACCACCCCGTCGGCATGTACGCCAATCTCGACTACTGGTGGAACGTCGACCAGGACGGCTACTGCGCCGACTTCCTGTGGATCGCCACGGCCGGTCGCGCGGCCGGGGACCCCGGCATCCGGGCGCCCTGGATGTTCCACCAGTACGGCGAGTCCAACGGCCTCGACCGCGACTACTGCCACCTCGCCGGCATCAGTGAACTGCGCAGGTGGGCGCTCTCGTTCCACTCCTCACCGCCTCAGGAGACCGACATGCCCCAATGGATCATCGGCCACGTCGACCCGGGCGCGCAGCCCACCGTCGTCCTGCTGCCGCACGGCACCGCCTGGGACAGCTACAGCCGCAGGCTGCACCTCGGCATGGACCAGATCACCGACGTCCCGGCGACCGGCTCGGTCCGCGTCGCCCTGCACAACGGCACCGGCTGGCGCGACATCAGGGCCGTACAGGTACAGGCCGCGAGTGGCGCCGTCGACGTGGACATCACCAGCGGCGATGTGAAAGTGAGCCTCCAGACGGACACCGCGGGCGTCACCTTCGCCATCGAGACCTGGTAGCCGCATACGCGACGGGCCGGAACTCGGCCCCCCTCCTCGGCGACGCACGGCGCCGGGCGTGACACCCTGGGCACTCCTGTCCCAAGTCATACGAGGAGGCGGGCGCGCGTGCGGCCGACCCAGCCGGGGGAGACCCCCGAGATCCTGACGGTGCTCGGCGAGGAGCGGCGGCTCCGCAAGGAACTCGGCTTCTGGAGCCTGACCGCGATCGGCTTCTCCAACATCCTCGGCTCCGGCTGGCTGTTCGCCGCCATGTTCGCGGCCCAGACCGCGGGACCCGCCGCCCTGCTGTCCTGGGTCGGCGCGGGAGTGCTGTGCGCGCTGGTGGCCCTGGTGATGGTCGAACTCGGGGCGACCCGCCCGGAAGGCGGCGGCACCGTGCGGTGGCCGCTGTACGCCAGCGGACGCCTGGTCGGAACCGTCGTCGGCTGGTCGGTGCTCCTGTCGGTCGGCGGCACCGCGGCTGAGATCAGCGCGATCATGCAGTACGCCGCGCACTATCTGCCCGGCCTCTATGACAACGGCCGCCTCACCGGCTCCGGCCTCGCCGTGGCGAGCGGACTGAGCGTGCTCCTGACGGCCCTGAACTGGTTCGCGGTGCGCGCCTTCGCCCGGCTCAACAACCTGGTGTCCCTGTTCAAGGTCCTCATCCCGGTCCTCACCGTGGTCGCCCTGTTCCTCTCCGGCACCCACTCCGGCCGCCTCACCGACCACGGCGGCTTCGCGCCCTACGGATACGCGGCCTGTCTCACCGCGCTCGCCGGCGGCGGAATCGTGTACTCCGTCAACGGCTTCCAGGCCCCCCTCGACTTCTCCGGCGAGGCACGCAACCCGCGCCGCACCGTGCCGCTCGCCGTGCTCACCGGGATCGGGCTCGCGGTGCTCGTCTACCTCGGCCTGCAACTGGCCTTCCTGTTCACCGTGCCCGACTCCCTCCTCGGCCACGGCTGGCAGGGCGTGAACTTCGACTCGCCCTTCGGCCAGCTCGCCCTCGTACTCAATCTGCACTGGCTCGCCACACTGCTCTACGCCGACGCGGTGGTCTCGCCGGGCGGCTCGGCCTACGTCGGCGTCGCCATCGACGCCCGGCACACCTACGCCCTCGCCAAGAACGGACTGCTGCCCCGCTTCTTCATGCGGATCGACCCGCGCTCCGGTACCGCCCGCCGCGCCCTGGTGCTGAACCTTCTGGTCATCATCGTCTTCATGCTGCCGTTCGGCGGCTGGCAGGACATCGTGAGCGTGATGGGCGACATGTATCTGATCGTGTACGCGGCCTCGGCGGTCGCCGCCGCCGCGTTCCGTGCCCACGACAGGGACCGGGGACTGCCACCCTCCGACGGGCAGGTCGCCGGGGTGCACTGGATCGCACCCATCAGCTTCGTCGTGGCCAGCGAGTTCGTCTTCTGGTCGGGCTGGCACCATCTGCGGCTCGCCCTGCCCCTGGTGCTGGTGGGCGTCCCGCTGTTCCTGATGCTGCGCCCCGACACCGACGGCCGCTCCTCACGCGACGAACTGCGCCACGGAGCCTGGCTGGTGTTCCACCTCGCGGCGCTCACGCTCCTTTCGTGGCTCGGCACCTTCGGAGGCTCGGGCCACCTGTCCGCACCGTACGACTCCGTCGTAGTGGGAGCCCTGGCGTTCGGGGTGTTCTTCTGGGCGGTCCGCTCGGGCACGGCACACCTGCGCACGGCCCCGGTCACCGCGCTCCCCGCCGACTGACCCCCAACTGCCGCCAGTAGCACGGGTGGTGGCGGCGCGCCCGGGCCCGCTGCCGAATCCGCCCAACTGCCCCAAGGGCGCCCATCCGGTGGGCGGATGTGCGGAACACCCGTCGCGGCGCGTCCATCCGGTGTTACCTTCCGTGTCAATCGATGCGGAAGGTACGCCTTTGGCGTGTCGGTTCCGGGGGCGGGGGTCGCGGTGGGGGATCTTGACGCGGCAGAGGGCGCGGACGCGTTCCTGCGGCACATGTTGTGGCGGTATCCAGGACAACGGCAGCCGATCGTGGCCCTGTTGGGGCCCCGGCGGTCGGGCAAGACCGATGTGTTGCGCGCGGTGTCGCGAGCCTGTGGCGGCACCGTGATCCATGCGGCGCTCGACTTCGAGGAGAATCCGGTGGACCCGGTCTCCGCCGCCGCGCTGGCCGCGTTCCAGATGATGCGCGGCTGGGACAACCTGCGCCACGGACCGGTGTTCCACCGTTTCGGGCTCGGACTGCTCGCCCTCAACGAGAACCTGGACGCGGACCGCGGCCGGGCCGCCGAGCAGATACGCGAGCTCATCAAGCAGTACGTGCGCAGCACCCCGCCCGGCAGGATCGCCGACCGTCTCGGCAACGCCGCGGCCGGCACGATGGACATCGTCGCGCAGGGCGTGCTGAGCCCGCTGGTGTCGGGGCCGGCGCGCGAGGTGGTCACCGCCGTCCGCGAGCAGGCGAAGCCCGTCATCGGCTCGCTGTTCCAGAGCGCCGCCCGCTGGGGCGTCCGGGACGCGCTGCGCTGGCACATCAGCGTTCCCGAGGCCGAGTCCGCCCGCTCCATCGACGCCCTCATCCGGCTCAGCTCCACCTCCCGGTCCGCGGCCGTCGGCCCCCTGATGGCGGCCTTCCTCGCCGACGTCAAGGCCCAGGCCGAACGGCACCCCCCGCTGCGCTCCGCCTGCTCCTGCGTGCTGCCCACCCGTGGCGGCCGCCGCGACCGGCACGACCATGCCTGGGTGCTGCTGGCCGACGGCGCACAGACCCCGTCCGGACGCCGCTTCCTCGCCGAACTCGCCGCGGCCCGCGCCCGCAACCAACTGGCCGACCTGGACGGTACGGGCGCGGCCGACCCCCTCCTGGTCCTGTCCGCCTGTGAGCAGTGGCAGTCCGAGTGGACGTCCTGGTGGTGCGAGCCCTGGCGCTCGACCCCGCTGCCCGGCACGCCCCAGCGCCGTGTCCCGCTGCTCTCCCGTGCCACCAGGACGCTGTGGGCCGCCGAGAACGACGCCGCCGTCGGCGCCGAACGCGGCCCGGCGGCCGCCTGGTGGTATCCGGTGTGGCTCGACCCGATGACCGAGGAACAGGTCGGCTCCACGATGGACCGCTCCGATCCGTCGCCCGCCCGCCCCCTGCCCGCCTCCGTCGTCCACGGCCTCACCGGTGGCCACCGGGGCGCCGTCTCCGCGGTCCTGGACGGGCCCTTCACCGCCCACCCCGGCCCGCGCGGCCCCGCCGTATCGATGGTCGCCCCCGCCGACGAGGACGGCACGCCCCTGTGGTCGTACGCCCTGGAGGCCGGCCTGCCCGACGGGCTGCCCGTGCCCGGCGCCCACTGGAGCACCACTCCGGCGGTCGTGCTCGCCGCCGCCTATCTGGCCGACGTCCGCACCGCCCATGACCCACGGCTGCCCGCGCTCTCCCCCGAACTGCCGCGCAGCCTGGAACTCCTGCGCCGTCACCTGTGGGTGAGCACCTTCACCCACCGTCCCTCCCGGATCCGCCAGATCGGCTGGGGCGAAGCCGACGTTCCCGCGACCCTGCACCCCTGGCTGGCCCGCTCTGCGCTCACCGCCCTGAACACCGCCCCGCCCGCACGACCCACCGAACCGGCGCCCTGGCACGAGGTGTTCGCGGCCCAGTCCCGCGCGCTCACCGAGTCGGTGACGCCGGGCGGCGACGGCGCGGCCGTGGAGCGGGCGCTCTTCCACGACCTGGCCCTCGGACGCTTCGCGCCGGTCGCCGCCGCCCTCGCCGACCGGTTCGACGAGGACCACCGGGCATGGATCCGCCTGCTCGACTACCTCGCCTCCGCGCCCTGCCGACTGCTGTACGACCATGCGCCGCAGGACGCATACGCCACGCTGCTCGACGGGGTGGAGGACGGCGGGCAGACGGTCTTCGCGGTGGCCACCGCGAAACTGCTCGCGCTGCTGTGGCTGTACAACGACCCGCTGACCGAGCACACCCGGCGCTGGGACGGCGAGATACAGGAATGCTTCACCCGCCTCGCGCACAACTCCCGTCTGCTGGACGTCAGTCCGCTCCAGCAGGCGGCGGCCGCCTTCGCCTAGCCCCACGGTGGGCGCGGCACCCCCACGCCCACCGATCGCACCGCAAGGAGTGTCCATGCCACCTGCTGTAGGCAATCCCCGCTTCGGCCGGCTGCGCCGCCACCCCGTGCTCACGGCCCTCGCGGCGCTCGTGATCCTGACCGGCCTCGTCTTCGGCGGCCGCTGGAGCTACGACCACCTCTTCCCGCCGTCGCTGACCTGCGGCACCGGCATGACCGCGACGGGAAGCCCCCTCGCCTGCGCCGGAGTCAACGTCGACAGCGGGCCGTTCACCGACCACGAACCCACCCGCATGCGGGAGTTGGAGAAGATGGTCAAGTCGGCCAACGACGAGGTGAAGGGTTCGTACACGAGCATCGTCCTGATGCTGGACCTGTCACCCGTCTCCGACGTGGACACCCTGACCTACGAGTCGCTCTACCCCAACATCGAAGGCGCCCTCGCCGCCGTGTGGCGGGCCAACCACACCGCCGCCTACGGCAGCACGCCCGCCGTCAAGCTGTACCTCGCCAACATGGGCAGCCAGTACGGCTCGTGGGAGCAGACCGTCGCCCAGCTGAAGGCACAGGCGAACAGCGAGCACATCTCGGCCGTCGTCGGCCTCGGCCAGTCCACCGACCAGACCCGCCGTGCCGCCGCGGCGATCTCCACGCAGCTGCACATCCCCATCATCGGATCCACGGTGACCGGTGACTCGATGAACCTCGACCCGGCCGATCCCACCGGCAAGAAGCAGATCGTCGACATGTTCCGGGTCTCCCCGACCAACTCGGACTCGGTGACCGCGGCCACCCAATACGTCTCCACGCTGCGGCCCGCGGTGACCTCCCTCGCCGTCGTCGCGGACAGTGTCACCGGCGACGACTACACCCAGACCCTCGCCGAGGCCGCCAAGACCAGGTTCAAGGCCCCGGGCCGCACCGTCACCGTGCTCCCGTACACCTCGCCCAGCGATCTGCCCGCCGGATCGGGCCGCCAGGCCTATCTGGTGCAGCAGTTCAACCTCATGCACGCCAACCTGTGCCAGGCCGCCCCCTCCGTCGTCTACTTCGCGGGCCGGGGCCGCGACCTGGGCGCGTTCGTGGAGAACTGGGTGCAGGGCGCGCCCTGCGGGATCGCTCAGCTGCACATCCTGGCCGGTGACGACGCCTCGGAGTCCATCCGCGACAAGGGCGTGCTGGGCGGCATCGCCTCCGGCCGGGTCACCGTCGCCTACACCTCGCTCGCCAGCCCCGACGAGTGGGGCAAGGAGTGCCCCGGCTCCGACGCCAAGCACAACTACGATCAGTTCTGGAGCGCCTTCACCGGCCGCCCCGACCCCTGCACCGGACAGCCGTTGACCACCGACCAGGACGTGGCGCCCCTCACCTTCGACCCCGTCGACCTCGCCAGCGGCCAGGCGATGCTGACCCATGACGCGACCGTGGCCGCGATCAGCGCGGGCCGACGCGACGCGGTCGGCCTGAAGAACCCGGGCCTGGAGACCGGCATCCTGCACCAGTTCTACTGCGCCCAGATGCTGCCCGGCGCCAGCGGTTGGCTGTCGTTCGGCGCCGACGGCACCCCGGCCGGCAAGCCCACCCCCGTGGTCCAGCTCGGCTCCGACGGCACGGCCAAGACGGTCGCCCTGACCTGGCCGGACGGCGCCCCCAACCTCAGCCTGCCGCAGCGCGGCGGCAAGGGCGCACCCGGTTGCTGAGCCGACCCCGCCCGCGGTTGTCGGGAGCGGGCGGCCCAATACCCGCATGAACCGCCCGCGGCACGGTATCCGAAGAGGGTGAGGCGGCGGCCGTCCGGGCCGCCGCACACTCCCCGAGGAGGTGGCTTCGCATGACGGAGCCGATGAGCCGGCCGCCCACGAGCACGTCCATGACGCACACGTCCGAGACCCAGCCGCCCAAGAGCGGGGCCCCTATGGGCCAGAGCCCGATGAGCGGGCCGACGATGGGTTCGGCCCTGCACAAACCCGACTCGGACGAGTTCCGGGCGGACGCGGACAGTACGACCCTGGAGCCGGCCAGGAGCGGCGCGGGCGGAGCGCCCGCGACCCGCGGCCGGACCAGCATCGCCGGCGGAGTCGTGGAGAAGATCGCGGGGATGGCCGCCCGCGAGGTGCCCGGAGTCGACTCCCTGGGCAGCGGTCTCGCCCGTACGCTCGGCGCGATACGGCCGGGCCGCGCCTCCGTCACGCGCGGGGTGAAGGTCGAGGTCGGCGAGCGCCAGACCGCCATCGACCTGGAGGTCGTGGTGGAGTACGGGGTGAGCATCCCCGAGGTGGCCGCCGAGATCCGGATGAACGTGATCGGGGCCGTGGAGCGCATGACGGAGCTGGAGGTCGTCGAGGTGAACATCGCCGTCAGCGACGTCCACCTGCCGGAGGAGAGCGAGTCCGAGGCTCCCGGAACCCGGCTTCAGTAGCATCGCCGCGACAGCGTGACGGAAGGCGGCTCGATGAGCACCGAAGTGAAAGTCGGCCTGGTCCTCGGGGCCATCGCCCTCCTGGCGACGGCCGTGGTGGCGGTCGTCCTGACGGTCCGCCTGGTACGGGCCCGCAAGCTCCTCCAGGACGCCGGCATCCCCCTGACCCACAAGGCCGCCTGGTGGGGCGCGCTGCTCTATGTCCTCAGCCCGATCGACCTCCTTCCGGACCCGATCTACCTGGACGACATCGGCGTACTCCTGCTCGCCCTGCGCACCCTGCACATGGCGGCCGCCCGCGCAGGCAGCGGTGAGGAGAAGCTCGCCGTGGACCCCGCGCCGGAGCGCGGCAGCCGGACGTGGTGAGCCGCGCGCGGACCCGGCCACCGAGCAGCCGGGGTGCGGCCTTGCTCCCGGCTGCCTAGGCCGACCCGGCGAAAGCCCGCCGTCCCGGAACCGGCAACGAAAGTTGCCACCGCCGCCCGGCGGGCGCAGGCTCCTCCGCATGAGCCCACACGACGATTCCGCCCACGCCCACCCGCACGGCCATGGTCACGGTCACCAGCACGGCGACCTCGACTGGGAGGCCATGGCGGCCCATCTGGAGAACAGCGGTGAACTCCACCTCCCGGTCCTGAGCCGGACGGCGGCCAGGCTGGGCGAGCTGCTCGGCCCCGATCGACAGGTCCGGCGCGTCCTCGACATCGGCAGCGGGCCGGGCGTCATGACCTGCGTACTCGCCGAGACCTTCACGGACGCCGAAGTGGTGGCGGTGGACGGGGCGCCCGCGCTCCTCGATCACACCCGGGGCCGCGCCGAGCGGCTCGGCGTCGGCCCGCGGGTCGCCGTACGGCATGCGGAACTGCCCGAGGGTCTGGACGCCGGGCTCGGCACGGCGGACCTGATCTGGAGCAGCAAGGCCGTGCACCACGTCGGCGATCAGCAGGGGGTGCTGGACGCGCTCGCCGGGATGTTGAACCCGGGCGGCCTGCTCGCCGTCGCGGAGGGCGGTCTACCCCCGCGGTTCCTGCCGCGCGACATCGGCACCGGCAGGCCGGGGCTCCAGGCCCGGCTCGACGCCGTCCAGGAGCACTGGTTCGAGATCATGCGGGCCGAGCTGCCCGGGAGCGTCGCCCTGGTCGAGGACTGGCCCGCGATGCTCCGCCGTGCCGGCCTCACCCAGGTCAGCAGTTTCACGCTCCTGCTCGACCTGCCCGCGCCACTCGGCGCGCCCGCCCGCGCCTTCCTGCACGCCCAGCTCATCCGTCTTCGCGAGATGATGAGCGAGTCGCTGGACACCGAAGACGTCAAGACCCTCGACCTGCTGCTCGACCCCGACGCGCCGGACGGCATCCTGCACCGGCCCGACGCCTTCCTGCTCTCCGCCACCACGGTCCACACGGGCGTACGCCCCGTCTGAGGGCCGCGCCGGTTCCACCAACTCGGCTTCCCAGCAAGGCAGTTGACCCCGTCGCGTCCAGGTGGGCGTCACGCATCACGCACCGATGCCCACCCTCGGACGCCCGCCAACCGCCGGACGTCCGCCCATCGCCGCACCGGCTAGCGCTGGACGTGGCCCTTGGCGAGGTCCCACTCGCGGTGCAGGGTGCCGAGGGGAATGCGGTGCTCGATCACCGGCGTGCCGAACACCGAGAGGTGGAAGTCGAGCCGGCCACTGAGGTCGAAGCCGCCGTACACCGCCCAGGACGCGCTCGCCGACGCCTTGCCGTCGCTGGAAGCGGCCGCCTCCGCCGTGGCCTCGCCGCGCAGATACGGGGCGAAGTCCGCGGTGACGCCGACGGCCCCGTACAGGCCGACCGAGGCCTCGGCGCCGAGCACTCCCTTCACCTTTCCGGCGGCGGAGACCTTCGCGTCCACCGGCGTGCTGCGCACGGCCGACGCGCTGACCGGGGCCCAGCCCTTGCCCGCCGCGTAGCTGCCGCCGACCCGGAAGTCGCCCTTGACGTCCTGCTGGACGTCGAGGGTGACCTGACCATCGGCCTCCACCTGCACATAACAGGTGAGGTCGAGATTGACGACGACCGGCACCGGGCCCACCTGGATGACCGGGGCGCTGTGCAACTTGGCGAACGGGATCCGGCGCGGTGCCCCCGTGCTCATGGCCGCGCGGCCCTTGAGCGCCCATCGCGAGGACCAGTCACCGCTCATGCCCAGGAAGGCCGAACTCGGGCCGACCCCACCGTTCTTGGCGCCGTCGTACGAGAACTCCACCTGGGGGGCGAGCTGGACGAAGCCGGAGACCGACGCCGCCGCCGAGGCGGGGGCGTCCTTCGCGGTGTCCACCGCGGCGTTCACGTCGAGGCGCAGATCACCCAGCGGCAGCTTCGCGCCCTGGGGTCCGAACCGTACGCCCTGGCTCTTGGCCCAGGAGAAGGTGACGCCCTTCATCAGGGGCACCACGGTGACCGAGGCGGGATCGACCGCGACCTTGCCGTTGGCCCGGTCGTCCTTGAGGACCGAGGAAAGTGTCGTGGCGGCGGTCTTGACCTCGGTGCCCCGCTCCGTCCTGCCCACGACCTCGGTGACCTTGGCGAGCAGCCCGTCGGGGGCGCCGGGCGCCGGCGCGCTGGCGATGACATCGCCCACGGCGACGGGCTTGTCAGTGGGTTTGCCGGGCGCGGGGGAGTGGCTCGGCTTGGCGGTGTGGCCTTGGGGGGCCGCGGCTATGACGGCGTGCCCGCTCGCCCTGTCGTAGGAGGCGACCTTCAGTGAGGACTTCTCCGGCTGCCCCGCGCCGGTGCGCGTACGGGCCAGCGGTGTGGGCGCCGCCGAGCCCTGGGGTGCGGCGTTCACTTCGAGCTGCTGGGTCCCGTCGGCCGCCGACGAGGGGGTGGCCGCGCTTCCCGGCCCGGCCGCCGCGGTGGGCGGCGGCGCGGAGCAGCCCGTGCCGGCCAGCGCGAGTGCGGTCAGGCCGGGGAGCAGAAGGCGTCTGGTGAGCGTGCGCACGTAGGTGTGACCTTCGAGTTGGGGGAGTGGCCGCTACCGACAGGTAACGTAAAGATGATCATGCCATGTCCGTACGGCCCCGGTCATCTTCGAATCCCGTCAACTCGCTTGTGTCACAAGGCTGTTGCAGCTTCACTCACGGTGGGCGCCGGACGCCCCGAAGGTGCCGTGCGCCGCCACGGGTGCAGGGCCTCCAACTGGGCCGCCAGATCCAGCAGTTGGTGCTCGGACCTGGGTCGTCCGACCAACTGCACGGAACCGGGGAGGCCCGAGGGCAGCGAGCCGAAAGGCATCGTGAGGGCGGGTCGGCCGGAGAGGTTCCAGGGCGGGGTCATCGGCGAGCAGACGGTGTTGGCCAGCACATTGGCCAGCCAGCCGCGCTCGTGCCAGGCGCCGGCTGCCGGGCCCGGACGGGCCAGCGCCGGGGTGAGCAGCACGTCGTACTCGTCGAAGAACGGCTGGAGGCGCTCGTTCAGCGTCGCGCGATGGTCCGTACGGAACATGCCGAGCCGTCCTGCCAGCCGGCCGATCCGCGCGTGGCGCCGGGTGCGGGGCGCCAGCAGGCGCGGGTCGAGCCCCTCCGCGTCCTGTGCGACGCCACCGGTCCAGCGGGCCAGGACGACCGCACCGAAGGACAGCGGATAGGGCGGATGGGTGCTCGCCACGTGATGGCCCGCCCCGGACAGCGTGCGAGCGGCCCGGCGTGCGAGCCCGGCGTATGCGGTACCGACGCGGACGCCCGCGATCGGACTGCGCGTCGAGAAGGCGATGGTGAGCCGACCGGTGCGGCGGCCCGGCGCGAGGGCGCCCCCGTCGTCACCTCCGTCGGGTCCGTCCCCGCGGGAGCCCTCGACCGATTCGCCCGCGAGCACCGAGAACATCAGGCGCGCGTCGGCGGCCGTCGTCGCCAGGGGGCCGTGCTCCGACATCCCGAACCAGCCTCCGCCGAGCTCGAAGGGTATGCGCCCGGAACCCGGCTTGAGCCCGATGATCCCGCAGTGCGCGGCGGGAATGCGCAAGGAGCCCATGCCGTCGTTGCCCAGTGCGATAGGGACCAGGCCCGCCGCGACGGCCGCGGCGCTGCCCCCGGACGAGCCGCCCGCCGTACGGGTGGGATCCCAGGGGTTGCGGGCGGTGCCGTGCACCCCGTCCGTGGTGCCGAAGACACACAGCTCCGGTACATGGGTGAGCCCCACGACGACCGCGCCCGCCGCCCGGAGCCTGGCCACCGTCACATGGTCCTCGGCGGCCGGCGCGGTGGAGGTGGCCGCGGAACCGTTGCGGGTGCTCTCGCCGCGGACCGGCACATTGTCCTTGACGGCCACCGGCACACCCGCGAGCGGCAGTCGGGCCAGATCGGACCGCGCCCCCACCGCGTCCGCCTCCTCGAGCGCGGCGGCGGCGCGCACCACGCGGAACGCACCGACGCGGCCGTCCGCCTCGGCGATCCGGGCCAGGTGCTCGGCCACCACCTCCCGAGGCGTGACCTCCTTGCGTCGCACCGCCTCGGCCAACTCGACGGCGGTCCGGCCTGCCCACTTGGTCACGGTGGCTCCTCGGTGCTGACGTGGTCACGAAGACTGAGGAGGCCACTGTGGACGGTCGTACGCGCCCTGTCGAGAGCGCGATCTTCGAGAGCGACGCATCCACGCCAAGGCGGCTCAGGGCAAGTGCGACACCTGCCCGGCCCGGCGCACCGCCACGGTTCAGTTGTCGGCGGGGGCGGGGGAGTACTGCGCCGTGCCATGGCCCAGCGACCAGTCGATGGAGCTGTTCTCGGTGAGCGTGATGAACACGTTGCGCGGTTCGGTGCCCGAGTAGGCGTGGGCGAGTTCGGCGATCCGCCGGTAAAGCGCCCGTTTCCGCTCCGGCGTCCGCCCCGCGCGCAGGGTGATCGCCACGTACACGATGCCGTCGTCGCGCGGGATCCCGAGGTAGTCGTCGTAGCGCAGCGCGCTGCGGGTCCCGTCATGGCCCACCAGGACCTGGAACCGGTCGTTGGACGGGATGTCGAGTGTCTCCACGAGGGCTTCGTGCACGGCGCGCCCGAGCGCGTCGAGGCGCTCGCCGTCGGCGCCGAGGGCATCGATGCGGACAAACGGCATGGGGGTTCCTCTCTCCAGTACGTCGGCCGAGCACACCGGGCCGCGCAAGGGTGCCACGACGTCTCTGGCGGGGACAGTCACTGTACATACTAGTAGGTACAGAAGAGATACGCGGTCGCAGGTCCGGAATGCCTGCTGGCGCCAAGCAGTAACTCCGCAGAGTGTCAGCGATTTGACTGAGCGTCAGAAAACCGAAAGCCCCGTGAGGGTCGTGAAGCGGTCCAGGGCCGCCACTCCCGCCACCGAGTTGCCGCGCTCGTCCAGGCCGGGGCTCCAGACGCAGAGGGTGCAGCGGCCGGGTACGACCGCGATGATGCCGCCGCCGACGCCGCTCTTGCCGGGCAGTCCCACCCGGTGGGCGAAGTCGCCGGCCGCGTCGTAGGTGCCGCAGGTCAGCATCACCGCGTTGATCTGCTTGGCCCGGCTTCGGGTGAGCAGGGACGAACCGTCGGCGAGTATGCCGTGCCGGGCCAGGAAACCGGCGGCCCGCGCCAGGTCGGCGCAGGACGCTTCGAGGGAGCACTGGCGGATGTACTGGTCCAGGAGGTCCGGCACCGGGTTGGTGATGTTGCCGTAGGACGCCATGAAATGGGCGAGCGCGGCGTTGCGGTCGCTGTGGGCGGCCTCGGAGGTGGCGACCTGCTCGTTGAACCCGAGCCGGTCGTTGCCGGACTCGGCCCGCAGGAACGTGCGCAGGGTGCCGGCCGCGTCGCCGGTCAGGGTCTGGAGGCGGTCGGTGACGACGAGCGCGCCCGCGTTGATGAACGGGTTGCGCGGGATCCCCGCCTCGTACTCCAGCTGCACCAGCGAGTTGAAGGGGTTGCCCGAGGGTTCGCGCCCGACGTGCTCCCACAGCTCCTCGCCTTCCCGGGAGAGGCACAGCGCGAGGGTGAAGACCTTGGTGATGGACTGGGTGGAGAAGGGGTGCTGCCAGTCACCCACCCCGTACACGGTGCCGTCGAGTTCGGCGACGGCCATCCCGAACCGCCACGGGTCGGCCGAGGCCAGGACGGGGATGTAGTCGGCCAGGCGACCGCGGCCCGGGGTGGCGGCGATCTCGGTGGCGATGCGGTCCAGGACCGACTGGAAGGACGGGGACACGCTCAACTCGCTCCGGCTATCTGCGGCACTGCACGACCCCACCACCCTACGGCCCCGACGACACGCGTCGTACGCCGCCGCCCAGGTGGGGGGCGGCGAGTCCCCGCCCATCCCGGTGTGGGCTACGGCCGCGCGAAGCCGAGGTGCGGGTCGGTGCCGGTCAGTTCACCGCTGGCGGCCCACAGAGCGGCGGCGACGACAGGGTCGGCCATGTGGGCCGGGACGGGCTCGAGCCGCGGAGCGCCCCGCAGGCCGAAGACCTTGGGCCCCCAGAGCTGCCCGCCCCGCACCTCCGGGTCGAGGACGGCGCGCACGATGGGCCAGGCACCGGCGTCCTTGCCCTGCACCAGGAGCCCGGCGGGCAGGCCGCGCAGCCGCTCGCCGGGAGTGGTCACATGGATCGGCGGGCGGGACGGGGTGAGGGAGTCCAGGGCGCCCCCGGGGTGGGCGACCACGCTCAGGACCGTGCTGTGCAGGGCACGCAGATGCCGGTCGAGTGCGAAGCCGAAGGACATCTGCGCCACCTTCGACCGCCCGTAGGTGCGCTTCGGTCGGTAGTCCTCGCGCGACTGGAGATCGCCCAGGTCGAGTCGCTCGGAACGCGCCGCGAAGCTCCCCACCGTCACGACGCGGGCCGCGGGCGCCGCCGAGAGCAGGGGCGCCAGGTGCTGGGTGAGGGCGAAGTGGCCGAGGTGGTTGGTGGCGAACATCAGCTCGTGGCCGTCCTTGGTCTCGCGACGCGGCGGGTCGTCGAACGCGACCCCCGCGTTGTGGACCACGGCGTCGAGATGACCGAGGTCGAGCCGGTCCGCAGCGCCTTTCAGGGACGAAAGATCGGCGAGGTCCAGTGGGAGATGGCGCAGGTGTGCCCCGGCGACGCGTGAGCGGATCGAGGCCATGGCGGCGCCGGCCTTCGCCGCGTCCCGACTGCCCAGCACCACGACGGCGCCGGTGGCGGCGAGCTGCTCCGCCACGAAGTAGCCGATGCCGGCGTTGCCCCCGGTGACCAGGAAGACCTTGCCCCTGGCCGAAGGGAGCCGGTGGACGTCCCATGAGCGGTTCTGGGATGCGGAAGACACGATGACGTACTCCTTGTGCTGGGGCAACGTGCTCACGGAGGAGCACCGGCCCGTCCAACGTCGCACCCTGTACCGACAGGCCGCCGACACGGCAAGGCCACCGCCGACAGACTCCCGACACGCCATATTCGGGTGCCGACCGATCCCGGTGCTGGATACGGTGACGGCCAGGGGGCGCCCGGTGCGCAGGACATGGGTACTTCGGTGCCAGCGGTCCGGGTCCGCCCGGCGGCCGGGAGCGATCCCGGTAGTGGTGTAAGCAGCACACTGGCTTAATTCACTACCCATAGCCGACCTGGATCTCGGGCGCCCCCTGTCCGAACACCACGCCTGCGGGCCGCGCCTCGGGCCGGGCCGAAACGCAACAGGCGCACGACAAGAGCGAGGGGGCCTCCCCGGCGGGAAGCCCCCTCGCCCATCCGCTCCGCACCCCGCGGAGCCCGGCCGTGTCAGGCGCGCTGCGCGGCGACGAGTTCCGCCGCCTCCTCGTCGGTGGCGACCGACGGCGGCGAACCCTCCAGCGGCTTGCGGGCCGTCTCCTTCATGGCGATCGCGGCCACCAGACCGACGAGGCCGGCCAGCATCGTGTAGAAGGCGGGCATCAGGTCGTTGCCGGTGGCGCCGATCAGACCCTGGACCACGAGCGGCGTCGTACCGCCGAACAGCGAGACCGAGATGTTGAACCCGATGGAGAGCGAGCCGTAGCGGATCGCGGTCGGGAACAGGGCGGGCAGCGCCGAGGACATGGTGCCCATGTAGCAGACCAGGGCGAGGCCGAGCACGAGCAGACCGATGAAGACCGCCGCCGTGCCGCCCTGCTTGATGAGCAGGAAGCAGGGCACCGCGAGCACGATGAAGCCGAGGGAGCCACCGATGAGGACCGGCCTGCGGCCGACCCGGTCCGAGAGCCGGCCCACCGAGTTGATGAGCGCCATCAGCACGATCATCACGGCCACGATGGACATCAGGCCGCCGGTCTCGTCGAAGCCGAGCGTGGAGAGGTACGTCGGCATGTACGAAAGCAGCATGTAGTCGCAGATGTTGAACGCGGCCACCAGCGCCAGACAGAGCACCATCGCCCGACCGTTGCCGAACAGGATGCGCTTGAGCGGCAGCTTCTCGTGCTCGACGGCGGAGGGGCCCGCCTCCTCCAGCTTCTTGAAGGCGGGCGACTCGTCCAGCTTCAGCCGCAGATACAGGCCGACGATGCCGAGCGGCCCGGCCACCAGGAACGGGATCCGCCAACCCCACTGCTGCATCGCGTCATCGCTGAGCAGCACGGTGAGCGCGGTCACCAGGGACGCGGCCACGGTGTAGCCGATCAGCGTGCCGAATTCCAGGAACGAGCCCCAGAACCCCCGGCGCTTGTCCGGCGCGTACTCCGCGATGAAGGTGGCGGCGCCGCCGTACTCGCCGCCGGTCGAGAAGCCCTGGACCATGCGGCAGAGGATGAGCAGGACGGGCGCCCAGATGCCGATGGTCGCGTAGCTCGGGATGAGGCCGATGGCCAGCGTCGCGGCCGCCATCATGATCATGGTGAGCGCGAGGATCTTCTTCCGCCCGACCCGGTCGCCGAGCGGCCCGAAGAACATGCCGCCGAGCGGCCGGACCAGGAAGGCGGCGGCGAACGTCGCCAGAGACGCGATGACCTGCATGGTGTCACCGGCGCCGGAGAAGAAGACCTTGCCGATGATGACGGCGAGATAGGAGTAGACGCCGAAGTCGAACCACTCCATGGCATTGCCCAGGGCCGTGGCCTTGACCGCGCGCTTGACGGCGGCCTCGTCCGTGACCGTGATGTCCGAGCGGCGCAGCGCGGGATTGCGCCTGCGATGTATCGCCCGGAACAGCGAACGGTGCCGGGTGACTGCCTCTGGTTGGTGATCCTCGGTGCTCAGCACGCAACGTCTCTCTCGTTCGGCAACAGAATGGTGCGGTGGGGTGGGGCCTTCGCCGGACGGCTCAGCCGCCGGCGGCGTCGCCCGTCGGGTCCGCTCCCCGTACGGCCATGTCGTCGCACCCCATGAAAACCGCCTCCACCTGCGTTGATCGCGTTTTCCGACAGGAATACGTCTGGCCGCTTCCACTGATCTCAAACGGGGAGGCCGCGGGCAGGGCGTTGGGGACGGGGCCGGGTCGGCAGAGCGCGGGCCGCGAAACGGTTTGACGTCGGGCGTGCCCGACGCTGGGATGACGCTCATGAGCGCGACGCGGATGCACCCCGATGAACACCCCATGAGCGACGCCCTCGTGAGGCGGCTGATCGCCGGGCAGTTCCCGCGGTGGGCGGGGCGGGCGGTGGAGCGGTTCGCGTCCGGCGGCACGGTCAACGCCATGTACCGCCTGGGCGACGATCTGGTCGTACGGCTGCCTCTGGTGGCGGGCGGAGCCGGCGATGTGCTGAGGGAGCAGGAGTGGCTGCCCCGCCTCGTGCCTCTGCTGCCGACAGCCATCCCCGAGGTGCTCGGCTTCGGGCAGCCCGCCGAGGGGTATCCGTGGCCGTGGTCGGTGTACCGCTGGCGGGGCGGCGAGAACCCGGAGGCCGGAGCGGTGCGGGAGCCCGTGGCGCTGGCCGAGGACCTGGCCGGGTTTGTGACGGCGATGTGGAGCGTCACGCTGCCCGGGGCCCCAACGGCCCACCGGGGCGGGCCCCTTGACTCCCTCGACGAGGAGACCCGCCAAGCCATTCGGCTGCTGCGCGGCATCCCGCAGGAGGGCATCGACTGCGACGCGGCGGAAACGGTGTGGCAGGACGCGCTGCGGGAGCCCGACTGGGACGGCCCGCCGGTATGGCTGCACGCCGACCTCATGCCGGGCAACCTCCTGGTGGAAGGGGACCGGCTCACGGCGGTGATCGACTTCGGGTGTGCCGGCGTCGGCGATCCGGCGTGCGATCTGTTCCCCGCCTGGAACCTGCTCCCCGCCGACGGACGGCAGGCCTTCCGTGAGGCGCTCGGCGTGGACGACGCGATGTGGCGGCGCGGCCGCGCCCGCACCCTCTCCCAGGCCCTGATCGCGCTGCCCTACTACCGGAACACCAACCCGGCGATGGCGCGCAACGCCCGCCATGTGATCGCAGAGGTGCTGCGGGAGCGGGACCGGGTCGCCAACTAGCTTATACAGGCGCCGAGTTGGCGGTACGCACGCGTCGGCGCCCCCGGCCGGGTGGACGACCTGGCGGGGGGCGCTACGGGGCGGGTTGAGCCGAGCGGCATGTCCCATGCCTCGGGATGGGGCGGCCGAGTGGCTTTCCCGTGTCTCGGGGTGGGGTCAGCCGAGCGGCTTCTCCAGTACGGCCTTGCGGTGGCTGAACGTCTCGATCGAGTAGCGGCCGTGGTAGTTGCCCATGCCGCTCTCGCCGACCCCGCCGAACGGCAGGTCGGAGACGGTCAGATGGGCGAGCGGAAGGCCGAAGCCCAAGCCGCCGGAGGACGTCTCCGCGGCCAGGCGCGCGCGGGTGGCGTCCGACTCGGTGAAGGCGTACAGGGCGAGCGGCTTGTCGCGGTCGTTGATGAACGCGATGGCCTCGTCCAGGTCCGCCACCGTGACGACGGGCAGGATCGGCCCGAAGATCTCCTCCCGCATCACGGGCGAGGTGGGGTCGACGTCGGCCAGGACCGTCGGCGCTATGTACTTGGTGGCCCGGTCGGTGGCGCCTCCGGTCACGGTCCGGCCGGAGTCGAGCAGTGCGCTGAGCCGGTCGAAGTGGCGCTCGTTGACGATCCGCCCGAACTCGGCCGCCTCGCGCGGCTCGGCGCCGAAGAGCCGCTCCACGGCGCGGACGAACTCCGGCTCCAGTGCGCGGGCGGTCTCCGGGTCGGTGAGGACGTAGTCCGGGGCCACACAGGTCTGCCCGGCGTTGAGGAACTTGCCGCGTACGAGACGATCGGCGACCACGGACAGATCGGCCCCCCGGTCGACGAACGCCGGGGACTTGCCGCCCAGTTCGAGGGTGACCGGGGTGAGGTGCTCGGCGGCGGCCCGCATCACGATGCGGCCGACCGTGCCGTTGCCCGTGTAGAAGATGTGGTCGAAGCGTTCCGCCAGGAGCGCGGTGGTCTCGGGCACGGCGCCCTCCACCACGGCGACCGCGGCGGTGTCGAGGTAGCGCGGCAGCAGCCGGGCCAGCGCCGCGGAGGTGGCCGGAGCCAGCTCGCTGGGCTTGACGACCACGGCGTTGCCGGCCGCCAGCGCGCCCAGCATCGGCGTCAGCAGCAGCTGGACCGGATAGTTCCAGGGGGCGATGACCAGGACGACGCCCAGCGGGTCGTACTGGGTGTGGGCCGTCGCGTCCGCGCCGAGGTGTGCCGGAACCGGGGCGGGCTCGGGCCGCAGCCACTCGGCGAGGTGGTCCAGGGTGTGGTCGATCTCGCGAACGGTGAAGTCGATCTCGGTGCGGAAGGCCTCGGTGGAGCTCTTGCCGAGGTCGGCGTGGAGGGCCTCCGCGAGGTCGGCGCCGTGTGTGGTGAGCATCTCGCGGAGTCGGCGCAGCTGGTTGGTGCGCCACTCGACGGGCTGGGTGTGGCCGGAGCGGAAGGTGGCGCGCAGCCGCGCGACGATCTCGGCGGGCTGCTCGGGGGTGTGGTCGTTCACGGTGCCTCGCTGATCAGTGCCGACCCGGCGGCGGGGGGCCGCCGGATCTCTCCGAAAGGTTCGATGTATATGCCAACCATTGGGATCGGCCATTGATTCCGGCTCTGCGGCGACTACTTCCTGTGACCAGTACGGCACGCGGGGAAGTGTCGGAGTGGGCTCAACGGCCGCCGCCCGAGCGAACCGCCCCCACGCTCGCCGCGACCACCATCGCGATCGCCGCGCACTGCGTCGCCGAGAGACCTTGGTGCAGGACGAGATAGCCCGCCAGCGCGGCGAGTGCCGGAGCCAGCGCGGTCAGGACCGCGAAGGTCGCGGCGGGCAGTCGGCGCAGGGCGAGCAGTTCCAAGGTGTAGGGCACCCCCGAGGACACGATCGCGATCACCAGGCCGAGACCGAGCACCCCCGGTTCGAGCAGCGTGCCCCCGGCCGAGCCGATACCGAGGGGCAGGCTCACCAGCGCGGCGACGGCCATCGCGATCGCCAGGCCGTCCAGACGCGGAAAGCGGGCGCCCGTACGGGAGTTGAGCAGGATGTACGCCACCCACATCGCCGCGGCCCCCAGCGCGAAGGCGACGCCCGCGACGCTGAGCCGGTCGAAATCGCCCCGGCCGAGCAGATACACCCCGGCGAGTGCGAGAGCGGCCCACAGCAGACCGGCCGCGCGCCGCGAGACGATGACCGACAGCAGCAGCGGACCGAGCACCTCGAACGTGACCGCGGCGCCCAGCGGAATCCGGTCGATGGCCTGATAGAAGAGGATGTTCATGCCGCCGAGCGCCAGCCCGAAGCCGCAGGCGACCGCCCAGTCGGCCCGCGTGTGACCGCGCAGCCGGGGCCGCGCCACCGCGAGGAGCAGTACGGCCGCGAACGCCACCCGCAGTGCCACCGTGCCCAGCGCCCCGGCCCGGGGGAACAGCAGCGCGGCGAAAGCGGATCCGAACTGCACCGACACGGTCCCCGCCAGCACCAGGCCGACACCGGCGAGCGTGCCGCGGCCCGCCGAATGTCGGGGGAAACCGGGCGCGGACGTGGTCGGGGGTGTGGTTGTAGTGGGGGTCGTGAACGTGGGGGAGTCGAGCGCCGTCGATGTCATGGCCCCACGCTAGGAAGGGGATCGGGCCGTGTGAAATGCCGAATTCGACGCGGTTATGCTCCCCAGGCATGACCATCGAGCTGCGGCACCTCCGAGCCTTCCTCGCCATCGCCGACGAAGGCAACGTCACGCGGGCCGCGGCGCGTCTCCATCTGAGTCAGCCGGCGCTCTCGCGCACCCTGCGCCAGTTGGAGGACCACTTGGGCGTCCGTCTCGTCGACCGCTCCACCCACCACCTCGGTCTGACCCGGGAGGGCCACACCTTCCGCGACAAGGCCGCCGCCGCGCTCGCCGCCGTGGACACCGCCCTCGACCCCGGCGGTACGCGGGGGTGGCCGCTGCGTCTGGGACACACCTGGGCCGCACTCGGCGACCACACCGTCGCGCTGCTGCGCCGCTGGGACGAGACGTGGCCCGGCACCCCGCTGGAGCTGCTCCGCATCGACGACCGCACGGCCGGTCTCAGTCAGGGCAAGGTCGACGCGGCCCTGCTGCGTGGCGCGGTCACCTGCGCCGGGCTGCGTACCGAACTCCTCGTCACGGAGCGGCGGGTGGTGGTCATGGCGGCGGACAGCCCGCTCGTCGCGCTGCCCGACGTCACGCTGGCGGACCTCGCCGCCCACCCCATCGCCCTCAACACGGTCTCCGGTACCACCTCGATGGAGCTCTGGCCGTCCGGCGCGCGCCCGGTCACCACCCTTGAGGTGAGCAACACCGACGAATGGCTGATCGCGGTGGCCGCCGGCCGTGCGGTGGGGGTCTCCACGTCGGCCACCCCGAGCAACTACGCGCACCCCTCGCTGGTCTACCGCCCGCTCGTGGACGCGCCGCCCGTCCCCGTCGTCCTGGCGTGGCGCGAGGGCCCGGGGCACCCGTCCGTCCCCGACCTGCTGGCCCTCGCACGCCAGGTCCTCGCGGCCGGCGACGCCTGAGCCGTACGGGACCGCCCGAGGCGCGGCCCGGGCGCCACACCTACATGCGGGGCTGGCCGTAGTACCGCGCGAACCGCTCCAGATACGAGGGCTCACCGGCGTGCTCCGCCGGGTCGTACTCGGGGGCGTCGCGGATCTCCTCCTTGGTCCGGCCGACCCGCACCGTCCGCTCGGCGGTGTCGATCCGTGTGATGGTGCCGACGGGCAGCAGCACCCGCTTGCCGAAGATCCATACGCCCGTGTCGACCACGAGGTAGGCGGCGCCCACGGTTTCGGAGTGTTCGTCGATCTTGCCGATATGGCCGTCGGTGGCCTCCACCCGGTAACCGACGAGCTCAACTCCCGCCCGGTATCCGGCAGTTGGGTGGTAGTCCCAGATGTCGTCGCTCACAGCACTGCCTCTCCGGTCCCTCGGTCCCTGCGGCCGAACCGCTCCTCGATTGCGGCGAACGTACGCCGACGACCCGTCCGCCGCACTTCGACCCCGGCCGCCGGGTGACGCACAGTGATGCTTCGGGGTGCGAATAGTGGGGGTGTGGGTCACGATGGGGCGCGGTCAGGGCCGGGCCGTCGACCGAGGGTTACGCGGGGTGCCCGGAGCGGCGTCGGCGCCACCGCCTCCATGCCCTTCGTCCGATGCCGGAGCACACGATGCTGTCGCCCCACTGGTACGTCGTCCATGAACTCCTGTCCCTGCTCCGCAGCCGGGAGCGCAGGGCCGCGCGGTCGCCGCTGGACTCGGGGGCCCGCCAGGCCCGGGACGACGCCGCGTACACGCTGTGCGTCCTGATGGGGGAGCGTTCGGTGGCCGCCGCCGTGGAAGCCGCCGAACGCCATCTCGCGCGCTGTCGGCGGGCCGCGCCGCCCGGCGTCGCGACCGCCCCGCACCGGACCCGCTGACGGCCGCGGCTCACCTGCGGGGTGGGCGCCCAGGAAGGGGCGGGCGCCCGGCGTCAACCGGCCCTGTGTGTCAGGCGGTTCGGGGAGCCACGAACACGATGACGGAAGCCACCTGCTCGCGCTTGGGGTGGGTGTCGGCGCCGCCGAGCCCGTAATGGGTCTCCACGCGCTGGACGACCAGCGGGTGGCCCGTGATCCACAGCGTGACGGTCTGCCCGACGACCGGAATGGGCAAGGGGCCCTCGAACATGGCGAGTTCGACCGCTTCGGCGTCGTCCGTGGCGTGGACGAACGTCATGATCTGGCGGGTGCGCGCGAAGTCCTGCTCGAAGTCGACCTTGTCGCGGGCGGCGAGGGTGGCGGTGATGGCGTCGGGAAGGCTCATGGAGCCATCATCCCGTGCCGCCGGACCGGCGCCCTCCGCCGGGGGCATCCATCCGGCCGGACGGGCGCCCGCTCGCCGGGCGCATTGGTGGTGCATGTCCTAGCTTGGGATCGTCAGTGATCCCGACCGGTAGGAGTTCGCCATGGGCGACAGCGCCATGGACAAGATCAAGGGCAAGGCCAAGGAAGCCGCGGGCAAGGTCACCGGTAACGACCGGATGGCCGCCGAGGGCAAGACGGACCAGGCGAAGGGCAAGACCAAGGACGCCATGGACACCATGAAGAAGCGTGCCCAAGGAACCAGGGACTCGCTGACAGAGGAGCGCGACGACATCTGAGCGGCCTTCAGAAGCCCCCGACCGTCTCCGGCCGGGGGCTTCGCCGCGCGCCCGGCCCTCCGCCGTGCGCGCGCCCCGCCAAGCCCCGCCCGCCAAGCCCCGCCCGCCCCGCCGCGCCCCCCCGCCCCGCCGTGCCCCCGCCCGGCCGTGCGCCCGCCCCGCCGAGCCCCCCCGGCCGTGCGCGAGGGCACCGCGAGCGGCCCGGCACGCGGTGATCGGCCCTTCGATGCAACCGATCAGGAACGGAGAAGCGCGGCCGACAGGGCGGAGCTAGCGTGATCAACACCTCGGGCTTCCGGTCCGGAACCCGGCCTCGGGAGACCACCCCGAGACCGAGGTGATGACCGGCCGGACCGGCTCGATGCGACCCACGACTTCAGGAGCGACCATGACCAACGCCTCTTCCACCCAGGGAATCAAGACCGTGCTGCACCCGGTGTCCGACCTGGCCGCCGCGAAGGCGGTGTACACCGCGCTGCTCGGCGTCGCGCCCACCACCGACGAGCCGTACTACGTCGGTTACGAGGCCGAGGGCCAGCAGATCGGCCTCGTGCCGAACGGCGCCGAACAGGGGATGGCCTCGCCGGTCGCCCACTGGCACGTGCCCGACATCGAGGCGAAGCTCGCCGAGGTGATCGCGGCGGGCGCCAAGGTCAAGGAGCCGACGCGCGACGTCGGCGGCGGCCGACTGGTGGCCACGTTCACCGACCCCGACGGCAACGTCCTCGGACTGATCCAGGGCTGATTCAGCACTGCCCCGGGGCCGATCCGGCGGGGCTGATCCAGGGCCATGGGCCGCGCGCCGGCCGGACGGGCGGCCCGCCCCGCCGGCCGCCCCCGGCGAGCGGGCGGCAACCGTTGCCGCGGCCGCCCCGACGAAGTAGAACCGTACGTACCGCGCACAGCCGACCCAACCGACGCACGACGCACAACCGCGCCGAGCCGGGCGACACCGGCGGAGGCCACCGACGTGCCCCCGCCCTACCGATGGAGAACGCGATCAGCATGGCCAAGAGGACGGACACGCGGACGCCCGCGCCCCACGCCGCTGACAGCCACGACATGATCCGCGTGCACGGGGCACGCGTGAACAACCTCAAGGACGTCAGCATCGAGATCCCGAAGCGCCGTCTGACGGTGTTCACGGGCGTCTCCGGTTCGGGCAAGAGCTCGCTGGTGTTCAACACGGTCGCCGCGGAGTCGCAACGGCTCATCAACGAGACGTACAGCGCCTTCGTGCAGGGCTTCATGCCGACGCTCGCGCGCCCCGAGGTCGACGTGCTCGACGGCCTCACCACCGTGATCACCGTCGACCAGCAGCGGATGGGCGGCGACCCGCGCTCCACCGTCGGCACCGCCACCGACGTCAACGCCATGCTGCGCATCCTCTTCAGCCGGCTCGGCAAGCCGCACATCGGCTCGCCCAAGGCGTTCTCCTTCAACGTCGCCTCCATCAGCGGCGCCGGCGCGGTCACCGTGCGGCGCGGCGGCCAGGAGGTGAAGGAGAGGCGCAGCTTCAGCATCACCGGTGGCATGTGTCCGCGCTGCGAGGGCCGCGGCTCGGTCACCGACATCGATCTGACGCAGCTCTACGACGCCGGCAAGTCGCTCAACGAGGGCGCTTTCATGATCCCCGGCTACACCGGCGGCGGCTGGAACTCCCGTCTCTACATCGAGTCCGGCTTCTTCGACCCGGACAAGCCGATCGCCAAGTTCACGAAGAAGGAGCTCCAGGACCTGCTCCACCGCGAGCCGACCCGGATGAAGATCGCGGGCATCAACATGACGTACGAGGGACTGATCCCGCGCGTCCAGAAGTCGATGCTGTCCAAGGACACCGACTCGATGCAGCCGCACATCCGGGCCTTCGTGGAACGGGCGGTCACCTTCACCACCTGCCCCGACTGCGACGGCACCCGGCTCAACGAGGGCGCACGCTCTTCGAAGATCAAGCGGAAGAACATCGCGGACCTGTGCGCGATGGAGATCAGGGACCTCGCCGAATGGGTCCGCGCCCTGAAGGAGCCCTCGGTGGCGCCGCTGCTCGCGACGCTCCTCGAAACGCTCGACTCGTTCGTGGAGATCGGCCTCGGCTATCTCTCCCTCGACCGGCCTTCGGGGACGCTGTCGGGCGGCGAGGCCCAGCGGGTCAAGATGATCCGTCACCTCGGCTCCTCGCTCACCGACGTCACCTATGTCTTCGACGAGCCCACCATCGGGCTGCACCCCCACGACATCCAGCGCATGAACGACCTGCTGCTACGGCTGCGCGACAAGGGCAACACGGTGCTCGTCGTGGAGCACAAGCCGGAGACGATCGTGATCGCCGACCATGTCGTCGACCTCGGCCCCGGCGCGGGCACGGGAGGCGGCACCGTCTGTTTCGAGGGCACCGTCGAGGGGCTGCGCACCAGCGGCACCATCACCGGCCGCCACTTCGACGACCGGGCCGCGGTCAAAAACGAGGTGCGTCGGCCCAACGGCACCCTGGAGATCCGTGGCGCCTCGGCCCACAACCTGCGGAACGTCGACGTCGACATCCCGCTCGGCGTCCTCACCGTCGTCACCGGTGTCGCCGGGGCCGGCAAGAGTTCCCTCGTGCACGGATCCATCCCGGCCGGCGAGGGTGTCGTATCGGTCGACCAGAGCCCGATCCGCGGCTCACGCCGCAGCAACCCGGCCACGTACACCGGGCTGCTCGACCCGATCCGCAAGGCGTTCGCCAAGGCCAACGGGGTGAAGCCGGCACTGTTCAGCCCCAACTCCGAGGGCGCCTGCCCCACGTGCAACGGCGCGGGCGTCATCTACACCGACCTGGCGATGATGGCCGGGGTCGCCACCACCTGCGAGGAGTGCGACGGCAAGCGGTTCGAGGCCTCGGTCCTCGACTACCACTTCGCGGGCCGCGACATCAGCGAGGTGCTGGCCCTGTCGGTGGCCGAGGCGACGGAATTCTTCGGCACGGGCGAGGGGGCGACCCCGGCCGCGCACCGCATCCTCACCCGGCTCACCGATGTGGGCCTCGGCTACCTCAGCCTCGGCCAGCCCCTCACCACCCTCTCCGGTGGCGAGCGCCAGCGACTCAAGCTCGCCACACACATGGGGGAGAAGGGCGGGGTGTACGTCCTCGACGAGCCGACGGCCGGGCTGCACCTCGCCGACGTCGAGCAACTCCTGGGCCTGCTCGACCGGTTGGTGGACTCCGGCAAGTCCGTCATCGTGGTGGAGCACCATCAGGCGGTCATGGCCCACGCGGACTGGATCATCGACCTCGGCCCGGGCGCCGGCCACGACGGCGGCACGGTCGTCTTCGAGGGCACTCCCGCCCAACTGGCCGCGGCCCGCTCCACCTTGACGGGTGAACACCTCGCGAAGTATGTCGGCGCGTGAGGCGGGCCGCTCGCTCCAGTGACGTGCTTCAGAAAAGTGCTTCAGTGACGTGCTTTCTCAAGTGACGTGCTGGGACGCCCAGTTGGGAAAGGTCACCATGCCGGGCAGGAGCAAGCGGGCTGCCCCACCTGCCCGAGTCACGCCGCTCGGCTGTACGCCGCTTCCTCGTGGCGCCGCTCGATCACCAGGAACGCGTCGCTTTCGAGGTCCATGACCACCGTGGCCTGCCGACCCCGCCTCCTGAGCTGAGCCGCGAGCTCCTCGGCCGGCCACGAACCGCGCGGGCCGCCTGCGGGAAAACGCCCAATCACCGACATGGCAGCAGCCTCCCCTTGTTGAACCGTCGTCTGTACGGTGCTTCTGCCCTCGAATCCCACCGACATGCCCGGGGCGCGTACGGAGCCCGGCCGCAACCGCCCCCGCCGAAACGCCGCGCGCCCCGCCTTGCCGGAGGAGGAGCCCGGCGCGGCTGTACGATCTCGGCCGCACGGCCGCCCCCGGCCGACTGCTCGGCCAACCTCCTTGCTCCAGTGGGACATCGAGTAAGCACAGAAGGACGTCGCTCGTGATGAGAACGAAGCTCGCGCGTTCGGCGGCCACGCTCGCGACCGCCCTGGTCCTCGTGGCCGGGAACGCGGCCGGCGCGGTGGCGGGAAACCCGGAAAGTACGGGAGACATGGGAACGACGGGTCATGCGGTGAACGCCTTCCGCCCGTCCGGCGACGACGCCCGGAGCGACCCCGCCCCCAGCCTCCCCGAGGTGCGCGCCGCGCTGATCCGTGTCATGGACGCGGGGGCGCCCGGCGCGTTCGCGGTGATCCGGGATCACCTCCACCCGGAGCGCAACGGGTCGCTCGCCGTCGGCGAGGCCGACCTCGACGGCACACCCATGTGGGCCGACGCTCGCTTCAGGGTCGGCAGCAACACCAAGATGTTCACCTCGGTCCTGGCGCTGCGCCTCGCCGAACAGGGCCGCCTCGACCTCGACAAGCCGCTCCGCGACTATCTGCCGTCCGGGACGATTCCGGCGAGCTGGCCGATCACCGCCCGACAGGTCCTCGAACATCGCGCCGGGGTCTATGACCACGTCAACGACCTGCTGGAACAGAGCGGCGAGGAGACCACGGCCGCGTTCGAGGCGCGGATCCGCGACACCGTCTACGACCCCCGCGCCCTGGTGTCCCTCTCGGTGAAACACGGGCTGCAATTCCCACCCGGAAGCGCCTACGCCTATACGAACACCGGCTTCGTGCTGATGGGCCTGGTTGCCGAGCACCTCTCGGGCCGGCCCTACGCCGAGCTGTTGCGCGAGCAGATCCTGGCACCGTTGGGGCTGCGCCGGACGTCCTTCACCGTGCCCGAGAAGCGGATCGTGGGGCCGCACGCCAGCGGGTATCTGACCCACGACAACCCGCGCGAGCCGCTGCTCGACGCGACCGAGCAGACCGGGTCCTGGATCTGGAGCGCGGGAGGCATCGTCTCCTCGGCCCGTGACCTCGACCGGTTCCTGACCGCGCTGCTCGCGGGGAGCGCCGGAGGGCTGATCTCCGACGACTCGCTGCGGCAGATGACCCGGTCCCTGCCCACGGGCGTGCCCCGGATCGCCTACGGACTCGGGCTACGGCAGATCGCCCTGTCCTGCGGCGTGGTGCTGGGGCACGGCGGGATCGTCCAGGGCTACCAGTCGCAGGCGTTCGCCACGCAGGACGGGCACCGTACGGTGGTCGTCTTCGCCAACGCCTCCAACAACGGCGCCGTCACCCAAGGTCTGATGGACGCCCTTGAGCCCGCGTTCTGCGGGCCGGTCCAGGCGTCCGCGCCGCGTCACTCGTCCAGCGCCACCCATGCCCCATCCGTCGAGAACCAGGCGTCCAACCGGGCGTCCAACAGGGCGTCCGTCCCTGCCGTTCCGGCCGTCGAGGACGCGCGCATGTGACCGGCCCTCCCGGGAGGGCCCCCTACTCGTCGTCCCAGGTCATCGCGCTCATCCGCCAGCCCGCGGGGGTGCGGATGAACTGGGTGCTCTTGCGGCCGACACCCTCGAACCGTAGGCCGTCGCGGATGCCCGACTTGGCGTACTCACTGAGCCGATGGGCGATCGAGCCGTGGACCTCGGTCCGCGCGTGGACCTCCCACTCGGAGAACTCCGTGAGCGTGCCGTCGGTGAGGATCTTCTCCCGGGGCGCGATGAAGGCGTCGAGGCCGTAGACGACGGGTTCGGTCCCTGAGTTGTTGATGATCATCCCCTGGGGGATGAACACCCCGCGGACGACGTCCAGGTCCGGTCGGGCGCCGTCCGTATTGGTGAACGCCCCGAGGAAGGCGCGCATCAGCTGATCGATCTCTGCTTCGGCATCGGTCATGGGTACGTCTTCCACGGGTGGTCGCCTCGCTCACGTCGTCCTGGAACTCGCTGTGGCCGTGCGGAGATTGTCCAGGGAGGGACGTGGCTAGTGCCCGGCGGGGTCGGCTCCGGCCGGAATCTCGTAGATCTTTCCGTCGACGCCGGACCGGTAGAGCTTGCCGGCCGAGAATCCGCGGTCGCCGTGTCCGTAGGTGATCTGCGTGGAGAGGTACAGGCCCGACTGTACGGAGCACAGGGCTCCGGCTTCGGCCCGCCAGATCTGGCCGGCGGCGTGGGTGGCGATCAACGGCCGCCCCTGGCTGTCCAGGGTGAGCCCGTCGGGGAGGGCCAGGGTGTCGGGAAGGCTGGTGGAGATCCAGCGTCCGGGGTGCGCCGGGTCGTCGGCCGGGATGCGGTAGAGCGTGGGCGCGGGGGTGGTCTGGATGACGTAGACCTGGCCGCCGTCGGGGGAGACGGCGATGCCGTTCGGCATGGGGAGCTGGGCCCAGGCGGGATCGACCCGGCCGTCGGGCGTCACCCGGCCGATGTGGCGGCCGCCCACAGTGGTGGTGTAGACGGTGCCGTCGGGGGCGAGGGCCACACCGTCGATGCCGCCGAGGCCCGACGCGTAGGTGCTGACCCGGCCGGAGTCCGGGTCCACCAGGAGGAGCTTCGAGACCGGAAGGAGGTCACCGGTGAGCGAGTGACCGAGGTCGTTCCCCGTGCCCACCAGGAGCTGCCCGTCCGGCCGGACGACGATGCCGCCGTTGGCCCCGACGTTCCCGGTGAGCGCCACAGGCGTGCTGCCGGGGGCGTCGATGCGATAGACGCGGCCGGAGAAGTAGGCGGTGGCGAACATGCGGCCCCGCTGGTCGACGACGATCGACTCGGCCCAGTCGGGCACGCGCGCCACCTGGACGGGCTCGCCCAGCGCGTTCGCCTCGCACGCGGGAGCCGCGTGGGCCGTGGCCGGAGTGAGCAGCGCCGCGGCTGCGGCGAGCGCGGCTGCAAACAGGATGCTGCGGCGGGGGCCTCGTATCGCGGTGCGGGGCGTGTTCGACGGCCTCATCAATTCCCTTCCCTGCCCGGGGTGTTGGGCGCACTCATTGCCGGCACCGGAGTCTTCGATCTTCCGGCTCCGTAGATTGTGCGTCAACAGGGGGCAGGGCGCGGGGAGTTCGGCCGACTTGCCGGGGTGCTCAGGGGTGGGTGATGTCATCGAGGGGGCGCGGGAGGGTGCCCTCGCAGGACCTCATGGCTGCGGCCCGGGCAGCTGACCCACACGCTGAGCCTTGTCGCGTGGGTGAGCCCGGGCCGCGCGGGGTCGTTCTGCTGCCCCTCGGGTGGAGGCGTCCTCAGTGACGGCTGCGGTTGCCGATGAGCAGGCGGTAGATGATGAGCACGATGACCGAGCCGATGATGGCGGCGATCCAGGTCGACAGGTGGAAGAAACCGTTGATGGAGTGGACGTGGAAGATGACCTTCCCGAGCCATCCGCCGAGCAGCCCGCCGACGATGCCGATGATCATGGTGATGAAGCAGCCGCCCGGGTCCTTGCCGGGCATGAGTGCCTTGGCGATGGCGCCCGCGAGCAGACCGATCAGGATCCAGGCGATGATGCCCATGGTGAGTCCGTCCCAACGTCGATGTGTCCGCCCCTTGCGGGCGCGGTGCTGATGGTGAGT
This sequence comes from Streptomyces hundungensis, assembly GCF_003627815.1. Classification (NCBI taxonomy): domain Bacteria; kingdom Bacillati; phylum Actinomycetota; class Actinomycetes; order Kitasatosporales; family Streptomycetaceae; genus Streptomyces; species Streptomyces hundungensis. The sequence continues at coordinate 7,784,155 of NZ_CP032698.1, forward strand.
GGTGCGGTGGCCGGAGCCCCTGAGTGGAAGGGTGCCCAGGCCATGAACCCCTATGCCAGTCGCATCGTCCATTGGGGTGGCCGGGACGCGACCGGACCCCGCCGGGCCGGGCCGCCCCCGGGCAGCTTCCTGCGCCCGGGAGCGGCCCGCGGCACGGGGCCGCGGGCGATGACCTTCCCACCGAGCCACACATCCGTCGCCGCATTCACATGGGTGGACAACCCATGGGCCGTCCGCCCATGGGCCGTATGGGTGGACGGTCGTGCACTCACCCGTGCGCGACGGTGAGCTTGTAGAAGGCGACGCGGGCCCCCTTCGTCATGCTGCTGGAGGACGACTGGTTGTACGAGCCCGCCTTGAAGTACTGGCGGTAGCTGTTGAAGGAGGACGGGATCGGGTAGTGCGTGGTGCTGCCGTTGACCGTGAGGTCGATGGTGTGGCCTCCCGAAACACCGATCGTGTAGCTCCATGTCTTGCCGACCGGAACATGGCCCACCGTGTGCGACGTCTGGCCGCCCGAAGGGGAGTCCTCCGTGCCGAGGACGATGTCTCCGTTGGCGCGGTAGTACAGCTCGAGCAGCGGCTTGGTGGACGAACCGCCCGTGCCCAGGTGGATCTGCCCGACACAGACGTTGGACGTCACCGACACCACGCGCAGGGTCGCGTTCAGCTGGTGGGTACCGCTGAGCGACCAGTTCGCGGGGCTCCCGTCGCGGTTCATCTCGCGCAGTTCGGAGCGGGCGTAGTGGGAGTTTGGCGTGGTGACGCCCTTTTCCGGCGCCCAGAACGTCATCGCTCCGTCACGGCTGTCCGTGTAGAAGTACGCGTCCTGGAAGCCGTTGGCTCCCTGAAGCCGGGAGGAGGGGATCGTGGTCGGCGAGCCGGGGGAGCCCACCGGCTCCTGGAGCTCCCACACCGACAGGTCGAAGGTGCCTCCGGGGGCGACCGCGGCTTTCGCGGCGGCGGGCCCTGCCGCATCGAGTCCGTTGCCGGACTCGGCGACAACGCCCGTGAAAGCAGGGGCAGTTGAGGGAGATGCGGGGGCCGGCGAGGCGAAGGCGAGACCGCCGACAGCGGCCGCAGCGGTGGCGAGCGGGATGAGCAGGGGGCGTATGCGCATGAGGGACCTCTTCGTGGGGGGCGGGAGGAGGGGGAGAGGGGAGAGGGAGACCGGGGGAGTGGTCGGGCGCGCGGGGGCTCGTTCGCACGTTGTTCCGTATGTTGAACAATGAGTCTGCTTGTGAACGGGGAAACCGTAGGACTCCCGTATGGGCGCGTCAATAGATCTGCGGGCCGCCGTTCTTCGGGGTGCGCCGCGCGGTGATGGCCGAACTCGTCGGGCGTGCGCGGATGCCCAGGGGGTATCCGGGGTGACATGGCATCAGAACCACGGCTTCAACGCCGTACTTGGTCAGCGGTCGCGGCGCGAGTCGCCGTACTGATCGCCGGATTCGTCTGCATGGTGGCCTTCGCGGTGGTGCTGGCCAGGGCCACCCTGGTCCCCTCGCCCATGTCCGTCCGGCTGACCCACACCAACCTGCACCCGGGCGACTCGATCCGCGCCTACCTGGCCCAGCCCAACTGGCGGGACGCCGTCAAGCAGGTGGGCGGCAACGTGGTGCTCGGCATGCCGTTCGGGGTGCTGCTTCCCGTCCTGTTCCCCAGGACGCGCGGGCTGGTGCGCGTGGTGCTCATGACGGCGTTCGTGATGCTGATGGTCGAGGGGGCCCAGGGCCTCCTGGTCACCGGGCGCGCCTTCGACATCGACGACGTCATCCTCAACTCGACGGGCGCCTTCGCCGGTTACCTGCTGCTGGGCCGCAGGCTCGGTCGCGCCCTGCACCCCCGGCGCGAGCACTGGTGGCACCGCCGCCCCGACGAACCCACCGAGGCCGGCAAGGGCAAGCCCGCAGAAACGGCGGCGAGGACGGAGGACGCCACGGACCCTCCCACCCCGTCGTCGAAACGGCGCCTGCCCGCGTTCCTTCGGACGGTGCGGAAACCCGTCCGGTAGGGGCCGCGGGCTGCGGGCCGCGCGGCACCGGCCGCCACTACCGGCCACCGGCCCCGGACCCCTGCTGACCCCACGAACCGTGACCCCGCGAACCGTGACCCCGCGAACCGTGACCCCGCGAACCGTGACCCCGCGAACGGTGAGCCGATAGCGACCGCGACGACGCCCGGACTTCCCCAACTCCCCCCTCCACGAACGGAGTTGGGGGGAACCGGGGGTGCCCGGGCGTCGGCTCGTGGTCCGTTACCGCGCTACTCCGTGATTCCGGTGATGACCGCGTCTCCCAGCGGCGCCTCGTCCTGCGAGTAGCCGGCCGTGCGCAGGGCGGCCCCCACCGTCTCGCGCGCCTGCCGTTCGGCGCTCTCGGTGTCGTCGGCCTCCACCTCTAGGCGGATGCTGAAGGCCGAGGACCCGCTGTAGAAGGTGAGCATCTCCAGGTGCTCCTCCTCGCCTAGCCGCGTCCCGCGTGGATCGGCCGGGCGCAGGGCGCGTTGGAGGGTCTCGGTGCTTGCCTCGGTGCGCTCCGCGAGGAGGGTCCCGGGGATCGTTACGACATAGGTGGTCATAGAGCTACCGGGTGCCCCGTGCGCCGCCCTCGTACACCCAGCCGTGCGGCGAACGGGGGGTGTTCCGGCGCGAACAGGCCGATCGGCCACCCGGCGTACGAAGGCGCGTCCGGCGCCGTCAGGAAGGGCGACGGGAGGGCGTGACCTGGGCGATCAGCAGGGCGATGTCGTCGTGGCCCTGAGGCGGCGGCAACGCGGCCAGGAGCCGGTCGCAGGTCGCCTCCAGGGGGAGCCGGTGATGCGTCAGGGCGTCGAGCAGGGCACGCAACCGGTCGTCGATCGGCTGGTCCCGGGTCTCCACGAGACCGTCGGTGTACAGCACGAGCCGGTCACCGGGAGCGCAGTCGACGGTGGTGGCCCGGAAGGGAACGCCGCCCACGCCGAGCGGAGCTCCGGTGGGCAGTTGCAGGAACTGGGGGGCGCGGCCCGGGCGGTCCCAGATGGGCGGCAGATGGCCCGCGAGCGCGATCCGGCAGGTCGTTCGGTGCGGGTCGTACACGGCGTAGACGCAGGTGGCCGTGGTCTCGTCGAGTTCGGCGGTGATGCGGTCGAGGTGGCGCAGGACGTCGGCGGGGTCCAGGTCGAGGCCCGCGAGCGTCCGCGTCGCGGTGCGCAACTGGCCCATCGTGGCAGCCGCGTTGATGCCGTGGCCCATCACATCGCCCACGACGAGCGCCGTCTTGTCACCGGCCACCGGGATGGCGTCGAACCAGTCGCCGCCGGCCTCGCCGATGGCGGCGGCGGGCTGGTAGCGGTAGGCGACGTCGAGACCGGTGGGCTGGGGCGGCTGGCGCGGCAGAAGGTGCTGTTGCAGGGCGAGGGCCGCGTGCCGCTGTTGCTGGAACCAGCGGGCGTTGTCGATGCAGACGGCGGCCCTGGTGGCGAGTTCGAGCGCCAGGACGGCGTCGTCGTGGGTGAAGGGCTGCGGGTTCCGGGCGCGTTTGAGGTCGAGCGCGCCCAGGACTTCGCCGCGCGCGATCAGCGGAACCGCCAGATAGGAGTGCAGCCCGGCACGCGCCAGCAGTTCGGCGGCCTCGTCGTCGCGGGCGATGTTCACCAGATCACCGGGGTCGACATGGCTGACCAGGACCGGCCGGGCGGTGGTGACACAGCGGGTGACCAGTCGCTCCGCGTTGTACTTGGCGATGTTGCCCGGCGTGTCGGCGGCCCGCAGGGCGTCGGTGGGGTACGCGGCCGCGACGGCCAGCGCCCGGATGGCCACCGGGCCCGACGAGGGGTCGTCGACGGGGACCCGGCCGTCCAGGACGGAGTCGAGGAGGTCGACCGCCGCGATGTCGGCGAGGTCGGTCACGACGAGGTCCGCCAACTCGTGGGCGGTGCGGTTGAGGTCGAGCGTGGTGCCGATGCGCACCGACGCCCGGGCGATGAGATCGAGGCGTCTGCGCGCCTCGGCGGCTTCGTTGGCGGCGTGGAACTGCTCGCTGACGTCCACGATCGAGGTCGCGACACCGAGCACCCGCCCGGCCGGGTCCTCCAGGCGGTAGTAGGACACGTTCCATGCGTGCTCGGTGGCATCGCCCGGAGTCCGCCCGATGGCCGTCTGGTCGAGGAGCGGCACACCGGTCTCCAGGACCCGGCGCATCGTCGCCTCGATGTGCTCGGAGTCCAGGAACGGCAGCGCCTCGTGGACCGTACGCCCGATGTGTTCGGCGGGAGTGACGCCGTTGATCCGGGCGAGGGTGGGGTTGACCAGGACGTAGCGCAGTTCGGTGTCGAGCACGGCGAGGCCGATCGGGGACTGCGACACCAGACGCACCGACAGGGCCAGGTCGCGTTCCACGGCCCGCACGGTCGGCTCGTCCGTGGCGATCCCCAGCGCGTACAGCGCGCCGTGCTCGTCCTGGAGCCGCATGTTGCGGAACTCCACCATCCGGGTGCTGCCGTCCTTGTGGCGGATGGGGAAGACGCCCGCCCAGGTTCCGCCGCCGCCCATCACCCGGGCGAAGAGATCGAGGACCAGCGGGCGGTGCTCCTCGGCGACCAGGAGTTTCGCCGCGGAGTGGCCCAGGGCTTCCTGGGCGTCCCAGCCGAACAGTTCGTGGGCCTGCGGGCTCCACAGGGCGATCCGCCCGGCCTCGTCAAGGACTATGGCGGCCACTCCGAGGACGTCGAGCAGCCCGCCCGGTTCGGACGCGGCGACGCGCATGCGGCCCAGCCGCTCCCCGAATACGTCGGATGCGTTCATCGTCGGCCCTTCGTCAGCCGGTCGGTGCCCTCACTCCTGGCTCAACGCCTTCACCATCTTCTCCCCGCCCGGCGCGATCGGCAGACCAGGCGGCGCAGAAGATCGGGATCGGCACGGAGAGTGACCTGGGCCCACCGGCTCTGTCCCGGACGCGGGCGGACAGGGCCGGACGGTCAGAACGGCTGTTTTCCGCGCTGCTCGTCGTGCTGGGCGAGCGCCGCGAGCAGGGTGGCCACGGTCAGCCCGGCTTCGGCCGGGTGGCGCAGCGGAGTGCCCGGTTCGATGCGGTACGTGTTGGAGCGTCCCTGCCGGGTGTGGGAGAGGTATCCGGCCTCTTCCAGATCGGCGATGATCCGCTGGACGGCACGCTCGGTGAGTCTGCAATGCGCGGCGATGTCGCGAATACGGGTCGAAGGGTCGTCGGCGATCGCGGCAAGCACGCGGGCATGGTTGGTGAGGAATGTCCAGCCCGCGTGTGGTTCAGGTACGGCACCCATTCCCTCAGCGTATGACGTGGCATTCGCGCAAACAATCAGGCGAAAAATGTTTCACGTAATCTCCGTCCCATGTTCCCGGCCCCCACATGGGTTCGCCGCGGACCATGTGTGGGGAAACCACTCACGTCCGCGGCGAACCGTGCGATGTGCCGGGCGTCAGCCCTCGATGCGGTGCTGGGTCCAGAACGAGGTCAGGTCGGTGGTGGTGGCCGCCTGGGCCGCCGCCTTGAACTCGGCCGTGGTCGAGACGCCGTACCAGTGCGAAGTGGCGTAGTCCTTCAGCACCTTGGCCATCACGGAGTCACCGAGCACCCGCCGCAGGTCGTGCAGCGCGCACTTGCCGTAGCCGTAGATCACGGTCGAGTACCGGGAGGAGTGGGCGTCCCAGTACGCCATCGAGTTGGTGATCTTCTCGCTGGTCGAGGTCCACGAGACGCTGTTCCAGCAGCCGGTGCCGGTCTTGTTCTGGGCGAGGTCGGTGGCGTAGTCGGTGAACGCCTCGTCCAGCCAGGGGCTGTTGTACTCGTCGTCGCCGACGATCCCGTACCACCACTGGTGGCCGATCTCGTGGGTGAGCGCCGTGGTGGAGACCAGGTCGAGCACGAAGCCCGGGTATTCCATGCCGCCGAACCAGTAGTTGTTGTCGATCACCGCGTCCAGCTCGCCGTACGGGTAGGCCCCGAAGCGGGCGGCGTGGGTGTCCACGGCGGACTTGGCGGTGGCCAGCATCGACTGGGCGTCGGAGGAGCTGATGCCCGAGACCGAGTAGATGTTGATGGCCGGGCCGGCGGACGAGGTGCCGGAGATCTTGCTGAAGGGGCCCGCGGCCCAGGCGAAGTCGCGCACCTTGGAGGCGGTCGCCGTGGTGATCGTGCGACCGCTGGACCCGGGGGTGTCGACCGAGGTGCCGGTGGCCGGGACCAGGAGGCCGGTCGGGTGGTCGAGGGTCACCTTGAAGTCGGCGGCCAGCGAGTAGAAGGACTCACCGTTGTTTGTGTACGGGTCCAGATGCCAGCCCGCCGCGTCGCGGACGGCCAGGACGGGCAGGGCGTTGCCGATGTTGTTGAACGCCCCGTCGTAGCCGAAGCGGTCGGCGCCGCTGGGCACGGTGATGCCCAGGTCGAAGCCGATGGTCGCGCTCTGGCCCTGGGACAGCGGCGTCGCCAGCGCGATCTTGAGGGCGGTGCAGCCGACCGTGAGGTCGCCCGCCGTGCCCCCGGTGACGTTGCTGACCTTGATCGGCATGGCCGAGCAGGTGCCGTGGTAGTTGTCCCACAGCCTTAGATAGACCTCGTTGAGCGCGGTGGCGGAGGCGTTGGTGAAGGTCGCGCTCTCGTGCCCCGTCCAGCCGGTGCCGCTCGCGTTGCTGCTCAGGTTGACGGTGTACGCGGGCGCGGCCGGGGTGCGCGTGGAGTCGCCGGGCGGGGTGGTGCCGCCGGAGGTGTTGAGCGCGATGTCGTCGAGCACGAAGCTCGTCTGGAGGCTGGAGTCCTCGGTACCGGTGAACACCAGGTTCACGGTCTGGCCGGCGAAGCCGGACACATCGACCGACTTCTGTATGTAGCCGGAGTTCTTGTCCAGATTGGAGTACGTCGCCAGCGTCGTGGTGCCGATCTTCGCCGTCAGCTTGTCGTACGCGGTCGACGAGGTCGTCTCGGCCGTGTCGATGTGCAGCCAGTACGTCAGCGTCGCGGTGCTGCACCCCGAGGGGATGGTGACGCTCTGGGAGAGCGTGTCGGTATGGGTGCTGCCCACACCGTTGAGCCAGGCGAAGGTGGTGCCGCCGTGGGCGGACTCTCCGGCGCGACTGGTGATGACGCTCGTCGACGACTGCGTCCAGGGCGAAGTGCCGCTCTCGAAGCCGCCGTTGGCGACCACCTGGCCCGGGGTGCAGGCGGTGGCGGTGGCCGGCCGGGCCGAAGCCGAGGTGGCGGGAAGGGAGACGGCAGCCAGCGCGGCGACGGCACAGGCGGCCGCCGTGAGGGACTTGTGGGGGGTGGATCTCACGCGGAACTCCTTTGAGGCGGCCGGGATTTCGGCCTGCTCGGTGACCGCCCGGACGGCTTGGGTGCGCCGAGGACGGCCGTGGACTGTGTGCGGCACTTGCACAAGCGCTGAGGTGAGACTCGCGCCCGTCGTCCTGGGTGGGGGCGACGAGCCGGGGGGAAGCTTCGCAGGTGTGACCAGGCCATGCCAAGAGATGCGGCCGCCGCCGATGGAGATTGACAGGCTCGCGCCAGGAAGACCATGATTCCACTAGTTGACTAATGGAATCGGTCGAGAGGGGGAGCATGAGCGGCACGGCCACTTCTGGTGGGGATGACGACCGCTGGGCCCTGGAGGCGAACGGCCTCGGGAAGAAGTACCGCCGGGGGTGGGCGCTGCGGGAGGAGTCCTTCCGGATTCCGGCCGGCCGGGTCTGCGGCCTGGTGGGCCCCAACGGGGCGGGAAAGAGCACCCTGTTGGGGATGGCCGCCCGGCTGGTCCAGCCGACGCACGGCGAGCTGAGGATCTTCGGCCGCCCGGTCGGCGACCCGGCCGCCATGCCCCGGTACGCCTACCTCGGCCAGGACGAGCCGCTGTTCAAGCGGTTCACCGTGGCGGAGTGCCTGCGCATGGGCCGGGAACTCAACCCCGGCTGGGACCAGGAGGCGGCCGAGCGGATCGTGCGCGAGGGGAACCTGCCGCCGAGCGCCAGGATCGGCAGCCTCTCGGGCGGCCAGCGCACCCGGGTCGCGTTCGCGCTCGCCTTCGGCAAGCGCCCCGACCTGCTGCTCCTGGACGAGCCGATGTCCGACCTCGATCCGCTCGCCCGGGACGAGATCGGCTCCCTGCTCATGTCGGAGGTGGCCGAACGCGGCACCACCGTCCTGATGTCGTCCCACCTGCTCTCCGAGCTGGAGCACATGTGTGACTTCCTGCTGGTGATGGCCGAAGGGCGAGTCCGCATGGCCGGTGACACCGACGAACTGGTGCCGCTGCACACCCTGGTGACCGGTGTCACCGTGGAAGGCCGCCTGCCCGACGCGCTCGGCGCACACACGGTGGTCGACGTGCGCACCGCCGGTCGGCAGTTCACCGCCCTCGTCCGCCACGAGGGCCCCTTCGACCCCACTTGGGAACTCGCCGAACCCAGCCTGGAGGAGGTGCTGCTCGCCTATCTGCGCCACCCCGAGGCGCCCGCGCTGCTCTCCCCGACCGCCGTCCCCGGCCACCGAGAGGAGCACGCGGCATGAGCACCCTCACCCGCACCCCGGCCCAGCAGGATGCCTCGTTCGCCGGTCGCAGGCGGCTGCGCGGGCTGGCCTGGCTGATGATGCGTCAGCATCGGGCCCCCCTCATCGCCTGCGCCGCCATGACCGTCGTCGGCGCGGCCTGGATCATCCACGAGCGCGGCACCACGCTGGACGCCCTGCACGGCGCCGGCTGGCCCGCCAAGCACGTCGACGGCCTGGACGGCGCCCTGGTCCAACGCCTCGACAACTCCTTCAACCAGGTCGCCAACTACCTTGGATATCTGCCCCTGTTGTTCGGCGTCTTCATCGGCGCCCCACTGATCTCCTCCGACCTGGAACACGGCACCGCCCGTCTCGTCGCGACCCAGTCGGTGCCACGGTCGCACTGGATTCTGTGGAAGCTCGGCCTCGCGCTGGGCCTCGTCGCGGCGACCACCGGGATCCTGGGCGCACTGTTCGGCTGGTGGTGGCGGCCCGTCCAGCACGTGGTGTCCAGCAACTGGCTGGACGGGACGGTCTTCGTCGGCAGCCTGCCGGTGCTGACCGCGCTCGCCCTGTTCACCACCTCCCTCGGCATCGCCATCGGTGTGCTGGTGCGGCGCGCGGTGACCGCCATGGTCCTCACCTTCTTCACCTCGGCGGTCGCGCTCCTCGTGGCCGACTACCTCAAGCCCCGGCTCGCCACGCCCCGACGGATCGCCTTCCCGCTGGGCTCCGAGCCGCCGCCGGAACTCACCAACGCGGTCCAGGTCGACCAGTGGGTCGGCACCGCCTCCGGCAAGGTCTATGGCTGGGGAACCTGTGTGAACGACAGCAACGCCGACGCCTGCCGCGCCAAACTGGGAATCGTCAACTCGGTGTGGGACTACTTCGGTTACGACCAGATGGCCACGCTCCAGTGGACGGCGGCCGGACTCCTGCTGAGCGCGAGCGTGCTTCTGGTGGCACTGGTCGTGTGGCGCGCCCGGCGCCAGGCCCTGTAGCGACCGCCCATGTGTGGCCGCGATCATGGAGCCATCGCCTCCATGTGGATCGCGGCCATGTGGATCGCCCCCGTGTGGATCACGGCCATGTGTGCGGCCGCCGTGGGGTCGGCACGCGTGTGTGCGGCCGCCATGGGGCGGCTGACACGAGAATGAGAACGGTGACTGTGCAGACGAGAGGAAGGAGGCGGGTGCGATGGTCGTGTTCCGCATAGAACGACGCAGCGGAGTGCCCGCGTACCTCCAGATCGTCCACCAGGTGGAACGGGCCCTGCGCATGGGGGCGCTGGGCGAGGGGGACCGGCTGCCCACGGCGGCCCAGGTCGCCGCCGATACGAAGGTCAACCCCAACACCACGCTCAAGGCGTACCGGGAACTGGAGCGGTCCGGCCTCGTCGAGGTGCGCCAGGGCGCGGGGACGTTCATCACCCGCACCCTCGCCGCCCCGGAGAACGAACCGGACTCGCCGCTGCGGGACCAGCTCGCCGACTGGATGCGGGAGGCCGTCACCATCGGGCTGACGGAACAAGAGGTCACGGCCCTGTTCGAGCGGGTCCGCGCCCAGCTCTACGCCGCGCCGCCCGACCCGGCCCGGCAGTGAGCCGCTGAACGGCGACCCCTGGGTGGACACCGCCCGGCCGGGCGGCGCCCCTGTCGGCCAATCCCTGGCCGGGCCTCACCGCCTCGCGGCTTGTTCTCGTGGGTCACGCTGGCCGGATGCGAGCTGGTCGTGAAGGTTCGCGCGCCGAGAGGATGCTCCCCTGCTGGGTGGGGTTACCGAGAGGGGTGGAAGCCGATGCGGCTACGACGAAAAGGGACGCCGGACAAAAGGGGCAGCGGCGCGATCGGGCGGGGCCTGGTCGCCGTGGCCCTCGCCTGTGCCGGAGTGACGGGAGCGACCACGGCGGCGCAGGCCGCGCCCGCCGCAACCGCGATCACGGCGGTGGCGCAAGCCGCGTCCGCCCCAACCGCGCCCACGACCGGGACCACGACGGCGACGGCGTCCTCCACCACGCAGCCCGCCGCAACCGCGACCACGACCGCGGTATGTGCCACGGACTCGAGTGCCCAGGGCCTGGCCAGCAGGCCGGTCTCCGACAGCCTGGTCTCCGTGGACCGTGCCGACGGCCGGATCGCCCAGTTCCAATTGTTCTACGACGCCACGGCGACCGGAGCCCTGCCCTTCGTCTGGCACCGCGAACAGGACGCGCCGGGCGGTGCGTACGGGGCTTGGCGGCGCGTGAGCGCGGCGACCGTGGGCCCCAAGAGCTACTACGTGACCGCGATGGAGAACTCCGCCGGGAACCTGGAACTGCTCTTCTCCACCTACGGGACCTTCTGCCACTCCGTCGAGAACGGAAGCGCGGGCTGGAGCCGGCCGGACGCGTTCGGGCTCGCCCCGACCCCGTACCACGGCGGAGTCGTGCTGTTCAAAGAGCGGGACGGCAGCATCGACGCCTTCGCCTCCGGGTCGAGGACCGGCAGCACGATGGAGGTGCGCCACCAGCAGAACGCGGAATCCGGCTGGGGCCCGGTCCTGACCATGGGCCAGGTCCCCGGCCCGGACGTGGGTCTGAGTCAGCCCAGCACCGTAAACCAACTCGCTGACGGGCGCCTGCACTTGACGGTCCGTGAGTGGAACCGCGACCGCATGTGGGAGATCTACCAGTCGCTTCCCGGCGGCGGATGGAACCCCTGGCAGCTCATGGCCCCGGCCCCGACATCAGCGACGGCACCGATGGCGGCCGCTGCGACCGGCGCCGCCGCCCCCGAGTTGAAGGTGAACCGCACGACGGGTCTTCGGGACGGCGACATCGTCACGTTCACCATCGCGGGCGGCCCGCCCAGGGACTACGTCTGGGTGAAGGAGTGCGGGCCTTCGGCGTCCGTGACCACCTGTGACGACGACACGGGCCGCCAGTTCCGGGTGTACCCGGACGGCACGTACCAGCTCTCGCCGAAGAAGCTGTACGCCCAACTCGCCACCACAGCAGGGCCGTTCGACTGCCGCAAGGCACCTTCGGGCAACCCGTGCACCCTGGCCCTCACCGACAACAACGGGGCGCTGCTGACCACGGTCCCGCTCCGCTTCGCCCCGCACGGGCCCCTGGAGGCTCCGCCCACGCTGAACGTGACTCCCGACGAAGGCCTGGTGGACGGCCAGGCGGTGCGGGCGACGGGCAAGGGGTACGAGCCGCAGTTCCACGCGCTGGTCATGGAGTGCGCCACCGGCTCCGCCGACACCTTCGGCTGCCGCCCCCGCTCCAGGCCGCCGGCCACCAGTGACAGCGGACGGCTGGACGAGACCGTCACCCTGTCGGCGACGTTCACCGCGATCGACGGCCGCACCATCGACTGCCGTGCGGCGCACGCCTGCGAGCTGGTGGTGTTCGGCACGAGGGTGCGCGGCCCGGAAACCGTGCGGCATCCCCTCACCTTCGTACCGGCGACGCCCGTGACTCCGTCGACGTTGTTCGTTCAGCGGTAGGGCCGGAAGAACGCGCGCAGTTCCTCCGCGTACGACTCGGGCTCCTCGAACGGCGCGAAGTGCCCGCCGCGTTCCGGCTCCGTCGCATAGGTGGTGTTCGCCACGCGTCGCAGCCAGCCCCGCGGCGGCCGGACGACATCGCCCTGGAAGAGGGAGAACCCGGACGGCGCATCGACCCGGCGCGCCAACTGTGCGGGCGGGATCGCGGCGTTCGCGCGGTACATGCGCATCGACGAGCCGATGGTCTCCGTCAGCCAGTAGATGGTGATGTTGGTGAGGATCTCGTCCCGGGTGAAGCTCCGCTCGATGTCGCCCTCGCAGTCGCTCCACGAGCGGAGCTTCTCGACGATCCACGCGGCGAGTCCGGCCGGTGAGTCGGTGAGCCCGAACGCGGCGGTCTGCGGCTTCGTGCGGTGCATCGCGGCATACGCGCCCTCGGCCGCGCCCCAGCCGGCGACTTCCGCGAGCCACTCGCGCTCCTCCGGGGCGAGCTCCTCCGGGTCGCCGGTGAAGAGGGGAATACCCGCGTCGGTGCGGTGGACCGCCACCACCCGGTCGGGGTGGTCCAGCGCGAGGTAGCGACTCACATGGCTGCCGATGTCGCCGCCCGCCGCACCGAACCGCTCGTAACCCAGGACACTCATGAGCTCCGCCCACAGGCCCGCCACGGCGATGGAGTCAAGGGGCGCTCCGGTGGGGCGCTGCGAATACCCGAATCCCGGGACGTCGGGTACGACCACGTCGAACGCGTCGGCCGGATCCCCGCCGTGCGCCGCCGGGTCGGTGAGCAGCGGAATGACCTTGGAGTAGCGCCAGAACGAGTCGGGCCAGCCGTGGGTGAGGACCAGGGGCAGTACGGGTCCGGCCGGGCCCACCGCACGGGCGTGCACGTAGTGGATTCCGAGGCCGCCGACCGGGACCCGGAAGCGGGGGAGGCGGGCGAGCGCGGCCTCCTGTGCGGGCCAGTCGAAGCCGTCGGCCCAGTAGGCGACGAGGTCGCGAAGGTAGCCGAGATCGGTCCCGAGCGCCCAGCCGGCATCCTCCGGCGCGTCGGGCCAGCGTGTGGCACGCAGCCGCGTACGGAGATCGTCGAGTGCCGAAGGCGCGGTCTGCGAGATGAACGGCTCGGGGCCGGGCAGTACGTCGGACATGAGAGGCACCCTATCGATGGCGCGACCCCGTCCGGGAGGCTCGACGCCTCAACACCCCTGACGCCGCCACGTGTTCGGCGCCCCGGTCGCGGGTAATGCGTTGCGGGGCCGGGAGCGTCGCCGTAGGGTCGCCCGCATGTCCCTGGATGCCCGTATGCGTCAAGCCCTGCCCGAAGCGATGCGCGCCCGCGACAAGGCGGCGGTGCGCGCGCTGCGTACCACGCTCGCGGCGTTGGACAACGCCGGAGCGGTGGCCGTCGGAGCGGCCGCACTGCGCGGCCAAGCCGTCGAGGAGTCGCCGGTCGGTGTCGGCGCCACCGAGGTGGCGAGGCGTGAGCTGAGCGAGAAGGACATGGTGGAGGTCGTACGCGCCGAGATCGCCGAACGGACCGACGCAGCAAAGGAGTTGACCGGTCCCGCGCACGCCGAGCGGGCCTTGGCGCTCCACGAGGAAGTCGCCGTGCTGCGCCGGTTCCTCGATGGTCCCGACGGCGACGAAGGTGTCGGCGGCGCACGGTAGGCGGCGGCCCACAAGCCGAAGGCCGGCACCCCCGAGGGGATGCCGGCCTTCTCACCGCAGGCGCCGTGGCGGCGGCGCCACCCGGTGGCTGAGGGTGGTCAGCGGTGGCGCCACGACTTGGTGGCGATCACGTGCTTGTGGTTGTCGCGCAGGGTCGCCGTGTCCGTGTGGTTGTCCCAGGCGTAGTCGCGGCGGTTCTGGTAGACGTCGCGGTTGGTGTCACGGCCCTTGCCGGTGTGCACCCGCACGGACTGGTGGCCGGCCAGGCGCAGGTTGTGGAAGGTGTAGCTCTGGTGGGCGCGGTCGGTGAGGGTCCAGCCCCTGAGGTTCACCGCGGAGCGGCCCGTGTTGGAGATGGTGACCCACTCGGCGTTGAGGCTCTTCTGGGAGTGGTCGTCGTGCCCGGGGCTGTCGTACTGGATCGCTCCGAAGACGATGGGGGAGCGGGGGGTCGGCCGGACGGTGGCCGAGGCGGGGACGGCAGCTGCCGCGGCGAGGCCGGAGGCGGCCAGGGCGAGTGCGGCGACGCGGGTGATGGTGCGAGGAGACATGTGAACTCCCAGTTCTCGACGCCCAGGGCAGGCGCCCGAGGGGGTCGAACGGTGTGAAGACCGGCGCTGGTTCGGCCGGACATCCACACTGTGGCCCGCGTCCGAGTGGGGCCGCGAGGAGAATTGCCGCACGTGACCAAACAGGGAATATGACACACCGTCAGGGATCACGGCGCGTACGCCCCGGCGCGCGTGAACCACTGCGCTCCCCGTGGTGGTGGGATGCCCACCGGTGGGGCGGGGGGTCAGCCCGTGGGTGGGACGGGGGCTGGCCCCATGGTCCGGGCGTGGCTCGAGGGGCAGGCTCGAAGCATGTTCCGTACGCCTCTGACCAACGGGTTCCTGCGTACCGCGAGCGCCGCGGCGCACCTCCGGCTGTTCGTCCTCGTCGGTGTCGTCACCGTCCTGGTGACCCGCGCCTTCCTGGCGCTCACCGACTACCCCAAGCTCGGGGGCGGCGCGGGCAAGGGCGGCCTGCACATCTCCCACACGCTGTGGGGCGGGCTGCTGATGCTGGCCGGGCTCCTGGTGATGCTCGTGTTCACCGGGACCGCCTCCCGCCGGCGCGGGGCGGTGGCCGGCGGGGTCGGCTTCGGCCTGTTCATCGACGAGGTGGGCAAGCTCGTCGCCACCGACGGCTACTTCTACCGCCCGGCCCCCGGAATCATCTATCTGACGTTCGTCGCGCTGACCGGACTCGCCTGGCGGGTGACGCGGACGGGATGCGCGGACCGGGCGGTGCCGTCCGGTGCGACCCGCGCCGCCTCCGCCGCGGACACCGCGCTCCAGGGCATCCTGTGCGGCCTGACGCCCCAGGAACGGAGCGAGGCACTGCGCCGCCTGCGCGCCACTGGCGAGCCCGCCACCGAAGTGGACGCCGCCCTCGTCGCCCTGCTCGAAGCGGTGCCCGAGCGCCCGGCTCCGCGGCCCGACCCGTACCACGCGGCAGCGCGGCGCGCGTATGCGTGGCTGGTGACGCAGGTGTCCGGCACCCGGGGTCTCGTCCACGTCGTCGCCTGCGGAACGACACTTCAGGCGGGGGTCCTGTTGGTCGCCGTGACCTGCGAAGGCCTCACGGGCGGCCTTGCCGGTGAGACGCAGTGGACGGCCATCGCGGGAGCGCTCGCCAGCTCCCTGGCCTCCCTGGTGCTCGCCGTGCGCGGTACGGCCCTGCTGCGCCGGGACCCGGGCGCGGCCCTGCGTACCCTGCGCGCCGCGCTCCTCGTGGACCTGCTCCTGGGCCAGGTCTTCAAGTTCACGATCAACCAGTTCTCGGGTGTGGCCGACTGGCTCATCAGCCTGGCGCTGCTCTACGTACTCTCCCTACAAGTGACACACCGTCAGGCGACGCGCCCACAGGCCCCCGTGAGCCCCACAGCGCTCACGGCACGCTGAGCCGGAGCCCGTAGCGAATCACGCTCTTCTCGCATCCAGAACGGGACGAGCATCGGCTTGATCGATGGGCTCCTCACGGCGTGAGCGGCCGGCTACGCCTCGGCGCCGCCGGTCGCGCCCCGGTGCATCACGGCCTCCCGGACCGATCGGGCGAGCGCCGCCGTCGCCTCGCGGTCCTGGCCCTCGTCCCCGAAACAGACGGTTCCCATGCTGCCCTTGTCGAGCCAGACGCAGTTGAGCATGGGTATGCCCTGCACCTCGTAGGCCATGCACGGCATGGTTCCGCCGAGGCGGCCGGGGTCGGCGTTCCAGTTCGAACGCGGGGTGAACCCGGGTTCGTCGATGCTCTCCTGAAGATCGCGGACCGCGTTGGAGGGCGCGTCGTGGAAGTCGCCGGTCGCGCCCCACACTGCGATCGCGGGGTGCTCGGGATCCGTCCCGTAGGTGTAGACGTAGGGGTGCCAGTTCCCGCCCGGCACGTCCGGGTCCATCGCGCCTTCCAACCGTTCCAGGGTGGAGCCGCCGTGCTGGCGGGCGAATCCCCGCACGTACTCGGGAGCCGCCACGGTGTAGTGCGGGTACGCCGAGTACTGCCGGTAGCTCCAGATGCCGGAGATCGTGCTCGCCGCGACGAGACCGACCAGGATCGCGGCGCCGGCGGCCAACTCGCGGCGGCGGTAAGCCGGGACGGGCGGCAGGCTGGGGGAGGCGGGGGCGCCGGATATGTCCTCGGGGGGCGCCGGAGGGCGGGCGGCGGCTCGGGCTCGGGCGCGCCGCAGGAGGGAGCGCCGCAGCGCAAGCGCGGGGAGGGAGGGGACGACGACGGCGAGCCTCGCCCAGCCGGGAAGGTGCAGCGCCGGGACCGCGAGCAGCACCACGGCACACCAGGCCGCGCGAAGGAGCGCCGTGGTCAGGGGCGCCCGCACCGTCCAGCGCAGCGGGGCCCGGCCGGGCCCGGTGAGCGCGGTGAGGGTCTCGGCGAGTACGGCCAGGCGATCGTCCCCGGGGCGGGCCAGGGCCTGGGCGCCGGCCCGCACGGCCGCGGAGCGGGGGTCGCTTGCCGCGGCCAGGGCGAGGCGGGCGTCGTGCAGCTGCGTCCGCTGCGGCGACGGCGGCCTCGGCCCCTTGATGCCCAGCGACCCGCCGCGCCGCGCGCGCTGCTCCAGTCGCAGGGCCTGCTGTGAACCCGGGGCCAACTCCCTTACCCGCAGGGCGAGTTCGGGGCCGCGTCGATGACGGCTGGGCCGTTCGAGATAGTCGCTGGCAAGGCAAAGCTCGGCGTAGGCGGTGAGCAGGTCGAGGCCGTCCGGGAAGGAGTCGAGCCCCTCCCGGTAGGCGGTCTCCGCGCGGTCGTCGTGGTCGTCGTCGTCCTCGGCCATGTGGGCCCGGCCGAGGATCAAGGACAGCCGGGCGTCGGGCCCGTGCGCTCCGCGCGGAGTTCCGGGCGTCGGCGAGCCGTCCCGCTTGAAGGTCTCGTTCCGCTTCCGCGTACGCGGACATGGCCTCTTCGTGCTCGGCCTGCATTGTTTCCCCACCACTGATGAATCGGCCGGACCGCATCGAAAGGGTTCGGCGCGCAACTATCACTCGGCAGACAGCCCTGGTCAAGGCGCATTTCGTGAGGTGGGCGGGTCGGGCGAGCACCACGCGGTCGGCGCCGGGCTCGTGCTTTCGGTCGATGAGGGGGTCCGGTGCGGCGGGGCCAAGGGCCCGTGCATCGAGGACGTGTGGCGAAGGGGGGGGGCGGCGCGGGAGTGGACCAGGCTTGACCGTGCCGCGCCACTGGGGGCGGCGACATCCCATGACTCCGACCTTCGAGAGGTTGTCCCTTGATGTTCTCCCGGCCGACTCGCACCCTGCGTCACCGCGTGGCCGCCGCCGCGATCGTCACCACCGCCGTCGCGGGGGTGTCCCTCGCCGTGGCCGGCTCGGCGTCCGCCGCGTACGGACCCGACTACGGCGACGCGTGGGTCAACGGCTACACCGGCAATTACAGCGACAACTGGACGAAGAAGTACAACAAGGACTACGGCGACGCCTGGACGCCGAAGGTGCCCGCCCAGAACCGGGCCGATGTCGCCGTCACCGCGTCCGGTCCCGCGCACCTCGACCACAACGAGGAACAGCTCTGGTCGGTGGTGATCACCAACTCCGGCAAGTCCACCGCCCACGGCGTGCGCGCGGTCACCACCCTGCCCAACGGCATCCAGCACCGCGCCCACCGCATCAGCCAGGGCGCCGCCCACGCCGCGCTGGGTGGCGACGGCCGCATCGTGGTGACCGCCGACGCGCTCAAGCCGGGCCAGACCGTGCGACTCCAGATAGCGGGCGTCGGCCCGTCGTACGGGGGCGGCACGGTCCAGCTCGTCACCGAGGTGACCACCTCCTCCCCCGAGCGGACCACCTCCAACAACACCGCGACGGTGCGCACCCGAATCGCCTGAGCGGCCCCCGCAACGCGCGGGGCGGCCGGGGGTGGCGAGGGTGGCGGAGCCGCGTGAAGAACTTGCTGCAAGTTTCTGAATGTTTTTGCGCCAACTCTTGACGGGGTATCGGCCGCGGAGGGAAGGTCTTCCTCACGCAAGCCAGCCGACCGCCGCAGTGGTCCGTGCGCCCAACACCGCCGCACGCGACCAGTGTTCGGCACGGGACACCCGCGGGCCGGGTCCCTCACACCTCGTGACGGACCCGGCCCGCGGGGTGCCGGCGGCAGGCGGGTTGTGCGGAGCCGTGGTGTCGGCCGACACCACGGGTCACCTCCCCGCAGCCGGACCACGCCGGGCGACCACCTCCCCATGGCCGCCGCCACGGCGCGGATCGACGCTGCCCCCACCAGTTCAGGGAGCCGCCATGTCCGCACCAACGAGCCCCGCGCCCACCGCGCCACCGCTCGCCCGCCGCCGCGCCTCGACGACGCTGCTCGCCACCGGAGCACTGCTGGCCGGGGCGATCCTGCCCGTCGCCTTCCAGGGCACCGCACACGCCGCCACTGCCAACGGCGGCGATGTGATCGCCAACCTCTTCGAGTGGAACTGGAAGTCGGTCGGACAGGAATGTACGACCGTGCTCGGCCCCAAGGGGTACGGGGCCGTCCAGGTCGCACCGCCCGGAGACTCGATCCGGCTCAGCAACGGCACCCACCCCTGGTGGGACGTCTACCAGCCGGTGGGCTACGATCTGAACAGCCGCATGGGCACCGAGGCGCAGTTCGCCGCCATGGTGACGGCCTGTCACAACGCGGGCGTCAAGGTGTACGCGGACGCGGTCATCAACCACACCGCCGGCGCCAACCAGACCAGCACCGACTCCTACGGCGGCGCGAGCTTCAACCCGTCGACCTACACCTATGCCGGAATCGGCTACGACCGCTCCAGCTTCCACGACTACCCGGCCACCTGTCCCAACGCCGGGAACACCATCAACGACTGGAACAGCGCACAGCAGGTCCAGGAGTGCCAACTGGTGTCGCTGTCCGATCTGTACACCGAGAAGGACGACGTCCGCTCGAAGATCGCCGGGTATCTCAACAAACTGGAGGGATACGGCGTCGACGGCTTCCGGGTGGACGCCGCCAAACACATCGCGCAGGCCGACATGGCAGCCATCCTCGCCAAGGTCGACGACACCCGGTGGGGCGGCCGACCCTATGTCTACCAAGAGGTCATCCCGGGGGGCAGCGGGCAGCTCGCACCCAGCGCCTTCGAGGGCAACGGCAGCGTCCTGGAGTTCACCTACGCCCACAAACTCAAGGACCAGTTCACCGGAAACATCGCCAACTTGCGGACGTTCGGGCAGAGTTGGGGCCTGGAGCCGAGCGACAAGTCGGCGGTCATGGTGACCAACCACGACCTGGAACGCGACAACAGCACGCTCACCTACAAGGACGGCTCCCGGTACGTCCTGGCCCACATCTTCGAACTCGCCTGGGGCTACGGCACCCCGCAGGTCTACTCCGGGTTCCGGTTCACCACCAACGACGACTCGCCGCCCGCCGACGCGCACGGCTATGTCACCGACACCGACTGCTCCTCGGGCGCGTGGAACTGTACGGACCGCGACCAGGGCATCGCCAACATGGTGGGCTGGCACAACGCCGCCAAGGGCCAGAGCGTGGCCAACTGGTGGGACAACGGCAACAACGCGATCGCCTTCAGCCGGGGCAGCGCGGCCTGGGTCGCCATCAACAACAGCGGCAGCGCGGTCACCCAGACCTTCAGCACCGGCCTCGCGGCGGGCACCTACTGCGACGTCATCCACGGCGCTCCGGCCTCCGGGGGCACCTGCTCGGGACCCGCGGTGACGGTCGGCTCCTCGGGGCAGGCCACGGTCACCGTCGGCGCGGGTGACTCCGTGGCGCTGTACGGGAAGGGCACGTCCTGCACGAGCGGCTGCCCGACGACGTCGCCCGCCCCCTCGCCCACGACGTCCGGCACGGTCACCGAGACCTTCCACGAGACCAAGACCACCGTCTGGGGCCAGAACGTGTATGTGGTCGGCTCGATCCCGGCCCTCGGCAACTGGGACCCGAACGCCGCCGTCGCCCTGTCCTCGGCGTCCTACCCGGTGTGGTCCGCGACCGTCGGCACCCCGGCGAACACCCGCTTCGAGTACAAGTACATCGTCAAGGACGGCTCCGGGAACGTCACGTGGGAGTCCGGCGCCAACCGGGTGCACACTGCGGCGGCCTCCGGTTCCGAGACCCTCGACGACACCTGGAAGTAGCCCCGCTCAGGGCCCCTGGCGCACGGCCCGTTCTTTGACGGCTCCCTTCCCGTTGTGTGAGCGAACGATGACGGTGGCCTTCATGCCTGGTCAGCGCTGTTTTGCTGAGGGACATGAACAGCGCCGCCATCCCCGGCGGCAAGCAGCCGCCCGCCGTGGACGTACGCGTCCACGAGAAGGGCACCCCCGGGGTGTGGACCGTGCGCTGCAACGCGGCGGGCACGGTGTTCCCGGTGCCCGAAGCGTCGTCGAGCGGCTCCTGACCTCAGGATGTGACGCAGGCTGCCCCTTCGGCACCGACCGGCGAGATCGAGCAGGTGGGGGGATGGGAACGTCGTCGAGACGGTTGGTTACGATGACAAGCGGACTGCCTCGTTCCTACCCGGAGCGGGGCAAGGTCACGTCGCTCACCGCAGAACCTGCCGCGCATGTCGACCGTTCCCGACCCCCGTCGACCCGCCCGGCCCAGCGCCGTCTGCTGTGGAGATCGTTTCCATGCCCGAGCCCGCCCCGTCCCTGAGGACCGACGCCGCCCCGGCGCTCGTCGTCCACGACATTCCCCCGCCCAGGACCCGACTCTCGGGCCGGGCCCCCTCGCGCCCGCCGGCCGGCGCCGCCTTCCACACCGTCAGTGCGGCGGCCACCCTCCTGGTGGTCCTGGTGGCGATCGGCACCGTCATCCACGAACCGGTGCTGATACCTCCGCTGGCGGCAAGCGCCGCCCTCGTGCACGGCGCCCCCACCCTCTCCCTTTCGCAGCCCCGCAACGTCATCCTGGGCCACCTGCTGGGCGCGGCGACGGGCTATGCGGTCCTCGCCACGGTCGGCAGCTCGCCCTGGGCCACGGCCCTGGCCGGAGCGGCGACCATCGCCCTCACCCTCCTCGCCCGCGCGCCCCACTCGCCCGCCTGCGCCACCCCCGTCGTGGTCGTGTTGCAGCACCCCGCCCCGCAGTACTTCGTGCCCCTGCTCGCGGGTGCCTGCGCCCTGCTCGTCCTCGGCGAGTACACGGCCTCCCGCATCCGGCGGGGTGCCCCCGCCTATCCCGCCTACTGGTGGTAGCGGCGGCCCGAGACCGGCAAGGCCTTCATGCGGCCCGGCTGTGCAGGGCGCGGTGGGCCCGGACCAGGTCCGCGTAGCGGTGGCCGCTGGCCTTGATGGTGCGGGCCTGGGTGCGGTAGTCGACGTGGACGAGGCCGAAGCGCTTGTCGTAGCCGTACGCCCACTCGAAGTTGTCCAGGAGCGACCAGGCGAAGTAGCCGGCGAGCGGGGCGCCCCGGCGGACGGCCGAGGCGCAGGCCGCAAGGTGGCGCTCCAGGTAGTCCGTGCGCTCCGGGTCGTCGACGGCACCGTCGGGCTGGACCGCGTCCGGGAACGAGGAGCCGTTCTCCGTGACGTAGATCTTGCGCGCGCCGTACTCGTCGGTGAGGCGCATGAGCAGCGATTCGATGCCTTCCGCCTCGATCTCCCAGTCCATGCCGGTGCGCGGCACGTCCTCGCGCCGGACGGAACGGCCGTGCGGGACCGGCCCGTTGGGGTCGTCGACGACGTAGGCCGGGAAGTAGTAGTTCAGGCCCAGCCAGTCCAGCGGGGCGGCGATGGTGGCCAGGTCGCCCGGCTGCTCGGGCAGGTCGACGCCGTACACCTCGCGCATGTCGCCGGGGAAGCCGCGGCCGTGGACGGGGTCGAGCCACCAGCGGTTGACGTGGCCGTCCACGCGCCGGGCGGCGGCCCGGTCCTCGGGGTGGTCGGTGGCCGCGTGGACGGGGGAGAGGTTGTTGACGATGCCGATCTGCGCGCCCGGCGCCGCCGCCCGGACGGCCTGAGTGGCCAGGCCGTGGCCGAGCAGGAGGTGGTAGGAGGCGCGGACCGCCGCGGTGAGGTCGGTGAGTCCGGGAGCCATCCTGCCTTCGAGGTGACCGATCCAGGCCGAGCACAGCGGCTCGTTGAGGGTGGCCCAGTGGGACACCCGGTCGCCCAGGCGCTCGGCGACGACCGAGGCGTACGCGGCGAAGTGCTCGGCGGTCTCCCGCTCGGGCCAGCCGCCCCGGTCCTGGAGGACCTGCGGGAGGTCCCAGTGGTAGAGGGTGACGGACGGGGTGATCCCGGCCGCGAGGAGGCCGTCGATCAGCCTATCGTAGAAGTCGAGCCCTTTGGCGTTGACGGGGCCCGCGCCGTCGGGCACGACGCGGGGCCACGCGATCGACAACCGGTAGGCGCCGACGCCCAGTTGACGCATCAATGCCACGTCCTGCGGCCAGCGGTGGTAGTGGTCGCAGGCGGTGTCCCCGTGGTCGTCGTTGTCGATCTTTCCGGGGGTGTGGGAGAAGGTGTCCCAGATGGAGGGCGCTCGGCCGTCCTCGTCGACGGCCCCCTCGATCTGGTACGCCGAGGTGGCCGTGCCCCACAGGAAGTCGTGCGGAAGAGCGGCGAGGTCGATCGGTGCGGACACGGAAGTCCCTTTCGGAATAAGGGTATTGGTCACTTGACGGCGCCCGCCGTCAGACCGGTGACGAGGTAGCGCTGAAGCAGCAGGAATCCCGCGACCACGGGCACGCTCACCACGAGCGAGGCCGCCATGATCTGGTTCCAGTACACGTCGTTGAGCGTGGAGTAGCCCTGGAGGCCCACGGCGAGGGTGCGGGTCTCGTCGTTGGTCATGACGGACGCGAACAGGACTTCGCCCCAGGCCGTCATGAAGGCGTAGACGGCGACCGCGACGATGCCGGGGACGGCGGCGGGAACCACGACGCGCAACAGCGCCCCGAGCGGCCCGCAGCCGTCCACCAGGGCCGCCTCGTCCAGGTCGCGCGGCACCGAGTCGAAGTAGCCGATCAGCATCCAGATGGAGAACGGCAGCGAGAAGGTGAGGTAGGTCAGGATCAGCCCGCCGCGCGAGCCGAACAGGGCCACTCCGGTGGCATTGCCGATGTTGACGTAGAGCAGGAAGAGGGGGAGGAGGAACAGGATCCCCGGGAACATCTGCGTGGACAGCACGGTGAGCGTGAAGACCCGCTTGCCGCGGAAGGAGTAGCGGCTGACCGCGTACGCCGCGAACACCGCGATCACCACCGAACACAGGGTGGCGGAGCCCGCCACGACCAGCGAGTTGACGAAGTACCGCGCCAGCGGGACGGTCGACCAGATGTCGATGTACGGCCGGATCGTCAGGCCGCTGGGCACCCAGCGGAACGCGCCGGAGACGTCCTGCAAGGGCTTGAGCGAGCTGGACACCATGACGTACACGGGCAGCAGCACGAAGCCGCAGAGCAGGGTGAGGAAGACGCGCCGGGTCCAGAGGAAGGAGCGCGGCGGTGCCATGGGCGAGCGGGCCGGGCGGACGGGCCGGGACGCCCGGGCGGTGCTAGACATCGGCCGTCCTCCTTCCTCGGGAGGTCAGCAGCAGATAGGCGCCCGTCACGACCAGCAGGAACAGCAGCAGCAGGACGGACATGGCGGAGCCGGTGCCGAAGTTCCAGGTGACGAACGACGACTGGTAGATGTGGATGGAGATGAGGTCGGCGGCCGCGGGCGCGGACTTGCCGAACAGGACGTAGGGGGTGTTGAAGTCGTTGAACGTCCACAGGAACAGCACCAGGACGAGCACTTGGTTGACCGGCCGCAGCGACGGGAGGGTGATGCGGCGGATCTGCTGCCACATCCCCGCACCGTCCAGCGCCGCGGCCTCGTACAGCTCCCTCGGGATGTTCTGGAGGCCGGCCATCACGATGAGGAACGCGAACGGCCAGCCCTTCCACACCGACACGGTCAGCAGGGCGTAGAAGCTGTTGTCGCCGATGAGCCAGAAGGACGGCTTGTCCGTCAGGTGCAACTGGTCGTGCAGGACGTGGTTCACCAGGCCGTTGTCGTGCTGGAACATGAACGCCCAGGTGATGACGGCCGCATAGACCGGCAGCGCGTACGGCACCAGGAACACGGTCCGCAGCAGACCGCGGCCGCGGAAGGAGTCCTGCATGGCGATCGCCGCCGCGGTGCCGATCAGCCAGCACAGGCTCACCGAGAGCAGGGTGAAGACGACCGTGACGAGGAAGGAGTGCAGCAGGGCTTCACCGACCGCGCCGTGGAAGTCCACCGCCAGGCGGTAGTTGTCCGTGCCGGACCAGGGGGCCGTGCCCCACTGGCGGATGTAGAACTGGGTGAGTTCCTTGAAGCTCATCGTGATCCCGATGACCATCGGCACCAGATGCACGAGGAGTTCGAGGAGCAGCGCGGGCAGCAGGAGCAGATACGGCAGTCCGATGCGCCTGATCCGCCCGGGGCGGCGCGGGCCGCGCGCCGCCCCGGGGGAGTGCTCGGGCACCGGCCGCGGGTGGGCGGGAGGGGCCGTGGTCGTCATGAGGGTGCCGGTCCTCACTTCGCGGGCATCTGCTGCTGGGCCTTTTGCAGCTTGGCCCGCACCGATTCGGTGGTCACCGCCCGGCCGGCCGCCGCGTCCGCGAACAGGTCCTTCACCGCCGTGCCCACCGCCGTCTCGAACTGCGACTCGTCGGCGACCTGCGGCAGCGCCTGCGCGCTGCCCGCCAGGGTCTGGCGGAGCACCGCCGTGCCCTGCGCGTTGAACGCCGGGTCCAACTGGGCCGCCTTGACGGGGGGAATGGATCCGTAGGTGGTGTTGAGCAGCTTCTGCTCCTCGTCGCTGGTCATGAACTTCACGAACTGCGCGGCGCCGTCGAGGTTGTGGGTGTTCTTGAAGACGGCCATGTTGATGCCGGCCACCATCGAGTTGGTCTGCGCCCCGCTGCCGGGCGCCCCGGACTGCACGGGTGCGGCGGTCACGCCCCACTCGGAGTCCTTCATCCCCATCGACTTGAAGGTGGCCGATGCGGTCTGCCACAGCACCATCCCCGTCCGGCCCTTGGCGAAGTCGCTCAGGGACTGGTTCTGGGCGTACTCGGCGTTGCTCTGGTTGACGATCTTGTCCTTGGCCATCAGGTCGACGTACTGCTTGACGGCCGCTACCGCCCCGTCGCTCGTGAAGCTGGGCTTGCCGTCGGTGGTGAAGAAGTCGGCGCCGTGCTGCTTGGCGAGGACGAAGACCTGGTGGATGTTGTTCGACAGGTTCGAGCCCTCGGCCCCCAGGCCGTTCTTGCCCGTGGCCTCGATCTTCTTGCCGTCGGCCACCAACTCGTCCCAGGTGACCGGCGGCTTGGAGATGCCGGCCTCGGCGAAGGCCTGCTTGTTGTAGTAGAGCGCGTACGCCATCGAGTACAGCGGGACCGCGGCCGGGTCCTTGCCGAGGGCGCCGGTCGAGCCGAGCGCCGATTCGACGAACCGGTCCTTGCCGCCGATCTTCGCGAAGTTCGCGGCGTCCCACGGCAGCAGCGCCCCGGTCGCCTGGAGGGAGGCGCTCCAGCTGTTGCCGATGTTCATCACGTCCGGGCCCTGGCCCGAGGTGGTCGCGGTCAGGATCCGGTTCAGCAGATCCGACCAGGGCACGACCTCCAGCTTCACCTTGATGCCCGTCTTCTTCTCGAACTTGTCGAGCTCGGGCCGGAGGATCTTCTCGTCCGCCGAGACGCTGGCGCCCTGGTTCGAGGCCCAGTAAGTGAGCGTCTTGGGCGCGTCGTTGGACCCGCCGCCGGTGGCCGAACCGCCTCCGCAGGCCGTGGCCGCGAGGGCGAGAGAGAGGGTGGCGGCGCCTATGGCCGCGGCTCGCATGGTGCGCATGGCCGTGGTGTCCCTTTCCGGGAGTGGAAAGCCGTGGGGCGCCTCAGGAGAAGCCTGTACGGCGTTCGACTCCTGAAGGTCCACATGGCTTAATTTAAGACGTGAGTTAAGCGGCGTCGGAAGTGAGGCGTCAAGAGGTAGAGCAGAGTGGCTCAGCCAACGAACTCGTCCAACCGGGCGGCTGGAGGCGGGTATGGGTGCCCCGATCGCTCGTGACCTGCGACGCGAGGGCCGCGCCGACGTAGTGCAACGGTTGGATTTCGATGGACGGGCCGGACGCGAGGACGACCCTGATGGGTCGTCAAGTGAACGCCGGCGAGCACCAGTCACCACGGTGGGCCGGTGCTCCGATGCGCGCTATGTGGTCTCGCGGACCACCAGTTCGGGGTCGAAGACCACGGACGTCGGATTGGTGCGTTCGCCGCGGATGTGCTGGTCGAGGAGGCGGGCCATCTCCGCCGCCATCCGCTCGACCGGCTGACGGACCGTGGTCAACGGAGGGCGGCAGGACCGGGCGACGCCGGAGTCGTCGAAGCCGATCACCGCGACATCGTCGGGCACCCGCATCCCCCGCTCCCGCAGCAGCTGGCAGACGCCCTGGGCCATGAGGTCGTTGGCCGCGAACACCCCGTCCACGTCCGGGTGTTCGGCGAGCAGCTGCGTCATCGCGAAGACACCGCTGTCCAGCGTGAACCCCCCCTCGGCGAGGGGCACATACGGGTGGCCGCCCCGCGCCATCGTGTCGCGGAACCCCGCCAGCCGCTCCTGGCTCGCGGACACGGCGAGCGGGCCGGTCACCGTCGCCGGCCGACGGCAGCCCCGCTCCAGAAGGGCCAGCGCGGCGAGCCGACCGCCGTCGCGGTGGTCCAGATCCACATAGCTCAACGGAACCGGCGGCGTCGGCCGCGCGAACAGTACGGTGGGCAGCTTCGCCGCGGCCAGCAGCGTGGGCAGGGGGTCGTCGGCGTGGGTCGAGACGACGAGCGCCCCATCGGCGCGGCCCTGGCGCAGATAGGTGAGTACCTCGTGCCGGTCGTCCGCGGACTCCGCGAACATCAGGACCGGGTGCATCGAACGCGGGCGCAGAAACCCCACGACCCCCGCGACCACCCGGCCGAAGAACGGGTCGGCGAACACCCGGGCGGCGAAGGCCTCCTGGGTCTCCTGCGGACCGCTCCCCGCTCCGGACACCACCAGGGCGATGGTCTCTGCGCGCCGGGTCACCAGGGAACGGGCCGCCCTGTTGGGGGCGTAGCCCGTCCGCTCGATCGCCCGCTGCACCTGTTCCTGGATCGCCGGATCCACGTTGCGGACACCGTTGACGACCCGGGACACGGTCGCCCGGGAGACGCCCGCCTCGCGGGCGACGTCCTCCAGGGTGGGGGCCTGCCTGCTCATGCCCCGCACCTTAACGGCACGTCGGGGGCACGGTATAGAGCGCTCTCCTTCCTCACGGCCCGGCGGCCCACCCGGCGATCCCGGACCCTCCCGCGCCCCTCAGTCGGCGGGCGTCAGCTCCACCTCCCGGGCCAGTGGTACGTCCCCCGCCGACGGGCCCGCCAGCACCCGGCACGTACCCGGCTCGGTACGCCATCGCCCCGTCCGCTCGTCCCAGTACCGCAGCGCCCGCGCCGGGACGTCGACCGACGCGGTCACCGTCTCACCGGGGCGTGCCCGCACGGCCGCGTATCCCGCGAACCACCGCTCGGGGTACTCCACGGTGGCGCCGGGGCGGGCCAGATACACCTGGACGACCTCACGGCCGGCCCGCGTCCCGGTGTTGCGCACCCGGACCCGCACCGTGAACGACTCACCCGCCCGCACCGAGGACGGACCGGTCACCTCCTCATAGGCCCACGTCGTGTACCCCAACCCGTGCCCGAACCAGTACGCCGGTGTCCGCCCCGCCCGCAGCCAGCCCCGGTGTCCGATGTGCGGGCCCTCGGTGTAGGCGAGCCGTCCCTCGCGGGGCCGGGTGTCCACGACGGGCGCGTCCTGAAGCACGGCGGGCCAGGTGGTGGGGAGCCGGCCGCCGGGTTCCGTACGGCCGAACAGGACGTCGGCCAGGGCCGAGCCGCCCTCCTGACCGGGAAACCAGGAAAGCAGCAG
Source organism: Streptomyces hundungensis (assembly GCF_003627815.1). NCBI lineage: Bacteria > Bacillati > Actinomycetota > Actinomycetes > Kitasatosporales > Streptomycetaceae > Streptomyces > Streptomyces hundungensis. Next base: position 7,812,281 of record NZ_CP032698.1, read on the forward strand.
GGCGCCCACCTCCCGCCGCCAGGGCATCTCCACCGGGCCCCCGCTGTTGACGATCACCACCGTGCGCGGGTTGGCGGCGGCCACCGCGCGGACCAGGGCGTCCTGGTCGGACCCCAGCCGCAGATGCGTACGGTCGCGGCCTTCGCACTCGTCGTCCTCCGTGGTGCCGACGACGACGATCGCCGCGTCCGCCGCGTGCGCCGCCCGCGCGGCGGCGGCGAGCGCCGTCGCGGTGTCGGGGGCGGGCGGTGCGGCGCTCACGACCAGCGCACGACCGGTGTCCGGGGCGAGTTCGCGGCGCGCGACGAGCAGCGGAGAGGTCCCCGCGACCAGCTCGGCGCTGACCCTATGAATCGGGGGTGTGACATGGATGAGGGCCGGGTCGTCGGTGTCCTTGGGGAAGTCGCCGGCCAGGAGCTCGGCCCCGTCCAGGTGCAGGGTCATCCGTCCGAAGCCGGCGATGCCCAGCGTCCAGCGGCCCGATGCGCGCGGCCCCAGCCGCGCCCTGATCTCCACCGTGTGGGCGCCGGGCGGCAGCGGCGGCTCCAACTGCCGTGCGCAGAAGCGGTGTTCGCTGTGCAACACGGTTTCGTCGGCGTCCAGGACCCGGAGCAGAACGCCCGGCGCCCCCGAATCCGGAGCGGTGCACCAGGTCCCGTCCAGGACGGGCGGTGGCCCCGCGAGTGCGGGCCCCGGCGCGTGCACCACCGTCGCCCGACCGCGCAACCACGCCCGGACGCCGTCCAGGACGCCGACCTCCCCCTCGGGGAACACCCCCGCGCTGCCGCCGCCCTGGGTGCGGGTGTGTGCGGCGCGGGCGCCGATGACGGCCACCGTGGTGAGCCCCTCGGCGTCCAGCGGCAGTACGTTCCGGTTGGCCAGCAGGACCGTCCCGGCGGCCGCCGCCCTGCGGACCAGGGCCCGTACCGCGCCCGGCCGTGGGCGCGGGCGGCGCCCCGGGAGGGGCATCGGGCCCAGCGCGCCCAGCCAGTCCGCCCCTCGCAACAGATGGCGCACCTTGTCGTCCACGAGACGCCGGTCCACCTCCCCCCGTTCCAGCGCGCGCACCAGGGCCTCGCCCCACACCCCCTCGGGCCCCGGCATCACCAAGTCGAGACCGGCCCGGGCACACTCCCCGGTGGAGCGCGCCGCTCCCCAGTCGGAGACGACGACACCGGCGAAGCCCCACTCGGTCCGCAACGGGGACCTCAGCAGCGAACTCGCCGTCGTGGTCGTTCCGTTGACCGCGTTGTAGCCCGCCATGACGAACCGGACACCTGCCGCCACGGCCGCCTCGAACGGCGCGAGATACACCTCGCGCAAGGTCCGCTCGTCGACCCGGACATCCACGGACAGCCGGTCCGTCTCGGAGTCATTGGCCACGTAGTGCTTCGCCGTGGCGGCCACCTGGTGCGCCTGAATGCCCCGCACCAGGGCGGCCCCCATCCGCCCGGTCAGTTCGGGGTCCTCCGAGAAGCACTCGAAGTGCCGCCCACCGAGCGGGCTCCGGTGCAGATTGAGGTTGGGCGCGAGGACCACGTGGACGCCCTTGCGCCGCGCCTCCAGGGCGAGGAGCGAGCCGAGCCGCTCGACGAGCGGCTCGTCCCAGGTGGCGGCGAGCGCGGTGGCCGAGGGCAGCAACACGGCCGTATGCCGTTCGTCCCACGACGGGCCGCGCACACCGGCCGGCCCGTCCGACATCACCCACGGGCGCAGCTCGACGGCCGGCTCCGCCGCCGTGCGCCAGGTGTCGGCGCCGGTGAGCAGCGCCACCTTCGCCTCCGGTGTGAGCTTGTCGATCAGCCGGTCGAGCTCGTCCTCGTCCCTCATCCCGCCCCCTCCTCGTCGATCCCCACGCCCTGAAGGTGATGGATCGTCAGTTGTAGACGCCGAACTCGTACAGCGAATAGCCGTAACCGGTCCCGCGTGCCGTGCCGTTGACCCGGACGTAGCGGCCGGTGCCGTGGACGTCGAAGTCGTCCACGCCTCCATTGCCGTCGGTCACGGTGCGCAGGGTCTGCCAGTTCTGGCCGTCGTCCGAGGTCTGAATGGTGTAGGCCTTGGCGTAGGACGCCTCCCACAGCAGCTGCACATGGGAGAAGGTCGTGCGGGTGCCGAGGTCGACGCGCAGCCACTGCGGGTCGCTCCAGTCGCTGGCCCAGCGGGTGGTGGCGTTGCCGTCCACCGCGTTCGCCGCCGTGCACGGGCAGTCGCCGTAACTCGCCTGGAACGACGACGCGGTGGCGGGCTTGCCCCGGGCCACGTTGGTGCCGCTCACCACCGGCGGCACCACCTTGATGGAACGGGTCTCCACCCCGACGTTGCCGTGCCCGTCGGTCGCCTTGACGTAGACCTTCCAGACGCCGGGCCGGTCCGGCGCCGTGAACCTCAGCCGCCCTCCGCCCAGGTTGGTGAACGGCAGGGACACCAACTGCTTGCTACCGTCGAGGTAGTTGCTGTTGTCCAGGACCTCGTAGCCGATCGGATCGCCGTTGGGGTCGGTGGCCCGGACGTCCAGGGTGACATCACGGCCCGCCTGCACACCGGCGGTACCGCCCTCGACGTCCAGGGCGGAGATGACGGGCGGGGTGTTGTCGTGCGAGGTGTCCGCGCCGTAGGCCCGCTTCACCGCGTAGTACGAAAGACGCTTCTGTCCGGCGGGCAGCAGGTTGAACCAGATGCCGCCGAAGTCGTACTCCGTCCCGTAGTGGAACATCGTCGCCCCGAGCGCCACACCCCTGTGCCCGGTGACACATCCCCACGCTCGGGTGTAGCCGTCGGCCTTGGCCTGGTCGGTGGGTTCCTGGGGCACGCCGTTGGCGTCGTCGGGCACCTCCCACTCGCCGGCCGGTCCGGTCTCGGTGATGATGTACGGCTTGGTGTAACCCCCTTGCTCCCAGGCCGACTTGACGTCACACACCGCGTTGTAGGAGTTGACCGCGTACAGGTCGAGGTCGGGGGCGTTCTTCTTGAAGTACGGCCATGCGCCGACCCAGGCGTCCGTGGAGGTCACCGGGTGGTTCGGGTCGATGCCGTGGATCTTCTTGGTGATGTCGTTGACGAGCGTGGTGTAGGCGGTGCGCTGGCGCTCCAGCTCATCGCCGCTGTAACAGTTCTGGAGACCGAGCACGGACTCGTTGCCGACGTCCCACATGAGGACCCCCGGATTGTCCTTGTAGGTCCCCACCCACTTGGGGAACTCGTCGAGCACCTGGTTCTTGTACGTGGTGTCGGTGATGTAGTTGACGCAGCCGCCCGCACCGGGCCCGCCGCCGGGCTGGAGCCAGAAACCGGCGATGACCTTGATGCCGTGGGCCGCCGCCGAGTCGAACAGCGGCTTGCTGGAGGCGTCGGTGCCCCAGGTGCGGATGGTGTTGACGCCCATGGACTGGAGGTCGGGCATGTACTTGTCGGCGTCGGAGACGGAAGGTCCCCAGGTCAGGCCCTTGATCTGATACGGCCGTCCGTCGACGGCGAGCTGCCAGTTGCCCTGGGTGCCCGTCACCTTGACGACGCTCCCGGCGGCGTGGGCGGTGGTGGCGGGCAGCGCGGCCAGCGCCCCGGCGGCAAGGACCCCCGCGGTCAGGGGGGCCAGCAGACGGCGTGGTCGGGTATGGGGTGGTCGGCTCATGGCGGGGTCCTCTTCACAGGGGGTGGGGGAGGGGGTGCCGGCCCGGCCGCGGCGGGACGATGGGGCGGCCGGGCCGACGGGCGGGGAGACCAACGGCTTCAGGGGAGGCGGTAGTTGGCGTCCAGCGCCGCACCCGCCTCGGGGTGCGTCTGGTCGTGGCCGCGCGCGTCGCACTGGAGGCCGCCGACGACGCAGTCGTTGACCAGTGCCTTGAGCGTGGCGTCGTCCCAGGCGTTGAAGAAGTCGTAGTGGAAGGAGTAGCCCGGCCCGCTCGCCAGCCTCGCCTGGGAGAGGTCGCCGTTGACCGGGAACGCCATCTTGAACTCGATCATCGGCAGTGCGACCGGGTGGTCGGCCGGGCACATGTTGTCGTTGGTGCCGGGCTTGACCACGGGATAGGACATGTGACTCTTGTGGTCGGGCGTGTCCAGGTACTTCCCGTCCCAGCAACTGGGCGCCTGGAAACGGATGTTGAGCTGGACATCGGCCCGGCTCGGGCAGCTGGCGGGGAAGTTGACGTTGAAGTAGCTGTCGCCGCACTCCCAGCCCTCGACGAAGCCGCGGTGGTTGCGGAACTCGTCGGCCGTCTGCATCGGACTTCCGACCACGAAGCGCAGGCCCTTGGGGAAGGGGCGGACGCTGGTGTAGTCGGTGACGCCGGCCTTGTAGTAGATCGTCTGGGGGCCGACCGGCAGGATCTTCTGAGCGCCGTTGAACAGGCTGGGCATCCAGTAGCCCGACTTGTCCCCGGGGGCCTTGCAGGTCGTGGAGCCCGCGTCAAGGGAGGCCGTGGTGCTGTTCGCGTTGGTCGAGGTGTTGCCCATGAACGTGTGGTCGTGGGACTTGCCCGGCTGCTGCGGATAGACGATCGGGTCGTCCGGCGCGGTGTGGGTCACCGAACAGTTGGCCTGGAACTCGTGGAAGTAGCGGTGCGGCGGATCCTGTGTCGACGGGGAGACGTTCGTGACCTGCGGGTTCGCCACGATGTATCCGTCGCCATCGGGATCCTCGGGCGAGCTCGCGGTGGACGCGGGCATGGCCGCCATGGCGTGGTCCGCGTGGGCGGGGGCGAGCGGTGCGCCGGACGAGGGGCCGGCCGAGCGGGCGTCGAACCCGGTGGCGACGCCGCCCAGACCGAGCGTGGTCAGCAGGACCGCGCTCGCGATCAACGTGCCGGAGAGGAGCTTCGATCTCCGTGGCATGGAGACCTCCTGAGGGGTGGGGGACGGGGAGGCAGAGAGGGCCACCGGTTGCGCGAGTTCACCGACCGGTAGCCGGGAGAGCGCTCTCCCGCAGTGGAGTCTCGGGGCGCCGAAGCGGAGGTGTCAAGAGATGTGACGGCAGAAGGGGGTCGCCTTCCGGGCCTTTCGGAGCGCGGAATGGGCGCGCGCGGCAAGCGAATTGGGGCACGGTTGGCGACCGCATTGGCGCTCGCACCAGGCCAGTTGAACGAGGGTCGACGGCTAACCGCCGTATGAGACACGGCAGTTGTGGGGCAGGCCCTGAACTGGATGTGCACTGCGTGATGATGACGACCTGTGAACGCAAAGACCGGGGATTTCTGCCGCACCCCTTGACGTTGTCTTCGGCTGGATGAAGCATTCCCCGGCGAGAGAGCGCTCCCCCGCCCCCCTACGTTCACCTCTTGAACCAGGAGAGTCGCCCGATGCCCCCAGTTCCGCCGCCCGATTCCCCCGCCCCCCGCCCCTCCGCGATCGCGCGCCGCACCATGCTCGGCGCCGTCGCCGCGGCCGCCGCCTCGGCGCCGCTGATGACGGGCCTGGCCGCCCCGGCTTCGGCCGCCCCCGCTTCGGCGTCCCCCGCGTCCGTGCGGCCGCGCGCTCTGTCCGGCGGGGGAGACCTCGGCCCCAACGTGCTGGTCTTCGACCCGGGCACACCCAACATCCAGGCCACCCTCGACGACATCTTCCACCGTCAGGAGGCGGCACAGTTCGGCACCGGCCGCTACGCCCTGCTGTTCAAACCCGGCACCTACAGCGGACTCAACGCACAGATCGGCTTCTACACCTCGATCGCGGGTCTCGGCCTGTCACCGGACGACACCACCATCAACGGCGATGTCACGGTCGACGCGGGGTGGGCCAACGGCAACGCCACCCAGAACTTCTGGCGCTCCGCCGAGAACCTGGCCCTCGTCCCGGTCAACGGCACCAACCGCTGGGCCGTCGCCCAGGCCGCGCCGTTCCGCCGGATGCATGTGCGCGGCGGCCTCAACCTGGCGCCGTCCGGCTACGGCTGGGCCAGCGGCGGCTACATCGCCGACTGCCGCATCGACGGCCAGGTCGGACCGTACTCGCAACAGCAGTGGTACACCCGGGACAGCGCGATCGGCGGCTGGGTCAACGCCGTGTGGAACATGGTGTTCTCCGGTGTCCAGGGTGCCCCCGCGCAGAGCTTCCCCAATCCTCCGTACACCACGCTGGACACGACGCCCATCTCCCGCGAGAAGCCCTTCCTGTACCTCAACGGGAGCGAGTTCCGTGTCTTCCTGCCGGAGAAGCGCACCAATGCCCGCGGTGTCACCTGGGGGAACGGCACTCCCCGGGGCACCTCGCTGTCCCTGTCGCAGTTCTATGTCGCCAAGCCGGGCGTGAGCGCGGCCACCCTCAACCAAGCGCTCGCGCAGGGCCTCCACCTCCTGCTGACCCCGGGCATCTACCACGTCGACCAGCCCCTCCAGGTCAACCGGGACAACACCGTCGTCCTCGGGCTCGGGTACGCGACGATCGTGCCGGACAACGGAGTCACCGCGCTGCGCGTCGCCGACGTGGACGGCGTACGGCTCGCCGGATTCCTCATCGACGCGGGGCCGGTCAACTCCCGGACCCTGCTTGAGGTCGGCCCCAGCGGCGCCTCGCGCGACCACTCGGCCAACCCCACCACCGTGCAGGACGTCTTCGTACGCGTCGGCGGCGCGGGGGCCGGCAAGGCCACCACCAGCATGGTCATCAACAGCCGCAACACCGTCGTCGACCACACCTGGGTCTGGCGCGCCGACCACGGCACGGGTGTCGGCTGGGACACCAACCGCGCCGACTACGGCGTCGTCGTCAACGGCGACGACGTGCTGTGCACCGGCCTGTTCGTGGAGCACTTCAACAAGTACGACGTGCAGTGGCTGGGCCAGCGGGGCCGCACCATCTTCTTCCAGAACGAGAAGGCCTACGACGCCCCGAACCAGGCCGCGGTCCAGGACGGCAACGTCAAGGGTTACGCGGCCTACAAGGTGGCCGGCAACGTCACCTCGCACGAGGCCTGGGGGCTCGGCAGCTACTGCAACTACACCGCCGACCCCGGCATCGTGCAGCACCACGGATTCGCCGCCCCCAACACGGCGGGGGTGAAGTTCCACGACCTCCTCGTGGTCTCGCTCGGCGGCAACGGACAGTACGAGCACGTCATCAACGAAGTCGGGGCACCGACATCGGGCACCTCCACGACACCGTCCACGGTGGTCGCGTACCCGTGAACCCGGGCCGGCCCCTTCCCCGCGAGGGAGAGGGCCGGCGAGGCACGCGGACCGCTCGGCCGCGACGAGCTCCGCACCCCCCTTGACGCCCCGGCCGACGCCGGGGCGTTTCGTCATGGCGGCCCGCCGCTCACGCGCGGGCGCCGTCTCCTTCGGGTGAGCCGTGTCTCACCTGGCCGGTGCCGCTTGTCTATGCAACGAATTGCATAGAAGGATTCGGGTATGGCGCTTGAGCACGCGATTCTCGTCTCCCTCCTGGAGAAGCCGGGCTCCGGTTATGAGCTGGCCCGACGCTTCGACCGGTCCATCGGCTACTTCTGGGCGGCCACGCACCAGCAGATCTACCGGATCCTCAAACGGATGGAGAACGACGGCTGGGTCGAGCCGCGGGAGGTGGCGCAGCAGAGCCGGCCGGACAAGAAGGAGTACTCGGTCGCCGCTCCCGGCCGGGCCGCGCTCGCGCAGTGGCTGCACGAGCCGATCGAACCGGAGAGCGTGCGCCACGAGCTCGCCGTCAAGATCCGCGGCGCGGCCTTCGACGACCCCGCAGCCCTCCTGCACGAGGTGGAACGACACCGCAGGGCCCACGCCGACCGTCTCGCCCACTACCGGGCGGGAGAGCTGCGCGACTTCACCGGCCCCGACGCCCCCGCGCCCGACGTCGGCCGCGAGCTTCAGCACGTCGTGCTGCGCGGCGGCATCGCGTACGAACAGATGACGCTCGCCTGGCTCGACGACGTGATCGCCACGCTCCACCGGCTCGGCGCCGAAAAACGCTAGGCCCGAGACCGGGGCGCCGTATCCGCGACCCCGGGCTTCCGCTTTCACCCCCTCATCAACTCCCTTGTCCGGAAAGGCGAATAGCCATGGCCGACGCGCTGCTGTTCAACCCGAGCACCTACGACCCGACGCACTTCGACCCCGAGACCCGCAGGCTGCTGCGCGCGACCGTCGACTGGTTCGAGCAGCGCGGCAAGCGCAAGCTGATCGAGGACTACCGTTCCCGCGCCTGGCTCGCCGACTTCCTCGCGTTCTCCGCCAAGGAAGGCCTGTTCGCGACCTTCCTGACGCCGGCCGCCGCGGCGGCGCCGGGCGAGGAGGACAAACGCTGGGACACCGCCCGGATCGCCGCCCTGAACGAGATCTTCGGGTTCTACGGCCTCGACTACTGGTACGCGTGGCAGGTGACCATCCTGGGTCTCGGCCCGGTCTGGCAGAGCGACAACGCCACCGCGCGCGCCCGCGCCGCCGAACTCCTCGCCCAGGGCGAGGTGTTCGCGTTCGGCCTGTCCGAGAAGACCCACGGCGCGGACATCTACTCCACCGACATGCTCCTGGAGCCCGACGGCAACGGCGGGTTCCGGGCCACCGGCAGCAAGTACTACATCGGCAACGGCAACGCCGCCGGGCTGGTCTCCGTGTTCGGCCGCCGCACCGACATCGAAGGCCCCGACGGCTATGTGTTCTTCGCCGCCGACAGCCGTCACGAGGCGTACCACCTGGTGAAGAACGTCGTCGACTCCTCGAAGTACGTCAGCGAGTTCCGGCTGGCGGACTACCCCGTCGCCGCCGAGGACGTCCTGCACACCGGTCGTGCCGCCTTCGACGCCGCCCTCAACACGGTCAACGTCGGCAAGTTCAACCTGTGCACCGCCTCGATCGGCATCTGCGAACACGCCATGTACGAGGCCGTCACCCATGCCCAGAACCGCATCCTCTACGGCCGCCCCGTCACCGCCTTCCCGCACGTGCGGCGCGAGTTGACCGACGCGTACGTACGCCTCGTCGGCATGAAGCTGTTCAGCGACCGCGCCGTGGACTACTTCCGCTCGGCCGGCCCCGACGACCGCCGGTACCTGCTCTTCAACCCGATGACGAAGATGAAGGTGACCACGGAGGGCGAGAAGGTCATCGACCTGATGTGGGACGTGATCGCGGCCAAGGGCTTCGAGAAGGACACCTACTTCGCCCAGGCCGCCGTCGAGATCCGCGGCCTGCCCAAGCTGGAGGGCACGGTCCACGTCAACCTCGCGCTGATCCTCAAGTTCCTGCGCAACCACCTGCTGAACCCGGCCGAATACGCGCCCGTGCCGACCCGTCTCGACGCGGCCGACGACGCCTTCCTCTTCCAGCAGGGCCCGGCGCGCGGCCTGGGCTCCGTCCGCTTCCACGACTGGCGCACCGCGTACGACGCGTACGCCGAGGTCCCCAACGTCGCCCGCTTCCGCGAACAGGCCGACGCGCTCTGCGAGTTCGTCACCACGGCCGCCCCCGACGAGGAGCAGAGCCGCGACCTCGACCTGCTGCTCGCCGTCGGCCAGCTGTTCGCGCTGGTCGTGCACGGCCAGCTGATCCTGGAGCAGGCCCGTCTGACGGGGCTGGAGCAGGATGTGCTCGACGAACTCTTCGCCGTCCTCGTACGCGACTTCTCCGCGCACGCCGTCGAACTCCACGGCAAGGACTCCGCCACCGCCGAGCAGCAGGACTGGGCGCTCGGCGCGGTCCGCCGCCCAGTCGTCGACGACGCCCGCTCGGCGCGGGTCTGGGCACGTGTCGAGGCGCTGGCGGGCGCCTACGAGATGGCTCCCTGACAGTCGAGATGGCCTGTCCGGGGCCCGATCGGTTCCGACCGCTCGCGCGGTGCGGCGCCGTTCGGGCCCCGGGGTCGTGCTCGGTGCTCGGGAGCCCGGCGTATCCCGTTGCGGCGGAGGTAGAGGGTGGGGCGGGTCCTCGAGCGGGACACGCTCACGGCGTACGGAGTTGGCCCCGGACCCGAATCGGGCTCGGCCAAGACGGATACCGCATGGCAGGGTGTTCGTATGAGCTCCGAGCCCCCGCACTCCCCGCCGCTCCGTCACCACGACTACGGCATGTGGCTCGTGCGGTTCACCGACCATGTGCTCATGGTCTGCCCGAAGTGCGGTGGCCGCGCGCTCGTCGTCCTTCACCCCGGCCTCGGCACGCCGCGGTACTCCAGCTCCCTGCTGTGCCGGCCCCGCCGTCTGAGCTGTGCCCAGTGCGGCGCGACCGCCGACTGGACGGCCGAGGAACGGGGCAGGGCCTTGGTCGGTGTGGTGCCGGGAGGTACTGAGGATCCCTTCTTCCGGCGGCCGTTGTGGCTCCAGACCCGTTGCGCGGGACAGATCCTGTGGGCCTACAACGAGGAACACATCGACGCCCTCGCCGCGTTCGTGGGTGCCCGGCTGCGGGTGCGTCACGCCTCCCCGACGCTGGGCATGTTCGCCCGGCTCCCGGCGTGTTTGAAGTCGGCGGCCCACCGCGAGGAGGTGCTGGCGGGCCTGGGCACCCTGCGGTCCCTCGCCTCACGCTCGGGCCCCGCCGACCGTTCGGACGCGGCGTACGAACGCGGCGACCGCCCGCGTCACCACGGCAGCCTGATCTTCCGAGGCGGCCCGTACTAGGAAAACCACCCGCGCCGAGACTTCCGCTCCCAATGCGCCCCGCACGGACGAGCGATGTGATCACTCAATCGTGAGTTCCACCGGCCCCTGCGACGACACCCCGCGATGCTGAACCGGACGGCGTGCGACGGGCGCCGCCCGATGCGGTGGGTGGAGAAGCGGATGGCGCGGGAAGCGGGACGACGTGGGGGCCTGGACGAGCAGGCGGTGTTATTGGCGGCGGGGCTCGCCGATCTGGCGGTGAGCACCCTGGGGTCGGCGCTCGGGACGGTGCGGGGGCTCCTGCGCCGCTCGGACGCGGCCGACCTCGCGGCGGAGGCCGAGAGCGAGCTACTGGCGCGTGGGCGCCTGGTGCTGGACCGGTACGCCTCGGCCCCGCCGGCCCACCTGGAAGTCCTCGCCCGACACGCCCTGGCCCGGCGGGCGGCCGGCGATGCCTGACCGGTGGGAGCCGGCCGCGTTCAAGGCCCGCGTCGACGAGGTCGTGCACCACTTCGTGGCGCAGGAGGCCGAGCAGTTGGCGGCGATCGACCCCCTCCTCGGTCCGGTCGCCGACCAGGTCGAGGCGGCCGTCGCCGACGGCAAACGGCTGCGCGCGGCGTTCTGCTACTGGGGCTGGCGCGCCGGAGGACAGCCGGACAGCGACGCGCTGCTGCGCGCGGCGGCCTCGATGGAGCTCGTGCACGCGGCGGCCGTCGTCCACGACGACCTCATCGACGACAGCCCGCTGAGGCACGGCCGACCCACGGCCCACATCGCGCTGCGCGGCGTCGTACGGCGTCGTCCGCACGCTGCCGCCGACGCGAGATCACTGGCGATGCTCGTCGGAGATCTGCTCATGTCGCTGGCCGGGCAACTCTTCGCCACCAGCGGCCTGCCCGCCGCATATCTGGCGCGGGCCCGACCGCTGTGGTCGCTCCTGGCCAGGGAGCTGATCGCGGGGGAGTGCCTGGAGATCCTGCGCACCGGAGCCCGGCCGGACACCACGGCGTCGCTCAAGGTGATCCGGTACAAGACCGCCAAGTACACCGTCGAACAACCCCTGTTGATCGGGGGCGCCCTGGCCGGCGCCGGCGAGCGGCTGCGCGCGGGATACTCCGCGTACGGGCTGCCGCTCGGCGAGGCGTTCCAGCTCCGGGACGACCTCCTCGGCCTGTTCGGTGAACCGGAACGCACCGGCAAGGCCAACGCCGACGACGTACGCGGCCACCGGCCCACAGCGCTCCTCGCGGAGACCTGGCGCCTGGCAGGCGACGAGGAGCGTGAGCGCCTTGACGCGCTCCTCGGCAAGCACGATCCGGACCCGGACGCCCTGGACGAGGTCCGCTCGCTGATGTGCCGCCTGAAGGCTCCCGACCGTGTCGAAACCATGATCACCGAACGGGTCGAGGAGGCCCTGGGCGCCCTGCGCGAGCTGAACGCCCCCGCGCCGGCCAGCGCCGCGCTGACCGCGCTGGCCCGTTCGGCCGCGGTCCGCCTGTCCTGACCCCGTACCGCGTACCGCGTACCCCGTACCCCGTACCGCGAGGCCGGGCACGGCGGTGGCCGACACCCGCGCCCTGTGGCCGACCCGCACTGACAAGGAGCCCCGTCGTGACCTACACCGAGGCATCAATGGACGCCCTGCGGCAGGCCGGTGACGAACTCGCCGACGCCACCGTCGCCACGCTCTTCGAACGCGGAGAGGTCGGCAAGTTCAACACCCTGATGCGGTACGTATCCACTGTGGGCGCCCCCCTGCCCGAGGGGCTGCCCGAGGTGGCCCAGGAGTACCTCCGGGCCACCAGCGTGCCGCCCGCGTGGGTGGACTGGGAGGAGATGGAGAAGGCCCGGCTGTTCTTCATCGACAACAACGTACACATCTCCACCGCCCTGTCCTTCGCCTCCATGCCCGCCTGCTACGTCGTCCCGCACGTGGCGAAGCTGCTGTCGGCCACCCATGGGCTGAAGTACCCGTCCAAGCGGATGGCGGAGACCGGCCAGTTCACCGTCTACCTCATGCAGCCCGACGCCTTCGAGGCCGGCAGTCGTTTCATCCCGGCCGCCCAGAAGGTCCGCCTGCTGCACGCCTCCATCCGCCACCACCTCAAACGGGAGGGCCTCTGGGACGCGGAGACGCTCGGCACGCCGATCTGCCAGGAGGACATGATCGGCGGTCAGATGTTCTTCTCCCTGCTCGTCCTGGACAGCCTGCACCGCCTCGGCATCCACATGTCGACGGAGGGCGCGGAGGCGTACTACTACGCCTGGCGCGTGGTCGGAGCCATGCTCGGCATCGACCAGGACGCCGTGCCCAAGTCCCTTGAGGACGCACGCCAGTTCCTCGACCTGTACATGGTCCGGTTCATGGGACCGTCCGACGAAGGCACCCAGCTGACCCGTCAACTCATCGACCTCTACGAGGAGATCGTGCCGGGCACCCTCTTCGACCCCATCGTCTCCGCGCTCATCCGCCACCTCGTCGGCGACACCTGCGCCGACTGGCTTCAAGTGCCGCGCACCCGGTGGGACACCGTCGTCAAGGCCGTGCCCCATCTCCTCGGCGTCCTGGAGACCATCGAGGACCGCTCCCCCCTCGGCGCCTGGGCACTGGACCGTCTCGGCCATCTCACCTCGGTCCTGGAACTGTCCTCCCTCACGCGCGGCCGCGTCATGCACTACGCCATTCCCGAGCAGCTCAAGAAGGAGTACGGCATCACGGACGCCGTGTCCCGCACCCACCGATGGACCCCGCCCGCCGCCACGGTGTGAGCCGGTGCCCCCGGCAGCTCCGCTGGGGGCGTATGACGCGGGGCCGCCGCTACCGCAGTTCGCACCAGGCGACCGCGTCCTGCGCCAGGCTGCCCAGAATCAGCCGCCCGTCCCGCTCGGCCACGCCCGTGGCCATCCGGTACCGGCGGCCGGTGTCCTTGAGATGGCGCAGGATTCGGCCCTGGGCGTCGACCTCCATCGCACGGGCGGCTCGGGCCGGCGGGGTCGGCAGGCGCCGGGTCGCGGCGGCGGCCGCCCGGCGCACCGACGGCGCGGTTCGGTGCAGCCAGTCCAGCGGGGGTGTGCGCGGCGCCGCGAGCGCGACCCAGAATCCGCCGCCCGCGCTGCGGGACATGTTGTCGGGATGGCCAGGCAGATCGTCGGCGAACGTGTCGCGGCGCCCCGCTTCCGGACCGGTCAGCCACCACCGGGTGAGCCTGCGCGCGCCGGTCTCGGCCACCACGACGAACGACTCATCGGGCGCGAGTGCCACACCGTTCGCGAACTGGAGCCCCTCCAGCAGGACTTCGGGCTCACCCGCCGCTGCCAGTCGCACGAGGAGCCCGGTGCCCCGGTGCTCCACGATGTCGCTGGGCCAGTCGCCGAGTCCGTACCGCAGACTGGACACCGTGAAATAGAGGGTGCCGTCCGAGGCCGCCACCACGTTGCTACAGAACCGCAGCGGCCGCCCGCCGATCGAATCGGCCAGCACTTCCACGCGGGACGCGTCCTCGGGATCGAGCCGCAGCAGCCCACGTTCCGCGTCGCACACCAACAGCCGCCCATCGGGCAGGACGTCGAGCCCGAGCGGCCGCCCTCCGGTGCGTCCCACCTCGCGTATGTCGGCCCGATCGCCGGGGCGCTCAGGGAGTGCGATCCGTACCAGACGGCCGTCGCCGAGCCCGGTCAGCACACGTCCGGCCGCGTCGAAGACGACATCCTCGGGGCCGGCGGCGTCGAGGCCGACGAGCCGCAGGGGCGGTAACGGATCCGGTCGAGAGCCTCGTCCGGCGTTCACGCGCCGCGCCGACGACGGCGAGCGCCGAGGCAGCGCTTCATCTCCTCGGCGTAGGGGAGGGCCACGCCGACGCCGATCGTCGCGGCGAGCACCGCCAGATAGCCGGCGGGCAGCGGCCGCTCCTTGGGCAGCAGCTTCCAGTCCTCGGCCCCGGGCCCGCCCCGCAGGGCCGCCCGCACCGCTTCGGGGTGCAGACACGCGGTGAAGGCCATCGCGGTGAGCGGCAGCACCTCCAGGAAGCTGTGGATGTGCTGCTCGATCGGCCGGACCTCACGTTTGCCCGTCGCGTAGCTCACGTCGTACAGCGCCGTGGCGCCGTGGGCGACCGCCGCACCGCCCATGATCGACAGGACCAGCGGGTTGATCTTCGCCAGAAGCCCCACGGCCACGGGAATGCCGGCCTCGGTCATCATCAGCGCGTGCACCGCCGACTCCCGGGCGCCCGACGTGTCCTCGATGCGGGTGCGCCGGTGCATCCACCAGTCGGCCACACCCGGAACGACCCACAGCGGCAGCAGGCCGTACAGCAGGAACCGCCTGTCGGCGTCCTCGACGCCGGAGGCCGCCGAGGAGATCGGCAGGTCGCGCCCCTTGCGCCAGCGGATCCAGGCACGGGCCGGCAGGACTGCGGCGGCGGAAGCGGAGGGAGTCGGCATGGGGGCCCTTCTCGTCGCGGACGTCTTGCGGATCTTCGTACCGTGCTTCTTCGTACGGTGCTTCTTCGCACGAGCCTCTCGCAAGGGTGACCGGTCCCGCGCGTCGGAAACCCCCGTTGGGACCGTCGGCGAACGGTCTCGGCCGATCCGCTGCGGCCCTTTCGCCCGCGCCGCGGCCCCTCCGAACCGTGTGCCCAGAGGGGCGGAAGTGCCTCCAGGGATCGCGGCGACAAATTTTTTGGAGAACCCGTGAATGGATCGCATAGTTAGGGGCAAGCGCAGGAGGACTGTTATCTGTACGGGGGGCGAGGAGGGGAGTGGCTGTGACTGCCGTAGCAACCGGGACGAGGATCACCGAGCCGGAGACCGGGCACGAGGTGCGGGTTCTTCCGTCGATCGAGGCGCCGACCCGGGTGGCTCCCCGTGATGCGCGGGCGTTGTCGCGCCAGTTCTTCGAGCGTCTGGCCGTGTTGGAGGAAGGCACGGCCGAGTACCAGTACGCGCGGAACACGCTGATTGAGATGAACATGTCCCTGGTGCGGTTCGCCGCGCGTCGCTTCCGTAATTTCGCGGACGAGATGGAGGACGTGGTCCAGGTCGGCATGATCGGTCTGATCAAGGCGATCGACCGGTTCGAGCTGTCGCGGGAGACGGAGTTCGCGACGTTCGCCGTGCCGTACATCGTGGGTGAGATGAAGCGGTTCTTCCGGGACACCACGTGGGCGGTGCATGTGCCGCGCCGGCTTCAGGAACGCCGTAGTGAGCTGGCCCGGGCCCGTGAGGAGCTCGAAAGCCGGCTGGACCGCTCGCCCACGGTGAAGGAACTCGCGGCGCTGATGGACCTGAGCGAGGACGAGGTCGTCGAGGCGCAGGTCGCCGCCAACGGCTACAACTCCGCCTCCCTGGACGCCGCGCTCTCCAGCGACGCCGAGAACGGCGAGGCGGCCCTGGCCGACTTCATCGGTGCCGAGGACCCGGCCATGAACCTCGTCGAGGACTTCCAGGCGCTGGCCCCTCTGGTCGCCCAACTCACCGACCGCGAGCGCCTGTTGCTCCAGCTCCGCTTCGGTGAGGAACTCACCCAGAGCCAGATCGGCGAGCACCTCGGCGTCTCCCAGATGCAGGTCTCCCGACTCCTCACCCGCACCGTCGCCAAGCTGCGCGAGGGCATGCTGGAGCCCAGCATCAACGTCACCGCCTGACCGAGCGGTCAGCCACAAGGCCCGCAAGACTCTTTGCTCAACGTTTTCGCTCAACGCTCTTTGTTGAAGTTCATTCCCCATGGGTGGGATGCGGGGTCGGCCGGTTGGTTTCGGTCGGCCCCGCATTGTTTTGTGGACTGTGTGCGTGTTGCCAATTCCATTCGTCGCATGTGACCGAGCGTTCCGAAAGGACGCGACGAAGATCGCGTAAAGACGCCAGGAATGAGGAGACCGGGTCCGAGCCCGCAATGGAGGTGCGCTGGTTCCTGCGCTCGCAGGCGCGAACCCGGCCATGACGGGCTCCTACCCGGTTTTCCGCCCGGCATGGGGGCGGTTGTCAGCCGTCGTATCGGCCGTCTCCGAGTGGACGTGTGTGCAGCGGGGTGGTGCGGGTGCCATGCAGCAGGGGCCGGACCCATCGGGCCCGGCCCCTGCTGTGGATGTCCGTCCGCCAGTGCTGCCTCTACCAGCGATACCAGCGGGCGCTTCCGCCGCGCGGACGCGCGACGAACCCGATGAGCCACACGACCAGGACCACAATGGCGATCCACCACAGGGCCTTGAGGGCGAAGCCCGCACCGAAAAGGATCAGGGCGAGCAGAAGAACGAGAAGCAGGGGAACCATAGTTATCAACCTCCAGTCCGCCGTGTGCCCCGAAAGGCATCTCCCACGCACCCCGAGCGCACGGATTCCCCTTCTCCTGTAGCGGCCCTCCCGGGGATGTATCGGCCCCCGTGTCGGGTCGGGGAAGCGGGGCCGAACTCGTGGCGTGAATCCATAGGGTCAAGGAGTACCGTGGACGTAGTTCCCGCCCGCACGGTTTAGATCTGCCGAATCCGGCGAGACGTACGCTGTCGCGGTTTTACATCGACAATCGACATGTGGGAGTGATTTCTGTGTCCGGTGACGAAAAGGGCAAGTCGAAGGTCGAGCAGGCCAAGGGCAAGGTCAAGGAGACGGCCGGCCGGGCGGTGGGCAACGAGCGCCTGGAGGCCGAGGGTCGCGCCGAGCAGGCCAAGGGCGACGCCCGTCAGGCCAAGGAGAAGGTCAAGGACGTCTTCAAGCACTGACCAGCGCGGTCAGAACGTGGGGCGGGGCCGACCGGAAGTTTCCGGTCGGCCCCGCCCCACGTTCGTATCGTCCAGCTCGCGTTCGTGGCGCCCACCCCCCGTCGGCCGAGGGGGCCGTAAATGCCTAGGGCGCCCAGTTCGCACCTGGCAGACTCGTGGAATGTCTCAAGCGCCGCTTCCTGACCCAGCGCGACCTCTGAAGCGCCAGGCGGCATCTGCGGCCCCACGCGAGCGGGAGAAGGACGAGCAGGGTGCATATCGCGGTGGACGACCTCTCGGGACCCGAGGTCGCCAGGTTTCTCGATGAACACGTTCGACAGATGCAGTCCATCACGCCTCCGGAGAGCAAACACGCCCTCGATCTTGGTGCCCTGCGCGAGCCTGGAATCACGTTCTGGTCGGCGCGGGACGGTGACACGGTGCTCGCCTGCGGCGCGATCAAGAGGATCGACGCGGTGCACGCCGAGCTGAAGTCGATGCGTACCGCCCCGGCGCTCACCAGGAGCGGAATCGCCTCCCGGCTGCTGGGGCACATCATCACGGAAGCCAGGCGCATGGGTTTCACGAGACTGAGCCTGGAGACCGGCACGGCCGACTTCTTCCTGCCGGCGAGGAAGCTGTACGAGAAGTTCGGGTTCACGCCGTGCGAGCCGTTCGCCGGCTATCGGCAGGACCGGAACAGTACGTTCATGACAAAGGACCTCCAGGAGCCGAGCCCCTGGCCGAGGACCTGGTGGACGCCTCCGGCCTAGGAACCGTCGCCCCAGGAACCGTATGGCGGCCTCTGCCGGAGACCCGCGCGTCGAAGAGCCCTGAGAGGGCCCCGATCCCGCCGATCGTGGCAGTACGCCCTCGGCATTCACGAGGCCCCTCCGCACGGTCCCGGACGGCACCCAGGGACACGGGCAAGATCGGCTCGGGGACTTCGCTGGAGCGGCCTCCTCGAAGTCAGACGTGTTCAGCCGCCTGCATGAGCCGCTGAAAGGCCGACATGCAGGGCAGGCAGTGGTGGTCGGTTTGCGTGTTCTCGTCGGGGTCGAGGGGCTGGCCGCACAGGGTGGCGCGGTGGTCATGGGCGACGACGTGCCACACCCGGCGGGTGCCGGTGGCGGCCGTGCCGACGTGCATTTCGTACATGGCGGTCCTCCTACAGGGGAGAGCACTCAACACCATCACCGCTGCGGGGCGGGTGCCTGCCCGGGCGGTCTGTTCGGGTGAATTCGTCCGCCCCGTGGACCGGATCTTCGCGTCGTATCTCGCCGAACTCCACACCATGTGGTATTCAGCCCGTCGATCAGGCGCAGTGGTTCCCGACGCCGACCGCATGTCCCGCGCGGGTGCTCCGACGGCCGCCAACTGACGCTCGGAATAAGGTACTTGGTGGCATCGTCGTTGTATCCGCCCGTCTCCTCAAGGGACTTGGCGGACGGTGGCGAGGCCGGTCCGGTACGCCCTCTGGAAGGAGCCCGTCATGGACGACTGGTACGTGGACGACCGCTGCACCAACTGCGATGTCGCCCGACAGTTCGCGCCCGAGCTGATAGACGAGGCCGACGGGAAGTCGCGGATACTGCGCTCCCCCGACGGCGAGGCGGAGACGCGTCGGTTCCACGCCGCGGTCTTCGCCTGTCCCACCCGCTCGATCCGCCCGACCACCGGGCGCCCGAACCAAGCCCTCGACCCGTTTCCGATGGCGCTGGACGACGGCGTACTGATCTGCGGCCACAACTCGCGGCACACCGCCGGCGCCAACTCCTACCTCTTACCGCGGCCCTCCGGCGCGGTGATGATGATCGACACACCCCGCTGGAGTCCTCAACTCGCCGACCGCTACGCCGCGTTGGGCCCGGTGACCGACGTCCTGCTCACCCACCGGGACCACGCGGCCCACGGCCGCAGCTACGCGGACCACTTCGGGGCCCGCCTCTGGATCCACGAGGGGGACATCGAGGCGGCCCCCGACGCCGACCAGGTGATCCGGGGCCTCGATCCCGTGGAGATCGGCGAGGGGGTCACGGCCCATCCCCTGCCCGGGCACACCCGGGGGAGCGTGCTCTACCTCGCGGACGACCGGTACTGCTTCAGCGGCGACAGCTTCTACTGGTCACGCGCGACGCGGGACCTGGAGGTGGCCGACAGCGTGACCTGGTACTCCATCGAGGAACTGGCCCAATCGCTGGCCAGGACGGCCGACCGGCTGCGCTTCGAATGGGTCCTGCCCGGCCACGGGGACCGCCGCCACCGGCCCGCCGACGAGATGTCCCGCAGGCTGCGAGCCCTGACGGAGCGGACCCGGCTGCTCAGGCCCCGCCCGGTCGACTTCACCGCCGTACGGTGGTGAGGGGGAGGGGCTACTCGCCGTCGAGTTGGTGGTCGGCCCAGACGTAGCTCTCGGGGAGCAACTCGCCGATGGACACGGTGCCGAGCCGGTCGCCCGAGCCGACGATGACGTGCGTGGCCGGGTAGTAGTCGAGGAGGACCTGGCGGCAGCGGCCGCAGGGCGGTACGACCCCGCGGTCGCGGTCGCCCACCGCGACGATGGTCTCCAGCTCGTACGCCCCTTGGGCGGCGGCCGTGCCGATCAGGACCAGCTCGGCGCAGGGGCCGCCGGTGAAGTGGTAGGCATTCACCGCGGTGATGATCCGGCCGTCCCGCGCACGTCCCGCGGCCGCCATGGTGTGGTTGTCGCCGCGACAACGGGTGGCCGCGACCTGCGCGGCGGCCCGGACGAGCTCGTGGTCTACGGGGCGGGGCAGCGTGTTCATCTTCTCTTCCTTCGTGCGATGTCCCCCTGACGATCACCCGAGCGACGAAGGCACGCAAGCGAATAGCGTCGGGCATGGTTCCGGTTCCGCGGGCTCGTTGAGCCGACGCACTGAGTGTCCATCAGCCCGCAGCTGCCCGGTACGGCTCCAAGTGCCGTGCAAGGGCCGCCGGTTGGAGGCCGGCGGCCCTCGGGTGATGCGTCGCGTCGGTCTACCGGTGGACGCCGTGGACGGCTTCGGGGTCGGTCGGCGCGAGGGGCTTGGCGGCGGCCTTGCCGGCGAAAGCCGGGGTCGGCGTCACATAGACGGGGTCCGGAGCGGCCTCGGGTGCGCAGGTCTTGGCGATGCGGCCGCGCCCCTCGGGGAGGCTGCCGTCGCGGAGGTAGGCGGTGAAGGTGTCGTCCAGGCAGGCGTTGCCGTGGAAGAGGATCTCGTGGAAGCTGCCGCCGTTCTGGACGACCAGTTTCGAACCCGGCAGTGCGTCATGCATGGCGAGCCCGCCCTCGTACGGGGTGGCGGCGTCCTCGGTGGCCTGGAAGAGCAGCACGGGCGGCAGGCCCTTGCCGGTGATCTTCAGACGGCCCGCGGTGTTGCCCTGGTGGGGCCAGAACATACAGGCCGCGTTGAACCACATGTTGTTGTACGTGTAGAAGGGCGCCGAGGCGTTGACCTTGGCCTGGTCCTCCTTCCAGAACTCCCAGTCCCGGGGCCAGGCGTTCTCGGTGCACTGCGCCGCGTTGTACGCGGGGAAGGTGCCGTCGTCGGCGCCCGGCGCCGCATAGCGGTTGTAGGCGATGTTCAGGGGCTGGGTGTCGTGGTGGGTGACGTAGGCGGAGAGCACCGTCGCCATCCTGGGCCAGCGCAGGAAGTTGTACCCGCCCCCGTAGAAGGTGTCCTCGAACTCGGCGGGTCCGATCCTGCCGGCCGCCGGGGCGGCGTCGACCGGGTGGGTCCGAAGGTCCGCCTCGACCTGCTGGTAGGCCTTCTCGACCGAGGCGCCGTCCGTACCCAGGTGGTACACCGAGTCGGCCTTGGCCGCCCAGTCGGCGAAGGCGTCGAAGCGGCGCTGGTGCTCCTTGTCCTGGAGGACGTTGTGGTCGTACCAGGTGATGGTGGGTCCGACGATGCTGTCCAGCACCATCCGGCGCACGCGCGAGGGGAAGAGCTGGCCGTAGGTGGAGCCCAGTGAGGTGCCCCAGGAGCCGCCATAGAAATTGATCTTGGGTGCTCCGAGTGCCCGCCGGATGCTGTCCATGTCACGGGCGTTGTCCACGGTGGTCATGTGGGGCATCAGCCAGGACCAGTCGGCGGCGCAGTCGGCCGCGTATCCGGCGGCCTTCGCCAGCCACGCCTTCGAAGTGCCCTGGCTCACCTGGTAGTCGGGTCGCGGGCCGTCGAAGTAGTGGGCGTCGCACAGGACATGGGGCTCGCTCGCATTGGTTCCGCGCGGGTCGAAGCCGATCCAGTCGTAGGTCGAGGCGACGTCCTGCGGGATCTGCCCGGCGATGTATGCGGGCATCCAGAGCCCGGAGTCACCGGGGCCGCCGGGGTTGAGCAGGATCGGGCCCTGCTGCCCGCTCTTGGGCGCGGTGGCCGGGAGCCGGTTCACCTTGATCTTGATCTTCCGGCCGTGCGGGTCGGCGTAGTCCACCGGTACGTCGAGCATCGCGCACTGGAGCGCGGGGGTGGCGGTGTCGCCGCAGGAGCTCCAGACGAGCTTGCCCTGGCCGGTGTCCTGGGCGGCGAAGGTGTCGGGTGAGGCGCTGGCGGCGGTCGTTCCGCTGAGGGCCGCCACGGCCGTGACGGCCGAGAGGAGCGCGATGACTTTTCTCATGGAGTGCATGATGTGATATGTGAAATTTTACAGCTAGGGAACTGACACGACGTTATCAAGCTGTTACAGCACGGGAGTTGGGGTGCCCGGTGGGGCGAAGGCTCCGGCCGGTCCGGCGGACTCAGCGGCCCAGTTGCTGCTGACAGGCGCGTACGACCGACGGGTCCAGGCCGCTGCCCTTGGCCCAGGCACACACCATTCCGGGATCGTAGTGGGGGCGGGGACCATGGGCCCGGGAGTGCGGTGGTGCGGGTTCGGGATGCGGGGTGGCGGAGTGGGCGTGCCGGGGGGAGCGGTGGGCGGGGGCGGCGGCTTCGGGGGCCTGGCGGGTGTGGACGGTCCGGTCGGTGGGGTGGGCGCCGCCGGTGTCGGGCGGGGCGGGCGTCGGGTCGTCCACGGGCGTCAGGCTCTCGCGGGCGAGAGGCTGCGCAGGATCGGGTGCCACCGTGACGATGCGACGTGCGTCGGGTTCGAGCCCGCTTCCCGCCGGGCCGGTTCCGGGGGCGACGGTGACACAGCCCGACGCGAGCATCCCGGCGCACATCACGCACAACAGGCGGTCCCAGCGCATCAGCACCCCTTGCTCAAGCTCTCCCAGGTCGAAGGCTCTTCGTAGCGGGGCCGCACGGCCGAAGTCGAGCTGGGCAGAGGGCGCTTCACACCTGAGGGTGAAAACCGTGATCATCACACCGATGTGCGACGGGCGCGGCGGTGGCGCGTTCACTCGGGTGGCCCAACTTCCCGGCGCACGCCGACGGCGGGTCTGGCCGTACGTGGACTGGGGAGCGGGGTCGTCGTGCGGAAGTGATTCCGGTCGCAGCGCCGCGTGGGGTGTGGCGGGGTGGGAGGGAGAGTCACGGCTCCGTGTCCGGATGCCGTTTCGTCCCTCGCCTTCCCGACAGGTCAGGAGTGATCCGCATGAACACCGGTGACATGTTCAACCGCCCCGAGGGTCTGAAGGGCCTGGTGGCCTATGACCCCGATGGAGAGAAGATCGGCGGTGTCGAACAGGTCTACCTGGACGATGCCTCGGGCCGCCCGGAATGGGTCACGGTCAAGACGGGGCTCTTCGGCACCAAGGAGTCGTTCGTACCTCTGGCGGGCGCCCGTCGTGACGGTGACGCCCTGCACGTCGGGTACGCCAAGAGCATGGTGAAGGACGCGCCGCGTCTCGACGCCGAGGAGCACCTGGGCGTCGACCAGGAGCGCGAGCTGTACCGGCACTACGGCGTCAACGGCCACCACACCACCAACCCGGGTCCCGGCGGAGCCGCCGGCAGCGTCGACGTCCCCGGCAACGCCACCGGCACCGACGTCCACGCCCGGTACGGCAAGGACGAGGACGCCCTCGTACGCTCCGAGGAGCGGCTGCACGTCGGCACGGAGAACCAGGAAGTGGGCCGGGCACGGCTGCGCAAGGTCGTCGTCACCGAAGACGTGACCACGACCGTCCCGGTCAGCCACGAAGAGGTCAGGGTGGTGCGCGAGCCCATCCGCGAGGGCGACCGCGCCCGTGCCGACATCGGCGAGGCGGAGTCCGAGGTGACGCTCCACGCCGAGCGTCCGGTCGTGCGCAAGGAAGCCGTTCCGGTGGAGCGGGTGCGTCTGGAGACGGAGAAGGTCACCGAGCAGCGCGAGGTGTCCGACACCGTCCGCAAGGAGCAGATCCAGTACGACGACGCCACCGGCAAGGACGAGCGCCGTCGCGGCGAGGGCCGGGGCGACAGGCGTCGCTGAACCGGCTGCCCCACTGAAAGCACTCTCCCGCCGCCCCATGAACAGGGCGGCGGGAGAGTGCTTTTCCGGGCCGGGATTCGGGTCCCGACCGGGGGTTGGGGAGAAGAAGCGACCGCTCAGCGCCGATGGCGATTGTGGTGGGGGTGGTGCCACGTGAGAGCGACGGCGAGGACGACGGGCACGAGGATGAGCGTCGTGAACATCATGAAAGACGCGTGCCCGTGCGTCGGCGGCCTACACGCGGTGTCACCCGTGAGGGAGCGCGGGCTGCTGCAACTGCCTCCTCGCGTATGCCTCGCGAACGCACGGAGGGCGCGATCACACACCAGCCACGGGCGCGGCCGCACACCGGCGAGGGGGTGGTCACCCGATGTACCGGGCGGCCACCCCCTCGCTGGTAACGGGGCGATCAGGCGGGCCTGCCGCCGAAGGGGGCGCCGCTGCCGTAGTAGGTGTCGAGTTCCTTGTTGTAGCCCGCGTTGTTGAGGTGCTCGTCCCGGATGAACTCGGGGGCGTTCTTGATCTGTTCCTTGGTGCGGTCAACATAGATCTTCTGCTCGTCCGCGTCGATTCGCTCGACGGTCCCGGCAGGCAGGAGAACTTCCTTGCCGAAGATCCAGGGGCCGGTGTCGACCACGATGTAGGCGGAGCCGGCCTCGTCCGAATGCTTGTCGACCTTGCCGATGGACCCGTCGGTCGCCTCGACCTTGTAACCCGTCAGATCGACGTCGGTCAGACGGCCGGAGTTCTCGCGGTAGCCCCACATGTTGTCGGACATGAAAACAACTCCTCAGTCAACTGTGTCAGCGGTGATAGGGACGGCCGCCTTTTCTCGTCTCCCGGTCGGTACGGGATGGGAGAGGTGCGGTTCCGCTGAAACGGCGTATGCCCTCAAAGGTGCGCCCCACACCATCAGGACGGGGCGAAAAAAGAAAGTGGGCCCCGCCCTGACCAGGGCGGGCCCACCTACGGGCCAAGCTGACGGAAAACCCGTCTACCAGCGATACCAGCGGCCACTACCACCCTTCGGGCGGGCCACGAACCCGATCAGCCAGATCACCAGAACCGCGATCGCGACCCACCAAAGGACCTTGAGTGCGAATCCGGCACCGAACAGAATCAGGGCGAGCAGAAGAACGAGAAGCAGGGGAACCATAGTTATCAACCTCCAGGGATTCATCTGCCCTCGGCCGGGCTAGGCATGCGCTTAGATTTACGTGTTTCTTATCGGCACTGGTGGGAACCTGCTCGATGATTCCGGTTCGACGTCAGGCCGCGATCTGGTGGCCCGGCTCATACAGGGCCTGTTCGCGAATGCGGGCGCAGGTGCGGGTGATGAGGCGGGACACATGCATCTGCGAGAGCCCGAGTTCTTCCGCGATGGCATTCTGCGTCTTGTCCTGGAAGAACCGCATATAGAGGATGCGGCTCTCGCGTTCGGGCAGGGCCTGGAGCGCGGGCTTCACCGCCTCGCGCGCCTCGACGGTGTCGAAGTTGTCGTCGGTGGCGCCGAGGGTGTCGGCCAGGTTGCGGCCGTCGTCGCCGGGCGCGGACTGGAGCTCCGCGTCGAGCGAGAGCGCGGAGTACGAGTTGAGAGCCTCCAGCCCGTCATGGACGTCGTCCTCGCTCAGCCCGCACTGCACGGCGAGTTGGGCCAGGGTGGGTTCACCGGCCTGGCAGGCCTGGAGCTCGCGACGTGCGACGCGTACCCGGTTACGGAGTTCCTGGACGCGGCGCGGAACGTGCATGGCCCACGCGTGGTCGCGGAAGTGCCGCTTGATCTCGCCGTTGATCGTCGGAATCGCGAACGCCTCGAAGGCCCCTCGCGCCACCTCGTACCGGTCGATCGCCTTGACGAGGCCGAGGGCGGCGACCTGACGCAGATCATCGCTGTCCTCGCCACGGTTGCGGTACTTGCCCGCAAGACGCTGCGACATCGGCAGCCACGCCTTCACCAACTGGCCGCGCAGCATCTCGCGTTCGGGTCCCTCGCGCAGAACCCGCAGGCGCTCGAAGGCGTCGGCCGTGTCGGGCGCGTCCGCATGGGAGCGGACGATGTTCGTGGATGAGGGAGTGGCCATGGTGTTGCTCCTAGGGCCGCGTGGTCGGGGGATTGACCACGGAAGCCACGCGCCACGTGTGGACAGAGCACACCCACGGTGGGACTTCCGCAGACGTGCCTCCGGTCCGAAGCACAACCCGCGCTTGCCCCCGAACCCCGGCCCTAAACAACGCGAATGGGTGATGCTCGGGCCCGATGGAGCACCTCGATCCGACACCACCGGCGACATGCGAAGAGGCCCGGATCCAGTACTGGATCCGGGCCTCTTCGTTCAGTAGCGGGGACAGGATTTGAACCTGCGACCTCTGGGTTATGAGCCCAGCGAGCTACCGAGCTGCTCCACCCCGCGTCGGTGAACACCACCCTACGCCATTCCGGGGTGGCTTCCCGCCACACGGTTGATGGATCAATGGTGGTGGGTGAACCGGCGGGCCGTGGGACTCAGCCCGTCGGTTCGTCCGGCACGGGCTGCTCCGGGCGCTTGCTGCCGGAGTGCGCGGCTCCTCGACGGCCCGTGCCCGCCTCGTCGGTGTCCGGGATCTCGGGATCGGGATCGGGGCGGTCATTGTCGGAGTGTTGTGGGGAGTCGTCCTCCGCCTCCCACGGGTCGCCGTCCGCGCCGGCCTCTTGATCGGGCAGATCCCTCGGTATCGGCTCGGGCACGGGTGCTCCGGCGTCTCCGGGTCCTTCGGGCCTGCGGTCGCTCACGATGGGGTACTCCCTTTCCGTCGGCGCTTCGTTCCGCACCGCGTACCCCGGCCCACGCGGCTGACTCGGCCTCGACGAGTCGGCCGCGTACACCAGGGCCGCGCGGGCCATCCACCTCCTACCCTCGGCCCATGGAAGACATCTGGCACCTTCTGGAGTGCGTCCACGCTCCCGTCTACTTCGCGCCGGAAACGGGCCCCGCCTACACCGCTGCCGGGGCGGGACTCAAGGGCTTCTGGATGGGGTACGTCGCCTCGCGCGCGGCGGCGCTCGGCGCGGCCGCACCGGAGGTGGTGACGGCCGCGTTCTACAACTTCGCCCCGGCGCGTATCGCCCGCGCCCTTCCCGACGCCTGGCACCGCTGTCCGCCCGCGACCGTACTGGCGGCGCGACGTGACGTGGCCGACCGGTGCCTGCGCCGCCTGCTCGGGGAGCTCGTCGACGCTCCCGAGATCGCCGAGGCCGCCGAGCTCGGACGCCGCGCCGTACGTGAACTACCCACCGCTGGGCGGGTGTTGTTCGCCGCGCATGCCGCGGTGTCGATGCCCGACGAGCCCCACCTCATGGTGTGGTGGGCCGCCACCGCGCTCCGTGAATTCCGTGGCGACGGGCATGTGGCGGCCCTGCTCGCGGCCGGGGTCGACGGCTGCGAGGCGAACGTGATCAGCGTGGCGTGGGGCCTCGCACCGCCGGAGCAGCGCCTCAACCGCGGCTGGAGCGAGACGGAGTGGCGTGCCGCGCACGAGCGCCTGCGCGCGCGTGGCGTACTCGCCGCCGACGGTACGCCCACGGCCCGAGGGCGCCGGGAGCGGGCCGCGATCGAGGCCACCACGGACCGCCTGGCCGAGCCTCTCGTGGACGTACTGGGCCCGGACGGCAGGGACAGGCTCGCCGCGTGCCTCGACCCGCTCGCGCGACGGATCGTCGCGGAGGGCGGCGTGCCGTTTCCCAATGCGATGGGGCTCCCGCCGCTGCGGCCCGGGTAGACGGGGATTTCAGTGGCGGCGCAGGGTGACGAGCAAAGCGGTGGTGATGGCGGCGAGGGCGATGCAGAGCAGAAGCGTGCGGGCCCGGCTCGCGAGCCTGTCGACCGCGGGGGCCGGTTCGGGTTCGGCCGGGGCGTGCCCGTCCCCGGCGGTGCGCAGCAGGTCGCACAACACGCACTGGTCGGCCGGGCGCGTGAGGAGCGGTGTGTCGAGCCAGTAGGCGTCGGACAGGGAAGCGAAGGGCACGGGGGTGCGGCCGTGGGCGCCGGGAGAGGTCACGCCCGTTCAACGGCGCGGGCGGCCCTGCGGGCACGAGAGTTTCCCGAGAGGCCCCGGCCGGCCGCACGGTTTCCGCCATGACCGCAGGCGTCCGCCAAGGAATGTGCGGGCGTACGGAGATGGTCCAGGTCTCCCAACTGTCTTGCCGATTAAAGGAGTTGCGTCCGTGTCTTGGCCCGTCGCAGCGGCTGAAGTCTTTCGCGCGGACCGGCGCGTCCCGGACCGTCCGGATCGGCCTGGTGGAAGCCGGGACGCTTCGGCAGACTTGGGGTGGCGCGCGGGACACGCGGTGGGCGGGGGAGAGCACGGTGGCAGAGGTGCGGGGCGGCGTGGTGCGTGGAGTGGTCATGGGGGGTACGGCCCGGCCGAGTGACCGCGCGTCGATCCGGCGGACCAACCTCGGTCTCGTGCTGCGGCTCCTGCGCGACACCGGCCCGCGCTCGCGCGCACAGATCGCGGCGGACACGGGGCTGCCACGCCCGACCGTCACCAATCTCGTCGCCGAACTGGTCGAGCTGCGCCTCGTGCGCGAGGGGAACTCGCAGCGCGAAGGCGCGGTGGGACGGCCGGGGGTGAGCGTCGAGATCGACGGGCGAGCGGTCTGCGGCCTGGGCGTGGAGATCAACGCCGATTACGTCAGCGCCGTCGCGCAGTCCCTGGGCGGCGAGCGCGTCTTCGAGCGCCGGATTCCCCTCGACGTCCCGGCGGCCGGGCCCGACGCGGTGCTGGACGCGACGGCGGAGTTGATCCGCGCGGCCGACGCCGCCGTTACCGCCGCCGACGCACGGCTCGTGGGCGCGGCCCTGGGCGCGCCCGGCAATGTGGACATCGGCACCGGTCACGTCGTCTACGCCCCGAACATCGGCTGGCGCGGCGTCGCGGCTCTGGCCGAACTGCGGCGCCGTCTGGGCCGCGACGCGCCCGCGCTCCATCTGGAGAACGACGCGAAGTTGGCCGCCATCGCCGAGTACGTGATCGCTTCCGCAGCCGACATCCACGACCTCATCTCCCTCACGGGCGAGACCGGCGTCGGCGGCGGCATCATCAGCGGTGGCAGGCTCCTGCGCGGAGCCCGCGGCTTCGCCGGCGAGATCGGCCACATGCAGCTGGCCCCCGGCGGCCGGCTCTGCAACTGCGGTCGACGCGGCTGCTGGGAGACCCTGGTCGGCCTCGGCGCGCTGCTGCGCCACGCCGCGGACCCGGACGACCCCGTCCACGACGCGTCCCTGGACGTCGCCTCCCGCCTCGACGACCTGCGCCGACGCGCCGAGGCGGGCGACGCCCGCACGCTCGGCGCGCTCGACCGCCTCGCCGACGACCTCAGCCTCGGCATCGCGCTCCTGGTCGATGTGCTCAACCCCCGCGCGGTCGTACTCGGCGGCTATTTCCCGGTCTTCGCCGACCATGTGCTGGACCGTGTGCGCGAGGGCGTCGCGCGACGCGTCATGGCCCCGGACTCGGGCGGCTGCGAGATCCTCCCCTCGACGCTCGGCCTCGAAGCCCCGGCCCGCGGCGGGGCCCAACTCGCCCTGGACGCCGTCTACGAGGACCCGAGCGGCACCGCCGCCGGAGGCCTGCGGCGCGGCGCGCGCCCCTCATAGCCCGTACACCACCGCTCCTGGCCCGTTCAGCACCGCTCGTGGCCCGTACACCGCCCCTCATGGCCCGTACACCTGGAGCGACCAGAGTGAATAGCCGTAACCCGTCCCGCGCTTCGTGCCGTAGAGGCGCAGATAGCGTCCGTGGCCGGAGAGGCCGGTGAGATCGTCAATGTCCCCGTCGCCGGACGTCGTGGTGCGCAGCGTGGTCCAGGACTTCGCGTCGTCGGAGACCTGGACCTGGTAGGCCTTGCCGTACGCGGCTTCCCAGGTGAGCTTCACCTCCGCGACCGCCCGGTCGGCCCCGAGGTCCACCTGGATCCACTGCGCGTCGGAGAACTGGCTGGACCAGCGCGTGGCCCCGTCCCCGTCGACGGCGGAGCTCGCCGGGGTTGCGGCGGACTGGACGCTCGACGCGGTCGCGGGCCGGTTCAAGGCCAGGTCGGTGTGAGCTGCGGCGACCAGAGTCAGCAGCTGGTCGGCGGAAGGCCGGGTGTCGCCCTGCGTGCCGGGGTTGTCCCAGTCGCGCACCGGCGCCGTGCTCACGGGCTGAGCCCCCGCCCCCAGGCTGAGGACCAGACCGCTGTACCGGTTGATCAACCGGTACGCGCCCGTGGGAACGGACGGGCCGCCGGGGGCGGGCGCGTGCACCACCGGTTGCAGGGACCACTGCTGTGCGACCGCCGGCTGTGTGGCGGACCGCGTCAGTGTGACGCCCGCGCCCCAGGCGCGCCCCGCATCGCCCGAGCCGACCGAAAGCCCTTGCCCCGAAGCGGAGTTGGTGACCGTGTAGAAGCCGTCACCCGTGGCATCGAAGCGCCAGCGCTGAGCGGGGGAGGAGGCGTCCGGGGCGGCCGTCCCCAGACCGGAACCGCTCTGCGCGAGGTAGTGACCGCTGCCCGCGCCGATCTGGTAGGAGGCGCCCGGCACCACGGGGGCCGGAAGGTCCGACGCCGCGTTCGGCGTGATGGTGACGTTCGCGTACTCGCTCGTGTAGGTCGAGCAGTAGAAGGCGCAGTACGAGCGGAACGTCTTGCCGACTACGGTGGACCCGGTCAGGCTGGCCGGGTCCAGCATCCAGCGGTACCAGGCGGCGTTCGGCTGGTTGGCGACCAGGCCCATGTCGGTCCACTTCTGCGTGGCCAGGTCGTCGGTGACGTAGAAGTGCAGAGGTGTCTTGGTGTCGGTGGCCTGCGCGATGTTGTTCTGGGGGGTGCCGATGTACTTGCCGAGGTACGCGCTCCAGGCGACGTTCATCACCGCCAGCTGCGAGTGGTCCGGCATGGCGCCGCGGGCCACCTGGTCGGCGACGGTGCCCGTGCTGTCCGGCCGGTAGTCCTCGCCGGGCGTGAGATAGCCGGAGCCGAGGCCCTCCGACGGGATGATGTCGCTCTCGGCGCCGCCGACACCCGGGGTCCGCCACGCGCCGTCGTACCACTTGGTCCAGGACGAGGACGCCATCTTCCTCGACATGGGGGCCCGCGCGACGTGCTGGAGCCAGATGGTGCCGCCGCCGGACTTGTCCAGGACGCGCGTGGCGTAGAAGGCGTAGAAGTAGCCCGAGGCGTAGTCGACGAAGAGCCGCTGGTCCCCGTCGCCGTAGTAGTACGTCTCGTGGGGGAAGGCCGTGGTGTCGGCGCGTGCGGTGCTGAAGGGCGAGGTGATCGCGTGGCCCTGGATCGACCAGGTCGCCCCCCGGTCCTTGGAGAGCGCGTAGTCGATCGCGTCGTAGTGCAGGCCGTCGCCGAAGGGCTGCGGCGTGAACTCGTTGTGCACCAGGCCGTACCACCAGCCGGTGTCCGGATCGACCCACACCCCGCTCAGATCACAGAAATTGCGCTGCGTATACCCGGAGGAGGCGGGGGCGTTGGTGGCGGTGCGGCCGGTGGGGCTGTTGTTGCACCGCCAGGTGGTGTCGGCGTTGCTGTCCGCGGGGTTGGCGGGATCGGAGGCGTTGCTGACCGGCGCGAGGGTGACGTTGTCGAAGTTCTGACCGGTGAAGAAGTTCCACTGCCGACTGTCCTTGGCGCCGTACAGGGCGTGGGACTGCTGGTAGTAGAACCGCCCGTCGCGGTCGGTGAACGGGACCGCGGGGATGTCGTCGGGGTTGTCGAACTCGGTCGCCGCCCCGGCCGACAGGCCGTACCGGGCGGACGGCGCGCCCGCCGCGCTCCACTGTTGCGACGCCTTGGACGGGTCGCAGGAGGCCAGCCCCACGCGAGCCGTCGACGCGGCCGCGCCCTGTACGGCGAGGCACTTGCCCGACTTGACGCTGTAAAGGGTCCTGTCCGGAAGGTACTTGAACCGCTGGTGTGACGCTTCGGGCGCACAGTCGTACAACTCGACGAGTGTGCCTGTGGCGTTGGAGGCACCCGTGACGTCCAGACACTTGCCGAGCACCGTCACCGCGCCGTCGTCACGCCAGGTGAACTGCTGGGCCGCTGTGCCGTTGCACCCGTAGAGCCGGATGGGATTGCCGTTGGCGGTTGCGGCGTCGGCGTCGTCCAGACACCAGCCGCCCACCGTGATCGTGCCTGAGCCTGTGCCTGTGATCGTGCCCATGCTCGTGGCGGCGTTCGTGCCCGTACGGCTCGTCGCGCCCGTATCGCTCACCGCGCCCGTATCGCTCACCGCGCCCGCGCCGCTCGCCGGGCCCACCGGAGCGGCCGTCGCGGACGCCAGAGGCAACCCCGCGAACGCCAGGCCCATGACGGCACCGACCCCGACACGCCGGCCCCTCGCGCCCCAGCGTGATCCCCACCGTCTCATGGCCGTCACCCTCCTCCATTATTTTGATTAGCATCAGAACTAATTACGCTCCTCGTCAACCCCCTTGCACGGCAAGGCTGTTCAGCCTGATAGGCAAGCGCCCGCCCGCCGGCCGGGTCGGGGTCGGGCGCCGGGTCACCCCGGATCGTTCCGGATGCCCAGCGAGGCGCCGCCGCCGCTACTTTGTCGACCGCCGCCATCAGACCGAACAGCCCGGGGAGCAACGATGCCGACGACCGTCACCACCGTCCGGGCGACACCCGCCCCGCTCAGGCACCAGGAGCGCAGGGTGCTCCAGGGCGTCGGGTGCGGGCTGCGGGACGACGAGATCGCCGCCGAACTCGCCATCCCCGAGGGCGTCGTGGCCGGACATCTCGCGCGGGTTCTGACCAAGCTCGGGCTGCGTGATCGGGCCGCCGCCGTTGTGCACGCCTTCGACTGCGGTCTGGTCGTTCCCGGCCGCGGGCCCCGGGCCCGGGCGGAGAGCTCGGTGCCGCGCCTCGCCGTCGGCCATGCGGCCGGGCCGGGGGTGCGGATCTCCGTGCTCGGCCCATTGCGGGCCTGGCAGGACGGGCGCCCTGTGAACCTGGGGCACCTTCG
This sequence comes from Streptomyces hundungensis, assembly GCF_003627815.1. NCBI lineage: Bacteria > Bacillati > Actinomycetota > Actinomycetes > Kitasatosporales > Streptomycetaceae > Streptomyces > Streptomyces hundungensis. The sequence goes on from NZ_CP032698.1 coordinate 7,844,860, forward strand.
CCAGCAAGCGGTCCTGGCGGCCCTCGCGCTCGGCGCGGGGCGGACCGTCAGCCAGCAGGAACTGCTGGACGGCGTATGGGGGACGGAGCCGCCGCTCACCAATGTCGTGCCGGTGTACGTCTACCGTTTGCGCAAGGCCCTGCGCAGCGGGGACAGCGCGGACTCGGTGATCGAGCATGACCGGTGCGGCTACCGGCTGACGCCCGGCGCCGTCGACGTGGACGTGATGCGCATGGAGCATCTGGTCGCCGAGGCCGCGACGGCCGATCGTGCGGGCGAGGCGCCCGAGGCGATCCGGCTGTGTTCCCAGGCCCTTGACCTGTTCGGCGGGGAGCCGCTGGCCGGCCTGCCCGGGCCGTTCGCGGAGCTGGAGCGCATGCGGCTCACCGAGCGCAGGACGGCCCTTGTGCAGCGGAAGCTGGAGTGGCAGCTTCGATGCAGCCAACTCGGCGAAGCTGTCGCCGAGTTGGCCGCGCTGGCCGCGGCCCACCCTCTGAACGAGCAGGTCGCGGCCATGCTGATGCGCGCCCTCTATCTGACTGGGCGTCAGGTCGACGCGGTGGCCGTGTTCGATCGCACGCGCGGTCACCTGGCCGACGAGCTGGGGGTCCCGCCGAGCCGGGCGCTGCGGCAGACGTACCAGATGATTCTGCGCGGGGACGACGCCGGGCTCGGCCCCGCCCTCGCGTGGAACACGGCGCCCGACCACCCCGGGTCGGGTCGGTAGGGCGACAGCCGACGGGGTGTGCGCGTCACGCGTCCTCGGCGGACGGTCCCGCCTACGCCTTCTGCCGCGTGCCCGCCGCGGTCCCCGCCGTGAAACCCGGCGACTCCACTGACTCCATCGCGATTTCATCGGCCCTCCCTAGCGTGTCAGCGTTCGGACGAGGGTCTGGACCACAGGGGAAGGACGGGCTCGATGGCGCGGAGGAGATGGACAGCGAGGCTGCCGATGGCAGTCATGGCCGTGGTGGCGGTGATCAGCACGATGACGGCCGCGGGAGCCTCCGGCTCCGCTGCGGCCACCGGGACGTCCGGCGCCGTACCGGCCGGCGGGCCGGGGCCGGACAAGCCGACGATCCGCTACACCGAATACGGGATCCCGCACATCATCGCCTCGAACTGGGAGGGTCTGGGAACGGGCTACGGGTACGCCGTGGCCAAGGACAACATCTGCACCCTGGCCGACACCTATCTGATGGTCAACGCCCAGAGGTCCCGCTACCTGGGTGCCGACGGCAAGGCGAGTCCCGGCGAGAACCAGAGCACCACCAACCTCAACAGTGACCTGTACTTCCAGCGGATCAACGACAACCGCGTGGTGGAGCGGCTGCTCGACCAGCCCGCCCCCAACGGACCGGAGCCGCAGGTCAAGGAGGCCATTCGCGGCTACGTCCAGGGATACAACCGGTACCTGGCCGAGACGGGCGTCAACAACATCACCGACCCGGCCTGCCGCGGCGCGGCCTGGGTGCGGCCGATCACGGAGCTCGACGTCTACCGGCACGCGCACGCCGAGATCATCATGGGCAGCGCCGACCCCCTGCTGGAGGGCGAGGTCAACGCCCAGCCGGCCGTGCCGACTTCGGCCGCACCGAAGCCGTCGTCCGCCGCACCGAAGCCGTCGTCGGCCGCACCGAAAACCCCCCCGGCGGGCGCGCCCCTCTCGCCGGAGGAGACCGCGAAGAGGATCCGCGACGCGATGGCCGCCGCCCGACAGCAGAGCATGGGCAGCAACGCGTTGGCGGTGGGCTCACAGGGCGTGTCCGGCGGCACCGGCATGCTGCTCGCCAACCCGCACTTCCCCTGGCAGGGGAAGAACCGGATGTGGCAGAGCCAACTGACGATTCCGGGCGTGGCCAATGTGTCCGGGGCCAGTCTGCTCGGATTCCCGGCGATCAACATCGGTCACAACGACGACGTCGCCTGGAGCCACACCATCGCCACGGTGGCCCCGTTCGGCCTGTTCGACGTGCAGGTGGATCCGCTGAACCCGACCAACTACCTGGTCGACGGCGCCTGGCAGAAAATGACCTCGCAGCAGGTCACCGTCGACATACGGAACGCGGACGGCTCCCTGGGCAAGGTCACCAGAACGCTCTGGTCCACCCGCTACGGCCCGATCACCACCTCGATCCAGGGACAGGCGCTGCCCTGGGTGGTGAGCGCACACGCGGTCCGCGACGTGAACATGGACAACCTGCGGGCGCTCAACACCTGGTTCCACCTTGACCAGGCCACCGATGTCCACGACGTGGTGCACACCCTGGAGTCCACGGAAGGCGTCCCGTTCTTCAACACGGTCGCCACCGACCGCAAGGGCAACGCCCTGTACGCGGACATCCAGGCCACTCCGAACATCACCGACGAACACGCGGCGTCATGCCTCACCCTGACCGGGAAGATCCTGTTCAGCCAGCAACTGCGGCTGCCGAACGTGCCGCCGATCTCCATCTTCGACGGCAAGCGCAGTGCGTGTGACTGGCCCGACGACCCGAACGCGGTCGCGCCGGGCCTCCTCGACCCGCACAAACAACCACGCCTGATCCGGTCCGACTTCGTGGGCAACGCCAACGACAGCGCCTGGCTCGCCAACCCGGAGCAACCCCTGTCCTTCCCCCGGGTCATGGGGGACACCGCGGCGCCCCGGTCGCTGCGCACCCAGGAGCTGATCCTGACCGCGCAGAACCGCATCGACGGCACCGACGGCCTGCCGGGCAGAGGCTTCACACCGGAGAACATGCGGCAGTTGCTCTTCGCCGACAACAGCAGGGCCGCGGATCTGGCTCTCAACGCGACGGTGTCGATGTGCCAGAGCGCCCCCTTCGGCTTCATCCTGGTGGACGGCACCCTCGTCAACGTCAGCGAGGCATGTCCGATCCTGGCCGCGTGGAAGGACCACAACTACACGTCGGACAGTCGGGGTTCATGGCTGTTCGAGACCTACTGGGCCCTCCTCGTCGGGCGGGACGCCATCGAGAAGCTGCCGTGGCGGGTCCCCTTCGACCCCAAGGACCCGGTCCACACGCCCAATTCGCTGGACTCCGGCAGCTCCGCCGTACGCGACGCGTTCGGGCGGGCGGTGATCGCGCTCCGCAAGGCGGGTGTTCCGCTCAACGCGCGTCTGTCGGACGTCCAGAAGGTCACCCGCAACGGAGAGCAGATCCCGATCCACGGCTCGATCAGTGAGCTGGGCGTGCTCAACGTGGTCACTCCCGGCATGGTGGACGGCAAGCTGGACATCGTCTTCGGATCCAGTTTTGTCCAGCAGGTGAAGTTCACCGCCGACGGGCCGCCGCAGGCATCCTCGGTCCTGACCTACTCCCAGTCGGCGGACCCGACTTCGCCGCACTATGCCGATCAGACCAAACTGTTCTCGGCCGGCCAATGGGTGACCGAACGGTTCACCGAGGACCAGATCTCCGCCTCGCCGGCCCTGGAGGTCAAGGTGCTGGACTGAGAACGACGGACGGGCACGCCGGGGCTCCGAGCAGGTCCCCGGCGTGCTGTTTCATCGGGATGTCATCGCGTCCCGGTAGGTTCCGCGCCGCGCAACGACGACAAGGCTCATGAGGGGGCAACGCTGTGATGAAGAAATCGAGTCGATGGCGAATGATGGTGGCCCTGGCGGCCACCCTGGTGGGAATGGCCCTGCCGGTCGGTACGGCACAGGCGGCCGGCCCCACCGCGCCGCCACCGTTGACGGACGGGTTCGGCCTGACCCAGGTCGACACGTCGACCGGCACTCCCACCAACTTCAACCTGACCGTGACCACGCCCGAGGTCGCGGGCAAGCACCACATCAAGATCATTCTGCCGAGCGGGTACTACGACGACCCGACCCGGCGCTACCCGGTGCTGTACTTCCTGCACGGCTCTCCCGACGACCCCGTACAGCAGAACTATCCGGCGTTCGGCACCACCGACAAGATGATCACGGTCATCCCGGACGGCGGCGCCCGCGGCTGGTATGCCAACTGGCTGAACCAGCGGACCGCGGCCGGGGCCCAGAACTGGGAGAACTTCCACCTCAAGCAGGTCATTCCGTTCATCGACGCCAACCTGCGGACCATCGCCTCCAAGAAGACACGGGCCATCGCCGGCGTCTCCATGGGCGGCTTCGGAGCACTCCACTACGCCCAGGACCGTCCCGACCTGTTCAGCCAGACGGCGTCCTTGTCCGGCGACATCGATCTGTCGGTCGACTCCATGGACCTGCGACTGGCCGTCGTCGCCTCGCTGATCGACGCCCAGGGCACGGTGTGCGGTTCGTCGTCCGGCATCTGTGACCCGAACGTCGACCCGTACAAGCCGGGCGTGGACAGTGACGCACTGTTCGGCTCGCCCTACCCGATCTTCAACGCCGACCGGGTGTGGAACCAGGTCGACCCGTCCCAGCACATGGACAAGCTCGCCAATGTCGGTGTCTCGATCTATGTGGGCAACGGACATGGCTCGGTGACCGACCCGGAGTTCTGGCTCGAAGGGGCGTCGAAGCACGTCAAGGACCGCATGGACGCCCTGGGGATGTCGTACCACTACGTCGACTACGGCGACGGAGCCGCCTGGGGTACGCAGTGCAACGGCGGCCACAACGGCGGCTGCTGGGACCAGGACCTCCGCGACCTGATCCCGAGGCTGGAAAGGTCCTTCGCCTCCTGACCGTCGTCCGTCCGGACGAGGATCCCGGCGCCTGGTGTACCTGCGCCACGTGTACCTGCGCCACGTGTCCCCGCGCCACAGGCACATGTGCCCCACATGGGCCTGCGCTCCACATGCCCGTGCGCATAGGGGCCCCGCGCAGGACCCCGCCACAGGACCCCGCCCGCCGTCAGGCCTTCTCGTCTACGAGACCTGGCGGCGGGCGGCCATGTGTCCTCGCGGGGGCGGGGCGTCTCATCCGGCGACCACCGCGCGCAGGGTCTCGACCCACCAGTCGAGCACGCGGTCGCGCGCGTCCGCGTCGAGGCCCACGCTCCTGCGGAACTCGTCGCCGAACAGGGGCTCGGTGGCGACCGCTTGATGCACCGCGGCAACCGCGAGCTGGACCGCCTCGCGGGTCGGGGCCGTGCGGTCGCGCGCCGCGCAGTTGGCCAGGGCCTGGGCGTGCAGGCGGTCGACGACCTCGTCGAGCAGCCCGCTCCCGGTGTCGCGCCAGCCCAACTGGCGCAGCGCCAGGGCGAGTTCGGCGTAGCCGCCGGCGTAGAGGGCGGCCAGTACCCGGACCAGCTCGGCCGGGTCGGCCGCACCCTCGGACCACCCTTCGAGGGCCGCGTGCAGCTCGGACTTGAGGGTCGCCCCGCCGAACCGCAGCAGGGCCGACAGCAACTGCTCACGGGTGCCGAAATGGTGGTTGACCGCGGCGTCGGAGACGCCGACCTCGGCGGCCACGGCGCGTACCCGCACGGCCGCCGGGCCGCCCGCGGCGAGCAGCTTGGCGGCCGCCTCCAGGATCTGCCGCCTGGCCTCTTCGGGTGTGCGTCGTACTCGGGTAGCCATGCAGCCACCCTACCGCCCTACCTTGACGCATCAAGGTAGGCGGCTTACCTTGGAGGCTCAAGGTAAGGGGTGTCGGGCATGGGTGGCGGGCGTACGGTTCTGTCGACGGCCGAGCTGGCTGCGGCGCTGGGGGTGAAGATCCATGCGCCGGAGCCGCCGACCGAGATTTTCTACACCCGGGCGGGCCGCCGGCTGCACGGACTGGACTGGGGCGGGACGGGCCCCGGTGTTCTGCTGCTGCACGGGGGCGGACTGAGCGCACACACCTGGGACTTCGTGTGCCTGGGTCTGCGTGGGGTGGCGCGCCTGGTGGCTCTGGACCTGCGCGGCCACGGCGACAGCGACTGGTCCGACGACTACCGCGTCGCCACGATGGCCGACGACGTCATCGCCGCGGCCGACCACTTGGGCTTGGCTCGTGTGGGCCTTGTCGGCATGTCGCTCGGTGGTGTGGTGGCCGCCCATGTGGCCGATACCCATCCCGGCCGCGTCGAGCGGGTGGCGCTGATCGACGTCGCCCCCGGAGTCGACTTCGAGAGCACCGGACGGATGCGGGCATTCATGGCGGGCCTCCGCCCGGTAGCCGGACTCGACGCGGTGGTGGACGCCGCGCTGCTGGTCAACCCGAAGGCCGACCGGGCAAGCGTCGCCCATCGGATGAGCACCCTGTTCCGCCGTGCCCCCGACGGTGTCTGGGTGCCGAAGGGCGACCCGCGCCCGCCCGACTTCCCCGCGATCCTCGCCGCCATCGAGCAGCTCCCCACCCGGCTCGCCCGGGTGCCGGTGCTGCTCGTGCGCGGCGGACGCAGCAAAGTGCTCGCGCAGTCCACCGCGGAACGCCTGGTCGAGCAGCTTCCGGACGGCGAACTCGTGGTGGTGCCGGACGCGGGACACAACGTGCAGGAGGACAACCCGGCCGCCCTGATCCCGGCCCTGCGCGCCTTTCTGACGCGCTGACCCCTTCGCCGCCGGACGGGACCGGACCAGGCCGGGCCGGGCGAGGCGAACGGGCCAAGGCCGGGCTCTTACGGGGTGTAGACGGCGTCGCTTCCGTACAACTGCTGGGTGAAGGCCGAGACATAGGTGTGTCGGTCAAGACCGTCGAGGTTGTACGTGAGGTACACGCCGTATCCTTCGCCGACCGTCCGCTTGGCCAGGGCGGCGGCGGTGCTCGACGAGGTGGCCGCGAAGTCGATGGCCGCCGGTGACAGGGCGGACTTGGGCAGCGCGATGCCCGGGACGCCCCAGGTGCCGTAGTACGGGTTCCAGGCGTAGTTGAACATGGACGAGATGTTCACGCCACCGTAGGACAGCCGCGATGCCGCGGGCCCGATGTTGTAGAGCGAGATCAGCTTGCCGGGCATGTTCGCGCGCAGTGCGGACACCAAGTACACGAACGAGCTGCTGTTGGGCTGGCCGGTGCCGTTGTTGCCGTACTCGGCGTATTCGTCGTCGAAGTCGATGCCGTCGAGGCCGTACTTGCTCACGGCGTCCGACAGTTGCTTGGCGAACGCCGTGGCCGCGGTCTTGGAGGAGAAGTTGGCGAAGCCGGCGCCCTGATGGTTGCCGAGGATCGACAACATCACCTTGATGCCCTTGGCCTGGAGCGGGCGGATCTGGGTCTGGACGTTGTCGAGGACCCGCTGCACGTTGTCGTTGAAGTACAGGTAAGCCGACTTCTTGGTCGTGTCGTAGTTGATGTTGGCCGCGAAGATGACGGCCACGTCGAACACGTTGCCGCCGCCGTTGGCCAGCTTGTACTTGCCGGCGTTGAGCATGCTGTTGCTGTTCACCTCGATATAGGCCACCGAGGTCGGTCCCTTCTTGGCGGGCGCCACCGCCGCATGGGTGGACACCGTTCCTCCGCCCACCAGTGCCGCAGCCGCTATGAACGCGAGCGCGGCCGTCCGCACTCTGCTCCGGTCGAAGATGCGCATGTTCATCAGCCTCCTGTCACCTGGACTTGCCTCATGAACGCGTTCGCGGGACCAGCGGCGGACGTGTGCCACACCCGCACGGATGGCCGTGTAACGGCACTTGCTCGTGCTGGGCGTCAAAGCCGCGAGCTCTCCGCCCAAGGGGCTGAACGGCACGGCCCGCCGCGCCTGTAGTGCCGCCGTACGCGACCGCATGTTCCGGCCAGTGGGGAGCCTGCCACACCGGAGCCCGACGCCGATAGGGCGCCTCCATGGCGAGGAACGGTGTCGTCAAAGGAGTTTGGATACGGCGCGTTCGGCCGAGCGGATCCTTCGACAGGTGCGGCCGAGGTGCGCCGAACAGTGCCGTTGTCGCTGGTCAGGGGCGCCCGTTGGACTATCGGCCGAGGGCGTCGTGTGCCCATGGTGAAGAACGCGCATTGAGCGCCGTGGGGTTGAGCGGTTGGATTGCCGAGGCCTCCACCATGGGGCCGCACCACACAGGAAGGCCGGAGGCCACCACGCTGCACACCGTGAGCGGTGCGCGTCGGCATGCCGAGCGAAAAGGATGCGTATGACCTCCCTGCTCAAGGGCTGCACACCGTGGCCGGAAGAATTCGTCGACCGGTACTGGGCGGCCGGGCACTGGCGCGGCACCACGCTGGACAGCCTGCTGCGCGACTGGGCGTTGGAGTACGGTCCACGGACCGCACTGGTGCACGGGGACACCCGCATCACCTACGCGAACCTGAACCGGAGCGTGAACCGGATGGCGGCCGCGTTCCGGATGCGGGGACTGCGGCCCGGGCAACGGGTCGTCGTCCAGCTGCCGAACGTTCCCGAACGCGTCATCACCGTCTTCGCCCTGATGCGCGCCGGAGTGGTCCCGGTCCTCTGCGCGCTCTCGCACCGTGAGCCGCAGGTGCCGGAGATCGTGCGGATCACCCAGGCCATCGGATACGTCGGCCCGGCGACGCACCAGGGCTTCGACCACATGGCCATGGCGGAGAGCATCGCGGCCCAATGGCCTTTCCTACGGCGGGTGTTCACCCTGGAGGAGCCGGGCGCGTCCTCCCCGTACGGGGGTCTCACGACCGATCCGTCGGGGTGTCAGTACTCGTCGCTCGGCTCGCTCGACTCGCCGCCCGGTCCGGCGCTCGCGCTGAGCGCGGACCAAGTGGCGCTGTTCCTGCTCTCCGGGGACGTCAGCGAGGCGCCCCGGATCGTTCCGCGCACCCACAACGACTACGCCTACCAGGCGCGGGCCGCCGCCGAGTCGGTGTCGCTCACCGCGCAGGACGTGTATCTCGCCGCGTTGCCACCCGACGGCCCTGTCGCCTTCGGAGGCCCGGGGATCGTCGGCGCGCTGTCGGCCGGAGCCACCGTGGTCCTGGTCGACGGCCCGGAACCCGCCGCCTGTCTCGCGCTCATCGAGCGGGAGCGCGTGACCGTCGCAGCGGTGCCGGCCCTCGGCGTGGGGACTTGGCTCGACGTACTCCCCGCGGTCCAGGCCGAGTTGAGGGACCTGCGACTCGTGCAAGTCGTCGGCGTGGACCTGTCGCCGGAATCCGCCGGGCGGTTGGGCGTCGAGCTGGGTTGTCGCCTTCAGCGGGTCGTCGACCTGCCCGAGGGGCTGCTTCTGCTCACCCGGCCCGATGATCCGAGGCGCACCGTGCTTCATACTCACGGCCGCGCGCTGTCGCCCGACGACGAGATTCGTGTCGTCGACGCGGAGGGCACGGAGGTGCCCGACGGTGAACCGGGCGAGCTCCTCGTGCGGGGTCCGTACGCGGTGCGGGGCTACTATCGGGCGCCCGACCAGAACGCCCGCTCCTTCACTGGCCAGGGGCACTTCCGTACGGGTGTCCTCGCGGCGCGGAACGCGGACGGCACGCTGGTGTTGGTGGGGGGCGCCTTCCCACCCACCCGCCCGTAAGCGCAGGGTTGGATGGCCCCGGCCCTCCTGGGGCTCCGCCCCAGACCCCGTTCGCGCCTTAAGGGCGCTCGTCCTCAATCGCCGGACGGGCTGAGGTGGCCGATGCGGGCCAGCATCGAGTAGTTAGGGGCGCGGGGAACTGCGCGACCAGCCACCTGCGGCCCGCAGGTGAAAGCGGGTTTTTTGGGGGCGCGGGGAACTGCGCGAGAAGTGACCACGGCCCGCAGACGGCAAGGGGTTTAGGGGCGCGAGGAGGTGACCGGTGACGGGAGCGGCGCGGCTTCTCAGAAGTTGGCGGGCGGCAGCGGAAGGGGCAGACCGGGCAGGCCGTCGAGGCTCTGCGCGATGTGGTCCTTCTTGCTGAAGTACGCGCTCAGCGAGGTGTCGTCCTCACGGGCGAAGCGCCTGCCGTGCAGATCGCGATCCTCGTCGTAGGACATGAACGGCACCCCGTATCCGCAGGAGTCGCGGACCAGCTCGGCCGTCACCACGATGATGGCGCGCAGCCCGTGCCGGGACGGGTCGATCGCGGGGAAGTGGCCGAGCAGTTCCTTGAAGCGCGCATCGTCACGGAAGACGGGCTCGCCCCGGCCGTGCACCCGGACGATGGTGGGCGGTCCCTCGAAGGCGCACCACATCACCGTGATCCGGCCGTTCTCCCGCAGGTGGGCGATGGTTTCCGCCGTGCTGCCCGCGAAGTCGAGGTAGGCGATCCGCTGCTCGTCCAGCACCGCGAAGGAGCCCTTGAGGCCCTTGGGGAGAGGTTGACCGTGCCGTCGGCGACCAGCGGGGCGGTGGCCGTGAAGAGGACGGGCTGCCGCTCTATGAACGTGCGCAGCCGACCGTCGATGCGTTCGTAAGTCTTTCCCATGCCTAAGGATTATGCGCGGATAACCTTCGTGTGTCTAACGAAGTTCTTCGGGTGGCTCACGCTACGTGACATCGTCGACGCCAATGTCCAACAGGGAGGCGGGAGTTGACGGATTCCGCGTTCCGTGCGCGCGGAGTCGGCGTCTTGGGGGTGCTTGGCCGGATCGTGCCCGCACGGATCCGTGCTGCCGTGGTGCGGCTGATAGCTTCCGCGAGTTGATCTTGCTGGTCGCCCGGGGAGGCGACCGCGTACGCCCGAACAAGGAACCCCGAATTGGCTCGTCATCCGCGCAGGCGCCGCTCCGCCTTCGTCCTCCGTGTCGCCGTCCCGACCCTCCTGACCGCGCTGCTGCCCGTGGGCCCCGCCGTGGCCGACACGGGAGGTGCTCCGGCGCCCACCCCACACCTCGACGCCATCGAGCAGACGCTCCGTCAGGTCTCTCCGGGCCTCGAAGGGCGCGTCTGGGAGCGCAGTGAAGGGAACACGCTCGACGCCTCCGTGGCCGGCGGTGGCGACTGGTTGTTGCAGACCCCTGGGTGCTGGGGCGATGCCACCTGTGCCGACCGTCCCGGGAGCAGGCGGCTGCTCGCGAAGATGACGGAGAACATCTCCCGGGCGACCGGAACGGTCGACATATCCACCCTGGCGCCCTTCCCCAACGGCGCGTTCCAGGATGCCGTCGTGACCGGCCTCAAGGCCTCCGTCGCGGCCGGACACCACCTCAAGGTGCGCGTCCTCGTGGGCGCCGCACCGCTCTACCACCTCAATGTGCTGCCGTCGAAGTACCGCGACGACCTCGTCGAGCGGCTCGGCAAGGACGCGGCCGGTGTCACCCTCAACGTCGCGTCGATGACGACGTCCAAGACCGCGTTCTCTTGGAACCACTCCAAGCTGCTCGTGGTCGACGGCAGGTCCGTGATCACCGGAGGCGTCAACAGCTGGAAGGACGACTACCTGGAGACCACCCACCCGGTCGCCGACGTCGACCTCGCCCTGAGCGGGCCGGCCGCCGCCTCCGCGGGGAAGTACCTGGACGAGCTGTGGTCCTGGACCTGCCGGAACAAGAACAACTTCGCCTCCGTCTGGTTCGCCTCCTCCGACGGCGCCGGATGCATGCCCTCCATGCCGCGCGCCGCAGCCCCCGAAACGCCCGGCGCGGGCGTGCCGGTGATCGCGGTCGGCGGGCTCGGCGTGGGCATCCAACAGAGCGATCCCGCCTCGGCGTTCAGGCCCACGCTGCCCACCGCCTCGGACACCCGGTGCGTCGTGGGACTGCACGACAACACCAACGCGGACCGGGACTACGACACGGTCAACCCGGAGGAGAGCGCCCTGCGGGCCCTGATCTCCAGCGCCGGTCGGCACATCGAGATCTCGCAGCAGGACCTCAACGCGACGTGCCCGCCGCTGCCGCGCTACGACATCCGCACCTACGACGCCCTCGCGGCCAAACTGGCCGCCGGAGTCAAGGTGCGCATCGTCGTCAGTGATCCTGCCAACCGTGGCGCGGTGGGCAGCGGAGGCTACTCGCAGATCAAGTCGCTCTCGGAGATCAGCGACGTCCTGCGCGCCCGACTCGCCCTGCTCACCGGCGACCAGGCCTCGGCGCGCACCGCCCTCTGCTCGAACCTGCAACTGGCCACGTTCCGTGGCTCGGCGAACCCGACGTGGGCGGACGGCCACCCCTACGCCCAGCACCACAAGCTGATCTCCGTGGACGGCTCGGCGTTCTCCATCGGCTCCAAGAACCTCTACCCGGCCTGGCTCCAGGACTTCGGATACGTGGTGGAGAGCCCCGCGGCCGCCCGGCAACTCGACGAGCAACTGCTCTCCCCGCAGTGGCAGTACTCGCGCGCGACCGCGACGGTCGACTACGAACGCGGCGTCTGCCAGGCCTGACCCCCTCCCGTGGCGGGCCGGTACCGGGGGTGCTTCCCGGGCACCCCCGGCACCGGCGGACACGCCGTGACCAGCGGTTAGGATGGCCCGCCGCGCAAAAGTGCGGTGCAAGGGGAGTGGTGGGGGATCAGCGTGGACGACCTGACGGTCGACGGCGTCGTACTGCGGTACCGGTTGACGGTCGCGGACTACAAGGAGGCGCTCGTCGCCCGGACGAAAGGCTCGGCCTCGGCCCGCCGTTCGCGCCGGCTGAGCATCGCCTGCTGTGTCCTGGGGGTGGTCCTCGTGGTGCTCATGGTGGCGACGGACTCCGACATCCCGGTGCCGGTTTATGTGATGCCGGTGGTCTTCGGGCTGCTTGTGTGGGGCACGCCCCGCCTCCAGTCCCGACAGTTCGGCAAGTTGTCGCAGGAGCACGGCGATTACCGAACCACCGTCACCGACTCCGACGTCACCATCGCCCACCAGCAGGCAACCGCGACCATGACCTGGCAGGCGGCGCCCCGATACGTCGAGACGCCCCGGCTGTTCGTCCTGCTGAGCGCGGACAAGAACGCCACCTGCCTGACGATCCTGCCCAAGCGCGGCGCCCCGGACGAGGCGACCGCCGAGCGCCTACGGCCGCTCCTCGACCGCCACCGCACCAGGGTCTGACACGCTCGTCCCTCAACGGCCTTCCACGGCAAGGCTGTTGGGCTCGGCACGGGGCAGGGGTGCCGAGTCCCGGAAGGCCGCGAGGGCCCGGCGGTGACTACGGAATGATCGGCCCCGTGGTGACTACGGGATGATCGGGTCGGCGGTGACTACGGGGTGATCGGGCCTGCGCCGCGCACGGTGGGAAGCGCCCGGATGCGGCCGACGGGCACCGTGGATCCGGGGGCGAACAGGTCCACCGGCTGCGTCAGATCGAAGCGGTTGGCGGCGGGCGGGAAACGGGTCAGACCGGTGCACGTCAGACTCAGCGGGGCGTGGGCTTCGAGGGTGAGGGGCGGCTCGTCGCGGCGCTCGACGGTGACCGTCACCAGGATGACGTCGTGCTCGACGAACCGCGGCGGGTGCGCGGACGTCATCCGCAGGCTGCTCTCGGCGAGGGTGTCGGTGCCCTTGAGGGCGATCGTCACCAGGAACTCCCGGTCGGGCGAGGTGCCTTCGAGGTGGAAGCCCGTGGTGCGCAGCAGCAGGCTCCTGGTGGGGTTCGGCTGATGCGGGTTGATCTCCGCCTTCTGCTTGATGCCGCCGGTGAGGTCGGCCGTGATCACCCCCTGGGGCACCTCGATGACGCTGTTGGGGCCGGTCATGTTCGACGGCACTTCGGTGCCGACGGCCGGCATCTCCGTGGAGGAGGCCGACGTCGTCCGGTGTGGGGCGGGGCCGACGGGCGGATCGACCGCCCCGAACGCGGGCGCGGCGGTGAGCAGGACCGCGGCAGCGGACACCATCAGGCGCACACCATGGGCTCGTTTCATTCCTCGTGTCATTCCTCGTGAACGATCCGGCGTCACGGCGCGTACCGCCCGGCGCGGGACACCTGCCCCGTTGGCCCATCGACGGGTCGGCCCAGAGGGAGCTCAGGCCTTGGCCGTGCACGACCCACGTGTTCCCTCGCACGACGGGGGCCGAGGCGGCCGGCGCGCGACGGTGGACACCCGTGTCCGCCCATCTCCACCCCTTGTTCCACCCGTGGGTCCAGGTGCGTGAGACCCGGCCACAGCAGTCTTGAGGCATGACAACGACCGACTGGATCACCGACATCGCGCTCGTCCTCGTCGTCTTCCGGCAGTTGCGGGAAGGCCGCCTCGACCTCAAGTCCTTCCTGATCCCGCTGGGGATCGTGACCTTCGTGGCCACCTCGTATCTCGACGGCATTCCCACCGCCGGCAACGACCTGGTGCTCATCGGAGCGCTGATGGCGGTGGGTGCCGCGCTCGGCATAGCGGGCGGCGTCTACACCCGGATCCGCGCGGCGGGGGAGCACCTGCTGATCAAGGCGGGCGCGGTCTCCGCGGCCCTGTGGGTGCTCGGCATGGGCGCCAGGATGGGCTTCCAGGTGTGGGTCGACCACGGCGGCGCCGGCCACGTCGCCCGGTTCAGCGCCGACCACCACATCACCAGCGGCCAGGCCTGGGTGGCCGCCTTCGTCCTGATGGCGCTCACCGAGGTGATCACGCGGGTCGCCACGATCTTCATCCGCGGCCGCATGGTCACCGCCCGCCAGGGGCTCGCCCCGGTGGCGGCGCCCACCGCCCGGACACTCGACCGTACGGTCTGACCGTGGGCTATGGTCACGCCGTGCCAGAAGCCCAGAACGCCCAGGACCACGGGCCCGCCTCGCACCACGAGGCAGGCCCGTGGGCCGAGCCCGGTCAAGCCCCGTGGGTGCAGTGGCTGCCGACCCTGCTCGTCGTCGTGTCCGCGCTCTGGACGGTCCGGCCGCTCGGCCTCGGCGGCCGGGGCCTGGCGGTCGCCGTCCTGCTCCTGATCAACTGCGTCACCCTGGCGGCCCGGCATCTGCCCGGGTCCAGGGTCCCCCCGAGGGTGGCCCTGGTCTGGCTGACCGGGGGCGTCGTCGCTGCGGCGGCCCTGCTCGGGGTGAGCAGCAGTGGAGCGAGCTATCTGTTCGCGTACTTCCTCGTCGGGCACATCGGCGTCCGCCTGGAGACCCGGCCGGCCCTCGCCCTCGCGGCCCTGTCCAGTCTGCTGTGCGGCGGGGTGCTGTACTTCCGCCTCGGTCCGAACCACGATCTGCTGCCCTGGACGCTCGGTCTCACCACCGGCGCCCCCGTGCTGATCGGCATGCTCAACCGCAGTCGCCTGCGCGCCGTGCGGGCGGCGATCTCGGCGGCCGAGTCCGCCGAGCGGGCCGCCCGGGCCGAGGCCCGCACCTCCGTGCTGACCGAGCGCGGCCGGATCGCCCGCGATGTGCACGACGTCCTGGCGCACTCCCTTGCGGGCATCAACATGCAGCTGGAGCTGGCGGACGCACTCATCGACACCGGCGACCTGGACAAGGTCCGCGAGGCGAACCAGAAGGCACACAGCATGGTCAAGGAGAGCCTGAAACAGGCCCAGTGGACCGTGCACGCGTTGCGTGAGGACGCGCTGCCGCTGGTGGAGAGCCTGACCGCGATGCTGGAGTCGTCCGGCCACCGCGACGCGCTGACCGTGACGGGAAGCGCCCGCGACGTGCCGTCCCCCGTGACCCAGAACCTCCTCCGCATCGCTCAGGAAGCCCTGACCAACGCGGCCCGGCACGCGCCCGGTGGCGAAGTCCGCGTGGAGCTCACCTACGCCGCCCGGACCATGACGCTGGTGGTACGCAACGGTCCGGCGGCCCGTAGGGTGAGCCCGGGTGCGGGCAGCGGAATGGGACTGATCGGCATGCGTGAACGGGTCGCCCTGCTGGGCGGGACGATCACGGCGGGACCGGTGGTGGCCGGCGCGGACGAGGGCGGCTGGAAGGTGGAGGCGGTGATCCCGGGATGAGTGAACCGGCAGGCAGCACACGGCGGTTGAGGGTGGTGGTGGCGGACGACCAGGCCGCCGTACGGGAGCCGCTGGCCGCGGTCCTCGGGCTTGCCGAGGACATCGAGGTCGTAGCGGCCGCCGCCGACGGAACGGAAGTGCTCGCCGCCGCCGCGGCCGGCCCGGTGGACGTGGTCCTGATGGACCTGCGGATGCCCGTCATGGACGGCATCGACGCGACGCGTCGGCTGACCGAGGAGCACCCTGAGGTGGCCGTGGTCGTCCTGACCACCTTCGCCGACGACGACTCGATCCTGGCCGCGCTCAGTGCCGGGGCCCGCGGATACCTGACCAAGAACGCGGGCCGCCAGGACATCGCACGGGCGATCCGGGCGGCCGCGGCGGGACAGTCGGTGCTCGACCGAGAGGTCCAGGACCGGCTCCTGGCCACGATCCGCACCAAGGCCCCGGCGCCCCAGCAGCCCCTGCCCGCGGACGTCACCCCGCGAGAACGCGAGGTGTTGACCCTGATCGGCCAGGGTCTGCCGAACCGGGCGATCGCCGAGAAGCTCTTCATCAGCGAGGCCACGGTCAAGACCCACATCAACAACCTGTTCGCCAAAGCGGACCTGCGGGACCGCGCCGACGCGGTACGCCGCGCCATCGCCGCAGGCCTCGCCTGACCCGGTGACGCGGCGGCGCGAGCCGGCTGCGGTTCGCCCCGCCGTGGCGGCAGTTGGGGCGCGCACGCGGGGGTGGCGTCGACGACCGGGTGGGGAGCAGTCCTCCCGGACCGTCATCGCGAGCGACCCCCGCTACGACGGGCTGGACCGCCGGGTCACCGATCGATCACCGCGTCTGGCCGCCGGGGGAGTAGCGTCTGTCGCCTCCCGATTCGGTCCGGGCCGGGGAACGTTCGGGGGCCGGGCCGTGCCCCGCTCGGCCCAGATACCGTTCGGCGGCGCGGACGGCCGCCTGCGCGGTCCGCTCGTCCATCAGGACGCACAGCGTGTAGGCGGTGTCCTCGAGGGCGCGGTGCAGCTCCGCCCGGTGCGGTTGCGCCAGCACCGAGCGTTCCTCCGCGCGATAGCGGGTGAGCAAGCGGGCGAGGGCCGCCTTGTCGGGCAGCAGCATCGTGACCTCCTGGCCGTGGGCCCCGCTACGGGGGCCCGGCGTTCCGTCCGGCGTGGGCGTTCCCCGGATCGGGCGGGGCGCGTGTTCCTCAGGGGGCGGCGTCGAGCCCGGCCCGCTGGGGAACGACGGTGTACCGGGGGTCCTCGGCCGATGCGACGCCCGCGGCGAAGATGCCGAAGCGGGTACAGACCGAGCCCGCAAGCAGCGCGACCCCGCTCGCGACGGCGACCGGGCGGCGGTGGCCGGCCAGCGCGCCCGCCAACGCGCCGACCGCGGACAGGACCTCGGCCGCCTTGAGCAGAGCCCCCGCCCGGCCCTCTTCGTAGGTCTCGGCCACCATGCCCAGACGGCGCCGGGCACACCGGGTCGCGGCCGCCTCGGCGAGCGCGGCGAGCGGAGCGGCGCAGCGCGCCGGGGTGTTCTCGTGCGACGGCCCGACGACCAGAGCCATCCCGGCGGCCGCCGCGGTCGCCGACGCCGCGAAGAGATAGGGCAGTTCACGGTGGGCGCCGTGCCAGGCCGGCACCGCCGTGTCGGCCGCGAGGACCGCCGTGTACGAGGCGACGGCCGGCCCGAGCAGGGCCGCCCCCGCCGTGGCGGCCGCGCCGGCGCGGGGCAGCCGTCCGGTCACGCTCGTCAGGGCGGCCGCGCCGGCGGCCGGCCCGTAGACCGCGAGCAGCCACGACCCCACGCTCATCGGCGAGGTCGGCTTGAACACCCGCAGCATGTTCGCGAACCGGCCCGGCCGGCCGAGGTCGTGGACGAGGGCCGCCGCGGACAGCGACACGGCCGCCAGCGAGGACAGCTTCATGGCGGACGCCGTAGTCGGACGCCCTGTCAGCTGGGCCCCCGCGGCGAGGACCGAGCCCGCGCCGGCCAGCCCGCCGAGGAAGAAGTACCCGGCGATGTCCTGGGGCGCCCACGACGGCGCCTTGATGATGGGCCTGCCGTAGTACGACGCGAACTCGGCGCGCGGCACCATGAGTTGCTCGCCCCGCCGACCCCGTCGTCGCCCGGCGCCCTTCCCGTCGGACGCCCGCGCCGTGCCTGCCTCGCTCATCGTGAGTCCCTCCGTCGTACGACCGCGGGCAGCGCGAAGGACGCGGCCATCCCGCCCAGCAGAGCGAGCGCTGCCGCGCCCGCGTGCTTCCACATGGCGGGCAGATCGCGGGTGGTGACCACGGGCGCGGGCGGCAGCCCATAGACCTCCGGCTCGTCGAGCAGCAGGAAGAACGCCCCGTCCCCGCCGACGCCGTCGTGGTCCTCATGGCCGTACAGACGCGCCCCCGCCACACCCGAGTCCCGCAACTGGCCGACCCGCAGCGCGGCCCGCTCGCGCAGCTCCTCCAGCGGCCCGAACTGGATGGACTGCGTCGGGCAGGCCTTCGCACAGGCCGGCTCCTGCCCCGCGCCGAGACGGTCGTAGCACAGGGTGCACTTGAACGCCCGCCCGTCGCCCGGCCGTTGCTCGATCACGCCGTACGGGCAGGCGGGCACGCAGTAGCCGCAGCCGTTGCAGATGTCCTCCTGTACGACGACCGTGCCGAACTCGGTGCGGAACAGCGAGCCGGTGGGGCACACGTCCAGGCAGGCGGCGTGGGTGCAGTGCTTGCACACGTCGGACGACATCAGCCACCGCAGTTCGCCGGCCGCACCCGAGGCGGCGGACTGTCCCGCGACGCCGTCGGGAGGGGTCGGGGTCGTGAACTGGCCGTCCAGCAAAGGGAGTTGAGTGCGTCCTTCGGGTGCGGGGCTCTGTTGCTCGATGAACGCGACGTGGCGCCAGGTCGAGGCGCCGAGACCCTGGGTGTTGTCGTAGCTCATGCCGGTGAGCGAGAGCCCGTCCTCGGGGATCGCGTTCCACTCCTTGCACGCCACCTCGCAGGCCTTGCAGCCGATGCACACCGAGGTGTCGGTGAAGAACCCCACGCGCGGCGGCGGTTCGGCGTGGCCCGCGTCGCGCGCCGGATCGGGCTCGGGCCCGCTCAGCGGGTGACGACCCGTCATTTCCGTACCTCCGTCCCCGTCGTACCGGTGATGCCCGCCCGCTTGCGGTACTCCGCCACCAGTTTCGGCAGATCGGGCCCGCGCGGTCGGCGGCCGGGGCGGATGTCCGCGGTGAGCGCCTTGTCCTCCTGGATGTGCGAGTTGGGGTCCAGGGCGATCGCGAGCAGTTCGTTGGCGGCGTCCCCCGTGACCATCCCGTTGGGTCCCCAGTGGAAGGGCAGACCGATCTGGTGCACGGTGCGGCCGTGCACCGTCAGGGGCCTGATCCGCTCAGTGACGAGCACACGGGCCTCGATCGCGTTGCGGGCCGTGACGATGGTGGCCCAGCCGGTGTGCTCAAGCCCGCGCTCGGCGGCCAGTTGGGGGGAGACCTCGCAGAACAACTCCGGCTGGAGCTCGGCCAGATGGGACGACCAGCGGCTCATGCCACCCGCCGTGAAGTGCTCGGTGAGGCGATGGGTGGTGACGATGTACGGGAAGACGTCGGCGCCCGGCTCGTCGCCGCTGGGGTGGTAACGGTTGCCTTCCCTCGGGAGCAGTTGACGCACCGGGGAGCGGGGCGTCGAGGGGTGGAGGTGGTTGCCGAACGGCGAGTCCTGCGGCTCGTAGTGGGTGGGCAGCGGCCCGTCCTCCAGGCCGGCGGGCGCGTACAGCCAGCCCTTCCCGTCGGCCTGCATGATGAACGGGTCGTCACCGCGCAGCGCGTCCGGCCCCGTGGCGTCGGCGGCGGGGACGTGGTCGGGGGCCAGGTCGGGAATGAAGTCGGGGACGTCGTGGCCGGTCCACTTGGCGCCGGCACCGTCCCACCACACATACGCCTTGCGTTCGCTCCAGGGCGTTCCGTCCGGCGCGGCCGAGGCGCGGTTGTACAGGATGCGCCGGTTGGCGGGCCATGCCCAGGCCCACTCGGCGGCGACCCAGTCCTGCTCGGCGCCCGGTGTGCGACGGGCGGCCTGGTTGACGCCGTCCGCGTACACCCCGCAATAGATCCAGCAACCGCACCGCGTCGAGCCGTCGTCCTTGAGCTCGGTGTAGGCGGACAGCGGCGCACCATCGGGACCATGGCCGTTGATCTCGGCGAGCACGGCCGCCGCGACCGGTTCGTCCAGCGGGCCGTCCACCGGATAGTCCCAGGTCAGATCCTGTACGGGCCGATCCATCGGGTCGTTTGACGCGGCCAGCTTGGCCTTGATGCGCCGGCCCAGGTGGTACATGAACCACAGATCGCTGCGCGCATCGCCCTCGGGCTCGACCGCCGCGTGATGCCACTGGAGCCACCGGTTGGTGTTGGTGAAGGAACCCGACTTCTCCGTGTGCGCCGCGGCCGGGAAGAAGAACACCTCGGTGGCGATGGACCGGGTGCGCAGCTCGCCCGTCTCGATCTCGGGGCCGTCCTGCCACCAGGTCGCCGACTCGATGAGCGAGAAGTCCCTGACCACCAGCCACTCCAGCTCAGCCATTCCGAGCCGCTGCAACCGCGTGTTGGCCGAACCCACGGCAGGGTTCTCGCCCAGCAGGAAGTACCCCTTGCACACCCCGTCGAGCTGCGCCATCACCGTGTCGTACGTTGAGTGCGAACCGGTCAGCCGCGGCAGGTGATCGAAGCAGAAGTCGTTGTCCGCGGTCGCCGCCTCGCCGTAGTACGCCCGCAGGAGGCTGACGAAGTACGCCCGCATGTTGCCCCAGAAGCCCTTCTCGGTGCGACTGGCCCTGATGAAGTCGTCCAGCGTCTCGTGCTCGTGTGCGTGCGGCATCGGCAGATAACCGGGCAGCAGGTTGTACAGGGTGGGGATGTCGCTGGAGCCCTGGATCGAGGCGTGGCCGCGCAGCGCCTGGATTCCGCCGCCGGGACGGCCGATGTTGCCCAGCAGCAACTGGAGCACGCACGCGGCACGGATGTACTGGGAGCCGACCGAGTGCTGGGTCCAGCCCACCGCGTACACGAACGCGCTCGTCCGCTCGCGGCCCGAGTTCGCGGTGAGGTCCTCGCACACCCGCAGGAACGCCGCGCGCTCCACCCCGCACGTCTGCTCCACCAACTCCGGTGTGT
Source organism: Streptomyces hundungensis (assembly GCF_003627815.1). NCBI lineage: Bacteria > Bacillati > Actinomycetota > Actinomycetes > Kitasatosporales > Streptomycetaceae > Streptomyces > Streptomyces hundungensis. The sequence goes on from NZ_CP032698.1 coordinate 7,865,634, forward strand.
AGCGCGCGTAGTGGCGTTTGAGGACCTGGTACACGCAGCGCGGATGCCTGAGGGTCTCGTCGCGTGGCGTGTCGTGGCCGGTCTGGGCGCCGCCCGAACCGTGCGCCTCGGGCCCGCCCATGTGGCGGGTCCGCTCCTCGTACTGCTCGTCCACGGCGCCGGCCGGCGCCTGCACCCCGACGCCCTCGTACTGCCAGCTCGACGGGTCGTAGCGGTGGCCGTCCTCGTCGAGGCCGGAGAAGACCCCGTCGAGGTCCTCGGTGTCGCGGAAGTCCTCGCCGACCAGCGTCGCCGCGTTGGTGTAGGCGAGGACGTACTCGCGGAAGTCCTTCTCCTCGGTCAGGACGTAGTTGATGATCCCGCCCAGGAACGCGATGTCGCTGCCCGCCCGGATCGGCACATGCAGATCGGCCAGGGCGCTGGTCCGGGTGAAACGCGGATCCACATGGATGACCCGGGCGCCGCGCGCTTTGGCCTCCATCACCCACTGGAAGCCGACCGGGTGCGCCTCGGCGAAGTTGGAACCCTGGATGACGATGCAGTCGGCGTGCTGGAGGTCCTGCATGAACGTGGTGGCTCCGCCGCGCCCGAACGAGGTGCCGAGGCCGGTGACCGTGGAGCTGTGACACACCCGCGCCTGGTTCTCCACCTGGACCACGCCGAGGCCCGTGAGGAGCTTCTTGATCAGGTAGTTCTCCTCGTTGTCCAGCGTCGCTCCGCCCAGGCTCGCGATGCCGAGGGTGCGCGCGGTCCGCTTGCCCTCGTGCTCCCACTCCCAGGTGCGCCGCCGGGTCTCGACGACACGGTCGGCCACCATGTCCATGGCGGTCTCCAGATCCAGCGGCTCCCAGTCGGTGCCATACGGCCTGCGGTACAGCACCTGGTGCCCGCGGGAGGAGCCCGTGGTCAGCTGGAGGGTGGCCGACCCCTTGGGGCAGAGCCGTCCGCGACTGATCGGAGAGTCGGGATCGCCCTCGATCTGGACGACCTTGTCGTCCTTGACGTAGATCTGCTGGCCGCAGCCGACCGCGCAGTACGGGCAGATGGAGCGCACCACCCGGTCGGCGGTTTCGGTACGGGGCCTGAGCCGCTCGGTGTGCTCCGACTTCGCCGCGACGCCCCGGCCCAGCGGATCGGCTCCGGTGAGCTGACGGTAGAGGGGCCAGCTTCTGGCCCGCTTGCGCACACCCATGGGAGCTTCCTCTCTGCGCCCGCCGTCCGCGACCGTGGTCGGCGCCTCTCCCAGGCTCACCCGCCGAGCGCGCTACGGCGACCGGAGGCGGTGGGCGCCCCGTGGCCCGACGGGCCCGCTGCGCTCCGGGCTCCTCGGCCTCAGAAGGGGAGGTCGGCGGCGGCCGTGATCCGCGCCCCCATGTTGCGTTCCATCATGCGCAGGGCGGCCTCGGCGAGGTCCTCATGGATGTGGGCGACGGCGTCGCGCGGCACCGTCACCTTCAGATGCCGGATGTGCGCGTCCAGCGCCGAGTAGAGGACGCACTGCTCGGTGACCTGGCCGCACAGCACCACATGGTCGACGCCCTGCTGGCCCAGCAGGTATTCGAGCGGCGTCTCGAAGAAGATCGAATGGCGGGCCTTGACGACGAACAACGACTCCTTCTCCGGCGCGATCGGCCGCACCAGATCGGCGTGCGGCCCGCGCAGCGCGGTGTCGAGCAGCTCCCCGTGGTGGGATCGCCATTCGCCGAAGTTGTCGTTGGCGTAGATCACCGGGACATCGCTCCGGCGGGCGGCGGCCAGGAGCTCCGCCACGGTGGGCAGGATGGACTTCACGGAGGGAACGAGCAGGTGGGCGTCTTCGTGCTCATAGGTGTTGATCATGTCGATGACGATCAGCGCCGTGTTTCCCATGCGACTACCCATGCGCCCATCTTGCGCCGCTCCCGTGCCCGCTGCGATCGGAGCGGGCATGTCCTGTCATGTCCTGTGTGCCGCCGGGCGACGCGCGCGGACAGGCGTGAGCGGACCGCACTGCGGTCCGCTCACGGGTGCCCCCCTGCCGCCCGGTGGGGGCTAGCCGGCCGACGGGAGGGCCGGCTCCGCCTCCTGTTCGCACCGTTCCTGGAGACGGCGCGCCTTGTCCTGAAGACGCCGACGCAGCTCGGGGTCGCGGGCGCGCTCCGCCGCCTTGCCGAGCTCCCGGATCTGGGCGCGGAAGTGCTGGACGCTTCTGCCGAAGTGACTGGTCGTGTTCATGGACGCTCCGCCGTTCTGCGAGAAGGGGTGTACTCGGGGTTCCGCCGTGGTCCGTTCCGGGGCCGGCCCGCGTCGTGGCCCACTGACGCGGGCCGGGCGGTACGCACGCGCTCCGACGGGCGGGCCTGTGGTGGCCGCCGCGTCGAGACACGCGCACGGGGCACAGCCGGAAGGGACCCGCGCAGGGAAGACCTGTCCTGCGGATGCGCCTCCGGTCCGAAGCACAACGTCCGTTTGCCCTCGACCCCTGTCCGTAAACGGTCCCGTCCGTGTTCCGCACGCTTCAAGGCCGTTGGTCACGGCGCCCGGGACCTTGGATCCGCTGCGGTCCGACGGGGCCACCCATGACGCGGTCTCACATACGACGCCACCGTGCCGAGGCGAACGAGAAGGCGCCGAACAACATCAGTCCGATCGCGACGGCCACCAGCAGCCACGGTCCGGCCGGTGTGCCGGCCAGGCTGCGCAAGGTGGCGTCCACCCCCTTGGCCTGCTCGGGGTCGAAACGGATGGCCGCCACCAGAACGAAGATTCCGGCCGCCGTCGCGACCATGCCACGGGCCACTCCGCCACCCACTCCGAGGGCGGTGACGACCTGCCGGGTTCCGGTGGGCGTGGCCGCGAGGTCGAGGCGGCGCAGGAAGCGGCGCATCGCCGCGCGGACGGCGAGCACCACGCCGATACCGGCGAGCACACAGCCCGCCGCGCCCACCAAGGGCTGCCCGTAAGGGAGTTGGAGTGCCGTGCGGGTCCAGTCACGGGACTTGGCGTTGCCGTTGGAGCCGCGGTCGGTGCCGGCGGCGAAGGTGACCGTTCCCCAGCACACCGTGGCGTAGAACACCGCTCGGCCGCCGTCCATCAGCCGCGAGGCGAGCTTGCGGTTGCCGCCGCGCGCCCGGACCGCCCGGATCCCGCGCCACAGGGCCATGCAGCCGAAGCCGACGGCCAGCGCCCACAGCACCGCCGCGCCGAAGGGCCGCGTGGAGACCTCGGCGAGGGCTCCCTCACGGTCCGCCTGGCCGCCGCCGCTTCCGACGGCGATACGGATGGCCAATACGCCGATCAGGACGTACACGACGCCCCGGGCCACGAATCCGGCCCGGCCCGCGGCGCTCACCGTGTCCGTTCCCGACAGTCGGTTCCCCGCCCCGCCGCGGCTTCTCTGTATGTGTGACGACGTCACGCTGCTCTCGCCTTCCCCGGTCCCTGGGGCGCGAGGACGCGCCCTTGTCGCCGGGTGCCCAAGGACGCCGGGCTCATGCGCGCCCGGCGTCCTGAACGCCCTCGGGGAGGGCGGGGGTCAGGCCTTGGCCTGCATGTCCCGCCGTGCGGGGTTGCCCTGCTCCTCGGCCTTGGGGTCCTTTTCGTGCGCCTTGGCGCGCACCCCCTGCTCGATGCGCTGACCGATCGTCTTGTCGATGTTGGACCAGTACTGGAAGGCCCGTTGCAGCACGGGCTCGGTGACCCCGTTCAGGAGATGGCCGACCACGTTGTCCACCAGCCGGTCACGGGCCGCGTCGTCGAAGACCTCGCGCACCATCGTGCCCGGCTGGCCCCAGTCGTCGTCCTCGGCGTGATCGACGTATGCCGCCCGGGTGATCTCACCGTCGGCGTACCAGCTCGGCGGGTTGCCGTACCGCTCGGTGTCTGCCGCCGGGCCGCCCTTGGAGTTCGGGGCGTAGACCGGGTCGGTGGTCTTGCGGTACGCCATCGCCCCGTCCTTGGAGTAGGTGTTCACCGGGACCACCGGGGCGTTGACGGGCAGCTGCTGGTAGTTGCCCCCGATGCGGTGGCGGTGCGCGTCGGCGTACGAGAACAGCCGGGCCAGCAGCATCCGGTCCGGGCTCGGGCCGATGCCGGGGACCAGGTTGTTGGGCTGGAAGGCGGCCTGCTCGATCTCGGCGTGGTTGTCGGTGGGGTTGCGGTCCAGGGTCATCCGGCCGACCTGGATCAGCGGGTAGTCGCCGTGCGGCCACACCTTGGTCAGGTCGAACGGGTTGAACCGGTAGGTCGACGCCTCCTCGTACGGCATGATCTGCACGTGCAGCGTCCAGCTCGGGTAGTCCCCGTCGCGGATGTGCTCGAAGAGGTCCCGTGTGTGGTAGTCCGTGTCCGCCGCGGCCATCTGGTCGGCCTCGTGCTGGGTGAAGTATTCGATGCCCTGGTCGGTCTTGAAGTGGTACTTCACCCAGAAGCGCTCACCCTGCGCGTTGATCCACATGTAGGTGTGCGAGGTGTAGCCGTTCATGTGGCGCCAGGTGCGCGGAATGCCCCGATCACCCATCAGCCAGGTGACCTGGTGGGCCGACTCGGGGGAGAGGGTCCAGAAGTCCCACTGCATGTCGTGGTCGCGCAGATTGTTGTCCGCGCGGCGCTTCTGGGAGCGGATGAAGTGCTGGAACTTCATCGGGTCCTTGACGAAGAACACGGGGGTGTTGTTGCCCACCATGTCGTAATTGCCTTCGCTGGTGTAGAACTTCAGCGCGAAGCCCCGGGGGTCCCGCCAGGTGTCCGGGCTGCCGCGCTCCCCGGCGACGGTCGAGAACCGGGCGACCAGTTCGGTCCTGGTGCCGGGCTGGAAGAGCGCGGCCTTGGTGTAGGCACTGACGTCATGGGTCACTTCGAAGTGCCCGAAGGCACCGCTGCCCTTGGCGTGCGGCTGGCGCTCGGGGATGCGCTCCCGGTTGAACTGCGCCATCTGCTCGATGAGATAGGCGTCCTGCAACAGGATCGGCCCACCCGGGCCGACCGTGAGGGAGTGTTCATCGCTCTCCACCGGAGCACCGGAATCGGACGTGGTGGCGGGGCGTGGAGTGTCGGTCATCGGTCTGCCCTCCGTCATACGGTGCGGGGTGCAACGCTGCTCAGCCACGACCCGGAAGAGGAACCGTGGCACTACGCGTGTAGCCCGCCCCGCCCCGCGGCAAACCCGTACGCATCGGTCGGAAGGGCCCCGGCGAGGACCCCATCCTTCGCACGGAGCCGACCCCGCCAGCGCCGTCGGGCCCCGTCGTCCGCGCCACCCCGCCGAGGAGGCGCGGCCGGGGGCCCTGACGAAACGACCCGGACGGCGGGGCCGAACGGCCCTCTCGCCACGCCCGGGCCGTCGCTGTTCGGATCAGTGCGCCCGATGGACTTCCAGTGCGGCGCGTACGCCGGATTCGACGGCGCCCTCGATCCAGGCGGGCTTGAGGGAGGTGTGGTCCCCCGCGAAGTGCAGGGGCCCTTCGGGGGTGCCGATCTCGGGGAACAGTTCGGTGTGCTGGCCGGGCAGGAGGACCGACGCCTCGCCGTAGGCGTAGGGGTCGCGGGCCCAGCTCTGGGTCTGTCCCGCCCCGGTGTAGAAGACCTCGATGCGCTGGCCGTAGATGTCCTGGAGTCCGGACAGGGCGTGCGGGTAGCGGGCTTCGTCGTCGAAGGCGTCCCAGCGCATGGCGTCGTCGGCCCAGGTGTAGGCGGCCAGGACGACCCCGCCGGCGCTGCCGGGTACGGGATGGGAGGGGTTGAAGGTGAAGCGGTTCGGGTTGTCGCTCACGGACCCACCGCCCAGCGCGGCGACCGCACCGGGCTGGTCGCGGGTGACGGAGCGGTACGCGGCGTAGTAGGCGCGCTGGTTCTCGGAGAGGCGCTCACCCGTGACGGAGTCGTGCCGGCCCAGGAGGCTGCCGTCGTCGGGGGCCAGGCTCTTGCGGTAGGAGTCGTACAGGCCCGGTGCGATCGTGGCGAGTTCCCGCTTCCAGTCCGCCTCGGTGAACTCCCACCAGCGGCGGCTGAATTCGAGGACCACCTTGGTCGCGCTGTCGTAGTGGAGCTCGGTGACGGCGCGGCGCTTTCCGTACGACATGAGGGGGTTGACCTGGATGTGGCGCAGCCCGGAGAACGGCACGGTGATGACGGCCAGGTCCGCCGTGAACTGCTCGCGCACCGGCTTCCCCTCACGCCCCTCGGAGACGGTGTCGACCCACACATGGGGCCCGTCGGCCTTCACATGGGAGGTGTCTGTGTGCGGGCGGTGCGGGTCCCAGTACTCGATCCGGGTGACGCGGCGGTCGAAGCGGATGCACGGCTGGACTTCCTTGAGGAGCGCGTCGGGCAGCGCCGCGGTCCCCCCGGTCAGCTCCCAGAACGTGGTGCGCGGGCTGATGAGGGCCGCGTCGAGGAAGCTGTGCAGGAAGGACAGCGGAAGGCGTGAGGTGACGTTCTCCAGGCAGCCGACCAGGTCGATGGTTGCCTCGTCGAGCTTGGCGAACTCCGTCAGATAGCGGCGCATCGACCAGTCGCCGAAACGCTCGATGACCCGCGCCCATCCGGCCAGCAGCTCCGCGGCGGGCTTGTCGGTGCGCTGTCCGTCGGAGCCCCGCGTACTGAACTCGTCCCGGGCCGGGTCCAGGGCGTCGCTCAGGATCTTGCCGGCGGGCACGTCCCAGAGCGCGCGCGGCACACCGAAGGACTGGTTCACCCGCCGCGGGCTGCGCGCGTAGTCGGCGCGGCGCACGCGAACGCCGTTGACATGGATCCAGGTCTGCTGGGCGGCGGTTCCGTCCGGGTTCTCGTCGACCAGGCGGAACTTCTGCCGCCGCACTCCGAGATGGTCGATGAGGGCCATGACCAGGGGGTGGCTCTGCGGGATCCGCATGGCGCCGGCCTCCGCGTACTGCCGCGGGTCGGCGAACGGCTGCTTGGCCCGCTCGTGACCGCCGGACCTGAACGTCTTGATCCTGCCGCCCGCGCGATTGCCGTTGGCCTCGACGAGCGTGACCGTGTGACCGGCCCGCCGCAACAACAGCGCCGCGACAAGACCCGCCGGTCCCGCCCCCACGACCAGCACCTTCTTCGGCCGGGCAGCCGACCGGGGAAGGCCGCCGCCCACCAGGATCTCGCGGTAGCCCGGCACCAGGTCCTGGCCGTCGGGGCCGCGCACCAACAGGGCTCGCGCGACCTGGAGGCAGCGCTCGGACAGGGGCGCCGCAGCGGCAGGCGCGAGCGTGACGGTTTCGGTTTCGGCTCCGGCGGCGGCAGCGGGTGCGGCCGAGGTCGCCGCGACCGCGGCCGCGGCCGCCGCGGTACCGAGGGCAAAGCCGCGCCGGGACAGGGAGTTGGGCGTGGCGGAGGGCCGCGACGTTCGAGGTGAGTGCATGGCGTCACCATGCCGCCTTTGCGTCCGCTCATCGGACCGGCCACGCGCACCCGCGCACCCACCGTGATCCAAATGGCCCATGAATGGCGGCACTTCGCGTCCCGCCCGGACAGAAGGACCACCCGAACGTGTCAGTCACCGCGCGCCCCGCCGCCCGCCACTCGCGGCCCTAATTCGCTTGACCCGGTGCCGAGTCGGGACTGCACTGTGGCGGGACATCGCAGGGCGTGGTGTCGGTATGCCAGGAGGGTGAGGGCCGCGATGGAGATCCGTTCCACGACCGAGCAGGACCTCGACGTCTTCGTCGACACGCTCCACGCCGCGTTCGGGCGCTTCCCGGACACCCTGGCCGGGGGTGGCCCCTGGTGGGGGCGCTCGAAATGGACCGCAACCTGTTCGCCGTGACGGCGGAGGGCAAACCCGTCGGCACGGCCGGCGCGTACTCCTTCGAACTCACCCTGCCCGGGGGGAGCCTCGCCCCGGCGTCCGGGATCACCTGCGTCGGCGTCCTGCCCTCGCACCGACGCCGAGGCGTGCTCAGCGCGATGATGCGGCATCAGCTCGGCGAGCTGCGGGACCGGGGCGAGTTCCTCTCCGTACTGCTGGCGTCCGAAGCCCTCATCTACCGCAGGTTCGGCTACGGTCCGGCCACCTACACGCGGCGCCTGACCGTGCCCCGCCACCGTGCCCTCCTCGCTCCGCCCCGCGCGCCCGGAGCGAGCGGCGCCACGACGACCGGGGAGACCGGCTCGGTGGAGCTGCTGCGTCGCGCCGAATGCGGCGCGATCCTGGAGGACGTCTACGACCGGTACCGCCGCACTCAGCCCGGCGCGCTGTCGCGGCCGCACTCCTGGTGGGCCACGGGAGCCGGGCAGCCCCCGATCTCGGCCGCGCCGCGCTATGTCGCGGTGCACCGGGACGCCGACGGGGTCCCGGACGGGTACGCCAGCTACGTGCACGGCGAGGACCACACGTTGACGGTCGACGAGACGATCGCCACCGACGACGCCGTCTTCACGGCCCTGGCCCGGTTCCTCTTCGGACACGACCTGATCAGCACGGTGGTGTTCAAGCACATCGCCCCCGACCACCCGCTGCGCTGGCAGTTGACGGACTTCCGGGCCGGCGAGGTGGGCGGCGACACCGACTGGCTGTGGGTGCGGCTGCTGGATGTTCCGCGGGCGCTGGCCGCCCGCGGCTGGTTCACGGACGGCGAGCTCGTCCTGGAGGTCGACGACCCGTTCCTCGACGAACGCGGCCGCTACCTGCTGACCGTCCGGGACGGCAAGGGCGACTGCGTCCCGACGGACCGCGAGCCCGACCTTTCCCTGGACGTGAGCGACCTGGGCTCGCTCTACCTGGGGGGCACCGCCCCGAGCACGCTCGTACGCGCCGGACACATCCGGGCCCACCGGCCGGGCGCGATCGCCCTGGCCGACGCCCTGTTCCGCACCGACCGCTCCCCGCACTGCCTGCACTGGTTCTGACCCGGACCGGAAGCGGCTGCCCCAGTCCATCAGCACCGCAGGGAAGGGCTCGGGCGTGGTCGATCAGAGGCGGGATGTACGCGCCGATGCGTGTGCGTCCGCCGATGGGCGGGCGCATTCTGAAGACATGACCGAGCGCGACGACTTCCTGGCGTGGATCAAGACCGACCTGTACGAGGCGGAGCTCGCCCTGCACAACGGCGACGCGGCCCCCCGCCGTGCGCTGTGGTCACGCACGGAGCCCGTCAGCGTGCTCGGGGCATGGCGCAACGCCTTCGGTCAGCGGGAGGTCACGGAGCTGTTCACCGCGTTGGGGAAGACCTTCTCCCACTGCACGTCGTACGAGTTCGAGCTGTTGTCGTACGACGTGGTGGGAGACATGGCCTATACGGCGGGCCTGGAGCACACCTCCACCTCCGTCGGCGGAGCGCCGCGCACCTACACGTTGCGGGCCACGCAGACGTACCGCCGGGAAGACGGCCGGTGGCTGGTGGCCCACCGTCATGGGGACACCGTGACCGACTGAGCGGTTCTTCCGCTCGGGCCCTCGCGTCGAGGGCGCGGGCGTACGGGCCGCCGGGCCGCGCGGCGTCGGGCCGCACGGCCACCGGGCGAGCCCCCGACCAGACGCCGGCTCAGTGCTCGGCGCTGGGGACGGCGAGCGGGCTCGCCGGGGCCTTCTTCTTGGCCGCTTCCATCTCCTCGCCGAGCTCCGTCAGGCGGTTGCGGCCCATGGCCTTGCGCAGTTCGGGGAACCAGTCCTTCTCCTCCTCCTCGACGTGATGACGGACGTTCTCCATGAGGACGGTCATCTTGGCGTCGAAACGCTCGTCGCTCGGGTCGAGGTCCTTGAGTTCGGAGAGCATCCACAGCACGACGTGGTGCTCTTCGACGCTCTCCAGAGCCTGGTCCTTGGTGTCGGGGGCGGCCTCGCGGGCCGCCGGGTAGAAGATCTTCTCCTCGATCCAGGTGTGGGTGGTGAGTTCCTCGATCACCCGGTCCGCGATCTTCCGCTTTTCGGCGTGGGCGTTGTCGCCGGCCTTCTCGAACTCCTTGAAGAGCTTTTCCACCGTCTTGTGGTCTTCCTTCAGCAGCACGATGCCGTCCACGATCTCTCCTCGCTCGCCGTTGCGGGCGGTCGGCCCGCCCGGGGAGCGTGTACCCCCAAGTACGGCGAACCTGTCACGTACCCCCCGGATGGCCGCGAACGTGTGGGGCGCCCACCACCTCCGCATGACCACGGGCGGGTACGAGGACGTCAGGGGCAGGGGTCGAGAGGCTGCGCCACGGGGTGTGCCGCGTCCGGGCGGGGGCCCGGCACCACGGTCGGCAGGTCTGTTCTGTCCGACGGAGTGGGGGGCTTGGCGCGGAACGGAGCGAGGGCCGCGGCGAGGTGCCGCTGAAGGGTCTGGGGCAGGGGATCGCCGTTGATGGAATCGAGAACGTCCTCGGCGACCTGGTGCAGCTTGCAGTTGGTGTGCTGGGACACGGTGACCAGCACGGTCCAGGCGTCCTGGGGGCTGAGCTTGAACGACGCCATCAGCGCGCCACGGGCCAGGTCGATGGCCGGACGGGTCTTCATGGCCCGGCGCAGTTGCTCCACTTCGCGGTGGAGGGCCTCGTTGTCCTCAGCGGGGCTCTGCTCGTTCACGCCGAACGCCTCAGGTCCGGCAAGGGCCGGTGGCCGGGGCGCCGATGGGTGTGGCCGGCGGCGGAGAACAGCGGCCAGGTGTGTGTCGCGGTGAGCAGTCTGTCCACCTGCGGGCGTGCGCCCCGGACGCGGATGAACTTGCCCTGCGCCAGGGCACGGTGGCGGATGCGCAGCAGCGCGCCGAGCCCGGAACAGTCGCAGAAGTCGACGCCGCGCAGGTCGAGGAGGAGTCCGTCGGCCGACCGGTCGAGCGCCTCGCGCAGGGCGCTGTAGAGGGGCTGGGCGCTGTCGATGTCGAGGTCTCCGAAGACACGCACGGCATCGGGTCCATCGAAGACGCGCACCGGCGGGTCGACCGACGGGCCCGCGAGGGGGTCCGTGGCCTGGGGGGACAGCTCTGGATCTTTCACGGCAGGCTCCCCATGAGGACTCCACCCGACTAGGTCCCTCCAAATTTGCCCTTTCGTACCCTCGCCCGTCAAGAGATACCGGAAATCTATTTCGTCCTTTTGGATGCGTGAATCCGATCTCCTATGCTGGGCGGATGGGTGGAGTACCAGAAGCGCATACCGGATGGACCTTCCTGACCAACCACGCCCGTGTCCTCGCCACGATCGCCGAGGACCACACCGTGCGCATACGCGACATCGCGGCGCACTGCCGGTTGACCGAGAGATCGGTGCAGAACATCATTTCCGACCTGGAGCGGGACGGGTACCTCACCCACACCCGCGAGGGCCGCTCCAACATCTACCGGGTCGCGCCCGACAGGTCGTTGCGCCACCCGGCCGACCAGCAGTCCACCGTCTCGGACCTGCTGTCCCTGCTGGCCCAGCACGACAGCATGCGGCCGGAACACCCGTAGGTTCTGGGGGAGCGGGGGCTGTTGAGCGACGACGATGCGCCCCCAAGTGAGCACCCTCGATTTAAGGGGCCGCCAGGGTCAGAGGTCCGCCAGCCAGGGTCAGAGGTCCGCGGGGTCGCGCGGTTCGAGCGGTTCCAGCGCCGGGCCCTGGAGGACTTCGCCGTCGACGCCGAAGCGGGAGCCGTGGCATGGGCACTCCCACGTCCGTTCCGCGTTGTTGAAGGCGACGAGACAGCCCAGATGGGTGCAGACGGCGGACACGGCGTGCAGTTCACCCCGGTCGTCGCGGTGCACGGCGCAGGGCTTTCCCGCCGCACGGACCACAGTGCCCTCGCCCCGCTCCAGCTTGGCGACCGGGCCGTTGGTGCCCTCGCCCAAGGTGTCCAGGCGGTCCTTGACGAAGTGCTTGCCCGCGTCCATCTGGGCCTTGAGGAAATCGGTGGCCGAGCGCACGGCGGCACCGACCCGGCGCGGGTCGTAGAGCTCGGCCCACGGCTCCTGGCCGCCCGTCACCAGGGAGGCGATGAGCTGTCCGGCCAGTACGCCACCGGTCAGGCCCCAGCCCGCGAAGCCCGTGGCGACGTACACGTTGTCCCCCGCCGTGGGCAGGCCGCCGATCAGGGGGAGGGTGTCCGTGGAGCTGTTGTCCTGCGCCGCCCAGCGGTGGTTGAGGGTGAACCCGGGGAAGCGCTCCTCGGCCCACGCGTGCAACCGGCCGTAGCCCGCCGCCGTGTCCTCGCCGGTGCCCGGGGCGAAGGCCTCACCGGTGAGGACCAGAAGCCGCTGTCCGTCAGGGAGGGGCGTGGTGCGCAGGGACCGCTTGCCCCCTTCCTCGGTGATGTACATGCCGCCGATGTCCTGGCCGGCGGGCAGCGGACCGGCGATCACCAGGTCGCGGTGCTGGGTGAGGCGGGTCGACAGGACGGCGTGGTCGAAGAGCGGATGGTGGGTGGCCACCACCACATGACGGGCGCGGACGGTGATCCCGGACGCCGTGGTGACCCGGCACGGATCACCCCCGTCCACCCCGGTGACGCGGGTGTGCTCGTAGATCCGGGCGCCCTGGGCGACGAGGTCGTCGACGATGCCGCGCAGGTAGGCCAAGGGGTGGAACTGCGCCTGGTTCTCGACCCTGACGGCGCCGGCCACCGGATACGGCAGATCGGTCTCGGTGACGAACGAGGCGTCGAGCCCCGCCGCGCGGGCCGCCTCGGCCTCGGCGCGAAGGGCCTCGACGCCGTCGGGCTGCTCGCAGTAGGTCAGGGCGGGGCGGCGTTCGAGCGAGCAGTCGACGCCGAGTTCGTCGGCCACCTCGACGACGTGGCGGAGCGCGGCGCTCTGCGAGCTCGCGTACAGACGGGCCGCCTCCTCGCCGTGCTTGTCCCGCAACGTGTCGTACACGGCGGTGTGCAGCGCCGTGACCTTGCCCGTGGTGTGGCCCGTCACGCCCCCCGCCAGCCGGTCGGCCTCGAGGACGATGACGCTCAGGCCCGCGCGGGTGAGTTCCCAGGCCGTGCTCAGCCCGGCGATGCCACCGCCGATGACCGCCGCGTCCACCTCGGCGGCGGCGTCCAGAGGGCCGAACGAGGGGAACTCGACCGTCTGCATCCAGTACGACGGGCCGGGGACAGCGAGTGGCTTCATGTCCGGCGACTACCCCCCGAACCCCGGCCCGATGCCTGGACTACGCCGACTGCGCGGCCGCCCGACCCCGACGTGGCAGCCCCGTTATCTTCTTCGCGGTCCTGCAAGAGGGCCGCTGGCCTCCGGGCCCGGCATGACTGTTGCCCCCTGTCGAACGGATGACCTGGGGGGTGGTGTCACCGGGCCCGGGAGGTGCCGTCGGAGACGCTGATGAGAGGTCCGGCCACCACCCGGTCCGGCGCAATGCCGGACAGCTCGCGGGCGGCAGGTCTGCATAACGTGGATGCGCGCGTACGACACCACTGCCAAGGCCGGCACGTTCAACTCTGCTGGAAGGGCACGATGTTCGACACCGAAGACGTAGGCGTGTTCCTCGGCCTGGACGTCGGCAAGACCGCTCATCACGGCCATGGGCTCACCCCGGCCGGGAAGAAGGTCTTCGACAAGCCGATGCCCAACAGCGAGCCGAAACTGCGGGCCGTCTTCGACAAGCTGACCGCGAAGTTCGGCACCGTCCTGGTGATCGTGGACCAGCCCGCCTCCATCGGAGCCCTCCCGCTGACCGTGGCCCGGGACGCGGGCTGCAAGGTCGCCTACCTGCCCGGACTCGCGATGCGCCGCATCGCCGACCTCTACCCGGGCGAGGCCAAGACCGACGCGAAGGACGCCGCGGTGATCGCGGACGCCGCCCGCACCATGCCGCACACGCTGCGCTCTCTGGAGCTGACCGACGAGATCACCGCCGAACTCACCGTCCTGACCGGCTTCGACCAGGACCTCGCCGCCGAGGCAACCCGCACCTCCAACCGGATACGCGGCCTGCTCACCCAGTTCCACCCCTCGCTGGAACGCGTCCTCGGCCCCCGCCTGGACCACCCCGCCGTCACCTGGCTGCTGGAACGCTACGGCTCCCCGGCCGCCCTGCGGAAAGCCGGCCGCCGCAGACTCGTCGAACTCATCCGGCCCAAGGCCCCGCGCATGGCTACCCGGCTGGTCGACGACGTCTTCGACGCCCTGGACGAACAGACCGTGGTCGTTCCCGGCACCGGCACCCTCGACACGGTCGTGCCCTCCCTGGCCCGATCGCTCGCGGCGGTCCACGAACAACGCCGGGCCCTGGAAGCCCAGATCAAAGCCCTGCTGGAGGACCACCCTCTTTCCAAGGTCCTGACCTCGATGCCAGGGGTCGCGGTCAGGACCGCCGCAGTTCTGCTGGTCACCGTCGGCGACGGCACCAGCTTCCCCACCGCCGCCCACCTGGCCTCCTACGCCGGCCTCGCCCCGACAACGAAGTCCTCGGGGACCTCGATCCACGGCGAACACGCACCACGAGGCGGAAACCGGCAGCTCAAACGCGCAATGTTCCTGTCCGCGTTCGCAGCCCTGCACGATCCCGCCTCCCGCACCTACTACGACAAATGCCGGGCCCGGGGAAAGACCCACACCCAGGCCCTGCTCCGCCTCGCCCGCCACCGCATCAGCGTCCTGTTCGCCATGCTCCGCGACGGCACCTTCTACGAACCACGCGTCCCTGAAGCAGCCGTCGCATGACCAGCTCAGGCTTGACGAAGGACATAGAGGCACCCCCCGACGTGGCCGCCCCTCGGGGTTCGCCCCTGCCTGCCGAGTTGACGCGGCACAACCCGCGAAACCGTCCGCACCCCGTCGGCGTCGGCGGAGCCGCCGTGCCGTTACGAGGCGACGGCGTCGGGTACCGATGACGGATCGGCGCGCCGGTGCCCGGGGCAGAGGGAGGTAGACATGGACGCTTCGGTGGATCGCATCGCACAGCCATGGGGCAGCCGCACCGCCTACGGTCGGCACGGGACCTGGCCGGTACGCGTCGACACCCATCTGGCGGACGGGGTGCGGCCGGAGGATGTGCAGCGATGGGTACAGGCCGCCTCCATCCTGCACTCCGACGGTGACGCCATGGACATCGCGGTCAAGGACGGTCACATGGTCGGCGTGCGGGGCCGCACCTCGGACCGGGTCAACCGGGGCCGGCTGGGACCCAAGGACCTGTTCGGCTGGCAGGCCAACGCGTCGCCCGACTCGTCACCCCGCTGGTCCGCCGGGAGGGCCGCCTGGTCGCATGCGACTGGGACACCGCCATGGACCTGATCGTGACGCGCTCGCGGGCGCTGCTCGACCAACGCGGAGCCGGGTCGATCGGGTTCTACACCTCGGGGCAGCTCTTCCTGGAGGAGTACTACAGCCTGGCCGTGCTCGCCCGGGCCGGCATCGGCACCCCACACCTCGACGGCAACACCCGCATGTGCACCTCCACCGCGGCCGAGGCACTCAAGGAGTCGTTCGGCAGCGACGGCCAGCCCGGCAGCTACGACGACCTCGACCACACCGACGTCCTCGCGATGTTCGGCCACAACATGGCCGAGACGCAGCCGGTGCAGTGGATGCGCGTCCTCGACCGGCTCGACGGAACCGACCCGCCCCGCCTGGTCTGCGTCGATCCGCGGCCCACCCCGGCGGCCCGCCGTGCCACCGTCCATCTGGCTCCCCGCGGCGGCACCAATGTGGCACTGCTCAACGCGCTGCTGCGCGAGATCATCCGGCTCGGCCGCGTCGACCACGCCTACATCGAGAAGCACACGGTCGGTTTCGACGAGCTGACGAAGATGGTGGAGCCGTGCACGCCGTCCTGGGCCCAGGACATCTGCGACGTCCCGGCCGCACGCGTCTGCGAGGCGGCCGAGATCCTGGGAGGCGCCGACCGGCTGCTGTCGACCGTGCTGCAAGGCGTCTACCAGTCCCACCAGGCCACCGCCGCCGCCGTGCAGATCAACAACCTGCATCTGATCCGCGGCATGCTCGGCAAGCCGGGCGCCGGGGTGTTGCAGATGAACGGCCAGCCCTCCGCCCAGAACACCCGCGAGTGCGGGGCCAACGGGGACCTCCCCGGGTTTCGGAACTGGGAGAACGACGACCACGTGGCCGACCTGGCCCGGGTGTGGAACGTCGAGCCTACGACGATCCCGCACTACGGGCCGCCCACGCACGCCATGCAGATGTTCCGCTACGCCGAGCAGGGCTCGATCGGCATGCTGTGGATCAGCGGCACCAATCCCGCCGTGTCCCTGCCCGAGTTGTCCCGCATCCGCTCCGTCCTGTCCCAGGACGGGCTGTTCACGGTGGTCCAGGACCTGTTCCTCACCGAGACCGCACAACTCGCCGACGTCGTGCTGCCGGCGGCGACCTGGGGCGAGAAGACCGGCACCTTCACCAACGCCGACCGCACGGTGCACCTGTGCGACAAAGCCGTGGAACCGCCCGGCCGGGCCCGGCCCGACCTCGACATCTTCCTCGACTACGCCACCCGCATGGACTTCCGCGACAAGGACGGCGGGCCCCTGCTGCACTGGCACGACGCGGAGACGGCCTTCGAGGCGTGGAAGAAATGCAGCGCCGGACGTCCCTGCGACTACACCGGCCTGTCCTACGCCCTGCTGCGCGGCGGCAGCGGAATCCAGTGGCCCTGCACCGCACAGGCGCCTCGGGGAACGGAGCGCCTGTACACCGACGGCATCACCTGGGCCGACCCCGACACGTGTGAGGCGTACGGCAAGGACCTCGTGACCGGCGCCCCGGTCAGCGTGGTCGAGTACCGCTCCCTCAACCCTCACGGCAAGGCCGTCCTCAAGGCCGCCGAATATCTGCCGCCCCATGAGGAGCCGGACGAGAGCCACCCCTTCCACCTGACGACCGGCCGCACCCTCTACCACTTCCACACCCGCACCAAGACGGGGCGCGCTCCGCAGTTGAACGCCGCGGCCCCGGACGTGTGGGTGGAAGCATCGGCCCGGGACGCCCAGGCGCTCGGCTGCCACGAAGGCGATCTGATGGAGGTCACCACCCCGCGCGGCGCACTCCGGGCGCGCCTGCGGGTCACCGACATCCGGCCCGGCCTGCTGTTCGTGCCGTTCCACTACGGCTACTGGGACACCCCGGCAGGTTCGCGGCCCGCCGCCGGCACGCCCGGACGCGCCGCCAACGAGACGACGATCACGGACTGGGACCCCGTCTCCAAACAGCCCCTGTTCAAGACGGCCGCGGCCGCGCTGCGCCTGGTCGAACGCGGCGACGGCACGAGCGCCCCCGCCCCCACCACCGCCGCGTCGGCCCCCACGGATCCGGACAGCGCCCCCGCGACGGCGGGCGGACGCGCCGCGTACGCCTCCCAGGCGGCCGTGGCCGAGGAGAACGACAGCGAAGGAAGCGCCCAGTGAACGGGATCGAACTCGTCCTGCGGGCCGTCCACCACGGCGAGCACCACCTGGCCGGACACCTCACGGCCGTCGCCGAACGCCATCGCGCCGAGCACGAGGTCCATCACGTGGCCACCGATCTCGCCGCCTGGTCGCACGAGCACGTACGGCTGCTGTCGGAAGCCGCCAAGACCCGCGGCCTCGACCTCGACGGCCCCCCTGATCCGTCCTCGGCCGGACTCCTCATGACACCGGGACGGACGGGAGCGCCGGAGGTGAAGGAGCCGGGCCTGCTTCTGCTGCGCGACCTGTGCGAGCTGCATTTGAATGCCACCCGGAACTCCCTGTACTGGGAGATGCTCGCCCAGGCCGCGCAGGCCGGTAAGGACGGCGAACTGCTCGAACTCGCCTCCTCCTGCCATCCCCAGACGCTGCGCCAGCTGCGCTGGAGCAACTCCCTGATCAAGGTCCTCTCCCCGCAGACACTGACCAGCCTGTAGCGCCGGGCCGCCCGCGAAGCACGCCGCACGCCGACGGTGCCTCGCCCCCACGGACCTGACGTGACCTGGCCTGACCTGACCGCAAGGAACCATGGTGAGCCGTACCTCCCCGCCGTCGCGCTTCGCAGCCGACCCGCCTCCGCAGACGCTGCGCGAGTACGCGCTGATCGCCGACGGCGAGCGAGGCGCGCTCATCGGGCCGCACGGCGACATCGCCTGGATGTGCCTGCCCCGATGGGACTCCGACGCCGTCTTCAGCACCCTCATCGGAGGGCCCGGCCACTACGCGCTCACCCCGCACGGGCGGTATGTGTGGGGCGGCTACTACGAGAACGGCACCCTCATCTGGCGGAGCCGCTGGATCACCGAGAACGGCGTCGTGGAGTGCCACGAAGCCCTCGCCCTACCGGCCGACCCGCATCGCGCCGTGCTGCTGCGCCGCCTGCACGCCGTCGACGGGGAGGCCCGGCTCACCGTGGACCTGGCACCCGCGGCGGGCTTCGGCGCCGACCGGTCCCGGCTGCCCCACCGCGACGAGGACGGCACGTGGAGCGCCCGCACCGGACATCTTCGCTGGCGCTGGTGCGGTGTACCCGAGGCGCGCTCCACCCGGTACGGCCACCGCGGCGGGCTTACGGCCGAGCTGAGCCTCGCACCGGGCGAACATCGCGATCTCGTACTGGAGATCTCGGAGCACGCACTGCCCGACGCGCCCGACGCCGGCCGCTCGTGGCGCGCCACGAAAGCCGCCTGGGCCCGCGAAGTCCCCGCCCTCGACCAGGCGTTGGCCCCCGAGGACGCCCGCCACGCCTACACCGTGCTGCGCGGCCTCACCAGCGCCTCGGGCGGCATGGTCGCGGCCGCCACCACCAGCCTCCCCGAACGGGCCGAGGCCGGACGCAACTACGACTACCGCTACGTCTGGATCCGCGACCAGTGCTACGCCGGCCAGGCGGCGGCCGCGGCGGGCGGGCACCCCCTGCTCGACGACGCCGTACGGTTCATCTCGGCCCGCCTCCACGAGGACGGCGCCACGATGGCGCCCGCGTACACGGTCACCGGGGGGCCCGTGCCGGGCCCGCGCGAACTGGCGCTGCCCGGCTATCCCGGCGGGGGCAGCCAGGTCGGAAACCGGGTCAACCGCCAGTTCCAGCTCGACGCCTTCGGCGAGGCGTTGCTCTTGTTCGCCGCCGCTCACCGGCACGGCCGGCTGGACAGCGACGGCTGGCGGGCAGTCGACATCGCGGCCGACGCCATCGCCCGGCGCCGGGGCGACGCCGACGCGGGCATCTGGGAACTCGAAGCCCAGCGCTGGACCCACAGCCGGCTGATCTGTGTCGCGGGGCTCCGGGCCGTCGCCAAGGAGGCGCCGTCCGCGCGGCGGGCGGCCGCCTGGGCCTCCCTCGCCGATGTGATCCTCGCCGACACGACGGCCAACGGCCTTCATCCATCGGGCCGTTGGCAACGGTCGACCAGCGACCCGTCCCTGGACGCCGCGCTCCTGCTGCCTCCCCTGCGCGGCGCGCTGTCGGCCGAGGACCCGCGCACCACCAGCACCCTGCGCGCCTACACCGAGGAACTCACCCGCGACCACTACGCCTACCGCTTCCGCCACGACCAGCGGCCCCTGGAGGAGGCCGAAGGGGCCTTCCTGTTCTGCGGTTACGTGATGGCGCTGGCCGAACACCAGCAGGGCAACCAGAACGAGGCCCTGCGCTGGTTCGAACGCAACCGCTCCGCGTGCGGCCCGCCGGGCCTGTTCGCCGAAGAGTACGACATCAGCCAGCGCCAGCTGCGGGGCAATCTGCCGCAGGCCTTCGTCCACGCCCTCATGCTGGAGAGCGCCGTACGTCTCGCCGCCCCGCCGCACGACGACTTCTGAGCCACGCGTCCGGTACGCGTCCGGTACGGACAGAGCGGCGAGCACCGTGCCTGAAGGGAAGCGGTGGGTGTCAGGTGTGGAGACGGCTGTTGGCGCCGTCGTGGCTGTCGGCGCTCTCCTCGTCGAACCAGTAGTCGCCGGCCGCCAGATAGCGAAAGGCGTGCGAGCTCTCGCCGGGCAGCGCCACGGTGACCGCACGCGTGCCGTCCTTGCGGGCCTGGAGTTCATGGGTTCCGGGGCGCCACTCGTTGAAGTCACCGACGACGCTGACCGGCCCGGGCGGGGTGTCGACAGGCAGCACGAACGTGATCTCGATGCTGTCCTTGCGCCGCTTGCGTTCCAGCACGGCAACCTCCTGTGGGTGGATCGGGTGGGCCCCATCCTGGGGCCGACGCGGCGGACCCGCATGTCGACGAACGGGGCTTTCGTGCGCCGCCGAGGCACGCGCTCGCCCGGGCTGCGGCCGACTGGCCCAGCCGGGCTTGCCGGGGACCGGTGCGCGGATTGAGATGTCAGCGAGACCCGCGCACGCAGGACCTCGACCGCCTTCTTCACCCGGGCGGCCCGAGCGCGTGTGAACGCGCCGACCGTGGGCGGTCCACGGGGCCGCCCGCCGAGGGTGGCCGGGTCGGGAGGGTGACCTCAGGAGGAAGGAGCTCGCTGTGACGACTGCGCGAGAGATCATGACCAGCGGAGCGGAGTGCATCGGCGAGCGGGACAGCGTCCTGGACGCGGCCCGCAAACTGGCCGAGCTGGACGTGGGCGCGCTGCCGATCTGTGGCATCGACGAGCGGCTGAAAGGCATGCTGACCGACCGCGACATCGTGGTCAAGGTGCTGGCCAAGGGCAAGGACCCGGCGAAGACGCAGGCCGGCGAGCTGGCCCAGGGCGAGGCGGTGACGATCGGCGCCGACGACGACGCCGAGGAGATCCTGCGCACGATGGCCACGCACAAGGTCCGCCGGCTGCCCGTCATCGACGGTCACCAGCTCGTCGGCATCGTGGCGCAGGCGGATGTGGCCCGCGCACTGCCGGACATCAAGGTCGGCGACCTCCTTGAGGCACTGTCGAGCGACTGACCCGGGCGGCCACCGCTTGAGGAGGTGTGATGGGCCACCAGGGCAAGAGGAACCGGGCCGAGGGTGAGACGAAGGACGCCTCGGGCGCGGATGCGGACAGCGGCGCGAGACGGGCCGAAGCCGAGGCCGACCGGGCCAAGGGCAAGGTGAAAGAGGCCCGGGCCGACATCGAGGGCCGACCCCGCACGCGGGACGGTCGTACGACGGGCCGAGCGAAGAAGAAGCAGTAGGCGCAGCGGTCGCGGCCGACAGGAGAGCGTGGTCGGGTGGGCGGGCGCGGCCCGTATCGGGCGTAGGGCCGAAGGCCCCCGGTGCGCGCCCGCCGCCCCTGAAGCGGCCGGCCCCCTGAGGGGCGCGCCCGTCGGCCCTGAAGCGGCCGGCCCCTTGAGAGGTCCGGCCGCCGCGGGGGAGTGGCGGCCTCCCGGTCGCCTTACGGGTGTTGCCCCATTTCTCGGCGCTCCCGAGCCAGGAGCGCGTCCCTGAGGGCGAACACGGAGGCACGGTCGGCGTCACGGGCGAACCGTTCGAGCAGTTCGACCGCGGCCGGGTCCGGCCCGCCCTCCATCGCTTCTACGAGTGCGGCAATGTTCGGCCACTGGTCGCGGGAATGGTAATCGTCCACAGGATGTCCGGTTCTGTCGTATTTCAAGGTCGGCATCCGCCCCAACGGACTACTCATACCAGGGCAAGGCCGTTCATGGCGCCCGTCGACGGCCCGAACCGCCATATAGACCACGGGGTTACGTCCCCGGTTCGCCGCATCAGACCCGCTGCGCGCGGTGGAGAAGCGTGTGGAGCCCATGGGGGCGCAGGGCCGCGCGGGCGGCGTTCGCGCCCGGAGCGCCATGGACGCCGCCGCCGGGATGCGCGGCCGCGGAGGCGAGGTACAGCCCCTTGATCGGCGTCTCGGGCCGGCCGGTTCCGGGCACCGGACGGAAGATCGCCTGTTGGTGCAGGGCGGTGGTGCCGTTGTTGATGGCGCCCAGGTGCAGGTTCTCGTTCATGGCCTGGAGGGTCGTGGGGGCCAGGATGCGTCGGGCGCGGATCAGCGCGCGGAACCCCGGCGCGTACCGTTCCACCTGTGCTTCGACGCGGTCGGCCATGGCCTCCTGATCCCGGGCGTCCCACCGGCCCGTGATGCCGTCCGGGCCCGCGTCGGAGGTGATCTCCTGCGGCACGTGCGTGTACGCCCACGCCGATTCCGTACCGGCGGGCGAGCGGCTGGGGTCCGCGGTGGTCATCTGGCCGAGCAGGACGAACGGGTCGGCGGGAACCTGCCCCCGCGCGATCTCGGCGGCGAACCGGGACAGACCGTCCACGCCGTCGGCGATGTGGACCGTTCCCGAGCCGGCCGCCCCGGGCGCCTGCCACGGCACCGGCCCCGACAGCGCCCAGTCGACCTTGAACGTCGCGAAGTCCCACTGGAAGCGCTCCAAGTCGCGCACCAGACGCGACGGAAGGTGCTCCTCGCCCACCAGGTCCCGGTACAGGGCCGGCGCCGAGACATCGGCGAGCACGGCTCTGCGCGCCCCGATCGTCTCCCCGCCGGCCGTCACCACCCCGGCCGCCGTGCCGCCGCGTACGACCACGGACGCGACGCGCTCCCCGCAGCGCACGGCGCCCCCGCGCTTCTCCAGGCGGCCGACGAGCGCGGCGGTCAGGGCTTGCGCGCCACCCACCGGAACAGGGAAGCCGTGGCTCTGCCCGAGCATCGCCATCAGCCAGCCGAACCCCCCGCTGACCGCGGACTCGGGCGCCAGATCGGCGTGCAGGGCGCAGCCGGCCAGCAGGAGCCGGCCCCCTTCCCCGGTGAACTCCTCTTCGCCCAGGCGCCGCACGGGCATCAACAGGTTCCGGGCCAGCCGGAGGCCGCCGGGTGCCCGGAGCTTCGCCGCCAGTCGGAGCCCGGAACGAACCGGCGGGAAGGGGGTGAACAGGGCTCGCACCATGTCCGGGCCCACTCGGCACCACATGTCGTACATGGCCTGCCAGGCCTCGCCGTCGTGCGGCCCGAACCCCTTCAACCCGGCTGCCGTCTCCCGCACTTGGCGTTCCAGCACCGCACACCGGCCGTCGCTCAGCGGATGGGCCAGGACCCGCGGGGCGTGGCTCCACCGCAGGCCTTCGGCCGCGAGGTCGAGGCGGGTCAGGACGGGGGAGGCGGCCGCCAGGGGATAGAAGGCGCTGAAGAGGTCGGAGACGTAGTCGGGGTGGACTCCACGGTCGCTGCGGACCGCGCCGCCGGGTTCGTCCTGCGTCTCCAGGACCTCCACGCTCCACCCGGCGTCCGCCAGAACGTTCGCGGCCACCAGGCCGTTGGGGCCGGCGCCGATCACCACCGCATCAGGCATGGCGGGCCCCGGCGTCGGCGCCGGCGCGCTCGCCCTCGACGACCTTGGCCAGGCGCGCCAGCATGCCCCGGTGGCGGAGTTGGAGCAGCACCTCGCTGACGGGATTGTGCAGGGTGCCGCCCAGGCCGCGCAGGGGGTGTTCGTCGCAGATGACCAGAGTGCCGTCTCCCCAGGGCCTGAGCTGGAGGAAGATCCGCGCGCTGCCGAGCGCCTTGAAGGCCGCCTCCAGCTCCAGCTCTCTGCACGGCTCGCTGTGGCGGACGGTCGTCGTGCCGTCGCCCGACCACGGTCCCGCACGCAGGGTGAAACGCAGCCGCGAGCCGGTCTCGGGCCATGACCGGTCGATGGGCACGGACTTGTCCGGCCCCACCACCCAGTCCCCGTAGCGCTCGGGATCGGAGAGCACCGCCCACACATCGGCCGGGGAGCGCTGGATGAGTTGATGGCGGATGGCCATGAGAGAAGTCCTCCTTGCCGACGCGGCGCGTGCCGCGCATGTGGGGCCCGTACATGGGCCGGGGTCGAGCGGTGGGGGCGGGCGCCGGTAAGGGGTGACCCGGCGCTCGTGAGTCACCGCTGCTCCGTCGGGGTGGAGCGGTCCCGCTCTCGTGGTCCGCACCGGTTCCTTCACCGTGCTCGTACGGGTGGTGGGGCCGGGTGCCCCAGCCGTGGGGCGCCAAACGCGTCCGCGTCGACACGTACGGCCCACTCGACACTCAGGCCCATGGTGCGCGCCCTCGGGTGGGCTCGCATCCCGCGCCCGCCGCTGAAGGTGTCGGGAGGCGTCGGGCGGTGTGTCGTTCGCCGCCGACGGTGGGCCACAGCTCTGTGCCCGCACGCGTCCTCACCCGACTGGCGGGCGCCCGACACCCACCCCGCACAGGGTGCGCGGCCACATGCCCCGCCTTCCATGTGCGGGACCCCACGACCCTCAACACACTGGGAGGAGGCGAACAGGACGCCGTCCGTCCCGCACCGGAGGAGTTTCACCGTGGCCGAACAACCCCCGTCCGTTCGTCCCGCCGTGGACATCCGGGTCGCGTCCGTGCCGGCCGGCCATGTGTATGTGCGCCACTGTTCCGCGCCGGAAGCCGACGGCGTCAGACGTCTTACGGACCCCCGGCCCAACGGCGCTCCCAGCACCTCGCAGCGCTGGTGGCCGCCCGTCATGCTCGACCCCGACTGGGTGAGCGCCCACCACAAGGACTTCGACGTCTTCCATCTGCACTTCGGGTTCGACGCCCAGAGTCCGGACCAATTGACCGCTCTCGTGGACACCCTTCGACGGCACGGCAAGCCGCTGGTGTACACGGTGCACGACCTGCGCAACCCGCATCAGCTCGACCCCGCCACCCACGACGCCGCGTTGAACGTGGTGATCCCCGCCGCCGACCAGCTCATCACGCTCACCCCCGGCGCCGCCGAGGTCATCGACCGCCGCTGGAACCGTAAGGCCGACGTCCTACCGCACCCCCATGTGGTGGAGCTGCCCCTGGTGGCCGGTCCCCGGCCCGCCCACGACCAGTTCCGGGTCGGAGTGCACGCCAAGAGCCTGCGGCCGAACATGGCCGTGCTGCCCGTCGTGCGCGTACTCGCCGACACGATGGCCGAGCTCGCGGACGCGGAGCTCCAGGTGAACATCCACCGCGAGGTCGCCGATCCGGCCGCCTCCGCCTACAACCCCCAACTGCTCGGTGAACTACGGAAGTTGGCGCACCAGGGCCGACTGACGCTGACCATCCACGACTACTTCGACGACGAGCAGCTGTGGGACTACCTGGCGTCGCTCGACCTGTCCGTGCTGCCCTATCTCTTCGGTACGCACTCGGGATGGCTGGAGGCGTGCCACGATCTGGGCACCGCCGTCGCGGCCCCGGACTGCGGGTTCTACGCCCAGCAGCGGCCCTGTCTGACCTACGGGCACACCCAGGAGGGTGGCCTCGACGAGGAGTCCCTGCGCAAGGCCGTGCTGCGGGCGTACGAGGAGAGGCCGGCGCCCCGGGCCACCGAACACCACCGGGCCCGGGAGCGCGCCGACCTCGCGGCCGCGCACCGCGCCCTCTACACCCGTCTGCTGCGATGAACGCGTTGCGGGTGGCTCTGATCGCGTCCGCGCGACATCCGATCAACGAGCCGTTCGCCGGCGGGCTCGAAGCCCACACCTGGGGGCTGGCCCATGCCCTGACCGGGCGCGGACACGAGGTGGAACTCTTCGCCGCACCCGGCTCCGACCCCGCACTCGAAGCACGCGAACTGCCCGTGCGCCGCGTGGTGTTGAGCTCGGCGGCCCGTTCGGACGCCAGCATGCCCAGCACCACATGGATGGAGGAACACCACGCCTATCTGGGTCTGATGCTGGACCTGGCACGCGACGGCGAGCACCGCTTCGACGTGGTGCACAACAACAGCCTGCACTATCTGCCCGTGGCGATGGCGTCCGCCCTGCGCGTTCCGGTGATCACCACCCTCCACACGCCGCCCACCCCGTGGCTCGAGTCCGCCATCCAGAGCCATGACGCCTGCCCCGTCCTGTTCACCGCGGTCAGCCAGTTCACCGCCTCGGCCTGGCGGCCGATGGTGCCCGAGGCGCTGGTGGTGCGCAACGGCATCGACACGGACTTCTGGACGCCGGGCCCGGGCGGCCCCGATCTGGTGTGGTCGGGCCGCATGGTGCCGGAGAAGGGCCCCCATCTGGCCATTCGGGCGGCCCGCGCGGCAGGCGTATCCCTGAAGCTCGCGGGACCCGTCTCCGACGAGCGCTACTTCGAGGAAGAGGTCGTCCCGCTGCTCGAAGACGGCGTCCAGTACGTCGGCCACCTCGACCGCAAGGAGCTCGCCGAGCTGCTCGGCACGGCGGCCGCCGCTCTGGTGACGCCGAGCTGGGACGAACCGTACGGCCTGGTGGTCGCCGAGGCGCTGGCCTGCGGCACACCCGTCTGCGGGTTCGACCGCGGCGCGCTGGCGGAGATCCTGACACCGGAGTGCGGGCTGCTCGCACCGCCGGGAGACGTGGCCGCCCTCGCCGAACTCATCCCTCGGGCCATGCGCCTGGACCGCCGGGCCGCCCGGCGCAGGGCGGAACTGTTCTGCTCGCTCCAGCACACCGCCGACGCCTACACCACCTTGTACGAGCGGGTGACGAGGTGATCGGCTACTACGTCCACCATCAGGGCCGGGGCCATCTCCACCGGGCGCAGTGCATCGCGGCCCATGTCGCGGGCCCGGTGACCGTGCTGTCCTCGCTGCCGCGGCCCGACAGCTGGCGGGGCCCCTGGGTCTGTCTGCCGCCGGACACCGCGGCCGCTCCCGTCGACCACACCGCCCGAGGCCGGCTGCACTGGGTTCCCGTGCACCACCGCGGTCATCGCGAACGGATGGGGATCATCGCGGAGTGGATCAGAAGGGAGAACCCCGCGCTGTTCGTCAGCGACGTATCGGTGGAGGCCGCCACCATGGCGCGGCTCATGGGGATCCCGGTCGTCGTCGCGGCCATGCGCGGCGACCGCCGGGACAAGGCGCACCGCCTCGGCTACGACCTCGCGGACGCGCTGCTCGCGCCCTGGCCCGGCACCCTGCCCGAACCGGGCTGGCCCCCGCACTGGCACGCCAAGACCGTGCACACCGGGAGCATTTCGCGCTACGACGGCCGACCGCGCCCCACGGTCGACGGCCACAGGGCAGCCAGCCGCGGCGAAGTCGTGGTGCTGCTCGGTGCGGGCGGCGCCGACGTCACCCCCGCGCACCTGAGGGAGGCGGCCCTGGCCACCCCCGACTGGTCCTGGACCCTCCTCGGTGGACCCGGCGCCCCCTGGGTCGAGGACCCCTGGCCACTGTTGTGCCGCGCCAGTGTGGTCGTCACCCACGCCGGGCAGAACGCCATCGCGGAATGCGCCGCGGCGCGGGTCCCCGCCGTCGTCATCCCGCAGGACCGTCCGCACGGTGAACAGCACGCCACGGCAAGGGCGTTGAGGGCGGGGGGCCTGGCCACCGTACGGGACACCTGGCCCGGCGCGCGGGAGTGGCCCGCCCTGCTCGCGGAAGCCGCCGCCCGGCCGGAGCGCTGGGCCCAGTGGTCTCCCGGCGACGGCGCCGAGCGCGCGGGCCGCCTGCTCACCGACCTGGCCAACCGCGCCCCGAGGCAGCCCGCATGCGCACCGCGGTGATCACGATCGCCGCCGGCCGGCACCGTCATCTGCTGCTCCAGCAGGACGGACTCTCCCGGGGCGCGCGCACCCCCGACCAGTATGTGATCGTCGCCATGGACGATCCGGACATCGGCCCGCTCACCGCCGGCCGAAGGCCCCCACCATGCGTGCTCGACCTGCCGCTGGCCGAGGGCGGCCTGCCGCTGGCCGCCGCCCGTAACGCGGGGGCGGCTCGGGCCCTCGAAGGCGGCGCGGACCTGCTGGTCTTCCTCGACGTGGACTGTGTGCCGGGCCCCACCCTCCTGGACCGCTACGCCCAGGTCGCCGAGGACGGCGCGCTGCTGTGCGGAACGGTCGCCTACCTGCCACCCGCGCCACCCGGGGGCTATGGCCTCGACGCCCTCGCCGACCTGGCCCCGCCCCATCCGGCGCGGCCCGCCCCCGCCGACGGAGAGCTCCGGCGCGGGGGAGACCCCCGCCTCTTCTGGTCGCTGTCCTTCGCCCTCACCGCCGCCACCTGGAGCCGCGTCGGAGGGTTCTGCGAGTCGTACGCCGGTTACGGCGGTGAGGACACCGACTTCTCCGCCACGGCGGCCCGGCAGGGAGTGGACCTGTGGTGGGTGGGCGGCGCACCCGCGTACCACCAGCACCATCCGACCCACGATCCACCCGTCCAGCACCTCGACGACATCCTGCGCAACGGGGCGCTCTACAAACGGCGTTGGGGGACATGGCCCATGCTCGGATGGCTCCGCGCCTTCGAGGCGCTGGGGCTGGCCGTGCACGACCCCGCCGCCGACACCTGGCGCAAACGGTGAGCCCGGGCCACGGTCCCGCCCGCGAATCCCCGCGCCGGACCGGTTCGCCGCCCCCGCCTAGGGCACGCGCCCACCGTAGGGCAGAAGCGGACACCACCAGCTGTTCGAGCCGGCACACCCACAAGGAGACGCGATGAGGGCACTCACCTGGCACGGCAAGCGCGACGTACGCGTGGACACCGTGCCCGACCCCACCATCCAGGACGCGGACGACGTCATCGTCCAGGTGACCACGACCGGACTGTGCGGGTCGGACCTGCACCTCTACGAGGTGCTCGGTCCCTTCCTCGACCCGGGGGACATCCTCGGGCACGAGCCCATGGGCATCGTCCAGGAGGTGGGCCCGGACGTCACCTCCCTGAAGCCCGGAGACCGCGTGGTGATCCCCTTCAACGTCTCGTGCGGCACCTGCTTCATGTGCGACCAGGGCCTCCAGTCGCAGTGCGAGACCACCCAGGTACGCGAACACGGCACCGGCGCCTCGCTGTTCGGCTACACCAAGCTCTACGGACAGGTGCCCGGCGGGCAGGCCCAGTACCTGCGGGTCCCGTTCGGGAACACGCTGCCCATCCAGGTGCCGCAGGGGCCGTCGGACGACCGCTTCGTCTATCTCTCCGACGTGCTGCCCACGGCCTGGCAGGCGGTCGAGTACGCCGCCATCCCGCCCGGCGGCAGCGTCGCCGTTCTGGGCCTGGGACCCATCGGCGACATGAGCGCCCGCATCGCCGCCCACCGCGGCGCCGGAACCGTCATCGGCATCGACCTCGTACCGGAGCGCCTGGAACGGGCCCGCCGACGCGGCATCCACACCCTCGACCTCCAGGAATGCGGCGACAACCTCACCGACGCCGTACGCGACCTCACCGGGGGCCGCGGGCCCGACGCCGTCATCGACGCGGTCGGCATGGAGGCACACGGCAGCCGGGTCGCGGCCGCGGCCCAGGGCATGACGTCCCTGCTGCCCGACGCGCTCGCCTCGGCCATGATGAAGCGCGCCGGAATCGACCGCCTCTCCGCGCTCTACACGGCGATCGACCTCGTCCGCAGGGGAGGGACGATCTCCGTCTCCGGCGTCTACGGCGGCGCGGCCGACCCGCTGCCGCTGCTCACCATGTTCGACAAGCAGCTGAACCTGCGCATGGGCCAGGCCAACGTCCGACGCTGGGTCGACGACATCCTCCCCCTCCTCACCGACCAAGACCCCCTGGGCGTCGACGACTTCGCCACGCACCGCCTGACGCTGGAGCAGGCGCCCGACGCGTACGAGATGTTCCAGAAGAAGCGCGACGGCGCGGTCAAGGTTCTCTTCACGCCGTGAATGGCCCGCAGAACAGGGCGAGTTGAGGAGATCGGAAGTAGGGCGGGCGCCCCACACCACGAGGTGGGGGCGCCCGCCGGGTCGGCAGTTCGCGCCGCGATGTGTGCGCGCCCGCCGGGACGGAAGCGCGAAAGGACCGCCTGCCGCTAGTCGGCGAGCGCCGTGATCCGGGCGCACTCCCGTACCACCGCCTCGAAGCTGCGGTGCTGGCGGTGGATCTCCCGCTGACGGTCCGCGCCGGTGCCCTGTTCGGTCAGTCGCGACAGGGTGCGTCGAGCGCGTTCCAGGTCGCCGCTCGCGGTCAGCGCGTCCTCGACGTGGGACAGGAGGGACGCGACGACCGCCGACGCGGGCTTGTCCCGCATCGTGAGCGGGTCGACGAGGGAGTCGCCAAGACCCGAACGGGCGGCCCGCCAGGACGCAAGCCGTAGCAGGCCCGCGCTGACCGGGGCCGGCGGCCGGCCGGCCCGCCAGTCCGCGGCGGCGGTCTCCACCAGAGCGCGGACGAGCGTGGCGATCAGCACGGTGGTGCTCGGCTGGAGACACACGTCGGCGACGCGGACCTCCACCGTCGGGTAGCGGGCGGACAGCCGCGCGTCGAAGTAGATCATTCCGTCGTCCCGCAGGGCACCGGTGGCGAGCATCGACTCGACGTGCCGGTGGTAGCGGTCGGCGGAGCCGAAGATCTCGGTCGGCCCCGCGGAGGGCCAGCGGTTCCAGACCCGGCTGCGGTAGCTGCTGTAGCCGCTGTCCTCACCCTGCCAGAAGGGCGAGTTCCCGCTGATCGCGGTCAGCACCGACAGCCAGGGCCGGATCCGGTCGAGTACGGCCACGCCCTCCTCGTCGGAGTCGACGGCCACGTGCACATGGCAGCCGCAGGTGAGCTGCTCGCGGGCGGTGAGCCCGAAGTTCTTCGCCATCCAGACGTGGCGCTCCCCGAGCTCAAGCGAGGGCTGCACCGGCACGGGCGAGGTGGCCAGGGCGGCGACGGTGGCCCCCGCCTTCTCGGCGCGGGCGGCCGCTTCCCGGCGCCGCGCGATGATCTCTTCCTCGATGTCGCTCATCGCCGTCAGAGGGCTGGTGGCGAACTCCACCTGTTCCTTCTGGAGCTCCGTCTCGAACTCGTGCTCCTCGGCCTCGCCGCCCTTGGGGGAGGCCGCCGGTGAGGTGACGACCGGGGAGAGCGCCAGAACCTCACCGGTCCGCGCGCTCACCATGAGCAGCTCTTCTTCAACTCCGACGGTGCGCATGCGCAGTCTCCGATCCATACCGGTGCCCAGCTCGGTACTGACGTGTGCCCCGACAGCGCGGAGTCATACGGCAGGACCGGGCGGGCCTCGTCCGGGCGGGGCCCGGCGCGGGCGGCCGCTTCCCGGCGCGGGTCCGGCGCCGGCGCGGGTCCGCGCCCGGCGGGCGGTGATCGCGGAGCCCGGTCCACCGGCAGCGGGAGGGGCGGCTACACCGGGTCCAGACCCTGGCCGGGCATGCGTCCCGCCTGCTCGCTCTGCTCGTGGGCGCGGCGCGCCTTGTCCGTCAGGCGCTTGCGCTGTTCCGGGTCGGTGGCCCGCTCGGCCGCCTCTTTCCACTCCCGTGCCCGGGACTCCAACTCCCGTGCGCGGCTGCGGTATTCGTCTCCCACACTCATGATCGCTCCTGGGTCGGGCGACGGAAGACGCCGGCCGTGTGCCGTGCTCAAGACCGCGCTTCCGTGCCGTTCGACGGCGGCGGCGAATGCCGCCTCGTCGCTGACAGCTTGTGCGATGCCGTGACGGGTGGCATCCGGGGTTCGGCCAAGTGCGAAGCGCCCGGGACGGACCGGGGGCCCGCCGTCACGCCCCGCGATGGACGTACTGGAAGGACAGTCGCGCCGACCCCCGCGCAGAGTACGCCGAAGCCGAGGGTGAAGAGTCGAATCAGCAGACCTCACCGTGGACGTCGAAGGTGATGTGCAGCGTCGAGTTGTACGCCATCGACACGGGCAGCCCGTCGAGCGGCAGGTAACTCCCGTTGTACAGAGCGGACTTGGTGCCCGGCTCGAAGAAGAGGGCCCCACCCCCCGGAGCGCGGGCCGTGCGCAGGGGGAGACCGGGATCGTCCCTTTGGAGCAGGCGTCCGAGATGTCTGGGGATATTCGGGTAGCAGAGCTATGTCATCCGGTACCTGCCGGGCGGGGCTCACCCGGTCCCGTCAGCCATCCAGAGGAGTTCGAGCCCATGGTGATCGCTCACCCCACTTCGCAGGTCGTCGCCGCGGGGCCCGCCACGGCCCTGCTCCTGGTCATCGTGGGACTGGTGGTGGTCGCCGGGCTCCTGGCGATGTTCTGGACCGGGCGCCGCCGAGCCGCCCGCAAGCCCCCGCCCCCCTCGGCGCCCCAGCCGGGGGCCGACTCCTGGGACACCCCTCCGTCGTCCCCCGGACCCGACGACCACGACGACCGTCGCTAGCCGCGCACCAGGACCGAGGGGCGGTCCCGTTCGCCCGCCGCAGGGCGCATACGTGGGCTCATCGGGGTACCTGGGACGTGTCACCACCCACTGGCACGAAGGCCCCGGGGAGCTGAGCGAACAGCGGCTCACCGGGCGCGTCCGAGCGCCGTCGAGGTCTGCCGAAGGCTGATCCAACTGTGCGCCGGGCACACCCACCCACGCCCGGGCCGACGACGCCACCCGATCGTTCCCATGCCCTCCGGAAAGGCGCGACCCATGACCGACCCGACCCGTCGACAGGACCCCACCGACAAGCACCCCCGGCCCGATCTGCCCCAGCAGGACCAGCCGCACCCCGGCTGGACCGGGCCGATGGATCCCCCGCCGGACCACGGTGAGCAGAGCTACCGGGGCAGCGGTCTGCTCACCGACCGCAAGACCGTGCTGACGGGCGGCGACTCCGGCATCGGGCGGGCCGTCGCCCTCGCCTACGCGCGGGAGGGCGCCGACGTCCTCTTCACCCACCTGCCGGAGGAGGAAGAGGACGCCCGCGAGACCGTGCGTCTGGTGGAGGAGGCGGGACGCCGTGCCATCGCGGTGTCCTGCGACATCCGCGAGGAGCGGCAGTGCCGGGACCTCATCGACCGGGCGGTCGCCGAGTTCGGGCGCATCGACGTGCTGGTGAACAACGCGGCCTACCAGATGTCCCAGCCCGACGGCATCGAGGCCATCACCACCGAGCAGTTCGACCGGGTGCTGCACACCAATCTGTACGGCATGTTCTGGCTGACCAAGATGGCCGTGCCCCACATCCCTGCGGGCGGCTCCGTCATCAACACCACCTCCGTCCAGGCCTACCAGCCCAGCCCCCATCTGCTCGACTACGCCATGACCAAGGGCGCCATCGTCACCTTCACCAAGGGGCTCGCACAGATGCTGTCCGAACGCGGGATCCGGGTGAACGCCGTGGCGCCCGGGCCGGTGTGGACCCCGCTCATTCCCGCGACGCTGCCGGACACCGCCGAGTTCGGCAAGCAGGCCCCGCTGGGGCGCCCGGCGCAACCCGCCGAGATGGCACCGGCCTATGTCTTCCTCGCCTGTGAGCACGCGAGCTTCATCACCGCCGAGGTGATGAACGCGACCGGCGGCTCACCGCTGCCCTAGGCCCCCCTCGTAGGGCGGCAGTGGGGTGGAAGGCGGGCAGGGCGGCGGGCAAAGCCCTGCCCGCATGCGGGCCGCGTGAGCAAAGGGTGCGACCACGGGATGGGACATTGAAGAATCTGGGCCAGGCCTCTCGGCAGTGGGGGCAGTGGGCGACCTGGGAGTGCGCGGCCGTGGCGCGATCGGCGCGGCGTGCGCTGAGCAGCCCCGGACCTGAGCGGGACACCGCGGTCCAAGCGCTGAAGGCCGCCGCCGCGGCGCTGATCGCCTGGGCGCTGGCGGGCTGGTGGTGGAAGGCGCCGATGGCGATGCTGGCGCCCTGGACGGCGATATTCCTCGTGCAGAGCACGGTCTACCGGTCGCTCAAATCCGCCCTTCAGCAGTTCGTGGTCGTGGTCATGGGCACCCTGCTCGCGGCGGGCGCCGGCGTGCTGACCGGAGACACCATGCTGGCCATGGCCATCGCGCTCCCGGCGACGATGCTCTTCGGCTCGTACGCCCGCTTCGGCACCCAGGGTCTCAACGCGCCGACCGCCGCCCTGTTCGTGCTGGTCTACGGCACGTACTCAGGGTTCGACATCATCCACCGGTTCCTGGAGACGCTGCTCGGTGCGGTCATCGGGATCGCGGTCAACGCCCTGGTGCTGCCCCCGGTGCACTCGCGCAGCGTGCGCCATCTGCGCGGACGGCTGCCCCAGGAGAGCGCCGCGCTGCTGCACGCCGTCGCCGACGGGCTCGGCGACGGCGCGTACTCCCGTGACGACGCGCAGGCCTGGCACGACCGGGCGCGGCGGCTCACCGACCGGGTCACCGACCTGCGCACGGCCCGCCGTTGGTCGCAGGAGAGCTACCGCTTCAACCCGGGCCACCGGCTGCGCCGTTCGGCTCCGCTGCCCCCGGCGGCCGACTGGGACTTCACCTGGGACCGGATCACCCACCACGCCGAAGCGATCACCCGCACGTTGGCGGAGGCCGGCCGGGACCGGACCGTCCTGCCGGGCCCCGCGCCGCGCATCCTGGCCGAACTCCTGGGCGCCGCCGGGGACTTGTGCGGCCTGGACGACCCGCTGGACGGCTCCGATCCCGCCGACGACGACACGGACGAGGCGCGTCGGCGAAGCCGCGAGCGTCACGAGGCGCTGCGCCGGGCGTACGCCGCCCAGGACGAACTGACCTCGCTGTTCCGTGAGCGCGGCGACGCCTCCCAGGACGCGCTGGCCGCCGTCACCGCGGACACCATCCGCCTGCTCGCCGATCTCTCGACGATCGCCGGGCAGGGCCCGAACGAGGCGAACAGCGCGGATGCTTAGGCCCCCGGGTCAGTAGGCCGCCGCACGATGGTGTGCCCACGCCTCGTCACGCAGGTCGGCGTTGAGCAGGACGTCGGCGGCCGTGCACGCCAGCGCTCCGGCCGCCGCGACCACCACGGCACGGGCACGCGGCGAGGCGGCCGCCGAGGCGAACTCCGGGGTGTGGTCGGAACCGTCGTCCATGATCGCGACGAAGGGGTGGATGGCGGGCACGCGCGTGCTGACATTGCCGATGTCGGAGGAGCCCAGATAGACGCCCGGCGTGGGCCGCGTCAGCTCGATCCCCTCCCGGGACAGGTGCTCGGCGAAGCGCTCGGACAGCGCCGTGCTGTCGCGGAAGTGGTCATAACGCAAGGTGGCCCGCTCCACCTCCGCCTTGGTGCCGGTGGCGAGGGCGACGCCGTCCGCCGCGGCCCGCACCTGCCCGACCAGGTCGTCCAGGGCCGAGGTCGTGGCGGCGCGCAGGCCGAAGAGTCCCTGCGCGTACTCCGGCACGATGTTGGTGGCGGTGCCGCCCTCGGTGATGATGCCCTGGATGTGGGAGGCCTCCGGCAGCCGCCGGCCGAGCGCGCTGAGCACGTTGAACAACTCGATCAGGGCCGCCAGCGCGTCGATGCCCTCCGTCGGATCACCGGTCGGGTGCGCGGCCCGCCCGTGGAAGGCCACGCGGTACTGCACCTGGGCGGTCAGCGGCGCCCGCGTCCAGCTGTACACCCCGGGGTGGAACATCAGCGCCGCGTCGACGTCGTCGAACACGCCCGCCTCCGCCTCCAGGACCTTCCCCCGCCGCCCTCCTCGGCGGGGGTGCCGACGGCCAGCACGCCTCCGGCCGACTCGTCCAGCACCGCGCGCAGCGCGAGAGCCGCGCCCAGGCCCGCGGCCGCGATGAGGTTGTGCCCGCAGGCGTGGCCGAGGCCGGGCAGCGCGTCGTACTCCAGCGGCAGCGCCACGGCGGGGCGGCCGCGCCCGGAGCGGGCGGTGAAGGCGGTGGGAAGGTCGGCCACGCCGCGCTCCACCACGAAACCGGCCTTCTCCAGTTCGCCCGAAAGCCGGGCGGCGGCCCGGTGCTCGGCGAAGGCGTACTCGGGGTCGCCGTGCAGCCCCACCGCCACCTGCCACAACGCGTCCGCGCGCGCCGCCACCGCCGCACGGAGCTCGGCATGCACATCGTCCTCGAAAGTGCGGGTCACTCTGCCTCCTCGGCATCCGGCGTGCGACGACCCGCCGCACGTGTCCACCTTCGGGTGCCACTCTCCCGGTACCACGACACCTGACGGTTTCGATTGCGGCACCCGTGCAACACGACGACCATGACGGCAGAGCCGCCGTCCGGGCCGCAACCGTGCTGGGAGGTACGAATGGATCACTCGCGGGTGCCAGTACTGGAGGCGCTCCAGGAGTTCCGGCGCCGCGGAGACGTGGCGTACGGCCCACCGGGGCACAAGCAGGGCCGAGGCGTGGACCCCCGGGTGGCCGACATCGTCGGGCTCGACGTGTTCCGTTCGGACGTCCTCGCCCTCAACGGTCTCGACGACCGCCGGCAGTCCCAGGGCGTGCTCAGCCAGGCGCAGGAGTTGATGGCCGACGCGGTGGGGGCCGAGCAGGCGTTCTTCTCCACCTGCGGCAGTTCCCTGTCGGTGAAGACCGCCATGCTCTCCGTGGCCGGGCCCGGTGAGAAGCTGCTGCTGTCGCGCAACGCGCACAAGTCCGTCATCGCGGCCGTCGTCGTCAACGGTGTGCGACCGATCTGGGTGCACCCCAAGTTCGACGCCGAGCGTCATCTGGCACACCCCCCGGAGCCCGACGACGTACGCCGCCGCCTCGAGGAACACCCGGACGCCAAGGGCATGTTGCTGATCACGCCCACCGAGTGGGGCACCTGCGCGGACGTGGCCGGCGTGGCCCGGGTGTGCCACGAGTTCGACGTCCCCCTGATCGTGGACGAGGCGTGGGGCGCCCACCTTCCCTTCCACTCCGCGCTGCCGCCCTGGGGCATGGACGCCGAGGCGGACCTGGTGGTCACCAGCGTGCACAAGATGGGCGGTGCGATCGAGCAGAGTTCGGTCTTCCACCTCCAGTACGACCGGGTGTCGCCCGAGGTGCTCAAGCAGCGGGAGGACCTGCTCGGCACGACCAGCGCCTCCACCCTGGTGTACGCGACGCTCGACGGCTGGCGCCGCCAGATGGTGGAACACGGCCACGAGCTCCTGGAGGGCGCACTCCACCGCGCACTGCGCATCCGGTCGACCCTGGACGACCTGCCTGGCCTGCGGCCCATGGGCCGCGAGGTGGTCGAGGAAGGCTTCGCCGCCTCCTACGATCCGCTCAAGCTCGTCATCGACGTACGCGAACTCGGCATCACCGGCATGCAGGCGGCGGAGTGGCTGCGCGAACACCGCCATGTGGACGTCGGAGGCTCCGACAGCTGCCGCATCAGCGCCTCCATCACCCACGCCGACGACGACGAGACCGAGAAGATCCTGCTGGACGCCCTGCGCGCGCTGGTCGACAACGCCGACTCCCTGGAGAAGCAGAGCCCGGTCCACCGGCCCGCCCCCTCGGACCTGGAACTGGAACAGGCGATGGTGCCGCGCGAGGCGTTCTTCGCCCCCGTGGAGCACGTGCCCGCCGAGCGCGCCGCCGGCCGCATCTCCGCGGAGACGATCAGCCCCTACCCGCCCGGCGTACCCGCGATCGCCCCCGGCGAGGTCATCACCGAAGCGGTCCTCGACTATCTGCGCAGCGGCGTCGAACACGGCGTCCTGATTCCCGACGCGGCCGACCCGTCGGTCAAGACGCTGCGGGTGGTGGCGCGGGAATGAGGTGAACGGGCCGAGGGTCGTCTCTCCTTCGTTCCCCCGAGTCCCGGCGGTGACTCGGGGGACGAGTACCTTCTTGACCCTCACACCGTGTCAGGCGGTCAACTCGGAGACATCATGTTCACCATTGGAGACTTCGCCCGGCACGGCCGCGTCTCGGTCCGGATGTTGCGTCATTACGACGCGACGGGAGTGCTGCGCCCGGCCCATGTCGACCCTGCCAGCGGCTATCGCTACTACAGCGCCGCCCAGCTCGCCCGCC
This sequence comes from Streptomyces hundungensis, assembly GCF_003627815.1. Taxonomy (NCBI): domain Bacteria; kingdom Bacillati; phylum Actinomycetota; class Actinomycetes; order Kitasatosporales; family Streptomycetaceae; genus Streptomyces; species Streptomyces hundungensis. The sequence goes on from NZ_CP032698.1 coordinate 7,902,929, forward strand.
TCAACCGGATCATCGCCCTCAAGGACCTGGGGTTCACCCTCCACCAGGTCCGCGACATCGTCGACGAGAAGGTCAGCGCCGAGGAACTGCGCGGCATGATGCGGCTGCGACGGGCCGAACTGGAGACCGCGGTGGCTGCCGCGGGCGCACGGCTGGTCCAGGTCGAGGCGAGGCTCCGAGCGATCGAGAGCGAGGGGCGCATGCCCGAGAACGACGTCGTCATCAAGAACGTCCCCACCGTCCGGGTGGCGGAACTGACCGCGACCGCCGCGAGTTACGAGCCCGAGGACATCAGCCCGGTCATCGGACCGCTCTACGAGGAGCTTTCCCGACGTCTGAACACCGCGGGCATCACACCCACGGGCCCCGGGATCGCCTACTACGAGGACGATCCGGAGGGCGCGGGCAGGATCATCGTCCACGCCGCGGTCCAGGTCTCGGCTCCCCTACGGGACGACCCCGTACGCGTCCTCGACCTGCCGTCCCTGGAGCGGGCGGCGACCATCGTGCACCGGGGCTCCATGGACACGGTGTTGCCCGCGGCCCAGGCCCTGGCCCGCTGGATCGACGCCAACGGCCATGTGCCGACCGGTTATCCGCGCGAGGTCAACCTGGAGTGCCCGCAGAACCGCGACGACTGGGTGACGGAACTCCAGACACCCCTGAGCGGGGCCTGAGTAGCGCAGGGCGAGGTCCCCGAACTCCGGGGGCTTCCCCAGTGCGTTGACCGCCCCAACTCCGCGCGTCCGTACGTCACTTCACCAGAAAGGTACGGAGCGCCGCGAGGAGTTCCGTGGGGGCGTCCACGGCGATGAGATGGGCAGCGGCCGGGAACTCGACCAGGGTGGCGCCGGGTATCGCGGCGGCGTACTTGCGGGCGATGTCCTGGAAGTCGGCGACATCGAGGCGACCGAACCCCACCAGGGTGGGAACGCCGATGGTGGCGATGTCGCCGTCCGAGCCGCCCTGGGAGTGTCGCGCGAGCGCGTCCTGGTTCACCAGGGACGTCCTGACCGCGCCCCGGAGCCGCTCCACCGGCTCGGGATCGACGTCGTCCCAGTCGCGGTTTGGACCGCGCAGCCACATGTCCAGGTTGACGCGGACCGCGGTGTCCAGGTCACCCGCCGACAAAGCCGCGGTCTCGGCCTCGTCGTAGGCGATCATTTCGGCGGACCAGTCGTACCCCGGCCACGGCGGGGCCAGCAGCGTCAGGGACCGTACGCGGTCCGGATGGGTGAGCGTGAAGTCGACGGCCACGCGGCCACCCCAGGACGCGCCGATGAGCTGCACGCGGTCATGGCCGAGATGGTCCAGCAGCCGGCGCAGATCCCCGGTCTCGCTGAACGGACCGGACGGCGGTGCGGATTCGCCGAAGCCGCGCAGGTCGTAGCGGATGACCGTGTGCCGTTCCGCGAGCGCGGGCGCGACCGCGTCCCACATACGGTGGTCGGCCACACCGGCGTGCAGGAGCACCACGGGCGTGCCGTCGCCGGCGACGGTGCAGGAAAGATGGCCGAGGTCGTCGGCGAGAGTCAGCATCCGCCGATGTTCGCAGGTCAAGTGCGGTCGGGGACAGTGCTTTTCCGCTCCCGGCGGCGCGACTGCGACCGTCCTTCCGCCCGGTGGCCGCGGACCACTGGCGCCACCTCTCTGTACCCATGCGGGTGGTTTACGCCTCCTGTCACCTTTCGCTCCCGCTTCTTCACGATGCTTGCTGCCGGACGGTGTTTCAAAGCGAGCGATGGAGATGGTGGTCATGGCGAACGGCAGTGTTCTGCTCGCCCTGCGCGAGGACCCTCTGGGTGGGGGAGTCGGGGCCGAGCAACTGGCGCGTATCGGCAAGGGGTTGGAGGAGCTGGGCCTGGAGGTGCGCTGGGCGAGGACGGCAGAGGCCGCCTGTGCGGCACTGCGCACCGAAGCCGGGCTGAGCGCGGCCATGGTGGCGTGGGAGCTGCCGCACGGGTCGGGGCGCCCCTTCGCAGACGGCGACCACAAGGGCGACGGCGGCGGCGATACGGAGCCGGGCGGCGCGGCGGTGCTGCGGCAGATCTCCCGCCGCTTCAAGGACCTTCCGGTCTTCGTCGTGATGACCGAGGACTCTGACCACGGCGTGGACCGGCTGCCCCTGTGGGTGGCCGAGACCGCCGTCGGCTACGTCTGGCCGCTGGAGGACACCCCCTCGTTCATCGCGGGCCGCGTCGCCCGTGCGGCCCGCACCTATGGCGACGCCCTTCTGCCGCCGTTCTTCAAAGCCCTGCGGCGCTTCGACGACGCCCACGAATACTCCTGGCACACCCCCGCGCACTCGGGCGGGGTCGCGTTCTTGAAGTCCCCGGTGGGCCGGGCGTTCTTCGACTACTACGGGGAGCGCCTCTTCCGCTCCGACCTGTCCATCTCGGTGGGCGAGCTGGGCTCCCTCTTCGAGCACAACGGCCCCATCGGCGACGCCGAAGCCAACGCGGCCCGCATCTTCGGAGCCGACCGCACCTACTTCGTCCTGCACGGCGACTCGACCGCGGACCGCATGGTCGGCCACTACTGCGTCACCACGGACGAGATCGCCCTCGTGGACCGCAACTGCCACAAATCAGTACTGCACGGCCTCGTGATCTCCGGCGCCCGACCGGTCTACCTGGTCCCCACCCGCAACGGTTACGGCCTCGCGGGCCCGCTGCCCGCCCGTGAAACCGCCCCCGGCGCGGTGGCGAACAGGATCGCCGCCCACCCCCTGACCCCGGGAGCGACCTCCCCGCAGGCGCAGTACGCGGTGATCACCAACTCCACGTACGACGGCCTGTGTTACGACACCGTGCAGACCGCGCGAGCCCTCGCGCCCAGCACGCCCCATCTCCACTTCGACGAGGCGTGGTTCGCCTACGCGCGGTTCCACCCGCTCTATGCGGGGCGCTACGGCATGGCCGTGGACGCGGACACCTTCCCCGAGGCGGAGCGGCCCACGGTCTTCTCCACCCAGTCCACCCACAAACTGCTCGCCGCCCTGTCGCAGTCCGCCATGGTGCACGTGAAGTCCTCGCCCCGCGCGCCCGTCGAACACGACCGGTTCAACGAGGCGTTCATGATGCACGGCACCACCTCGCCGCTGTACCCCGCCATCGCCTCGCTGGACGTGGCGGCGGCGATGATGGACGGCCCGCAGGGGGAGTGGCTGATCAACGAGGCCGTCACCGAAGCCATCCGGTTCCGGCAGACCGTCGTCCGCACCGGGCGCCGCATCGCGGCAGCGGGGGACCGTCCCCCGTGGTTCTTCGGCGTCTGGCAGCCCGAGCACATCGCGGACCCCGCCACCGCCTCCCGCGTACCGTTCGCCGACGCGGCCCCCGACCTGCTGGCCACCGAACCGGCGTGCTGGGAGCTCGACCCGGAGGCCGACTGGCACGGCTTCGCGGGCCTGAGCCGGGGCCAGTGCATGCTCGACCCGATCAAGGTGACGCTGACCTGCCCCGGTGTCACGGCCGCGGGAGAGAGCGAACCGTGGGGCATCCCCGCCCGCGTCCTCACCGCCTACCTCGCCGAGCGGGGCATCGTGGTCGAGAAGACCGACACCTACACCACGCTCATCCTCTTCTCCATGGGCATCACCAAGGGGAAGTGGGGCACCTTGATGGACGCCCTGATGGACTTCAAGGCACTCCACGACGCCGAGACCCCGCTGCACCAGGTGCTGCCGCAGCTCACCGAGCTCCACCCCAAGCGCTATGCCGGCACCACCCTGCGCGCCCTCTGCCAGGACATGCACGAACACCTCACCCGCGCCGACCTCATCGACGCCCTCGACTCCGCCTTCCAGGACCTGCCCGAACCCGTCGTCGCACCCCGCCACTGCTACCAGCAGCTCATCCGCGGCGGAACCGAACGCCTCCCGCTCAGCGAGGCCGCGGGACGGGTGGCGGCTGCCATGGTCACCGTCACTCCGCCCGGAATCCCCGTGCTGATGCCCGGAGAAGCACTCGGCGCCTCCGACGGACCGGTGCTGCGCTACCTCGGCGCTCTGGAGGCCTTCGACCGCGCCTTCCCCGGCTTCCACAGCGAAGCGCACGGCGTGGTCATCGACCCCGAGAGCGGTGACTACCTCATCGAGTGCGTACGGCAGGACGCCTCGCTCCCGGGCTGAACCGGGCCTCGGTCCGCATGGGCGCGGGCCCGCGGCCGGGCCTGCGCCCCGCCCGATTCCCGCGCCAGGATGTCTACCGGTCCTGCGGTGTCGTCATCCGGCGGACGGTCTCGACGACCGCGGCCCGCTGCCGGGACCTGCTCTCCGAAGGGGCGGCGGCGGGTACCGGCGACAGGTGTGCCATGTTGCCGGCGGCCGTGAACCAGGCCTGGGCCAGGGCGAGCGTCAGATTCAGGATGTCGGCGGGGGCCAGCGCGGGGTCGACGTGCCCGTGCCGCTGCGCCGCCGACAGGGCTTCCACCTTGCCCTGCCAAGAGGCGGCCGTGTCCGGGTGGACCTCTCCCGGCCGCTCCAGCTGCTTCCAGGTGAGCACTCGTACCAGGTCGGGGCGGGCCACGAGATGGTCGAACAGCGCGCCGGCGTACTGCGGCAGGTCGTCGACGTCGAAGGGCACCGCCTCGGTTCCCTCGGCCACACAGTGCTCGATCACGCGGTCGAAGAGCTGCTCCTTGTTGCCGAAGTACACATAGATCAGCCGCTTGTTGGCGCCGGCCGCGGCCGCGATGCGATCCACGCGGGCACCGGCCAGGCCGTGCTCGGCGAACTCGCCGAAGGCGGCGCCGAGCAGTCGGGTCCTGGTTGCGTTCGAGTCTCCTGCCATGGGCACACCGTACAGGTAACTAACCAGTTATTGACATCCGGCCACGAGGGTATGCATGGTGGCACTAACCAGTTAGTTACCCCAGATGGTTCCCCATCGATCCGCACAGGAGAACACCATGAAGTACCGCGCACTGGGCACCCAGGGCCTCACCGTCAGCAGCCAGGGCCTGGGATGCATGGGCATGAGCGCCTTCTACGGAGCCACCGACGAAGCCGAGTCCCTCGCCACGCTGGACCGCGCCCTTGAGTTGGGCGTGACCCTGCTGGACACGGCGGAGAGTTACGGCCCCTTCCGCAACGAGCAGCTCCTCGGAAAAGCGCTGGTCGGCCGCCGGGACCGGGTCGTCCTCGCCACCAAGACCGGCATCGAGATCACCGACGACGGCGAGCCACGCGGCCACAACGGCCGGCCGGAGTACATCCGCCACTCCCTGGAGCGCTCGCTGCGTCACCTGCGCACGGACCACGTCGACCTCTACTACCTGCACCGCGTCGACCCGCAGGTGCCCATCGAGGAGACGGTCGGAGCCATGGGCGAGCTCGTCGCCGAAGGCAAGGTCGGCGCCCTCGGGCTGAGCGAGGTGGCGCCCGCCACCATCCGCCGCGCCCACGCGGTCCACGCCCTCTCGGCCGTCCAGACGGAGTACTCGCTCTTCGAGCGGAGCATCGAGGCCGACGGTGTCGCCGACACCTTGGACGAGCTGGGCATCGGCCTCGTCGCCTACGCTCCGCTGGGCCGGGGCTTCCTCTCCGGAGCCATCACCAGCCCGGAGGACTTCGCCCCGGACGACTTCCGGCGCACCGACCCGCGCTTCCAGGGCGCGAACTTCGAGCGCAACCTCGACGTCGTCCGCGAGGTCGGCCGGCTCGCGGCCGCCAAGGGCGTCACCGCCTCCCAGCTCGCCCTCGCATGGGTCATGCGCCAGGGCGCCGTCCCCATTCCCGGCACCAAGCGCCGCCGCTACCTGGAGGAGAACCTCGCCGCCACGGACATCGACATCACCGCCGAGGAGCTCGCGGCCATCGAAGCCGTCGCCCCGCAGGGCGTCGCCGTCGGCGACCGCTACGCCCCCGAGCTCATGACCACGCTCAACGGCTGACTCCACCGCTCCGGCCGAGAAGGGCCCCGCGACTCCCGCCTTCCTTTCGGCCCCGTGTCGGGCCCCCGCGCCTGGCGGGGCGGAGTCGTCCACGGCGCCGTTCGAGCCGCGTTTCGGGGTAGACGGTCAAAGACCCGGCCGAGGTAAGGCGCACGACGCACACGACGTAAGGAGTGACCGGTGGCGAAGGACTCATCGCTGAAAGCCGTGGGATGGGCACGCTCCCTGCCGCTGAACAGCGGCGTGAAAGAGGCAAGGGACTGGACGCGTGAGCATCTGACGACGCTCGCATGGGCCCAGCAGACCCCCGAGGTCATGGATGACGTGTTGCTGACGGTGTCCGAGCTGGTCACCAACGCCCATGTGCACGCACGCAGCGCGGCACAGCTGATCCTCACCTGGGACGAGGAGTGCCTGCATGTCACGGTGCACGACTCCTCACCCCGACTCCCCGAACAGCGCGACCCGGACGACGGCGCGCTCGGCGGACGTGGCCTGATGCTCATCGACGCCCTCTCCGACGAATGGCACGCCTATCCCTGCCCGCGCGGGAAAAACGTCACCGCCTGCTTCCAACCACCCACGCCTGCCACGACGGAGGCGATCGGGTCCGGCTGACGCGGCCCCACTCCGAGGTGCGGCCGACGGCAAGGGGGGAGCACCGAACCGGGTGTCGGGAGGCGAGGGCATCATGATCCACATGACTTCTCCAATGCCGTCCTCCTCTCGAACGCCGTCCTCCTCCACCGAGTCGACCCCTTCCGCTCCCGCCCGCGCCTTTCCGTCCACCGGTCGACGTGTCCTCGTCAGCGGCGCCTCGCGCGGACTGGGCCGTGCGCTCGCCCAGGCCTTCGCCGCCAACGGCGACCGGGTGGCCGTGCACTTCGGCTCCCGCCGCGAGGAGGCCGAGGAAACCCTCGCCTCCCTTTCCGGTTCGGGGCATGTGCTCGCCGGAGGCGACCTGTCCACCCCGGCGGGCGCACGGGCCGTCGCGGACGCCGCGGCCGAAGGGATCGGCGGGCTCGACGTCCTCGTCAACAACGCCGCCGTCAACCTTCCCCACCCACTCGCCACCACCTCGTACGAGGACTGGGCGGGGGCCTGGCAGAGCCATGTGTCCGTCAACCTCCTCGCGACGGCCAACCTCAGTCACCTCGCGGCTCGCCGGATGATTGAGCAGGGCGGCGGGGGCCGGATCGTCAACGTCGGGTCGCGCGGCGCCTTCCGGGGCGAACCCGACCACCCGGCGTACGGGGCGACCAAGGCGGCGGTGCACGCGCTGGGCCAGTCCCTCGCCGTGCACCTGGCCCCGTACGGAATCGGCGTGGCTTCCGTCGCCCCCGGGTTCTTCGAGACGGAGCGGGTCGCGCACCGGCTGAGCGGGGCGGAGGGCGAGGCGATCCGGGCCCAGAGTCCGTTCGGGCGCGTGGCGTCGGCCGACGAGATCGCGGCAGCCGTGCTGTGGCTGGCCTCCCCGGCCGCCGAATGGGCCTCGGGGACGGTCCTCGACCTCAACGGGGCTTCGTATCTGCGCACTTGAGACGTGCGGCGCGCGTCGGCGACCGGCTCGCCGCGATCACCCGACGTTGCGGCGATGCGGGGGCCGGCCGGCCTGGGGAACGATTTGGCCGCCGCAGTCGTCTCCCCCTCTCCTGGGCACAGCCGTTGTGCTCAGGCCAGGGGAGGCCGGATGAGTACGGGTGAATTCGCCAAGTGGACGCGGCGGTTCGAGGACGAGCGCGAACGCAGGAACGCCGAAGGCGACCCGGAGTGGGCGCTGGGTGCGACGCTGCATCCGAGCGTATGGGCCGGCATCCAGCGCTTCCAGGTCGGCGAGGACGGCGACGGCGCCAACCTCTCCCGCAAGGCCGACCAGGCCGGCGACCCGGACTACGCGGACGCGGTCCGGCTCTTCATCGCCGAGGAACAGAACCACGCCCGGCTGCTGGCCCGGCTGTTGGCCGCCGGGGGAGTGCCCAAGCTCGCCGGACACTGGAGCGACACGGTCTTCGTACGGCTGAGGCGTCTGATGGGTCTGCGCACGGAACTGCTCGTACTCATGATCGCCGAGGTGGTGGCACTGCGCTACTACCGCGCCCTGCGCGACGGCACCGACGACCCGCTCACCACCGATGTTGCGGCGCGGATCCTGGCCGACGAGGAGCGGCACGTCCCGTTCCACTGCGAGCGACTGCACGCCTCGGTGGCCGAACTGCCGCGCCTGATGCGTGGCCCGACCATGGCTCTGTGGCGACTGCTCCTGCTCGCGGTGTCCGCGACCGTGGCCGTCGACCACGGCCCGGCACTGCGCCGACTCGGCGTCGGTCGCCGCCGCTTCCTGGCCGACGTCATGGCCTCGTCGCGGGACGTGGTCTCCGCGGTGCTCGCGCCGCGCCCCGCTCAGCGGGCGAGCACCCCCTGACGGGTGGGCCCGGGCCCGGTGTCGTGTCGGGCGACGGCCATACGCTCCATGCGAATCTTTCATCCGTGCTTCGATGAAAATAAGTACGCACCAAATCGTCTTCCGCGTAAGGGAGTTGATGCATACGGTCGCCCTTGTCAGTCGAGACGTCAGTGTCAAGGAAGGACAGCATGAACCCCAACCTCCGGGCAGCGGCCGCCACGGCCGCGCTCCTCAGTGGGCTCCTCGCCGCCGCGGGCGGCGTGGCCGACGCGGCGGAGAGAACCGACGCCCAGACCCTTTCCGCGCACATCCAGAAGGCAGTCGTCGCCGAGCAGCAGCTCGGAACCACCGGCGGGCCCATCCTCGGACTCGTCCTGAGCACACCCGACGGCGCCGACACCGCGTCCTCCTGACGCCGCGGAGGAGCACCGTGGACCGTCATGCCGAAGACCGCGTCACCTGGTGCCCGAGCGGAGACGCCCACCGCCCGGAATCCGTCGTCCTGGGCGTCAGATCGGGAGACAACGGCCAGGTCGTCTACGTGGACGAGCCGGTGCCCGCCGCGGACGTGCTGTCGAGCATCCCCGAAGGCATCGCGCCCCACCGGATCCTCCGGTTCGCCTCGCACTGCACCTCCGCCTGCGCCAACCGGGTGGGCGACGACTGCGGTCTGATCCAGCGCATCCAGACCCTGCCGTCGTCGCGCGACACCGGCGCGGTGCCGCGGTGCCACCTCCGTCCGCACTGCAAGTGGTGGAACCAGACGGGCGTGGACGCCTGCCACCGCTGCCCCGCCCTGTCCACGCTCAACTCCACCGACGACCGCCTCGCCGTACTGGTCGCCGATCCCGCCACGACCGTCGAGCAGTTGGAGAGCTGGATCGCCGCCGCCGAGTGAGGCGCGCGGTCCGTTCGCCGTCGAGTCCGCCGCTCCCCTTCGGACGGCGGACTTCGGCGGTCTTCCCCCGCTCCTGCGCACCTGGCAGGTCACGGGAGTGCGCGTGCCGCCTGGTCGGACGGTCCCCAACTGGCTTGCTCCGTACGGGAGTTGTGGTGTGGAGCGGGGGTGTCGTCGGTGAGGAGGTGGGCGAGGAGGAGGCCGGTGGTGCGTTCGCTCAACTCGCGGGCGGCGTCGAGCAGACGCGGATACTGCCGGACCGGCAGGGAGAGGGCGACACAGGAGGCCCGGCCGGGCAGGCCCAGGGAGTACGCGACACAGACCTCGCGGTAGGAGTACTCCAGGAGGTCGAACTGGGCCGCATAGGGGCCGTGTCCATCGAGGGAGTCCAGGAGGGCACGGGGGTCGGTGATGGTGCGCTCGGTGAGCTGGATCGAGGGGTAGCGGGCGAGGTGGTCCATGCAGGAGGTGAAGTCGAGCTGGGCGAGCAGGCTCTTGCCGACGGCGCTGGCGTGGGCGGTGTCGCGGAAGGCCACCCATTCCTCGACGGCCGGCGCTGCCGGGCTGTGCGCGGATTTGAGGACCTGGACGTCACCGTCGGCGTAGGTGCTGAGGTAGACGGCGGCGCCGATCCGGTCCCGTAGCCCGGCCAGCGTCTGTTCAAGCAGCACACCGTGCCGGTCGGACCGGGTGGCCATCTTCATGACGGGTCCGGCGAAGTGCACCCCGGCGACCGTCTCGACCAGGTGTTGCTCGCGCAGCCAGTGCAGCAGCCAGGCGGTGGCGGCCAGGGACATGCGCCCGCGCCGGGCCAGGGTGCGCGTGGTGACGCCCTCGGCGGCGCAGATGTGCTGAAGGAGGTCCCGGGCGCGTTGGGCGGCCTGGGTCCTGGGGGAGGAGGCCGCCGGAACGGGCTGATTGCGGGCGATGTCGTTGAGGATCGCCGGCCGCAGGGCGTTGGCCGACCAGCAGGGTTCCTCGCCGCCCGGTTCGGCCGCGGCACCCGCCTCGGCGGCCGCCGCGACGATGTCGGGTGTGAACCCCGGCAGCGGCTGGACGATCCCCGGGTGCCGCCCGCCGGGGAGCGACGCCAGATGAGGCCGGGCCACCGCGGCCTCCGGCCCGGCGGAGAGCGGCAGATACGGTCCGTTGCCGTCGGGCAGCAGGGGAGCAGGGATGAGGACGAGGTGCGGGCGGCCTTCCGGGGTTTCCGTTACGGAGTCGCACGGGCGGGCCGGGACACCGGCGGGCGGCAGCAGGGCTTCCTCGGGAACGCCGAGGCGCTCGCGGACCTCGTCGAAGAACCGCGGATCCTCGACCAGTACGGGCCCGGCGTCGGGTGGGCGGCGGGCCGTGCCGGCGAGCAGTCGGCGGGCGTCCCCGTGACCGTGCCGGGCGGCCTCGGCGATGAGGAAGGTGGCTTCCTGCTCCCAGTCCTCACCGGCCCGCAGCGCGGCCACGGCCAGTCGGAACAGCGCGCCGGGGTGCCCGGCGGACGCCGCCTGGCCGAGCCAGTCCGTGGCCGTGCTCAGCTCGTCGCGGGCCAGGGCCTTGGACCCGAGCCGGAACAGGGAGTTGGCCTGCGCCCGGGCGTCGGGGTCGAGCCGGTAGGTGTGGGAGAGCGGGCCGAAGTCACCGTCGGGCCGGTCCCAGTGGTCCGGCGTGCCGGCCGGCCGGCCCATGAGTGCGAGCAGACGCGCATGATCCTGCGGAGCCGGGCGGCCGCTGTTGTCCTCGTTGAAGCGGCTCACATCCGTCACCTCTCCTTCCTCAAGTGGGGTTTCTTCTGATGTCTGTGCCGGATGAACTCGGCCAGCGCCCTGCGCAGATCGAGGACCGCGTTGTACCGCTCCCGGTGCACGCGGGCGGCTCCGACGCCCAGCGCGGCCGCGATCTCCATGTCGGTGAGCCCCTGGCTCTGGAGGTGGGCCACGTGCCGGCGTTCGCTCACCGGCATCGCCTCGATCGCCGGAATCACCAGGTCGTTGAGGACGTCCACCTCCGTCGCCGTCTCCGGCAGCACGGACAGCGAGGCTTCCAGGTCCGCGCCGTTCATCAGGTCGAGGCGGCGGTCCGCCCGGAGGTTGTCCAGCGCCAGGTTCCGCGCGGTCCTGCGCACATAGGCCGCCAGTTTCACCCCCTCGTCGAGGTCGCCCAGCGCGGCCTTGCTCAGAACCCGCATGAACGCCTCGTCGACACAGTCCCGGCAGGCCTCAAGCGAAAGCTGCCGATTGGACAGCTTCCGTAGCATCGGGGGCTCCCGGTCCATGAACTGGTCGTACAGATCCAGGAGTTGGCGCCCCAGATCCGATCCCGACCCCGGCTCCGCCGCCGACTCACGCGCCTCACCGCCTACCACGGACTGCGCTCTTCCACCCATGGCCGCGCGCCGCCCGTGGTCGGCGCGACACGGACCATGACGGCGACGGTCCGGTCGGGGGCGGCCTCGACGTGGACTATCGCCACCGCGGGCGGGCAACCGCAGCGTGCGGCCGGTGCGAGCGGGGCAACCGGTGCTGTCCCGGCCCGGGCCCGTCGCCCGTCCCAGCACGCGTGTAACAGAACGACCAGCGCGTGCACCGCGCTGACAGCGGCCGTCACAGCTCCGAGCCAGTCCAAGAACCGCGTCATGAGAGTGGATCTCCGTTTGCTAGAGGCGGACGCGAAAGGCGCCCTCGTACCCCTGACGTCCGGCCCACCCCAGATCTCCCTCGGGGACCACAAACCACTGGAATTGACCAATCCCACGACCGAAGCCGCCCACCCATGACCGGACTTCGGGGCGCTTCGGCCGGTACTTCCCACCCACCACCGACAAGCGCACCGCGGCAATAATTCAGATGCGGCTGAGCCGGTGCGCATTCCTATACTTGCGCGACTCGAAGAGGGGGAGGTGGAGAAAATGAAGCTTGCCGAGGCACTGGCGGAACGTGCGGAGGCGACGCGCCGTGTGGAGCAGTTGCGAGCGCGCGTCGTCAGCAGCGCGCGCCACCAGGAGGGGGAGACACCCGCCGAAGACGCGGCGCGACTGCTGGCCGAGGCCGGTGAGGTGCTGGACGCGCTGGAAACGTTGATCCGGCGGATCAACCGGACCAACGCCACCGTGAGGGTGGGCCCGGACGGCACGCTCACCGACGCCCTCGCACGCCGGGACGTGCTGCGGTTGCGGCACGCCGTGGTCACCGCGGCGGCGGACGCGGCAGCGGGCACGGGAGAGCGGGGATACGGCCGACAGCTCCGGTCGGAGCTGATGATGCTCGCCGCGCTGCCGGTGGCGGAACTGCGCGCTCAGGCGGACGTGCTCGCCCGCGAGATCCGCGAGGTCGACGTGCGGATCCAACGCACGAACTGGGAGGCCGACCTGCTGGACTGAGTGGTCCAGCGGGCGGGGGCGATGGGGAGCAGGTAGCTGCTTCGGAGGCGTGCACACACCGAGGGCCGGCGGTTTCCGGCCCCCTCCTGGTGCGTGGAGAGCAACGCGGGGGTTCGATTCCCCATCAACAGCGCAGCTCAGCATCGCGTACAGGTAACCGTGCACAGCGCACAGCACATCACCACGTGCAGATCCGATGCGGCGAGGGCGGGTTCGGGGTCTTCTCCATCGCACTCCGGTACAACGCCCCTATGTGTGGGGGCCATAGGAAAAACGGCAGTGGCACGTGTAGCCCCACCTGGTCGGCTCGCGTGTCACTCCGTGGTCGCACACCCTCAGGCTCACATCATGGCGTGGGCGCCCACCCCTGGGCGGCCCGCGAGGGAGTGTGCGGACATGTGGCGGAACGACGGCTGGGACGTACGGGTCAGACTCGGGGTGCTCACCCCGCACGCGGACGTGGGGCCGGAGTCCGAGCTCCGCGCGATGGCCCCCGCCGACGTCGGCCTGCACGCGGCCCGGGTGCCGTTCGGGGCGATGCGGTCGGGCGGCGGGATGGACGAGACGATTCCGCTGGCGCCGGTGCGGGCGTTCGCCGAGCCGCCGTACGTGGACGAGGCCGCCGAGCGACTCGCCGCCGCGCCGCTGAATGCGATGGGCTTCGCCTTCACCAGCTCGGCTTATGTGATCGGCGCCGCGGCCGAGGAGGCGATGCTGGAGCGTCTGCGCACCCGGGCCGGAGGCATTCCTGTGGTCGCCACCTGCGCCGCGACGGTGGAGGCGCTCCACGCGGTCGGGGCCACGCGGCCGGCGCTGATCGATCCGCCGTGGTTCGACGCGGAATTGAACGCGCTGGGCCGGCGCTACTACCAGGACGCGGGCTTCGAGGTTCCCTTCTCGGCTCCCTGTGCGCTGCCAAGCGGGCAGACCCTCGTCCAGCCCGCCGAGCTGTACGAGTGGGTGAGCACACATGTGCCGGACGACGCCGACGCCGTGGTGCTGGGCGGCAACGGCCTCCGTGCGGTCGGGGTGATCGAGCGCCTCGAACTACGCCTGGGGCGACCGGTGTTGACGCCCAATCAGGTCCTGCTGTGGGCGATGCTGCGTGCGGCCGGCACGTCCACCGACGACATCACGGGTTACGGACGGCTGTTCTCGCTCCCCGAGCCCCCGCCGCACGAGCGGCCCGCCTCGGCCCGCTGAGAAAGGCGGCGCCTGCCGCCGGAACGCGACGCGGCGGGAGGTGCCGCCCGCCTTCGGGGGCCGCGCGACTGTTGCGAGTCCCCCGGGGCGACCCGACTGTTCCGGTGCCCCCGAAGGCCGCCCGGCTTATCCGTCGGCTGCCGCTGCGACACCCCGGGGCCGCCTCACTGTCGCGTGGGCTCCGCCGCGAAGCCCCCGGAGGCCACCCGACTCTTCCGTCGGCTCCGCCGTGGCGCCTCCCCGGGCCGGCCGGCTGTCGCGAGGCCCCCGGGGCCACCCGGCTTTTCCGTCGGCTCCGCTGCGACGCCCCCCGGGCCGCCTCACTGTCGCGTCGGCTCCGCCGCGAAGGCGTCCAGCTGCTCCTTCGACCACGCGAGCCTGCCCGTTCGCAGGTCCTCGACGACGCCGCGCACCCACTCAAGCTCCGCCGCCGTGACGGCCCGCAGGTATTCGGTCTCCAGACGGGTGACGCGCGGCAGCCCCTGCTTCTCCTCCGAGGCCATGGCCGCCTCAAGACCGTCGAGCTTCTTCGCCAAGGCGTCGGCCCGCCGCTTCAGTACGTCCGCGATGTCCTCGGGCATGAGGAGCAGGAGATTGGAGAGGGCGGCCGGGAACTCGGGGAACTCCTGCTTGGGCGCGGCGAGCATCTCCTCCAGCCACGCCCTGGCCGTCTCGCGCCCCGCGGCGGTCACCTCGTAGACGGTCCGCTCGGGGTACTGCTGATCGCGTCCCGTCTCACGGACCGCGATCAACCCGTCGCCATTGAGCCGCTCGATCGTGCGGTACAGGCTCGCGCGCTGTTTGACGTTGACGACCTGTTCCTTGCCCCACTCCTTGACCAGCCGCTGAATGCCGTACGGATGCAGCGGCTTGTAGTGCAGCAACGCCAGGACGGTGAGGGCGAGCGGGGAGCTGCGAGGAGCCGAGGTCGTCATGGGCATCACTTTAGCCGCAGGACGACTAGTTGACGCGAGACTAGTTGCAATGCAACTATTGCTGCATCGGCACAACCCACCCCACCCCCCCCGAAAGGAATCACCGCGATGTCCCTCACCGAGCGCATCCACTCCGACCACGGCCTGGTCAAGCACCTGGGCAACTGGACGGAGGCCGGGCACTTCGAGGTCAAGGCCCGCCGCGGCGCCGCCGTCCTCGACCTCCGTTCCCCCGACCTCCCCGACGACATCGACATCCACCTCGACCTGGACCGGGCCATGGTGAAGCTGCTCGTAGACGACGGCGCCGCCATCGACCACTGGAACCTGGAGTGGACCGCCCGCGGCAGGATCAAGGACGCGTGGACCACGACGCCCGCCCCGGACGCGGCGCCCACCCGCCGTGTCCGCCTGACCGGGTCCGTGACCAACGGCGAGATACGCGTCCACCGGGGTGGCATCGCCCTCCTGACCGCGATGTTCTCCCGTGCGTACGTCCAGGACGTGCGCCGCGCCCACAAGGCCGGCGGCGTGCCGACGGTCGCCGACCCCGCCGGGACGTACCAGTCATGACCCGCACCGGCAAAGCCCGCACCGCGCTCGTCGTCGGTGGCGGGATCGCGGGCCCGGTCGCCGCGATGGCCCTGCGCCGGGCGGGCATCGAAGCCGCCGTTTACGAGGCGTACGACTCCACCGCCGACGGGGTCGGCGGCGGCATGACCATCGCCCCCAACGGCCAGGACGCCCTCGACGCGATCGGCGCCGGCCACCTCGTCCGCGCCATCGGCACACCGGTCACCGCCATGGGGCTACGGAGCTGGACAGGCAAAGACCTCGCCCGTTTCGCTCCGCCCAGCCGCCTCCCGGCCCAGCAGTTCGTCTGGCGCGCCGATCTCTACCGCGCGCTCCATGACGAGGCGGCACGCAGAGCCGTCCCCGTGCACCACGGCAAACGGCTGGCCGGCACGACGGACAGCGGCTCCGGCATCACCGCGCACTTCGCGGACGGTACGCGGGCGAGCGCCGACATCGTCATCGGCGCCGACGGCATCCGCTCCACCACCCGCTCCCTGATCGACCCGGCCGCGCCCGCGCCGAACTACGCGGGTCTGGTCTGCTTCGGAGGGCGGACGTACCAGTCGGGAATGGCCTCCACCGAGGGGGTCATGTACATGTGCTTCGGCAAGCGTGCCTTCTTCGGCTACCAGATCTTCGAGGATTCCTCAGCGGTCTGGTTCGTCAACCTGCCCCGCGGCGCCCCGATGACGGTCGCCGAAGCCCAGGCGATCGGGGCCAAGGAGTGGATGCGCACCCTGCTCGCCGCCTTCGCCGACGACCGCACGCCGGCCCGGGAACTGATCGGCCGGACCGACCTCGACGAGCTCCTCATCACCGGCCCGATGGAGAACATGCCCAGAGTCCCGACCTGGACCCGGGGCCGGATGACCCTGATCGGCGACGCCGCCCACGCCGCTTCGTCCAGTTCCGGCCAGGGCGCCTCCCTCGCCGTCGAAAGCGCCGTCGAGCTCGCGCGCTGTCTGCGGGACCTGCCCTACGGCCAGGCCTTCGCGACGTACGAGCATCGGCGCCGGCCGCGCGTCGAACGCATCATCAAACTCGGTGCCCGCACCAACAGCAACAAGACCGCGGGCCCGGTCGGCCGCGTCCTGCGCGACCTGGCCATGCCCGCGGCCATGAAGCTGATCAACCCGGAGAGGATGGCCTGGCAGTTCGATCACCACATCGACTGGGACGCGAGGGCGATCCCGAGCGTGTGACCTCCCGCCCGCGACATGCGTTCTCGTCCCCCGTCCGGGAGATCCCCGTCACCCCCCGAACGGGAGCGCGGCGCCGGACCCCGGCGCTGTCCCTCCAGAGGCGCCCTCCCCGCCTCGCCGGGCCGACGCCCTGTGACCAAGGTCGCGGCCCGACCCGGCTGGCCAGGCACGGAGCGACCTCAACTCACGGTGCGACGAAGGAGGTTGGAGAGAAGCGGGGGAGACGGTGGACACGTCCCCTCGTTCGATCGCGCTGCTCCGCGCCGCCCCCGCCTCCAGCGCGTGTTGACTTCCCCGTCTAGTGCAGATTCACTAGACCCGCTCTGGTGCGCTCGCGCTATGCAGTAATGGTGCGGCAGCCGGCGGCCCGTCCGCGGGACCGTTCAACAGACCGCGCTGCGCAGGTCCGCGCCGCAAGGGAGCACCGGGAGGTGAGGGACGCTGTGACCGTTTACCCGTTCACGTCGCATGCCGTGGTTCACGCGGGCGTCGCCCGAGTGACGCTCAGCGGTGAACTGGACCTCGACACCGCCCCCATGGTCCACAACGCCGTCGCGGACTGTCTGGCCGAGCGGCCCACGACCCTCTGCTTCGACCTCACCGACATCTCGTTCTGCGACTGTGCCGGCCTGGGATCCCTGCTCACGGCGCGGCTGACCATCCTCGGGGAAGGCGTGGACCTCGTAGTGGAAGGCATCGGCTCGCAGTTGCGGCGGTTGCTGTCCCTGATCGGAGCCGAGGACCTCTTCACCCCGAAGGCCGCGGAGACGGACCTGGGTCGGGCCCGCTGGGCTTCGGCAGGGGTCGCGAGCCACCGCGCTGCCGAGACGGAGGCCGCGCTGCCGACGCGGCCAGGGACCTTCTGACATGATCGTGCCGTCCGCCACCAGCAAGGATGCGCCGATGCCTGCCCCCTCCCCGTCCCGTCGACCGGTCCGGATCCTCCTGGTCGAGGATCACGACATGGTGGCCGAGGCGATATGCCTCGCCCTTGAACGCTCGCCCGATTTGCAGATCGTGGGCCGCGCGGCGTCGGTGGCCTCGGCGCTGGCGGACGCCCAGCGCTGCACGCCCGACGTCGTCCTCATGGACCGGCGCCTGCCGGACGGTGACGGCGTCGCCGCCATCGCCGATCTCCTGGCACTGCTGCCGGACGCCCGCGTCCTGGTCCTGGCGGGCGAGGGCAGCGGTTCGGTGGCCGTGCGCGTCGCGCAGACGGGCGGAGCGGGCCTGATCCTGAAGGACCGCGGACTGAGCGAGCTGGAGGACGCCGTACGCCGGGTGGCGGCAGGCGAAACGGTCTTCAGCCAGGAACTGCTGGGCGATGTACTGGGACGGCTGACGGGCAGGGTGCCGGGACTCGGCGAGAACCTGACCCCGCGCGAGCGCGAAGTCCTGCACCTGCTGGGCGAAGGCCGGACCACCGCGGAGATCAGCGAGCAGTTGGGGGTCGCTCTCAACACGGGGCGCAACCACGTCCAGCGCGTGCTCGAAAAGCTGGGTGCGCGTTCCCAACTGGAGGCCGTGGCGATCGCACGGCGTGAAGGCATCCTCAAATGACGCGTGAAGCACGGCAACAGAAGTGGGCGCGGAAAGAGACGGTCCCTCTGTCGGAGACGGCCTTCACCCTGCTCGTTCAGGGAGTGCTGGACTACGGCATCTTCATGCTCGACCCGCACGGATACATCATCAGCTGGAACGCCGGAGCGGAACGGATCAAGGGCTACAGCGCCTCGGACATCCTCGGCCAGCACTTCTCGGTCTTCTACCCGCCCGAGGACCAGGCGTCGGGCAAGCCCCAATGGGAGTTGGAGACCGCCGTGGCCGACGGTCGGCTGGAGGACGAAGGGTGGCGCGTCCGCAAGGACGGCTCCCGGTTCTGGGCCAACGTGGTCATCACCGCCCTGTGGGACGAGAAGGGCGTACTCCAGGGCTTCGGCAAGGTCACCCGCGACATGTCCGAACGACGGGCCGCCCAGCACGCCCTCAGCGAGCGGCGGCGGCTGTTCGACCACCTGGTCCAGGCGCAGGAGACGGAGCGCCGCCGCATCGCGTGGGACGTCCACGACGACTCCATCCAGGCGATGGTCGCCGTCGGAATGCGGCTGGAACTGCTCGCCGAGCGGGTGCCGGAGACCTACTCCGCGGAGCTGCGCCGGCTCGACACCTCGGTGCGCGAAGCGATCGGCCGGCTGCGCAGTCTGACGTTCCGGCTCCATCCGCCCGGGATCGACAGGCACGGCCTGGTCGACGGGCTCTCCAGCCATCTGGACGACGTCGTGGGCGCCGCGTGGGGGATGACCTACTCGTTCGACCACGAACTGGAGCGTGAACCCTCTCCCGAGACCGCCATCACCATTTTCCGCATCGTCCAGGAAGCACTCCTGAACGTGCACAAGCACGCCCGCGCGAGCCAGGTCGACATCCAGGTCCGGTCCGTCGACGGGGGCATCGTGACCCGCGTGGTGGACGATGGAACAGGGGCGCCGATGTCCCAGGACGGCTCGCGCGAACATTTCGGGGTCATCGAAATGCGGGAGCGGGCCGAGACGGCCGGAGGCTGGTGGTCCATGTACTCGCGCCCCGGCACGGGAACCACCGTCGAGTTCTGGGTGCCCAACCCGGGCCCGGCACCGGCGGACGAGGCGTCGTGAAGCCCGATACGCCGGGCGGCTCCCCGTGCCCCCCGCTCACCGTGCTGCTGTGTGACGACAACGCGCTGGTCCTGGAAACTCTGGGCGAGGTCGTGCGGGCCCAGCCCGATCTGGAAGTGGTGGGCACCGCCCGCGACGCCGAGCAGGCGCTGCGTCTGGTACGCCGTCACCAACCGGACCTGGTGGTCCTGGACGTGCGCTTCCCCGGCGGCGGCCACCGCGTCGCCGGCGACATCGCTGCATGCTCCCCGGCCAGCCGCGTCGTGGCGTTCTCCGCGTACGACGACAAGGGGTCAATCGAGCAGATGATGAAAGCGGGCGTCGTCGAGTACGTCCTCAAGGGCGTGAGCAATCGCGAGCTCGTCGCGGCGCTGCGCCGGGCGGCAGAACCTCGCTGAAGTCCTGCCGAGACAGCCGCCCCACGGGGAAGGCAACCCGTCTTGTCCCTGCTCCTCCGGCCTGCCCGCCGATCCGCGGTTCCGGGCACCCCTGCCGTAGGGATGCGTCCGCTACGTCGCCGGGTGCGGAGAGTCCGGGGCGAGGCCCTGGAAGAGGTTGGCGATCAGCTGATCGGTGAAGTCCGTGGTCAGCGGTTGCGCGGGCATCAGCAGCCGGTGGTAGGCGGCGCCCCAGAGCTGGTCGACTATCGTCTCCAGGTCGACGCCTTCGCGGATCTGCCCGGCTTCCCGCGCACGCGTGAGACGTTCGACGGCGAGGCGGCGGCGCTGCGTGACGTAGTGCGTCGAGAGCGCTTCGGCCAGGTCGGAGTCGCCTTGCGCGGCTCCGATGATCCCGGCGATGACGGAGCCATTGCGGTTCAGGAGCTCGACGAAGCTGTGCAGTTGCGTCGTCAGGTCGCGCCGGATGTCACCCGTGTCGGGAAAGGCGAGGGTGTCCTTGAAGGTGTCGTAATAGGCGTCGAAGGCCAGGGCACCGGGGGAGGGCCACCACTTGTAGAGGGTCATCTTGCTGACCCCGGCGCGTGCGGCGACCTTGGAGAAGGTCAGGCCTTGCACCCCCTCGGCGAGCAACAGTTCGGCGGCCGTGGTCAGCGTCGCGTTGCGGACGTCCTCCGCCCGTCGGCGTCCGCGCCCCGGCTTGAGCAGGCCGGCTCCCTCGCCGGCGTCTGATCGCTCCACGCGTCTTCCCCTCGTCTTCTCATCGGGCACGGCCGGTCGGGCTCGGCTCGGACGGCGCTCTTGTGCACCAGTCGCCGCAGCTTCCCACTCAACTATATGGACCACGAGGCCATATTTATATGGACTGCTGGTCCACATGCTGTTAGTGTACTCATTGTCCACAAAGATAGTGAGGGAGTTTCCCATGAGCACCACCAACGAAGAGTCCGCAGCACGTGTGGCGATCGTGACCGGCGGTTCGGGCGGGATCGGCAGTGCGGTCGCACGAGCACTGGCCGCCGACGGCATGGCCGTGGCCGTGCACTACTCCGGCAGTGCCGAGCGCGCCGAAAAGGTGGTCGCCTCGATCCAGGAAGCGGGCGGCACAGCCATCTCCGTCTCCGGTGACGTGGCGGACGAGACCGCGATGACGGCCCTCTTCGACACCACTGAGGAGCGCTTCGGCGGCATCGACGTGGTGGTGAACACCGCCGGGATCATGCTCCTGGCACCCCTGGCCGAAATGGAGCTGGACGCCTTCGACCGCATGCACCGGGTCAACGTGCGCGGCACGTTCGTCGTCTCCCAGCTCGCGGCTCGGAGACTGCGCCCCGGCGGTGCGCTGGTCAATTTCTCCACCTCCGTCACCCGGCTCCAGCAGCCGACGTACGCGGCTTACGCGGCGACCAAGGGCGCGGTCGAGGCGATGACCCTGATCCTGGCCCGAGAACTGCGCGGCCGGGACGTGACCGTCAACGCCGTGGCGCCCGGGCCGACCGCGACCCCGCTCTTCCTGGACGGCAAGAGCCCCGAATTGGTCGACCGGATCGCGGCCGCGTCCCCGACGGAACGGCTCGGCACGCCCGACGACATCGCGAGCGCCGTCGCCTTCCTGGCCGGCCCGGGCGGCCGCTGGGTCAACGGCCAAGTCCTGTACGCCAACGGAGGCGTCGCCTGACCGTCACCGGTCGTCGGGTTCCGGCAGCCGCAGGACCTGCCGCGCACGGCTTCGCATCCGGCGCAGATCACCAAAGCGCCGACGCTGCTTGCGGGACTGCTGGTCGAGCTCCTCCACCAGGCGCTGGGAGCGCTTCTCCACGTCCAGCTCGTTGAGGATCCGGTCGACCTCGGCGAGCAGCGCCCCGTGCAACTGCCACTGCCGAGGGTGTCGCTGCACTTGCGCGAGCAGCAGATCGGCGACCCGGTCCCGGCTGGCCCGGCCCGCCGTCAACTCGGTCGCCAGGCGCTCCTCCGCCTTCTCCGCGTTGGTGCTGACCTGCGTGGTGATCAGTACGGCGAAGCTCTCGACGGCCCGGGCGAGGTGTTCGAAGACATCCCGCAGGGCGAGGCCGACCTCCGGCTCGAAAAGCGTCTCCTCCGTACGTTCCTTCGCGAGGTCGGTCAGCGACCGGCAGACCACGCGCAACACCACCGCCGAGATCTCCAGGGTGTCGAGCCCGGTACGCAGCACCACCCGCGACAGCAGCCCCTCCTTGACGCGCGGATTGAGCCGAAGACTGTCCTCGGCCTGCCGCAGGGACACATCCACCTGGACGATGTCGTGATCGAGCCGCCGCGCCTCGTGCAGTCGGGCCGCCGCCTGGGCGACCGGGGTATGGCCGCCGACCTCGGCCCCCAGGTCGAGCAGCAGCCGCCGCATCCGGGCGGCGAGCTCCTCGATGGCCCCGCCGGCGGACTCCACCCAGACCGGAGGAGCGAGCAGCACGTTGAACAGCATGCCGACCCCGGCGCCGATCAGCGTCTCAAGCACCCGGTCCCAGGCGGTCGCCGACACCCGGGTCACCCCCAGGACGAGCATCGCGCTGATCGCCACCTCGGGCACGAACTCGCCGACCTTGACGAAGCGACCGACCACGAGCGCCGCCAGGATGATCAACCCCAGGCTCCACCAGGTCAGACCCACCAGGGAGCTGAACCCGACGGCGAGCAGCACACCCACGACGACGGAGTTCACCCTGCGCACGGCGGTGACGAGCGTGGTGTAGAGGGTGACCTGCACGACGAGAAGGGCGGTCAGTGGCGCGGTCAGCGGCGCGGGCTCGCTGCTCAGACGCAGAGCCACCACATACGAGATGACCGCGGCCGCGGTGGAACGCAGGGTCTGCACCACCGCCGGCTCACGGCGGCGGCGCGCGAAATCAAACAGAGGATGAGTGAACTCCCGCACCATGCACCCCTTCCCTCTCAGCGCATTTCACACACGGAGAGCTCTCCGGGACGGGGCGGGAACAGGGACAGGTGCAGGGGCCAAGGCCGGGTCGGCGCCCGCCCCCGGCCGTACATCCGCGCGGGGCTCCCACGCGCGGAGGCCGGAACCCGCTGGTCACAGAGTGGGGGCCCACCGGTAGGGCGGTCGAACACGTTCTGGCAAACTGTGGGCCCGCCCCCGTGTGCGCCCGGCGCCTTGAGCCACCGTTCATGTCGTCGACCCGGGGGAATGTGCGCATGTTTTCGGGGTATGCGCGCAACGTTAATGGTGGCGCTTCGGCAGTGAGGCGGACTGAATGAATCTGGCTGGGCAGGACGTGGATCAGCGACCACACGCGGACCGCACGATGTCGGTTTCCGCTGTGCTCGAGGGGAGCGAGGACATCGCTGCTGCCCGGGGCATGGCACGGGACTTCCTCACGTCGTTGCAGGCCGTGCACGGGGTGCCGGTCTGGAAACAAGCCATGGGCACGGTCCAGCTGGTGGTGAGCGAGCTGGTGACCAACGCCCGTAAGTACGCTCCGGGACCCTGTTTGCTGACCCTGGAGGTCAACGACGGAGCGGTGGAGGTGACGGTGTGGGACAGCAGCACGACGCTGCCGGTGGTCCTGGCGCCGGACCCCAGCAGGGTGGGCCAGCACGGCCTGGAAATCGTCATGGCGGTCTGCCGCAGTTTCGAAGTGCACCGCGAGCCCGTCGGCAAGCGCGTCAAGACGGCCATCGCTCTGGCCGATGAACAAGGCGGCGACACGGCCGGCCACCGGTCGGCCTGACCGACGGCCGAGACCGCCTCGCCACCATGAGCTGCCTCCCGTCGCCATGAGCCGCTTCGTCACCATGAGAGGCTGTGCCGGGTGATGAGCCAAGACGAGCGCCCGGATCGCGCCTTGTTCCTCGTGGGCGCGCTACCACCGGCCGAGCTCGCGTGGGCGCACCGCGAGGCGCTTCGTGTGGTGCGGCCCGGCGTCGAGACGGCCCACATCGACGCCTACAGCGATGACGCGTGGCCCCAAGAGGTGGTGCCCTTCTATGAGCAGGCGCTGGCCATGGGGCGCAATGCGTTGATCCGCAGCGGACGTTCGGCCAAGGGCGATCCCGGGATGGGCATCGACATCGACGTCCACGATGACGCGGAGTTCGAGATTCTCCTGGCCTTGGCGCCCTACCACGATCCACACCGAGGGGTGGCGCGGTCGCCGGCAGATCTTCAGCGCCAGTGACACGGGGACCTCCTTGTGGGTCGCCGTCACCGGGGAACAGCAGGCGAACCTTCTGGCACGGGTGGCGGCGCGGGGGATCCCCACCACGGCTTTCGCCGTCCGGCCCGAGAAGGCGGAACGTCGGCCTCGCTGGCTGTGGCGCAAGGAGCCCCGAGCCGAGCGCGGGACCGACTCATAGCGGCGGAACGTTTCACGGTTCGAGGGTGCCGACGAACCGGTACTGGTTGCCCTCGTCGCCGCGCGTCGTGGGCGGACCCAGCTCGACCAGGGCCATCGACCGGTCGGACGGCTCGCCGGTGTCCGGCGCGAAGGCGATCTCACCGCTGACACCACGCACCTTGTAGGTGCCGTTGGTCTGGCCGAGCAGGTCGAGGACCGTGCTGGGAGTGATCTTGTCCGGGCCGTAGGTGTCCATCGCGCGGCGGGCGGCTATGCCGATCGTGTAGACCGCGTCGTGGCCCACCATGGCCTGCCCGTTGTTGAGTGCCCCCGCGCTCCCGCTCCGCAGGTCGAGGAAGCGGCGCTGGAAGTCGGGGAACGGGCCCCGCTCCTGGCCGCCGTACATCTGCGCGGAGGCATCGGGGTGGGCGTACGCGGTGTAGTACGCCTTGAGGCCGCTGGCGTTCCAGCGCCGCCCAAGCTCCGCCAGCTCGGCCGTCCCGGACGCGCGGCTGGTGTCGAAGTACAGGCCGACCGCGCTGGACCCGGACAGCACACGTACGGGACAACTGCGCCGGTTCTCGCCCGCCGCTTCGATGAAGCTGCGCAATTCCCGCCCCCGCGCCGCGAAATAGACGCCGTCCGGGGTGGCCCCGGTGACGCAGATCTTCTCCGCGACCACCCGTAGCGCGTTGCCGCCGCCCGGCGCCGCCCCGGAGGTGAACGGGACCACCGTCTCGACCTTGAGCCCGACCCGCTGGGCGGCCGCCATGAACCCGCTGTACAGGGAGGCGTTGTAGATGTCCCCCGCCTTGTTGTCCTTGATGACCTGGAGCCGGTATCCGGGGTGCTTGTCCTGCTGCTCCTTGAAGTAGCGGGCCGCCGCGGCGGCCTGCGCATCGGCGGGAAAGGACACCCGGAAGAAGCCGGGTGCCTTGGACCTCATCTCGTCCCCGGCCACCGTCGCCCCCACGATCGGCACCCCGGCCGTCCGTAGTTTGTCGACCGCGGCCAGCGTGCGGGCGTTGCTCTGCCCTATCCCGGCGACCGCGACGAGACGCTGCTCGTCCTTCATCTTCAAAAGTTGCTCGACCACGTCATCGGCGTACGCGTCGTCGCGGCCGGTGTTGGCCAGGAGCAGCCGCACCCTCGGCAGGGTGCCGCGCTCGTTGTTGATCTCCTGCTGGGCTATGTGGGCGCCCGTCACCGCGAGCCGGGTGCCTTCGGGGCCCCGGTCCTCGGTACCGCCGGACATCGACTCCAGGTAGGCGATGGTCACGGACTTCTCGCCGGACTTCTCGACCTTGCGGTTCTCGTCCCGTATCCGGCCGCTGATGTCGCCCAGCGCGGGAAAGGCGAACGAGCCGTCGCTCACCCCGACACACTCGCCGCCGGCCCGTTTGACGACGCCCGGCGCGCAGTCGGTGTCCGGCTCGAAGGCCTTGAAGAGGACGACGGCGATCAGTACCACGCACACCGCGCCCAGCGCCGACCACAGGACCTTGTGGCTCGGAGGCCGGGGAAGATCGATCGTCGTACGGCTCATCACCAGGGCTCCTCCTTGTACTGCTGAGCCTTGTCCTGGAGCACGTTCGCCCAGGCCACGCGCTCGGTGTGCGCGGCGGCGAGGGTGTGGTACCGCGCGTAGACCTCCCCGAAGAGCGAGGCGTACGGATCGCCCAGCGGGTCCCGGTAGGGGTCCCCGACCCGGTCCGTGGCGGGGTCGTCGGCCGGTTCCGGCGCTATCCAACTCGCCGCGAGGAGACGGGTGATGGTGCGCAGCCGCGGCACGGTGTCCTCCCGCAGATGCCGCACGAGAGCCTCGTACTGCTCCCAGGGCTCACTGCCCGGACCGCTGAGTGCGGCCGGCAGCGGTGCGCGGCGCAACCTGCACAGCGCGGCACACCACTGCTCAGGGGTGTCCTGCTCGAAGATCGCGTCCAGATGGGCCGCGGCCGCCGCGAGATCACCGCAGGCCAGCGCATGATAGGCGGCCAACCCCGGCTCCCCCCTGGCCTCGGCCTCCGCGCGCAACCCGGCGTGCAGCGCGGCCGGATCCTCCAGGGCGCTCAACAGCAGGCGGCGCAAGAACGGGTGCGGGGTGCCCGGGGGGCCGTCGGCGAGCGGATCGCCGGTGTCGATGTGCATCGTGCGCAGCCGGTCCCTGGCGAACGCCCGGAATTCCTGGCCCAGATGGGCCGCAGCCTCGGCCTCGGCCTGCAACCAGTGGGCGACCACGGCCTGCGCCAGGTCCGGCGCGGCCGCGGCCCGGGCAAGCGCCGGACGCAGCCCTTGGGGCGGGTCGATGGGCAGCAGCCGCTCCCGCAGGCCGTGGACCAGTTCCGCCGAGGGTTTCAGTCCCCGGCGCAGCCGCTCCTCCCAGGGCGCCGAGGGCTCGAAGCCGTGCAGCGCACCGAGGACACGGGCGGTCGCCGCGGGCTGCCCCCGCGTGATCTCGTACACCGCCCAACCCAGCCAGCGCGCCCCGGCGTTGCCGCGGGGCGGGGGCGCGGCCGTCGACTGGAAGACTTCCTTGGCCTGCTGGTCCACCTCATTGCGCGTCAGGTCGCGCAGCCGTCCCACCCGCAGCCCCGCCGTCACCTCCTGCGGATCGAAGGCGGTGCCGGCGCCCCACGCCCCCGGGTAGCCGTCGGCGGCGTACTGCCATCCGAAGTCGACGTCCTGGAGCGCCCGCGGATAGCTGCCCGCCATGGCGAGGACCACCAGCGGGTCACGGTCGGAGCCGCGGCGCTCCTGGACCAGGAGGCGCAGTACCTCGCCGCCGAGCTGGTTGTCGGCGTTGTCCAAAAGGACCAGACAGCGGACCGCCCAGTCCTTCCGGACGTAACAGCGCCGCAGTTCCTGGAGGAAGACCCCGCACACGATCCGTTCGGTCACGGCCCGGTCCTCGGCGGAGGCGGAGTGGTACGCGAGATTGAGCTCGACCAGGATGTCCAGGGCCGAGGTGACCGCCGAGGCCCGCCGGATCCTGGACAGACGGCGCAGCACCTGACCGTGGCGCAGGACCCGTTCGATGGTCGGCAGGACCCTGAAGACCTCCATGAACGGCGACGGCAACCCCGCCAGCGTCCCCGCGGTCTGCCCGACCTGCACGACGTGCGGCAGCCAGTGGGAGGGCGGCCCGGCGAGCGCCTGACTCAGCTGACGGCGCGCCACCGCCCGGTCCTGGCAGTCGAGTTCGAGCGCGAGCGCCGCGCACATCAGACGGAAGGCGGGCAGGGAGATGTGCGGCACGTGCTTCTTGCGCGGTTCGAGGTCGTACGCCACGGCCTTGAGCACATCCACCGGACCCTGGTCGTGCCGGGCCAGCTCCGCGAGGTCGAGCCGGGCCACCGCACCGGCCGCGGCCCACTGCCCGATCGCCCGCAGCAGGGTCGTCTTGCCGCTCCCGCGCGGGCCGAGCAGCAAGGTGACGGGCAACTGCTCGCCGGCCACGCCGCCCGTTCCGGGCAGCAGCAACGACTCGGTGTAACTCTGCACCGACCGGTCGCGCTCGGACTCACCCGCCCAGTCCTGCGGCATCGGCCCCCCTGGGGATGGGTGCCACCCCGCTGTGGCACCAGCGAAGGGACAATACATCCGGGACACACGTGGGTTGCAACCCCTCTACGGACTAACCGGACATACACCCTCCCGGGCCGAAGGGGCCATACCCACGACCGGGCGCGCCGAGCAACTCTGTTACGCGCCAAGCGAGTTGCGCGGCCCGGCGGCCCGGCGACCCGGCGATCCGTCCCCTCCGCCTCACGGAACTTTCATCCAAGACAGGGCCGCCGAAGTCGAGGACTGTAGAGGCATGCGCAGCCACGAGATGGAGCAGGACCCCGCGGACCACGACGCCGAGGACGGCTGGGAGGTGGCCCACCCCCTGGGCGGGACAACGCTCGGCGGCGTCCGGATGGCGGGATTCCGCGACCGGATCGCCGTCGGCCTGGACAAGCGGGTGTTCGCGCAGCCTTCCGTGGTCGTCGTCATCGGGCTCGGGGACACCCCGTTCACGGTCGAGGACGAGCGCGGGGCGCAGCCCCTGACCAGCTTCGCCGCCACCCTGGCGCCCGGCCCCGCACGGGTGCGGGGTGAGCGCGTCGAATGCATCGAGATGCGCTTGTCACCCCCGGCCGCCTACGCACTGCTCGGCGTGGCCCCGAGTGACCTCACGCGGCCCGTGATCAGCCTGGAAGATGTGTGGGGCCGTCAAGAACGGCGCCTGCGCGAGCAGTTGGCCGAGGGCGCGACGTGGCAGGAACGGCTCGCCCTGGTGGACGAGTTCCTCTTGCGGCGGGCCGCGCGGGCGCCGGCGATGACGTTCGAGGTGGCAGCGGTCTGGGACCACATCGTGGCCCGCCGGGGCCAGGTACGGGTGGCTGAATTGGCGGAGTCGTGTGGCTGGAGCCGCAAGCAGTTGTGGTCCAGGTTCAGCGCCCAGATCGGACTCACCCCCAAGCGCGCGGCCATGCTGGTCCGCTTCGACCACGCGGCCCGCGCCCTACGGGCCGGCGAGAACGCCATCGATGTGGCTCTGACATGCGGATACGTCGATCAGGCCCACCTCCATCGCGATGTACTGGCCTTCGCCGGCTGCACGCCGAGGACCCTCGCGGCGGGGCCGCGCCGCGAGGGCGGAGGCTTCTGACCAACCAGACACCAGAGAGAAGAGACAACCGTGACCTCTACAGATGTCCGCTCAACCGACATGGACGCCCGGAGCCTGATCATCCGGACGGCCTTCGGGAGCATGGCCGCGCAGACGCTGCGCGCGGCGGTGCGGCTGAAGGTGGTCGAGCTGATCGGCGACACCCCGCGCCGGGCCGACGACGTCGCGGCCGAGGCGGGAGCCCAACCACAGCCCATGGCCCGCCTGTTGCGAGCCCTCGCCGGCCTCGGCGTGCTGAAGGAACACGCCCCGGGTTCCTTCTCGGTGACGCAGGCGGGCAGGTTCCTCGACTCTGCCCGCCCCGACTCCCTGGCGACCTTCGTGCGGGTGTTCACCGACCCCGTCGCCACGCGTGCCTGGGAACATCTGGACATCAGCGTCCGGACGGGCGACGTCGCGTTCGACGAGGTCTTCGGCTCGGACTTCTTCAGCCATCTCTCCCGGCACCCCGGGCTGTCGCAGGCGTTCAACACCGCGATGAGCCAAGCCACTTCGGTGGTCGCCGCCACACTTCCGTACGCCTTCGACTTCGCCCGCTTCACCTCCGTCACCGACGTCGGTGGTGGAGACGGGACCCTGCTGGCCGCCGTCCTCGACGCGCATCCGGCGCTCACGGGGGTCGTCCACGACACGGCGGAGGGCCTGGCGCAGACACCGCAGACGTTGCGGCGCCACGGGCTCACGGGCCGCTGCACGCCGATCGCCGGGGACTTCTTCCACTCCGTCCCGAAAGGCTCGGACCTCTACCTCATCAAGAGCGTCCTGCATGACTGGAGCGACGCCCAGGTGGTGACGATCCTGGGCAACTGCCGCGCGGTCCTGCCGCCGGGAGGACGCGTCCTGATAGTGGAGCCCGTACTTCCCGAGGCCGTCGACCCCGACCCGGAAGCCCCGGGCGCCGACGGCGTCACGTGGCTGAGCGACCTCAACATGCTGGTGAACGTGGGCGGCAGGGAACGCACACGCGGTGACTTCGAGGAGGTGTGCCACAGGGCGGGCCTGTCCCTCACCTCAGCCACCCCCTTGCGCGAGGCCGCACCGTACTGGCTCATCGAAGCCGTCGCCGACTGAACCGACGCGGGACGCGGCCCGCGCTGCTTGGTTGCTAGTTGGGGCCCCCTTGAGCAAGCGCTCAAACTCGGCTACCTTCCACTTGAGCGAACGCTCAAAGGGCAGGCCGGGGGGACGAACGCATGGGCGGGCTGTATGTGGAGGCCCTGATCGACGTCGACTTGGACGTGCTCTGGGAGCGGACCCAGGACCCTGCCCAGCATCAGTCCTGGGATCTGCGGTTCACCTCCATCTCCTATCTGCCCCGCGCCGAAGGGGCTCCGCAGCGCTTTCGCTATGCGACCCGGCTGCTGCCCTTCCTGTGGGTCGCCGGCACAGGAGTCAGCGCGGGGGAGCGGCAGCGGCCGGACGGTACACGCGTGTCGGCCCTGCGGTTCGCCTCCGCGCATCCGCTGTCGCTGCTCCGCGAAGGAAGCGGCTACTGGCGTTACATTCCCGGGCCCGACGGGATCCGCTTCCTCACCGGCTACGACTACCGTCCGCGCTGGGGGAGTTGGGGGGCCTTGCTCGACCGGCTGGTCTTCCGGCCGCTCATGGGATGGGCCACCGCCTGGTCCTTCGACCGGCTGCGGCTGTGGTGCGAACGCGGGACTCGTCCGCGCGCCGCACTCGCCCACGCCCTCGGGGAATGCGGCCTGCGCCTCGCGCTGGTGCTTGCCGTTCTGCTGGCGTCCCCCGTCGTCCCCCTCGTCCTCGGGCCGCTCGCAGCCGTCCTCGCGGTCCTGCTTCCCCCGCTGCCCGGCACCCCCGCCGCACGCCGCTGCCTGCGTACACCGCCGGGGCGCACACGTGACCCCCGTCTGCTCACCACTCTGGAGCCCGCGTGACCTCGATATTTCAGCAGCACATGGGCGCCGACTTCGGCCGGCTGCACCCCGAGATCCGTCGACGCTTCTCCGTCGGGCTCGATAGTGGCGAAGCCTGTGTGGGGCGCGGGACGATGGCCCGGATCAGCCACGGGGCGCGGTTCGTCAAGCCGTTCCTCCGGCTGGGCGGGACGCGCAACATCCTCGTCCCGCGCGAAGGCCGTGACGTCCCCTTCGTCATCGAGAACTTTCCGTACGTGGACTCCTTCGGGAGGGAGACGGTCACCTTCGTCCGGACCTTCCACCTGCCCGACCGGCCCCACCGTTTCGACGCCACCATGGTCCTCAGCGCTGAGCGCGACTGCGTGCTCGACTATCTCGGCACCCATCAACACCTCGCCAGCGACCTCTACTTGAGGGCCGAACCCGACGGCTCGCTCCTCATCCGTTCCGGCGAGCACCGCTTCCGCGAGGGGCCCGTCGACGTTCGCGTACCGTCCCTGATCGGAGGCGAAGCCGAAGTGCGGGAGTCGTTCGACGAGGAGAGCGGACGCTTCCGGATCCGCGTGACGGTGACCAACCGGCACTTCGGCTTCCTCTTCGGCTACGAGGGCTCGTTCACCGCCGAATACGTCGATGTGAGCACCCAAGGGCCCCGCGCCGACCTGCTGCCCCTGCGCGAAGAGGCCCGCGCGTGAGCGCGCCCGGGGTGCCCGGGGTACCCGAGGTGCCCGAGGTGCCCGACGCGGCCGGTACGTCCGGTAAGCCTGGCGCGTCCGGCGGCGCCACCCGGCTCAAACTCCTCGAAGGCGCTCTGCGGACCGTGGTCGAGCAGGGCATCGCCAAGACGTCGGCCCGCTCCATCGCGACCACCGCCGGAGTCAACCAGGCGCTGATCTTCTACCATTTCGGTTCCGTCGACGAGCTCCTCGCCGCGGCCTGTGCGCACGGCGCCGAGCAGCGTGTCTGCCGCTACCGCGACCGGCTCGCCGCGATGGAGTCGCTCACGGAACTCCTCGCCTTCGCCCGTGCGATGCACGCCGAGGAGCGTGCCGCCGGACAGGTGGCGGTCCTGGGGCAGTTGCTCGCCGCCGGCCAGACCGCGCCGGCTCTCGCGCGGGCTACCGCTGCCGGGCTCGCGCTGTGGATCGAGGAGCTGGAGACCGTCCTGACCCGGCTGCTCACCGCGACCCCCGTGGCCGCCTTCGTCGACCCCGCAGGTCTTGCCCGCGCGGCGGCCGCTTCCTTCGTCGGCATCGAGCTCTACGAGGGCGTCGATGCCGAGGGCGCCGACCGCGCCTTGGACGCGCTGGAACAACTCGCCGTCCTGGCCCAGGCTTTGGAAGGCCTCGGTCCGCTCTCCCAGCGGGCGGTCACCCACAAGTTGCGCCGCAGCGCCAAGGGCTGATGCGGCGGGCGACCCACGGGGCTGGGCCGCGCGAGCCCACACGCCGTGCCCCCCTCATGCCCGCGCCCTGTCCCCACGCGGCCAAGTGGCGCGTGGGGACAGGGCGTTGATGGGGTCAGAGCCACTCCGCGTCCGGGCCTGCCCTCTTCGTATCAGGGTGTGACGTGAAGCGGGAGCGAGGCCGCTCATATCAGGGTGGGACGTGAGGCTGGAGCGGGGCCGCTCGTGGGCGCCTTGTTCAGTCGCCTTCCGGCGCCGGCGTCTCCGCGAGCTCGTTCGCCGTGAAGTCGCGCAGCCAGTCACGGAAGTCCGGCCCCAGGTCCTCGCGTTCGCAGGCGAGCCTGACGATGGCACGCAGGTAGTCGCCGCGGTCGCCCGTGTCGTAGCGGCGGCCGTCGAAGACGACACCGTGGACGGGGCCGCCGTCGTTCACCCGGGCCGCCATCTCCCGCAGGGCGTCGGTGAGTTGGATTTCGCCGCCGCGGCCCGGAGGGGTCTTTCTGAGAACGTCGAAAATGGCGGGATCCAGCACATACCGACCGATGATCGCGTACGTGGAGGGGGCCTCTCCCTGGTCGGGCTTCTCGACGAGATCCGTGACGCGGACGATGTCCTCATCGGCGGTGGCCTGGACGGCGGCGCAGCCGTAGAGGTGGATCTGCGCGGCGTCGACCTCCATGAGCGCGACGACGCTGCCGCCGAAACGCTCCTGGACCTCGATCATGCGGGACAGCAGCGGATCGCGCGGGTCGATGAGGTCGTCACCGAGCAGCACGGCGAACGGCTGGTCGCCGACGTGCGGCTCGGCGCAGAGCACCGCGTGGCCGAGCCCCTTGGGGTCGCCCTGGCGGACGTAGTGCAGGGTGGCGAGTTCGCTGGACTCCCGGACCCGGGCGAGACGGGAGTCGTCGCCCTTGCGGATGAGCGCCTCTTCGAGCTCGTAGTTGCGGTCGAAGTGGTCTTCCAGGGCACGCTTGTTGCGGCCGGTGATCATCAGGACGTCGGAGAGGTTGGCCGCGCGGGCCTCCTCGACGACGTACTGGATGGCCGGCTTGTCCACCACCGGCAGCATTTCCTTGGGCGTGGCCTTGGTCGCGGGCAGGAACCGGGTTCCGAGTCCGGCCGCGGGGATCACGGCCTTGGTGACCGTGCGGGGCCGGGGGGTGTCTGACATGGCGGTGCGGATTTCTTTCTGTGGATTCAGGGGGCCGGGCCTGCGCGTCACCGTGCGGCGGTGACGTTCTCGTGCGGGTCCGTCGCCGAGGTGTCGGGGGACGGCGCCACCACCGGTGAGACCGGGGGACGGGCGTCCGTCTCGTGTGCGGCGACCGCGGCCGCCGCACGACGGCGTGCCACATAGCCCGCCGCGATGAGCACCACCGCGATGGTCCCGGACAGCGCCGGCCAGTACACGTAACGGAAGTTGGACTGGGGCGCCGTGGGAACGTACGCGAGGATGTACAGCAGGGAGCTGGCTCCCAGCAGGCGCAGCTCGCGCGAGTACGGGCCGATCCAGCGGCGGCGCAGCACGAGCACCAGGGAGACGGCCAGCCAGAACCAGCCCTGGAAGAGCATCGGCAGGTCGCGGGTGAAGCCGGTCACATAGCTCTGGAGGGTGTACTTGAGCGGCTCGCTGACCGGCGCGTCCTTGAGCGGGGCGATCTTGGTCACGGAGCCGTCGTAGAAGGCCAGGTTGCCCTGGAAGAGGAGCTTGGCGAACACCTGGCCCCGGTAGGCGGCGTAGCCCTTCCAGTGCTTGGGCATCTCGTTGGTCCACATGGTGACCAGGACGTCGGCGTTGCGGCCCAGCTCCGTGGGGCCCTGCGACGGGTCCCTCGGGTAGCAGTTGAAGTAGACGTCGGCCGGGATGTGCCGACGCTGACACTCCATGGTGGTGGTGACCAGGCGGTTGCGGAAGTCCGCGCTCGCACCGGCCTTCTCGGCGGCCGCGCGCACCTGGCTCGGGGTCAGGACGTGGGTGAGGTCGTCCAGCGGGATCTGTGCGTACTGGCGGGTGGCGACCGGGCTGGTGGCCGCCGACACGCCGACGCTGCCGACGGCGGTGACGGCGAGCAGCACGCCGGTGGCGGCCAGCCAGCGGCGCCGGCCCGGGGACGGCCACACGGCCATGACGAGCAGCACGAAGACGGGGATAACGGCCGGGAAGCCGTTCTTGCGCACCAGGACGGCGTAGGCGAGGAACAGCACGCCGAGCACGAGCAGCGCCCAGCGGGTCTTGGTCCGGCCGGCGGGCAGCTCCCGTGCGGTGAGCGCCACGGCGAGGACGGCGAGCAGGGCGTACGCCATGTGTACGTCCTTCCACACCACCCCGGTGAAGGTCAGGATGTGCGGGGCGAGGCCCACGGCGAGCGTGGCGAGGGACAGCGCACGGCTGCCGGTCTTCTTCCACAGCAGCCGGGCCAGCACCCACAACGTCGCCCACAGGACGGCGGTCTGGAGGGCCGCCATGGCCGAGATGGCGCCGGTGCTGTCGATGAGGATCCGCCACAGCAGGGCCATCACCGGCGGATGCCAGTCGGTCACCGGCCGGTCGCCGAGCGCCTGCATCAGCTGGTCGACGCTGTCCGCGCTCAGGTACCCGGGGTGGAAGGCGGTGTTCACCGCGAGGGCACAGACCGT
This sequence comes from Streptomyces hundungensis, assembly GCF_003627815.1. Lineage (NCBI taxonomy): Bacteria > Bacillati > Actinomycetota > Actinomycetes > Kitasatosporales > Streptomycetaceae > Streptomyces > Streptomyces hundungensis. The sequence continues at coordinate 7,937,395 of NZ_CP032698.1, forward strand.
CGCGATCGCGGCCAGGCACCACGGCCAGAGCTCGCCGCGCCGCCAGGCGCCGCGCAGTGTAGTGGTCCACCGATCGACGGTTCCGGGCACTTGTGCGGAGTCCTTTCCGGGATGACTGAAGACGAGGTTGCGGTAGGCGACGAAGCGCAGCAGGGTCGCCGCCGCCCAGCCGACGAGGCGGGCCACGTTGTCACTCAACGGCGAGCCGAGGCCGAGCAGTTGGTGGGAGACGAAGATGGGGACGGCGGTGACCGCCATGCCCGCCAGGTTGATGGCGAGGAACCAGATGAGTTCACCGCGCTGGGCGCCGCCGCGCCGGTCCCGATAGGTCCAGTAGCGGTTGCCGAACCAGCTGACGGCCATCGCGAGCAGCGTGGCCACGACGGAGGCCAGCACGGGCGCGCCGCCCAAGGGCCCGCCTCCCGTGGCGGAGGAACCGAAGATCAGGAGGTTGAAGCTCGCGGTCTCCACCACGAACGCGAGAGCGCCGACGATGCCGAAGGCCGCGACCTCCCGCCAGATCTTGCGTACCCAGACGGGCACGCGTCGGCCCCAGGCCGTCGATTGCAGCATGGCTGAAACGTAAGGGCATGGAGGGCATGTGAACAAATAGAGATAGGATCCGGACACCCAGGAGTAAGAACCATGTCAGTTTCAGTACCTTAGCGAGGGCCCCCGATGAATCCGGCGATTGCGTGTGTCGTTCCCTGCTACAACGAAGAGGCGGCCATCGGCAAGGTCGTTCACGACCTGCGCGCGTCCCTCCCCGAGGCTGTCATCTATGTGTACGACAACGCGTCCACGGACAACACGGTGGCCGAGGCCCTGAAGGCAGGCGCTGTCGTCCGGCATGAGCCCCGCAAGGGCAAGGGCAACGTCATCCGCCGCGCCTTCGCCGACATCGAGGCCGACGCCCTCCTCATCATCGACGGCGACGACACCTACGACGCGTCGCGCGCCCGCGAGATGGTCGAACTGCTTTTCGAGGGCCCGTACGACCAGGTGGTCGGCGCTCGACGGGAGATAGTCGACACCGCTTACCGGGCCGGCCACGCCGTCGGGAACAAGATGCTCACCGGCACCGTGCGCTCGCTGTTCGGCAACGACGTCAGCGACATGCTCAGCGGCTACCGCGTCTTCTCGCGCCGCTACATCAAGTCCTTCCCCGCGCTGTCGCACGAGTTCGAGACCGAGACCGAGATGACGGTGCACGCCCTCAGCCTGCGGCTGCCCACCGCCGAGATGGAGGTCGACTTCAAGGACCGCCCGGCCGGCAGTGTCAGCAAGCTGCGCACCTACCGCGACGGCTGGCGCATCCTGAAGCTCATCCTGGGCCTCGCCCGCCGCCAGCGCCCCTCGCTGTTCCACTCCGTCGTCGCCGGCCTCCTCACGCTCGTCTCCCTCGCCCTGGGCGTGCCGCTGATCAGCGAGTTCATCCGGACCGGGACGGTGCCGCGGCTTCCCACCGCCGTGCTGGCCGCCGCGATCATGATCATCGCGGTGCTGGTGCTGCTCGTCGGGTACATCCTGGAGTCGTTCATGCACATGCGGCAGGAGCAGGCGCGCCTCGCCCACCTGAGGTACCCGGCGCCCACCCGCGACACGGACTTCGTGCCGGACATGCTCCAGGACGCCAAGAAGGCCTGACACACCACGCCTCGCGAGCGACGATCCGCCCGGTGCCTCGGCGCACCGGGCGGATCTTTGTTGTGGGGCGCCGGTAACCCGTCCGGCGGTACGCGGCGCGGTGGACCCGGTGCGCCGATCGGGTCCCGGAACCGCGGGCGCGGCGGCTCACGCCGTACAGGGCCGTGGGCCGCCGCGCCGAATCTCAGAGTGCCGGGTCGGCGTTCTTGAGAAGCTCCTGGAACTGGGCCGAGAACCAGTGGCCCGCCAGCGGAGCGTTGCCCAGGGCGCCCGACATGCTGTTGCCGTTGCGGACGTTGCCGGTGTACGTGGGGTCACACATTCGGTCGAACCCCTTGCCCTCGTTGTTCGGGATCGCCGAACTGGCTCCGTCGGACTCGCCCGGAGGCTTCACCCACAGGTACGCGTCGATGCCCGGCTCGGGCGCCGCCTTCGGCCGTTCACCCAGCCCCGCCCCGGCCTGGTTGCACCAGTTGCCCAGGTGGATGCGGCGGTCGGTGCGGCTGCCGTTGACATAGGCGTCCACGCTCGTCTTCGCGGCGGGCCCGCTCGGGCGTGCGGCGCCGCCCCAGCCGTTGCGGGAGGTGTCGATCACCATGCCGATGCCGGGACTGAACCCGGCCGTCACCAGCCGCGAGCGGAACGCCTGCGCGTACGACAGCTCGTCGACGTACCGGTTCCAGTCCACCCACTTCGACTGGCGCACCGACGTGCCGTTCACGGAATCGTCGATCGAGTAGTAAGGCTCCTTCAGTGCCCCGTAGTTGGCGGTGTTGCTGATGAAGCCGGTGACGTACTCCAGCTTCGAACCGGACGCCTGCGCGGCCTGGGCGAGCAGATCGGCCGTCGCGCCGAAGTTGTCGTCCCAGCCGAGCCAGCCGTGGTGGCCGACGTCGATGTAGTTGTAGACGTTGGAGATCGGCCCGAACTTCGACAGCGCGTATCCGACGCCGTTCACATAGTTGCCGTTGGCCTTCATGGTGTCGCAGGCCGGGGTGGCGGTGGGGCGGCCACCGGAGTTGGTCACCAGGTTGGGCAGCGAGTCGATCTCCACGACCGTGGTGATGCGCAGCGAGGCGTACTTGGGGTCGGCGAAGATCGTGGCTATGGGATCGATGAACTGGCTCTTGTACCGGTCGAGTTCGGTCGGCCCCAGCTCTCCGTTGGAGGCCAGCGCGGAGCAGTCGCGGCCCGGCAGGTCGTAGATGACGAAGTTGATGGCCAGTGGCTGGCCGCCCGCCTGCCGCAGCGCCTCGTCGAGGTGGGCGCGTACGCCCATGCCGCCGTCCACGCCGTTGATGGCGGCGATCCGGTCGAGCCAGACGGAGGTCGAGGTGTTGGCGACGGCGCTGCCGCCCGGCTCGGCCGCGGCCTTCGCTTTCCACTCAGGGTTGACGTACAGCTTGGCGCCCGCGAACGGGTTGTCCGCCTTGCCGCCGCTGGGCGGTGGGGTCGTCGTCGGCGAAGGGCTGGGCGAGCCGGTGGGGGAGGGGGCGCCCGGGCCGGTGCAGGCCGTGCCGTTGACGGCGAAGGCGGTCGGGGCCGTGTTGGTGCCGCTGTAGGTGAACTGACCACCGGGGGAGACCGAGCCGCCGGGCGCGATCGTCCTGTTCCAGTCGAGGTTCTTGACCGTCACGGTCCTGCCCGACTGCGACCAGGCGCCGTTCCAGCCGCTGGAGAGCTGCTGGTTGCCGGAGTAGTCGTAGGTCAGTGCCCAGCCATCGATCGCCGACGTGCCGGCGTTGCTGACCGTGACCGTGGCGGTGAAGCCCGAACCCCAGTCGTTGGTCTGGTAGTTGACGCTACAGCCGAGGCTCGCGGCCTGCGCTCCGGTCGGCAGGACCGCGGCCATACCGGCGGCGGCGACCAGGACCGTGCAGGCGGAGAGCAGAGCGGTGCGTCGGGATGACGCGGGTGTCGTGCGGCTCATGCGATGTCCTCTCGGGGGATCGAACGCTGGTGGAACAGGGGGTTTCAGGAGGAGGTCAGGGCGCGCAGATGGTCGCGCAGGCCGGCGCCGTACGGGGTCGCGGTGCCGTCGTAGGAGGTGATCAGGGCCGGGCCCGCCGAACAGTCCCAGGTGTTCCAGGTCCAGCCCAGATAGGAGGCGCCCCGCGCGTCCAGCCAGGCCATGGCGCGGTCGATGTAGGAGTGGCCGCAGTCGTTCTCGCCGATCTCGCCCGCCACCAGCGGCACCCGGGCCAGGACGGGCGCGAGGGTCGAGCTCCAACAGGACTCCACCGCACAGGAGTTGAAGTTGTATCCGTGCCAGGCCGCGCCCAGGTTCCCCGTCGGATCGTGCGGCTGGTAGGTCAGCCACTGGCTCAGGTCGTTGGCGTACGCGAGGCCGCCCGCCAGCACCGGATTGGTGGCGCCCGTGCCACGCACCGCGTCCAGCAGGTCCTGCATGCCCGCCACCTCGTACCCGATGCCGGGGCAGGCGCCGCCGTCGCGCCAGCAGCGCCAGGCCGCGGCCGTGTCCGAGGTCGCGCGGTCCGGATAGGGCTCGTTGAACAGGTCGAAGACCACGGCGGGGTCGCTCTTGAAGGTGCCGGCGACACCGGACCAGAAGGCCGGCGCGTACTGGGCGTCCGGCATCGGCTTCTGGCAGGTGGCGTGGACGTCCGGGCAGGCCGAGGAGTTCCCCGTGTACACGCCGTGGCTCCAGTGCAGTTCGACGAGGGGGGTCATGCCGTGCGCCTCGACGCGCCGCACCAGACCCTGCACGGCGGCAATGTAATCGGCCCCGCCGTACGGGGACTTGACGTTGTCCAGGCCCAGCCAGCACTCCTCGTTGAGCGGGATGCGCACCGTGTTGGCACCCCAGTCGGCGATCGCCTTGATGGCGGCGTCGTCGACCGGGCCGTCGAAGATGCCGTAGCCCTGGACACACAGGAACTCGCCACCCGAGCGGTTCACGCCGAGCAGCCGCCGGGTCGCCCCCGACGCGTCGACCAGCTGGTTGCCGGACACCTTGAGTGCGGGCGCGGCGCCGGAGCCCGGCGGCTGGGACGGTCCCGAACCGCCGTTGCACGCAACGCCGTTGAGCGTGAAGGACGTGGGTGCCGGGTTGGCGCCCGACCAGGAGGCGAGGAAGCCGAGCGTGACACCGGCGCCGGTGGCGAGCGTCCCGTTCCAGCTCTCGTTGGCGGCGCTGACCGACGCACCGGAGGTCTGGGACCACTGGGCGCCCCAGCCCTGGGTGAGTCTCTGCCCGGCCGGGAAGTCGAAGCCGAGTCGCCAACCACTCAGCGCGGCCGCGTTGTTGGTGACTTTGACACTGCCCTGGAACCCGGAGTCCCACTGGCCCGTCACGGAGTACTCCACCGTGCAGGCCGGGGCGGCCGCGGCCGCCGCGCGGGGCGAAGGCGACAGGAGACCGACGGCCAGGAGCAGACCGCCGAACAGCAGAACAAGGCGCGGGGGGTGTCGCATGAGCGACTCCTTGCAGCTCGGGCGTGCTGGACGCACGCCGACTGAATGGAACCGCTCCCACTGGTTGGTTCGGAGGTTAGCGCCCAACTCCCGTGTGTGCCAGGGGAGTTGTCGAAGTCTTCAATCGAGAGAATTCGTCGCGCCAATCGCGGAGTCACCCTTGACAGCTCCCCGCGCCTCCAGCACCTTGGGAGCGCTCCCACTGGTTCAAAGCTTGCGCACAGCACCGCCTCCCCCGTCGCCGAGCCGCTTGGAGTGACCCCCACATGCCTTCGCGCACCAGACCCCGGCGCGGCTTTCGCCGCCGGCTCCTCATGTACGCCACCGCGCTCTCGCTGCCCCTGGCGGCGAGCGTGGTCGAGGCCGTCCCCGCCGCTCACGCGGCCTCCGTGCAGTGCGGCGTCGACTACCAAACCAACGACTGGGGCTCCGGCTTCACCGCCGCCCTCACCCTCACCAACCGTGGCTCCGCCGCCATCGACGGTTGGACGCTGACGTACGCCTACGCCGGCAACCAGCAGCTGAGCAGCGGCTGGAGCGGCACCTGGGCCCAGACCGCGAAGACGGTCACGGTCAAGGCCGCCGACTGGAACAAGACCATCGCCGCGGGCGCCGCCGTCACCACCGGCGCCCAGTTCACCTACAGCGGCACCAACACGGCCCCGACCTCCTTCGCCGTCAACGGCACCCCCTGCACCGGCGCCCACCAGCCGCCGGTCACCGTGCTGACCAGCCCGGCGCCGGGCGCCACCTACACGGCGGGCGACCCGGTGCCGCTGGCCGCGACGGCGGCTGCCGCCGACGGCGCGTCCATCGCCAAGGTCGAGTTCTACAGCGACACCACCCTGCTCGGCACGGACACCACCGCGCCCTACGCCTTCTCCGCCACCGGGCTGGCGGCGGGGGACTACTCGGTGTATGCCAAGGCGTACGACAGCCTGGGCGCCTCGGCCGAGTCCGCGCCCGTCGGCATCCACGTCACCAGCGGACCCGCGGTGGTGGCCTCGCCCTCCCAACTCGCCGTCCAGCAAGGCAAATCGGCGACCTTCGACGTCAAGCTGTCCACCCAGCCGGCCACCAACGTGACGGTGACCACGGCCCGCGCCTCGGGCAACACCGGGCTCACCCTGACCTCCGGAGCGAGCCTGACCTTCACCCCGTCGAACTGGAACACCGCGCAAAAAGCGACGGTCACCGCCGACGCCACCGGCACCGGCGCGGCCGTGTTCGCGGCCACGGCCCCCGGCCACACCAAGGCCGAGGTCACCGCCACCGAGCTGGCCGCCGCCAAGACGTACGACGCACGCTTCCTCACCCTGTACGGGAAGATCACCGACCCGGCGAACGGCTACTTCTCGCCCAAGGGCATCCCGTACCACTCGGTGGAGACGCTGATCGTGGAGGCGCCCGACCAGGGGCACGAGACGACATCGGAGGCCTACAGCTATCTGATCTGGCTCCAGGCCATGTACGGCAAGGTGAGCGGGGACTGGTCCAAGTTCAACGGGGCCTGGGACATCATGGAGAAGTACATGATCCCCACCCACGCGGACCAGCCCACCACCTCCTTCTACAACCCCTCCAAGCCGGCCACCTACGCCCCTGAGGGTGACCTCCCCTCGCAGTACCCGGCGCAGCTCGACCCGTCGGTCCCGGTCGGGAACGACCCCATCGCGGGCGAGCTGAAGAGCGCGTACGGCACCGACGACATCTACGGCATGCACTGGCTGGAGGACGTGGACAACGTCTACGGCTATGGCAACGCGCCCGGCGCCTGCGAGTCCGGACCCGGCGCCGCGGGGCCGTCCTACATCAACACCTTCCAGCGCGGCCCCCAGGAGTCCGTCTGGGAAACCGTGCCCCAACCCACCTGTGACATCTTCAAGTACGGTGGAAAGAACGGGTACTTGGACCTGTTCACCAAGGATTCCTCGTACAGCAGACAGTGGAAGTACACCGACGCACCCGACGCCGACGCACGCGCCGTGCAGGCCGCCTACTGGGCGGATGTGTGGGCCAAGCAGCAGGGCAAGGGCGCCTCGGTGGGCGCGACCGTCGCCAAGGCGGCCAAGATGGGCGACTATCTGCGCTACGCCATGTACGACAAGTACTTCAAGCAGCAGGGCAACTGCGTCGGGCCGACCGCCTGCCCCGCCGGCAGCGGCAAGAACAGCTCCAGCTATCTGCTCTCCTGGTACTACGCCTGGGGCGGCGCCACCGACACCTCGGCGGGCTGGTCCTGGCGCATCGGCTCCAGCCATGTGCACGGCGGCTACCAGAACCCGCTGGCCGCGTGGGCGCTGAGCTCGAACGCCGACCTCAAGCCCAAGTCGGCCACGGGGGCGGCCGATTGGGGCACCAGCCTCAAGCGGCAGCTGGAGTTCTACCGCTGGCTCCAGTCCGACGAGGGCGCCATCGCGGGCGGCGCCACCAACAGCTGGCAGGGCAGATACGCGGCCCCTCCGGCCGGCACACCCACCTTCTACGGCATGTACTACGACGAGGCGCCCGTCTACCACGACCCGCCCTCCAATCAGTGGTTCGGCTTCCAGGCCTGGTCGATGGAGCGGGTCGCCGAGTACTACCAGCAGACGGGAGACACCGCCGCCAAGACCGTCCTCGACAAGTGGGTCACCTGGGCACTGTCCAAGACGACGGTGAACCCCGACGGCACCTACCGCATCCCCGCCACCCTCCAGTGGTCCGGCAAGCCCGAGACCTGGAACCCGGCCTCCCCGGGTGCCAACGCGGGCCTGCACGTCACCGTCGCCGACTACACCGACGACGTGGGAGTCGCCGCCGCCTTCGCCAAGACCCTCACCTACTACGGCGCCAAGTCCGGCAACACGGCGGCGAAGACGACGGCCAAGGCGCTGATCGACGGCATGTGGAACCACGACCAGGACGCCCTGGGCATCGCGGTCCCCGAAACCCGTACCGACTACAAGCGGTTCGCCGACCCGGTGTACGTACCGAGCGGCTGGACCGGCACCATGCCGGACGGCGACACCATCGACTCGGCCTCCACCTTCTCCTCGCTGCGCTCCTTCTACAAGAACGATCCGGCCTGGCCGAAGATCGAGGCCTACCTCGCGGGCGGCGCCGCCCCCGTCTTCACCTACCACCGGTTCTGGGCCCAGGCCGACATCGCGATGGCCATGGGCGCCTACGCGGAGCTGCTCGAATAGCGGGAGAGCGGCGGCTCCGTGCCCCGGTCCGTCCGGCCCGCCCCGCGCGGACGGACCGGGGCCTTCCCCTGTGAGGCGGGGCTCAGCCGACCTTCCCCGCCCCCGCCCCCTTGCCCACGACGCCCGGCACCGAGCGCGGGTCGTCCACCGCGGTGCGCAGCGTGGGCGTCCAGCCGGCCCCGGAACGGAGCGCCTCGCCGGGGAGTTCCGCGTTGTGCACGGCGATGAGGTCGACCGGCCGGCCGTTGACGTAGTTGCCCTTGGCGGTGAGCGGCGCGTCACTCCACTTCTTGAGGACGCTCGCCGGGGACACCCCCTGGGGCAGCGTCAACGCGTTCTTTTCCGCGACGAGTTGGGACTGGTAGCCGATGCCGAAGGCGTACTGGTACTTCTGGCTCCCGGTCACCGTGTACAGGTTGTTGTACGCGTCCACCTGGCCGAACCGTACGCGCGGTGCGCGCTCGACGATGCCCGCGAAGACGTTGTGGTGCAGGGTGACCTTCAGCCTGCCCGCGTCGCTGGCGGCGGCGCCGTCGCTGTTGCCGATCATCAACGTCTTGTCGTGCTCCTTGAACGCGTTCCACGACACCGTGACCCGGTCGGCGCCCTTGACGATGTCCAGCTCGCCGTCGTGCCGCTCGTAGATCTTGCCGAAATAGGAGGGCAGGGTGCTGTCCGGATGGGCGCCGTCGGTGAAGGTGTCATGGTCCACCCACACATGTGTGGAGCCGTACACGACGGCGCTGTCGTACTCGGAGTTCCACGCGCCCGTCTTGTTGTCGTCGGTGGGGTCCCACTGCGGGAAGCAGTCCAGGGGGCTCTCCAGGGTCAGATTGCGGACGATGACGTTGTCGACTCCCTTGATCTGGAGGCTGCCGCCGACGATGCCCGCGTTCGCCCCGACGCCGACGATGGTGGTGTTGGAGGGCACGTTCGCCTCGATCGCCGGCTTCTGGCGTGCGCCCGACGCGGCGCGCAAGTCTTCCTGCGCTCCGCTGACGGGCCGGTCGTGGCCCCACACCGCCGGGTCGTAGGCGGCGAGGTACCGGGCGAAGTCGTAGCCCGGCGCGGCGAAGGCGGCACAGCCGGCGGCCGCGGGGTTCAGGGTGCCGCTCACCTTGATGATCTTCGGTGCGTCGCCGCCCTTCTTCAGGGCGGCCCGGAACTCGTCCCAGGTGGTGACGGTGAAGACATGGGCCGCGTCGGCGCGCGCGCCGCCGGTGGTGCCGGCGCCCGCCGAACCCCAGCCGTCCCCCACGGGAAGCGTCTCGCGTCCCGTGTCACGGCCCTGTGCCTGCGCGGAGCCCACGGCGGACGTCAGCGTGAGCAGCAGCGCGGCACATGCGGCGACCGCCGCCGTCCGGTGGACCTGACTCTTGTACGGGTGCGTCATGGGGTTCTCCTCGTCGAAGGGATACGGGCCCGGGTGGTGCGGGCCGGCTGATGCAGGACGCCGGAACGACGGCGTGGGGGCGGGTCCGGGCGCCGTCACTGGTTGCGCTTCGTCCACTCGGCCTGCGCCGTGTCGAGCTGGTCGGCCAGGGAGTCCAGGAAGTCCTTCGCGGAGACCTTGCCGAGCAGGACCTTCTGGAACGCCGGTTCGTTGGCGGTCTTGGAGATGGTGTTCCAGTCCGGCAGGTAGTACGGAAGCTGCACGATCTTGGTGCTGCCGCTGTTGAGGGCCTCGGCGGCCAGCCGCGTCGGCTCCGCCTTCTGGATCCACGGGTCCTTCGCGGCATCGGTGTTGGCGGGGATGGCGCCCGCCGACTCGTTCCACTTGCTGTTCGCCTCGTGCGACGCCGCGAACTCGATGAACGTCCAGGCGGCCTTCTTGTTGCCGCTCGACCTGAACAGCCCCAGCCCGTCGACGGGGTTGGACACCTGCACCCGGGTGCCGCTGTCCGTCGTCGGGTTGGGCAGACCACGGAACTTGTCGGTGCCGAGCGCCTTCACATGGTCCTTGTAGGAGCCCAGGTTGTGATCCATCATGCCGATCCGGCCGCTGTCCCACTGGGCGACCATCTTGGTGAAGTCGTTGTTCACATCGGCCGACGGAGTGGCCTTCCTGTACAGGCCGGCGTACTTCTCCAACGCCCGTACGTTGCTCGGGTCGTTGACCGTCGTCTTCGTCCGGGACCGGTCCCAGAACGACGTGATGCCGCTCTGGCCGTACATCGCGTCCAGAGCCTGGGCGATGGACCCGGCTCCGCCCCGGATGGTGTAGCCGAACTGGTTCTTCGCGCCGTCGGTGAGCTTGGCCGCGGCCTCATAGAACTTCGTCCAGGTGGTGGGGGCCTGGAGCCCCGCCTCGCGGAACAGGTCCGTGCGGTAGTAGAGGACGCCGTTGCTCGCCGACGTCGGCACGGTGTAGAGGTCGTCCCGGCCGCCCGCCACCTTGACCGACTCGACCATGCCCGTGTTGAGCTTTCCGTTGAGAGCCGCGCTCAGGGCGACCCGGTCACCCACCGGTTCCAGCGCGTTCTGGCTCACGATCCCCGCCAGCATGGACCCGGTGACCCCGCCCACATCGGGCAGCCCTCCGCCCTGGATGGCGGTGTCGTACTTGGACTGGACGGACGCGGCCGGAATGCCGACGTACTTGACCTTGATGTCCGGGTACTTCTTCTCGAAGTCCTTGATGATCTCCATCCACACGTCACGGCGGACCGCCGTGTTGTTGTCCCAGAAGACGATCTCGCCCTTGCCGCTGCCCTCGTCGCCCTTACCGCCCGCCGCGCCGCTGCCGTCGTCTCCGCAGGCGGTGGCGGTCAGGGCGAGTACGGCGGCGAGGGCCGCGGCGCCGGCCGTCGCGAGGGCTCTGCCGTGGCTCGTGCTGCTCCTCATGGATCGGCTCTCTTTCTTCGAACTCGGCTGCTGAGTCAGGTGAGTTGACGGGGCCGCGGTGCCCAGCCGTGGGGGACAGCGCCGAGCGGATCGACCGCCTCGGCCGTCGACGCCCGGGCAGGGGTGGGCGCCATTGCACTGCCGGTGCGGCGCTCGGGTCGAGCCCCGAGTGCGCGTCGCCGAGGATCGCGCGCCCGGCGCGGCATGTGCGCTCATGCGGCCACCGCCTGGAGGGCCAGCGCCCGCGCCGGACCCGGACCGAGTCGCCCGTCCGCGACGACCGTGACCACTCGGCGCATGACGGACGTCCCGGGCGCGATGGCGAGGCGGCGAGTCGATGCGAGCGACGAACCGACGCCGGGATATTCGGTGGCGCGCACGAACCACGGGTCGCGCCGGGTCTCGTCGGTGGCTCCCGCGAAGACGAGGGTCCATCTCCTGCCCGCGAGCGCGAGCCAGGCGGCGGGTGACCCGTGCGCGGCGCGCTCTCCGAAGGCGTCCGATGTGAACACCTCGGGGGCGTCCTCTTCCTTGGGGGCGCGCCAGAAGAAGCCGCCGTACGCGGCGCCCGGGCGGCCGTTGGTCGCCGGACTGCCCAGGGTGACGGTTCTCGGCGAGGGATTGGTGAGACGGAACGCGAAGTCCAACGCCCAGGCTGCGCCGGTGAGTTGAGCGACCGAGACCGTGCGGCGCTCCCGTAACAGTTCATGGGTGCCGGCCCGCCACACGAGCTCCTCGACGAACCCGTCGGCGCCGCGCCGCTCGATGGACTGCCGCTGCTGGGCGCCGTGGTTGTCGAGCTCGGTGGGGCCTTGGCCGCGTACGAAGGTGCGGCCGCCCCAGAAGTTGTGCCCGTCCACGTCCGCCACGGCCACCGAGACCCCCGTGTGGTGGGGGTGGTCGGCGGGCCGGTGCGCGGTGACGACCGTGCCGGCGAGGGTGGTGACCGGATGGAGGAAGGGGCGCGGTGACAGACGTGGCGCGGCCGGCGGATGGCTGATGTAGCGCGCGACCGGACAACCGGAACAGCTCAGCGTGAGGGCCGAAACCCCTTGATCTGTACGGGAGTTCATAAGGCGTCCGCCTCCTTCGGGGCCCCGGCCCACGGTGCCCCCAGGGCGCCGAAACCGTCGAGCGTGTCGGCGCAGGCGGCCACCAGAGCGTCGATGCCGTGCACCACGCGGCGCGCGGACCCCTCCTCATCCGTGACCCGCATCCATGCCTTGGGGGGCAGGCGGGCCGGATCGGGTGCGTCGCGCACCGCCTCGACGACCCTCATGAAGGCGGCCGTCGCCCGCAGGGGAACCAGGAGGGCGGCACGGCCTTCCAGGTGGTCGAGGAGGTTGACGAGGAGATCGGTGCGGCCGTGGAACGACTCCTCGGGGCCGTGTCCCGAACGCTGCACCAGGACGCGGTCCTGTTTGTACCAGAAGGTGACGCGGCCCCGGCTGCCGTGCACCACCACATACGGCTCGTCGGGGTGCTCGGCGCACAGGGTGGCGGCCACACCGATCCGGCGTCCCGCCGTCGTGGTGATGGCCACGTACGAGGTGTCGTCGGCCTCGATGTCATGGGCGCGGAACAACTCGGTCTCGATCGCTTCGATGTCCCCCGCGCCGGTCGATCCGTCGAGGGCGAGCGCGGTGGCGACGGCGTGGGCCAGCGGGTTCGTCAGGACGCCGTCGACGACGTCGTCGCCGTTCAGGCGGCGGTGCCCGGCCCAGGGCGCCCGGCGGAAGTACGCCTCGTCGCGCGTCCAGGGACCCGCCGCGCCGATGCCGAGCACATCGCCGATCACCCCGTCCGCGACCAGATCGCGTATCGCGTCGATCGCGTGCGAACCGAGCGACTGGAAGCCGACCTGAACCGCGATGCCCGCCGCCTCGATCCCGTCGGCCAGCCGCTGGAACTCCGCGTACGAAGGGGCGGGCGGCTTCTCCAGGAGCACGTGCGCGCCGTGCTCGGCGGCGGACAGTGCGAGCGCGGTATGGGTGTGGATCGGCGTGCTGATCACCACGACCCGGGCGCCCGTGGAACGGAGCAGCGCCGTGAGGTCGGTGGACTGCTCGGGGGCACCGAAACCGTCGAGTTCGGCGCCGGACAGCGGGGTGAGTTCACAGATCCCGGCGAGCCGGACCCGGCCGCTCAGGGCGAGCCGGCGGATGGTGTCCAGGTGTTTGCGCCCATGGCCGCGCGCCCCCGCGAGGACCAGCGGGACCGGCTCCCGGTGGAGGCTCATCCCTTCACCGCCCCGGCGCTGAACCCGGTGACCAGCCACCTCTGGATGAAGGCGAAGACCAGAACCACCGGGAGGGCGGCGATGACGCCACCCGCGGCGAGCGCGCCGAGGTCGACGCTGTCCGCGCCCATCAAGGTGGCGAGGCCCACGGGAATCGTCTGCTTGCCCTGGTCGCTCAGGAACATGAGCGCGAACAGGAAGTGGTTCCAGCTGTGCACGAAGGCGAAGGACCCGACGGCGATCAGGCCGGGTCGCAGCAGGGGCAGGACCACCGCGCAGAAGGCCCGGAAGCGCCCGCAGCCGTCCACCCAGGCGGCTTCCTCCAACGAGTACGGCACGTTCTTGATGAACCCACTGATCAGGATCATGGAGAGCGGGAGCTGGAAGACGGCCTCGGCGACGATCACACTGCCCAGCGAGTTGATCATCCGTAGGTTGGCGAAGATCTGGAACAGCGGAACCAGCATCAGCGCGCCCGGGATGAACTGCGAACACAGCAGCACGAGCAGGAAGCCACGCTTGATCCGGAAGTCGAAGCGCGCCAGGGCGTAACCGCCGGCGAGCGCCACGACGGTGGTGAGGAGCATCGACAGGGCTCCGACGATCAGGCTGTTCTTGAAGAAGAGCGCGAAGCTCCGCTCGTTCCACACCTTGTCGAAGTGCTCCAGCGTCAGCGGCCAGGGCACCAGCGAGGAGGAACCCGTGGGCCGGAACGCGAAGAGCAGCATCCAGTAGAAGGGCACGAGCGTGAACAGGAGGTACAGACCCAGGGGGAGGTAGATGTGCGGCCGAGGCACCTCGTCCCACGCGCGGCGTCGGTCCGGACGGACGACCCTACGGCCAACGGGCCTATCGACGAGGGGAGTTGGGGCGGCCGTCATCTCGGCTTCCTTAGTGATCATTTCTCCTGCGCTCCGAACTTGCTGAGCCGCAGATAGGCCATCGAGCAGAACAGGAGGATCACGAAGGCGATGGAGGTGAGTGCCGAGGCATAGCCGAAGTCGTGGGAGTCCACGGCGATGGAGGCGATGCGCAGCGGCAGCGTGGTGGTCTCGCCCGCGGGCCCGCCACCGGTCAGCGTGTACAGGAGGTCCACGTTGTTGAACTCCCACACCGCCCGCAACAGCGTGGACAGGACGATGGCGTCCTTCAGGTGGGGCAGGGTGATGTGGAAGAACTGCCGCAGCCGTCCCGCGCCGTCGACCTCGGCCGCCTCGTACAGGTCCTTCGGCACGGACTGGAGGTCGGCGAGGATGAGGATCGCGAAGAAGGGGACGCCGCGCCAGAGTTCGGCGGTGACGACGGCGGGGAAGACGCTCGCGGTGTCGGAGAGCCAGGACGTCCCGTAGGTGCCGATCCCCGCTTCCGCGAGGTAACGACTCACGCCCGTCTGGGAGTTGTAGATCAGCATCCAGATGGAGGAGGTGAGGACGCCCGAGACCGCCCACGGTGAGAAGACGAGCGCGCGGGACAGCGCGCGGCCCACGAACGTCTGGTTCACGATGAGCGCGAGCCCGAGGCCGAGGAGCAACTGCGACACGACCTGGACGACGACCCACTGGAGGCTGAACACCAGGCTGTGCCAGAACTCGGGGTCCTCGGTGAACGCCTTGGTGAAGTTGTCGAAGCCGGCGAACCCGTTGCGCCACGGCTTGGCGGGGTTGAAGTGCTGGAGGCTGTAGTAAAAGACGCTGAGGACGGGATACGCGATGAAGCCCAGCATGAGCAGCGCGGCCGGCGCGATGAGCAGATAGGGCAGTCGCCGCGGGGTGGCTCCCGTGCGGCGACGGTTGCCGGGCCGGTGCGGCGGCGGTTTGGCCACGGCGACGGCTTGGGCCATGTCGGGACTCCGTTCTCCAGGGCGCGAGCAAGCGGTTGCCGCACGTTGTTCGACATGCCGAACAAAAAGGGGGGTAAGGGCGGGGGTGGATCAGCCGGCGTAGGGGTCCGGCACCCTGCCCGGGCGGGCGAGGAAGGCGAAGTCGCAGCCGGTGTCGGCCTGGGTGATCTGATCGGCGTACAGCGCTCCGTATCCCCGCTCGAACCGGGCGGGCGGCGGAGCCCACTGAGCCCTTCGCCGCTCCAACTCTCCATCAGGTAACTCCAGTTGAAGGCTGCGCGCCTCCACGTCGAGGGTGATGAGGTCGCCGGTGTGGACGAGGGCGAGCGGGCCGCCCACATGGGACTCGGGGGCGATGTGCAGCACGCACGCCCCGTAGGAAGTGCCGCTCATCCGGGCGTCGGAGATCCGCACCATGTCCCGCACCCCCTCTTTGAGGAGATGGTCGGGGATCGGCAGCATGCCGTACTCGGGCATACCCGGACCCCCCTTGGGCCCGGCCCCTCTCAGGACCAGGACGCTGTCGGCGGTGATGCCCAGCGACGGGTCGTTGATGGTGCGCTGGAGCTGCCGGTAGTCGTCGAAGACGACCGCCGGACCGGTGTGCTTGAGCAGGCGCGGCTCACAGGCGATGTGCTTGATGACCGCGCCGTCCGGACACAGGTTGCCGCGCAGCACCGCGAGCCCGCCCTCGGCCGCTACCGGACGGTCGCGAGGCCGGATCACGTCGTCGTGGTGGACCTCGGCGGCGGCCAGTTGCTCTCGCAGGGTGTCATGGGAGACGGTCGGCCGGTCCAGATGGAGCAGATCGGGGATGCGGGAGAGCAGGCCCGGCAGCCCGCCCGCGAAGTGGAAGTCCTCCATCAGATAGGTGTCCCCGCCGGGCCGCACGTTCGCCAGCACCGGAGTGGACCGCGCGAGACGGTCGAAGTCGTCGAGGCCGAGCTCCACCCCCGCCCGCCGGGCCATCGCGATCAGATGGATCACGGCATTGGTGGAACCGCCGAGCGCGAGGACCGTGGTCACCGCGTCCTGGAAGGCGTCGGAGGTGACGATCTTGGACAACGTCAGGTCCTGGTGGACCAGTTCCACGATCCGCAGGCCCGAGGCCGCAGCCATGCGGTCGTGCTCCGACGTGACGGCGGGGATGGAGGAGGCGCCGGGAACCGTCACCCCGAGCGCCTCCGCGGCGGCGGTGAGCGTGGAGGCCGTGCCCATGGTCATGCAGTGGCCGGGGGAGCGGGCCAGACCGTTCTCCAGGCCGGCCAGCTCACAGTCGCCGATCAAACCCGCCCGCTTGTCGTCCCAGTACTTCCACATGTCCGTGCCCGAGCCGAGCACCTCGCCGCGCCAATGGCCGGGCAGCATCGGCCCCGCGGGAACGAACACGGCCGGAAGGTCGACGGAGATGGCCCCCATGAGCAGCGCCGGCGTCGACTTGTCGCAGCCACCCATCAGCACGGCGCCGTCCACCGGATAGGAGCGCAGCAACTCCTCGGTCTCCATCGCGAGAAGGTTCCGGTAGAGCATCGGGGTGGGCTTCTGGAAGGTCTCCGACAGGGTGGAGACCGGGAATTCGAGGGGGAATCCCCCCGCCTGCCACACTCCCCGCTTCACGGCCTGGGCGCGCTCGCGCAGATGAACATGGCACGGGTTGATGTCGGACCACGTGTTGAGGATCGCGATGACGGGCTTGCCGAGGTGCTCCTCGGGCAGATAGCCGAGCTGCCGGGTGCGGGCCCGGTGGCTGAACGACCTCAGCCCGTCGGTGCCGTACCACTGATGGCTGCGCAGCTCCTCGGGCGGCCGGGTGCGTGACGTCGAACGGCTCATGCGTCCCACCCCGCGACCGCGCCCCACTCCTTGACGATGGTGGCGACCTCGGCGCGTTCGGGATCCTCCAGGAGTCTGCTGGGGGAGCGGACATCGCGCCGGCACAGACCGAGCACGGCCAGAGCCTCCTTGACCACGGTGACGTTGTTGGCGGAGGAGTCCACGGCGCGCAGCTCCTCGAAGCGACGGATCCGCTCCCACACCCGCATGGCCGCCGGATAGTCACCCGCCCGGAGCGCCTCGATCATGGTGAGGGACATCGTGGGCGCGACGTTCACCAGACCGGACGTGAACCCGGTCGCGCCCGCGGAGAAGTAGGACGGCGCGTACGGTTCGGCGAGACCGGCCACCCAGACGAAACGGTCGAGGCCCGCGTCCCGGGCGAACGCGGCGAAGTGCGCCGCGTCCGGCACCGCGTACTTCACCCCGATCACGTTCGGGCACGCCTCACCGAGCGCCGCCAAGTGCCTGCCCGCCAGGCCCGCGTTACGGATGTAGGGGACGACCCCGAGCTCCGGTACCGCATCGGCGATGGCCCGGTGGTAGTCGACCCAGCCGCCCGCGGCGACGTACGGGTGCACTGGCTGATGGACCATCACCATGGCGGCGCCCACGTCCCGGGCATGCCGGGCGGCGCCGATGGCGGTCGGCACGTCGTGCCCGACGCCCACCAGAACCACCGCCCGCCCGGCAACCTCCGCCAGGGTCAACTCGGTTACCAGGCGCCGCTCTTGAGGCGTCAGAGCGTAGAACTCGCCGGTGTTGCCGTTCGGCGTGAGCGTACGCACCCCGCCGTCGAGCAGTCGGCGCAGCAGCGCCCGATGGGTGTCCTGATCGACGGAGCCGTCCTCGGCGAACGGGGTCACGGGGATGGCCACGACATCCGACAGGGCCGCGCGCAACGCCTCCTGAGGCAGCGTCATATCGGCATGTCCTCCCGGCGCGGCGCGGGGAAGGCCCGCTCGACGAACGAGGCGATGTGGGCGTGCAGGGCCAGAGAAGCGCCGTCCGCGTCGCCGGCCAGCGCGCGCCGCAGGATCTCCCGGTGCTCCCCGGCCTCGAGCTCCCAGGAGGGATCGGCCGCCCAGGCCACCGCCGACACCAGAGCCGCCTGGTCACGCACCTCGTCCAGCATCCGCGCGAGCAGCGGATTGCCGCACGGGACGTACAGAGCGCGGTGGAACTCGCGGTTGGCCAGGGAGCGTTCGGCCGTGTCCGTCGCGGAGTCGGCGCGCTCCAGAGCCTCGCGCGCGGCGTCCAGGGCCGCCCCGCTGTGCACGGTGCGGCGCAGCGCCTCGGGCTCCAGGAGCAGGCGCACGTCGTACACCTCGCGCGCCATGTCCGCGTCCACCATGCGTACCGTGACGCCCTTGTACTGGTTCATCACGACGAGCCCGGTGCCCGCGAGCGTCTTGAGGGCCTCGCGCACGGGGGTCTTGGACACCCCGTACTGCGCGGCGAGTTCGACCTCGACCAGGGCCTGTCCCGGCGCCAACTGGCCCGTGAGGATGCGGTGCTTGACGGCCTCGAGGACGAACTGGGTCCGGGAGGGGATGGGTGTGGGCACAGAGGTCATGCGCACCTCTCGACTCTCGCGTATCGCGTCTCATATATGACGCATCAGGTACGACGCGATGAAAGTAGAGGCGATCGGCGGGCCCGTCAACGGTTCTGACGTTCTGGCACCGGATCCGTCGGAGCCGTTGACGAGAAAGCGCTTTCCCCCTACGTTCCATTCACCAGTGTGACCCCCGATTGCTCGCCCTGCGGCATGCGCTGACGTACCGGCAGTTGCGGCGCATGCCCGCGCCTTGAGTACATCAGGTATCAGAACGTCGTTCACCACACTGAACTGCCGGACTTCACTCCGCAGCGCCCGATCCGCTGGGCCACATCCCCGTCCGAAGGGACCCGTCGTCATGCGCGTGCACACCCCCCGCAACCGTCCCCGCGCCCTCCTCGTCGCCGCCACCGTCCTAGCGGCCACGGCCTCGCTCGCGCTTCCGCACTCAGCGGGCGCCGCCGAAACCGCGCCCGTCGGCTTCGGCGCCGGCACCACCGGTGGCGGAAACGCCGCGCCGGTCACCGTCTCCACCCTCGCCGCGTTCAAGACCGCCGTCACCGGCGGCGGCGCCAAAGTCGTCAAGGTCAGCGGCCTGATCCAGCTCGCCGGGCAGGTCGACGTGGGCTCCAACACCACGGTCCTGGGCGTCGGTTCGGGCTCCGGGTTCACCGGCGGCGGCCTGCGTCTGAAGGGCGCGAGCAACGTCGTCATCCGCAATCTGAACATCAGCAAGGCGGTGGCACCCGCGGACGCCATCACCGTGCAGACCTCGACGAAGGTGTGGATCGACCACAACACGTTCTCGTCGGACCTCGACCACGGCAAGGACTACTACGACGGACTGGTCGACATCACTCACGGCTCGGACTACGTGACGGTGTCCTGGAACACCTTCAAGGACCACTACAAGGGGTCACTCGTAGGGCACAGCGACAAGAACGCCTCCGAGGACACCGGGCACCTGCATGTGACGTACCACCACAACCACTTCAGCAACGTCCACTCGCGCATCCCCAGCCTCCGGTTCGGCACCGGACACTTCTACGACAACTACGTAGAAGGCGCGGACACCGCCGTGCACTCCCGGATGGGCGCCCAGATGCTCGTCGAGAACAACGTCTTCCGCTCGACGAAGGTCGCCGTGACCACCAGCCGCGACAGCAGCATCGACGGCTACGCCAACCTGCGGGGCAACGACCTCGGAGGCGCCACCCTCGAAGTCTCCCGAACAGGCTCGTTCACCACACCGCCCTACGCCTACACGGCCGAACCGGCCTCGTCCGTCGTCGCGTCGGTGACCTCGGGGGCGGGCGCCGGAAAGCTCTGACGGCATCAACTGGCCTGCGATGTAAGCCAGTTCACCGCCGCTGCTCGGCGCGGGCCACGCCGAGCAGCGGCCACGGGCCCGAACCCTCGGATCCCGCCCGCTCCGGGCGTCGGGTCTCAGGCCGGGCTGAACTGCCGCTCGGCCTGCTGCCGCAGCCGCTTCTTGTCAGGCTTTCCGGCATCGGTCAGCGGCAGCGCGTCGCAGAGGGTGATGACGGTCGGCTCGTACATGGCGCCGCGTTCCTCGCGCACCAGGTCGCGCAAGTCGCGCGCTTCGAGTGTGCTGCCGGGCGCGAGGACCACGGCGGCGTGCACCCGCTCCATGCGGTCGGCGTCACGAACTCCGAAGACGGCGCTCTGGAGGACCTGGGGGTGCGAGTTGAGGAGGTCCTCCAACTCGGTGGTGTACACATGGCCACCCACCACGACGATCATGTCCTTGAGGCGGTCCACGACCGTCAAGTAGCCCTCGCCGTCGAGGAATCCGATGTCGCCGGTGTGCAACCACCCGTTCCGCAGCACCTGAGCGGTCAGTTCGGGCTGCTTCCAGTACTCCTTCATGAGGCTGGGGGAGCGCACGCAGATCTCCCCGTGCTCCCCTGTCGGGAGGTCACGGCCCCTCTCGTCCCGGATGGCGACCTCCACCCCGGGCAGTACCTTGCCGGCGGAGCGCAGCCGGTCCGGACGGAGCGGGTCGTGGTCCTCGCGACCGAGCAGGCTGATGCCGCCGGCCTCGTTCTGGCCGTAGAACTGGACCAGTACGGGGCCGAAGCGGCGGATGGCGTCGGCGATGCGGGCGGGAGAGGACTGGCAGCCTCCGTAGACGATGCTGCGCAGGGTGGAGGTGTCTCGCACGGCCGAGTCGGGGTGGTCCATCAGCTGGTACAGCAGGGGCGGCAGCAGAAAGAGGTGGCTGATGCGCTCACGCTCGATGGCCGCCAGTACGGCGGCGGGTTCGAACTCCTCCAGCAGGACCACGCATCCGCCGCCGCGCAGCGTACCGTCGGCGAACATTCCGGCCGCGTGCGCGAGGGTGGTGCACACCAGCAGCCGGGGCGGCTCTTCCCCGGGGCCCGCCGTTGCCCCACGAGCCGGCCGCACCTGTTCATAGGTGGTGCAGATGCCCTTGGGGTGGCCGGTGGTGCCTCCTGTGTGCCGGATGGTGCACACGTCGTCCGGTCGCGCGAGGCCGGTCAGCGGTTCGGCGGACTGCTCGGCCGCCAGCTCCAGGAGGTCCCTGCCCACCTTCGCCGGGCCGAGCACCAGGACGTCCGGGCCGGGGACCAGCTCCGTGATGTCGACGGCCCGGTCCAGGTGGCGGGGGTCGACGATCAACGCGCGGGTCTCGACATCGCGCACGATGGCCGCCTGCGAATCGGCCGAAAGCTTGTTGTAGAGGTGATTGACCCGGCAGCCGATCAGATGGGCCGCATAGCGTGCCGCGATGGTCTCCGGCAGGTTGCCGCACAGCAGGGTGACGGTCTGCCCGCGGACGATGCCCCGGGCGAGCAGTGCGCGTGCCATCCGGTGGACGAGGTCACGGAACTCGCCCGCGGTGACCCGCCGTTCCCGATGGAGGAGGACGTCGCGCCCGGGGTCCCCCGCCAACGCGTCGAGGCTCTCCTCGACGTACGTGCGGAAGGGCTGGGTGTCTGAGGCCATGGTGCGTTCCTTCTGGCGCGCGGTACGCCGGTCATGCGGTGCGGGTGTCCCGCCCGGACAGGTGGTTGCTGGAGGCAACCAAAACACCCTAGTGCTCCTTGATCCACGTCTCCAAGTGCGGCCGGGCGAGCGCTGGCTGGATTGCATCGGGTGCCCCAGGTCTTGTCGATGTCTCGCAGGTCGACCGGCCCATAGGTGGGCCGGCCGGGGGTGTACGCCCATCGACATAAGCAAAAAATCAAGTCACCTTGCATGGCTCGAACGTTCCGGGGCACTCGAAGCTCCGGAGGTTGATAATCATGGTTCCCCTGCTTCTCGTTCTTCTTCTCGCACTGATCCTCTTCGGTGCCGGCTTCGCGCTCAAGATCCTCTGGTGGGTCGCGCTCGTGGTGCTGGTGCTGTGGGTCATCGGATTCGTGGCCCGTCCCAAGGGCGGTAGCGGCCGCTGGTATCGCTGGTAGACCAGCAACCGCAACGCTGTGGGGCCCCCGCCGGTATGGCGGGGGCCCCACAGTCGTGTCCGGGAATCGTCGCTGCCGACACGTGCAATGTCCGCACATAGGGGTAGGCGTCAGGCGCCGGGGCGGTTGCCGGCGCCGCAGTCGGGAACCGGTTGCCTCCAAGGGCACGGCAGCCGCTCCGGTCGCCCGGGCCGCGGGCGACCGGGCGTGTCGGCGGTGACCCGGGTTGAGGGTCCACCTGGCCGGGTGTGAACTGGATGAAGGTGGAAACGCGTCCTGGGCGGGCCCGTGCAGGAGACGGGACCGGTCGACCGCTCGCAGTGCCGTGAAGGCGGGGCGGCGACGCAGCGTTACGGATCGAACAGGAGCGTGTGTGATGGCAGCCGACGACGAGCGGGCCGATGACGTCTACCAGCCGGAAGGCGGAGACGGGGTCGTGGAGGACGCCGGAATCCTGGACCCGGAAGACACGCTGAACGACCGGGGAGCCGACCCCTATGACGAGGGCTGGTCCCCGCCCGAGCGCCCTCTCGCGGTGAACCACACCGGCACCACCGCGCGCGAACAGCATGACGGTGAGAGCCTCGACGAGCGGCTCGCGGAGGAAGTCCCCGAGCCTCAGCTCGACCTGGACGACGAGGACGCGGAACTGGCCGACGCCGAGGTCGGCGACGAACGCGCGGGGCGGCTCGTCGCACCCGACGAAGGAGCCCACGAGGACGCCGAGAAGGACATGCTGGGCTCGGACATGGGCATTGACGGAGGTGCCGCGTCCGCCGAGGAAGCGGCGGTGCACCTGATCGACGACGCCGAGAGCGCGTGGCCCGAGGACGACGACCGCCTCTGAGCCTTACGGGTTTCGACCTGCGAGGCCGACGGGCCTGCCGGCCTCTATGTGCCAGGCCCACATGCTGCCGGCCTCTATGTGCCAGGCCCACATGCTGCCGACTGTGGGCCTGGCAGCATGTGGGCCTGTCGGCCTCGCAGGTTTTTCGGTGGTCCCGGGCGGCGGTCGCGCCCGGCCTTACGGGGCGATGGTGGGTCCCGGCTCCACGGGCCGTTCGTGGGCCTCAGTGCTGGAGGCCCGAGCGGACCAGCGCCGAGGCCAGGCGGGGAAGCTCGTCCGGAGCGACGAGACCGGCCAGGCCCTCGTCGGTGCGGGGAAGTCCCAGCGAGGAGGCGGCCTCGCGCGCGCGGTCGTCGAAGAACGGGCGGAGTTCGGGCCAGAGGCCTTGCGCCTCGCGGCAGAAGATCCCCGCGCCGACCGGGCCGATCCTCGGTACCTCCTGAAGCAGCTCGCGTACGGCCTCGGGGTCGCCGTTCGCCTCGTCGCGCAGTCGGCGCAGGTCTCCGCCCCAGCGCCGCAGAACTACCTCGGCCCCTTCCAGCAGGGCCGTGGCGGTGCTCTCGTCGTAGCGGCGATAGTGGGCTCGGCCCAGCGCGTCCACGATGGTCTGCCAGTCCGTGTCCGCCATGACCCGAGGGGTGCGCAGCCGCGACCGGAACAGTTCGCGGGCGGCGTCGGTCGCGATGTCCGCCTTGATCCGCGTCGAGCACAGCACGGCCAGCACCAGGAGCTGGTAGAGCGGGGACGGCTTGTCGCGAAGGGTGATGCCCGCTTCCTCGGCGTAGCTCCGACCGTGCTCGCGCAGCAGCTCGGCCAGCGTGTCCTCGGTGTTCATCAGAGCCTCGCTCCTCGGGTGGGGCCGGTCTCGACGGTCGCTTCCGAACATAACCGCCGCACCCGCCGCCACCGGTCACCCGCGCCCTGCGCCCCGGGAGATGTCCAGCCGCACGCGAGCCGTACGCATCGTGCCGAGAACCCCCCACCGGCAAACCGGGTTGAGGCGGCCGCTCGCTTCGGGGAGAGTCTGCCCTCATGGAGTTCTTCTGCTACCACCGAGACCGGCCCGGCTCCCTCGCCCTGCGCGACGAGCTGCTGCACGACCACTGGTCCTACATGGACCAGTACGGGAAGGAGCTCATCGCCCGCGGTCCCACGATGACCGACGACGGCGAAGAGCCCACCGGCAGCGTGCACATCATCGACCTGCCCGACGCCGCCGCGGCCCGCGCGTTCGTCTTCGACGAGCCGGGTTACCAGGCGGGCGTCTACCAGGACGTCCTGCTGCGGCGCTGGCGCAACATACTCGGGCGCACCATGTGGGACTTCCCCGGCGGCCGGACGGAGGGCGCCAGATTTCTGGTGCTCGGCCTCGGTGCGGGGGAGGCCGTCGACCTCGAACTGCCGCGAGACACCGGCGAGTTGATCGCCTACGGTCCGCTCCTGTCCGACGACGGCACCGCGTGGCTCGGTACGGCGGCACTCGTCCGGGCGCCCGACGCGGACTCGGCGCGTGCGGTCCTCACCGTCGACCAGTACGCCACCGTCGAGGTCCACCGCTGGCAGTTCGGCGGCCGGTCGTAACCCACCGACAGGGCGCCCCGATCCGCCCGCGAACCCCGCACGCGACGTTCACGCCTCAGCCGTTCCAGTGCTGGGGTGTGCGCGTGCGTACAGGGGGGACGAACGAGCGGGCGGCCGGAGAGGCGTAGGCGCGGGCCAGTTCGATCAGGTGGGTCTTCTCGGCCGTGAGGGTCGTCGCCTGCTCCTGGTGGGGGAGGAGCTGCGGCGACTCCTCCCGGCCGAACGACTCCGCGGGGAGCTCGCACCGGGGGTGACCCGACAGCTTCGCCCGGCGGGCCTCCTTCATCACACACGCCAGGACCGCCGCCTCGGCCTGGACGGGGGCGAGGCCCAACGGTTCGACGTGGTCACGGGCGAGCGGGGCCAGCCCGGGCGGAACGTAGTGGTCGAGTTCCAGCATGGCGTCCCGGATCTCGATGAGCTTGCGATAGGCGAGCAGTCGGCGCGGCATCGGCGGCCAGAGGAGTTCGAGGAGACGGGTGCGGCGCCTGGTCAGGACGACATGGGGGACGGCGCCCACGAGTTCGTGCCACAGGGGCCAGAGCCGCCAGGCGGTGCGGGCGTCGGCCAGGCCGGCGGCGAGCGCGACGGCGGCGGGCACCAGGATGGCCGTCGCGCGTAGCAGTGCGTGCAGGTTCATCAGGAGCGGGAAGTAGGGCGCCGCCCAGGAAACGTCCAGCATCGGGCCCAGCAGTCGTCCCAGCCAGAAGAGCGCGGCGCACGCGGTGCCCGAGGCGAACAGCCACAGGGCGGCGGCGAGCGGGCGCACATCCGTGCGCAACCCGAACCAGCAGCAGACGACCACACACACGCAGTCGGCCACCAGATGGGTGGAGGCGAGCATCACCCAGTACGCGAAGGACGGCGAAGGGCCCCCGGCCGCGATCGCCGAATGGGAGGCATGCGCCGGCGCGGTGAGGTCGAGGACCGTCAGGACGAGCAGCGTCGTGCCGATCGCGCCGCAGAGTCCGACCTGGAGCCGACGGCTTCCCATGGGGGTGGAGACGAAGAACAGGACCGCGCCCGCCGAGACCACTCCGGTCAGGTTCTTCACCAGGTCGACCACATGGCTGGTGCCGGCCAGTTCGCTGGCGAACCCCGTGACGGCGGGAAGGTCCAGCACCATCGCACCGCCCGCGGTGGTCACGGCCAGCCACAGCCCGCGCTGATCCGTGGCCCGCAGGGACGGCGCGGCACGCAGGAGCACGGCCAGACACAGACAGAGACAGCTCGGGTAGGTGAGCCACACGCCTAAGGCGGCCAGGTGTGACGTCAGCACCCCGGGTCCCCGACGCCGAGGGCCGAACTCAGCCTGGCGAGCGGGTCGTGCCGCTCCCGTCGTAGTGGCAGGTCGGCCTTGGTGCGCAGAAGACTCGCGAGCAGTTCGGCCTCGCGCTCCTGCCGAGTGGAGTAGTTGGTGCGCCCGAGGAGACGCCCGATCACGCTGGGATCGAGATCGGGTAACACCGCGCGCAGGGCATCCCCCTCGTCCCTCTCTCCCGCCACCGGCTGGTGGTCGCAGAGCATGTGGCCGAACTCGTGCAGCACGATGTGTTCCTGATGGAGCGCCGAGGTGTGCTGCTCGTAGAAGATGTGGTCGTCGACGTCCGTCGCGAGCCAGAGGCCGCAGGCTCCGTCCGTCGCGACCTCGAGGGGTAACGCATGGAGGTACAGCGGGCGGCCGCGTTGCGCGGCGACGTGCTCGCGGAAGCTCGCGATGGTGAACGGTTGGGGGAGCTGGACCTGTTCGGCGAGCCTTCGACAGCGCCGTTGCAGGGGCACGGACCGCATCAACTACCGCCCCCCGGCGCCGGGTTCGGGGGCTTCCCCGTCACGTGCCGCGTCGCCTCCTCGGCGTCGCCGTCCGTGCCCGATCCCTGCTGACCGATCTCGGGGAGGTTCTGCACCTTCCTCGTCTCGTTGACGATGGTCAGCAGCGAGTCGAGGGCGGCCGGTGACAGCCCCGAGGCCCGCATCGCCAGGCTGCGCACCTTGGTGTCCCGCAGCGCGGTGGCGAGGGCGAGCTGGGCCTTCACCCGCTGGGACACCTCCTCGTTGAGGAAGTACTCGGGCGGGACCCCGAAGAACTGGGCGAGGACGTCGAGTTGTTCCAGTGTGATGTTGCGCTTCTTGCCCGAGGCCAGTTCCCACAGGTACGTCCCCGAGATGGAGCCACCGGTCGCGGCACTGATCTCACGGGCGAGGCGGGCGTATCCCGGGCGCTGCTGTTCATTGGGGTAGAAGGCGTGGATCAGTTCGGTGAGCCGCTGATCGAACTTCCGCAGCAACGGACGGACCTCATTGCGTTCCGGCGGCTCCCCACCCATGCGTTCCCTTCCTTCCGAAGACGCTCCCGAAGACATAGGCCATGTGTATCCCTGTTCATCGGAGCGGACAAGAGCGACCGAGGGCAGGAGGGACGGCGGACAGGACCGTCCGCGCCAGCGGACATGTTGACGTCAGAACATGCGCTGACCTAGCGTCATCTGCGGTTACGGTCAGCGCTCGCCGGACGTCGCCCACGCTTCGAAAGGACCTCGATCTCATGGTGCATCCCCACGGCACGCAGGATTGGTGGGTCAACCGGTTCAGGGCCGGGAGTCGAAGAGTCCGGTGTCCCCATGAGGCGCCTCGGTGACGACGCGCGGCGCCGGTCGCCGGTCGTCTCTATCATGACGACAACCCTCGTCGGACCGTCCGGTTGCGACGCCAACGGCGCACGTCGCCAAGGTAGTTGACCCCTCGCATTCGCTCGCCCCTTCCCCCCCGCCCTTCCCCCTCCCCCTCGCTCCGTACCGCGAGCCGCCCACCGGCCCTTCGCCGCTGCCCAGTCCCGTGGTCCGGCGCCCCCACCCCCACCTGAGAACCCCACCCCCCACTCTTCATCCCCGCGTGTCCCGGCGCGGTGGATCCCCCCGAGCCGCCGCCGTGCGTCCGCGCCTCTCAGTCGTGCCCGCGGTGACGGTGCCGTCCCACCGTTCCTGTCATGGATGACGTGCATTTCTGGAGGCATTGATGTCCGCGATATCCGCTGAACGTAAGGCACCGACTTTCGACATCGACATACACACCCTGCTGCCGGCCGACTCGCCACGCTTCGCCCTAGACCAGGCACACATACGGGCACTCGCGGAGAGCGAGGCCGAGTTCCCGCCGATCCTGGTGCACCGGGCGACCCTGCGGGTCATTGATGGCATGCACCGGGTGAGGGCCGCGGAGCTGCGCGGCCAACACACCATCGGGGCGCACTGGTTCGAGGGCGACGACCGCGCGGCCTTCCTGATCGCCGTGGAGTCCAATACGCGGCACGGCCTTCCGCTCTCCAGCGAGGAGCGAAAGGAGGCGGCGTCGCGGATATTACGCACCCACCCCCAGTGGTCCGACCGCAGCATCGCCGAGAGGATCGGCTGGAACGCGACAGGTGTGGGCGCGTTGCGCAAAGAGATCGCCGACCCCGACGCCAGGCCTGACGCGCGGGTCGGCCGTGACGGCCGGGTCCGTCCGGCGACCACCGCCGAGGGACGCCGGGTGGCCGCGGAAGTGATCAGGCAGAACCCGTCAGCCTCGTTGCGGGAGATCGCCAAGCAGGCGGGGATCTCCGTGGGAACCGCCCGTGACGTGCGCCACCGGCTGGCCCAGGGGCGGCCCGCGATACCGGAGAGCCGCCGTACCGACCGCTCCGTGGGCGCGAACGATCCCGCCACCCCCGTGGCTCCCGTACCGTCACCGACCGTGGACGAGGACACCACGGGCCGGGTGACCGCGCCCGATCTCGCTCGCCGCATCACGCTCTTCGACGGACTCCGCAAGGATCCCTCGCTGCGGCTCAGCGAGAGCGGCCGGCTTGTCCTGCACCGGCTGCACACCCAGTTGCGGACCACGGAGGAGTGGCGGCGCCTGGCCCCCACCATCCCCCTGCACGGCCGGAGCGCGGTCGCCGACATCCTGTCCGCCTGCGCCGACGACCTCAGGGGAATGGCTCAGGAGTTGCGGTGCGTCGAGGACTCCCTGACTGGTTGACGCAGACCGCGAGTGGCGGTGGCGGCGGGCTCCCTCCAGACGGGGCCCGTCCCCGCGCGGGCGACGGCGGTCACGACGAGCCCCCGGTCGATCCGCCATCGTCCGTGAAGGGAGTCGAGCGGCCGCCCCTCGTCATCTTCCGCGGTCCGCAGCAGACGGGCGCGGAAGGACTGCCGGTACGGGTCGAAGGCCAGCTCCGCCTCTCGGAAGTCCAGCCAGGTCCCGGTCAGCGGGAACCACGCCTTGTACACGGACTCCTTGGCGCTGAAGAGCAACCGGTCCCAGTGGAGCGCGGGACGAACGCGCCGCAGCGCCGTCACCCGATCGCGCTCGGACGGCGAGGTGATCCGGCGCAGCAGGGCCGGCGGCAGCGGTGCGTGGGGCTCGGCGTCGATACCCAGGGCTGCGACGTCGAGCCTGCGGGACACGGCGGCGGCGCGGTAACCGTCGCAATGAGTCATCGAACCCACCACCCCCTCCGGCCAGTTGGGCGCCCCTCGTTCCCCCGGGACCATCGGTCCGGCCGGGCGCCCGAGCGACGTCAGGGCGAGCCGCGCGCAGTGCCGTACGGTGGCGAACTCCCGGCGTCGGCGCTCCGCCGCCCCGCTCAGCACCGCCGCTTCCTCCGGGAAGATCCAGGCGTCCGGCACATCGCCGAACTCCTCGGCGGTCAGGGCCGCTTGGGGAACCAGACCGGTCAGGAGCGTGGGCCTCACCGCTGTGTCTCCGAGCGCTGAGCGCCCACGGGCAGGGCCGGCCCGGATTCGAGGGCCGCCGCCTCCCACTCCGCGGCCAGCGACCGCAGATCCGCGTCGACCATCTGGCGCGGATAGGCCCAGCGCAACAGCGGCGCGGTCAGGGCGGTGGTGACAAGGGCCATGACCACCATCAGGGAGTACAAGTCCGTGTCGATCAGGTGGAGTTGTAGTCCCACGCCCAGGATGACCAGCTCGGTGAGGCCGCGGGTGTTCATGAGGATGCCCAGCGTCATCGCCCCCCGCCCGGGCTGTCGCGCGGCCCGCGCCCCCAGGTAGGCTCCGCCTAACTTGCCGCCGATCGCCACCAGGAGGATCAGGCCCAGCTCCCCGAGCCCGTCCCCGTCCACGGTGCTCAGGTCCACCTTCAGACCGGCCACCGTGAAGTACGCCGGCAGCAGCATCCACGTGATCGTCTCGAACCGGTCGGCCACCGCCGCGCGGAGCCGCTGGGTGCCGTGGCGCGGCACGACCGCACCCGCGAGGAACGCGCCGAAGATGAAGTGCAGGCCCAGCCGCTCGCTCAGCGCGCCCGAGACCAGCAACAAAGCCGTCAGCACAGCGAGCGGCCCGGCACCCGGCCCGCTTCCCGGTCCGTGCTCGTCCGCGCCCGTGGCACGCGGCTCCCGGGAGGTCAGGAACCTGCCGAGCAGCGGCCGCACCACCGTGAACATGACCACCGCGTACGGCAGGACCAGCAGGACCAGCCAGGAGCTCTGGCCCCCCGTGAAGGTCAGGACGGCCGCGAGCAACAACCAGGCGACGACATCCCCGACGGCCGCGCTCGCCATCGCCAGCGCACCCACCCTGGTGTGCTGGATGCCTCGGTCGGTGAGGATGCGGGCCAGCACCGGGAAGGCCGTGATGGACATGGCCGCGCCGATGAACAGCACGAAGCCGAGCCGGTTGCCGACCGCGTGGCCGTTCCAGAGCCACAGCGCCAGTATCGACCCGAGCCCGAACGAGCAGACGATCGATCCCACGGACACCCCGACCGCGGCACGCCTGTTCCCGCGCAGCAGCCGGTGGTCCAATTCGAGCCCGACGAGAAACATGAACAGCGCGATGCCGAGGTCGCCGAGCGTGCTGAGCATCGGACGGACGGCGAAGGGGAAGAGCGCGTCGGAGAGCGCCCCGTGGAACAGCGTCGGACCGAGCAGGATGCCCGCGAGGATCTCGCCGATGACGGCCGGCTGGCCGCACCACCGTGCCAGGCGCCCGAGCACCTGCGCGCACATGAGGACCAACGCCAGATCGACCATGACCATGGCCGTTTGATGGGTGGTCATGAACACTCCTTCTCCAGCGGGGTGGGCCCGCGGTGGCGGTGCCGTGCCCGGTCGGGGACGGCGGAGGGCGCGGGAGCGCCTGGGTGGGCAATGCGTTGGACACGGCGATCCGGGCGTTGCTATGTTGCGTGGCATGTCGAGCCCTGAGTCGGAGAGAAGCGAGCCACCGGTGATCCGGTGGCTGATCGCGTAACTCCCTGACAAACCTGCTCACTTGGGCCCTTCGGCCGAGCAGTGCATCGCGAATCCGCCACGGATCCACCGCATCGCGGGATCACGTCCTGAGTTCACTCCGGGACGGCTCCCACGCGAACGCACGGCCTTGTGCCCATGCGTCGCGTATCCCCTTTCTGCGATGTAGTTGGAGCTTCTTCATGCCATTCGCCATCTACGTTCTCGGGCTGGCCGTATTCGCCCAGGGAACGTCGGAATTCATGCTCTCCGGGCTCGTGGAGGACATGGCCGCCGACTTCGGCGTGTCCCTCCCCGCCGTCGGCTCGCTCACCTCCGCCTTCGCCGTCGGCATGATCGTCGGCGCACCGCTGGTCGCGATGTTGAGCCTGCGGTGGCCGCGCCGCCGGGCGCTGCTCGCCTTCCTCATCACCTTCCTCCTCGCCCATGTCGTGGGCGCCCTCACCCACAGCTTCGAGGTCCTCTTCGTCACCCGGGTGGTGGCCGCACTGGCCAACGCGGGCTTCCTCGCCGTCGGCCTCGCGACCGCGGCGAGCATGGCCGGACCCCAGGCCAAGGGCCGGGCGACCTCGATCCTGCTGAGCGGAGTCACCCTCGCCTGCATCGCGGGCGTGCCCCTCGGCGCCGTACTGAGCGAGGTGTGGGGCTGGCGCTCGGCCTTCTGGGGCGTGGCGGTCATCTCCGCCCCCGCGGTCGTCGCGGTACTGCGGTCCGTGCCGGCGACACCCGTCGACCCCACGGCCCCCAGCGTCCGCCACGAGCTGCGGGCGCTGCGCACACCCCGGCTGGTCATCACGCTCGTACTCGGAGCGCTGGTCAACGGTGCGACGTTCTGTTCCTTCACCTACCTCACGCCCGTCATCACCAACGTGACGAATCTGGGCTCCGGCTGGGTACCCGCCACCTTGGCGCTGTTCGGCATCGGGTCCTTCGTCGGGGTCAACGTGGGCGGTCGGCTGGCGGACAGCCGTCCCGGCCAAGTGCTCGCGCTCGGCGGCGCCGTGCTGCTCGCGGGGTGGCTGGTCTTCGCCCTCACGGCCGGCAACCCCGTGGTGGCGCTGATCCTCGTCTTCGTCCAGGGGGTGCTCTCCTTCGCCGTGGGCTCCACGCTCATCGCGCAGGCCCTGTACACGGCCTCGAACGCCCCGACGCTGGCCGGCGGCTTCGCCACCGCGGCGATGAACGTCGGCGCCGCCGCCGGACCCGCCCTGGGCGGTCTCGCCCTGGGCGCCGGCCACGGCTACCGCTCGCCGCTGGTGGTGAGCGCCGTACTCGTCGCCACCGCACTGATCGTGGCGGGACTGGCCCGCGCCCTCGGCGTCACCGGCAAGGGCGGCGCCGGCGCCACGGAAGACCGTCCGGCCGGGCGCCCGGTGGAGGCCCGCTCCTGACCGCCGCACCCCGTCCTCGGTGGTCCGCCCTCCTCGCGGGGACGGACCACCGGGGACGCGTGCGCGGTGGACGCGGCGGGCCTCAGAGCAGGGACAGGAAATGGGAGACCATCTCCACCGACTGCTCGGCGTTCAGCCGCGGATCGCACGTCGACCGGTAGTCGGTGAACCGCGGCGACTCCTCACGCTCCGAGACACACTCGGTGACCGGGTCCGGGGTCAATTCCAGGTGCAGACCCGCCGGCCACTGCCCGTGTGAGCGCAGCGCCCTCGTGAACGAGGCGACCTCGGCACGCATCGGCTCGATCAACCGGGTCTTGTGGCCGGCCACCTTCAGCCCGTTGCCGTGCATGGGGTCGCAGAGCCAGACGACGGGCGCGCCGTGGCGGGCGACCGCCTGGACGACCGGCGGCAGCAGCCGGTCCACCTCCTTCGCGCCGAAGCGCACGATGAACGTCAGCCGCCCCGGAACGCCCTCCGGGTTCAGCGCCAGGCTCAGGGCGACCGCTTCCTGCGGCGACGCCGAGGGGCCCAGCTTGACGCCGATCGGATTGCGTACGGCCTGGGCGAGGGCGACATGGGCACCGTCCTCACGGCGGGTGCGCTCCCCGATCCACCCGAAGTGGGCGGAGCCGCTGTACGTACCGAGAGCGCCGTCTCTCGCCAGCGGCCGCTCATAGGGCAGCAGGAGCAACTCGTGGGAGGTGTAGACCCGTTCGAGGACGGGACGCCCCGCCCAGGAGCGCCGGATCTCGTCGAGGACGAGCCGCGAGCACGTATAGGCGGTGAGGAGCCGACGGGGTTCGGGGGCCCTGGCCAGCGGTTCGAACTCCGGCTCGTTCACGGCGTCGCCGCAGTAACTGGGCATCCGGCGACGCGAGCCCGAGTCCTCCGTCTCGAACGGCGACGAGCGCGGCTTGGCGTACTGGCCGGCGATACGGCCGACGGTCACCGCGGGCAGTCCGCTGCCGGCCCGCATGAGCGCGGCGAGGCTCTGAAGGTTGTCCACCTTCTGCCGCACCAGCTCCGGAACGGCCTCGTGGAAGCGTTCGGCGCAGTCGCCGCCCTGGATCACCAGCGCCGAGCCGAGGGCCACCAGACCCATTCCGCCCATCAAATCGGCGACCTCGTTCTCCGTGGTGAGGGCGGGCAGCCCGGCCAGCTCCCGTTCCACCGCGTCGAGGGCGTCCGGGTCCGGCCAGAAGGGCTGTTGGGCCGCCGTCCGCCCGGTCAGGGACGCCAGCGTCGTGGTCGCGTGCATCGTGGCCTCCTTCGCTCTCCACGGCACGGTGCCGCGGGGCTGTAGTGGGTGTCGTACGGGGCGGTGCGGCGGGGCGGGGCTCACCGCCGGTCCCGGGACATCACGCTCTCCCGGTCCATCACCAGGTCCTCGACGCGGCACATCTCCGTGATGACCGCGTCGTACAGGTTCACCAGGAACGTCTCGTCGAGGCCGTGGTCGGCCGCATAACGGGCGGCCCGCTCCTTGACCAGATGGACCCGGCCGGGCTGCATCATGGGAACGCCGTGCCGGGACTTGTACCGCGCGATGCGGACGCCACAGTCGATGCGGCGGCGCAGCGTGTCCAGCAGCACTGCGTCGAGCTCGTCGAGCTCCGTGCGCAGTCGCCGCAGCTCGTCCTGGTCGCTCATCGATCCGTCTCGCCTTCGTCGTCGATGCGTTGGAGGGTGCGGAACAGCTCGTGGCAGCTTTCCTGCCGTACGGCGAGTCCGGGCCCGAGGAACCGGCGGAGCTCCTCGAATACACCGTCCAGACCCGCGGCCGCACGCGGGTCCCCGACCGCGCCCCCGAGAAGGTCGAGGGAGTCGACGGAGTCGAGGTCGTCGCCGATGAGCGAGGCGAAGGAGCGCAACGCCTCTGCCAGCGCCCGCCGGGCGGACGCGGCCCCGGGGTTGGACCACTGGATCTCTCCGTACACCTCCGGTCGCCCGCCGAGCACGCGGGCCAACAGGGTGAGCAGGACCTGGTGGGGCGGCGGCGCCGTCGCCGTCAGGGTGCGGATGTCCACGCCGAGCCGGGTGAGGGCGAGCCCGAAGGAGAGGACCACGGCATGCGTCAGGGCCTGGGTGGCCGCGGTCGTCCTGTCGTGCTCCCGCGCCGACAGCCGCACCAGCCGACCCCCGCCGCGTTCGACGAGGCGCAGCAGAGCGGCCACGCCCGGCCCGTCCCGGGTGACCACCGCGGCCACCGGGCGGCCGGCCAGACCGGCGGACGGCGCGAACATCGGGTTGAGGCCGACGTGTTGGACATCCGGTGCCCGGGCAGCGACTTCCGCGGCCATACCCGTCCGGACGGAGAGTGTGTCGGCGAGCAGCGCGCCCGGCCGCATGAGCCGGGTCACCGGGGCCACGGCCCTGAGGGCCACCGCCTCGTGGACGGCGAGCAGGACGAGGTCCGCGCGGCCGAGAGCGGCCGCCAATTCGGGCCCCGGAGCGGTGACATCGGCCACCAGACAGGAGCCCCCTTCCCTCGCGGGCACCGTGACGTCGACGACGACCGTGCGGCTGCCCGCTTCCCGCAGCAGGTCCGTGAACATGCCGCCCACCGCCCCGCCTCCGCCGACGACGACGCTGTGGGCGAAATCGCTCATCGGGCGCCCGCCACGGCCGTGGTGCTGTCGAGGGCGGCGACCATGGCGCGTGCCTTCACCAGGGTCTCGGTGAACTCCTCCTCCTGGTCGGAGAGCGACACGATCGCCCCGCCCACTCCGAACTCCGCCTGCCCGTCCGCCAGCACGATGGTGCGGATGACGATGCTGAGGTCGGCCGCGCCGCTCAGGGAGAACCAGCCGAGCGCACCGGAGTAGACACCCCGAGCGCCTTCCTCCAGCCGGTCGATGATCTCCATGGTGCGCTTCTTCGGCGCACCGGTCATGGACCCACCGGGGAAAGCCGCACGTACACAGGCAGCGGTGCTCGTGCCCGGTCGCAGTCGCCCCCGGATCGTCGACACCAGCTGATGCACGGGTGCGTAGGTCTCCACCTCGAAGAGACGGGGCACATGGACGGAGCCGATCGCGCAGACGCTGTTGAGGTCGTTGCGGACCAGATCGACGATCATCAAGTTCTCGGCGCGGTCCTTCTCCTGGCCGGCGAGGTCCGTGCGGAGCCGCTCGTCCTCCTCGGCCGTGCCGCCCCGGGGACGGGTTCCCTTGATGGGCTTGGACTCGACGCCGCCGGCCGCGTCGATGGTGAGGAAGCGCTCGGGCGAGGCGCTGAGCACCGACAGCTCCGGGAACTCCAGCAGAGCGCCGTAGGGGACCGGGCTGACCGCACGCAGCGCGGAGTAGAGCGGCAGGGCCGCCGTCTCCGTCGGCGCCGAGACCATGTTGGTCAGGCAGATCTCGTACGATTCGCCGTTGCGGATCTCCCTGAGGCACTCGTCGATGCGCTTGAGGTACGCGTCCTTGTCGTGGCGTGTCCGGGCCCAGGGGCCGAAGCCCGCCGCCGCCTCGGGGGCGCCGAAGACCATGGCGGGGGTGGGCTCGGCCGGGGTGCGGACGGCCAGACCGGTGAGGACCTCGGCCGTCTCCCGCAGCCAGGACCGTGCCCCGTCGTCCCGACCGAGCCGGTCGAGCGCCAGCAGATAACAGCAGCCCTCCTGGTGGTCGAGTGCGATCACACGGTCGGCGAAGAGGAACGCGGCATCGGGGTGGGGCGATCGGTGCGCGGGTTCGCCGCTTGTCTCGGCCTTCAGCTCGTAGCCGAGATAGCCGACGTACCCGAGGTTGAACTCGAAGGGCAACCCGGCGGCGGCGGGCACGCGTCGGCGTTCGAGCTGCTCCTCCAGATAGGTGAAGAAGGGCTGCGTCGTCCGCGTCGTCCTGCCGTCGGAGCCGCGGACGCGCACCACACCGTCGTCGACCCGATAGGTGACGTACTCGGCGAGCGGACCGCGGGCGTCGCCGAGGAAGGAGAAGCGCGAGGCCCCTTCCAGGACGGCGCTGGTGTCCAGCCAGAACGTGGGACCGTCGCCGGGAAGGCAGGTGCGGCGTACTTCCTCGGCGTCCGGCAGCACGTCGACACGGCGCACATGGACCTCGTACGGGGAGTCCGCCGCGCAACGCCGCGCCCGGTGGTGGGCGAGGGCGAGGTCGCGGAAATTGGCCATGATCTCGCGGCCGAAGTCGCTGCCGATCGACTCCGGATGGAACTGGACGCCCCACAGCGGTTTTTCGCGGTGCCGCAGCCCCATGACGACACCGTCGCCGCTCCACGCCAGAGGCTCCAGCTCGTCGGGGAGGTCGGTGGCGGCGAGGGAGTGGTAGCGCACGGCGGTGAACGGCGAGGGGAGACCCCTGAAGACGTCCTCCCCGGTGTGGCGCACCTCGCAGACCCTGCCGTGCATCGGCGTCGGGGCGAGACCGACGGCCGCGCCGAAGAGCTGGGCGATCCCTTGGTGTCCGAGGCAGACGCCGAGGACGGGCAGCCCGCTCTCGAGGATCGCCTGGCGGCTGATCCCGAAATCCCGTGCCCGGGCCGGGCTGCCGGGCCCCGGTGAGACGACGATCGCGTCGAAGTCCTCGACGGGCAGCCGCGACCAGTCGGCGTCGTTGGGCACGACGACGGGGGGCCGGCCGGTCGCCTCGCCTATGTACTGGAACAGGTTGTAGGTGAACGAGTCGTAATTGTCGATCAGGAGCGTGCGCATGATGGGCACCTTGTCTCGAGGGGCTCGCCGAGGGGCGCAAGGGACGGCACTTCGCGGGGCCGA
The DNA here is from genome assembly GCF_003627815.1 of Streptomyces hundungensis. Classification (NCBI taxonomy): domain Bacteria; kingdom Bacillati; phylum Actinomycetota; class Actinomycetes; order Kitasatosporales; family Streptomycetaceae; genus Streptomyces; species Streptomyces hundungensis. Next base: position 7,974,244 of record NZ_CP032698.1, read on the forward strand.
GGGAGCGGGCCGGGTAAGGGAGGAGTGAGGCGTGACGGGGGAGTGGAGAACACCCTCCAGAAGAAAGGGAGTTGAGGGTCAGGCATGCCCTGGAGCCGGAGCGTCGCGGGCCCCCGTCCGAGCCTCAGAGGCGCAGGGTGCGTCGAAGGTGCAGCCGCTCGGCGGTCCCGCCCTTGTCCCGTACGTGCCGCACCAGGAGGTCGCTGTCGACGATCGCCGGGTGGCTCTCGTCGTAGTCGATGGCCATCACGACGCCCATCCAGGGTTCGAGGCCCATCGCGTACACGTACACCGCCGATGGTTCGAGGGCGTCGACGATGTCCCTCGCCTGAGGAAAGTTGGAACCGTTCAGGCGCCGGCTCTGGTCGGTCCTGCGGTCCAGCGGTTCGCCGTAGAGCGGACCGTAGATCCAGCTCGCGGCGGCTCCGATGCTCTCCATGCCGATGAACACGGTGTCGACCGGACCGATCAGGTCGGCCACCTTCGTGTACATCGTCGGCGAGATGTTCGTGGAGTCGGCGGCGAACAGCAGGGAGCGCTCGCCGAACCGGAGCAGCCAGCCCGTCTTGGCGCGGATCCGCAGATCGCCGTGTTCCCCCAGGAAAGGCAGGGCGACGACTTCGGCGGAGCCGCAGGACAGCGTCTCCAGATCGTCGACCTCGACGACGTCGGTGAAGCCGAGCCGGCGCAGGATGCCGCCGAGCCCCGGGTCCACCAGGGTGGCGTTGGTCGACTTGGGAACCAGGACCCTGCCGACCCGATGCCGGATCCTCAGCAGGGTCTCGAAGAGCATGTGGTCCTGGTGGTTGTGGGTGATCAGCAGATGGTCGATCCGCTCCGGAAGATCGGCGAAGGTGAACCGGTTCTCCGCGCCGCCGGGGTAGCCGCCGTAGCTCAGGACCGGGTCCACCAGGAAGGTCGTACCGCGGTAACGGGCGAACACACAGGCGTGGCCGACGTATTCGAGGACGTCGTCGCCGCCCGGGGAGCGGCCGGTGGCGACGCGGGTACCGGGGTGGGTTCGAAGTAGGTGAGGAACCGGGCGGCTCGCTCACCTCGAAGCCCCAACGCGCCTGCCAGACCGTCGAGTTCGGACTCCGTGAGGCCGCCCCGGAAGACCGTGTCGAGCAGCGGGGAGTTCAGGGGGACGTCGATCAAGAGGTGTTCCGGGTGGTACTCCAGCATGGGAGTGGTGAGCGCGAACTCGCGCGCGTCCTCGACCACGGGTCGCAGACGCACCTGCTGCCACGACTCGTCGTAGTACTCCGACGCGTACATCAACGGTTCGATGAAGCGGTAGTCGGCCGTGCGGTTGTCCCTGCCGTAGAACACCTCCACCCGTCCCGCCAGTGGCTGCGGGAGCTCCTGGTAGACGGAATCGAGGCACTCGCCCCGGTGGCGGGGCAGGATGTCCTCCTCCAACTCCCTTATGGCCTCGAAGAGTTCGTCCAGTCGGGCCCGTTGCGAAGCGGTGTCCCGGTACCAGGTCTCGATGGCCTCGCGGTGCTCGTGGGCGTGGATCCAGGGGCCGCCGTGCATACGGCGCCGGCGGACGGCCGCCGCGTGGATCTGCGGGTCGGCGAGATAGCTCTCGACGATGGAGGTGAACCGGTTGCGGACGAAGCGGGCGAGGGTCTGCGGGGGCAGCAGGTACGACCAGCCGTACCAGCCGGCGATGACCGGCTCGACCGCGATGTCCTGACGCAACGAGTAACGCATGTCGGCGACGGCTCCGTTCATGTCAGCGCGGCGACGACGCGCGGGCGGCGCCGTTCTGGGGCTCGGCTAGGGGCGCGGCACCGGTCCCGTCCCCGGCTCGGGCGTCGCGGGGCGCGCCGAGGAGACGGCCGAGGATGTCGTGGTCCACTTCGCGGTGGGCGGTGGGCCAGCCCGGCCCACTCAGCGCCGCCTGCATCGCCGCGAGGAGCGGCGCCGGCACTTCGTCGCCGCCCCGCACGCGCTCGAACCACTCCGCGGGGGCCAGGACGTCCGACGGTGTGAGGCCGGTGTGGTGCAGCAACTCCTCGAGGGCGTACGTGCGGTGGACCACCACCTCGGACCGGGAGCCGGCGGCCCCGGACGCGCTCTCGCCGGTGCCCGATCCGGCGCCGAGGCCCGCGAGCAGCGTCTCGGTCAAGGTGTCGACGTCGCAGACCGGCACATAGCCGCTGAGTCGGGGCATCGTGCCCACCCGGCGCGCGGTGTCGAGCAAGCCCGTGAACCAGTCGTCCTGGAGGTAGTCGTGATCCTCGGGCCGGTGCCCGTAGACCAGACCGGGGCGGTAGTGGGAGACGGCGCACCCCACGACGGCGAGGGTGTTGACGTACTCCTCGCTGATCAGCTTCGACCGCGAGTAGGGGTCGCCCACGGCGTTGAGGGCTCCCGCCGTCAGAGGCACGAAGTCGGCTCCGACCGAGGCCGCGGAGAGGAAGGCGAAGGAGCGGGCTCCGAGGGCCGCGGCCGCGCGGACGACCAGGGCCGTGTTGCGTACGCTGCCGGAGAGATGGCTGTCGAGCGGCAGCAGATGGTTGACCTGGTAGCCGCAGTGCACCACGGCGTCGACGACCGGTCCTCGTCGCCGCTCGACCCACCGGTCCAGTTTCTCGTAGGAGGTGGCCCGCACCCGGGCGTAGTCGGCGTCCTCCCGGCCGAAGCGTGCGCGGTGCGCGGACAGGACGTGGTCGGGATCGCCGGTGCTGACGACGAGGACGGGGCGACCGGCGGCGAGCAGCCGGTCCAGGACGTGTCCTCCGATGAAGCCGGACGCCCCGGTGAGGAGCACCGTCCGGTCGCCCTCGCCGGGCCAGGGCGGCGGCTCGTGCCGGGTGTCACGGCGCAGCAGCGGCAACTCGCCGCGCAGGGCGTCCCGTTCGGCCTCCACCCGGCGCAGCAGCGCCTCGACGCCCGACTCGGACGAGGGGGAGGCCTCACCACGCAGCCGGCGCAGGAAGGTGGCCGGGGCGAAGTCGTAGTCCATCGCGGCGAACGCGGCCTCGACGGCCTCTTCGCCGTACGTCTCGGAGAGCTTGACCTGGATCTGAATCATGGCGAGGGAGCTGCCGCCCGCATCGAATATCGACGTATCGGGGTCGATCTCCCGGCCCAGAACGGCGGTGACCACGTCGAGCACCCGCCGCAGTTCGGCCGCGTCCCCGGCCGGTACGCCGTCGGCGAGCGGTGCGAGCCGTTCCCTCAGCGCGCCCCGGTCCACCTTCCCGCCGGAGGTCAGCGGGAGCGCGTCCACCAGCACGACCCGGTCGGGCACCTCCCAGACGGGCACCAGGTCCCTGATCGTGGCCATCAGCGACTCCTCCGTGGCGTCGCCGCCCGCGGCCGTGAGCAGCAGGATCGTGGTGTCCTGCCGCACGAGCGCCACGTCGCGGCCCAGATGGTGGGCGAGCGTGGACTCGACGTGAGCGAGGTTCACCCGGTGCCCGAGGCGCTTGATCTGCTCGTCGATCCGGCCGACGTAGGTGAGCCGGCCCTCTTCGAAGAGGGTCACCACATCACCGGTGGCGTACGCCGGAGAGCCGTCGACCGTGGTGAACGCCGCGTTCTCGGCCGCGCTGCCGCCGGCGTAGCCCAGTGCCACGCCGTCGCCCACGATGACGAGTTCGCCGGTGCCCGCCGTGGCGTGGTCACCGGTTTCGGGGTCGCGGACGACGGCCCGGAAGCCGTCGATGGGCGTGCCGATGGTGGAGGTGAAGTCCGTCAGCTCGGCGAGGGAGAAACAGACGGTGGCTTCCGTCGGGCCGTAGGCGTTGAACACCCGGCTGTACAGAGCCGCCTTGCGGTACTCGCCCTCGCCCAGCGCCTCCCCGCAGAACTCCACCTTCCGGATGCGGCGGCGGGCCGCCTCGTCGAGCCGCGCGTAGACGGACGGCGACAGCATGGCCAGGTCACAGCCGTGGGCGGCGAGGTGCCGCGAGACGGACCCCAGCCACGAAGGCTGGTCCCACACCGGGACGACGAGGCTCGCCCCGGCGTACAGGGTGGCGAGGATCTCGCTGATGGAGGCGTCGAACGAGAGCGACGCGAAGTGCAGGACCTGGTCCTGCGGCGTGATGTCGAGCAGCCGGCGCAGCGAGCGGCACAGGTTGAGCAACCCGCCGTGCCCGACGTCGACGAGCTTGGGACGGCCTGTCGAGCCCGAGGTGAAGATGGAGTACGCGACACGCGAGCGGGTCTGCTGCCCGTCCACCCCGTCGGTGGGCGGCGGCCCGGCGGGCCAGCCCACGTCACCGGCGTGCAGGGCGCGAATGCCGGCCTTCTCGGCACGCACCAGCGCCTCGCGGCTGAAGCAGACCAGGAGCGCCGCGTCCGCGACCCGGACGAACTCCTCGAAGCGGTCGGCGGGCAGACCGGGGTTCAGTGGGGTGTGCACCGCGTGGCTGCGCATCACCGCCAGGGTCCAGATGACGGCTTCCGCCGTGTGCTCCCCGGCCACGAGGACGCGCCGGCCCGGGGGGCACTCGCGGTCGATCCGGTGGGCGAGCGCGCTCGTCATCCGGTCGAGTTCCTCGTACGTCCAGTTCCGCCCGGTGGTCCGCAGCGCGATCCGCTCGCGATGGCGGCCGAAGAGGTCAGTCAACAGGTCCGAGAGTTCCACCACTTGCTCCAATTCGCTGCTTGAGTCGGTCGAGGACGTCGGCCGCGGTCTCGGGGGTGAGGAAGCCGCGCTTGTACTGCATCCGCAACAACGGCGGCCCCGGCCAGGACCGGTCGGCGAGGAATTTGAGGTCCTCGAAGACGCGCCCGCTGCGTATCGGGACCCACCGCCACAGGTCCGGTTCCGGGCGCATGAAGGTGGTGTCGGAGACCACGACGCGAGGCATGCGGCCACGTGTGAAGGCCCGCGCGAAGGCGTCGAGGTCGGACATCGTGAATCGGCCGAGGGACTCCTGGGCCTCCCGGGTCTCGGCGAAGTACTCGGGGGTGTACCGCGCGGCGCCCCCGGCCCGCACGACGAGCGGTTTGATCTCGACGTAGTAGCCGCCCCTGGTCGCGAACTCCCAGCGGGAGAAGGGGTATTGGAGGACCAGTCCGCCGTCGAGGGCGGGGAGCAGGGCGGCAGTGACCGCGCTGAGCAGTTCGTCGAAGGTGACTCCCTCGCGGAGCGGAAGCCACTGCTGCTCCGACGCCGAGATCGTCGGGACACCCTTGCGGCCCGGTGTGGGCAGCTCGCCGAGCATGCGGGTCACCTCGGCCGGGTCGGCGGCCGGCAGGGCCGCGTAGCGCTCGACGGTCCGCTCGTGGTGGCGGTAGCGCGCCCCGATGCGGCCCGCTGCTTCCTCGCCGCGCAGGTGGGCGCGGATGTGCCGGAGCAGATCCACCACGTCGGTCAGGTCGACGACGAGATGACTGAACTTGACGAAGACGACACACTCGCCGTTCGCGAGCGGCCAGCACGCCAGGTGCACCACCTCGTCGAGCCGCAGCGGGTGGGCGTTGTGATAGGCGGTGACCAGGTCGGCCAGGGTGTCGGGGCTGTCCTCCACCGGTCCCGGCTGCGGTGCGAGCGTGACGACCACGTCCTGCTCCGCCACGTCGACCAGATCCGCGAGCGCCCGGGTCAGCCCGAGTCGGCCGACGAACTCCCGCCACGCGGCGGGGTCCTCGATCCGCCCCGGTTCGACGGTGCCGACGAAGGCCGTGCACGGGTTGACGTCGCAGTCCAGACCGAGGTCGGCGAGGAAGCTGTAGATGTCGCGCACGGCGACCGCGGCAGGGCGCAGACCGGGGCGGGCGGCCTTACTGCGGGTGCCGGCGGTCATCGGGTCACCGTCGTGCCCCAGCCGAACTCGACCTGGTCGAGTACGTCCATCTCCGCCAGCAGGCCGTGGACCCCCGAGTGGTCCTGTACCAGATGGGTACCGCCCTGCGCCTCGCGCACCTCGGCGGCGGCCTTCTCCCAGCCGGGGACGCCCTCGAAGGCGACGATCGCCTCCCATGTCGCGAAGTCCGGGGCGACGAAGGCTTCCAGGCCCGCCACGACCTCTTCCAGAAGGAAGCGGCGCCGGTCGGCCGGAAGCGCCTCGTACACCTGCTTCATCATCTCGCCCGAGATCGAGGCGTGGCAGTACTCGTCCCGGTTGTGCAGCTTCACCGTGGTGGAGTTGACCACCTGGATCCGTTCGTCGTCGGCGAGGAGTCCGAGATAGGCGTTGATCGAGATTTCGGCGACCGTGGCGAAGCCGAGCGTGACCAGGCTGCGCTGCCACGGCTCCTCGCACCGATCCAGATGCTCCTGGTGGATGGCGGTGATGTGGGAGTCCGGCAGCACCCGGTCGGAGAAGTCGCTCCGGCGCATCCGACGTGTCACCGCGCTGCCGTTGATGTGCATGAGCGTGTGGTACTGCTCGTCCACCATGGCCTGGGCGACGGCGAGCTCCAACTGCTGCCCACCGAGGCCCGGGTACGCGCCGGCGATGACCAACTCGAAGGCCGGGTTGGCGATGCGCTGCTCGATCAGCACCGTGTTCCGGTTGTAGGCCACCCATCCCCAGCTGAGCAGGCGGGAGCGGGCTTCGTCGCCGAGGCGCTCCCAGATCGGGTGGTCCCGGAAGGGGATCATGTCCTCCCGGAAGTCCGGTCGGGCGGGGTCGAACAGGGCGTAGACGTCCGGTTCCTCGCGCTTCACGGCCGCGCGCCGGTGCCAGTTACCCACGAGCCGGTCGATGACCGCGTTCTCGGCGGGGTCCGCCGGGTCGAATGCCGGCAGTCCACCGATGCGGACGTGTCCGTCGTCGTACTCGACGTGCCCGGCCGCACCGGATTTCTCGTCCGTGTGGTCACGCATGGCCCACCCCTTCCTTTTCTTCCCCCAACGGGCTCGGCCCTTTCCGGGTCCGGCGTTTTCGAAGTCTGTGACTGTTGATCGCCGCCCGCAAGGGTGTGCAGAACACCGCCCTGTGCAACTGAAGGGACCGGACAGTTGAACACCCTGAGGCACGGATGTTTCATTCACCCCTCCGATCCGCGCGGACTGAACAGCCTTGTGTGGGCCAGGAGCGTATGACATAAAAATCGAGATGTCGGCCCGGAGCTCAACTCGGCTGCCGACGTCCACTGTTCTGTCGTGTGTGCCGGACGGAGATCTGAAAATGACGGAGCGAATCCAGAACGTCGTCGTGGCGGCTCTCGACGAAATCAATCTGACGCGTGAGGAGAAGATTCCGACCGACCATGTGCTCGACCTGTGTCTCTACGGTGATTCCGGTGTCTTCGAATCGATGTACCTGGTGGCGTTCCTCTCGCTGGTCGAGGAGAACATCGAGGACGAGTTCGGCGCCGAGGTCTCGCTCACGTCCGAGAAGGCGGTGTCCCGCCGGGTGAGCCCGTTCAGCAGCGTCCGCCGGCTGATCGGCTTCATCGAGGAAGAGCTCCAACTCGTCGGCGTACGCGGTTAGCGCAGGCCACCGCCCTCATGATCCTCATGATCACAGGCACCAGGACCGGCATCGGCAAGGCCCTCGCGGAGTACTTCCTGGAGGCCGGGCACGATGTCGTGGGGTGCAGCAGACGGCACGCGACCATCGACCACCCGCGCTACCGCCACCACGAGGTGGACCTGGCGGACCTCGGTCAGACCAAAAAGATGTTCCGCAGCGTCCGCCAGGAGTACGGAAAGCTCGACGCACTGGTGAACAATGCCGGGACCTCGTCGATGAACCACTTCATGACGACCCCCGAAGAGGTGTCGCGGAAGATATTCGACATCAATTTCTTCGCCGTTCTGAACTGCTGCCGCGAAGCGGTCAAACTGCTGCGGAAGTCGACGGAAAAGAGCTCCGCGATCCTGAATGTCTCCACCGTCGCGGTGCCCTGGGCCATCGAAGGGCAGCTCGCCTACTCGGCCAGCAAGAGCGCTGTCGAACAACTCGTCCGCGTCATGAGCAAGGAGTTGTCCACATTCGATATCAGGGTGAATGGGATCGGTCTTCCGCCCGTCCATACCGTACTGACGAGAAGCGTCCCTCGGTCCAAGATCGACACCCTGATCGCACGCCAGGCGATATCCCGTCAGTGCACCACGGACGACATCGTCGGCCCGGTGGAGTTCCTGATCGGTCGGCAATCGGAGTTCATCACAGGCGAAACGCTCTTTCTTGGGGGTGTGCACTGAATGCGCGACGAACTGGTACGAAGGTTCGAGGACTTCGGCACGCGGACGGCGCTTTTCGACCGCGGGGTCACGGTCACCTACGCGGAGCTGATGAAGCGGATCCGCGACACGAGACAACTACTGGCGCTCCACGGAGTGAAGCCGCGCGAGGCAGTGGTGGTCCACGGCGACTACTCGCTGGACTCGGTGGCGACCCTGTTCGCGCTCTTCCTCGACCGGAACGTCGTCGTGCCGGTGGTGACCCTCACCGACACGACGCTCGACACGGTGGTCGAGCACTGTCGGCCGGGCCATCTGGTCAGGACGACCGAGCACGGTATCGAGATCCAGGACCTCGACGCGGCGGACACGGCCGCCCCTGCCGGTTCGCTCGACCCGACCGGCCCGGACGCCCCCGACGGGCAACGGCCCGTTCACGGTCGGCTCGGCGACCCGGACGCCGCAGGACTGGTCCTGCTCAGCAGCGGAAGCACCGGCGCGCCGAAGGTCATCCTGCACAGTCTCGACGTCCTGGTCGGCGAGAAGCTCGAAAAACGACCGCGCCGCCGGCCGAACGCCCTCAACATCCTGATGGTGTTGATGTTCGACCACATCGGCGGCATCAACTCGCTGCTCAGCACCCTGCTCGTCGGAGGCACGGCGGTCCTTCCCCGGCACCGCACCCCGGACGAGATCTGCGCGCTGATCGAACGCCACCGCATCCTCGTCCTGCCCACGAGTCCGACCTACCTGAACCTGATCATGGTCGGTGACTACCACCGGACGTACGACCTCAGCAGCTTGCGCCTGATCACCTACGGCACCGAGCCCATGTCCGAGGAACTGCTCCAACGAGTCCACCGGACCTTCCCCGGAGTGCGGCTGCTCCAGACCTTCGGCACGAGCGAGACCGGTATCGCGACCACCACGAGCCAATCGTCGAGCAGCACCTACTTCAAGATCTCCGACGCCGGCGTCGAGTACCGCATCGTCGACGGCGAACTCCAGCTCAGGAGCCGCACCCAGTTCCTCGGCTATCTGAACTACGACGACGACTCGCTGACCGAGGACCGCTGGTTCAGGACCGGGGACCTCGTGGAGGAGGCCGCCGACGGCTACCTGCGGATCAAGGGCCGGGCCAAGGAGATCATCAACGTCGGCGGGGAGAAACTCCTGCCCCTGGAACTCGAATCGGTTCTCCTGGGCAGCCCCCTCGTCGAGGACTGCGTCGTTTACGGGAAGCCGAACGCGATCACCGGCCAGTCCGTGTGCGTGGACATCAAACCCACGGGCGAGATCACCCGCGCTGCCCTGCGACAGCACGTGATGGAGTTCCTCGCCGGTCGGATCGAGTCGTTCAAGGTGCCTTCGAAGATCAACTTGGTCGACACGATCGCGATGTCGGACCGCATGAAGAAGCTGCGGTCCCGGCCGGGTGCCGACGAGAAGTGAAGGCCCTTCTCCCGCCCGCCCGGGTGCGCCGGCCCCGTCCGGCCCCACCCCGTTCCCCCTGTCCTCCCCGCCGCACCGGCGCGGAGTCCCCCCAGTCCGTCCCCGTCCCAAGGAGTATGTGATGGCACGATCGAAGGTGGCGATCATCGGCGGAGGGCCGGCCGGTAGTGTCGCGGGCCTCACCCTGCACAAGCTCGGCCACGACGTCACCGTGTACGAGCGGAGCGCCTTTCCCCGCTACCGCGTCGGCGAGTCCCTGCTGCCCGGCACGATGTCGATCCTCAACCGCCTGGGTCTCCAGGAGAAGATCGATGCGCAGAACTACGTCAAGAAGCCGTCGGCAACGTTCCTTTGGGGCCAGGACCAGGCCCCCTGGACCTTCTCCTTCGCGGCTCCCAAGGTCGCGCCCTGGGTCTTCGACCACGCGGTCCAGGTCAAACGCGGCGAGTTCGACCAGCTCCTCCTCGACGAGGCCCGAAGCCGCGGGATAGCCGTCCACGAGGAGACCCCCGTGACCGATGTGGACCTGTCCGACCCGGACCGGGTGGTCCTGACGGTACGTCAGGGAGGGGAGAGCGTCACCGTCGAGAGCGACTTCGTCATCGACGCGGCCGGCTCCGGAAGCCCCCTCGCCCGCAAGCTCGGCCTGCGCCAATACGACGAGTTCTACCGGAACTTCGCCGTCTGGTCGTACTTCCGGATGGAGGACCCCTTCCAGGGGGACCTGAAGGGCACCACGTACTCGATCACGTTCGAGGACGGCTGGGTCTGGATGATCCCCGTGAAGGACGACCTGTACAGCGTCGGGCTGGTCGTCGACCGCTCGAAGGCCGCCGAGGTACGCGAGCGGGGCGCCGACGACTTCTACACGGAAACCCTCGCCAAGTGCGCCAAAGCCATGGACATCCTCGGGGACGCGGAACAGGCCGACGAGGTCCGCATCGTGCAGGACTGGTCCTACGACACCTCCCTGTTCTCCGCCGATCGCTTCTTCCTCTGCGGCGACGCGGCCTGCTTCACCGACCCGCTGTTCTCGCAGGGCGTGCACCTGGCCTCGCAGTCGGCCGTCTCGGCCGCCGCGGCCATCGACCGCATCACGCACCACGGGGACGAGAAGGACGCGGTGCACGCCTGGTACAACCGCACCTACCGCGAGGCCTATGAGCAATACCACCAGTTCCTCGCCTCCTTCTACACCTTCGCCTCCTTCACCGAGCCCGACTCCGAGTTCTGGCGCAAGCGCCGCATCACCGAATCCGACGACGATCGACTGACCCGCAAGAAGTGGTTCGAGAGCCTGGTGGGCAACGGTCCCAAGGACTCCGGCGGCACCGTGGAGTCCTTCCGGGACCGGGCGTCCACGATGATCGCCATCGGCCGCCACCAGCGCCCCGAACTCAGTGACGACTTCAGCGAGGCCGAGCTGAACGCGGCCCGGATCCGCTGGATCAGCGACCTCACCAAGCGACTGAACAGCATCAGCCGCTTCCAATGGACCGGCGGCAAGGCCGTGTTGAAGCCGCACTACCGCGTGGAACCGATCGGCCTCCGGCTGGAACAGCGGGAAATCCTGGCCAACGGGGACGGGCTCGACATGGCCCAGTACCCGATGGACGACGCGACCCGGCAGATCTTCCAGGACCTCGCCGAGGAAGAGTTCGGCTACAAGGCGCTCGTCAAGCGTCTCGGCGCCGTCGGCAAACAGGAGTTGAGCACCCAGATCGTCCTGCGCCTGATGGAGTCGGGCCTCCTCACCGGCTACGACAAGCAGGGCGACAAGGTCTACGTCCAGGGCCGGCTCCACTTCGGAGGCGTCGGCGTCGAGTACGAGGTCTGACACCGGCGTCGGCCTCGCACCCCACCCGATGCGAGGCCCTTGAGGCCCAATGCGGGGGGCCCGGCATGAGGCCCACGAGACCCGATGCGGGTCCGCCCCGAGGACCGACCACCCCTGCACGCCGCCGGGCCACCGCCCCTCCGCTCCTCCCCCCCCCACCTCGCGGGAGCGGACGGGGCCGGGGCCCGGCGGCGCCCCACACCCTTCACGCCCCCTACGCCCGCCACACCCCTCGCGCCCCGAAGGAGACGGTCCGATGAGCCATGTGCGTCCGAAGGAACACACCCATCCGACGCGGCACACGAAACTGCGGGAGCTCGAAGTCTCCCGGATCGGTCTCGGGACGATGGGCATGTCCTTCGGCTACACGGGTTCCGGCTCGGACGACGCCGCATCCGTCCGCGCCCTGCACCATGCCCTCGACCTCGGTGTGACGTTCATCGACACCGCCGAGATCTACGGGCCCTACACCAACGAACGGCTCGTCGGCCGGGCGATCCGCGGCCGTCGCCACCAAGTGGTGCTCGCCACGAAGTTCGGACTCGTGTCCCACGCGGGCGGCGGGCCGGGATGCCTCGACAGCAGCCCGGCGAACGTCCGCACCGCCGTGGAGGGTTCGCTGCGCCGCCTCGGCGTGGACCACATCGACCTGTGCTATCAGCACCGCGTCGACCCCGGCACCCCCATCGAGGAGACCGTGGGCGCCCTGGCCGACCTCGTCACCGAGGGCAAGATCGGTCACCTGGGCCTCTCCGAAGCGGGCCCCGCCACGATCCGCCGCGCACACGCCGTCCACCCGATCACGGCAGTCCAGTCCGAGTACTCCCTGTGGACCCGCGACCCGGAAGAGGCCGTACTGCCCGTTCTTCGGGAACTCGGCATCGGGTTCGTCGCGTACTCGCCGCTCGGTCACGGCTTCCTCACCGGCACCGTCCGCTCGGCCGGGCACTTCGACGCTGGGGACCTCCGGGTGGACAACCCCCGCTTCACCGCGGAGAACCTGCCGAGGAACCTGCGCATCGCCGACGAGATCGAGGCCGTCGCCACCGAAGCCGCGGCCACCCCGGCCCAGGTGGCCCTGGCCTGGCTGCTCGCCCAGGGGGACGACATCGTGCCGATTCCCGGCAGCCGACGGGCCGCCCGCATCGAGGAGAACACGGCCGCCGCCGAGATCCGGCTGAACCCCGGGCAACTCGCCCGCCTGGACGCCCTTCCACCCGCCGCGGGCGACCACCACACGGAGGAGCAGATGCTGATGATGGACCGCCTGTAAGGCACTACCGCCGGTAAAGCACTCCACCCCCGATCGGACCCGTGGGGCCGACGCGCAGTCCGGCTCGTCGCCCGGCGCTTCCCTCGTGCGGCAATCCGGTCCGACGGCCGGATCTTTGTGTCTTACGCCAATACGGGGTGCGACCCGGACTCGTAGAGACTGCCGAACACAACGTCGCCCCGCGGCAGTTGTGTTTCTCCGGGGCGGCATCCACCACACTCGCACCACCACGGGGGAGCATCCCATGTCCGATGCGCGGCAGCAGTACGACCAGATCGGTGAGGCGTTCGAGGGCTTCAAGACCCTGCCCCTCATCCAGTACGGCGAAGTACCCGGATTCCTGGCGATGGTTGGGGACGTCACGGGCAAGTCCGTCATCGACCTGGGGGGCGGAACCGGGTTCTACGCCCGCGAGTTGAAGCGGCGCGGCGCGTCCGACGTGTTCTGTATCGACGTCTCCGGCGAGATGATCGCGGTCGGCGAGAAGCTCGAAGAGGTCACTCCGCTGGGCGTGCGTTACGCGGTCGGCGACGTCGTCGGCATGGGCCAGGTGGGGACGTTCGACGTCGGCGTGGCTGTACAGCTGTTCAACTACGCCGAAGACGTCGCCACCGTGGAGAAGCTGTGCCGCGTCGTGCGCGCGAACCTCGCCGAAGGGGCCGAGTTCTTCGTGTTCACCATGAACCCGTCGTACCGGTTCGACGGGCCGCCGCTGGACAAGTACGGCTTCCGCTGCGAGGCCACCGGTGAGACCTCTCCCATCGGCATCCCCTCGAAGATCACCGCGCTCCTCGGCGATCACCCCGTCTCCTTCACCGCGATCCCGCCGAGCCGGGAAACGCTGGAGAGCTCCCTGACCGCCGCGGGCTTCACCGGCATCGAGTGGGTGCCGCTGGAGATCTCACCGGCAGGCATCGAGAAGTACGGCCGGGAGTTCTGGGACGACTTCTACGGCAACCCGCCGCTGACCATGTTGCGTTGCCGCGCCTGATCGACCGTACGCTCCAGGAGCCGCACGGCCTCGGAGACGATCCGCACCCGGCGGACGCGGAGGGGATCGAGGCGCCGAGCATGCGTAGGCCGCCGGGTGGAGGGGCAGAGGCTCCGCCCCGGACAGAACCCCACCCCGGGTCGTGATGAGGCGGTCGACCGGCGGCATCATGTGGGGGGTTCTGCCCGTGCCCGAGCAGGACAACGGCCCGCCGTTCCCTGCGGACGGCACCCCCGCAGCAATGGAGCGCCTCATGGCCCGACAGGAGCGCGCGTTACGTACGCGCAACGCGTTGATCGAGTCCGCCGCCGAACAGTTCGACCGCGACGGCTTCGAGACCGCGTCGCTCGCCACGATCAGTTCCCGGGCGGGGGTGAGCAACGGAGCGCTGCACTTCCACTTCGCCAGCAAGACGGCGCTGGCCGGTGCGGTGCGCGAGGCCGCGGCGCAGCGGCTGGGACGGATCACCGCGAGCGAGCGGCGGTCGGCCGACAGCACGCTACAGACACTGATCGACGCCAGTCACGCCCTGGTCAAGGGGCTGCGGGGCGACGTGGTGCTGCGGGCGGGATTCGGCCTGGGCAGCAACCCCGCGTCGAGGGACTCGGGCGAGGACCTGCACGAACGCTGGCATCACTGGGTGGAGGAGAGCTTCGCGCAGGCGGGCCGCGAGGGCGCGCTGGCGCCCAAGGTGTCGGCGCGCGACGCGACACTGGTGGTGTCCGCCACGCTGGCCGGCTTCGAGGCGCTGGGCGGCCAGGACCCGGGGTGGCTGTCCCCTACGACCCTGACGCGCTTCTGGGAGTTACTGCTGCCCCGCCTCGCGCACGAGTCGGTACTGGAAGGGCTCGTAGCTTCAGGGACCGGATCCGAGGACGGCTGAGGGCCCGGGAGGCGGCCGAGGATTGCTGGACGCCGGCGGGGGAGCATGACGTCCGGTTGGTTCGGCTTCGGCCCGCGACAGGCCCCACGCTCACGCACAACTAGCGCCTGTCGGAGGGCTGTTGGGCCAAGGTCGACAGGACAGACGCGACCAACGGGTGGGCGTGGTGGGTCCGCCAGGCGACGGCGACTCGCGTGCGAGCAGTACCGGGACCGAGCCGACGGAACGCGACCCCTCGGAGCCGGATGCGTCGGATGCCGGCCGGGGCCACCGAAACCCCCAGTCCGGCTTCCACGAGCGCACACACCGTCTGCCACTCCACCGCGTACTGGGCAATCAGAGGCGTAAAACCTGCCGCCGTGCACAAGCCGGTGATCCGGTCGTAGAACCCGGGGCCGACTTCGCGGGGCATCAGCACGAAGGGCGAGTCCGACAACTGGGGCAACTCTACGCTCCGTTGGGCCGCCAGCGGATGCGCCGCCGGCAGGACGGCGACGAAGGGTTCGTCCACTACGGTCCTGAAGCTGATCTCCGGGTCCTCGGTGGGGGGTTCACGCAGGAGGCCGACATCGATGGTTTCGCCCCGCAGGGCCGCGAGTTGGGGCGCGGTGGTCATCTCGTGGAGGTCCAGGCGCGCGCCGGGGAACTGCTGCCGGAAGGTGCGCAGCAGATCGGGCAGGACGGTCAGGGCGAGGGAGGCGGCGAAGCCGATGCGCAGCCGGCCCGCCTGGCCGTCGCCGACGGCCCGCGCCATGGCCAGGCCGTCGGCGAGGCCGGTCAGCGCCCGCAGCGCGGCGGGCAACAGTTCACGACCGACCGGGGTGAGGGTGACACCGCTCGGTTCGCGGCGGAACAGAGCGTGCCCCACCTTGTCCTCCAGGCGGCGGATCTGCTGGCTCAACGGCGGTTGCGCCGTGCCGAGTCGGGCGGCGGCGCGGCCGAAGTGGAGTTCCTCGGCCAGCACGACAAACGCATGCAGTTGGGCGAGGGGAAGTTCGGGTCGCTCCATACGCCTAGAGATATCAGGTCGTGCTCCAGAACGTATTAGACGTATCCACGCAGGTCACCTAGCGTTCGGCGCATGACAGAGCGACGTGCGATCCTCAGCGGCTCGACCTTTGAGGAGCAGATCGGCTATGCCCGCGCCGTGGTCGACGGCGACTGGGTTCATGTGTCCGGGACGACCGGCTTCGACTACACCACCATGACCATCTCCGACGATGTGGTGGAACAGGCCGAGCAGTGCCTGCGCAACATCCGGGCCGCCCTGGCCGAAGCGGAGTGCACCTTCGCCGACGTGGTACGGGTGCGCTATCTGCTGCCCGACCGCGCGGACTTCGAGCCCTGCTGGCCGGTGCTGCGCCGCTGCTTCGGTGAGGTCAGGCCGGCGGCCACGATGCTCATGTGCGGCCTCGCCGACCCCCGGATGAAAATCGAGATCGAGGTGTACGCGCGGCGGGCCGCCTCCGCGTAGGCGCCTGCGCGGCGGACCGCGAACGGCCGGCGAGGTCGCACCCGATCGGCCGGACAGGAGTGCGCGTCCGCCGACCCGGGTCGCTCAGACCTGGGAAGCCCGGCACGGCTCCGCCGCGAACGCCAGGATGTCGGCGACCGCCTCGCGCAGGCTCCCGAAGTGCCGGTGCACACCCTCGACGGGGGTCGGGGCGTTGACGCCCCACACCGTCATGCCGGCCCGAAGACCGGACTCGACCCCCGATGGTGCGTCCTCAATGACGAGGCAGTCCTTCGGTTCGGCACCCAGACGCGCCGCGGCCAGCAAATAGGGAAGCGGTGACGGCTTGCCCTCGTCGACGGACGCGGCATCCACGACCACATCCGGAACCGGCAGCCCGGTCCGTGCGAACCTGCCGCGTACCCGGTGCTCATAGTTCGAGGTCACCAACGCCCAGCGCCCCGGAGGCAGACCGGCCAGCAACTGCGACGCGCCGTCGAAGGCGGCGTACACACCCGACCGGACGTCCTCGTCCTCCAGCTCATGGAGCACGGCCAGGCATTCGTGCGGGTCCCGATCGGGGGCCACCACCGAAAACGTCTCCATGGGCCGCGTCCGCAGCGCCACCTGATGGACGGCGTCGGCATCGAGTCCGTACCCCGCGGCCCACCTCTCCCAGACGCGCCTCTGGTTGGCGACCGCGTCGATCAGTGTCCCGTCGACATCGAAGAGGACGTACCGGGGGGAGCTCGGGTGTGTGGGTTCGCTGGTCACGTCGTGATCATGCCATCGGGCCGTCGGGAATGGAACGGCGGGAGCCGCCGAAGGGTCCGTACGCCCTGGCAGGCGCCGCGTCGCGGCACGGGAGCGGTGGTCTACGATCCGACGGCGACCGGGGGCGGGCGGCCGTCCGCTCCCTCCCTCACCGAGGGCCGACCACCACTACCGCGAACAGGGTTCGATGAACGACACCGCCGCAACAAGCCCGACGCATCAGCCCCAGCCCACCGGCGGCAGCAACATCGCACGGCGCCGCCGCACGCTCACCACGCTCGGATGGGCGGTGGGCATACCCGTGGTGGGCACCCTCGCCGGCTTCCTGACCCAGTATCCGTACGGGCTCTGGGTGGGAGTCATCGTGGTGCTGATCGTCGTCGCGGCGACCGCCATCGTGGTCGGGAGCAGCTGGCACCGCGCCGGGGTCGCCACCCTGGCGTGCGCCACCGGGCTTGCCCTGCCGCTGTTCGCGGGACCCACCCTCTACGAGGTCTGGGCCAAGAGACTGGGCACACCGGCCGACGCCGTCGTCCTCGACACCGGCCAGGAAGTCAACGGCAAGGGCACCGAACTCGACGTCTGTACGGTCATCGACACCTCAGGGACCCGGTACGAACTCGGCGAACGGCAGAACTGCCACGGCCAGTTCGAGCAGGGCCAGCACGTGACCGTCTTCAAGGACCCGCTCGGTCTGCTCGACCCGTGGGTGCAGGAGACGGCCGACCGCGGTGTCGGCACGGTGAGCCTGCCCATCTCCGCGGGCCTGTTCCTCGTCACGGGCGCGAGCATCCTCTACGCCGGTCAGCGCCGCCGGCCCTGAAGTCCGTCCGCCGAACGATCACCGAGCCGGGATGACGGCCCGGCCCAATTGCCTTGCCGTGGTGCCGCCCGGCCAGCCGGCGGACCAGCCAGTCGGCCAACCGACCGCCGCCGAAGCGGACCGTCGGCGGCCGGCCCCGCGCTCTTTCGGGCCGTAGGCCTACTTGCGGTGCAGAGTGCGGTCGAGGAGGGGGAGCAGACGGTCCCAGTGGAGTCGTAGCGCGGCGGGATCGTAGGCGTCGGTGTCGGACATGGTGAAGCCGTGGGTGGTGCCGGGGTAGATCTCGGAGGTGTGGTCGACACCCGCGGCGTCCAGGGCCCGGTTGAGCTCGTCCAGGGCTTCGGGCGTCATGTCGCTTGCGGCGTGGCCGAGATGGACCGGGGCGCTGAGCTTGGAGATGAGGCGGTCCCGGTCTTCCCGGTCGGCGCCCACGGGGCCGTGGAACCCGGCGACGGCGGCCACCCGGCCGGGGTGGGCCGCGGCGGTGCGCAGCGCCAGGAGACCGCCGATGCAGTAGCCGGTCACCGCGACGGGTCCGGCGCCGACCTCGGGCCGGGCGGTGAGGAAGTCGAGGTAGGCGTCGGCGTCGCGCAGGACACGCTCGGCGGTATGCGCCTGGATCAGCGGCATCAGCTGGGCGAAGACCGCCGGACGGGTCTCCTCGCCGATGTACTCGGGCAGGTCGATCACCGGTGACGGGCCGTGCCGGTAGAAGACATGGGGAACGAGTACGTAGTAGCCGTGCCCGGCCAGTTCGCGAGCCAGCGCCTGTATGACGGGCCGGATGCCGAAGCCGTCCGGGTACATCAACACCCCCGGGTGCGGCCCGGCGTGGTCGGGGTGGGCGGCGAAGGCGTCGGCCTGGCCGTCCGCCGTGGGAATGCGCAGCGTCTCGGTGTGCATGAGTTCTCCAGTCGTGGTTGATGGGTCGGGCCTGTGATCAACACGACGGAGGCGGAGCCCGCGCGCCAACGCGGCATCCTCTGTCCGACAGCAGGCGCGCGACGGCCCGAACGGCGCTCAGCGGAGCACCGGGTCAACCGTCCGTGTGTGGCGCGATGCCGTCCCGGTAGTCATCCGCCCACCCTAATGCACCGGACGGGTGCAGGATCAACGCGCCTTGTCCGCAGGGCAGTTGACGAGCCCGGGTGGCGGACCACCCGGTCGCCGGTAGGCCCGGGGGTGCATTGTCCGGCGCTGTTTCACGGCCTCCGGCTCGGCCGCCCCCCCCTCGCGCCGACGACAGAAGCTGAGCCACTCCCGCCCCCGCCTTCGGCTGGGCCGCGCGCGACGACCAGGCCCGCCGAGTCTCGCCTCAACGGGACGGCCTGAGTACGAATGAGTACCTGCACCCCCGAACTGAGTACGCGCGCCCAGGTCCGGGCCTTGCCGGGCGACGGAAGCTGGGGTCATGACAACGCCATCCGCCGTCTGCCCGCCGCCCCTGCCGTCGACGCCCCCGCTCCCGGCGGGTCCAGGGCGCGCCCGACGGGCCTGGATCGCGGGTGCCGTCGGTGTTTTGCTGGTGGCTCTGCTCGCTGGGGCCATCTGGTGGCTGACCCGGGACGACGACAACTCCCCGCTCGCCGGGCGGCCTCGCGTGACGGACAGCGCGGCCGGCCTCTCGTACGCCGTACCGCAGGGGTGGAAGCGCAGTGACGGCAAGGACTTGATCAAGGCCTTCACGTCGTCGATCACCACGTCGGGGCCCGACGGCCACGGGGGAGCCGCGGTGCTCGCCGGGCGGGGCGGCGCGGTCGAGGAGTCCACGCTGCGGCGACGGACGGAGACGGCGGCGCGGTCCAACGCGGAGTTCTTCTACCCGGACGGCACGTCGACGGTGGAGGAGTCCCGGCGCACCACGGTGAGCGGCCACCCCGCCTACACCGTGTCGCTGAGTGCGCGCGACGACGGTGGGCGAGCGGGCCGGATACGGCTGACCATCGTCGCGCAGGGCGCCGAGCAGTCGGCCTTCCTCCTCGGCGTCAGCGAGTCGCTTGATCCGGCCATGACGCGCGAGATTGACGCGGTGCTGGCCGACGCCGCGATGCGATAGGCGCCGGCCGGGCGGGTCGCAGGGCTGGGCCGGTCGCAGGGCTGGGCCGGGGCGGCCGCCGGGGGGAGTGTCCCCGCCCCGCGGCCGCCCCGGCGGTTCGGGTCACTGGGACGTACTCCTGTCCCAGTTCGTCCGCGAAAGCTCCGCGCTCAGCCCGGGGTTCGCGTCGGCGGCAGCCCTTCGCCGGGGGGCGATGGAAGCACCGGTGGCGCGCCCCAGGGCATCTCCAGGGCGGTGCGCAACGCGTCGACGGCGGGTCGGCCGATGCGTTCGGCGAGTTCGTCCTCCAAACGCTCGAGAACGACGCCGGCCTGGCGGTGGGCGCGCTCCCCCTGGGGGGTGCGTCGGATCAGCCGCTGCCGTCCGGAGGCGGGGTCGGGCGTCTGTTCCAGGAGCCCGGCGGCCACCAGGCCGTGCACGGCCTGGTGTGCGGTCTGCCGGGTGACGCCGGTCCGCCTCGCCAGCTCCGACACCGTGGTGCCTTCCAGGTCCAGCACCGCGAAGAGCTGGACCTGGGTGGGCGAAACGGGCGCGACCTCGGCCTCTTCGAGGCTCGCCAGCAGAGCCTCCTCGAACCAGCGGCGGGCCTCGGTGAGCAGCTGGGGGAGGCTGCGGCCGGTGACGTGCATGCGTTCCTCACGACGAAGAGATCCAGCGGCCCAGCGTAAGACCTGCGGGCCCGCGGCTTGCTCATCACCGAGTGGCCCGGCGTAGGCCTGCGGGACTGCGGCCCGCCCGCCACCGAGCGGCCCAGTGCGAGGCCTGCGGGCCTGCGGCTTGCCTACGACCGAACCTACGTGTCAGGCTACCTGACAATCTAGGTTCGGAATCGGAGCGACCATGACGATCGAGTACGCCACCGCCCACCGGCGGGCCTCACACATCCCCGCCGAGGCGGGCACGCCCTACTTCATCGAAAAGGGCGACGGAGACCGCGCCCACCTGTTCGGCGACCTCATCACCATCTACGCGGGCGGTGAGCAGACCGAGAACGCTTTCAACTTCTTCACCGTCGAAGGCCCCAAGGGCAACCTCATCCCGGCCCATGTGCACGCCGACACGTATGAGGTCTTCTACGTCACCGCCGGCGCCGTCCGTCTCTTCGTCGAGGACCTCCACGGCAACCAGCAGGAAAAGCTCCTCACCCCCGGCGACTTCGGCTTCGTCCCCAAGAACTGCCCGCACGCCTACCGCATGGAGCGCCACCACAGCCAGGTCGTAGGCGTAGCCGCGGGCCCGGGCGGCACCTTTGAACGCTTCTTCGAAACCCTCGGCGCCCCCACCGACCAACACGGTCTCCCGCGCGATGCGTTCGTCCCCGCTCCCGAGAAGTTCGCCACCGTCCCCCAGCAGTACGACGTGCGCTTCCTGCGGGACCACCAGTGGAAGACGGGGTGATGGGGCAGGGAGGGGAGGAAGGGGAGGAACCGGACCGGCTAGGGGGTGCCCTCTCCTGATTTGGCCTGTGTGATCTGGGCCTGCGCCGCCGCCAGTGTCATGGTGCTCGCGCACACGGCACGGTGGAGAGAGTCCTCCAGCCGGTCGTCGGCGTGGGCCTGAGCGAGCGGTACGGGGCGCAGATTGGCCGGGTCCAGAGGGGCGCCACCGAGCTCCAGGGGAACGATGTGGTCCTCCTCGTAGTGGGCGGGGTTCTTGTCCGCCGCGAGGGAGGCCGCGAGTTGCCGCTTCTTGATCTCCTCGGTCCGGCCGACCGGTGGCCGTGCCTTCGCCGCCCAGCCGCGTACACAGATCGTGGATCGAACAGTGGACTGGCTCACGGCAGGATTGAGTGCGGGCGGGGCGGGCGCGGGAGGGCGGGTGCCGGGGGCGGCGGCCACCTGGTGGAGCGAGCCGTGTGTGATCGTCCCGTTCTTCACCGTGTACGTACCTGCGTAGTCGGCGGTGCTTCCATCAGCCTTGACCGTGTGGAGCCGGATGCTGACCGTGCTCCCGCTCACCGCGTCGATGCTCACCCTGTCGAAGGCGGTTTCGGCGAAGCCGCCCGTAAAGGAGTCGTAACTCTGGCCGAGGTGATCGCCTCCCAGGGCCCAGGCCCGCCGGTAGTCGCGGGCGTTGATCGCTGCGTAGAAGTCCTCGACGACGGTGGCGGGAGCCGGTGCCGTGCTTCCGATGGCGGGGGCGGCTTGCGTCCTGAACCCTGCCAGTCCTGCCAGTCCTGCCAGTCCTGCCAGCCCCGTCGGCTCTGTCGGCGTCGGGGGAGTTTTCGCCGGTGGGCGGGGTGTGCCGGCGCCGGCCGTCTGCGGTCCGATCGCGTGCGAGGACGTGGCAGGTGACGCGTCCGTGGGTTGGGCGCATCCCGCAAGCGTGAGGAGGACGGCAACACCCGTTCCGGTCGCGGTGGTCCATGTCTTCATGGAGAGCCTCCGGAGGTGGCTCTGAGATATCGGAGGATGACTCATCGCACTCGCCGGCCGCCATTGCACACACAGACCGACGGCGCTCGCCCCCAGTATCCGCCCCCGCAGGCTCGGCCACCCGTTGACTGGGTCGGTGCGTTTGGGCTCGGGCGGGACGAGGGCTGGTCAGGCGACATCGATGTGGTGGTGACCGCCTTCGGCCGGCCGATCGGTGTCCAGCAGCGATTCACCGGGATCGTCGTGGCCGCCGACGATTCCGTCGGTTTGCCGAAGCGCTAGCGTTGCGCCCCATGATCGTATGGCTCAATGGCACGCACGGTGCAGGCAAAACGACGACCAGCACGCTCGTGCAGGAACTCCTCCCGGATTCACGGGTGTTCGACGCCGAGAAGGTCGGCGAGACGCTCATGGACATCACCCCGGGGCTGCCCAGGACGAACAACTTCCAGCACTGGCCGCCGTGGCGACCCCTCGTGGTGGAGACCGCGCGTCACGTACTGGACTACACCGGCGGCACCCTCGTGATCCCCATGACCGTCCTGGTCGAACCGTACTGGCGCGAGATCAGTACGGGCCTGGCCCAACACGGCATTCCGGTACGGCACTTCGTCCTCCACGCCGACCAGGAGACCCTTCTCCGCCGCATCGCGGGCGACACCGTCACGGGCCCCAACTCCCCGTTCCGTCTCCAATACGTGGAGCCGTACGCCGAGGCGGCCCGTACATGGCTGCATCAGGAGGCCGAGGTCGTCGACACCACGCACCTCACACCCGAGCAGACCGCCCAACACATCGCGGAGGCAGTCAAGAGCTGAGAGCCGCCCACGCCCTGCGCCGCCCTCGCCCACCCCGCCCCGCCCCGCCACCGTCGGCGACGGCCGCGACCGCGGGGATGACCACGCCCACCCCCTCGGCCTCCAGCGGACACACCGTGACGCGCATCACTCCCGCCGCCCGTCACAGACGCGAGTCGGGCCGCATCCCGTGTCTGAGGTGGTTCAAGCAGCCGATCCAGCAGCCCCGATCCAGCGGCTGATCCCGGCGGCTGATCCCGGCGGCTGATTCCAAGAAGAGGGGGCACGCATGAAGGTCGTAGTAGTAGGCGCGGGCTACGCGGGGACGATCGCGGCGAATCGTCTGGCCAAGAAAGTGAAGGCGGCGGAGATCACCGTGGTCAATCCCCGTCCGGACTTCGTCGAGCGGGTGCGGTTGCACGAGCAGATCGCCGGGACCGGCGCCGCGGCGACCCCGCTGGCGTCGATGCTGCACGACGGTGTCGCAACGCGGCTGGACACCGTTGACAAGATCAGCGACGGGGAGGTGGCGCTCGGCGACGGGTCGCGTCTGGGCTACGACTACCTGTTCCTGGCGGTGGGCAGCACGGCCGCCCCACTGGCCGGGACCGTCCCGGTGGGGACCTGGGAAGGCGCGGAACGGGCCCGGGTCGCACTGGCCGCGCTGCCCGCCGGTCGGACGGTCACCGTCATCGGTGGCGGCCTGACGGGCATCGAAACGGCGGCCGAAGTCGCCTACGGCCGCCCCGATCTGCGGGTGCGGCTCGTGGCGCCGACGATCGGCGAGAGCCTTTCGGCTGGGGCGCGCGGGCGTGTGCTCACCGGCCTTCAGCGACTGGACGTCGAGGTCGTGGAGGACTCCGTCACGCGGGTCGACCCCGGCGCGGGCGAGGCGGGCGGTGACGCGGTACGCCTCGACTCCGGTCGGCACGTCACGTCCCACCTCACGCTCTGGGCGATCATCACCGGCGTCCCCGACCTGGCCGCCCGCAGTGGGCTGGAGGTGGATGGCGACGGGCGCGCCGTCGTGGACGCGTATCTGCGCAGCGTGAGCGATCCGCGCATCTTCGTCGTCGGTGACTGTGCGGCCGTTCCCGGCGCACGGCCAGCCTGCGCGACGGCCCTGCCCCAAGGCGCACACGCGGCGGATACCCTGGCGCGGATGATCGAAGGCCGGAAGCCGCAGCCGTACTCCATGGGGTACACCGGACAGGGAGTGAGCCTGGGCCGGCGCGACGGGCTGCTTCAGGTCGGCCGCCGCAACGACAGCGTGCGGCGGCTCTACTTCGCGGGACGCACCGCGGCGGTCGGCAAGGAACGGATCTGTCGTTACGCGAAGTTCGGTGCCCGCACCGCGATCTACGCCTGGCTGGCGGGGCCGAAGTGAGCCAACGGCCGGACCCGGAGGGCGAGTTCACCGCACATCGAGCCCTGCTGTTCTCGATCGCCTACGAGATCCTCGGCTCGGTGGCCGACGCGGAGGACGTGGTCCAGGACAGCTATCTGCGGTGGCGGTCGGTGAGTCACACCTCGGTGGAGAACGCGCGGGCCTATCTCGCGAAGATCGTCACCCGCCAGGCGCTCGGCGTACTGCGGTCGGCCACTCGGCGCCGTGAGCAGTACGTGGGTCCGTGGCTGCCCGAGCCGCTGGCGACCGATGCCGTGGGCGAAGCACCCGACGGCATCGTCCACGTACTCACCGGGGAGGCCGTCACCACCGCGATGCTGTTGTTGTTGGAGGCCCTCACCCCCACCCAGCGTGCGGTGTTCGTGTTGCGGGAGGTGTTCGCCTTCGAGTACCCGGAGATTGCCGCGGCGGTGGGCAAGTCCGAGGCGGCAGTACGCCAGTTGAACCAGCGAGCGCGCGCCAGTGTGCGAGCGAAACGGCATGCGGTGGTGGCAACTCCGGCCCAGGCAGGGCCGGTTGCCGAGCGGCTCCTGTTGGCGGCCGCCACCGGCGACGTCCAGGGCCTCATGGATGTGCTCGCCCCCGATGTGGTGTTCCTCGGGGACGGTGGTGGGCTGGTGAGCACGGCGCTGCGTCCCGTGACCGGGCCCGACAAGGTGGCCAGGCTGCTCCTCGGCCTATTGGCGAAGGGTGCCCGCATGGGCGAACTCGACATCCGGCTCGGTACGTACAACGGAATGCACTCCGTCGCCGTCCTCGTCGACGGCGTACTCGATCAGCTCACCTCGATCGAGGTCCGCGACGGCGCGGTGACCCATCTCTACTGCGTGCGCAACCCGGAGAAGCTCACCGCGGTCAAGTACTGAACTCCACGTGTAGTCAAGGGGGTTGTGCGACTCGCCGTACCGGCGGATCCCCCTTGGCCGCGCGGTTGCACCGCACTGTTGACACAACATACGGTCGACCGCATTCTTTGAGTATGACTTCGAGGGCCTGCACCTTCACCGAGGAGACCGATCCGCTCTGCCTGGCCGCTGTCGAAGCGGCAGGGATGCTCTTCGACGCCCCTTGGCTGCGCTACGCCGTGATCGGCGACAGTCTCTCCGCGGGGACGGGGGACCGGAGCGCCGGCTATGGGAGTGGCGGCTGGTCCGAGCGGATGGGGGACATCCTGCGGCAGGTCAGGCCGGATCTGGGCTACCTCAACACGGCCGTGGTCGGGGCCACGACGCGCGACACACTCGGCCAACAGATGGACCGCGTAAGGGAGTTCGTCCCGGATCTGCTGCACCTGCCGTGCGGCGCCAATGACCTCCTGCGCCGTTCGCCGGACTTCGACGAGATCGAGCGCGACATGCGCGCGATGTACGACCAGGCCGCGGCGACCGGCGCCCAGCTCACCACGTTCACCTTGGGGCGCGCCTATGTGGTGCCGGTCTTCCCGGACTGGACGGAGCGCGTGGTCACCCTCAATGACATCACCCGCCGCCTCGCGCGCGCGTACGGCGCCGTGGTCGTCGACATGTGGGACCACCCCGTCAACGCCCGGCAGAACCTGCTGAGCGCGGACGGCATCCATTTCACGACGTCCGGTCAGGCCGTGATGGCGACCGCGATGGTCCGGGCACTGGCCGCGGTCCTGGCCCGCCGCACGCCGTGAACGCAGGCGTCGCCAGGAGCGCGACACCGGCCCCGCAAGCCCTCCGGGTACGATCGACCGTATGGATACCGGGGTGTCGAAGTCGATGTCCGGCGGTCGGTCGGGCGCGGTGCCGCTGACCGACAAGCGCCTGATCAAAGGGGCGCGGGCGCGTGACACCGTGCTGCGGCGTGCCGTCGACATCGCTTCCCTCGACGGGCTGGACGATGTGAGCTTCGGCCGCCTCGCCACGGATACGGGGATGAGCAAGGCCGGCATCCAGACGCTCTTCAAGTCGAAGGAAGCGCTCCAGCTCGCCACGATCGACTACGCACGCGTCATGTTCATCGACGCCGTGATCCACCCCGCGACGGACGCCGCCCCGGGCGTCGAGCGGTTGCGCTCCCTCGTCGAGCACTGGTTCGGCTACGCCACGACGCCGTTGTTCGAAGGCGGTTGCTTCCGCGTGGCGAACATGGCCCGCTTCGACAGCAGGCCGGGACCGGTGCGCGACGCGCTGTTCGGCAACCAGCGGGAGTGGCTCGACACCCTCGCCATGGAACTGCGGAACGCCGTCGCGGCACGCGAGATCGCGGAACTCGACGTCGATCTCGCGGTCTTCCAGATCGACTCCGTGCTCTGCGCGGCCAATACGGCGCTGCGGCTCGGGGACGAGAGTGCGGTCACCAAGGTGCGCCGCACCGTGGAAGACCTCCTGAAGACGAGGGCGTGAGTCCACCCGCCCTGGGCGCCCCGGCCCCCGAGCCACCGTGCCGTCAGGCCCGGGTCGTCGCCACCTTCGGCAGCAGGAACACCAGCACGGCCGCGAGTGCCGCGATGGCGAAGCCCGTCAGTGACGTCAGCGCGAACGCGTGACCCGCCGCCCGTGCCGTGTCACCCGAGGCGGAGCCCGTGCGGAAGGAGTGGAAGAACACCGCTCCGACCACCGCCACCCCTAGGGCGGCGCCGACCTGTTGGGCGGTGGGCCCCGGCGGGGCGCCGGGTGCCGTTTCGGGGGTGCGGTTGGCATTCGACATGGAGGTATCCCTTTCGCGGCACGGCACGCGGACCCAGCGGTGCCGGGCACGGACGCAGAATACGTACGGTCGTATGTGCATCGCAAGGTCGATTCTGTCCGGGGTCGTGCGGCGGTTTCACGCGGTGCCCGGTGTGGACGTGCGTTGCGCCAAGAGCCTCAACTCCGCCATTCCGTAGGGGTGTTGTCAGGGTGATCACCGATGGCGGGCGGCAGGTCCGGGCGACAAGGTGGGGGCATGACAGATCGAGCAGTACGACTCACCCGGCTCTCCTACGTCGCGGCCCCTGCCCTCCTTGTCGTCTACGGATCGATCCGCCTTCTGGTGGAGGGGTCCAGGGAGCCCGGCGCGGCATGGATCACCGGGCATCTCGCCTTCTTTGGCGGGGTGTTGTTCTTCGGGGTGCTCTGCGGCGGTCTGCGCCGCACGGTGGTCGTTGCCGCCGGGGCCGTCCGGCGGCGAGTGGCGAGGGTGGCGTGGGCGGTCGCCCTGGCGGGTGTGGGCGCGGCGGCGGTCCAGGCGCTGATCGACCTTTACGTGGGGTTCCGGGCCGCCGACAAGCCGGAGATGAGCGAACTCTTCACCCGGGTGCAGGACGTCCCAGGCGTCCTGCCGGTCGTCTACACCGTCGTTCCCCTCTTCCTGTACCTCGGAATGATCGCGCTGCTCGCCGCCCTCGGAGGTTCCGGTGCCGTGCGCCCGCTCGTCCTGTTCGTCCTGGGCACGGTCGCGATCGCGGCGAACCTGAACTTCTTGCCGCTCGGCGGTCTGTGCTACCTCCTGGCGTTCGCGCCCCTCCGCCACCGGGTGCCGGACCCGCGCGACCGGGGTGCGGTCATCTCCTCGCCGACGCAGGTGGGTTGAGCGGTGACGGAACGAAGCCCGGGCGGCGGTTGCCCGGGCTTCGTTGCGGGGTGGGCGAGCGGCCGCTGAGGAGCGCGGGGGGCGTTCGGCGGCCGTACGTCAGTGGTGCCAAGCGTCGCCGCCGGTGTTGTGAATGAACCGTTGCAGCACCTTGAGCGTGGTCAGGTACTCCGCGTCGGAGATGTCCGCGTGCCGCTCGGCCTGCAACTCGTCCTGGAGCGCGGCGGTCTTCGTGTAGAACGCCCTGCCCTCCGCCGTGATGCCCAGGCGCCCCTCGGCGTCCTCGGTGATCCACCCCTCGGTGATCGTCCGGTCAATCTCCGATTCCATGGCTTCGGGGCCCGTGTCGAGGTACCCCCGGAGGGTCCGGGCCACCTCGTCGCGCGTCTTGACGGTTTCGGCGCGTGCAACCTGGGCGAGAACCCACCACTGCGGCTGGGTGGTGCCGATCTCGTCGAGAGCCCCCCGTGTACGGGTGACCACGGCCTTGTAGGCGGCCCAACTCCAGTACCCGATGGGCTGCTTGATCAGCTCGGCGTCGCTGTGCGAGTACTCCATGGTGTGCTCCTCGGTGTTGTGCGTGTGGCTCGTGTGGTTGTGCGTGGTTGTGAGTGGTTGCTTGAGGCCGGTGCAACAAGATCGACGGTAGAACCTCAATTCAACTTGAGGTCAAGTGAGTTGGGTCTTGTCGGGGTACGCCGGCCATCTCAAGGCGTGGGGGGTTGCCCCTACCCCGGGTCCTGGCGCTCGCCCCATCGCGCTGACCCGTGGGCCCCGGACACGATGGGGGTGGCGCAGGATGTCACCTCGACCCGAGTACGCCACGCGGCCCCGGACGGCATGGGGGCGACCCAGGATGACGAGTCGACCCGAGTACGACGCGTGCGCCGGACCACGACGGCACCCACGGCGAGGACGCACACATGACTCGGAACCACAGCGCGTTGGGCGGCTTGTTGGCGTTGGTGGCGGCGGTCGGCGGCACGGCTTGCGTGCCCGGCGGCGACATGGCGTCGCACCAGAACGCCGCCGCACAGGACGCCGCACGGAACGCCCAAGCCTCTTCCTACGACCCGAGCACGGTGGGGCACACCACCCAAGCCCCTGCTCACGCCGCCACGCACGCCCCCGCCGACCACCCCCAACTCCGTTACGTACTCAACCGGTTGACCACCAAGGACGGCGGCCCCGGCGCGCTCGTCGCATTACGGGACCGGTCCGGTGGCGAGGTTCTGACCAGTGGCGTCGCGGACGTACAAAATCAGGCGCCGATGCGCGGGGACGGCCGGTTCCGCATCGGCAGTATGACCAAGCCGTTCGTGGCCACCGTCATGCTCCAGCTGGTGGGGGAGGGGCGAGTGGCCCTGGACGCGCACGTGGAGCGCTACCTTCCCGGTGTCGTCCGTGGCCACGGCAACGACGGACGCGAGATCACGGTCCGCGAACTCCTCCAGCACACCAGCGGCCTCCCCGACTACCTCGACTACCTCAAGCCGGAGGACGTCCTCAACAACCCCCGGGCGCACTACGACGCGCGCCACCTCGTAAGGCTGGCGCTCGCACACCCCCGGGCCTTCGAGCCTGGCACCGACTGGAGCTACTCCAATACGGGCTACCTGGTCGCCGGCATGATCATCGAGCGAGTGACGGGCCGAACCTACGGCGACGAGATCCGCCGACGCATCATCGAACCGCTCGGCCTGCGTCAGACGTCCGTCCCGCACGGGGACGACACGGCGATCCGGGGACCGCACCCGCGCGGCTACGCCCGGCCGGGCAAGGACGCGCCCCTCAAGGACATCACCGCGTTGAACCCCACGATCACGGGCGCCAGCGGTTCCATGATCTCCAGCGGCGCCGACCTGGACCGCTTCCTTGACGCACTCGTACGCGGAAAGCTGCTCGCGCCCACCGGGCTCCGGCAGATGATGAAGACCCGTCCGACCGGCAGCCCGGACGGCGGCGCGTACGGCCTCGGCCTGGAAAGCCACCCCCTGCCCTGCGGCGGCCTCGCCTGGGGTCACGACGGAGGCGTCCCCGGCTACCAGGCAGTGGGCGCGGCCACGGTCGATGGAAGGCAGGCCACGGCCATGGTGAACCTCTATCCGGGCGGCACGCAGGCTCAGAACGACGACATGATGGCGGCCGTCCGAACGGGACTCTGCGAGGGCCGATCTTCGCGCTGACCCATGAACCCCCTTGTGGCATCACGGTGTTACGTTGCTCCAAACGCCGAAGGGGTGGCGATGCAGGTGGACAGAGGGTTGAGGCAAGCCGCCGTCCTGGCGCTGAGCGAGCTCGGGCGGAGTCGCCACTATCGAGACCGGGCCGATGCCGGCAGCGCCCTGGCGGCCCTCGCGGACGCGCCGGAGGCTTTCGGGCTGCTCCTCGACCTCGTGCTGGATCCGCAGGACACCCGCGGTCACCCGGGTGACCGCGGAGTCCCTGCTTCGGCGAAAGGACAGGAGCGGGCTGACGATAGTCGCGTCCGCGCTGGCGGCCGCCGACCCGAACCACAGCGACTGGATCCACACCGCGGTCAACGACGTATTCGGCGTCTTCTCCATCGACAGGGACCACGCGATACGCGTGTGTGAGGAGATCTTGCAGGACTCGGACGACCGACTTGCCCGAGGGGCTGAGCAGCTGCGCGGAATCCTGGTCGAGATCGATCCCGCGCTGCACCCTTGAGGAGACGTCCTGAGACAACCGCCGTCAGGGAAGCTCACCGGGAAGGTGTCCGGGAAGGCTTCTGAGAAGGACCGGGCCGGCCTACTCGCGCCCATACACCCCCAACCACCACAATCCGCACCAACCCGCCACCTCTCGGTGATCACTGCGCACTCCTGTTCTAGGGTGTGGGTGGAAATGCCGTAGAGGGGACACTGGGTGTGAGCAGGCGCGGTGGGGCTGGGCAGGGGCGGCAGGGCGGCGAGGAAGACGGCCACGACGTCGCTCGTGGGCGTCGGCGCGCGGCCGTCAAGCGTGGCCCGAGTGCCGCGATGGCGGGGTGGTGGCGGTCGCTCGCGCCGCTCGTCGCCTTCCTGCGCACCGTGCCGCCGCGTCTGCGGCCCGCCTACCCCCGGCCCGGCCGCGCCGGCTGGCGGCGCTGGATCCCGTCCTGGCGCCAGTGGCTCGGGCTGGTCGGCTCCGGGTTCCTCGGTCTGTGCTGCTTGATCGGTTACGCGTACGCGACCACCGACATACCGGACGATCTCAATACTTTTGCGACGCAGCAGGACAATGTCTACTACTGGGCCGACGGCTCCAAGATGGCCCGGACGGGCTGGGTGAGCCGGCAGGAGATGCCGCTCGAGAAGGTGCCCCCGCAGGTGCAGGGCGCGGTGCTCGCGGCCGAGAACGCGAGCTTTTACAGCGACTCCGGGGTCTCGCCCTATGGCATCCTGCGCGCCTTGAAGGCCGCGGTCACGGGCGGCGAGTCCCAGGGCGGTTCGACCATCACCCAGCAGTACGTGAAGAACGCGTACCTCAACCAGGACCGCACGGTCTCGCGGAAGTTCACCGAGATCCTGCTCGCCGTGAAGCTCGACCGGCAGACCAGCAAGAAACAGATACTCCAGGACTACCTCAACACGAGTTGGTTCGGGCGCGGCACGTACGGCATCCAGCGCGCCTCACAGGCGTACTACGGCAAGGACGTCTCGCAGCTCAACCCGAGCGAGGGCGCCTTCCTGGCGTCGCTCCTCAAGGGCGCCGCGCTCTTCGACCCCGCCATCAGCAAGGACAACCACGACCGCGCGGTGGAACGCTGGGGCTGGACCCTGGACCGGATGGTCTCCACCGGCGTCCTCACCCGTGCCGAACGCGCGAAGTACACCAAGTTTCCCGAGCCGTTGGCGCCGACCGTCACCGGCGACGCCAGGGGACAGTCGGGCTACCTGGTCGAACTCGCCAAGGCGTACGCGATCAAGGCCGGCCACATCAAGGACGCCGACTTCGACCTGGGCGGCTACCAGATCTACACGACGTTCGACAAGTCCCGCATGACGGCTCTGACCGCCGCCGTGCAGAAGACGCAGAAGGGCTTCGACGCCACCCGGCGGCCCGCCACCGACGCTCACGCGAAGATCGGCGCGGCGAGCGTCGCCCCCGACGGCCGGCTGCTCGCCGTCTACGGCGGCCCCGACTATCTGAAGCAGGGCTTCAACGAGTCGAACGCGACCACCGTTCCGGTCGGGACGGTCTTCACGCCGTTCGTGTACGCCACCGCGCTCGACGACGGCATCGTGCGCGCCCGCGACAAGCCCCGCACCCCGATCAGCCCGTCCGCCAAGTACAACGGCAACGACGACGTCACGGTGAAGACGCCCGAGGGCCCGTACTGGGACCGCGGCGGCAAGGTGGCGAAGGGACACAACGACGGCGGCCGGAACTGGGGGCAGGTCACCCTGCGCCAGGCCATCGCCAACTCTGTCAACACCCCGATGCTGCAACTCGGCCTCGACGTCGGGCTCGACCGGGTCGACGCGCTCGCCGAGCGCTCGGGGCTGCTCGCGTCGAGCCTGGGCCCGCGCGTCCCGGCCTTCGCCCTCGGCGAGAACTCGACGCCCAGCGCCATCCGCGTGGCCGGCGCCTACGAGACCTTCGCCGCCCAAGGCATGCACACCGAGCCGTACTCCGTGCGCGCCATCTCCCGCAACGGCGCCGCGATGCCCCTCGACAAGCCCGAACCGACCCGCGCGATGTCGGCCAAGGCCGCGCGCGCGGTGACGGACGCCCTGCGGGACGCGGTGACGCAAGGGACCGCGAAGAGCGCCCGCACGGCGGAGCCCGGCACGGGGGGCAAGACCGGTACCACCGCCGGGAACACGGCGGGCTGGTTCGCGGCCAACACCGCGCAGGAATCGACGGCAGTGGTCATCTACCGGATGTCCTTGACCGATTTGGTTCCGCTGCCCCTGACGGGCCTCGGCGGCGACGCACGCAACACCCCTGGCAGTGAACGAGCGGTGCGGCTCTGGTCGGACTACATCAAGGCCGTGAAGTAGGCGTGGCGGGGCAACCGCACCCCGGTCAGGCCTACTTGACCAGCGTCTTCCAGTCCGGTGCCTGGGCCGGATCGAGCAGGCGCAGTTGGGCCAGCACCTTCGGGTCCTGGGCGTCCAGCCAGTCGGACAGTTCGCGGAACGACACGCAGCGCACGCCCTCGCGGGGGCAGACGTCCTTCATGACGTCTTCGACGGCCTTCATGTAGATGCCGCCGTTCCAGTCCTCGAAGTGGTTGCCGATGTACATCGGGGCCCGGCTGCCGTTGTACACGCGGTTGAAGCCGTTCAGATACGACTTCCGGGTCTGCTCCAGCCACGCCGCGTACTTCGAGGGGTCGCCCTGGGTGCTCTCGCCGGACTGGTTGTAGAGGAAGTTGAAGTCCATGGAGAGGACTTGCACCTCTTTGTCCTGCAACGGCATGAGTTGCAGGGGGAAGTTCCAGATGCCGTCGAGCTTGTTCGGCCACAGCTGGAAGTCACCGGAGGAACTCGCGTCGTAGCGCCAGCCGTACGGCTTGATCGCGGTGATGAGGTTCTTCTGCCCTTCCAGGCAGGGGGCACGGCCGCCGACGACCTCGCGGTCGGGATCGAAGGGGAGGGGCGCCTCGTCGGTGAATCCCGTGTTGGTCTTCCACGTCTTCACGAACGAGTACGCCTGGTCTATCTCGCTCTTCCACTCGGCGGGGCTCCAGTCGCCGCCGCCCTTGGGGCCGCAGAAGTGGCCGTTGAAGTGCGAGCCGATCTCGTCGCCGTCGGCCCAGGCGCCCCGCAGCTGCTCCAGGGTGGTCTTCACGTGCTCGACGGTGGGGTAGGAGATGGCGGCCGATCCCTGGCTGTGCTGCGGGGGTCGGTACAGCATCCGCTTGCTTTCGGGCAGCAGGTAGATGCCGGTCAGGAAGAACGTCATGTGCGCCTTGTTGGCCTCGGCGACCTGACGGAAGTGCGAGAAGAGGTGGTCGTCGCCCTCCAGCGCGCCGTCCCAGGAGAAGACCACGAACTGCGGGGGCTTCTCGCCCGGCTTCAGCCGCTGCGGCTTGAGCTGGCCGGGCTGCGGGCCGGTGTAGGAGGTGGAGCCGTCTCCGAGCACCTTGGTCTTGCCGTCCCAGGCCTCGTCCTTGCCCTTGGCGGGGCCAGCCTTTCCGGCCGGTCCGGAAGAGGGGGAGGCCGAGGACTTCTTGCTCTGCTCGGCGGCGTCGGACGGGCTGCCCGCGGTGAGGGCGTACGCGGTGGCCGCGGTCGCGCCCAGCGTGAGGATGGCGGCGCCGACTCCGAACCTCTTGCGGTTCTGCGCCTTCCTGCGCGCCTTGCGGACGGCCCGGGACTCCGCCGGGACACGGGAGGCGTCGTCGGTGTCAGCCATCGCAGTCGTGTCCCCCATGGTCGCCGTAGCCGCCGTGCGTGTGGATAGTTGGTATGAATATAGAACTTATTTGGCACGCCTGTCGCACCACAAGTCCCCCCGGTCGCCCCTCTCGCACCACACCCCGTGGTCGTGGAGGCAGCAGCCAGGTGTGGAGCGGTCTGCGCGTTTTGCTCAAATAGCGCGGAACCAGCAGAAATCGGCAGTACGGATGCGGGGCCCGGCGTACTCCGCCGAGCCCCGCACCTGTGAGGATTCCGCCCGCTGTCCCGTCAGATGTCGACTTCGGTCGGCGTGTAGCCGACGGCCGCTTCAGTACCCGGGGTTCCGGACGGCGGGGTCCTGCCGACGCGGTACCGGACGTTGCCGTGCTCGACCACATCGCCGGCCCGGTAACGATCCACCACGGCGGGGTCGAACGCGAAGGGACCCGTGGCGCCATCGGGCCGGCCCTGCTTCGAAGCCACCCCGATGACCTCGCCGTCGTACTCGTTCGTCATGCGTCCTCCTTGCTGTTCGGGCGGTGACGCGACCGTCTGGTCCCGCCGCCGTCGTCGTGCCCCATGCGCCTGCCCGAGCACGGCGGACGCACACACCACGCGGCCGCGGATTCCGGCTCTTATCCCCGCCGTGAGACCGGGGGTCGGGTTTCGGCCGCCGAACGGGTCCAAAGACGCGGCGACTTATGCCAAAATTCCATCCCCCTGGTCCATGTGGACCGGTGACAAGGGGAAAATAGTGATATCAAAGACATTCCGACCTGCCCTAGGCGTCGCCTTGGCCGGGATCCTGTCGTCGGCGTTCCTGCCGACCTCGTTCGCGAGCGCCGCGCCTCGGCCGCACGCGGCGGACGGCGCGACCGTCAGCACCTTCGCCCGCATCGCCGGGGACGTTCTCTCGCAGCGCAGCCAGGCCCTGGTCGAGGACCGGGGCGGACGCCACACCTCGGCGCCCACCGGTGCGAAGGCCCGTATGTCGGCGCAGTTGAAGCGGGAAGAGGACGCCGCACTGGCGTCGCTGCGGTCGCGCAAGACGCGGCTGAACGCGCTCGGCGAGAGCTACACCGGCGCGGACACCCACGTCTCCGTGAACAAGGCCACGGTGTCCGGCAAGCAGGCGACCGTGGAGGTCACCGAGGACACCACGCTCACGTACAAGAAGGTCCGTGGCGATGAGCCCGCCACGACCGGCTTCCGGACGCGGTACGAGCTCGCGCTCACCAACACCGCTGGATCCGCTTGGGAGTTGACGTCGATCAAGTCCCAGGACAACGGCCCGGTCGCCGTCAACGAGCCGACGGTTGCCAAGACCGCCGTCGTCACGGACGACGGGCAGACCTACCCGGACGGCACCCCGGCGTCCACGAAGTACCCCGCTCCGGCGAATCCGAAGACGAAGACCGGTACGGGTTACGACTACGCCGCGATGGCCGCGTACGCCGAGAAGTACTGGAAGTCGTACAACCCGGCCTACCGGCAGTTCAACGGCGCGGGCGGCGACTGCACCAACTTCGTCAGCCAGGCCCTCAAGGCCGGCGGCTGGAAGAACGTGCCCGGCTCGACGGACGACTACCGCAACTGGTGGTACGACGGCGCCCTTCAGACCAACTCCTGGGTCGGCGTGAACGACTTCGCGTGGTTCACGCTCTCCAACCAGCGGGCGACCAACCTGGCCAACGTCTACCAGATGGACGTCGGCGACGTCCTTCAGATGGACTTCGACCGGGACGGCTCCAAGGACCACTCCATGATGGTGACCTACCGGAGCAGCACGGGAACTCCGTACCTCACCTACCACTCGACCAACACCTACCGGAAGTCGCTGGCGAGCCTCATCGCCTCGTACCCCAACGCGGTGTACTTCGCCTACCGCACCTGACGGTCGGGCCCGGCGGACGGCTTCCCGTCCGCCGGGCCTTGCCCAGGGCCCCCTCCGGCGGCCGTCACGGCTCTGGAGCCCCCACCTCTCCCAGCCACCGCCGTTCTGTGGAACGCGAGTTGGCGCCGATGAGGATGAAGCCGCCTTGGCCCCTGGGTGTTTGTCCTACACGATGTCGCCTGACTGCTCGGCGGCGTGGGAGCGTCGATGTGCCGCGACTCGTTCGCGTGTCGCGCATCGGCGGGAGCAGTAGCGACGTTCCGGGCCACTGCCTTGGGCGATGAAGACGTTCTGGCAGCTGGACGATGCGCAGATCCTGCCCGGTGGCCGTTGACGGTCCCAGACGAGTACGGCCAGGGCCATGCAGGACGAGGCGAGGAACCACTCGTCCCAGGGCGCGTCGTCGTCGTGGTCGAGGTGGGGATGCCACGGGGCGCTGCCGCGATGCGAGCTGAGGCGGAGCGGCCCCGTGTGTTCCTGGAGGAGCCGGTTGAGGACGGTTGCCGCCTCATCGGCGTGCTCGGCGGCGAAGACCTGTCGGAGCAGTGTGGCGGCTTCACGCATCCCGGCGACGCCGCGCGGGTCGAGGTCGATGGGGTCGGGTTCCCCGTAGGCGCGCAGCACGTCGGCGACTTCGGTCGGGTCGGGCCGGTCGTCGATGAGTGCGTTGATCAGAGCAGCGGTCCGCCGCGCTGTGGTGAGCACGGAGTGCCGGGTCGACCAGTCGTCGCTGGGGGAGGCCACGGATGAAATGTAACGCATCTTGCTGAGGTTTGAGTTACCTCCGTAACGTCTTGCTGATGAAATCGCGTTACTCCACCTCCACCGCTAGCTATTTCGCGGGAGCAGTGGCGGCTCGTACCGGGGACGAGGTGTCAGGGCCGGCGTTGATGCTGGCGGGCTTCGCTCTGTCCGGGTCGACCATCGAGGCCTCGTCCCTGCTCGCGAGCATCACCATCTCCGCGGCGGTCGGCGGACCGGTGCTCGGGACGCTTCTCGACAGAGCGAGGCGGCCGGGACGTCTGTTGGCAGCGGCCATCGTCACGTACGGGGTGGGATTGACCGTGATTCTCATGGGACTTGGCCGGTTACCGTTCGAGGTCACCCTCGTGATCGCGGCACTGACAGGGCTGTTGGGACCGGCCCTGTCGGGTGGCTGGACGGCCCAACTCCCTCGCGTGGTCCCGGACGGCTCCCTGGCCCGGGCGAACGTGCTCGACGCGATGACGTTCAGCGTGGCAAGCCTGGCCGGGCCTGCTCTGGCCGGCGCTGTGGCCCAGATGCTGGGCGCACCGGCGTCGGTGATGGCCTCCGCGATCCTCATCGTGCTGGCCCTGCCCGCCGCCTGGACGCTGCCCCGCCGCCCCAGTGAGGCGCCTGGCCCCCGGCCCACCTCGTTGACCAGCGACCTAGGGGCCGGGATACGGGTCATCGTCGCAAGGTCTTCCTTGGCCCGAGCCACCTTGATCTCGGTCAACTCCTGCGTGGCTCAAGGCATGTTGATGGCGAGCGTGCCCCTCGTGGGCGAGCGCGTGCTGGGCGGAGCCGGCCGTGGCACGTTGCTGCTCTCCTGCGTCGCGGTCGCCGCCCTCGCGGCCAGTGCGGTACTGGCTCGGTTCCCGCGCTCAGTCACCCCCGACACGATCATCTGGGCCAGTGCTCTCGTCCAGGCGGGCGCGCTGGCCTTGGCGGCGTCGGGGCGACCGGTCGCGCTCATCGTGGCCGCCCTCATGGCCGGGGTCGGTGAAGGGCCCCAACTGGCAGCCCTGTTCGCGATCCGCCATCGGGAGTCCCCGGAACACCTGCGCGGCCAGATCTTCACGACGGGTGCCAGCTTGAAGATTTCCGGATTCGCCCTGGGGGCGGCGGCCGCCGGACCGGCCGTGACCTGGTCCCTTCCGGGCACCTTGATGATCGCGTCAAGTGTGGCGCTCCTCGGGGCTTTGGCTTTCTTCGCCTTTCCGGGGCCGGGGCCGGGTCCGGGTTCGGCGCTGGCTTCGGTAAAGGCCGAGGTCGGCACGGGACGCGATGTCTCGAGATGACGTGACGTCAAGTCCGCGTCGGGGGCATCGGTGTATGCGGCGAAAAGGATCAACGCCCGTGATCGTCATCTGACCGGGTGTCAGTGGGGTCTGCTTTCATGGTCAGAGGGTCATGGTCGTGGGTGACGGCGCGTGAAGCGCTTCGGTCGTGAAAGGGGGAGAGGCCTGTGAGGGCGACATGGGTGAGGCCGTACGTGAAGGCGGACGGCACCGCGGTTCGAGGGCACGTACGCCGATTACCGGATCTCGGAGGGACTGCGGGAGGTGGTCTGCTGTTGTTCGTGGCCGTACTGCTGATCGTCGGGTTCGGCACGCACTCGGATGCGGATGCGGGTGCGGCGTCCGAAGGCAGAACCGGCCCCGGGGCCAAGCCGAACTCGACGGCCTACCCCATCAAGTGGCCCGCCTGGGACGAGGCGGGGGCAAGGGTGAAGGGGGAGGTCCAGGGGAAGGTCGGGGGAGGAGACCAAGAGCCACGGAGAACCGTGACCTATCCGATTCCGTGGGACACGGGACGGGCATGGTGAGCCGGCGCCCTGCACAGCAGAGGCCCGCTCTCAGTTGGGCACTGGCAGGCATTCGGAGAGCAGGCCGACGACGTCCCGCCAGGCTCGCTGCGCGTGCCGTGGGTGGTAGCCGACGCCGGGGACCGCGGGGTGATCGACCGGCGGGTGGTGGAAGGCGTGCAAGGCGCCGCCATAGATCGTGAGGCGCCAGTCGACACCCGCGGCCTGCATCTCGGCGGTGAACGTGTCCCGTTGCGCGGGCGCCATGATCGGGTCTTCGGACCCGACCCCGGCCCACACCGGGCAGCGAATGCGCGCAGCCTCGCCCGGTCGGCCCGTGGTGGTCGCGTTGACCGTCCCGATCGCGCGCAGGTCGACGCCGTCGCGACCGAGTTCCAGCGCGATGGCGCCCCCGGTTCCGTAGCCGACGGCGGCGATCCGGTCGGGGTCGGTCCGCGGTTCGCTGCGCAACACGTCGAGTGCCGCATGGCCGATGCCCCGCATCCGGTCGGGGTCGGCGAGCAGCGGCATGCAGCGGGCCAGCATCTCCTCGGGGTCACCCAAGTAGCGTCCGCCGTGAAGGTCGAAGGCCAGCGCTACGTATCCCAGCTCGGCGAGCGCGTCGGCCCGGCGGCGCTCGACGTCGCTGAGCCCCATGCCCTCGGGTCCGAGCAGCACCGCGGGCCGACGGTCGACACCGGCCGGGAGGGCGAGGTGCCCGATCATCGTCAGACCGTCGGCCTGGTACTCGACTGTGCGCGTGGTAACCGTCGTCATGCGACTGGACTGTAATGATCGTCGCGTTCGGTCGGGCCTGTGTTCACCGCTGGCAGAACAGCGTGGGTGTACCTCTGAGATGACGATCAACTGGCCCAGGGTGTCTGGTTGTTAGGTAGGCGGGGTGCCCAGTGCACGCCCCCCGAACGTTCGCCGGTTTCCGCTCGTTGTGCGGTCACCAGCGCGCGAAGGTTCTGCGTCCGCCCCAACTACCGTTCCCATCATGGAAGATGGGACGGTGACAGCGGAAGTGAGCGAGATCGTTCTGAGTAAGCAGGACCTTCGTGCGGTCGTCGAGTTCGCGGCGTCGTGTGCGGAGGCAGCGCTCGAGACATTCGAGGCCGATCAGCCGGGGGACTCGCGGCCGCGGGATGCTGTTTGTGCCGCGTGGGAGTTCGCCCGGGGCGGCGAACGGGGAAAGCTTCTGCGCGACACCGCGTCGGCTGCCCTGAAGGCGGCCAAGAGCGCGGACAGTGCTGCGGCGCGCGAGGCGGCCTGGGCAGCGATGTCCGCGGCAGGCGCCGCCTACCTGCACCCCTTGGCCAAGGCCACCCAGGTCAAGCACATTCTGGGCGCCGGCGCCTACGCCGCCAGAGCAGCCGAACTGGTCGCCGGTGACGATCGGAGTGTGGGCGCCGGGCAGCTTGAGCAGATGGTGCAGCGTGCGACACCCACCGTCGTTGACGTGCTCAAACGCTTCCCTGAGGCGCCGAGCGGCGGCGGACGAGTCGGTGAGCTGATCCGCACGCTGGACGCCGAGCTTCGTTTGCTCACCTTCCCCGCATGACGTCCAGCGTTCCGCTCAGCGTTCCGTTCAGCCGGCGCGGCCGTAAGCCAGTGCTTAAGCGCGGGAGCGGGCGGCGGCGGCGTCAGCTCTGTGCGGCGTCGTCGTTCGCCTGCGC
Source organism: Streptomyces hundungensis (assembly GCF_003627815.1). Taxonomy (NCBI): domain Bacteria; kingdom Bacillati; phylum Actinomycetota; class Actinomycetes; order Kitasatosporales; family Streptomycetaceae; genus Streptomyces; species Streptomyces hundungensis. Next base: position 8,014,484 of record NZ_CP032698.1, read on the forward strand.
GTCGTTCTCCGCGGTGCCTGCCTTCTCCCGCATCTTGCGCACCAGCTCGGCCTTCTGGTCGGCGGCACTCTGGCGGTCGAGGTTGCGGTGCGGGCCGTTGTTCTGCCGTTCGGCGCGGGACAGCCGCTTGCGCTGGCCGCCACCCATGCCCACGGGGTTGTTGATGTTCTTGCTCACGGTCATGGGTGCTCCGGTAAGGGTGTGAAGTGATCTGCGGATTCAGGGGTGGGGGACGGGCGGGGGCGCGTCTCGCGACGTCATCGGGAGCCCGTCACGCTCGCACTCGTAAATCGGCGTCTGGACATACGACAATGACGTTACCTGGTTCCCTCGGCCCTGCACACCAGCTCTTTGGCCCGCCTGGTACCGGCCCGTCTTTCAGCAAGCGCCCGGAGCAACCGTTGCCCGGAGGGACCTGAGCGCCGTCGGCGTCCGTCGCCGGTTGCACCGTGCGTAAAGCGCTGCTTTCACTGCGATGCGTTGCCCTTCGATGCGAGGCCCCCCACGCCAGGTCGCATGTGCCCGCTCAGGGGGTCACGCCGAGCGCCCGTTGGCCGAGAAGTGCTGGTAGTCCGGCGGGTCCCAGCGGCCACCCCATTGCCAGCCGGCCTCGCTCATCGCATGGGTGATCACGTCCCCGGGGTGGATCATGCCCTTCGCCTGCTGGGACCGGTCCAGGAAGGCCGCACCTGCCTCCGGATACACCTCCTCGTTCACGTCGACGTACGGGTTCTCCAGGGTGTTGATGTCCACCGCGTCCCCGTACGAGTGCTCCGAGACATGGGACGGATCGCCGGTGACCGCGCGGCAGTTGAAGGCCGAGGTGTTGTCGGCGGCCATCGCCGCCTCGTCGTCGCCGTCGAATTCGGCCATCACCCGCATCTGCCGAATGGGGAATTTCGCTTGCAGGGCCCGACCGAACACCTCGAGCAGCGGGGCCACCGCCCGCTCGCGCACGACGAGTTCGCCACGGTGGACCTGGTCGTCGAAGCCCCAGTGATTCATCTGCACGAGCCGCAGGCCGGACGGCGGGACCGGGCAGCCGGGATGCCAGCTGAGGCCCAGCTTCGCTGCCGGGACGGCGGTGACGACGGCGTCGAGGACGGGAGCGGACGGGCGGGCTACGGCGACAGGGCCGGGAAGGCCGCAAAGGGTAACGGCGCACACCACGAGCGTGGCGGCGGTACGGGACCGGATCTTGCTCACCGGACAGACATAGCGCGTCCCCGTCGCCCGAACACCCTGGGCGTCTGGAACGCGGGAGGCTGCGCGAAAACTTCCCCCGAATGCAGGGATCTCGTCCCTGCCCGTCCCTGCCCGTCCCTGCCCGTCGCGAAAGCTGGGCGGGACCGGCCGCGCGCGAGGGCAGCGGATCGAGACCGCTCCGGCGTGAACCGGACGCACCCCTACAGCCCCCGGCCGGACCCGGCAGCCGAACCGCGCCCGCCCCGACGGCGCAGCGCAACCGTGGGAGTCCGGAAGCCGAGGCATTCCGGTTGGCGGTGGCGAGTGTCCCGAAGTGAACAGTGGGCCGTGAGGGGTGAGACTTGAGGGAACCGGGCCAGGCGTCGCCCGGTACTCCTGCGAAGCAAGGGAAGAACATGGCCTGGGCATCTTGGACCACGGTGGGCATCCATGTACTTCCGGGCGTCGTGCAGGCCGAGGAGTTCGGCCAGATGCAGGGAGACCTCACCATCCACACCACCTGGTCGGACCACGAGGCACACCTCGCCGTGCAGTACTCCGGCGCCTCCGAGTGGTACGCCCTCGTGGGCAGCCCCGTGCCCTGCCACTCCGAGGAGGACAGCCGCGCCTATCACCAGGCCGTGGTGGACGGCGTGCGCGAAGGGGAGCGGGCACAGGACGTACTGAGGCGACTGTCCCGGACGGCCTGAGCACGGGAGCACGGATTTGTTCGGCGGGGGGCGAGGGCGGAGCCAGGCCGCAGGGGTGGGCTTCGGGGCGCATCGCCGGTGCCGGGGGCGGGGCTGCGTCCGGCGCGCCAGGACCGATTCCGGCATCGGGTTTCCCTCCAGGTCCTCTCCACTGGCCGCGCCGATATTGGCTGTCGCCCCCCCGGTCCTGGCCGCCCCCGCTTCGGCATGTGTGATGGCCACGATTCGGGGCAGACGGGACACGAAACCTACACACCATGACAAAAGGGACGAAACGGATGTTGATGGCCCACCCCGCGGTCCTGAAGAACCTGATCGAGCAGTACGAGACCCTGAGCGTTCCGCAGGTCGCACACGCCGGCACCCCCGAGGTGCAGCGGCGGCTCGACGACCTCGCCTACACCCTGTGCGTGTCCACCGGCACCCGGGACATCGGCGCCGCCCTCGCCGTGGCCCGCCATCAACTCACCGACACCGCCGCGCACCATTCCCACGAGGGCGCCCTCCAGGCCGCGTGACGCCCGGCGGGGGCGGGCCGCCGGTTGTGTGCCGTCCCCGTGGTGCACCACCTGCCGGGGGTGGCACCGGCCGCGCCCGTCCCGTGGGGCCGGGACATGCGACACCCCTTAGGGACCCTGAGGGGGCTGGCCCCCTGGAGGAGCCGGGGGGCCGCTCCATGTCCCGGCACAGCGGTCGGCAGGCATGATCCAGCCATGACTTCACGGCGTACACAAGCACGCATCCTGGTCGGCGCGGCGGCCCTCGGCACCGTATCCGCCCTCATGGCACCGGTCTCGGCGACCGCGGACTCTTCCGGCGCGCAGTTACAAGGAGGGGCCGTCGTCTCCGTCGAGCGAGCGGTCGACCTCACAGCGGAGCAAGTGGCGGGACAGCTTCAGGGGAAGATCGACTCGTCCCAGGTCCGCTACGGCGTAACCGCCTATCGGGTCACCTACCGCACCACGGACAGCGGGGGCGCCCGCACGACGGCGAGCCAACTCGTCGTGCTGCCCAAGAACGGGGCGCGCCATCTGTCCACCGTCTCCTGGCTGCACGGCACCACCGTCTACCGCAAGGACGTCGCCTCGGAGAATCCGCAGTCGACCGACCGGCTCGTCGCCCTCCTGCTCGCGTCGACCGGGCGAGCGGTCTCCGCACCCGACTACGTCGGCCTCGGTTCGGGCGAAGGCTTCCACCCCTACGGCGACCCCGCGGCCACCGTCGCGGCCTCGGTGGACGGCCTGCGGGCGGCGCGGGCCGTGGCCCACCGCAACGGCCGGGAACTGGAGCGGAAGGTGGACGTCAGCGGCTTCTCGCAGGGTGGCCCCGCGACCATGCTGGTGGGCCGGGCGCTACAACAGGAGGGCGCCGACCGCTACTTCCGGCTGGGAGCACTCGCACCGGTCAGCGGCCCCTACAACCTCTCCGTCTTCGAGGCCGCCGCAGCAAACGACGAGATCAACAACTCCGGCCTCTATCTCGCCTACTTCGTGACCGCCTGGAACAGGATGTACGGCCTGTACGCCTCGCCCAATGATGCCTTCGCTTCCGGTTACGCCGACGACGTGGAGGGTCTCTTCGACGGCTATCACACCCCCAAGGACATCACGAAGGTACTCCCGACGACCTCCAAGGTCCTGTTCAAGGAGGATTTCCTGAACAAGGTCCGCAAGCCCGACGGTGTCCTGAAGGACAGGCTGCGCCCGATGGACCACACCTGTGACTGGCGGCCCGACGTACCGGTGGAGATCTTCTACGGTCGGGGCGACAAGGACGTCGACCCCGGCCACACGGCGTACTGCGCCGCCCAGTTGAGGCAGAACGACGCGGCTCCGCGAGTGACCGACGTCGGCGACTACGACCACAACGGGTCGGTTCTCCAAGCCGTGCCCCGGATCATCCGGTTCTTCGACGAGTCGGCGGCGAAGGGCAACTGACGCGCCACCAAAGGCGGTTGGTCGAGCTGTGGGGTGGACGGGGGCGGGTGGTGCGAGCGAAGGGCGGGGGGCGCGGACTGCGTCAGGCGCGCTGCCAGAGTGCGGGGACGTTCGGGGGCTCCCACCCCGGGATGGCGGTGTGGGCCTGGAGGCAGCGGTAGGAGACACCGGCGTAGGTCACCACGTCGCCGGCGCGGTAGGCCGTTCCCGCAGCCCACGTGCCCGAGGGAGGTGTGGTCGGCGGGGTGGTCGGGCCCGCGGGGGCGTCCAGGACGAAGTCGTACGTGGCCTCGCGTGCCGGGCCGACCTGGCGGACGTTCATGAGCAGGCGGGCGTCGAAGATGGTGTCCGTGCTGTTGCGGGGCTCGCCCGGGAAGTACAGCTGGGTGGTGATGATTCGGCCGCCCGGGGCTTGCAGCTTGACGTGGATGTGGCGCGTGCGGCCCGGGTAGAGCCCGGGCACGATCGTGATCAGGCTGAACGCGCCCTGGCCGGTACTGAATTGGTGGCCACGGAACGAGTAACCGGTGTTGTCGTAGTCGCCGTTGTCGTCGGCCTGCCAGAAGTCGAGGAGCGCGCCGGAGATCGGTCGGCAGCTTCGGTTGAAGACGTACCCGCTGACCGTGAGACGCGTGCCCGGCGTGCTGGCGGTGATCAGCGAGCTGCGCAGGGGCGAGTTGGGTTTGAAGTAGGGGCCCTCGATCTGCTCGACGGTCGGCCCGTCCCCGTCGTGACACTGCGGAGTGGTCTCCAGAGGCGCGGCCGAGGTACCGCGATCACGGGCCAGGGCCACGCCGCCACGAAGGAGCAGGGGCGTCGCGCCCAGGGCTGCCGCGGCGCGCAGCACCGATTTGCGGCTGATGTGGCGGGACTTGGCGTCTTCGGCGGATGGTGTTTCGGTCGGCTCATCGGAAGCGGACATCGCTGACCTCCTGGAGGGCGGTGGAGACGTGTGTGCTCGACGAAGGGCTCGGTTCGCTGTGCCGCGGCAGGGCGGGCCGCCCGTGCTGTGACCGGCGAGGGGCTGCCTGAGGTGCCAGCAGTCAAGCTATGAGCCGTCCGGGTCGGCCGCGATGGACTCGATCCGGGGATCGTGGTGATTTCCTCCGGCACCGGCGCGGAACTCGCCGGGCGACATACCGGTCTCCCGCCGGAAGAACCGGCAGAAGTAGGCGGGGTCCCGGAATCCGACCGCGCTGCCGACCTGACGGACAGACAATTGCGTTGCCAGGAGCAGGCGTTTTGCCTCAAGGGTCCTCTGTAGGCGGATCAGGCCGCCTGGTGTCAGGCCCGTCGACTGCCGCACCAGGGCATTCAGATGGCCTGCGGACATGCCGAGCTGCTGCGCGTACGAGTCGACCGAGCGGCAGACGCCGCCGGGCAGCCGCAGGAGGCGGCCGAAGTCTGCCGCCACCTCGGTGGCGCGGCTGTGCGTCGCCGTCTCCTCGGCGGACGAACAGGTGCGCAGCGCCCGCACGATGAGGATGTGCAGACTCGCACGGAGCAGCTTCCGGTAGCCGGGCCGCAGGTCCCGGTGCTCCGCCGCCATGTCGGCCAGGAGCGCTTCGATGGGCTGGGACTGATCGCCTGGAGCGTGGCCGGGCACGGAGGACAGGGACCGGAGTGCGGCCACGTCCTGGGGCCGTGAGAGCAGGAAGTCCTCATTGAACAGCACGACGTGTCCCGTGAGCTGCTCGGCGTCCGCCCAATGGTGTATCTGGCCCGGCGCGATGACGCACAACTGCGGTGGATTCAGGGGACGTTGGATCGAGTCGAGGACGTGGGCGCCGTGGCCGCCGGTGACGTACACGATCTCGTAAAAGGTGTGACGGTGAGGGAAGTTGGCCCGCGAGAGCGCCCCGATGGTGTCGAAGGTGCCGATGGCGAAGGGGAGGAGGTGGGGGAGGGGGACTTCGAGACGGTGCAGCGGGATGTCGAGGCTCGGGGCGTGCCGTGACTCGTCCATCACGGCAGTCTGGGACATCGTCCGCGGGTAGGTCCAGACCAGTTGATGGGATTGAGCCCGCTCGCTCGGGGAGTACGCGGGGTATCCACTTCCTGGACGGAACCGGGCATTAGTCGGGCGTTAGCGGGCCCGGGCAGTCTCGAGCGAACCATGAGACAACGACGAATACTGACCGCCGCCTTTGCCTCCATACTGGCGACCGCCTCCGCCGCCGTGATCACCGTTTCCGCCTCGGCATCGGAAAGCACGGGCCTCGCCGCTCCGGCCGGGTGTTCACCGAAGCCCACGCTGAAACCTTCGAAGAAGCCGACTCCGAATCCGACGACGAAGGCTCCGAAGGAGCCGACACCCGCACCCACCACGAAGCCGCCGAAGGAGCCCACTCCGGACCCCACGACCAAGCCGCCGAAGCCGGGCCGTGCCGAGGAGGAGCCGCAGCCACAGGCGACCGTGGTCGGTGTGCCGGAGCCGCTGGCGACCGTGGCAGTCGAGCCCCAGGCGACGGTTGCGGGCGCGCCGGAACCGCAGGCCACTGTGGTGGTTGCGCCGCAGGCCACGGTGGCCGGCGTTCCGGAGCCCGAGGCGACCGTGGCGGTCGACGACGCCGTCGAGTCGATGGGTTGCCCCACCGGGGATCCGAAGAAGGGGTTCACCAACGCCCGCGCGACCTTCTACTCCACCGGGCTGGGCGCCTGCGGCAAGGTCAGCAATGACGAAGACTTCGTCGTCGCCCTCAACTCCGCTCAATTCGGTGCCGGCTACCCGGGCCCGCAGTGCGGAAAGCACATCAAGATCACGTACAAGGGGAAGTCGGCCACCGCCACCATCGTGGATGAGTGCCCCGCCTGTTCCTACGCGGGGCTCGACTTGTCGCCGGGTCTCTTCAGGCACTTCGCCAGCCAGGATGAGAGGGCCATCTACGTCGACTGGAAGTTCACCGGGTAGCCGCATCGTTTCCGACGCCCCCGCGTCTTGACGCCTGTCGCATCGGCGGGGGGAACGGCCGTGTGGCCGAAGCATGGGCGGGCCGGACGATGTGATGTCCGGCCCGTCCGTCCGCCGCTAGAGGTCGAGTTGGTACTGGAGTGTCGTGTGCGTCGGCACGTAGCCGAGGCTGTCGTTGATCTGCCTCATGGGCGTGTTGCTTTCGGCGATGTCGGTCAGGAGGCCGCCGAGGTCGGGATAGCGCCCATGAGCGTCTCGGATCGACTCGGCCTTCATCCATCGGCCGAGGCCGTGTCCACGGTGCTCGGGCAACACGCCGGTGCCGTAGTGCTGGCCATCGCCTCTGCCATCGCCGGGGACGACCAGTTCGGTGAACCCGGCGATCGAGTCGTCGGAGACGTCGACGGCAACGACGGTGTGCAGGTGGTCGCCGCGCTGTTCGACAGCCTTCGCCGCGGCCCGGACGCGATCCACGTCCCAGGCCACCGTTCCGTAGTCCGTGTCGTCCATGGGCATGTCGTCCATGGCGCGACGCGAGTCGGCGAACGTCTCGGCGAGGCCGTCGGGCACGGTTCCGTGCCACGACAGCAACCGGTATCCGGGATGCGGACGCTCGACGATACGGGCGAGGCTGGTGGTGTCCGCTTGGGCCAGCGGCAGGCGGGAGAACCTCAGGGTGAGGACCTTCCTGAAACCGCGGGCCGACAGGAAGTGATCACCCGGCGATCCGGCCTCGGCCTGCGCGATGACGCAGCGTCGGGCATCCGCCCGGGCGGCGGCCACGGCGGCGTCGACGAGTTGGGAACCGACGCACTTGCGGCGTTCCGCGGGATGGACACCGACGGTCAGCTCGGCCAGGTGCTCCTGTCCGGGACTGTTGAACAGGCGCAGAAAGGCGGTTCCGACGGGGATGGAATCGGCGTCGGACGCCAGCCATGCAAGACGCCGGCTGTTCGGGCCGTGAGCGGGGTCGGTCAGTGGGGTGATGCGAGGCGACAAGGTGTCTCCGTCGTGAGGAAGTGGCCAAGGACAGTACGCGGACTCAACTGCTGGGCACTCCTGCGCATGTGCTCCACACCTCCTCGTCGACAACACCGGTCCCGAGCCATATCGGACGGCTGGGAGAACGTAGCTGGCCCATCGGCCCCTCGGCAAAGGGTTAACGAAAACCGGTGCGGGGGTGCGGTCGCGGCCTCGCGTTGATGGCCGCGACCAACCCGGACGAGCGCCCCCTCCGCACTCGTCCCCTTCGGTAACAACGGCTTCCACATTGCCCACTCTTCGCCCGTGAGCGGCTAACTCAGTCGTGTGCAGTGTGTTCCGACGTATGTGTTTCCCTCTTCCGCCTTGAGTTGATGGGCAAGGGTGCTGGCCGGGTTGACGAAGAAGTACACCGGGGGATTGTTCAGACAGTGCCAGGTTTCGTGGTCGGCCTGATTTCGCAGGGTGACCGTGGTGGCCCTGTCGGAGGGAAGTTGGCGGTTGCACTGGATGCCGACCGTGCTGAACGAGCCGCCCTTACCGATCTGGCAGGTCACGTGCGATGTCGCGTTGGCCGGGGCCGCGGTGGCGGGGATGAGACCGGCCACGGGCAGGGTGGCCATGCCGATGGAAGCCAGTAGGCGGGCTGCCTTCATGGCTTACCCTCCTCCTTCTCTCTCGTGGACTCGCGGGAATGTCTATCTGTCGCGCACTCTGGCAGCAGGTGCCCGGCACGCGCCAATTGGATCAGCTCGCCGGGTGAGTTATCGGCCACGCAAAGATGACAGAGAAGGATTCCCGAAGGCTCGCGGAGGGCTGGTGACGAGGGAAATTCCCTCATCGTTCTCGCCGACTTTTCTTGAGGGGTTCGGCGTGATCTGCCGTCGGTATACGACAAGCAAAGGGGAGAGGGCGGCGCGGATATACCGAGGTGTCAGGGGAGTGGGCCACCAAACACCTTCAGGGCGCCCGAGGTGGTCGGGCCGGGATCGACCCGCTCGGCTCGGACGATCTGGCCCGGTGCCGCCGGCAGCCGGCACGCGGCCCCTGACCGCTACTTGGGCCCGCACAACCCGCTGAAGGCGGGCAGGCCAAGGACTCGATTCCACCCTCGTACGCGCCGTGCCCGACGTAGCCTGCTGGACGGTGCTCAGCCACCGTACGTACACCAGCGATCGGGGGGATCTGTTGTCCGTACTGCCGCCGCCCCGGGGCGTTCCGCCCACCGCGGCCACCCCGGGCCTGGTCCTGGCCGCCGGCCGCTACCAGCTCACCTCACCCTTGGGCTCCGGTGGATTCGGCCGGGTCTGGCTCGCCCGCGATCACCAGCTGAACGTCAACGTCGCCATCAAGGAGGTGTACGTCCCACCGGGCAGCACTTCCGAGGAGACCGCCGAACGCGTGGAGCGCGCGGCCTGGGAGGCCCGTCACGCCGCCCAGTTGCGAGACCATCCCAACGTAGTCGCCGTGCACGACGTGGTTGTCGAGCGTGGTGTGCCGTGGACGGTCATGCAGTACGTCGCGGGGCGTTCCCTGGCCGAGGAGATCCGCCAAAGCGGCCCCGTTGACGAGGAGTTGGGTGAGCGGGTGGCGCTCGCGATGGTGGCGGCTCTGGCTGCCTGCCACCGGGCCGACATCATGCACCGGGACGTCAAGCCCGCCAACATCATGCTCGCCGAGGACGGCACGGTGATGCTCACCGACTTCGGCATCGCCAAGCAGGCCGGCCAGTCCCCGATGACCGGGCAGGACCTCGTCATCGGCTCCCTGGAGTACATAGCCCCCGAGCGGGCCCGCGGTAAGCCGGCCACCCCGGCCTCCGACTTCTTCTCGCTCGGGGTGACGCTCTACCACGCGACCGAGGGCGTCTCCCCGTTCGACCGGGGCTCCGGAATGGCCAGCCTCTCGGCGGTCCTGCTGGACGAACTCCCCGCACCGGCGCGAGCGAGCAGACGGTTGGCCCGCGTCATCAAGGGGTTCACGGTCAAGGACCCTGAGCAGCGCATGACCGCCGACCAGGCGGCGAACGTCCTGCGGGCGAGCGAGGAAACCACGGCGCCGAAACAGAAGAGGGCGCCGAAACAGAAGACGGCGCCGAAGCAGAAGACGGCGCCGACGATCAAGGAGCTGATGGCCGCCAAGGCGGCAAAAGACCCCGCTCGCGGACCCGTCAAGGCGGCAGGGGCCCCTGCTCGCGGGCCCGCCAAGGCCGCAGGAACCGACGCTCCCGGGCCCGCCAAACCCGCAGGCGTCCCCGCGCCCAGGCCCATCAAAGCCGTGAAGGCGGCCGGACCCGCGGCCCCCGGGGCCGGCAGCACGAAGAGCAACAGCGACAGCGCCGTCGGGTTCTTGGTGCTGGTCGTCCTGGTTGCCCTGTTCTTTCATCAACCGATCTGGAACTACGTCCACGACCACCTCCTCGATACCACCCCCTACACGATGAAGAACATCAAGCAGGGCCAGTGCTTCGCGCTCACCAGCTCGAACTCGAACTGGTCTCCCGCCGAGTGCGACGAAAAGCAGGCCCCGGGGACGGAGCTGTGGCAGGTCCTCAGGCGCTTCGACGACCCTGCCGCCACCTGTTCCCCGGTCTCGGTGCCCGGATGGCCCACCAAGTCCGTGATCGGCACCTACCCGGGTGACGAGTCCCACCGGCAGTTCACGCCGAAGGACAGCTCGTACATCCTGTGCGCCCAAAGGCACCTGTAGGGACCTTTGGCGGGTGGTGCCGGGGAAGGCGATCGCGCCTGCGAGGACGGTGGCCCGGCCTGGGCTGTGGTCCATCAGGAGCCGTTGGGCGTACATGAATGGCCCGATCCCGGATACGCGGTCACTCATGGTGCGTTTTGGGGCCGTAGCCCTGCTCATTGTGTGTGCCGCCGCGGCCATGGTCTCGGCGGTTGTCGTCTCGCCCTGGTGGTGGTTCGCGGGCTTCCTCATAGGTGTCCTCGCGCTGGTCGGCTGCTACGACCTGCTGCAACGGCGCCACTCGGTGTTGCGCAACTACCCGGTGCTCGGGCACGCCCGTTTCCTCCTGGAGGCGATCCGCCCCGAACTCCAGCAGTACTTCGTGGAGCGCAATTACGACGGCCGCCCCTACGACCGCGACACCCGCAGCATCGTCTACGAGCGGGCCAAGGGCGTGGACGCGGAGGAGCCCTTCGGCAGCGAGCGCGACATGTACAGCCGCGGCTACGAGTTCCTGGTGCCGTCGATGCATCCGGTCGACATGCCGAAGCACCCGCCGCGCGTGCGCGTCGGCGGTCCGGACTGCACCCGCCCGTACGACATGGCGCTGCTCAACGTCTCCGCGATGAGCTTCGGCTCCCTCTCCGGCAACGCGGTCCTCGCCCTCAACACGGGGGCGGCACGCGGAGGCTTCGCCCATGACACCGGCGAGGGCGGTCTGTCCGAGTACCACCTGAAGCCCGGCGGCGACATCATCTGGGAGATCGGCACCGGATACTTCGGCTGCCGCACCAAGGACGGCGACTTCGACCCGGACAAGTTCCGCGAGAAGGCGGCCCATCCGGCCGTCAAGTGCGTATCCCTCAAGCTTTCCCAGGGTGCCAAACCCGGCATCGGCGGCGTGCTGCCCGGTAGCAAGGTCAACAGCGAGATCGCTCAGGTCCGTGGCGTCCCGGAAGGTGAGACGGTCATCTCGCCGCCGTACCATCGAGCCTTCGGCACTCCACGCGAGCTGGTGCGGTTCCTGGCCCGGATGCGGGAGCTCGCCGACGGCAAACCGGTCGGCTTCAAGCTGTGTCCCGGCTCCCGCGTGCAGTTCCTCGCCGTGTGCAAGGCGATGCTCGCCGAGGACATCACCCCGGACTTCATCATCGTCGACGGCGCCGAAGGCGGCACCGGCGCCGCCCCGCTGGAGTTCGCCGACCACCTGGGCATGCCGCTCACCGAAGGGCTGATCACCGTCCACAACGCGCTGGTCGGCGCCGGGCTGCGCGACCGCATCCGGGTCGGCGCCAGCGGCAAGGTCGCCACGGGCGCGGACATCGTCAAGCGCCTCGCCATGGGCGCCGACTGGACGAACGCGGCCCGCGCCATGATGTTCGCCGTCGGCTGCATCCAGGCCCAGCGCTGTCACACCAACCGCTGCCCCACCGGCGTCACCACCCAGGACCCGCGCCGGGCCCGTGCCCTCGACGTCGTCGACAAGTCCGAACGGGTCCGCCGCTACCAGGAGGCGACCGTCTCCAGCGCCTTGCAGATCATGGCCGCGATGGGGGCCTCCGGCCCCGGTGATCTCGGCCCGCACCTGGTGCGCCGCCGCGCCACCGACGCCGACGACTTCCGCTCGTACGCGGAGCTCTACGAATGGCTGAAGCCCGGCGAGCTGATCGTGGACCCGCCCACGGGGTGGGCCGCCGACTGGAAGGCAGCCGACCCGGACAGCTTCACCGGCTGAACACCCCGGGCGTCCTGCCCACCCTCAGTCCGGTGGAGCGTTCGCGTCGGACTCACGGGTCATGTGAACCCGACACCAGCATCCCCGAAAGACGCCGCAGGCCGGATCCCGCAAGCCGGCGGCCCACAGAAAGGTCACGCACTCATGTCTCGTACCGTCGCCCGCCTCTTCACCGACGCGCTGGAGGAACTCGGCGTGCGGCACGTCTTCGGTGTCGTCGGTGATGCGCTCAACCCGTTCACCGACGCCATCCGGACCTCCAAGAACCTCACCTGGGTCGGCTGCCGCCACGAAGAGGCAGCCGCGTTCGCCGCCGGAGCACAGTCGCAGCTCACCGACACGCTCGGCGTGTGCATGGGCACCGTGGGACCCGGCGCCGTGCACCTGCTCAACGGCCTGTACGACGCGGCCAAGAGCGGCACGCCCGTGCTCGCCATCGCCGGGCAGGTCCCCCTCTCCGAGGTCGGCACCGACTACTTCCAGGAAGTCGACAACGACCTGCTCTTCAAGGACGTCGCCGTCTTCCGCGCCACCGTCACCTCGCCCGAACAGCTGCCGGCTCTCCTGGAGGTCGCCGTGCGCACCGCCATCGGGCGCCGGGGCGTCGCCGTCCTCACCGTTCCCGGCGACATCGGCGACCAGAAACTGCCGGCCGACCGCCCGGTGCGGCTCTCCGTCGCCCGCTCCGAGAACCGGCCCGACGACCCCGCCCTCGACGAGGCCGCCCGCCTCATCGACGACGGCGGGAACGTCACCCTGCTCGTCGGCCGCGGGGCCCGCACCTCCCGCGACGACGTCCTCGCCCTCGCCGACCGGCTCGCCGCGCCCATGGTGGTCACCCTCAAAGCCAAGGAAGGCTTCGAGGACGACAACCCCTTCCAGGTCGGCCAGACCGGCCTGATCGGCAACCCGGCCGCCGCCCACGCCATGGACCACGCCGACACCCTGGTCCTGCTGGGCACCGACTTCCCCTACCGCGAGTGGTATCCCGAGGGCAAGAAGGTCGTCCAGGTCGACCGCGTCGCCGAACACATCGGACGGCGCGTACCCGTCGACGTGGCGCTCGCCGCCGACGTCGGCCCCACCGTGCGCGGGCTCCTGGAGCGCGTCGCCGCCCGCGAGGACCGGAAGCACCTCGACGCCGCGCGCGAGAAGTTCGCCGACTGGCAGGACGGACAGCGTCGCCTCGCCGCCCCCGGCCACGACAAGGGCCTGATCGGCAAGGTCCGTTCGGCCTTCGACAACCGGGACCATCTCGTACGCCCCGAGGCGCTCGCCGCCGCGGTGGACGCCGCGGCCGACGACAACGCCATTTTCACCTCCGACACCGGGATGGCCACGGTCTGGCTCTCCCGCTTCGTCGAGATGCGCGGCAGCCGCCGACTCATCGGCTCCTACAACCTCGGTTCCATGGCCAACGCGATGCCGCAGGCCATCGGCGCCCAGCTCCTCGACCGCGACCGGCAAACTGTCGCGTTCTGCGGCGACGGCGGCCTGTCGATGCTGCTCGGCGACCTCATGACCATCCACACCGAACGACTGCCCATCAAGCTCGTCGTCTTCGACAACCAGCGCCTGGGCATGGTGAAGCTCGAACAGGAACAGGCGGGGCTCCCTGAGTTCGGCACCGTCCTGGACAACCCGGACTTCGCCGCGGTCGCCGAGGCACTCGGCATCAAGGGCATCCGAGTGGAGCGCGCCGAGGACCTGGCCGAGGCGGTCCAGCGCGCCTTCGCCGAGCCCGGACCCGTCCTCCTCGACGTGCTGACCAACCCCGACGAAATCGCCGTACCCGCCAAGCCCACCGTCCAGCAGGGGTGGGGCTTCGCCATCGCCAAGGTCCGCGAGAACCTGCACAGCACGGGAAGCTGACTACCGCGAGGGGACGAAGCAGCGGGGGTACGGACCGTACGGACCGGTTCGGCGGGTGCCGGGCCGGTCTCATGGACCGGGCGGGCAGACCGCCCCGCCCGGCCCCGGCGCCCTCAGGCTCGGGCGGCACTGGGAAGGCCCGGGGAGCCGTCAATGGCAATCGCTCCACCGTCTCGCGGCCAACCGAGTGTGCAACTGAGGGCAGCCGTTACGCGCCCGAGTTCCCCGCTTCCGACAATCCGCTCAGGGAATGACGTGGCCGGCCGCGCTGAAGAGGCGGTACCACTCCTCGCGGGTGAGCGGGATCTCTGAGCCGGCTGCGGACTCGGCCACCCGGCCCGGGTTGGTGGTACCGAGTACCACCTGCATGTTCGCCGGATGGCGGGTGATCCATGCGACGGCGATACCCGTCGGGGTCACCCCGTACTTCGTCGCCAGTTCGTCCAGGGCCGAGTTGAGCTCCGGGTAGTGCTCGGTGTCGCCGATGAAGACCCCGTCGAAGAATCCCTTCTGGAACGGTGACCATGCTTGCAGCGTGATGCCGTGCAACCGCGCGTAGTCGAGCAGCCCGTTGTCGCGGTCGAGCGACTGGTCGAGTCCGCCCATGTTCGCCGCGATCCCCGAGGCGATCAACGGGCAGTGCGTGATGCTCAGTTGCACCTGATTGGCCACCAGCGGCTGCTGAACCGCTGTCTTGAGCAGGCTGATCTGTCCGGGGGTGTGGTTGGAGACCCCGAAGTTCACCACCTTCCCGGCCGCGTGCAACTCGTCGAAGGCCGCCGCCACCTCCGCGGGTTCGACGAGGGTGTCGGGACGGTGCAGCAGGAGTACGTCGAGATAGTCGGTGCGCAGGGCCGCCAGGGACTCCTCGACGGTACGCACGATGTGCTCCCGGGAGAAGTCGAAGAAGCCCGGCCGGATGCCGACCTTGCTCTGGATGACGATCGACTCGCGGTCTGCGGCGGAGAGTTTGACGGCCTCTCCGAAGCGCTCCTCACACGCGTGGCGCGACGGCCCGTAGATGTCGGCGTGATCGAAAACGTTGATCCCGGCGTCCCGTGCGCTGCCGTACAGGGTGCGGATGGCCTCGTCTTCGAGTTCGGCGATGCGCATCAGTCCCAGGACGACGTTGGAAGCCCGCAGTTCGGTCTGAGGGAAGGCGATGGTCTTCATGGCATCCATCCTGTCCGATCGCCTCCGCCTCTGCCTCCGTCTTTGCCTCCGCGCCCCACCCTCGGCCCGCAGATGTCTGCCCCGGGTGACTCCTTACCGGCGCGCGGCCCGCCGCCGGGCGGCTCGGATGCGGGCCGCCGGGCGGCGGGCCGCGCGCGACGCTGCCAGGCCTAAAAGGGCCGGGGGGTCAGCGCAGACCGGCGAACAGGTCGTTCTCGGGCAGGGCCGCTCCGGTGCTGTCCTGGACGCGTACGAAGGTCTCGACGCCCATCAGTTCCGTGAACCTTTCCTGGCCCATCCTCAGGAAGAAGATGTTCTCCCCCTGACTCGCGTGCGCTGCCAGCGCGTCGAATTTCTGGGCGCCGAACGCCGAGATGTCCACCCATGTGGTGATCTCCTCGTCCGGGAGCCCGATCTTCGCCATCGCGGCGGCCTCGGCGGGATCCGGCTCCGGAGCGCTCGGATCGAACTCGCGCATGACTTCGCCGAACCGCTGCATCATCGCGCGGGGAGCCGTCGTCCAGTACACCTTCGGCGTCCGGGCGGTCAGAGCGAGCGCCGCCATGGTGATGCGGTTGGCTTGGATGTGGTCCGGGTGGCCATAGAACCCGTTCTCATCATAGGTGACGACCACATCCGGTTCGTAATGCCGTATGAGCTCCGCGAGACGGGCCGCGCCCTCCTCCACCGGTGTCTGCCAGAACGATCCGGGGGCGTCATTGGTGGGCCAGCCCATCATTCCGGAATCGGCGTAGTCCAGCATCTCCAGATGACTGATCTTCAGGATGGCGCAGCTCGCCTCGAGTTCCTCACGCCGCATCGCCGCGATGGCAGCCGGATCATGCCCGGGCTCTCCCGGTTTGGCTCCTCCGGGCCCGTCTCCGCACCCGCCGTCGGTACAGGTCACCAGGACCGTACGCATGCCTTCTGCCGCGTAACGGGCGAGAATTCCTCCCGTGCTGGTGGCCTCGTCATCGGGGTGGGCGTGCACTGCCATCAGGGTCAAGGGCCGAGCGTTCACGAAATGTTCTCCTGTGCGAAGAGGGAGCTCCAACTGGAACCGGCCGGACGGGCGCCGCCGGAGCGGGACCAGTCCTGCCGACCCATTGTTACCTCACGCGTCGCTACAGGTACGCCGTGACACAGCGGCCCTCAGGTCCTGGACGCCCCGCCTCCTCGCTGCCGATGGCAGTAACTCCTTTTGGCCGTACGGGTGTTGGCAGCTGATGTCGGCCAGGATGAAATCCGGTACCGGGACGCCCGGCCCACCCGTGACTACGCGGGGTGCGGGCGTTCGTGGCGATCGGCGGGTTCGGCGCACTGCTGGCCGAAGAGCTCGGTGGTGCAGGGGCCGCCGTCGCCCGTGTAGACGTGGTGGCGGATGGGGTCGAGCGGAATGCTGACCTGTCCGCCCATGGGGGCCGGTGTGGGTTGTGCGAGTTGCGCCTCGAGCCGGGTGATCCGGGACATCAGGTCATCGCTGGTCACGGGGCTTCTCCCTCGGTAGCGGGTGGTTACGCCGCTCCTACCCGTTCCGTCGGGAGGCGGTCCCCTGGAGGTCGCCTGATTTTTGGAGGCACGGTCCCAGGCGTGTAGGTGTCCAGGCGTTTAGGCGCTCGGGTGGCCGGCCGGCCCGGATGGGGCGGGACGGGACGGGGCGGGGCGTCAGACGGTGCGCTTCAGTCCCGTCGCGAACGACCGGGCCGCCGCGAGATCACTGTCGTCCGGGCGCCCCTTGCGGATTCCACCCACCGGCTTGAACGGCGCCCAGGTGTCGAAACCACGGCAGGAGAACGTGTCGGTCACCTCGAAGCCCTTGCCCTGCAACAGTCGCACCATCGGGCCGAGACGAGGCGCGGGCAGACCGCTCGTCGCGAACACGAACGCACGCCCCTGCTGCCGGGGGAGTGCGGAGACGAACTCACGAAGCTGCTGGTGGAACCTGTGCAAGAAGATTCCCGAACCGAAGCCGATGAGGCCATAGCCCTCCATGCCGTCGACCTCTTCCGGTGCCACGACGGGCGCCTCCAACACCTCGCCCATCGCCTCGGCGACCTTGCGCGTGTTCCCGTGCGAAACCGACGTGCAGATGATCAGAGCCCTACCCATCACGTACTCCCTCCGCTGCTGTCTCGCCTGTCACATCCGAACACACGGTGATCGTCGGCGGGGGACGATTCCGCGAGGTCGTGCAGCAACAGCGGCTGTTGCCGGGCGGCGACGTCAGCCCTTCACGTTGGGGCTCAGCTGGTGGCACAGCTTCACGAAAAGGTCCAGATTGGGGATGACGTATGCATGCGCGGAGCCCGGGACCGTCGACCTCCTCTGACGGCCGTTGAACATGAAGGAGCCGAGAGTGAACCCGATCTCGATGATCTCCGTCCAGGCGGCCGAGTACTTCTTGTCCGAGACGCCGTGCTGATCGACCGTGTAAGGGCCGAAAGTGATCCGCTCACCGCGCTGGATGCGCGCGAGTGTCTTGCCCAACTGCGCACGGGTGACGCACGTTTGAATGTGGTCGCCCCACATGTGGGGGTAGAGGAACCCGGGACCGTTCACCCATGAGGTGATACCGAGAGCCGTCTTGTCGGCCTTGAACACGGGGGCTCTGCCGAAGCCTATGTTCAGGGCGCTCCCCGCCGGATCGATCAGAACGGAACATGCCTCCGCGTTGACACCGTTGATGGTGCGGCGGTATTGCAGCACGCGCACGGTTTCCCAGTCGTACGCGGACAGGTAGCCCTCCGGCATCGTCACCACCAAGCCGCCCGTGAAGAAGTAGAGCCTCGCGTCCTGCGACTTCCTCCATCTCCAGCCCTGATTCGTGGCCAAGGTGTCGACCCAGTCGCCCAGGCCGCACTGGGCGGCGAGTGCGGCAGCGTCCGCGGTCGGCCGTTCGGAACGGATGTGCGCGATGGCGTCCTGGTCCTGGCTCATGGAGATCCCCCTGGGTGAAGGTGCGTGTGTCCGAAGATGGGTAGGCCGGCTTGTCACCTGCCGAGGGTGGGTGCGGTCCCGGGGCGGCCACGGCCGGCCTCCGCGCGCGTGGCTCGTCCACGAGGGGGCTGTCCCGGTGCGAGTCGCTTGTGCCGGCCTGTGCCCCTGCTGGGGGAGTGGTCCGGCGAGGCCGGGACCGGCTCGTGGTGGACAGCGCTGGTGTCCGCGTTCGGTCAGGAGAGACCGGTTAGGACTTCGGTCAGGAGAGACCGGCGGCGTCCTGGCGGATCCGAGCCGCCTGGTGCGTCTGTCCTGCCGCGTCGAGGAGTGCACCCTGCCGCAGCAAAGCATCCCTGCGTTCTGCGCGGAACCGTCCGGGCCAGGTCTCGGCAAGGACGCGCCAGGCCTCGGCGGCCTCACCGGCGCGGGCGAGCGCCTCCGGCCCCCTGCCCTGCGCAGCCAGCTCGTCGCGACTGCGGTCCAACTCCCGTGCCTGGCGCAGTACTTCCTGCGCCGGGCCCCCGGTTCGCGCCGCCGCGGCGGCCTCCTCGCGGGCGGCCCTCCGCCTGCGCGCGTTCGCGCTGAGGTACCCGACCAGAGCGATCAGCGCGCCGGCGATGGCGGCGGAGACCAGCTTGTGCAAAAGATCATTCACGGACGCACCCGTCTGCTCGCTGGGGACGCGTGCCCGCAGACACGTGCAAGGGACGTGGCAGGCGCACGATGAGCCGTTCGGCTTCTTGTCCGTCCCACTGTTGCGGCAGGCGTTGAAATAGCGATGAAACAGCGAGGCGCGAACGGGTCGGGGTGCCGGAGGCGGGATAGGGAGGCGTGTGCGGTATGCAGGCGGGGTGGATATGGAACGGCTGACTTTTGACGGTTGGATCGCCGCTGTGGGAACGGGTTCGGGCACGCGTGTCGTGGTGGGCCACTGGCCGCGTTCCCCATTCGGCTCGTTCAGCGACGTGATGCTGGAGCGGCCCGACGGCTGGCGGGTGCTCCTGGCCCCGACCGTCGAGACGGCCGCATATGTCTCCGCCGTCTACCACTTCGATGAGGTCCGGTGTGTTGCGGTGAGCGTGGACGTGAGCGACGGGGTGTGGGACGTCGCGGCGGGCCCCCTGGAGTTGCGATTCGCCGTCGGGCGCCGGGGCCCTCTGGGTCTTGCCCTGCGGGCGGTTCCGCGACCGCTGGCCAGAAGGCCGCTCTGGGCGGCCATGGCGGACGTACCCGCCCGTCTGATGGCCGGGGTCCGGACGCGGGGGAGTTCTCGTCCGGGATGTCGTCAGTGGTACGCGGCCGTCGACCTGCGGCCGATCGTGACTGCCCAAGCTCGGCTCGACGGCAACGACCTCGGCCCGCTGGCCCCCGTCTCCCCACCCGTGCGTTTCGGCTTCGGTTCGGCCCCTTCCGCGCCGTCCCTCGTCCGCGTGGTCTCCACCGTCGAGTCCCCGCCTCTGCGCGACCCGGGCCCGGACCGGGACCGGGACCGGCGGTGACCCCGACTCGGCGGCCCGTATCCGTATAGTGGGCGCCGCCGAAGGGGGAGTGGCATGGGACAGATCTTGCAGCGACGTCCGGTTCTGGGAAGGCTCGCGATCGCGGCCTGCTGCCTGGCGCTGCTTGCTGGGGCCAGTTGGTGTCTGAATGAGATCGCCAGTGCCGATTTCCCTCAGCGGCCCGTGTGGGACCTCGGAGATGCGGGGCCTTGGGTGGCCTCCTTTGCACGCGCTGTCAGCACCGGGTCCTGGATGGCGGCGCATGCCTGCCTGGTGATCATCGGTCTTGGCCTGGTGCTGGGCTGGCTGGGGCGGGTCGTCACGACGGTCCGCCGCAGTGCCGGGCGACGAAGCGGTTCGGTGTCCTGACGGGGGGACCCGGTCGAGTCGGGGCGTGCGCGATGGCTGGGCCGACCCCGCGTTACGGCGCAGGTTGCCGCTGCGGGGAGCGGAGCACGAGCAGGGTGATCTCGCTCGGGGCGAAGATGCGGAACGGCGGGCCCCAGAAGCCGGTGCCGCGGCTCGTGTAAAGCAGGGTGCGGTCGCCGTGGCGGCTGAGGCCCGCGAGCGCGGGCTGGTCGATGCGGACCAGGTGGTGGAAGGGCCAGATCTGGCCGCCGTGGGTGTGTCCGGAGAGCTGGAGGTCGACGCCGCGGGCCGCCGCCCGGTCGACGAACTTGGGCTGGTGCGCCAGAAGCAGGACGGGGTGGCTGGAGTCGGCGCCTTGCAGCGCCGCCGCCAGGTGCGCGCGGTGCCCGGCGAGACCGGACGCCTCGGCGGTGACGTCGTCCACGCCGGCGACCACCAGAGTGTCACCGCCGCGTTCGAGCAGAAGGTGACGGTTGCGCAGCGCCTCCCAGCCCAGCTCGCCCATCAGATCGACCCAGCCTTGGGCCTCGCTGTAGTACTCGTGGTTGCCGGTGACGTAGACCCGGGCCCCAGTGGCCTCGATGGTGCCGAGCGGGGCGGCCTGGGCGCGACGGCGTTCGGCCGTACCGTCCGCGATGTCGCCGGTGTGGCAGACCAGGTCGGCTCGCAGGGAGTTGACCGTCTCGCAGACCCGCGCGGACCAGCGGGCGCGGTCGAGCGGACCGTAGTGGGTGTCAGTGATGAGGACGACGCGCGTGCCGTCCAACTCGGCTCCCAGGCGCGGGAGTTGTACGTCGAGTCGGCGCACTCGGGGTATGCGGCGGGCCTCTGCGTACCCCCAGGCGAGCAGCACCGCAGCTGTGCCGAGGATCGCCCAAGTCACGATCCGGGCCCGGCTCCGACCGTCACCGGCGTCGGCCACGGTCAGGGCGAGGCGCAGCAGGACACCCAGCAGGACGGACCAGGTGAACAGCACCCAACTCGCCCCGAGGAGGGTGTCCCCGACGATCGCCGCCCAGTCCTGCCGCCGCGGGCCGTGGCCGCGCGCCATCGCGAGCGGCATGGTGATCAGACCGAGCGCGAACAGGAGGGTGCCGCCCAGGGCCACGGGAAGCGGCCAGCGCTGGCCGGTGTACAGCAGCACCCAACAGGGCACGGTCCAGAGCAGGATGGGGGCGACCAAGGGGAGGTAGCGCATCAGGCGGCGCACCAGGTTCTGCCCGGTCGCATGCGCCGCTCCGTCCCCGGATCGGGCTTCGCTGGTGGCGGTCACGCTTCCCCTTCTCTAACAAGCTGACTGACGTCGCGCGCACTGTAACCGTTCGTCCCGGGGGACGTCCTGGCGGCCTGCTTCGCCGTCGACGGATGCCTGGCGTGCGCGGGACGCCCCCTCCACAACCGGCAGGTGGGTGCGAGGCCGCCCGAACGAGGAGGCTTGGCTTGTTCGCGCTGACGTCCGGGTCACAATGTGACGGGCCATCATGTGACGGGACACTGTGGTGTCCGGGCCGTCCTCCGCGATCCGGCTCAGCGGCCGGGGTCCTGCGGGATCGGTCAAGTCCCATAGTCCGGGCGCGTGTTGAGCCCCACGATACCGACACCGACACCGACGAGAGTCGTGCACGGGGGTCGGGACCCGGGGCGGAACGGCTGGCGGCCACCCGGGCGAGGTATCGGTGTCCCGGGTCGGCATTCAGCCGGCCAGGTGTGCGGCGTGCGGAAGCCTCAGGGTGCCGAGGCGTTCGGGGTCGGCACGGTAGGGGCAATAGGGGCACTCGGCCGCCGGGCGAGCAGCACGCTGGCGATGATGATCCACAGCCCCGACACCAGGAAGGCAAAGAAACTCACCCACGGAATGAACATCAGGACACCGAGCACGATTCCGGCCCAGCCCATCCAGCGTGGCAAGGGAATTCCGGTGCGCGCCGCGTCCAGACCCGCCGCGAGCAGCATGATGCCGATTCCGCCGACGAAGGGGATGAAGAGGTCATTGGCGACGGCATTCATCGCCTGGAAGGCCGCACCGGCGACTTGCGGTTTGTCGCTCACGTCGACCAGCGCGAGCGTCACGCCCGACGCGATCCAGAAGCCCCCGGTCGACAATATGGCCCCGGCGAAGGCGACTTGGGGCAGCCAGCCGTGCCGGTCGGCTTCAGCGAGGTGATGTCGCAGAGTGCCGGCGAAGAAAATCAGAAAGACACCTGCCACGAACAGCAAGTAGAGCGAAATCGTCTGCTGTGTGTCGTGCTCGTGGAAGAACATTCTGATCTGCTGTCCGGAATCACCGACACCCGGCGTATCTCCCCCCACACCGAATGCGACGGCGATCAGAACAACGGCCACGAAGCCACTCAAGGGTCCGAGACGCATCGGAAACCTCCGATCCGGGCATTCGGATGCTTTTCCAGCGTTTCACGCAATTCGACGGCCGGCAACTCGCCGCCGCTGCCGGGAGAAGTGCGTGAGCCGGGGCTGCTTTTCGGGTGACACAGACGGGGACCGCCCTGGGTACCCGTCCCGTCAGCGGCCCGCTCCGAGACGGTGGGCAAGGTCGAGCAGATCCGCCAGGTGCAGGACCCGTCCGTCGAAACCGGGGAGGGGGACGTGGAGCGGCCGGGTCCAGTGGGCGGGGATCGCGTCCAGCCCGTAGTACGCCCCCGCGAGGCCACCGGTCACCGCGGCGACGGTGTCCGTGTCGCCGCCTAGGTCGATCGCCGCGCGTATCGCGTCTTCGTAACCGGTGGTGGTGCGTAGGGCCCAGACGGCCGAGCCCAGGCAGGGCCAGACCGCACCGTTGAACTCGGTCGCTTGGTCGGGGTGCCAGTCGGGGGCAAGGACGGTGGCGTATCGGGCGCGGTGCTCGGGGTGGACCAGCGTCAGGATGTCCGGGAGCGCGGCGAGGGGGTCGGCGTCCTCGAACGTGACGCGGATGAGTTCGTGGAAGATCGCGGTGCCTTCCCAGGCGGCCCGGTCGCCATGGGTGAGCGCCGCGATGCGGCGGGCCGCCTCCATGGTGGCTTCCTGTCCGGCGGCCGCGAAATGGACCGCGGAGGTCGAAGCCCGCATCAACGATCCGTTTCCCGCTGCTCGTTGGTTGCCCTGGAAGTGGACCGCGGCAGCGCGGTCCCAGGGCATGCCGTTGGTCAGGACGTCTTCGGTCTGGAGGCCGATGTCCTTCGGTTCGGACGTCGCCCACCGCTGGAAACGGGCGAAGACATCCGGCAGGTCCAGTCCGCCCCGCTCCAGCAGTGACTCCGCGACCAGGACGGCCATCTGCGTGTCGTCGGTTGCCTCGCCGGGCTCCCAGCCCCCGCCTCCGCGCATCTCGCCCCCGGCACCCGGCACGGGGAAGCGCGCTGAGAAGGCGCCCTGGGGGCCGAACTCGAAGGGGCCGCCAAGTGCGTCGCCCACCGCCGATCCGACGATCGCGCCAGCGGCTCGCTGGGTCCTGTTCATTCGCGCAGGCTATCCGAGCCGGTCTGACGACCGTGCGCCCCTATCGGCCCTTTGCGATGTCCCCCCCTCGATCGTCCTTTCATCGAGGGATGTCCATATGGAGGCGCACGGTGGTGCCCTGATCGGGCGTGGACCGGATCTCGACGAGATCGCACAGCTGGTGGGCGAGCCAGAGGCCGCGGCCTCCGATCTGATCGGCGGCGGGGCGGACGCGGCCGACCATCGTGTCGGAGATGAATCCCGAGTCCCGGAACTCGCACAGGAACGTCGCGTCCTGTGCCCAGGTGCGCAAAGTTCCCTGACCTCCACCGTGCCGGATGCTGTTCGTGGCGATCTCCGTGACGGCCACCGCCAGCTTGGGCAACTGATCTTCGCGCACACCCGCGTCGGAAGCACACTGGGACACCTTCGACCGCACCGCGGACAGGTCACCGCTCGTGTAGACCAGTTCCTGGTACGGATCGCACGCGTCGGGCAGGGCGTCGAAGGCGTAGTCGTCGGCGCCGAGATATCCGTCGTTGGGTAGTGACTGCCCGTCCTGGTGGATCAGCGGATGGCAACGCGCAACGGACCGCAGCGCGGCCGGGTCCTCGTCGCCAGCGTCGTAGGGGCACAGCATCGACCATGCCGGGCTGCTGGCGAAGGCGCGATTGAGCAGCCATTCGTTGTAGCGCAGCTCGGAGAGGTGTGCCGCGTTGCGCGCCTGGCGCCAAGCGGTTTCGCCGATGCCGCGGACCGGTCGCCCCTCCTCGCCGTGTTGGCTCATCCAGGCCGTCCAGGCCGCGATGTGCCGCCCGGGATTGGCGCCGGCGGTCGATGTCTCGACGAATCTGACGGCCGGTTCGTCGGGGAGTTCATCGCGTAGGAGCGATGCCTTGTCGGAAGGGACGGCGATGATGATCGCCTCACCCGCTGTGAGCGCCTCGCGGATGAAGCCGAGGGTGCCCGCCAGGAACTGTGCGTCCCCTCGATACGGGTACAGCGCGTGCTGGAAGGTGGATTCCTGACCGGTGGACGTCTTGGACGTCGCGGAGATGCTCATGCGCCCATCACCACCGAGCGGTCGGCTGCTTCGTAGCCGGCGAGTTCCCAGCACAGGCGCACGGTTTCGTTGGCGCCCTCCACGAGGATGCGGCGGGCCGGCATGCTTCGGGCCGCATCGACGAGGGCGTGCATCCCGGCGGCGTCGATCATGTCCAGGGTGTCGAACCGCAGCGTGATCGTGGGGGCCTGCGCGATCGCCGCGCGTAGCGCCGCGTTGAATGCCGACGCGCCTTCCGAGTCGATCACGCCGTCCACGCTCCATCTGTCGGCGCCCGTGCTGAACATCCGGAAGGCCGGGCGCTCAGCGCGTGTGCCCACTTCGTGAGGGTGCACACATGCCATATGTTCCAGCGTAGGCTCGTTCCACTGCGACGGCCTGTAGGCGCAGACCACGATCGCGCCGCTCTCGGACGCGAACTGGTCGAGCTTGAGCTCCTGCTCCAGCAGGTCTTCCACCCTGTCGGCGGCCACCGTGGGCGCTCGCTCGGTGAGGACCCGTACGGAACGGAACCCTTCGCGTACCGCGGTACGCGCTTCACGGCGCACCGCAGCCAGGACCGCGGAGGTGTTCGCGGCCTGCGAGAAGTCGAGGACGACCCAGGTCGGCGGCATGGCGGGCCGGGGAGCGTCGGGGGCCTCGCCGACGCCACCGATGACGACGATCTTGTCTCCGTACAGGGCGCCGTCGGCCACGAAACCGCGCGCTCCCCCCAGGAGCGCCGCGTCAGGGTCCATACGCCAACAGACGTGATCCCCGAGCTCGACCTCGTCCAGCGTTGCCAACGCCCGCGCCGCCCTCACCCGACTCCCTTCGAACCGCCCCCCGACCGCTCGGCGGAGTACGCACAGAGTGCTGAGCCTAGCCGAGAGTCGACCGAGGGCCGCTTTCGTGGTGCGGGCGGTATCGGGCGGTTATCGGGGCGGATGGGGGCGGTCGGAGCGGTCGGCCAGGGTGGCGGCGGGACGGTGCTGTCGCCGTACGGCCGACGGGGGCTGGGCGCTGCTGTCGCGCAGGCGTACGGCGGGGCTGGGCGGTGCTGTCGCGCAGCCATACGCCAGGGCTGGGCGGTGCTGTCGCGCAGCTGTACGGCGGGGCGAGGCGGCGATGTCGCCCAGCCTTGCGCCGACGTCCCCAGCACGCTCAGCCTTGCGTCGCCATCCCCAGCACGCTCAGCCCTAGGCCAGCATCCCCAGCACATCTCAAGCCCAGGAGAACCACAACACGTACCGAGACCGTCCGACCGTCCATTCCACGGGCATCGCCGCCCCGGCAGCACCGTGTCACCATGCTGCGATGACACCTGGCCGGATCATCTTCCTCAACGGCACATCCAGCTCAGGAAAGTCGAGCATCGCGCGGGAGCTTCTGGACGTCCTGGACGAGGGCGTCTTCTTCCACCTGGCAGTCGACGCCTTCAACGCGATGCGCAGCAAGCGGGAGCTCGGGGCCGCGGAGCTCGACGCCGCGCTGAGGCGTACCCGGATGGGTTTTCACCGTGCGATCGCCGCCATGTCCGAGGTGGGCAAAGATGTCGTCGTCGATCATGTGCTGAGTGAGCCGTGGCGGCTGTTCGACTGCTTGACGGTGCTGCGGCCCGAGGACGTGCTGTTCGTCGGAATCCACTGTCTTCCGGACGAACTGGCCCGCCGCGAACTCGCCCGGGGCGACCGGCCGCCGGGCCTCGCGGCGCAGCAGTACGAACTGGTGCACAGCCATGGTGACTACGATCTGGAGTGCGACACCAGCACGCTGAGCGCGCGCGAATGCGCCCTGCGGATCAAGGAGTTCCTCCCGCACCGCCCCCGTCCTACGGCCTTCACCCGTCTCAGTAGGCGCTATCTGACGGACGGCGAGTCCGCGTAGCCGATGGCGCAGAGTTCTCGGGCCGGGGCCATCGTTGGCGGGTGGCCGCTGGGGATGGACTGGGGCGCGTCAGATCCCGATCTTGCCGATGCTGTCGCCGCTATCACCGCTGTCGCCCCTGGCAGCACTTTCAGCCCTGTCAGGGTTGTCGGAGACCGACGCCGAGTTCTGGGTGATGGCGATGGCGTTGGGCTGGTTCACCATGTCCTGGGTGATGGGCGCGCCCGCGCCGGCGGACCTGATCGAGTCGGCCAGGCTGGTGGCCAGGTCGAGAACGCGGCCCTGGGTGTCAGCAGTCATGGGGTGCTCCTTCAGGCGTCGGCCCTGGGCGGGCCGACTGGGTTGTACTGCCCTTCCCGGGTGCGGGGCGGACACCGCGCGAAGTCGGCAGGTCCACCCGACCGGAGTCTTCGGTACGTAACCGAGGGACGGCACGGTCCACGGTCGCCTCCTCGCCGGGCGAAGTTCCACGTAGCGGATCCGCCTCACGGCCTCCGTCCGATCACAAGGACTGTGGTAGGAGCACGCGGTCGGACGAAGACCGCCTGACTGACCGCCAGTTTCCGTCCCGGCTAACCGAGTTGGGGAGTGTCGTTTCGAGGAGGGGCCGACTGGCACTACCGCGTCGTGTAGGCACCACCGTTCACGTGGATGGTTTGGCCGGTGATGTGACGGGCTCCTTGGGAGGCGAGGAAGTAGGCCGTCTGAGCGATGTCGTCAACCGTGCCCGGTCGCTTGTTGTGCGTCTCCTCCACAAGCGCGCGACGGCGTTCGTCGCTCAGCTGACCGTGGAAGAAGTTGGTGTCGGCGACGTAGCCCGCGGAGATGACGTTGCAGGTGACGTCCTTCGGGGCGAGCTCCGCCGACAGCGAAGCGTTCCACGCACCCACAGCGGCTTTGGCCGCTCCGTAGGATCCGCCTCGGCGCTCGGCGCCGATCGAGCCGATGCTGATGATGGAGCTGCCACGCGTGAGCTTGTCCTGTACGGAGGCCGTGGTCAGCACCGCGGTGAGCAGGTTCTGCGCCAGGTTGGCGTGCCACTGGGCGAGCAGGGCGGCCAGGGCTGATCCTTCATCAGAGGTTGCTTGGGACAAGCCGCCGGCGGCGTTGACCCCCATCTGGCAACTGGCCAAGCTCTTCGCCGACGACCGCAACCGGGTGCTACGAGAGGCCGGCATCGACGCCGCCACCCTCGACCTGCTGTCCGTCCTCCGCCGCTCCGGGCCGCCCTACGTCCTCAGTACCCGAGAGATCGCAGAGCGGACGCTGGTGACCGCGGGGGCGATCTCCCAGCGCCTCACCCGCGCCGAACGCGACGGCCTGGTCCAGCGAGCGCCCGGGGCCACCGGTCGCAGAACCGTCCAGGTGAAGCTCACGGCCGAGGGCCACGCCCTTATCGAACGATCCGTCGACGCGGTACTCGGCCGCGAGGCCACCCTCGTCAGCGGTGTGTCGCCGCACGAACGCACCACGCTCATGGAGTTGCTGGACAAACTGATGACCTACGTGCGCCGACGCACGGCCAGCGAAAGTCTCTGAATCGTCCGCCGCACGCGAAGGCGACCTCAAGGAACAGGAAGGAGCTCAGCCTGGACGTCCGCGATGGCTGAATTGCGCGGGCCGTTTGCTTGATCGGTGGATGTACAACGTCGAGGATGCGGAAGAGGAGATCGGCTGGGGAGGCGTAGTGCGGCTGGGAACGGTGGCGGTGACGGGCGCGGCGGGGAACATCGGGTCCGTCGTACGCGAGGCACTTCGGGATGAAGCGACGCGCGTGATTCTTCTTGACCGGGTGCCGCTGCGGCCGGAGGCCGACAACGAGGACGCGCACACCGTCGATCTGCGCGACGCGGCCGCCGTGGAATCGGCACTCGCAGGTGCCGATCAGGTACTCCATCTGGGAGGTGTGCCAGACGAAGCCCCTCTCGCGGATCTTCTCGACGCCAATGTGCTCGGCACCCACCACGTCCTGGAGGCGGCACGGCGAACGGGCATCGAGCGGGTGGTGCTGGCCAGCAGCAACCGCGTGACCGGCTTCTACCCCGTCGGGCACGTCACGAGGCCGCAGGAGCCCCTACGGCCCGACGGCCTGTATGGGGTGAGCAAGGCGGCCGTCGAGGCTCTCGGGCAGCTCTACGCCGACAAGTTCGGCCTGTCCGTCATCTGCCTGCGCATCGGCAGCTTCGAACCCCAGCCGACCGAGCCCCGGCATCTGGCGACGTGGCTCAGCCCGCGCGACGCCATCGGCTACATTCGAGCTGCGCTCACCGCTCCGCCGTCCACACGCTTCACCACCGTGTACGCCGTATCCGCCAACACACGCCGTTTCTGGGGAACTTCCAGATCCAGCGGTACTCGACTACACGCCCGTCGACAACGCGGAACCCCACGCCCTCGACATTCCCGGAGCCGACTTGCCGGCCGACCCGGCGGCACCCCAGGCCGGCCCTTATGCCCTGCCTGAGTTCACCCTCCCGCACCTCCGGTTCTGATCGCCCTTCCACGAGCGACACCCTCGACGCAGCCGGACCGCGGTGACCCATCGGTCAACTCCCTAGCCCATGCCCGGTAGTTCTGGGGCCGGGCTCCCTGCACACTCGGTCACACACGCTGTTGCCTGGTCCGTCACGGGCCAAAGCTGGGATGCGTATTCCATTCACGGGACCTCGGGTCCCAGGAAGCATCAACAATCATCCCGTCCTTGATGGTGACGGCGTGCCAACGATCAGAGATCCAGCGGACGGTTGCCGGTACGTCTCCGAGCCCGTCCAGTCCCGAGAAGTCGATCTGAGGCAGCGCGGTCAACGCCGCGACCGGTGTCCAGTCGCTTATCTCAATCCGGGAACCATTTTCCGACGTGACGCTGAGAGAAGAGGGGCTACGGGGACTGGTTCCTCTGCGCAGGATCGCGGGTCTGGGGATACGGCTCAAGAGGGGTGGCAAGGCCTCTCGTATGCGCCCGCCCAAGTCGGTCCCCAGCTGGCTGGCTACCGCTGTGACGAACGGTGTGACCGTGACGGCAACCAGCACCTCAGGCAGGCCCATCATGGGGTACATGCCGCGAGCGTGAGCCTTGGCGATCGCCGCACCTAGCTCTGCTCGAGAGCAGTAGTCGGTGACCTTGTCCTGCTCCGTCATGTCGCAGCGCTTCTGTTCTCGGTATCCCTCCAACGTCGTTCTCTTCGCCTCAAGTTCCGCCAGGCGCTGCCGCAGCCTGCGCTCCGTCCGCCACCGCTTGAAGAACACGCACCCCCCCGTTCGTATGGCGCCCTGATTCCCCTGATCTTCTTGACGTGCTGGCTCCCTGTGAACTCTCCCCCTCCCAGTACGTCATGAAGCGTGCGCATGGGGCCTGGGGGTGGTCGAGTTGTAGGGGGGCGGGCCAGGGCGAGACCGGATCGCCGCCGCTGCCCTCGCACCCCGGAGGCGCCGTGACCCAGCAGTCTGCCGCGCAATCGGCCCGGTCGGTTCTGGCGCGGGAACGCAGTACTCCTGATGGTTGGGTTCCGGTTCATGAGAGGGGCTGGCGGGGTCTGTGTGAGGGGGCTGCCCGCTGGGCTGTCCTCCCGGTCTGGGCGGGGATGCGGTCGAGCCCGGGTTCGGTGCGTGCCTGCCAGGCCTCTGGCATGGGCAAGTTCGGAAGTCGTACCTTTTTCCGCGAGGCCACCGCGCATTGCAGTCGGTGGTTCGCAGGGCTCAGCAGCCCTTGTCGAGGGGGCATTCATGAACAACGACTACGAGCCCGTCTTCAAGCGCAGCAAGTGGGGGACCAACCGGTACGCCTACAACCCGCACAACCCCGTGGGGCTCGCACTCATCGTCATCAGCCTCGCGCTTGTCGTCGTCATGCTGGTCATGATGGGGAACCGGGTCGGCCCTTTCGCGCCTCCGGCACATGAGCCGTCGAGTGTTCCGTCGACACCGGACCACCACTGGTCCGTTCCCTCGACGGACACAGGCCCCGGCGCCGGCACGTATCCGTCCATTAACCACAACCCGGTTCCTTCTGCGTCGGGCGGTCGAGTCAGTGGGCCCAGGGCAGTCGAATGGCCTCCAACTCCGAGTCGTTGAGGAGGGCTTCGACGAGGGAGGCCGGCCCGGCGAGCTTTGTGGCGCACAGGTCGTAGTCCGTGCACAGGACCCAGGAGCGGTCCTGCGCCCAGAAGTTGGACGGAGTCGTCCACTCCTCTTCCGGGTGGTCGTACAAGGCCTTGGCGTCCGCGAGCCGGCCGGACCGGACGTGCAGATTGTCGAAGTCTTCGGCTCCTTGCCCCAGTGGGGTGTAGTAGGCGAGGCACCGGGTCTCCGCGCCCTGCGGGTTGTGCATGGTGAGGATCTCGACCAGCCGGTTCCAATCGGCACGGTCCAGGCTGCCCTCGGAAGGACCGGTGATGCCTACGGGCCAGCCGGCCCGCTCGCGGAGCGAAGGGAAGCACGCGTAGCTGGGCAGGCGGCCCTCCTCGGCCACGGGTTCGCCGGTCCGCCGAGCCAGCTCTGACCAGCGCAGGCGGCGCCACCGTGGTCCAGGGTGCTCGCCTTTGGGCGGCGCGAAGGTGTCCGAGGGATCAGCAAATACTTCGGCGGGATCGAGGCCCGGGATGATGTCGGAGCCGCTGCCCTTGCTGTTGAGGAAGGCGCGTCGGTACGCGACGTATGACATGTCGAAGGGCCCGAGTTCGTGTTGGTACATGGAGTGGAGCACCCAGGCCGCGTCGGGCAGCGCCGGTGGCATGAACCCGGTGAGCCCGTTGCCGTCGGTCAGTTCCCGCAACCAGTGCGTCTCCGTGGATGCGGTCTGCGGCCAGCGAGCGGTCGCCAGAGCCGCTGCGGTCTCGTACATCAGCTCAGGGTAGGGGTACGAAGTCCGGTGCTGCTCAGGCCGGCTGCGGCCGTTCCTTCCGGTCAGCAACAGGCGTTGTGGCAGGGGCGGGCAGGTCCAGGCCGAGGTCGACGCGGCGGGTGACATTGACTGGGACATCTAGGTCGACTCCACCGCCGTGACGGCGCATCAGCAAGCGATCGGCGCCCGCACTGACCCGCCGGCCGCGCCCGCCTCAGAAAGGGGGGCGAAGTCCCAGAGCACCAGGACGAACATGACCGACCGGACAAGTCCTGGGCGGCGGACTCCGCGTACGGAAGGCCCCGACGGCTCCGGATCCGAAACTGCATTGCCCTCGGTGCCCGGCACGGTGTGACATGTGGGCATGAGCAGAATGGCGCAGGTCATCGTGTTGGCACGGTACGAGGACGAGGTGATGGAGCCGCTGACCCGGCCGGACGAGGCTCGTACCTGGAACGGCTGCTTTGTGCAGATCCCCTGGTTCGTAGGGGGCTGGCACATCGAGTTCGAGCGGTGGAACCGGCGCCGCGGCGTGATCAAGGACCTGGAGTCCCTGCCGTGGAACGAGCCCGCCTGCGTGCAAGTCATGCTGCACGATGAGGACGACGACCTGTTCGGTCTGTGGATGTTCCGCGACGGGGTCCTCGTCGAGGTGGGCATCCCCGGCACCCAGCGGGTGCACATCGCTGCCCCGCCCTGGGACGCGGATCCCGGCTTCCTGGTCCGGACCGGTCTGGGCAGGGGAGAGGACCGGCACTCGCCACAGCATGTACAAGACCCGCGGTCGTGCTGGTGACTGGTCCAGACTGAGGCCGGACCAACTGCTGAAGTCGCCGTTACCGGCCGTGCCCGGGGCGGGACCGGTTTCATCTGGCTCCGAACATGACCGGCCGGACAAGTCCTAGGCGTTCCGAACGGCGAGTGGAAGGGACGTCGAGGCTCGCCTCCCGCCCGGCACCGGGTTCACGTCAGGCACCCGCTTCGAGCACCAGTGCCTGGGCCACTCCCTCCTCCCGCTCCCGCACTCCGTCGGCGTGGGCAGCGATGACGGCGTAGCGCCAGGAATGGCCGTCCGGGGGTGCGTCCGCGTAGAGGACGACGCCCTCGCCACGGGCCGGGTCGAAGGCGAGTTCGCGTTGGCGCAGCCGGCGGAGAGCGTCTTCGAAGCCCAAGGGTCTGAGTGTTCGGCCTTTGGAGACCGACCATGCCGGTTGGGCGTTCGATGATCCCGCTGTGAGCCGGGTGACCATGGCATGCGGCGTGGTGGTGGCGGTACGGCGGACGTTGCTCTCGCTCGCGTACAGCACGCCGTCTGCGGCGACCAGGGCGTCCAGTCCGAACGGGCCGAGGTAACCCAGATCCGAGAGATGACGGCCCAGTTTCATCCCCCACTCCCGCAGTTCGCCGGCCACGTGCGCGCAGGACGGGGGCAAGGGGGAGGCGTACCCCGTGAAGGAGCCCCGCACGGTTCGCATGGCTCCGCTGAACAAGGCGCGGGTTCCCGAGGAGCTGTTCTCCATCTGGATGCTCACCGACTCGGCCACGTCCACGCACTCCTCCACCACCCACACCCCCTGCGGCCCACCGACCGGGTCCAGTACCAGGCCCGCGGTCGCGAGGTCGTCGCGTCCGACGAACCGCAGACCGTGTCCTGCCGCGGAGCGGTCGGGCTTCACCACCACCCGTTCGTACTGCTGGAGCATCTCGCGCACGACCGTTTCCACCTCGGGGCGGCGGCAGACCCGTCCCGCGGGCAACCGCATGTCCACCTGCTCGGCCGCATCGCGGAAACCGGCCTTCGTGTTGAGCAGCATGGCCGCGCTCAGGGCGCCCGCGGCGGCGTCGATCGTGGGGTACGGATGAACGGTGACCGCCAGGTCCCGGGCGAAGCCGAGAGTGGAGGCGTCCAAGGCCGTGGGAAGCAGGGCCGCACCCTCAAGCGCACGGGCCAGGACCCGTACCTGTTCGACGAGCCCCGCCTGACGCACCGCCTGCGCGAGGGCAACCGCACCGGCCGGCGGCACTTCCACGACCGTCGCCCGGCCGACCGCTACGCCCGTGTGCTCCGCCACGTAGGTGAGGAACTCCCTGCTCAAAGCGCCCGGGGTCACGAAAACATCCTGCGGCCGCAACAACCACGCCTTGCGAGGCGCCTGATGCGCCCACTGCTCCAGTACGTGGCCTTCGCCGAGATCGACCGCGAGATCGGACAGGAAGTTGGCGAAGACGATGACGGGGCCTGCCTCGTTCACAGCAGATCCTCTCCTCGTGGGCCGGCCGGCTTCTGTTGCGCGGGGCGGGACCGGCCGGGCACGGTGGACCGTACTTCGCCCCCCGGTCCGCCCTCACCGGAAGCCGACTCAGCCGACTCTGCCATCATGCCGCCACGGCCGCGTTTCCTCCCGGCAGGGTCTTGAGCCTTCGGCCTTGAGCCTTAAGCCTTGACAGTGGCAGATCCGCCTCCCTGCTTACGGGCTCTGGAGCGCAGAGTTCCTGCGATCGGGCAGCGGAGGCGGCGCTGCCACACCCCCGCTGGTCACACGCGGCCTCGCCCCGACTCAGGGTGCTTAGGCGTGCGCGTGACCCGGTGCGGTGGTCCTGCGGGGAGCGGCGTGGTGGGCGACGCGCGTTGCACTGCGGGCCTGGAGGCGGCGCAGCCACACGGATGACAGGCCCAGAAGGCCGGTGAAGATGGCCAGGAACAGGACCGACGCCCACATCTGTCGGCTGCCCGGTGACTGCCAAGCGGTCGAGGCGGTTGATGCGGCCCACAGGGCGAGGCCCAGGGCGTAGAAGGCACGGACCTGGCGCAATTGCCGCACGGCCCGCAGGGACATGACGAGTTCGGTCTTGGATGCCATGCCGAACCGTCTACCCCCGGGGGCCCCGTTCAGCATCTCGGATTCCGCATGTCGGATTTCGCGTTACTGCCGCGGCTGTCCGGGCGCCTGCCCGTCACCGAGCCCTTCGACGGTGCGCCGCGCCGCCGCGCCCTGGTCGTCGGCCAGCCCGCCCTCGGCGGGCAGGCCCAGCGCGGCGCCACAGTGCTTGCACAGTTTGCCGTCCTCGGCGGGCGTCCCGCACGCCTTGCAGAAGCGGTTGCCATCGTTGTGCTGTGTCTGCTCAGCCATGAGACCTCCGGGGGATTGGTGCTCCATCTGGTGCGGAGTACCCCCTTCCGGTGGTGATGAACGGGATGCCGGATCCGGTGGTGATGAACGGGATGCCGGAGCCGGTGGAGATCACGGGATGCCTGAGCCGGTGGAGATCGGGAGATCAACGGCGTGGCTCACCAGGGCTCCGCGCTCTCGCTGGCGGCTGACGGCCGTGTGGCCGGCTCGCCGCCGCGGGCCCTGATCCGCAGCGCGATGAGAGGGAAGGCGAGGACCGAAACCATGGCCGCGCCTACCAGGGCCGCGGCTTCGCCGCTGGTGATGGCCTTGTCGTCGAGGCAGATGGTGGTGATGGCGACGACGAGAGGCAGGCACGTCGAGCCGTAGAGAAGAAGCGCGAGGCGGTTGTGGCGCGGTAGGTCGGGTGGTGCCAGGGCGTACTGGGGCAGACCGCGGACGAGGAGGAACAGCGCCAGCAGCACGGGGGGAGGGCGAGGGGCCGGCCGCCCGCGAGCAGGGCGTCGAGGTCGAAGTCGATGCCGGTGACGACGTAGAAGAGCGGGACGAGGAAGCCGAAGCCCATCGCCTCGACGCGGCCGAGGACTTCGGAGCTGCTGTCCGGAGCGGCGCCGTGCAGGATCAGCCGGGGTGATCACGCCGGCGGCGAAGGCTCCGAGGAGGGTGTCGATGCCCAGGACTTGTGAGAGGCCGAGCATGGCGGCCAGCAGGAGCATGACGTACCGGACGGCGAACTGACCGCCGCTGTGCAGGGTCTTCCTGATCAGGTGGGAGAACCGGCGGGGGCGGGGCCGCAGGGCCCACCACACGGCGGCGGCGGTGATGGCGGCGAACGCCAGGAGTACGGCGGTGGATCGGCCGGGGGCGCGGCCGCTGAGCAGGAGCGCCATGGCGATGACGGGGCCGAACTCGCCGACCGCGCCGAAGGCGAGGACCACCGTGCCGAAGCGTCCGCGCAGATCGCCGGAGTCGCGCAGGATCGGCAGGACCGTGCCGAGGGCGGTGCTGGTCAGGGCGGTGCCGATGACGAAGCTCTTGGTGGTCTGGGCGCCGGTGAGGGCGAAGGCGATGCCGAGTGCGGCGGCCAGGGAGATGAGCCAGGCGGTGACCGAGCGGCGCAGGGTGTCGCCAGGGACGGCGGCGAAGTCGATCTCGTAGCCAGCGAGGAAGATGAGCATGGTCAGGCCGAGGTTCGAGAGGGTGTCGATCACCTGGTCGTGATGCGCCCAGTCGAGGACGTCGGGGCCGACGAAGATGCCTAGCACGATCTCGAAGATGACCAGGGGGACCGGGATCCACCGCCGCACTCCGTAGGCGAGCAGGGGCGCGAGGACGGCGATGGCCATGAGCAGGATGAGCGTCCCGGGATGCGACATGTCTCGTATCTAAATAATCTTGCGCAAAACGGACAACTCGGAGGTGGGCTGCGTCGAGCGCCGGGTGGCCCGCTCCGCCTGAGTCCACGTCTCGGCCCTCCTCGACCTGTCCCGCATCCCTGACGGAGAGAGTTCCCGATGACCAGAACCACACCGTCCGACGCCTCCGCACACACTCCGTTGGAGCCCAGGGGCTGGGCCGTCGGGGGCACGTTGTTCGCCGGAGTCATGCTGCTCGTCGAGGGCATCCTCGGCGCCTTGGAGGGGATCGCGGCGCTGGCCAAGGACGATGTGTACGCACGCGTGGGTGACTACGTGTACAAGTTCAACCTGACCGCCTGGGGCTGGATCCACCTGGTGCTCGGCGTACTGCTGGCGGTGGTCGGCTGGGGACTGCTCAGCGGCCCCCGGCCCTGGGCGCGGGTGCCGGCGCTGATGCTGGCGAGCCTCAGCCTGGTGGCGCACTTCCTTTACCTCCCCTACCAGCCGTGGTGGGCGCTGATCGGAATCGCGCTGAGCGTGTTCGTCATCGCCGCCCTGGCCAGCGACTGGCGTCCCGAGACCCGATGACGTCTCTCGCGGGCGGGGGCAGAGCGCCACGATCCGGCCGGTCGCCCATGGGGGCAGCATGCCGGCGAGGGGGTAGGCAAAGGCCAGAGCGCCGAGTACGGCCCCGCGTTGCGAGGGGGGCATGATCAGCCCCCCCGCGACCGGGTGGTCGGTCCCGTTAGCGGCGTGCTGTCCGAGGGCTGACCTGTCCGCCCACGGCACTGATTGCAGCGGCGTTGGACGGCCCGGCGGCGTAATCCGGCAGATCGACGCTGCTGACCTGCTTGCCCATCTTCAGCATCCTGTCGAGGATCCAGCGCCGGTTCAGTAGCCCGTTGCGCACCCGCAGCCCGGTCGCGGTACCGGGCGCCAGGAACGGGCCGGTGCGGTCGCCGCCTTTCTGGCAGCCCTGGGCGTAGTCGCGCAAGGTGTGCTCGTAGCGGGCGAAGGCGGTGTGGTGGTCGCCACGGGCCCGGGCCAGCTCCCCGGCCAGGACGTACGCCGCCACCACGGCGGTGCCGGTGCCCATGCCGCCGATGGTGGCCCCGCAGGCGGCGTCGCCGAGCAGGGCGACCCGACCGGAGGACCAGGCGGGGACGTCGGCCCGACTGATCGAGTCGAAGTACAGCTCGGGGGCCTGCTGCAAGCTCTCCAGCAGCCTGGGCACCTCCCAGCCGAGGCCTGCGAAGGCGTCCTGGATCAGCTTCTTCTGCTGCGCCACGTCGTGGCGGTCGTAACGGAGTTCGGGCGAGGCGAAGACGAAGAAAGCACCCGCCCTGGTCGGGTCGCGGTGGTCGGCGCCGACGGCCGCAAGCCGGCCGGGGACGTTGAGGCCTACTGAACCGGTCGGCAGACCCAGGTAGTTGGGCACCTGCCAGGTGGCCGCGTAGTAGCCGAGGTGGCGGACGTAGCGCTCCTCCGGGCCGAAGGTGAGCCGTCGGACATGGGAGTGCAGCCCGTCGGCGCCGATCACCAGGTCGAACTCGCGTGGCGCGCCGTGCTGGAAGGTCACCCGGACACCGGTGCGCGTCTCCTCCAGGGCGGTGATCGAGTCGCCGAATAGGTACTCGGTGCGCGGGAGGCTGCGCTGGTGCAGCACCTGGGCGAGCTCCCCGCGCGGGACCTCGACGTCCCCGCCCGCGAAGTCGGCCGGCAGGTGGAGGATCTGACGGCCGCGCTGGTCGACGAAGGTTATCGGGCTGCCGCCGGTATCGAGCGCGCGCAGCTCGTCGAGCACGCCCATCCGCTCCAGCACGGTCAGATGGGTCTGGCCGCGGAAGTCGACCGCCTGGCCGCCGCCGCGCAGGGCGGGGGCCAGCTCGACAACGGTGGTCTCGAAGCCGTATCGCCCCAGCCAGTAGGCCAGCGCGGGGCCGGCGATGCTCGCGCCCGAGATCAGGACCTTCGTGCTCACGTGAACCACTCCGTATGAGTCCGTCGAATAACTGCGTCTGGTGGACACGGTTTATTTCTGTGTACGGTAGACGCAGTTAGGTCGCCTCGCAAGGGACAGGCGGAAACGCGGGACGGAGCGGGAAATGGGCGAGGAAACGAACGAGGCGGTGCGGTTGCTCTGGGGGCCGCCCGCCAAGCCGTCCAGGGGGCCGAAGCCCGCGCTGAGCCTGGCGCGGATCGCTGCGGCGGGCGTCGAGATCGCGGACGCCGAGGGTCTCGGCGCCGTCTCGATGCAGAAGGTGGCCGGGCTGCTCGACTTCACCAAGATGTCGCTCTACCGCTATGTGCCCGGCAAGGCAGAGCTGGTCGCGCTCATGGTGGAGGCCACGATCGGCGGACCGCCGTCAATCGTGGAAGGGCTCGGTTGGCGCGAGCAACTAACAGCCTGGGCAAAAGAGTTGACGAGGTCGTTCACCGAGCACCCGTGGCTGCTCGACGCCACCGTCGGCCCGCGGGTGATGGGCCCCAAGGAACTCGGCTGGCTGGAGCGGGTGCTCGCGGCCCTGGACGGCCACGGGCTGACCGGCCCTGAGCGGATGGACGCCGCGGTGCTGC
The DNA here is from genome assembly GCF_003627815.1 of Streptomyces hundungensis. Lineage (NCBI taxonomy): Bacteria > Bacillati > Actinomycetota > Actinomycetes > Kitasatosporales > Streptomycetaceae > Streptomyces > Streptomyces hundungensis. Next base: position 8,052,751 of record NZ_CP032698.1, read on the forward strand.
TGGCCGGGCATGTCCGGGGCATCGCCGAGCAGGGCCGCGCAACCCGTCCGGGCGGCTCGCCCGAGACGGACCTCCTGGCTGTCCTCGGCCCCCTGGTGCACCAGCACGCCGACCGCTTCCCCGCGCTCGCCGCGGCCATTGCCTCACAGGACGGCCGGGATCAGGCGCTGGACTTCGGCCTGGAGAGGATCCTCGACGGTCTGGAGGCCCTGATCACGCGCCGCGCCGGGTAACGCGGCGAAGATCAGCCGCGACTCATTACAGGTGGCGCCGTGCGCAACGCGGCGCTGGCCCCCTCGCTGCTGATCTCCCCAGCCCGATCCTCGTCGACGTGACGGGGATGCACCGCCACACCCCACGCCGCTGGGTCGCCTACGCCCGACGCGGCTGGGCCGAGTACCTCGTTGCACGTGTCCGGGAACAACGACAGGGTGTTCGCGAGTAGGGCTGGTCAGGGACAGGATGCAGCGGCTGAAGATCGCCCCCGAGTGTCCTCGAACCTCTTCCTGGAGGACGGCACGGCCGTCGGGCGGGCGCTGATCCAGTTCGGCGACACCGCTGACGGGTTCATCGCGCACCTCACGGTGTACTTCCCGACGTCCTGCCCGCAGGACGTCCTGGACCACCATCGGCGCCACTACGCGGTCGAGTTCAGGAACTGGATCATCGCGGCGGCTGAGGCGCAGGCCTGACGGACGTTGGCGATACTCGCCGTCGGGCCGTCGGGCCGTCGGGGCCGGTTGCAGGCGACCCCCGCGTCGCCGGTCGGACGGCGGGCGGCACCCGGGTGATGGGGGCGCCGTCATCGGTCGGATGCCGGTCGGCACCCGGGCGATGGGGACCCCTCGTCGCCGGTCGAATGCCGGACTGCTCGGCCATTACGAGGCTGTAGGGCCCGCCCGCCTGCTCAGATCCCAGCCGCCCGCCCCCCAGGCGATTAACGGCCGGCCTCCGCCAGCAACCCCGGCTCTCGACGCTCGCCCGACTGGCTCCGCGCCTCGGCCGACAAGGGGCCACCCCTCTCCGCCTCTCCGCCGACCGTTCGCAAGCCGACAGCGAGGACGGCGGGCCCCGGGGAGCGGGGGAAGGGACCCCGCCGAGCCCTGCGCGCGCCTCGCTCGTTTCCTCGAACGGCGGGTCAGATACCGGCGCCGCCGTCACCGGTTTGCGGGCGCGGGCCGTGCCAGTCGAGGCACAGGACGGTGGCGTCGTCCTGAACGTAGTCGTCGCAGGCGTCGCGGACCGCGGTGACCATGGTCCGTACGACCTCGCGGGGGTGCTCGACGGCGGTGTCGCGCATGAGGCCGCGCAGGTCGACACGTGCCGCTTTGCGTTCCTGCATCCCGTCGGTGAAGAGCAGCAGGCGGTCGCCGGGAAGCAGGTCGAGGTCCTGCACCTCGTAGGCGCTCTGCACGGGCACGCCGAAGGGGAGGTTGACGTGCAGCTTGAGCTCCTCGACTGTGCCGTCGCGCAGCCGTAGGGGCCAGAGGTGGCCGGCGTTGACGAGCTGGGCGCTGCTTCCGTCCAGGGCGATGCGCAGGAGCTGGCCGGTGGCGAAGGTGCGGCGGCCGTGTTGGAGGAGCGCCTGGTGGGTCTGGCGGGCCTGTTCGGCGAGGTCGGCTCCGGCGCGGCGGGCGCCGCGGGAGGCGTTCACCAAGAGGGTCGCCATCAGTGAGGCGTCGACGTCGTGCCCCATGGCATCGGTGATGGACAGGTGCAGGGTGTTCTCGTCGAGGCTGTAGTCGTAGGTGTCTCCGGCGATGTCGGAAGCGGGGACCAGCGCGCCGGCGAGGGCGAATTCGGCGGACTCGCACGAGGGCGCCGAGGGCAGCAGCTGGCGCTGGATCTCCGCGGCCAGAGTGACTGAGGCGGTCCGGTTTCCCCAGTGGTACAGATCGGTGAAGCGGCGGTCGGTGACGATGATGTACGCCAGCGCGTGCGCGACCTCCTCGACCTGCTCCAGCACATCCTGAGTCGCATGGGTGAGGCGTACTTCCAGTACCCCGATCGCGTCACCGCGGTTGGAAACCGGCGCGAAAACACGCTGCTCACGGGAGCCGTTCGCGACCGTGACCACCTTCTGGGTGCGCAGTACCTCGTTGTAGACGCTGCCGTCCAATGGGATTTGGTCAGCGCCGCGCTCCTGCGGTGCCGTCCCCTCTTCGTTGACACGCAGCAGCCGTCTGCCGACGACGTCGACAAACAGGAACGACACATACCGTGCGTCGAACCGTTCCCGCAGATTGTGCGCCACCACGTCGAGCGAGCGCATGGGCGGTGCGGCCTCCGCCGCTGCGAGAACCTCGGCCAGTCCGATCCGATCACGCTCCACAGCGACCTCCCTAAGTTCCGGACCGTTCTCCTTCCCCCTCACGCTGAGACATCACAGCGACGTGACATGCGGAAGGCCACATCGGCCCTCCGCCGGGGTCTGACAGACAGCTCGTGATCTGTGCGTGCCGCGGTCTTGGCGGGTACTCCGTGGGTACTCCGGCGGGCCGCCTATGACGGCACTTCGCCGGGCCGCCCGGGCGCCCACACGTGTCTCTGTTGGAGGACGGTTACCTCTCGGTCGGGCGCAGGAAAATCTGTTCCGGCCGGAGTAGACATTGGGCGGTGGTGTGGTTATGGTTTCTCTCGTAGTCGAGATCGAGCAGGGCCCGGCAGACACGAACTGCCGGGCAGCAGTACCCGCAAGTGCAGTTGCAGGGCGGTGCGGTGGTGGAGTTTCGAAGCCAGGGTTTGTTGCAGGACGGCGACGGGACTGACGACCGGACCGGGCGGCCCGCAGTGATCAGGGGCCGCCACCAGCAGTACCGCAGTGGCAGTACGAGTAAATGCAGTACGCAGTACCCAGCAGTGAAGTGAAGTGAGCGGTACCTCGGTGAAGGCGTCGGCTGCGGGCGCGCGCACCGGGAGGTTCGGCAGTGGGGTTCTAAGCCAAGAGCAGATGCAGGACGGGCGACGGGGCTGGCTGCCGAAGGTGGCGCTAGGAGAGGCCACCAGCAGTACGCAACACGCAACACCAGCAGTACACGCAGTTCGAGGGTTGATTCACCCAGAGGGAAAGAACGGAGGAACGCAGCACCGTCAGGATCGCCCGGACGTCACGCGAGTCCGGGTACCGCAGGACATCGATAGTGAGGTGGTCTGAGGTCACGCATCCGCGATCCCCGCACACGCCGCGCATCCCCCGGTGGCGGTGCGAACAGAGAAGGCCGGCGCAGTACCAGGGCCGGCAGATGGTGTAGCAGTTCCTTCGGGGCCCGGGTGCCAGCAGTACGGCACCCGGGCCCCTCAACGCGTTTCACAGAGAGGTGCAATGACAGCAGACGATTCCTTCGGCCGGCTCGATGACGACGACTACCCCGCCTACACCATGGGCCGTGCCGCCGACATGCTCGGCACCACCCAGAGCTTTCTCCGCGCGATTGGTGAACACCGCCTGATCACCCCGCTCCGCTCGGCCGGCGGACACCGCCGCTACTCCCGCTACCAGCTGCGCATCGCCGCCCGCGCCCGCGAACTCGTCGACCAGGGCACTCCGATCGAGGCCGCCTGCCGCATCATCATCCTCGAAGACCAGCTCGAGGAAGCCCAGCGCATCAACGCCGCATACCGCGACGCCGCCGGATCGGAGAGGCCGTCCGCCGTGGCGTGAACCGAGACCCGCCCACTTCCTTCCCGGCGGGCCGACCCACCCGGACACGACCCACCCGGATCCGGCCCTCAGCGAGACATGCGCACGTTTCCTGTGGTGACAGCGCGTGCGGGCGGGTAGCGTTCGTGTCAGCTGTCGTGGTTCGGATTTTCCCTTTGCCCACGCCGTAGGCGTGGGCGCTTTGCTGTGCTGTGCCGCAGGAACCAGGGCGATCACCTCCGTCTTCCGCATGGTGTGGGAGACGTACTCGACTGGAAGGCATCAGCTATGGCTACGGGAACTGTGAAGTGGTTCAACGCGGAGAAGGGCTTCGGCTTCATCGCTCAGGACGGCGGCGGCCCGGACGTGTTCGCCCACTACTCCGCGATCAATTCCTCGGGCTTCCGTGAGCTCCAGGAGGGCCAGATGGTGACGTTCGACGTCACCCAGGGCCAGAAGGGCCCGCAGGCCGAGAACATCAGCGTGGCCTGACCCCCTCACCACGCCGGCGCCACGGAACACGAGGTGTTCTCGTGGCGCCGCAGGTCCTCAGAGAGTACTGGCCAGGGCTGCGCAGCCGTCGCTGTGCAGCCCTGCCGCCCTGGCGAGATGCACGGGCTCCGCACGAGGGAACGCGTTGGGGAGCGCGCACATGGGCGTGCGCACACGGGCGTTTCGCTACCCGGACGGCGGCGAACTGTTGAAGCGAACTGCGGCAGGGACTAGACCAACTTGCAGTCCGGGAGTCGGGTCAACAGGGCGGCGCCCACGGTCAGTTGTGGGCCGGGGCGTGGAGAGCGCGCGCCATGGGCGAGGCCCCCTCGGTGACGAAGGAACGGATCTGCGCCAGGTAGGCGTCGCGGTCGATCCGGCCGTCGCCGTCCTCGTCCAGCGCGTCGAAGGCCGCACGGGCGTTGTCGGCGGGATTACCCAGGGCGTGGCGCAGCCGAGTGAACTCTGTCCGGTCGAGGTGTCCGTCGCCGTCGGTGTCGGCCAGGTCGAACAGCGATCCCAGAGCCGGCCTACAGACCTCGTCGAAGGCCTCCTCGCCCGCCCACGCCTCGTACTCCGCGAAGGTCACCCGTCCGTCCTGGTCCGCGTCCATCGACGCGAACACCCGATCGTGTGCGGTACGCGCCAACGACAGGAGCGGGTCTTCACCGTCCCGGCCCAGTGCCTGCGCTGCGCGTTCGGGCCGGGCAAGGTACTCCTGGCGAGAGATGACCCCGTCGCCGTCGACGTCCAGCATCGAGAAGATGTGCCGCTTAGCCGTGATCGTGTCCACCGGGACCCTCATTCCTGTGAGAAGCCGAAGAAGCAGCGGGCACCGCTGCTCCCACCACGGGAACGATCACCCCGGCACCAGGTCACCGTGCGCTCGATCTCCCGGATCTTCACCCCGCCCCTGAGGCCGCACTGCCCGAGGGGCCACGGCAGCCACGCCGAGCACACAGGCCTCCGCGCCCTGCATGTTGACCGTGTGCGACGGCATGTCAGGACAGGCTGGGGACGAGCCCGTCAGACACTGCCGCCCGGCCGGTCGACGCGGTAGAGGTAGTGGGTCCGGTCGTCGACCGGGTTGTCCGGCTCCAGGTCCCCGACACCGACTCGGCGCAGCCCCGCCCGCTCCAGTGCCCGCCATGAAGGACGATTGGCTGCGGCCACCGGGACGAGAACGCAGGGGGCGGCCGGGTGATCGGCCCAGGTTCGTGCGATGGCGAACTGGATCATCGCTGTCCCGACGCCCTGGCCGGTCTGGAGGGGATCACCGATCAGATAGTCGATGGTCATCGCGCCGTCAGGTACCGGAATGATGGCTGCCAACTCGGCCAGGTAATCCGGGTAGTCGTGCAGGCGCGAACGCTGTACGAGACCGACCGGCCGACCGTCGAGGAAGGCAAGCAGGTCCTCCGACGGCTCCTCGCCTCGGGCAGCGGGACCGAAGTCGCGCGCCACCGCTTCCGCTGTGGTCTCGTGATTCCACCACCGCTTCACGTGGGGCTGCTGAAGCCAAATGCCTAGCAGAGGGAAGTCCTGCGCGACGATCCGACGCCACGTAATCTCCATGAGCGCGCTCCCGGGATTCCTGTCAGGCTAGCGTGCTGCCCGAACCACGCCCAGGGGGCCGCACCCACCCAAGTGCCCCCTCCGCCAAGCGAATTGGTCCGCCAAGCAGCAGCGGGGGCTGATCATTGCAAACGGCCGACGAGTGTTCCCCTTTGCCGGGGGAGGGGGTGCGGCGGTGGCCGGGCAGCCGTACGGGGTCAGTCTTCGCGGGCCCGTTCTCCCTCCTCGGCGAGCCACAGCCGCGCCTTCACCGCCGTCACGGCGGTGAACGACGAGGGCTTTCCGCAGTGGCGCGGCCCGCCACGGTACGGGCGTAGATGGCATGAGCTGAACGAAGGTCAACCGCCCGCGGTTCAGGTCAAGATGACCGGATTGCTGAGTGCTGCCATGTTCCCGTTCACGTAGCGAACCTCGCTGCGAACGAACGCCGATTCCTCGGCGGTGATGTGCCATTCCACGGTGCCCGATCCTGTGTCTGGCAACGATTCACCGAACACTTTTCCCCTCTCGGTGTGGAGGCTGACAGCGCCGCCGGGCACGCCCCGTACGTCAACACGCACCACCGCTGGCTCATCGCCGGTTTTCAACCATTCACCCATCGCGACGCTGCGATGACCGTTGGAGACCGTGAACGACAGGTCGATGGAATGCGAAGCGGCGATCCAGCTGTGGCCGGCGCGGATACCGGCGAGGACCGCATCGGTACTCAGCTCGCCAGCCAGCACGACAGTGTGTGGGCTGCCGATCTGGCCTTCCAGGTGGGCGTCGCTGTTCCCTACCGCAGGCCGCCACCGTCCTTGGTGGATCTCTGCGGCCAGACTGCGTCCCCACTCTGCCAAGGCCGCCTCATTATCCGCCTGCCATGACACATCCGAACTCCACTGCCCGTTCCACACCTCAACCACGTCGAAGCCCCGGTACGGGTACATGAGCGTGCCCGAGGCGTAGGGAGCGTACGGATGAGCCGCCACGCAGAGCCCACCGGCGCGGCGAACCTCCGCCAGATGCCGATCGATCACGTCGTCCCGCACGCCGTAGCGCCAGTCGACTACCTGACCTGGTTGCAGCCCAAGCGCGAGCCAGTGTCCGGTCCGAGTGACGACCTCCTGGCCCAGGATCACCACTAGGTCGTCGCCGATGTGCCGGCTCCAAGAGCCGTGCGTTTCGGCAGTGTTGTGCTCGGTGATCGCCAGGAAATCAAGCCCCGCCGCGCGAGCACCGACGGCAAGCTGTGCCGTCGTCAGCTCCCCGCCGTTAGAGCACACCGAATGCACATGGCAGTCGCCTCGGTACCAGCCACGCCCCCGACCGGCTGCCCGCACAGGCGGGAACTGAGGGTCCGTCAGATCCCTTCCCGCTACGTCACCGCTATCCATTGGAGAAGCCTAAGCGTTGTCCCGGGAAGGGTTCGCGGCGGTGCGGGATGAGCGGGGCGGTGCCGCGGTGACCGCCGTTCGTGGTCACCAGGCGATTGACGGGGCTTGGGGCCGGCGGATCATGTATTCCTAGGCCTCAGGAGCGTCCGTTCTCTGTCGACGGGCGCCGGGGGATTGGGTTGACGCGGCCGTGGTGGGCGGTGCAGATCCGGTGCTTTCCGCAGCGGAGGCACTCCGCCCCACTGCGAGCCCGGTTGCCCCATCGCAAACCCGGTTGCCCGACTACGAACCCGGTTGTGCGAGCACCCCCGTCACCCACCAAGTGACGATCAACCCGCCCGGCAGGACGAGCAGCGCCGTGATGAACATCCACGTGAGCGCCGGAGTGGTACGCGCGGCCAGCTTGCGGCAGAGGGACAGTGCCAGCACGAAGTAGAGGGCGAGGGGAATGAGGAGTAGCTCCAAGCCGGCACCCACGGCGTCATGCCCCTTCTGTGACGCGGGAGTTGGGGCCGGACCGGAGACTTTGACGCGCGATGGCTTGCCTGATGCGTTGCCCTGACATGAGCTCCCCCTTGTTTTGAATGCGTTCAATTTACGGGTGGATCATAGCTCTGGGCGTGCGGGGTGAGGAATCCACGTTCGTCTGAACGGCCCGCTACTTGCTCTTGGGCCGCCGTGCATGCCAGCACCGCCGCCCGCCCCGGCCGACGGTGCAGCGACGGGCAGTGAAGGGCAGCCTTGGCGTGAGGCGACGGGCCCGGCCCCCTAGGTGACTGGGGCCGGGCCCGGGGAGGGGGCTCAGCCCTGCTGTCGCCTCTGGTAGTCCTGCCGCAGGGCGTCCAGGATCTGGGCTGCCTCCGCGAGGTCTGCCTTGCGGGCTCGCTGTGCTGCCGTCGCCAGGCGGGCGATGGCCTCCTTGAACTGGCCGAGGCCGTTGCCCTCGACCAGGGCCGCGATCCGGACGGCTTCCGCGCGCGGCGCTTCGCCGTACTCCCCGCCCTGCTCGTAGGCGGCGACGGCGGCCTCCGCCTCGGCCAGGGCCTTCGGGAAGGCTTCGGCGTCCGCGAGGACGCGGGCGCGGCGGTAGTGCACGGCGCCCGCCTCGTACCAGGGGACAAAACCCTCGGTGCCGTCCGGTACGGCGGACCGGACCGCGTCGGCCTGGGCCAGGTGGTCCAGGGCCACATCCACGGCGTCGGCTCCGCGGGCCAGCATGACCAGACGCGCGAACTCGCACATCATCTGCGTGATCTGGGACGGTCTCGGGCCCTTGGCGTGCGCGGCGACGGCGCGTTCGTAGGCGCTGCCCGCCGCGTCCCAGCGCTCGGCCATCGCCAGCGTGACGGCCGTCTCCGCCGCCGTCATGGTGTGCAGCTCGTGCTCGTCCTCCCATGCGGCTACGGTGTCCGCGAGCCGCAGGAACTCCTCGGCCGCGGGCAGGAACTCCTCCAGCTCGCGCAGCCCGCGTGCCAGCGTCAACCGCGTCTGGGCGACCAGGCGTTCGTCGAGCGTGGAAGCCGTCTCGTCGGAGAGGACGGATTCCAGTACGGCGACGGCATCGGCCTGCTGCCCGGCGCGCGTCAGGACGTCGGCGAGTTGGAGCCGGGTGCTGGCGGCCTCGTCGTGGTCCCCGTTCTGGTCGAACCGGGCGGCGGCCTCCGAGAGATGGCGTACGGCACGGTTCGTGTCACCGAGGTGGGATGCGGCGTGGCCGAGGAGCGCGTGGGTGGGAGCCATGGCGAAGTCGCGGTCGTCGAAGCGGACGGCGTCGGCTAGCGCCTGGTGCAGCAACTCCGCTGCTTCCTCCCACTGGTTGGAGGTCAGCAGGAACTGGGCGAGCAGGGCCCGCGGCCGTGAACCGCGCCAGGGACGACCGGACGCCTCAACGTCTTGCAGCGCCGCACGCAGCTCGGTCACAGCGCGCTCGACGTCACCGCGCCGTCCGGCGAGGTCGGCCGTCAACTGCCGTGCGTTGGAGGTCTGGTGAGGAACCGTCAGGCGCTCGGCTTCGCTGTGCAGCGTACGGACGGACTCCTCGAACCGGGCCACGGCCGAGCCGGAGGGCTCCGGCAGTCCGCGCAGAACGTCCTGGTAGGCCGCGAAGATGCGGGAGAACAACACCGTCAGGTATTCCAGCACCCGCGCCGCGGCCGGGTCCTCCTCGGTCGCGGCCTCCCCGATGCCGAAGGCACCCCCACCGAGCGGGGCCGCGGTCTTGAGGCGTTCCGCCTCGCTCAGCACTTCGTCGAGACCGGCTCGGACGGCATCCGCATCCAGGCGCTCGGTTGCCTGATCCGCTCCCTGGCCCTCGCCCGCGACGTCGTCCTGCGTGTCGCTGACGGTGGTGGCCGCCCAGGCCAGGACGCGGCTGCGCGCGGAAAGCGCGTGCCAGGGCATGCCGAGCCCTTCGAAGAGGACGGTGGCCTGCTTCAGTTCGGCGACGCTCTCCGTGTGGCGGTCCTCGCGCGCGAGCAGGAAGGCCCGCTGCTCGGCGAGTTCCGCATGGAGCAGGTCCTTGGGGCCGAGCCGGTCGTCGTGCGCGGCGGTGCCGTCGGCGAGGCGCGCGGCGATGCGGACCCACAGCCGTTCGGCTCCGGGGTGCCCCACGGCTGCCATGCGCCGGGCCTCGCGCACCAGGGCGACGAAGTCCTGGGGGGCCTCCGGTTCGGCGGGCGCGGGTGTTGCCGCCAGGACCGTCGGCGAGGTCTGGCGGGGCAGGGAGGTCCGCAGCCCCAGCGGCAGCGGCTCCGCCACCAACGGGCCCTGATTCAGGCGCAGTTGACGGCGGCACGAGACGGCATCGGTGCCGTTGCGATCGTCGAACGCCCTGGTGAGCCGGGATGCCTCGGAGCGTATGTGGGTGAGGAGTTCACCGATCGTCCAGTTCTTTCCCGGAGGACCGGCGACGGCGGTGCTGTCATGTCCGTCCGCGGCGAGGCGGGCGAGCAGGACCTCGGTGCCGGTGAGGAAGTCCAGATGGGCCAGCGGAGCGCCGGTCGCCTCGAACAGTGAGCGGTTCTCGGCGAGGATCTCCAGGCCCCGGCCCTCGTTGCGCGAGAGCGCGCAGAACTCCACGTGCAGGCCGACCTCGTCCTGCATGCCCGTGTTGCCCCTGACCCGCCGGTAGCCGGTGAGGTGGTGGGAGCGGGCCTCGTCGAGACGGCCCGTCCGCAGCAGCGGCAGCAGGGCACGCGCCTGGCTCATCTGGGGTTCCTCGGTGCAGCCCATGCCCTCGGTGAGGACCGGACGCCAGGTGTCGAGCGCCCCGGTGTCGTCGCCTGCCAGCACCTGGTGCCAGGCGAAGTGCCGGGTCTCGCACGCTTCGCAGTCGCTCAGCTCGGTACGGGGGCGGGTGGCCCACAGGTCGTAGGCGTCGGCCACGCCGGCACCGGTGTGGGATGCGACGTGGTAGCGCATCGTGGCCACCGGCTGAAGCCCGTGGTCGGCCCCTTCGTAGCGGATGCGCATCTGGTCGATCCAGCCGTGGACGGAGGCGAGCGGCACCTCGGGCACCTGGAGCAGGGACGTCGTCACCCACTTGAAACGCCAGAAGACCTGGTGGGCCTCCCACTGGCTGAACGACGCCGGAGTCGTGTCCCACAGCTTGAGCAGCCGGGCGAAGACGACGGGCGCCTTGCGGTGCTCGCCGGTGAACTCATACGCCGACATCAACTCGAGGAGGGCCGTGACGAGGACGTCGGGCTCCTCGAAGGGCTCGGCCGCCTCGACGAGCTCTTCGGCGGTGATGGTGCGCTGCCGACCGTGCGCACGCTCGTTGTTCTCGCGCAGCGCCTCGACCACGGCCTCGGGGGTGTCCAGCATTTACAGTTCCTTCCTGGGCTCGGAGCCGGGTGCCGCCGTGCCGGGCTGGTGCATGGCGTGGGTGAGCAGGCCGATGAAGGCCCGGTTGAGCAGAGCGCTCTCACTGGCCCGCAGGGGGCGCCGGCTGAGCAGCAGGGCCTGGCCGTAGAGCGCTTCCGCGGCGGTGACGGCGAGTCCGCGCTCGGTGATCGTGAGGGCTTGGCGGACCAGCGGGTTGAGATGGTTCAGGACGAGCTGGGCGCGCGGGGACTCCTGGCGCAGCGAGCCGAGGATGTCGGCCCACAGCCCGTCGCTCTCGGCGGCGAGACTCGACCGGGTCCGCTCGTGGCGCGCCTCCCGGTTGTCGAGCAGCAGGGCGGGAGCGGTGACGGGCTGGAAGTCCCGCAGGACGACGTCGCAGTCGTGGACGCCGATCGTGTCCCGGGCAACGGCGAGGAAGGAGGCGGCGCGCAGTTCGGCGGCCGGGTCCACGGCGTCGAGATGCGCGGTGACGGTGGCGGGGTCGAGGTCGGTGACGCTCGTGCCGGGGCGGATCTCGGGCAGCCGGTGCACGAGGTCGCGGTCGTAGGTGTAGCCGCCGTTCACGACGCCCAGGCCTGCGGCCGCCGCGATGGGGGCGACCTGGCGGAACTCCTCGACGCTGCGGGTCACCAGCAGAGCCGGGTGCGTCCGCGCGAACTCCTCCAGGGTCACGTTGCCGTCGGTGGTCTCGAACGGCAGCCACGGCAGCACGATGCGCAGCAGTTCGTCGTCGTAGCGGGCGAGCGCCTTGACCGCGAGGTGGTGGGTGTCGATGAAGCGGTGCAGCAGCGAGGGGTCGCTGGCGGCGAGCCCGGTGAGCCAGTCACGGATCCGCTCACCCAGCGCGTCCCGTACGGCGGAGAGCGTTCCGTCCTCGTAGAGCGCCTCCCGGGACGCGGTCGGCCGCAGACTGGTCGTGTCGACCACGCAGCGTACGAAGAAGGCCCATTCCGGGAGCAGTTCGGGGGCCTGGTCCGTCAGCAGCATGCCCTTGAGGTGCACCCGGTGCCCCGCACGCTGCGCCGGGCTCACGGCCGTCGGCAGCACGTACGCGACGCCGCGCAGGCCGGCCGCCGGAAGGTCCAGCTCGATGGTGTCGAGCGGGGTGAAGTCGAACAGGGTGCGGCAGTGCGCGGTCATCGCCTCGCGGCGGGCCAGCGGCGAACGGTGCGCCTGCTCCCACGGCGGCGTCTCGTTGACCTGGTGAGACTCGCCCCGCGCTCCGACGACGGTGACCTCGTGCCGCAGCAGCCCGCCGTAATGCCGGGCGAGTGCGACGACCTGGTCCGGGCTCGTCCACTCCGCGGTGTCGACCCGCGGCACGAGCCTGACGGTGGTGCCCGGCTCCGGCACCGTGGAGGCGGGCAGCGTACGGATCGTGTACCGGCCGTCGGAGTGGCCGCGCCATTCGACGGCCGCCGCCGACGGATCGGCGGCGGTGCGGCTGAGCACCGTGATCTCGTCCGCCACCACGAAGCAGGCGAGGAGTCCGATGCCGAACTGGCCGATGAACTCGCCCCGGGCGGCGTCGAGTCCGGCGCCGTCCAGGGCGCCTTCACCGGTCCGCTTGGAGCTGCGCCCGATGGTCGCGAGGAACCGGTGGACGTCGGCCTCGGTCAGCCCGATGCCGGTGTCCGTGACGGTGAGGGTGTCGCCGGTGCGCACCGTGATGGAGCCGGGCGCGCCCGGGTCGATCGCCTGCCGGGCGGTGATGGCGTCGACGGCGTTCTGCAACAACTCGCGCAGATAGACGCGGGGGCTGGAGTAGAGGTGGTGGGAGAGCAGGTCGACCAGGCCGCGCAGGTCGACCTGGAAGGTGTGAGCGGTCTCGGAGTGAGGCACCTGGTGAAGTCTTTCGGTGAGTGTGCCCGCGTGTGCCGTGTGACGGCGCGGGCGCGAACGAGGACGCGGACGCGGACGGAAGGAGAAGGGGAGGAACGGGAGGCCGCGCGTTGCGCGCGGACCGGGCCGGGGGCGGCGCAAGCGGAACGGGGTCGGTGAACGTGGAGGGACCGGAGCCGGGCCGGATCTCAGCGGGCCGGGTCTCAGCCCGGCCGAATCTCACCGGGGCCGGATCGCACCCCCGCAAGACCTCACCGGCGCAGCCACCCCGAGCCGGGCCCATCGACCACGCATCTCGCATGGAACGGATGGCACCCCGGCCGCCCTGCCACTCAACTGCCCACGAAAATAAGCGTGTTGAGTGGAAGAGTGCACACCCGGAGCCCTGAACCGATGACGCAACAGGGACACTCAGGCCGGGCGCGGCAAGTACCGCAGACGCCCCGGACCGGTCCGCGTCGGTCGATCGGCTGCCCGGCGGCCCGGCGGCCCGGCTCAGCGTCTGGCCGCAGACCGCAGCTCCCGGTAGGCCGCCGCGGGATCGGACCCGTTGAGGTAGTGCCACGGGGACTCCGTGACCCGCCCCTCGGTGGCGTCGAAGCACTCCCGCGCACCGCCGTGATCACCGGCCAGCGCGAAGGCCATGGCGAAGGTGTTGAGAACCTGGAGCCACGCTCCGGACCGGACGAAGTCCGGGTGTCGGAAGGAGTGGTCGGCCGCCTCCCGCAGGGAAGCCGTCACCGCGGGCTGCCGCATGTACGAGGTGTCCGGTCCCGAGTCGAGGGAGAGCCACTGCTCGATGTGTGCCATCGCGACGAGCTGGCCGAGCAACGTGCCTCCGGGCGCGCCGAACGCGGACTCGCGGGCGAAGGCGTGCATCTCCCCGTGAGATCCGCTCCACTTGTCGCAGACCTGCTGCAACTGCTGCTGGTGGGCGCCCAGATGGAACGGGTCGCGCCGCACGGCCGCCTCAAACCGGCGCCGCGCGGTGGCCTGCCCGACCTGGAGCCCGCGGCCGGTCATCTGAAGTCCGAGCCAGGGCGAGGTCCACGACGGCTCGCGCTCCGCGGCCTCGTACAGGTGCTGCTCGGCCGTGCGCAGCCGGGTGTGGAACACCTTGAACTGGTCACGGGAGACGTGCGAGGCCCGCGCCCCCGTCCGGGCCTCCCAGCCCCAGCTGACGTAGCGGAACCCCGCCACGAGCCGGGGCAGCGCCGCTTCGGGTTCGGCGTCGACGACCCGGTCGATCCACTTTTCCACCCCCGCCGTGTCCCCGGCGGCCCGCACCAGCTCCGTCCGGTCCTCGCTCTCGGAACGCGCTTCGAGTACGTCCCGCAGCGTGTCCCAGTCCGCCGACGCCGCGGCCTTGCGGACCCGCGCGACGTCGGGATCCCCCGAGTCCTTCTGCACGCGCGGTACGAACCGGCCGGCCCGTCTCCCCAGCGTGAGCCCCCATCCACGGAGCACCGCCATGTCCCCACCCCTTGTTGTCTGCAAACGGGGAGGCCCATGGTCTCTCCCTCGTGAAGGTAGTGACTATCACGCGGGTCGGACAATCGCACACCCATTCATGGCTCTGGGGCCGTGCCCACGAACTCCAGCGAAGGCATGGACTCGACCCGTTGCCGGTTCATGCCCGAGGGTGAACTGATGCCCCGCGGTCTCCTCCGCGTGGGGGAGGTGCTTCGACTGTTGGAAGGATGCTGCCGGTTGCTGGGCGCTGACATCGTCGAGGGGTCGTTCCACCGCCTCACCCACCGGAGCTCGTCATGACCCTCCCGTTGCCGAACGCCCGAATCGCCGCCCCTCGCTGGGCAGTTGGGGCGGCCTGGGCGACCGTGTTGTGCACGGTGCCGTCATGTGTGTGGCGGCTCTCGCTCGCCTGCGGGGTCGACGTCGGCTTCACTGGCCGGCTCGGCTCGCTGTACAAGGGAACGTCGATCACGGTCTACGTACTGCTCCTGTCGGTGACCTCGCAGGCGGCCGCATGCCTGACGCTGGCCCTGGTGAAACCCTGGGGTGAGCGGGTCCCGCGCTGGGTTCCAAGGCTGGGTGGCCGCCGCATCCCACCACTGGTGGTCGTCATCGCCGCAGCAATGGGTGCCATCGCGGTCATGGCGCTGTGCGCGGCCATCACCCTGGCGCCAAACGGACCGCTGGACAACCCGGACTTCCCCCATGGTTCAGCGGGCGTGATCATGGATCTCTGCTATGCCCCGCTGCTGGCCTGGGGGCCGCTGGTCGCCGCCCTCACGATCGCGTACGCGCGGCGCCGTCGGGCCGAATGAGGAGCCGCAGCGATTCGCGACGCCCGCGCGACGAACCCGCAAGTGCGCAGGTGCTCGGCCGCTGTTCTGCCGCAGACGGTGAACCGGCGGATCACGGGCGGCCGGTGGCTTCACCCGCGTCCTGTAAACCGGTTCCTTGAGCGCGCCTCACCGGCCATGATGATCAGCCGAGTCCGAGTGAGGTCGACCGCAAGCCCCGCTCGGCCGACGACACTGATGTCCTTTGGGGGATGAATGCCGCGTATAGGGGTCTACTTGGCGCATCCACGGCCTGGCAGCTTCAACCACGCCGTGTTCCACACCGTCGTGCAGCACCTGCGCCATCTCGGATGCGAGGTTCTCGCGCATGACCTCTGCGCCGAGGAGTTCGCCCCTGGGCTGACTGCCGACGAGACGGAGACGGTCCGATCTGCCACGGACACGCACGATGCGCAACTGGCCCTCCACCGGGCGGAGGTGGCCACGCTCGACGCCATGGTGTTCGTGCACCCGAATTGGTGGGGCATGCCACCCGCTGTCCTCACCGGCTGGGTGCAGCGTGTCCTCGCGCCCGGCGTCGCCTACAAACTGGGAACCGCGGAGGGCGAGCCCGAAGGGCTACTGAGAGCCGGCCGGGCCCTTGTCCTGAACACCTCTGACACCCCTGCCGACCGCGAAGAGGCGGAGTTCGGGGACCCGCTGCAAAGCATCTGGGCGTCATGTGTCCTGCCCTACGTGGGAATTGCCGATGTTCACCGGGTCGTCTTCCGAACGCTCGCTGACTCGTCCGACGAAACCCGCGCCTCCTGGTTGCATGAGGCACGTTGTCACGCCGCTGCGTTGCTGACCTGACGCATACGGCGTTCCATGCACCTCGCGCGGTAGTGGAGCAGGGATACTCCCGCGCGGCCGGGCATGATCCGCTCGTAGAACTGGCGGCATCTCCGCCCCACGGCAGAAAGGGAGTTGTAGAAAGATCACCGCGTGGCGCAACCTGGGCTGTCGCGTCACCCTCTTGTCAGGTGCGCAACCATCGGGGGAGGGGAACTGTGTTCGGCAGAGCAGTGCGTGCCTTGGCCGCGGTCGGCCTTGCGGTGCTCGTGGTGGGGGTTCCGGACCAGGCGGTGGCAGACGAGCAGCACACGCTCTCGGCCGCAGCCGCCGCAAGTCCGTCTGCCGGCCCGCGCCTGGAGTTCGACTGGGACAAGGTCGAGGTAGGGGCGCGGGTTGCGATGAGCGTTACGGGCATGCCCCCGGGCTGGGACCAGGTAACCGTCACGTCCCCCGCCCTGAAGAAGCCGGTGGCACTGACACCGGCGAGCCCGGGTGCTCCCGAGTCCAGCCGGTTTCCCAAGGCCAAGGCAGAGGCTGTCCGGGACGACATCGCGCCAGGGGTGTATGCGGTGACCGCCGTCAGCGGCGGCCGCCCCGTGGCGACGGCGAGTCTGACGGTCGTCCCCCCGGCCGCTGCCGAGATCGCCCGGTTCGTGGCAGGCCCGAAGGGAGGAAGGCTCGGCGTGGACGACTCCACGCCGAAGGTCGTCGTCCGCCCGGGCAGCGACATCGTCGTCCTCCTGGCCGACTACCACCCCGCCCGAAACGAGGACGCCCTCACCGTCAAGTCCACTGCTTTCACAGGACCTTTGACCATCCAGAAGGGCAACTCGGACGCCCCCGGCTGCAAGTGTGACGACGGGACCACGGTCTACGCTGGACACACCACTCTGCGGGACGACATCCCTGCGGGCACCTACCCACTCACCGTTGTCAGCCACCACGGGCAACAGACCAGCAGCGCCCAGCTGAAGGTGGCTGGCGATCCGGTGCGTCACTATCGGCTCTGGCTCATCGGGGGAGCAGCCGTGGTGGTCCTTGGGGCGGTCGCCGGGCTGGTGCTTCTCCGCAGGCGGAGGGCCGCCGCAGCAGCGTAACCGCCTTTACCGGACGTGTTGCCGGACGCGTGGTTCTGCCCGGGGGAGCGGGGCGGGCCGGGCGGCTCCTTCCATGCGCGGTGATCGATCCCGGCACGCCCATGTCCTCCCGCTCCTTCCCGGCCCGCCGCATCCCGTTCTTTTCCTGCTGTCCCTGACCCATGCCGGGCGGGGCTATGTCTATTTCGACGACCAGAGAGCATTCCTTGCCTACACCACACGTACGAATACGCCACCTTGCCGTTTCAGCAGTGTGCAGCGCGCTGCTCCTGGCAGGCGGTGGCCCGCTGGCCTACGCGCAGGACGCGAAGCCGCGGCCCTCGGCCACCGTGCCGACCGCGGCCCCCTCAACCGTGGAGTCCCCTGGACCCAGACCTTTCAACACGGCCCTTCCACCAACTGCGGCCCCGAGCACACACCCAGCAGCGCCGTCACCTCCCGCCGCCAAGAGTGAATCGCCTTCCACGGCCGACCCTGGGAAGAAGACCGACAGTGGCCGCGGCGACTGGTCGGTCGATGACGCCGTCCGGTTCTGGACTCCGGAACGCGTCGCCTCCGCCACCGACCCGGCGGGCCGCCCCGCATCGACGAGTGTGAGCGGGCGCAGCGGCGCCAAGAGCGCGCCCAAACTGCCCCAGGGCTTGATGGCGGCATCCGAGATGCCGACCGCCGAGCACATCCTGGGCGTCAAATCCGTCGGCATGCTCTTCTCCGCGGAAGGCGAACCGACGACCGGGCAGATGCGTGCGCACTCCTGCTCGGCCAGCGTCGTCGAAAGCGGCGGCCACAACCTGATTCTGACCGCGGGGCATTGCGCCTTCGGCAGCAACGCGATCTTCGTCCCCTGGTACCGCGCCGAGAACTCGGTCGGAAACCAGCAGTACGGGATCTACCGGGTCGAGAACTGGTTCCGCGACCCCCGTTACGTCCGGAACTCCAAGGGCGCCGTCTCGGATCTGGACTTCGCGTTCGGCACGCTGAAGCCCACCAACGGCAAGAACGTGCAGGACGTGGTGGGCGCCAACGCCCTTGTGCGCACGCCCGGTTACAACAACAACCTGACGATGGTCGGCTACCCGTTCAGGGGCAGCAACGACCCCGAAGACCATCCCGTTCGCTGCCCGGTCCGGACCGAGGCGCTGCCGGGCTTCTACCAGATTCAGGCCCTGTGCCGAGGCATGTGGAGCGGTGTCTCGGGCGGCCCCTGGTTCTCGAAGATCGACTGGGCTACGGGGACCGGTGAGATCGTCGGCAACGTGGGCGGCTACAACGGCGGCGGCAACGACGCCAACGTCGACTGGGTGACATACAGCCCGATGCACGGCGACTGGTTCTTCCAACTCTACGAGGACGCCAAGAATAATCGGCCCGTCAAGCGCGACGCCTCCTATCAGCAGCCCCCGCTCCCGTTCTCCCTGGGGGGCGGTGACACCTGGATGCACGCGCGGCTGTTGGCGTCGGGAGAGTACACCGGGGACGGCAAGGGCGACCTGATCGTGGTGTGGACCGACGGTGAGGTCTCGCTCTACACCGGAGACGGCCAGGGCGGGTTCGCCGGTGAGCGCCAGTTGACGGCGCCCAATGAGTCCTGGAAGGACGTCAAGTCCCTGACCGGCGGCGACTTCTCCGGCGGCAGCGGATCCGACCTGCTGGTGGTGTGGAACAGCGGGGAGGTACGGATCCTCCCCGACGTCGGTGCCAACGGTTTGGGCGGCGGCATCAAGCTGGCCGACGCGGGGTCGATCTGGAGCCACGCGGACCAGATCGCCGGCGGCAACTTCGGCACCGCGAACAACGTGAGCGACCTCCTGGTCCGCTGGAGCGACGGCGAGGTTACCAACTACACCGCGGTCGGTGACAAGGGCTTCGGCACCGAGCACCAGCTGCAACAGCCCAACGACGCCTGGAAGCAGGCCACTCTGGTCACGGCGGGCGACTTCACCGGCGGCGCCAACTGGGACACGCTGGTGCGGTGGTCGGACGGGCGGGTTTCCCAGTTCCAGGAGACCGGTCCCGGAGGTCTGGGCAACGAGGTCCAGATGGCTCCGCCCCAGAGCATCTGGACTCATGACGTCGTGATGACGGCAGGCAGTTACGACTCCAACGGCTGGCCGGACGACCTCATCATCCGCTGGTCCGACGGCGAGACGACGATGTACGCCCACACCGGCGCACAGTTCGGCGCGGAACGCACCCTGGTCCAGCCGAAGCAGAAGTAGCCGAGTCCAGCCTTTCCGGACCCCAAGTTCGACCGTTCCGGGCCTCAAGTCCGGTCTGGCTGGGCCCAGTTGGCCTGCCGGGGCGCGCACCTTCCGCGCCGCCCCGGCAGGCCGACACCCCAGCGATGAGTGTCCCTCTCCTCGCGGAGCAAGCGGGGGCAAGAGGTCCTGTGGCGTTGGTCCGGTGGGTGATCCTTGGAGGATGCGTGCCGCCCGCCTGATCCGTATGGCCCTCCTGATCCAGTCGAACCCCGGTCTGACCGCAGCCGCTCTCGCCCGTGAGCTGGAGATCTCCGAGAGGACCGTGATCCGCGACGCCCAGGCGTTGCAGGAGGCAGGCGTTCCCGTCAGGTCGGAGCGGGGCCGCGTGGGCGGGTACTTCCTCGCTGCGGGATACCGGACCCGGCTCACCACGCTCCACCCGAGCGAGGCCGAGACGCTGTTCCTGTCCGGTCTGCCCTCGGCGTTGCAGGATCTGGGGCTGTCGGACGCGGCGCAAACCGCCCGGCTGAAGCTGACCGCGACCTTGCTGCCGTCGGTACGCCAAGCGGCCGAGTCCTCGGTCCGCCGCTTCCACCTCGACGCGCCGACCTGGTTCCGCGAACCCACCACCCCGGAACTGCTGCCGGATCTGGCCCGCGCGGTGTGGGCGGACCGGGCCGTCGAGCTGTCGTACGCCCGGCCGGGCCGCGACGGCGCACCGTCTTCCGTCGTGGCGCGAGTGGTGGAGCCGTACGGGCTCGTACTGAAGGCCGGCACCTGGTATGCCGTGGTCCGCGTCCCCGGTGAGCGGGAGGATCCCGAGGGTGGCTGGCGTACGTACCGCGTCGACCGGATCACTTCCCTCGGCCCCGCTGCCGGAGCGGAGGAGCCGTTCGTGCGTGATCCGGCCTTCGAGCTGGCCGCGCACTGGGAGGCCCGCGCGGCCGCGTTCGCCCGCACCCTGCTGCGCACCACCGTCACGGTCCGGCTGACCGGGTGGGGGCTCCAGCGGCTCCCGGCCGTCGTGGACGGGGCCGCCGTCGCGGATGCGCTCGCCTCCGCGAGCGCCCCGGACCCCGCCGGCCGGGTCACCCTTGACCTGCCGGCGGAGTCCGAGGACGTCGCCTTCGATCAGCTTGCCCGGCTGGGCGCGGACGCCGAGGTGCTGGCCCCGGCTTTCCTGCGCGCCCGCTTCCGTGAGCGCGCAGCAGCTCTGGCCGCCCTCTATCAGGCCGACCGCGAGGAGCCGGACCCGAGGGAAACCGAGGATCAACGGTAGTCCTCGGGGGAGCCCTCCTTGCCGCGGGCAACGTCCTCGAAATACGCCCAGGCGTCCGGCCGGCTGCCGTCCACGTCCGTCACCCCGTAGAACCGGGCGAGTTCCCCGCTGGAGGTGGACTTACCGTTCCACCGCTTCGCGCGGTCCGGGTCGGCGGCCAGCGCCGCGACCGTACGGGCCAGGTAGCTCGGGGACTCCGCGATCGCGAACGCCGGCTCCTGGGCGATCGCGTCACGCCAGTTCTCCTCACGCACACCGAAGTGGGCGAGCATCTGCTCCGACCGCAGGAAGCCCGGCGACACCGCGACCGCCGCACCCCGGTACTCGACCAGCTCCTGACCCAGCCCGAACGCGAGGCGGATCGGGGCGTTCTTCGCCAGGTCGTAGAACATGTTCTCCCGGTAACGGCGGTTGGAGTGCGCGGTGCCGTCGGTGACCTCCACGTGCAGCGGCGCGTCGGAGCGGATCAGCAGCGGAAACAGCAGCGCTGCCGTGATCACGTGCGAACGCACGCCCAGCTCCAGGATGCGCAGCCCGTCAGCGAGCGGTGTCTCCCAGCTCTTCTTCCCGAACACCGAGGCGGCCACGAGGTGTTCGCCGCCCCACAGGTCGTTGACGAGGATGTCGAGCCGCCCGTACTCCCGGTCGATCCGCTCGACCAGGGCGCGCACCTGCGCTTCGTCGAGATGGTCGGTGGGAACCGCGATCCCGGTGCCGCCCGCCGCGGTGACGAGTTCGGCGGTCTCCTCGATGGTCTCGGTGGTCCGGCCGACCTCGCTGGTCCGGAGCCGGGTGGTACGGCCGGTGACATACACGATCGCCCCGGTCCGGCCCAGCTCCACAGCCTGAGCCCGACCTGCCCCGCGGGTGGCACCCGCCACGAGCGCGATTCGCCCCAGGAGCGGACGCGTCGGGCTGCCGACGTGCGTGGTTTTCTGCGTGTTCTGGTTGGTGATGTCCTCGTTGGTCATGCGGTCCATCGTTCCTGCCAAAACTGACAGAACACGTCACCCTTTGCCGAAGGCGTCGCGCAAGACCTGTTGATGCAACGAGTCATTGATTTGCTCTTGATCAGGATCGGGATCGGGATCAGGCGGTCGCAGCGATTGCGGAGCGGAGCGGCCGTGCAACGTCGGGCCGCCGGTCACAGACGAAGTTCGATCCTTCTCAAGGAAGTTCGACCGCGAAATCGATGCGTCACGCGGCGAGTTCGGCATCAGCGGGCGCGCGGGGCGCCGCCCAGTAGATCGGTGGCGCGGGGGGTCTGCTGATAGCGGACGTGTTGGCCGCTGCGGGTGCGGGTGACCAGCCCGGTGCGGTGCAGGATGCCGAGGTGGTAGGAGACCGTGCTGGTGGCGAGGAAGTTCCGCTCGCTCAGCTCAGCGGTGGTGCGGGCGGTGTGCAGGTCGGCCAGGAGGCGTGCCCGGGTTGCCCCGAGCAGGGCGTGGACGGTCGGCCGCAGGCGGTTCTCCGGCCCAGGCCGACAGGGGTAGGCGAACATGGGCTGCCGGCCGGCGGGGCCCGGTATCGAGTCGATGACCATGCGTAGGTCCGTGGTGAACACCGAGGGAGTCAGGACCAGACCAGTGTTGCCGGCGCTCTGGCCTTGGAGACGGCTGACCAGCATCAGTTGGTCGTCGTTACAGACCATCCTGGGGTGCAGGGTGGTCAACATGCCGGACAGGCCGTGGCGGGCAATGGTCTGCGCCCGGTGGGCGATGTCCTCCTCCATGCGGGTGCGTAAGGCCGTCCATTGCGGGGCGAGGGCCGAATCCCACAGCCGGTGTAGCTCCGCCGCCGCCCGTTCGGCGAAGTCCCGCTCGCCCCGTTCCATCGCGTCGCGCAGAACGGCGGGAACCGTCCGGCCCGCCAACCGCTCCGCGCTGACCCCCTGAGCCATGATGTTCAGCTCCCAGCGCAGACGAGCGGAGCCCGTAGTGGCGACCGCGTGCAGTTCCTCCTGCAATACGGTCTCCGGGGCCTGCGGCTGCGGCGTCAGGAAGTCCGGTACGTAGTCCCACGAGCCGCCGAACATCGAGCCCAGCAGGCTGAGCTTCCGGTCCCGGAGAGTCTCCTGGAGCCTGCCCTGCCAACCCCCGCCCCCAGAACGCTGGTTGTCACGCATGAGGCGGAGCGCGCCGACCACGGTACTGAGCGGAGAGATCGCGAACCGGGTGTTCGCGAGTACGGCGCGGTCCATGTCGAGGTAGAACACGACACCCCCCGGTTCAGGTGTCGGCCGCCCGAGCGGCCGGCGTCATGAGTGTTCGAACCTGATCGAATCACTCGGAGGGCAAGCCCGTCATCCCGTTCCCTTGATTTGGGAACGGGCAGCACGGCACCGATCACCGCCCGCTCCCACCGGGTGGACCCACGGGGAACGCATGAAAGGTCCACCCCCTAGAGGTTCTGGTCATTGGTTTCTTCTCCCTGTCAGGAGGCAGGCATGAGACTCAAGTTCGGACGACGGATCGCCTCGGTCACGGCACTCGCGGCGGTGGCCGCGGGGGCACTGGGGATGTCCACCGGCAACGCGTCGGCGGCCACCTGGGACTGGCTGAGCACGTCCAAGGGTGTGGGCGTCTACAGCCAGCCCCACACGTGGTCCACCAAGGTGGGCGCCCCGGACCTCTTCCAGGCAGACGGTGACGGGGTCTACGCGTACTGCTGGACCATCGGCGACTACGCGGGCAATGGCAACGTCTGGTACGGCGTCAGCCGGGAGTACTACGGCGGGGGCTGGGCGCCCTACTACTCCGGGTACGTCTACGGCGGGAACACGGACGACAACAACCTGTTCCACACCTACTTCAACAACGGCTCCTGGGGCCACTGCTAGCCGCCCAGGCCCCACCAGGCCCGCGCGGGCGCCGACCTCGGCCGCGCGCGGGTCGCTCGGAGTTGGTGACGGTCGCGTGGGCCTGGCTCCAGCGCTGCACGGCTTGCGCTTGGCGGCCCTTGAGCGGGTGCGTGGCCGAGGAGGTCGTCCACTAGCGTGACTGCCTCACACCGATCCGGTCCCGGCCGGCTGGGCGCCCGACGGAAAGCCCCCGAGCGGAGAGTGTCCGACTGGTGGCCCGCCGCTGCGCCGAGGGCGCCTACCGGGACATCCAGACCGAACGCCCTTGTCGCTCCCTCGGCAACATCCTGCAACCGCTTGACGAGTTCTTCCATATTCGGTTCGGGGCAGCTGTCCGGATATGAAACTCGGAGCACGTGAGCAGGCTCATGGATTCGGCCATGAATCAGGTCATCTGCGGGAGTTCTTCCCGGTCGCCCGTTATCACGATCTTCCCGTTGGCTTGGCGAAGTCCGCGGCAGATATTTTGAAGGCCGTCATGGATGGGGCGGGCTGTGGTCAGCGCCAGAGTTCGGGGATGTCCTGGATCTGTGCGTAGAGATCCCAGTTGCCAGGCTGTTCCTTGGGGGAGTGCCACTGGGCGCCGTGTCCGATCCAGTACCCACGGAGCTCACGGGTTGCATCGAGTCCGGCTGGCTGTGTCTGCGGGTCCCAACCGCAGCAGCTACAGATCGCGGAGCTCGGCCAAGTTCCTTCGAAGAACGGCCCTGCGGCGTAGCCGCACACGCGGCACAGCTCTTCGTCGTCATTGCTGCGATTGGGATTTTTCAACGGGTCGATCTCTTCCATGGAGCCCATTCTGTCCCGTCTCCGTACGGGGCTGACGCGCCCAGGAGTTGAACGTGTGGCGGCGCCTGAACGTGACCCGCCGTGTTCCAGCCGAGGGCATTGTTAGAGGATCTTGAGGCCGCGATCCGGTTCCTGGAGGCACTCCATCGCCATCATCACGCACGAGGACCCCATCGGCAGGGGCCCGGCCAACTTCATGATCCATGCTGACCTCTCGGACCGGCAGGACGGCTGGCGAGAGCAACTGTGGACCCGCCGGCTCACCGAGGACAGGTTTGAGGTGACGTGTTTGCCCTTCTTCACCTACGGAATCTGCTACCTCGACGTGGTGACCCTCGACAGCAACCACCTGGTGACTGCCGTGGTGCAGAAGTCCGGCCACCGGACCTTGCGCGTCGCCCTCGTAGCGGAACACCAGGATCGGGACCAACTGCACGAACTCCTGCACGGCAAACTCGTCGAAGCCGCTTTGCCGCACGAGTGGCTCCAAGGCACCTACCTTTCAGCAGACCTGCCACCCGGCACTGACGCATCGGCGCTCCTAGAGGTGCTGGAGGCGCCCGCCCAAGCCGGCGCCCTCCACTGGGAGATCGACGCCTAACCGGACTCCAACGGTCTTCCCGTTAGGCGTTTTTGGGCGAAGCCAGGACACGTGGCGGCGAGCTCGTGCCGAGCGGATTCGTCGTATACCCGCGAGTTGTCCATGCGTGCGAGGCCATGGACGGGGCGACCCGGTACCGGGTCCTGGCGTGCCATGACGTGCATGTCGCCCCCTCGGCCAGGACTTGTCCGGCCGA
The DNA here is from genome assembly GCF_003627815.1 of Streptomyces hundungensis. NCBI lineage: Bacteria > Bacillati > Actinomycetota > Actinomycetes > Kitasatosporales > Streptomycetaceae > Streptomyces > Streptomyces hundungensis. The sequence goes on from NZ_CP032698.1 coordinate 8,077,646, forward strand.
TCAAGCTCGGAGCCAGATGGTGAGGGCTGTGACCTGCGGCGCCGGGGCATCCGGCATACGACAGGGCCCGTTGCTGTGGGCCTTGTCTGCCGCGACGCTGTCGGGCTTCTTGCGAGGCCTGCCGGGCCCCAATTTCGGGACTCGGATCTGCGTGCGGGCGCATCAGCATGCAACGGGTGCCCGCACCCACCCGCCGCCGGCGCCTGCCTCAACGGGGGCCGAAGGGTCAGAACCCGGCGTCTGCCGTGGCCTGGACCTGCTGTAGCAGACGCTCCCACGTCCCGTCGGCCGACCACAGCCGGTGCCGTTCGTAGACCGTCTTCCACGGCCCGAACCGTTCGGGCAGGTCACGCCATGGCACCCCCCGGTCCGCACCCGGTGCAGAATCTGGTCGATCACCTGCCGGTGGTCCCTCCACCTGCCACAACGCATGTTGCTGACCGACGGGAACAGCCGTAGCCGCTCCCACTCGGCGTCACTAAGATCTCCCCGCCCCAGGCCCACCACAACGAAATCGGCATGCCGGGAAAACGCCCGTCTTACGCTATCGGTCATGCCCACTCACAACCCGTCGTTCACTGTCAACGACGACGTAGAGGTGCCCGATCCCGCCTCGGACGAGGTCTGGACCGTCGGTGCCGTCATCCTCAACCGTGACGGTCAGGCGTTCGCCCAAAAGCGGAGCCCAGACCGTCGCTTGTTTCCCGATACCTGGGACATCGTGGGCGGCCACGTCGAGGCTGGGGAAACGGTTCTGGAGGCTCTCGCACGCGAGGTTGAGGAGGAGACCGGCTGGCGCCTGACCCATGTGCGGCGGTTCCTTGGCACCACAACCTGGATGGGGGACGACGGCGTTGGGCTCCGACATGAGGCCGACTATCTCGTCGAGGTCGACGGCGACTTGGACCACCCCACTCTGGAATGGTCCAAGCACTCTGCCTACGACTGGTTCAACCCCGACAACCTCGCCCGCCTCAAAGAGAACCGCAGCCCCGGGGAGTTCTTGATCCACGACCTCATCGCACGAGCCATCGAAGACCGCCCGGACAAGTCCTAGGAGATCGAGAGCCACACCGACCAGGTCGTAGGGCGGCCCGGGGCATCCAGCGGATGCGTGACACGGAGGGTTTGGTCATTCCGTTAGGGTGCGCCGAATGGACGACAGCACTTCACGGCAGCCCTCAACGGTGACTCAGACCCTGTACTTCCATCCTGACTATCTGGATGCAGTACGCGCAGAACAGAAGACGACGACGGTACGTTTCCGTGACCCGGTGGAGACGGGCCCGGTAAGCCTGGTGTTCGAGTTGGATGACGAGGTGGTGCTACCGGGTGTCGTCACGCAGGTCACTGCGAAGACGCTGGCCCAGCTCAGCGAGTCGGACGCCCGAGCAGACGGTTTCCGTGATCTCGCCGAGCTTCACGACAGGCTGCGGTTTCACTACCCCCAGATTGAGCCGACCGACACCGTCGCCATCGTGCATTTCCGGTTGGCGAAATGAGCGAGTGACCACAGGCATCGACTGGGGTGGCCTCCCCGTGCGATGCGTAGCGGCTGCGGAAGTAGGTGACTCCGTGGGTGCGGCGGTGAGTGGCCGACGGTCAGGACGCCCGCTGACGGTGGGCCGCGGCGCTGGCCGGGGGCGGGTGGCGCGGGCCCAGGTCGCGATGGTTGTCGTACTGACCTGTCGCAGCGAAGGTTGAGCGATTCTCATCGAAGATTGAGCGGGACCCCTTTAGGTCTAAGCGGAGTTGGTGAGGCCCATTGCGTCGGGTGGGTGTCCTTGAAGAGGGGCCATGCCGAACATCCTCCGAGTCGCGCTGACTGACGGGAACGTCATGACCTGCACGCACTGCTGACCTGCCGTGATCTGACCCGGTCTACACGGCAGCGCGGCGAGAAGGCTCGTCCCCCCGACCAGGAGGGGCTGGTTGATCGCTGAGGTCGCGAGCATGCTGGCGTTCCATTCGGCCGGGGCCCGAGCTGCTGCCCTCCGGTTCAACGATCAGCTGCGGATGCCGCACAAACAGGGGGGCCGCATTGTCAGTGGTGGCTCCTACTCTGTCCCGGTTGAACATTGATGGTCTTGAGTGGCAGGCGGACCGCATCGAAGGAGTCCCTCCGCGGTTGGTGGACTCTCTCCTGGAGCACGGGCACGTGGACCTGGTGGCCCGGGCGGCAGCCGAGCGGGGCGACTGGTTCTGCGCGCAGGGTGCCGTGCGCGCGCTGCAGGCGGTGGGTGAGGTCGATCGGGCGTGGGCGGTGATGAAGCCGTGGGGGTTCGTCGAGCCGTATCTGCCGGTTGGTGAGTAGGGCCCGTATCCCGAGTGGCTGCGGCAGCAGTTCGAGGGTGTGGTCTGGAAGTTCCGGTCGGGAGCGCAGTGGCGGGAGATGCCAGGCCGGTTCGGCGCCTGGTCCACCGTGCACAACCGGTTCAGGCAGTGGCGGGACGCCGGAGTCTTCGAGGCGCTGCTGGAAGGGGCGATAGCCGAGGCTGCCGGGCGGGGCGGGGTAGATATGTCACTGGTCAGCGTGGACTCCACGACGGTCCGCGCCCATCACGATGCGGCCGGAATGCGCCTGGAGGCGACCGTTTGGGATGCTCTGGAGAAGGCCGCCGTCGAGGCGGAGGGAGCCCGGCAAAAGGGGGCGGCGCGGCGGAACAAGACGGACACGGCGACGTCGCCGCTCCAGGCCGGGCCGAACGGCTGCGCGTCCGGCGGCGGCGCAAGCTCCGCTTGAAAGCCGCCCTGCTCGGGCGCTCACGTGGCGGACAGACCAGCAAGATCCACGTCGCTGCCGACCGCCTGTGCCGACCACTGGCCCTGATCCTGACCGCCCGGCAGGCCGCGGACAGCCCGCAGTTCATTCCCGTGCTCACAAAGATACGGGTCCGCGGGCCCGTCGGCCGTCCCCGCACCCGGCCCGGCGCAGCCGCCGGGGACAAGGCCTACTCGTCCCGCGGCAACCGCGCCTACCTGCGCAGACGCCGTATCAAGGCAGTCATCCCGTAGGGCAGTCGGCTGGGACCCATGTGGCGGTGGAGGCCACGGATCGAGGGCGGCATGACCGCACACCGACACCCGGCCAGGCCCGAGACCTCAGCACCGGTTGGCTTATCGCTGCCGCGTAAGGATGTACCGCTCACCCGAATCCGGCTTGCCGATCCAGGTGAAGACCGTCGGGTGTTCCTTCGTACCGCCGATGTCCCAGCCGATGGACAGGTTCTCGCAGTCCGCGATGCGGAGCTCGTACGGTCGGCTGACACCCTCGTTCTCGGTCAGCTGCCACTTTCCGGTGCAGTTGTACGCACCGGACTGCATGCCTGTGGCCTCGTACTTCTTGACGCCCTTTGCCGTCACCGTGCCGTTCGCCTCGAAGCGGAGGCTTCCGCCGCCGCCGTCCGTCCAGGTGCCGACCATGTCGGCTTCACGGAGCCGGGGCGGTTCGTAGATCTTGAGGATCCCCGTGCTGTACGCCGCGAGCCCGACCGCAAGCGTCACCGCGAGCAGCCCCAGACCGCCCAGCGCCACGCCCCGAGCACCCGCCATCGGGCCCCGGGTTTTCCGGGGTTCCCCGCCGCCCGGGCGCACAGGGTCGCGGGTGCCAGCCCGACGATGAGGCCGAGGGCAAGGACGGGATAAACGAGCAGGTCGCCGGAGCCGGCCAGGAGCGTGCAGGAGCCGATGAGCAGCGCCAGGGTGACGGCAACGACCGCCATAGTGGCCAGGGTGAGCTGCCAGCTGTCACGCCGGCCCGTACGGCGGGCCGCCGCACGCCCGAGGAGGACGAGGGGAAGCACCGCCATCGCCGAACCGGCCAGCCCTGCGATCACCGACACGACTGCCAGCAGCACGAGCGCGAATATGGTGCCGAACAGCCATCCGATGCCGCCTTCGCCTCCGTGGGACTCGGACTGCAAGAGGATCAGGACGGCGACCAGCGCGGCGATCACGGCCTCAACCGCGATTGCCACAGCCCCGACGGTGAACACCGCACCGTTCCCGCCGTCCGGGGGCCGCACGGGCATGAACCCCTGCGGCGGCACACCCGAATTCCCAGGAGCCCCCGGCGGTGTCGGCCCCCATCGCGGCGGCGTTGTCTGCCTCATGCGTCCCCCTATGTCCAGGCACATCATGCACCTGGCCACATCGGTGTGATCAAGGGGGGGAGGCAAAGCGCTCACGCCACCGCCAGCTCCGACTCCGCTCCCAGGCCGCATGCTCCTGGAAGCACTCAAATCCTCCTGCGAGCCCTCCTTGTCCTCGCCAACGCCGAAGTCCAGAGGTGACCGATGATCTCCACGCAACGATCACACTCCTGACCGGTGCGAGCCCGTAACTACCGGCCCACACCAGCCCTGTGTACTGCGGAATCAGGATGGAACGATCTCATTGGGATCGGCCGAAGTTCAGTGGGACGAGTCTTGGCTGCTGCGTTCCTTCTTGAGCCGGCTGGAGCGCCTGCCGTGGCAGAGGGCTGAGCAGGTGAGGCGTATCTGCTTGTTGCGTCCCGGTTCCAGAGGTCCGGAGCATTCAGTGCAGGTTGTCGGCTGTTGCCGGGGAGGAATGGACCCGGCTGCTCGGCGGCGGAGGTAGGCGGTGTGGCAGCAGCGATCGGAACACCATCGTCGTCTGCCGGCTTTGAGCGGAGCGTTGCAGATGCCGCAGGCCAGGTTCGGTGGGTTCGGGGAGCGGTTGGCCTCAGCCTTGTCGCGTCGGCTCCGGCGCTGGGCGTCTTGGCGGCAGGAGACCGAGCACCAGCGGCGCGTAGTGACGACGGGCAGCTGCTCGCCGCAGCCCTGGCAGGCCGCGTACCTCTTCTTCTTCGGCGGTTTTGGGTTCCGCTTTCTGTATGTCGCCTGTCGGCATGCCTGAGAGCAGGTCTGCCGGGGGCTGCCGCCGTAGGGCTGGACATGCCGGTCCCGCATTCGATGCACTGGCCGCCCAGAAGGATCTCCTTGAGGGAGGAGGGGTCTCGGTCGACCACCGCGGCCAGCCGTTCCCAGCTGAGTGAACCGCTCCATGACCAGGGCGGATCAACTAGGTAGCGGCGCAAATACGGCGCTTTGATGTGGTTGGCGGCGGCGAGGCGTTCGATGAAGGACGTGGGTCCTTCGCCGGCGACCGGTCGGATCCTTCGGGGGAGCGGGGCCCGAAGCTGAACATCGACTTCACGCGCTGTCGGCGCAACGTGCCTAGTGCGCTCTTCGTACGCCGCGCGTACGGGATTTGCACGCTTGGCGGGGTAAGGTGCCGACGGGAGGTGTTCCATGTCTGAGTTGTTCGAAGCGGTCGACGCGCTGCTCGCATCCCGGGCCACGCTGCCGCCGCCGGCGGAGCGCAAGCGCCTGCGTGCCGCTCACGGCCTGACCATCGACGAAGTGGCCACTGCGCTGAAGGTGCGGCGGGCCACGGTGTCTGGCTGGGAGGCCGGCAAGACGGAACCCCGCCCGCCGGAGCGTGATGCGTACGCCCGGCTCCTGAACAAACTCGCTGAGCTCTACCCGGCCCCGGCCGCCCCGGTCGCTGCGGTTGCGCCCACGCCCGTCGCGGCGATCCAACTGGTGGAAGCGCCCGCTCCGCAGCCAAGGGTGGAAGCGCCGACACCGCCGCCAAAGCCGGTCACCGAGGCCGATGTCGTGGCGGCAACCGAGAACGCCCAGCCCCCCGTCGCTGCTGCCCCCGCCTCCGTTACGGCGGCTTCGGCCGCCGTGCCCCGTCCGGCGAGCGCCAACAGACCGTCGCCGTCCCGCCATCCTGGCGCGAAGCAGACAGCGCCGGCCAAAGCTTCGATGGACGGGACTGACCCGCGGTTTGCGAACGGTCCGCTGGCGGTCATCGACGGGGACGCCGATGGACAGGTGCTGGCGTACTGCGTCGGCGGCCTGGTCCTGGACGTGCCTGCGAAGTCCCTCCCGGCTCTGGTGGAGTGGGTGTTGGCCGAGGGGAGGCTGGGGCAGCCGAAGTTGTCCGGTCCGGGCAAGGACGCCGATCCCCTGCTCGTGCTCACCGAGGCCGCGTTGGAGCGTTACGGACTCCCGGCCGCCCTTACGGAGCAGGAGCGGCTCGCGGGGCGCTTGCCGGAGGGGCACAAGGTCGTCAAGCAGCTCGCGCGTGCGCAGTGGAAACTGACGAAGCGCGGGTTCGGGCCTTGGGCGCGCATCTACCGCCCGGCGACTGGTTCGGAGCGGGCCTGTGTGCAGTTGTGCGTTCCGTCGTGGGGTGCGCTGGATTCCCGGCACTGGGGTGAGGCCGGGCAGCTCCCGCCGGCCGAACTCGCCCGCGTCCTGGGCGTGTACGCGTCCCGCGTGATGACGCCGCGCGGCTCGACGGCTGTGACGGGCCTGGAGCTGATGACCGCGCTGCACCCGGCGACCCGTGCCTCCGCCCCGGACGCCGACGGTAAGCGGCACTCCGAGCACAACCCCGGTTCCCTGGGCGTGGACCCGGTCGACCCGGCGCCGTGTGAGGCCCCCGACGGCCACCCCGTCCTCAAGCACCTGCCGCGCTTCCATGTGCGCGGTCCGGCGGAGAAGCTGTTCGAGGAGGCGTACGACTGGGCGCGCCCGATGACCGACGCCGAGTGCACCTTGCGCCACCTGGTCGGTATCGACGTCAACATGGCCTTCGCGGCCGGCGCCAACGGGCTGACCGTCGGGCTGGGTGCCCCGACGCACGTCACGAACCCGGGCTTCGATCCCAAGCTTCCCGGCTCGTGGCTGGTCGACCTGTCCCACGTGGACCTGTCGCGTGTGAAGGTCGGCAAGGAGTGGGTGGAGCTGGACGGCAGTCTGTTGCCGAGCCCGTTCACGCCGAAGGGCGACCGCCCCGAAGGCCCGGCCTGGTATGCGACACCGACCGTCGCGTACGCGGTGGAGCTGGGCTACGAGGTGCAGCCGCTGGAGGCGTGGGTGCGGCGGGAGAACGGCCGCTACCTGGACGGCTGGTACAACCGGCTGCGCGACGCCTACCTCGCCACCATGACCGACCTCGGCGTCGGCGCCGACCTCGCCCCGGCCGACTTCCTCACAGCCATGGACAATTACAAGGCCCGCGACCCAAAATTGGCGATCGTCGTCTCCGCGGTCAAGGCGACGGTGAAGGGCGGCCTGGGCAAGCTCCGCGAGCGCCCGCGCGGCGAGGGCTGGCGGCCCGGCGAGCCATGGCGCGCCCTGTCCCGCCCCACGTGGCGGCCGGACATCCGCGCCGCCGTCATCTCCCGTACCCGCACCAACTTGCACCGCAAGATGGTGAAGCACGCCGCGTTCACCGGGCAGTACCCCATCGCGGTCCTGTCCGACTGCGTCGTCTACGCCGCCAACGGCCCCTCTCCGCTGGACTTCCTGCCCTACCGCGAAGGCAAGCCGCTGCCCGGCGGGTTCAAGCTCGGCATCAACCCCGGCCTGGTCAAGCACGAAGGCACCCAGTCCGTCCTGTGGGGCGAGGAAGTCCGCGAGCGGTTCAACGCCCCCGAACTCAACCTCGCCCGCTACATCAAGGACGGCACCGTCACCGACACCGACAACGGCGAATAGGGGAGCAGGCAGCCAATGAGCATGTTCGGGGACGGCCTGGACGCCGCCGTGCAGAAGACCTTCACCCGCCCGGCACCCAAAACCGCAGGCCCTCAAATGCGGTACTTGGTAAAGCAGTTGGGCAGCACCAGAGCGGTCGCCCAGATGCTGCGGATCTCCCAGCGCACCGTCGAGCGATACGTGAAGAACCAGATCAAAAAGCCTCGCCCGGACCTCGCCGGGCGCCTTGAGCGCGAGGTGAAGAGGCGCTGGCAGCCCCAGATCCGGGCCAAGGCCAGGGCGAACGCGGCTTCCACCGGAGGCATCGTCATCGACGCCCGCGCCCGCATGGGCTACACCGCGCCGATCGGCTCGACGGACCAGGACCGCATCCGGCACCTGACCGTCGCCCTGCCCCCGGTCTACGCCGCCCGCCTCTTCGACGCCCAGGAGCAGGGCGCCGGCGACACCCGCCTCCAGGAGATCGCCGCGGAGGCGCTCAAGGAGGTCTACTTCCAGGACGGCGGCCGCCGCGCCGGCAGCCTGGAGGAGATCCGGTTCACCGACATCGAGCACCTCGAGTTCGAGTTGTAGCCGCCGACACCCCGCTATCCCGCGAGCCCTTGCTGCGGACCACCCCGAGTCTGCTGCGCTGGCTGCATGGGCTCAGCAGCCGAGCCACGAGACCCTGGACCCCGGTACGGGACCTCAGCCGTACACCGGCCCGACCCGGCAGGGTCGTTGTCGCAGGTGGCGGCTATGTTGCAGCTCGTCGGTACGGAGGAGATCGGGGAGCGGCAGTGGTGATTGAGGTGGGGTACGCCCGGGCGTGGGACCTGGAGGCTCGTGTCCCCTGGAGGCCGATATCCGTGGAGGAGGCCCGTGAGCGGGATCGTGCCGGGCTTCCGTATGTGGTGGTGTACCGGACGGCGGGCCGGGAGGCGCCGTTGGAGGTTCGGCTCGTCTCCTGGCGGGATCACCATGTCGGCCTGTTGGTCTACGACGTGCAGGGCCGCCGTACGTACGGCGCGGACATGCGGCTGCTGGACAACCAGATGCGCCTGCTGCACCGGTACACCGTCTGCTGGAAATACACCCGCCCGGACATGGTGGAATTCGATCAGGCGTGCCCGCGTGTCGCCGTGGAGCTCTTCCCGGATGGGAGGGGCCGGCTCACGCAGGAGCCCCAGGGCAGGCCCGGAGGCGCCCACATCACCGTGCCCGAGGTCCGCGACGACGGGCGCTGGATGGAGCGGCCCGCCTTCGGAGAGTGGCCCCTTCTCTCGGCCCAGTTCCACGGCGTAGCGGAGACAACGGCCTTCGAGTGCGCCGAGGAGGTCGCGGCCGCCGACGACGACAGCGGCAACTCTCCCGCTCCCGCCACCTGTTGGCGTCCGCCCCGCCCCGCGCAGCCTGGACCGATGAGTGAGCTGTTCCGGCCCGGGGTGCGCGTGACCGACGGGTACCACCCTGAGATGACCGTGGTGGAGCCGCGGCGCATCGGTACCCTGCGCGTGCCCAGCGGACTGCTGGCCGTCTCCGGCCCTGACACCGACCATGCAGACGGACCGCACGTCACGGTCCCCGTCACACCTGGCGAGTACGTGCTGGACGAGGCGCGGGCCCGCCACACCTACCACTGCGCGCGGGAGCAGAGCGAGGTCACGCGCACCGACACGATGGCCGTCCGCCTCCTCGTCAGCGAGGCGCCCGCGGTGTCCTGGGAGATGGCGCTCAGGCCCGAAGACGACCCTCGGCTGTTCATCGAGAACCAGATCTCCGGATTCATCACCGACGGCGCCACCGGTTGCTTCGCCGATGCCGGGGCATGGGAGCCGCTCCTTGCCCTTTTCGAGAAGGTCATGACCCAGGAAGATCCGGATCTCGACCCGGACGTCTATGAGGACATCAACGACTCCATGTACCTGCTGCGTACGCGGGACAAGGCGTCCGGGGGCGAGCTGGCGGCCTTCGCAACGACAGGGGACGGCACCTATCCCGTCTGGGTGGGTCGCAACGAAGCCGGTGAGGTGGTCGCGGTCGTAGTACTGGTGGAGAGGATGCCTGAGGTGCTCCCGGACGCCGTAACCACCACCGACGCCTGATAGATGAGCCAGTTGCCGGTGCGTGCGCCAGTATGTCGCCGCCAGCAGAACCCGGTCCTCCAGCGGCAGATTCGACGGTCGTCCGCGCCGGGTCTCGTTGGCGACTTCGTCACACGCTTCCCGCCGGTACTGGCGCGCTGATCACTTGCTGGAGAGTCGCAGATCCCCGGACCAGCTGTCACACCGGACACGGCCGGAGTCGAAGGTGAGCTCAAGCGCGATGCGGCCGGTGGACGGGTCCGCTTCTTCGTGTACCGCCAGGACCGTCTTGCCGAGATGGTCTGCGAACGGGGTCTTGTTGTGAACCTGCGTCACCTCGACGCGTCCGCACTCCGCCATGTCGTATCCCTCATGGGGGACCGATGTCTCTACGATCAGGCACCGGTCCGAACCCGTCGTCACGTGGGTGGTGGCCCCCTCGCTGTCGATCAGCCACACGTCCAACGGGTCGGTCCGGGGCTCCGCACCGTACCGGTGCCACGACGCAAGCACTCGTTCAAGACGCCGCCCCACCAGGTAATCAGGGCGCACCCCGGTCCCGTGCAACGGGCATTCGCTCAACCGCTCCGACTTCACCCAGCGACCGTACCGTCCGCCACGTCATCCCTCTCGAATCGCAGGGCGAGAAGCGGCGGTTGGTGCAACTGGTGCTGAAGGATGGAGCGGGAGGGCGCATGGAGTACCGGTCGGGGGTATGACCTGTCTTCGGAAGTCTGTGGGAGGTATGCCGTAGGCGTTCTTGAATGCGCGGCTGAAGGCCGCAGCATGGCTGAAGCCTCGACGTGCTGCAATGGCGTGCACGGGGACGTCCTGGCGCAGGGGGTCGGACAGGTCCTGCCGTGCTCGGGTGAGTCGCTGCTCAAGTAGGAAGCCTGCAACGGTCATGCCCTTCCCTTCCTGCTGGAACAGTCGGTGGAGGTAGCTGACGGATATGTGATGCGCGGCCGCGATGGCTGCGACGTCCAGTTCGCTACTGTCCGAGTTGTTGTGGATGAAGGACTTGATGCGGAGCAGCGAGGTTCTGCGATGGGTCTCGGGCGGCAAAGACCGGTCTGCGTCGAGCACGCCGGCGAAAAGTGACGCCACAAGATCAGCCAGAACCGTACTGAGCCGTGCCCCGTCGCCCTCTTGATAAGTGCTGCTTTCTTCTGTTACCTGCGTAAGGAACGTGGCCAGCAGGGATCCGATTCCGGTTCGGGCTGAAATGCGTCTGCCGATGACCTTTGCTGCCGCGCGAGGGGGCATGGGGAGGGCAGCCTTGGGGATCTCAACGCCGATGATCTCAAACGGATCCGGGCCACTGCTCAGTTCGAACGATCGCGAGGTGTCACTGGTGTGGTAGTCGAACGCGCCGTGGACCAACGTTTCCTTTCCCAAGCGGAGCATTCCCGTACCGCGCTTGACGAGGGAGATGTGAAAGGCCTCTGGGTCGGACTTGCTGATCAGCTTGGGAGTGCGACGGAAAGTGAGAGGGAAGCATTCAAGCGGATAGACTGTCACGTCGCCAAGGGCGATGTTTCGCTGATTGACCCAGAATTCTGCTTCGTGCTCGCTTCGCAAATCCATGGGCGCATGGGTTTCAGTCATGATGTCCCGCCACGTTCCGAAGCGATCGGCGGGCTCGAGTGCGGAACTCCGGAAAATGGTCTCAGGCAGCATGATCACGGGTCTACATCGGTGGCAGTGGGCGACGCAAGGTGATTTAGCGACATGGTGGACGCTGTTCAGGCTGGCCTCAAGTGGGGTGAGAGGTCGGACGGTTGGTCGTGAGGTGGCTACCTCCGTCGTCACCTTGGTTCTCCATCAACAGGTGAGCCCCGGAACGCTGTTGCTCTCGCAACGAGCCACCATCTTCGACGTCCCGCGGTGGGCGTCGAGCACGTCCCTGGGTGCCCCAGGTGCCCAGGTGCTGGCGCGAGTCTTCAGGCGCGGTCCCAACCACCCCGGATCAGCGGATCATTGCTGCCCTCCATACCCGCCGGACTGGACGCAGGCCGGGGGAGCAGACGGCGTGCTGTCGACTGTCGGTTAAGGAGTTGTGCACTCCTGGCCAACGCCCCACTTGCCGGAGCTTGCAACGATGGCGACGGCCCGGGAGGCCGGCGGCATCGGCATACGACATCACGACCATCAGCTATGGCGTGAGTCGCTGACCAGGGGAGTTTCCTTGATTCGTTTCCAGAAGATCACTCTCAGCACTGCGGGCGCGGCTCTGGCCGCTGTCGGGCTGCTGGCCGGGGCCGGGACGGCCACCGCCGGTACCAGCGGTCAGCAGGTGAGCGTGTCCACCCGATGGTCCGACCAGATAAGAATCTGCGGTCGCAACCACGTCGGCGACGCGGCCTGCACCGGTTGGATCGCTACCCCCAACGCCTGGACTTCGCTGCCTGGTTGGTGGTGGCAGGGCGAGCTGACGATCCAGGGTTACCAGCAGGAGACCCAGGAATATCGCGTGGGCTACTGCGACGTTCCCCCTTCCCAGCCCTCGGACTGGACGCAGTGCAACCTCTACGGCACGCTCTGACCGCGTCGCTTGTCACTGGCGGGACAGCCGATCTGCTGCCCCGTGGGCACCGCCCAGATCGGGTCGCGCGCGATGCCTGGTGGTCGGACAGGCCCTCGATCCGGGGATATTTCTGTGTGCGCCATTGAAAGTTCGGGTCGAGACTTCGGGTCGAGCAATTTCCATCACTCATGGAGCGTTCTGAAATGAAGTTCGCACGTACGATAACGACCGCTGCGGCGGCCCTCTGCCTGTCGGTAGGTGTAGCAGGTAGCGCCTATGCGCAGGACGACGATGTCTACTGGGCGATGAGCGGCAACGAATGTCTCGCTCATGATGTCACCGACCGAGTGCTAACCATGCGATCACCCTGCCACTACGACTACGCACTCAGTCGACCAGGGCAGGGAGGCTGGCAAGTCACGTGGCATGAGGACAACAGCAACCTAGAGGCATCTGACGGCAAGTCCTGGGCGATGAAGACGATCGGCGACGGCGGTAAGTGCCTGACCGCTTATTGGCAGGGTCAGGTCTATCTCGAGCCCTGCGCGAACCCGGTCAACTGGTATGAGCAGTGGTATGAGGACTGGAACAACGGTTACTTCCACCTCAGGAACCGTGAGACCGGTCAGTGCATAGCCCGCAGCAACTTTAGTGATCAGGACGTCACAACAGCGGGATGCGACTGGGGTGACGACAGGCAGAACATGTGGTGATGAAGGTGATGAACGCACGCGCGACAAGGCGGGAGTAGATCACCGCCGTCCGTGCCCGGTGGCTGGGGCCTCGGCTGGTTTGGCGTTTGCCGTCCCCCCAGCGTGGCTTTGGTGACCTGGTCCAACTGCTGACCCACCAGCGGACCCGGCCTCGTAGCGCCCGACGACATCAGGGCTCGCGTAGGTCCAGGACGGCGTGCGGCAGGTCGTGCCGCAGATGCCGGCGATCGAGTAGTGCTGCTACGGAGTCCTGTCCGCCGTGCCCTCTCTGGTGGCACTCTGGTAACCGGACAGCACGCGCCCGTGCGTATGAGCAACGGAGAGATATGAGTGACGACCGTGTGCTGCGGTGTCGGTGTCGCCATCTCTGGACAGTTCACCTGGACGGTCACTGCGACAGCGAGGAGGGCCATGGGCCTTGCAGCTGCCGGGGCTTCTATCCCCAAGACTGGCGGCCCAACACTACCGACACCTGTCGTGCGTGCAGCCGCCACAAGTCGCAACATTCCGGGGTGAGTTGCAAAGCAAGCATCGGTCAAGACACGGTGACTGACCGCCACTTCGGGATCGAAGGCGATACTTGGGCCACGAAGAGGCCGGTCGAGATCACCTGTACCTGTCAGAGGTTCAGCTCAGCCAGGAGAACCTGCTCGTTGTGCCTCCGGCTCTGTTTCTGGGGGCTGTGGCATGTTCTTCATCTGGGCCAGTTCCCGGACCGTACGCCCCTTCGTGAGCTCACGCAGGAAGAGTGCCAGTGCGTTCGCCTCGGCCGTCTCGCCTCTCGGATCCCCTTGCAGACGTCCCGCCCTGCCCATCGTCGCACCACCTCCGCATCCACGGGCGCGCTCGCACTCTCCCCGGCGCGCTCCCATCAGACCGATGCCTCAGCAGATCAGGTGGCGTCGCGGTCTGCGAGCGATTGTCGGACAAAGGGGAGAGGCGGGGTGACTCATTCAAGGGCAGGGCGCGCAGGGGACGGACGGCATACGCGCGGCTCCCCTGCCACCGTCGCAGGGGAGCCGCTACCACCGGGAAACCCGTCAGGATTTCACCTGACCGATCGGATACGTACCGCGCGTCTTGCGCGATCGGTATTCGCCCTCAGTCACAGATCGTCGACGCGCGAATGGCATCGACAATCGCCACGGTGGAACTCGCAGAGTTCTTCATGATGGCGTAGACCTTGCCGCAACCTCCCCGTGCCCGGTACACCGGACCCGCGTACTGCGTGAAATACCCCGAACCCTCGGCACATCCATCGGCAATCCAGTTGGAGCACACCTTGAGTTTCATCCACATTCTCGTACCGGTGTTGTTGTCGAGAATGGCGCAGGTCGGCTCGTCGTTCAGATCGCCGTCCGTCGGTATGCGGTAGGTGAACAACGTCGCCAGCCGCTGCTCGTTGGTGGGAAGTCGCTGAGCGTTGTCGAGTACGTACCCCGCACCGCACACGACGGCCGCGGCGCGCACCTCTTGGGCATGGGTGGCGGCCAGCGCCCGGGTTTCCGCGTTGGCTCCGGCCGTGACGTCGGCGCCACGCAGGGGCGGACCGGCTTCGGGCCTGCGGCGCGGCCACACCCAGTGCGGCGATGCTCGCCAGCACGACCAGGTACCGCTGGGCCCTGCGCCTGAGCGGGCCCTTGAGCGATCCGGCGGCCGTACGGGCATGGTTCGGTGGGGAAGCGGGAGTCGGACGACGGGACATGGATCCTCCGATGGGGCTGGACAGAACGACGTGGGAGCCGTTCCACCGTGCGGAGGCGCTGATTGACCGTCAACTCGCGCGCGCCTCTTCCCAGGTGGGGCGCGGACAATGCCGTTGTCCGCGGACAAAGGGCCGGGCCCGTTGTCCGCGGACCACGGGCCCGGCAGAGGTGGTGCCCTACTGGTGGAGCCGTGGCTTCAGCCGGTGCCGAAGGCGTCCAGGAGGGCGAAAAGGCCGGACGGATCGTGCTGCTCCGTCAATTCCAGCGCTGGTAGTTTCCGTTGTTGGCGGGCAGGGCGTAAACGTCGCCGTTGCTGTTGGTATCGAGGTAGCGACCGGTCTGGCGATTACGCAGGTGGAAGGAGGATCCGTCCCATTCCTCATACCACTGCTCGTAGTAATTGGCGGGGCTGGAGCAGGTCTCGAGGTAGACCGGGGACGGGGTATTGGGATCGTCGCCCGGCTGCGAGTAGCTGGTGAGGCACTTGCCGTTCCGGCCGACGCGCTCCGTCCAAGCACCGTTCGGGTTCTCCAGGTTGTCCTGGGAGTCGTACCAGTCGACCTCGTAGCGGTTCGCGCCGTCGAAGCAGGTCAGCATGCCAGTCTCCGTACCGACAATGTCGCCGGGGGCGGAGGTCAGGCAGCCGCCGGTCGCCTTGTTCCGCCAGGTGACAGTGCTGCCCGAGGCATGGGCGGGGGCGGTGGCCGCGAATACGAGAGCCGGGACGGCCAGGACAACACCCATCTTGGCGAGATGACGCTTAAGCACGGTTGAAGTCCTCCGTGGGAAGGCAACTGGTGTGGGCAGTGAGTCAGCGGTAGTACGGGACATGCGTGCCATGGACGATTTCCTTGCGTTGGTGTCGGATGAGGAGAGGTCAGAACCGCGGGAACAGGGCGCCGACTTCGCCCGATCACTGACCTGATCTGCTGATCACTCTCCCCGGCCTGCGAGGGAAGGTCGATGGCTAGGAGTGCACTCCACCTTGCCGGAGAGTGGACTTACGGCGGTCACCTGCTGCCGCACATGAGGGCCCCATTCGGGCGGGCGCAGGCCTCAGGAGTCTGACCCCTCAGCGAGCCGCGCACACACGCATCCGCGGCCCACGCACATACACGTCGCGCACTCGCTCGGGACCACGCGACGGGGCCGGCACGCGGCTACCGATGTCGGGCCGGATCCGGTACCGGCAGCCCGTCCAGTTATCCTGCCCGACCAGGACGATCACCTAGGAGAACCATGCCCCCGTCGACTTCGCCCGCAGCCCTTGATCGACATCAATTGCAGGAAGAATTGCGCCAGTTGGGGGTGCGAGCGGGGTCCGTGCTCATCGTCCACGCCTCGCTGTCCGCGTTCGGGACCGTGGAGGGCGGGGCCGACACCGTTGTGGGTGCGCTGCTCGACTGCCTCACTCCGTCGGGCACGCTGGCCGTGCCCACGTTCACCCCCGAGGTCAGCGACCCCTATCCCCAGGTGGAGCGGCCCACCACTGACAAGGTGATGGCCGCCCGCGACGAGGTCCCGCTCTTCCATGACGCGCTGCCCTCCTCCATGGGAGCCGTGCCGGCGGCCGTCCTCGCCCACCCCGACCGACTCCGCGGCAGCCATCCCAGGCCTCTGTCGCCGCCATCGGTCCCTCGGCCCACCGCATCACCCACCAACAGCCCCTGGCCTACGCACTCGGACCCGGGTCACCCTTCGACGCCCTTCACGAGCTGGACGCCGACATCCTGCTGCTCGGCGTCGGCCACAACCGCAATTCCTTCCTCCACCACGCCGAGACCCACGTGCCCCACCACCGTCGCAAGCTGCGCCGCTTCCCCTACCTCGTCGACGGGCAGCGCGTATGGGTCGAGGCCCGCGATGTCGGCGATGACAACGGCACGCACTTTCCGCGCGTGGGCGCGGAGTGCGCCGCCACCGGGCAGGTGCGCAGCCGCACCATCGGCCTGGCCGAGTGTCGGCTCATGAACAGCCGGGCGCTCGTCCCTCCCCGAGGGCAGCCGGCCGCACCGCCGCGAGCTCCTCCTAGGGGTCCTGGCGCCTGGCTCCGTACCCGCGCCCAGCGTGGGGGAGGGGGTAACCCCGCCGTCGCATACGGGGGTTGGCGCCATGGTCCCCGGGCCGGGCGGCGGCGAGTCTTGGATCATGAAACCGCACAGGCCGGCTCTGGCCGCACTGGTCCTCTCCCTCGGCGCGCTGATCGCCGCCGCGCCCCCATCCACTAGCGGGCCCTCCACCTCTTCCATACCCTCCAGCTTTTCCGGGCCCGCCACCCCGGCCGGGCCCGCCACCCCGGCCGGGCCCGCCACCCCGGCCGGGCCCGCCACCCCGGCCGCGCCCGGCGCCTCGGCCGCGAGGTCACCCGTGCCTGCCCTGGACCGCGCAGCCCACCCCCTGCGGACCACCGACCCCCGGGGTGACCTGGACGACCTGCGCTCGATCGGCATGATGGTGAACGACGCCACGGTGGTGGGGCTGGGCGAGGCGACCCACAGCTCGCACGAGTTCTTCACCATGAAGCAGCGGGTCTTCCGTTATCTCGTGGAGAACAAGGGTTTCCGCGTCTTCGCGCTCGAGGCGAGCTGGAGCACCGGCCAGCGGCTCAACGACTACGTGCTGCACGGGGTGGGCGACCCGGCACAGATCATGCGTACCGAGTTCCAGAGCACCTACGTGTTCTGGAACAACACCGAGTATCTGGATCTGCTGCGATGGATGCGCGGATACAACGTGCAACACCCCCACGATCCCGTGCAGTTCATGGGTGACGACTTCGCGTACGCCGGCCCCGAGCTCTACGACAAGGTGGCCGGCTATATGGCCAAGACACACCCCGAGCTGCTGCCGCGCCTCACCGAGCTGTACCGGGACCTGCGGCCCACGACCACCCCTGAAGCCCACATGAACACCTATCCGCTCCGTCCACTTGCCGAACTCCAGGAGATCGCCGGCCGCACGGGGCGGGCACTCGACCTGCTCAAGCAGGCGGGGCCCGGCAAGGGAGGCGACGTCGAGGCGCACGCCTGGGCGGTACGGAACGTCACCGCCATCGACCAGACGGCCAAGGGATACGCCTTCGACCCCGACGATCCTGGGGAGGCGGCGCGGGCCATGCGCTACCGGGACCAGATCATGGCGGACAACGTGGAATGGTGGCAGCGGCACACCGGAAGCAAGGTGCTTCTCGCGGCCCACAACGGGCATGTGGCCCTCCAGTCCCACGACCCCCAGCACTATCCCAAGGTGCAGGGGAGCTTCCTGCGCGACAAGTTGGGCAAGCATTACGTGAGCATCGGCTCCACCTTCGACGGCGGCTCGTTCAACGCGCTCGACGCCGACGGACGAATGGCGGTCCACACCGTCGGCCCCGCCAAGCCCGGCAGCAACGAGTACACCCTGGACAAGGCGCGCCCGCGCGACTACGTCCTGGACCTGCGGACCGCTCCGAACGCGGCCCGCGACTGGCTCAACACCCCCCGCGCCACCTGGAGCATCGGCGGCGCCTACCCGGGGCCGACGGGACCGTACAAGCAGATCGCGCTCGCGAACAGCCATGACGTCCTCATCCATCTGCACCGCGTCAGCCCGGCGCACTGGCTGACCGCCCCGACGGCGCCCGCCGGGAAGTGACGGGCCTGCGAAGTCGGCCAGTCCTTGGCGGAGTTGGAGCGGGAGGCACGGCTGTCGCGGACGCGGAACGTCCATGGATCGTGGACGGCACGCTCATTCCGGTCCGCGACCGGCAGGTTGGCGCCTTCTCCTGTTGCGTGGTCCGCGTTCGCTGCGGATGCGGGCTCGTTCGCGTTGTTGGGCGGCCAGGACCTCGGGGTGGCGGGGGTTCAGGGCCTACGGCTTGGCCGAGGGGGTGATCGGCGGTCCGGACGGGGCTGCGGAGTCAGGCACCCCCGCGTAATCGGGCAGCTCGATGCCGTTGATCGCGCGCCCGACCAGCTCGGTGAACCATGCGCCGGCGAAATCGGGGCGCGGCTCGGCATCCGGCCCGGGGACGTCGCGGCTGCGGGCGTTCAATCGGCCGATCTCCTGGTTGGCCTCGACGAACGAGCGCATCCGCGCCTCGTAGCGGGCGAATCCGGTGCCGGGGTCCCACTCGGCGGCGGCCAGCTCTCCGGCCAGCAGGTAGGCGCCGGCCAGTGCAAGGCCGGTGCCCTGCCCGGACATCGGTGAGGAACTGAACGCCGCGTCCCCGAGCAGTCCCACCCGTCCGCTCGACCAGCGGTCCATCACCACCTGGGCGACCTGGTCGAGGTAGAAGTCCGGGGTGTCGTCCAGGTGCGCGAGGATGTCCGGGGCCAGCCAGTCCAGGCCCGCCATCCGCTCGCGCAGCAGACGCTTTTGGGCCGGGACGTCACGGTGGTCGACGTCGAAGTCGGCGGACGGGAGGTAGAACATGGCCATCGCCCGGGTGGCGTCCTGGATGGGCCGCAGGAGGGCCGAGCGCCCGGACTCCTGGTCCTGGTACTCAAGGAGCCATCGGTCCAACCCGAACTCGTTGGGCACGCTGTAGAAGGCCAGCACGTGACCGAGGTGGCGCAGGAACCGCTCATGCGGCCCGAACACCATCGCCCGCAGCTCCGAGTGGAGGCCGTCGGCCCCGATCACCAGGTCGAAGCGCCGCCGGGCGCCGCCCGCGAAGGTCACCTCGACCCCGTCCGCATCCTGGGCGAGATCGGCGATGCGGTCACCGAAGATGTACTCGACCCCGTCGCGGGTGTCGTCGTAGAGCACCTGGGACAGGTCCCCGCGCAGGATCTCGATGTCCGCGATGAACCCGTCACCACCGTCGTCGTCCGCGCGGAAGGTCTCCAACACCTTCCCCTCCGCGTCCACGGTGTGTGCGCCGGCGGTGTCGGTGCACGCGGCGCGCACCGCCGCGTCGAGCCCCATACGCCGGATGACCTCCTTGGCGACCCCGCGCGCGTCCACCGCCTGCCCGCCGGGACGCAGCTTGGGGGCCCGCTCCACCACAGTCACCTCGGCCCCCCGCCGGCGCAGCCAGTGGGCCAGCGCGGGTCCCGCGATGCTCGCCCCCGCCACCAACACCCTAGGACCGCTCACCCGGGTCCCCTGCTCGCCAGTCCGGATGGTGTGCTGCTCGGAGTCGTCGACGCTCATCACTGCCTCCATGTGCTTCCTCCCGCGCTGGAACGGCCCCAGCACAGGCCCACCGCTCTGAGTGTGTCCAGCCGTATCGACCATGGGTCCGCACAAAACTCATCGGCGCGACCGAAATTGCGTCCATGCTGGCGCGATCACCTGGATCTCGGCATGTCCGGCCGACGGCACGGTCGTCACCCGTGAGGGATCGGGCCGGCCGGTGGTGTTGATCGCCGAGGCCAAGGACGCCGAGGCGCTTGGCCCCCTACCCGAGCCGACCGTCGGCGGCTTGCTCGGCCTGCTCGGGCTGCTCGGCGTGCTCGATCGGCCGTCGGCTTGCGACCGTAATGCCGTCGTGCCGCCCCGCCTCATAGCGCCGAGGCCGCCTGCTGTCGGCGCACTTTTTCCCTGGAGGGCCGCCGGTGATCAAAACCATGCGTTGATCACCGGCAAGCCCTCAGCCCGGAGTTCTAGTTCCTCGGACGGCGCGGATTCTCCTCCGCTTCAACTCCTACCGAGAGATCTAGCTCGAACGCCCCTGTCGTTCCCGCGGCAACACCCTGCAACCGCTCGACAAGCTCTTCTACATTCGGTTTGGAGCACCCTGTCCGGATGTAGAACTCGGAGCGCGTGAGCAGGCTCAGGGATTCGGCCATGATTCCGGTCATCCGCGAGACTTCGTCGCGGTCGACCGTGATCACAATTTTCCCGTCTTGTTCGTTGGCACGCATGCGACGTTCCTAACTCTTCCTCTTGGCAAAGTCTGCGACGGTTTTCTTGAAGGCCGTCATGGAGTACTCGCTCCTCTGAATTACGGTGACGCCGCGCTCACCGTCGTACCAGCCGACTCCACCATTGCGCAACGCGGCACGGTGAGGTTGTAGACGCTGCGGTTTTCTCCAGGCGCAAGTACCGACGACCTCTCTCAGGTCACCCTGAGGGGTGCGGAGCCGGTCACCCGCCCTGGCGGCCGAGGCGTCCAGCCAGCGGTACCTGTTGATGACGGACAGCCCCGTCCCGGCGTCCGGCCCCCGCCGCGGGACGGATCCATCCATTGGACGATCAAGACGGTCGTCGAACCGTCCCGTTCCCGCTGGCGGTTAGGACCGGCTGGGCTGCGGGCCGGTGTACGGCTTCGGTGGCCATGGGTCGCCAGTCGCGGATGACCCGGCGCGCTCAGCCCGCCTGGTCGCGGATGACCCGGTGCGCTCAACCCGCCTGGTCGCGGATGACCTGGCGCGCCAGCGCAACCCGGGCCGGCGCGAGTTCGGTGGCGATCGCGGCAGCCGTTTCGGGGTCCACTACGACGGTCGGCGCCGCCGGCTCACCCACCTCCATGAGGTGACGGCGCAGATGGGTGGGCGGGTGGGTCGAGTCGACGCTGTGGCCGCGCAGGACGCTCACGCGGCGCAGCCGCTCGTACTCGCGCTCGGAGACGGTGGCCGCGCGCTCCGCGATCCGCTCCCACAGGCCGTCGGCGGCGGCCTGCGGGTCGGCTCCGCTGATCCTGGCCTGGGCGCGGACCGACTCCGTGCGCAGAGCGGTGGTGATCGAGTTGCCGATGAGCAACCGGTCCATCATGCGGGTCGCCGCCGCAGCCGAGCCGACGCGTACCGCGGCGCGGTCCGCGAGGTATTCGGAGCGCTGCGAGCCGCGCAGAGCCAGCCCTTCCAAGAGCAGCGCGACCGCGTGGACGACCGATCGTGGCACGCTGATGAGCGCGGCGGCGGCGAGTTCGGGGACGGTCCGGCGGCGGTACAGGGTGGGTACCGGGGTGAGGAAGTACAGCCAGTGGTGGAGCGAGTGCAGGGCCGTGCCGACGAGGCGGCCGTGCCGCACGTCGCCGTTGGCGTAGTGGCCGAGTTCGTGGCCGAGCAGAGCGACACGCTCCTGCGGGTCCAGAACCTCCCACAGAGCGAGCCCGATGTGCAGCGAGCGGCGGCCCTTGAGGCCGTGGGTGGCAACAGAGGCGTTGTACTGCGCGTCGACGACCACGACATCGACACCTTGGGTTCCCACGGACGAGGAGACCTCGTCGACCAGTGCGTACAGGCGCGGCGCGTCCGCCCGGTGCAGCACCGGTCCATCGGGGCGCAGTTTGCCGAACCGTGGCCGCAGCACGACGGCGGTCACCAACAGGATGCCCCCGAGGAAGGGCTGGATGCCCGGCCCGAGCACGATGAGCAGAACGCCGCCGACGGCCAGGGCGACCGTGACCGTGTGTACGGCCAGCGCGACGGCACGGGCGAGGATTCCGGAGCGGTCCTGCTGGCGGGATGCGGAGTCCGACGCCGTGTCCCCGGCGAGCAGTCGGGCATGCAGTTGCTCTCCATAGCGGTGGGCGAGGCGGCGTTGCGCTTTTTCGAAACGGCCGCGGACCGGTTCCTTGTCGCCGGGGTCGACGTTCCAGTCACACGCGGTGCACCACTTGGCGAACCGCTTGTCATCGGGGACCTCCGCCCCGCACTGCGGACACGCCGTCGACTGCCCCACGGCAGGCGTGAGTTGCTGCTCTCCCACTGACTGTGCCCCTTCCCCCGGCTCCTCCCGGAGCCGTCCCGGCAAAGGCGCACTGTAGCCCATGGGTTCGAATACTCCTCGGGCCGTGTGCGGTACTGGGTGCCGGGATGGGCTCCGAGGTGACGTATGCAACGGGCATGGTGTGCCGGGTGGGTGAGGTGCTGGGAGGTGGGGGATCTGCGTTGGGAGGTACAGAGTTGACCGCCACGTCGCGCGGAGAGCGCGGACACGGCATGTGGCGTCGTTCCTTTTCCTGGTTACGCCATCGATGGAGGGTTTCGTACGTCATAGTGGAAATAGGGGAGTTGACCGGGGGGAGTTTTCATGATCGAGCAGGCGTATGTACAAGCAGGGGACGTGACCACCCCGACGATCGCCACACTGCGGGACCGGATCTCGCAGGCGATAGACGACACACGAGGGGCCAGCGTTCTTGAGCGTCTCAACGGCTGGTTGCAAATGCCGACTGATTCCACGTTCTTCACCGGAATGCTGGACAGCCTCTGCGGGGAGCGCGCCAAGGATGTGGGCGACCGACTGAGCCGCGACACGGGGGGACGGTACGACCCCGCGGATCTGTCGGCGGCGTCGGACATCGCGGCCAAGTGGACGGCCATCGGCAACATCTTGGAGAGCGGCCGCGCCGTGACCGTCAAGGGCCCGACAGGGCACGTGGGCGGAGCCATGAGCAAATTCAAGAACAAGGACGGCACCGGTTTCCATGTGATCGTGCTCCTGGCCACCGGGCAGGAGCAGGACGGACGCCGCTTCGTCCTGGGTTTCGACCCGGACGTCAGCGCCACGGCGGAGTCCCGGAAGGCGTGGGTCCCATTCGCCCTTGGGGGCGCCGGCACCGTGGCGAAGGTGTCGGCGTTCAGTGACGCGCGATGCACCCAGGTCATCAAGGCCATGGTCCTCGGCGACCAGCAGGACGGATTCGGCCCGCTGGTCCGCAAGTACTACGTCGACACGGCGGCAACCTTTCCGGCGATCGTGCGCGGCTAGCCGGTGGGGCGTGCGGCTTGTCCGGGCCGGCGTACTGGTGGTGATGGGCCCGCGGGGGGACGTACCCGCGCCAATGGCAACCGGGGCGCTTCCCCATCTGCCACATGCCGCCCGGAACGCTCCGCCCCGGTGCCCGCTCCCATGTCCAGGACCGTGGTCAGCGCGCCATGCGGTGACCTGGTCTAAGCCGTACCGGCAATACCGGCAAGGGAGTTGAAGAGCCGCACGATCTGTGGCACCGACTTCTTGAAGGCGCCGTTGTGGTCGACCTCTCCTTGGTCGGTCACAGGGGTTCTCTTCCCGTGCGCGGCCAGCTGTCGGGCGCAGCTCAGCGTGTTGCCGATCGGTACGTCCGTGTCGCCGCTCGCGGTGTAGAGCCGGACCGGCACATCGGGTTTCCAGTCGCAGGTGTGGTCGTTGTTCCGCGCTGCGTCGAACAGGGCGCCGCTGGGGTGCTGGAGCCGCGCGTAGAAGGCCGGCGTGAGCATCTCCTTCACGGTGCTGGGCAGCGCTGCGAGTACCTCTTCCGTGGTGTGGTGGGTGTCGAAAAGCCCCTCGACGACCTGGGCGTACGGCTCGCGAAAGGCGTTCCTCGTGTCGCCGTAAAGGGGGTGCAGCCGGTTCTGCGCAGTGAGCCAGTACGCCATGTACAGCACGCCGCTGGTGTCGTTCACCCGCCCGTCGAAGAGCGCGGGCATCTCCTGTCCCACGATGTCGTACGGGCCCGAGACCGGCGCGAGCGCCTTCAACCGGAAGTGTGCGTCGGCACCCTGGCTCAGTGCCCGGCCGAGCGCCATGGCGACCTGGCCGCCCTGCGAGAAGCCGGTCCCGTACACGTTCCCGGTCAGCGGGCGTCCCAGCTCACGGGCGGCGGTGCGGGTGGCCCGCAGCATGTCCAGCGATGCGGACACGGCGGAGGCGGTGTCCATGTACGGGTGGCGGCCGGGCCCCTTGCCGAGCCCCAGATAGTCGGGTGCGGCGACGGCCCGGCCGACCGAGGCGTGCAGATACGGCGAGAGCCGTCCGTCGTCCTCGCCGACGGAGGGCGCGTAGTCGCGGTCGACCATGGTGCCGTGGGTGTCCGCGACGACATCGAGCCGGGTGTGGCGGCCGTCCTCGGGCAACACGAGGAGGCCGGTGGCGGTGGTGGGGGTCCCTTGCGGGGTGATGGTACGGTACGTGATCCGGTAACCGCGTACGCCGTAACGAACCTCGGTGTTGTCGATGCCGGCCGACTTGAGGAAGTCGGAGACCTGGGATGGGGTGCGGGTGGATACGGCCTCGACCTGGATGAGGTCGCCCCGCTGGGAGGCGGGGCGGGCCTGCGCGAGGGGAGTGAAACTCCCAACTCCCGTGACCAGCAAGGCGGTTACCACTGCGATCCGAACGCTCGCTGTCTTCATTCCTTGACCGTAAGGCGCCGCCACGTCATGCGGACATCCGACAAACCCCCGCCCCCACCGGGGCCCTGCCCGCACCCGCGGAGGGGGCCTAGACCCCCTGCCACATTGAGCCAGCACGCGGGCGCGGCGGCTCTGGCAGCAGACTCGAAGAGTTGGCCACCGGCCCCCATCGAAGCGTCGGTCGGGGCCTCGCCACGGGGCCGGGGCGTTCAGCAGTCCCCTCCACGAGGAAGTCGGCAGCGAGGCCCGCCACCGCGCTCGAAGTCTGGGCTGCCTGAATCCTCGGCGCGTGGCCGAGGTTGGATGGCTTCATGGTGAGACGAAAGCGGGACGATAAGAGGCGATCGCCGTCGCCCTTCGGCGTGCCGAGCGGCATCGTCCTGTTCGCGACGCCGGAAGGCTGGCGCCACACTCTCCTCACCGAGGAAGGCGGGATGCACTGCGGGCGCCTCGCCAACGTTCCGTTCAACGCCGACCCGGCAGAGGCGCGGGCCGCCGCGGCGGCGATGGTGGTGGCCCTGGCTTACGACTTCCACAACTTACGTGTCGACGTGACCTGGGAGCCGGAGCCGCTGAGGGAACCCGAATCCTGGACCGCGCAGGTCACTGCTCTCTCGACTCCGCCGAACGCCTGAGGCAGAGCGGCAGGTTGGGAAGGGTGGCGTTTGCGATAGCGGCTGAGCCGACCATCGCGGGTATCGCGTAGCGCACGCGGCAGGGGCCCGTGATGGCCGTGATGGCCGTGATGGCCGGGACGGCCGGGACGGCCTGGGACCTGGGGCCGGGACCTGGGCCTTGGTGAGGCCCGGGCGAGCGCCGCCGGGTATCGGGGTGGATCCATATGACGCGGGTCGCGTTCGCTCCGGTCGACACTGCTGCCCACGTCCCCGTACCCCTTCGCGCAAGTACGCATGGGGGCTAGCCCCACCTTCAAGCGGGTGGTTGGCGGTATCCCGGGCTCGGACCTTGATCGAAATACTGGGCTCACATCAGGTCCTCCCCGTCAGAGACAGGAGTATTTCGTGTACGAGCTCCCGCACGCCGCCAACGCTTCACGTTCGTCCAGGGGAAGCGGCCGCCCGCGAGGGGAGCGCAGACTGCGGGCCGCTGCCGTCGGGTTGGTCGCCACGGTGGTGATGAGTGCCGGTCTCGTCCCGCCGGCCTCGGCTGCCGGTACCGCGAACGCCTCGGCGGGGCGGGACGGGCACGCGGCCACCCGGGCGGCCCTGGAGTCGGTGGTCCGCGACGGGGTGCCCGGTGGGCACGTTCTCGCCGAGCTGGGGAACGACACCTGGGCGGGACGCGCGGGGACCGCGGACCTGACGTCCGGCCGCAAGCCGCGGGCCGACGACCGCTTCCGAATCGGCTCGATCACCAAGACGTTCGTGGCGACGGTGATGCTCCAGCTGGAGGAGGAGGGGAGGCTGAGCCTGGACGACACGGTGGACCACTGGCTGCCGGGCCTGGTGCGGGGCAATGGGCACGACGGCAAGAAGATCAACATACGCCAGCTCCTCAATCACACCAGCGGGATATACAGCTACACCGACGACAAGGACTTCAAGCGCAAGGAGTTCGGCACCGACTTCCTCGAGCACCGCTACGACACCTGGACACCTCGCCAGATCGTCCAGCTGGCCATGACGCACGAGCCCGTTTTCGCCCCGACCGACGACGTCGACAAGTGGAGCTACAGCGACACCAATTACGTCATCGCCTCCATGGTGATCCAGAAGGCCACCGGACACTCGTACGCCCATGAGATCGAGCAGCGCATCCTGCGCCCCCTGCACCTGGACTCCACCACGGTGCCGGGCACCCGCGCCCGCGTCGCCGGACCCAGCGGACGCGCCTACTCCAAGCTGACCGGGGAACTCGCCGGACCGGGAGCACCGAACAGCACGACCTACGACGTCACCGAACTGAACCCCTCCTTCGCGGGCGCCGCCGGAGAGATGATCTCCAACAACCATGACCTCAACCGGTTCTACCGGGCCCTGTTCTCCGGCCGGCTCCTGAAGGCGCCTCAGCTGAAGGAGATGATGACGACCGTCTCGGTCAAGGACCTGCCGAACTTCTCCTACGGCCTGGGTCTGATGAAGATGACGCTGTCGTGCGGCACCGAGGTATGGGGGCACAACGGCGGTATCCAGGGCTCCATTTCGCAGTCCATGGCCACGGCCGACGGTAAGCACGTGCTGTCGCTCAACTTCAACGGCGACTGGAACGTCCACGAACAGCGGGTCGTGGACGCAGAGTTCTGCGGCTCCTGAGCACAGGTCCGAGATCAAGCGGGCGGATCGGCTGTCCGGGCTGCGTGGCTCGACGATGCGGGGTGAGCTGGTCGATACCGAGTCGGCTCGGGCCAGGACTGGGTCTCGCCTGCGCGGTACCGCGGTACCGGTGCCGTTGGTCGGGATCGCCGTACGGTGCGTACCGTCCCAACCGCCCTTCGTGGTACAGCACCGGTCCGGCCCTGCCGGGCGGCTGGGCAACGGATCGCTTGTGAGAGACGCGCAACGTCGCCGCGGAACCCGCCAGCTCCTCCACGCACCTTGGACGCGATCCCATGGATCTGCTCGCTTACTTGTGGGCCCGGAGGAAGGCCGGGATGTCGGCTCGGGTCGGGTAGTCGGGCAGCGGTGCGGGGTTGTCTTGGAGAAACGCGGTGATGGCGGCGGCTGCTCGTTGGTCGTTGTCGCCCAGGCCGTTCCACATGTGGTGACCGACTCCGGGCATGTACTGGGTGCGCTCGATGGCAGGGTTGTCCGCGAGGATGGTTGTTTGCCACTGCCGGACCTGGGAGGAGCACTCGGCGATCATCAGCATCGCGGGTGTCCGGGAGCGACTGAGCTGCTGGGCGATGGAGGGGGAGTCCTTGATTGTTTGCTGGACGCGGAGGCTGGCGGCGGCACTGAAGGAGAAGTTCTCCGCAGTGTCCTCGACCGGGATGCGGTGCGCGTCCCGCGCGCAGTAGGCGGACCCGGTGTCGCTGCCCAGATCGGCAGCGGTGAAGGCATTGTCGCCCTCCGCCTGCCCTACCAGCCCGTTGTCCGGGCTGATCAGTCCGAGCCGCATGAGGCCGAACGCGACCGCGTACCGCGGGACATGGGTGGAGCGCGGTCCGGTCATGGCCGGCGCGAGGTCGCGGGCCGACGGCCGACCCTTCTGCTCGGCCATGCGGGCGGTGGGGCCGTCCATCGGGCCTGGCTCGGCGATGACCGCCCGGCGCAGGTGGTCGGCGATGGCGGGGTCGGCCAGCGCGCGGGTGAGCACGACCGCGCCTGAGGAGAATCCCAGTACGTCGGCGCGGCCCTTGCCGAGTTTGCTGACGAAAGCGCCGAGGTCATCGACGGACCGGGTGATCGAGTACTGGTCCATGGGCAGCAGATCGCTGCGTCCGCCACCGGCCTGCTCATAGGCGTACACGTCGTAGCCCTGTCCCGCGAGCCGTTGCAGGAAGCGGTGGTCGAGCACTGAGATGCCGCGCACCGGGCCGCCGTTGAGGTAGACGAGCGGGGCGGGCCGGCGGGGGTTGTTGCCGGTGGGCGGATAGTGGTAGACCGCGACCCGGCTGCCGGTGGACAGGCGCCACTGCTCGGCGGTCACGAACGGCAGGGCGGCCGGGTAGTGGCGCGTCGTGGGGACGGTGGGGACGCACACCGACAGCGCCAGGGCCGCTGCGACGAGCACCGGCCGGAAGGGCACCAGCCGTCCTCGCCAGGAGCGGCGGCGGCCCCGCCACAGCGCCGCGACAACCGCGATCCCAACAGTCGCGGACCATGCGACGAATCCCGAGCCCGCGCCGTCCGTGACGACGATCAGCGCCAGGAAGAAGGCGATTAGCCCCACCACTGCGGCGGTGGCCGCCAGCAGGCGGCCGACAAGGCGTAAAGGACGTATGGCGGACGGTGGCATGATGAGCTCCCCAGGGTTTTGGAACGCTGTTTTGAAACGATGTTAGCAGCATGGGTAAACTGCTTCCCATGGGAAGGCCGAGAACGAACGACGCCGCCGTCAGAGAACGGCTCGTCGCATGCGCGACCGAGATGTTCGCCACCCACCCTCAGGAGTCGGTCACGGTCCGCGCGTTGGCCACTGCCGCCGGAACCTCGACGGCGGCGGTGTACACCTTGTTCCAGGGCAAGGACGGACTGATCCGGGAGGTGCGCGACCAGGCGGTAGCCGGCCTGTTCCAGGACCTGACGGCCGTTCCCGGCTCGAAGGCCGCCCTGGAGGATCTGTACGCGTTGGCCGTGGCGTATCGCCAGTGGGGACGCGAACACCGCCACCTGTACGCGGTGTTGTTCGGTGGGGCGCAGTCCTTCGTACCGTCGACCCGGGTCGGCGACCGAGACCCGGTGCGACCTCTCGTCACGGCGATCGACCGTGCCGTGGCGGACCGGATCCTGGAGGGCGACACCACGCTGATCGCCGTCTCGTTGTGGGTCGCCCTGCACGGACTCGTGACCCTCGAACTGGCCGGCGGCCTCGACGGCGCCGCAGCCGAGACCGCGTTCCGCTCCACGATTGATGCCGTACTGCGCGGCTGGGCAACCCCTGCCGCCTTCCCTGGCCTACGACGGCCGGACCCGGTGCCGTGACGCGGTTGGCTGTGGGTGCACGCAAGTTGAAGGTCTTGCCACGGGACACGAGGACCCGAGGACCCGAGGACAGGCTGTCGAGTTTTCGTGGTCGGGCCTTCGGGTTGAGGCGAACACGCGGTGAGTACCGAGCGGACCGCCCCTTCGGCAACCCTCCCTGGGGCGGTGCTGGCATCGTATGCGTCATGAGAACAGCAGGAACGAGACCGGAACCGGAGTCCTCAACGCGGAGCGGCCTCACGGCTCTGGGGGAGGTGGCGTGCCGTTATCAGGCCGATGAGATGCGCCCGGAGGACCTGCCGATGATTGCTGCCGAGGCGCTCGCGATCGGGCTGGACACCCCGACGTTGCGCGAGCTCGCCGGATTGCCCCGCAACGCGGACACCCGAGATATCCGGGACGCGTTTGAGCAAGCACTCTGCGAGGCCGGACTCGAGTTGCCTGATCCGGGCCTGGCACGGCGCCATGCGCTGCGTCGGCTGGCGGCGAGGCTGATTGACGGGGAAATCACTCCCGCCTACCTGACGACGGACGACTGGTGGGAGACGAAGGTCGAAACCGTTGAGGAACGATCATTCGTATCGCTGATCCCGGATTGCGGGTGCTGCATCGAGTACACGTTGGGGCTTGACCAGCAGACGTGGGCGGCCGAGCTGCGGATCGCCGCGCTCGCCCTGGCATCGTCTCCACCGATCGGCCCCGGTTGCTGACTCTGCCCTGACGGCATGTGGAGCGGGTAGGCGCCGTCGGTCAGGGCCTCTTCGAGCTAGCGGTCGACGCGGAGTCGTTGCGAGGGTGGCGGTGAGGTGCACCGCCTCAGCCGGTTTGCCGGCCCGTCCATCTGGTGAAGCGCCGCAGACCCCTCCGGCTGCGCGCGAGCGGCGCGTCCTCCGGTGCGGCGGGGCCCTGGGCCGCGGTGAGAGCCGGAGCCGGACGTTCCACCGGGGCTTCCACGTACTGCCTGCCCCGTTCGAGCCGGGTGCGGACCGCCAGCGCCATGGTCTGGTGGGTATGGTGCTGTACCAGGCCCGCAGCGGACAACCGCTCCCACATGTACAGCAGTTCTTCTCCGCGGGTCGCTATCTGGCTCGCGTCCTCAAGTCGCTGCCAAGCCGCGGTGGCGCGGGCCACCTCGGGCGCGGCCCGGTTGAGGTCGGTGCGGCACCGGATGCGCGCGACAGTGAGCGCGAGCACGGTGGAGACCGCGTAGTCGCCGCGCAGGAACGCCATGTAGGCCTCGATCGCCCGCGCCTCGAGTGAGAGATCGTCTTCCACGCCCCGCCGCAGCGTCAGATGCTCACGCAGAGCACTGGCCAGGACGAACGCCGCGTGCAGCTCCTCCCGTTGCGCGTGCTGAATGATCCGCTCGACGCGGGCGAGTGGAGGGAACGCCTGCTCCTCCGCCTCGGTTCGCTCGCGGCCGGGCGGCAGGTCCTCATCATCGGCGATCGTGTAGCTGGAGCCGTCCGGGTGCACCCGAAGCCGCGCCACCTGCTGCGCGGTGCGGTCGACGACGGTTGCCGCAACCGGTGCCCCCAGGGTGCGGGCGAACATCGCCACGGCGTCGAGGATCGCCTCATTGGGCGGCCGGGTGCCGCCCATGGTCAGCAGATGGCCGTTGACCACGGTCGATCCGTCCTCGGCGACGTATGCGTCCAGGCGGATCAGCGGCTGCGCGCTGAGCGCGGGCAGATTCCCGTCGTCACGGGATACGGGCAAGTTGGACATATCCGCTCAGCCTCCGGGTCGGACCACGCCGAGGATCGGCATGGAGGCGGCCGGCGCGGTCGTGATCGTACGCCTGGGCCGAGGAGCGTGGACGATCTGTCCGCCGCCGATGTACATGCCCACATGTGTGGCATCGCTGAAGTAGATGATCAAGTCGCCGGGTTGGGCGGACGAGAGACTGACGCGGCGCAGTCCCTGCCACTGAGCCTGTGAGGTACGCGGTATGGGATGTCCGGCGTGGGCCCATGCCACGGAGGTGAGTCCCGAGCAGTCGTACGACGAGGGACCCGTGTCGCCCCACCCGTACGGTTTGCCGATCTGCGCCATGGCGAAGGAGACGGCCTGCCCGGCACTGCCGCTCACGGCCGGCCCGCCGCCCGAAGGCCCGTTGCCCGTGCCGCCCTTGTCGGCCGGGGCGCCGTTCGAACCGGAGCCGGACCACATGGACTTGGCGTCGTCCGCCTTCTGCTTCTCCAACTGGGCCAGCCCGTTGACCTGTTCGGCCTTCAGGCCCGCCTCGATCCGCTCGGCGTCGGCGATCTTGTTCTGGATCTTTTCCTTGGCGCCGGCCTTGTCCGCGAGGCTCTTCTTGAGGTCACTCAGGTTCTTCGCAGCGGCCTCGGTCTGCCGGTCGAGCTCCGTGCTGGCGGACTTCTGGTTCTCGTAGATGAGCTGGAGCGTGGCGCGGGTGCGGTCGGCGCGCGCGGCGTCGGCGAGCGCGTTTTCGGGATGGTCGCTGAGGAGCAACTGGAGCCCTGCGGAGCTGAAGTAGTCCCCGCGGTACTGCGCCCGGGCCGCCGCCCCCGCGAGACCGTGCAGGGCATCCGCCCGGCCCTTGGCGCGGGCGAGGTCGCTCTGGAGGGACGTCAGCCGCTTGGACTGCTCGGTCGCCTTCTCGTTGGCGCCGTCGTACGCCTCGGTTGCCACCTCTGCCTCGCGGTAGAGGCCGTCAAGCTGGCTGTGGATCTGGTCCAGGGGCGTGCCGTCGGCCGGTTTGGGGTCGCTCGGAGCCGCGTAACTAGGGCCCGGTATGAGGGTGATGGTGCCGACAAGGGCTGTCAGAGCGACCCAGCTTCGCAGGTGTCTACTGCCGGGCGACACGTTCATCAACGCCACTTTCAGGAGGCCGGGTACGGTGGTTCGGGTTGCGACCTACCATCAGGGTGGTCAAGTCGGGTCATGCGGAGATCCGTTCAACCCGCGAACACACTATCTGCACGCGCGCGGTAGATCCTCGTGGCCCCGCTTGTGACAACGTGTACGCGTCCGAAACTTCGGCCACAGTTGGCCGATTCTCGTCGTGGCTGGTGGCTGGTGGCTGGTGGATGGCCCCTGGCCGGGCTGTGCCCGGGCGCGGCAGAGCAGGGCTCAGGTGTGGTGCTTGCCCTCGCCGATCTTCATGCCGTAATGGATCGGTGACGCGGGGCCGGCGGCCCGGCGGCGAACGCAGGAAGGGCTAGGGCCCGTTGGCCTGATTGCTCTTCGTCGACTGCCCGTGCTTCAGCGCAGCTCGCCAGTGACGATCCACAGGTGACCGAACGGGTCGCGGAGGCGTCCCTCCCGCTTGCCGTACGGCCGGTTCTCCACCGGTACGATCACGGTGCCTCCCCCGGCGACCATCCGCTCCGCGACGGCGTCCTGGTCGGCGAACTCCGCCTCCAGGAGGACCGGGGAGCCACCGATGTCGTCCGGCGAGAGCCAGCCCCACTCGGGCACCGCCGGGGACAGGGAGAACGGGGAACCGTCGACCTGTAGGACGACGACCATCACGCGACCGTTGTCATCCTGGGCTCGGAAGACCTCCTCGGCGCCCATGGTTTTCTGGTAGTAGGTCGCGGCGGTGTCGGGGTCCGGAACGATCAACCGTGGCTTCATACTCATGAGTTGACTGTATTCCCCTGCCTGATGGGCCCGCAGGAGAGATTCAGTCCAATTCGAGCCAGGTGCCACAGACGTTGGCCCATGAGGGCGAAGGTCGTGTCCCAAGGAATGGTGCGCCAAGGAACCGGCCCCGCGCGACGCCAGCAGTTTGACGGCCGACCGCTCTCAAATCGTGCGGCCTGCTCAGACGGTGACGCCCCCCGGGCCAATCGCGTCCTATGGCCGGGCGCCGGATTGCGTCGGCATTGGCCCGGACTCCGGCGGTGTGGGCCGTTGCCCTCGACAGCTCGGAGGGGTCGGCGGCTCGGCCCACTGCCGTGCCTTGGCGGCGGCCTGGGTCGTTGGTGCGACGACGTGTAGTCCCATCGGTGAGGAGCAGTAATGCAGGCGTCTTGGACACATCGCACGGGTGTGATGGGAGCGGTCTTGCTCGGTGGCGCTCTCGCTTCCGCCGGGCCGGTCCACGCTGACGTCATTGGTGGGCTGGGCAACGCCACGTTCGGGAATGTGTGTGTCAATCACTCCTCCAGCAGTGCGGCCGGCGCGACGGCGGATGGCCCTGGCTTCCTGACCAGCAACGCTGGACAGCCCCCGCTGGCGATGCCCAGGAACAACTGCGGCACCCAAGGCGCCACTGGCTTTCGGGGCAACTTCGGTTAGCCGGGCTGCAAGCCGTCCGGTACCCAGGGCGACGGAAGGCGGAAGGATGCCGACGGCGGTGACGAGAACAGCGGGCATCAGTACGGCGGTGCCGACGACGATGCTGCGCTTGCGGCCGATGATTCCTTCGCCCACGTCAGCGCTCTGCTCGCGGACGGGGACGTTGGTGGAGGTCGTCACGCTCTGCGCGTCGATCACGACGCCGGTCGGCTCCGGGCTGCGGCCCGCATCCTCGCGGACCCGGCGCCGCAGCAGCGCGTTGAGCTGCCCGAAGATTCCATCGTGTTTCCCTTTCCCGAAGTAGGCGTAGACCGTGTTCCAGTGCGGGTGATCACGCAGGAAGTAGCGCCAACGGCGGCCTGCCCGGGCGACGGTGAAGAAGTACGCCTTGTCCGCGCGGAGTTTGGGGGGCGACCGCCGCCGTGGTTGCCGGCCGGACAGGACGGCGGGGATGACGAGAGTGAGTGGCTTGAGGGCGAGGCTGCCGTGCATGTTTGCACCTGATACGGCGCGGCCGCGAGCGGAATGTCCTGGGCATCGGACAGCGCGTGCAGCTTGCTGCCCTTCTTGCGTGGCGAGGTGTGCCGAACGTCGGCGGCAGTGGGCGCTAGGCGCAGCCGCTGGTCAGCACGTACACCTCGGCGGTGAACACGGCCCGCTGGTCGCGCGAAGTGGCCCCGCCACGTTGATCAAGCCGCGAACGACGGCAGTAACGGAGCGACCGGCCTCCGAAGTTCATCGGGACCGGACGCTTCGGCAGATCAGCACTCACGGCCGGTCCATGCCGCTCGAACATCAAGCAGCAAGTCACGGGGAACATCCCTCTATGCCTTGACTGAGGCGGCCGATCTGGCGGCCTGCTCGATCTTCGCGCAGTAGGCGGCGCGGGCTTCCTCATCGATCTGCATCTCGTGCTCGGGACGCATCCCGGTGCGGCCGTCGACACCTTCACGCAGGACGTCGGCATGCCCGGCATGCCGGTTGGTCTCGCCGAGGACGTGGACCAAGATGGCGAACAGGTTCGTGTTGCGATGAGGCTCCGGCCACCACGGCACTTGGCCGGCGGCATCCAGGGCAAGCTCGTCGATCGTCGCGTCCGAGTGTTCCCACGTGTGCTGGTAGGACTCGATGATCTGATCGCGCGCCTCGTCCTCAGCCGCCCACAGATCGCTGCCGTCGTGGTCCTGCCACCGGGGCAGCGGCTCCGGGGACGGTCGGCCGAAGACCTCGCCCAAGTATCTGGCCTCGACGCTGGCCACGTGTTTCACCAGGCCGAGGAGGTTGGTCCCGGTCACCGTCAGAGGCCGGCGGACGTCGTATTCGGACAAGCCGTCGAGTTTCCAGAGCAGCGCCTGCCGGTCCCGCCGCAGTCTCCCGTGCAGGGTGTCCTTCGCGAAATCGTCGATCATGCGGCATGAGCCTGCCACGGGCTACTCGTGGCCTCAAGATCCTGTACGTGGACCGCAGCGATCGGCGGTGCCGAAGCCTGGCCGTGGCCTTCGTCCCGAGCTACTAGAGGAGCTCGCGGAACTTGCGGCGCGAGGCAGCCTCTCGTCGCAACCGGCGCACCTTGGGAACAGCCGCTTCGTGGCCCCTCCAGCCAGCTGCCGGCCAAGTGCCACCCCTTCATCTCCTAGGTGACTCACCCCCAACCGTACTGTGCGTCAGTGAGTGGATGCCTAACCTTGAATGAAGGTTGCCTAAAAGGCTTAGGTAAATGCATACTACTTGAAGGCAAGGGTACGGCGGCACCGGCGAGGAGGCCGGCGGATGGCACGGGCAGAGCAATACCGCAGCGATTGACGCAGGCAGAGGGGCGAGCTCGCTTGTTACGTCGCCTTGGAAGTCAGTGACGGCCTCCGTCACAGCGCTCCGGATTCCGCCGCGAGCTTGGCGCGGATCGTAGACGCGGTGGACGCGCTGCTGCGCAACTGGGCCGCTGAGCCACGCCCGATCACTACCCGCCGAGCCCCCCCGATGACCGCCCGCCGAATCCACTTCTAATCACCGCGAGGCCATGAACCATGGACGACCCCCTCCGCAGCTCCGCCGACACCGACTGGATCACCACCCCGCTCACCACAGCCCTCGTACGCGGCGCACTGGGACTGGAGCAGACTGCCCGTGGCCTGCTGCCGCACCGGTTGCCCGCGCGCGCCCGGGCGCAGTGCGCGGACGGGCAGCTCGCCATGGCCGAGTCTCAGCCCTCCGGCGTACGGATCGCGGTACGGACCCGAGCCACGGCGTTGGAGCTGGACACCCTGCTCACCAGGAGGGTGTACGCCGGCGGCCCCCCGCGTCCGGCCGGGCTCTACGATCTCCGGATCGACGGTGAACTGGCCGCCCAGGCAAGTGTGAGCGGCGGTGACACGCTGACCATCGACATGACGAACGGCTCGGCTCAGCACACGCCGGGTGCCGTGGGCACGCTGCGTTTTGCCGGGCTGCCCGAGCGCGACAAGGTCGTGGAGATCTGGTTGCCGCACAACGAGACCACCGAGCTGCTCGCGCTGCGCACCAGCGCACCGGTGGAGCCGTTGCCCGAGCGGAGCCGCAAGACCTGGCTGCACCATGGCAGTTCGGTCAGCCACGGATCCGACGCGGCGAGCCCAAGCACCACGTGGCCCGCGCTCGCCGCCGCGCTCAACGACGTGGAGCTGGTGAATCTGGGGTTCGGCGGCAGCGCGCTGCTCGATCCGTTCATCGCGCGGGCGATGCGGGACACCCCCGCAGATTTGATCAGCGTCAAGATCGGCCTCAATCTCGTCAACCTGGACCTGATGCGGCTGCGCGCCTTCGGCCCCGCCGTGCACGGTTTCCTCGACACGATCCGCGAGGGCCACACGACGGCGCCGCTGCTGGTGATCTCGCCGATCCATTGCCCGATCCACGAGGACACACCCGGCCCCGCCGCTTTCGATCCCGAAGCCCTCGCTGCGGGGAGGCTGCGCTTCAAGGCCACCGGTGATCCGGCCGAAGTGACGGCGGGGAAGCTCACCTTGAAGGTGATCCGCGAGGAGCTCGCCCGGATCGTGGCGCAGCGCGCGACCGACGACCCCAACCTGCACTACCTCGACGGTCAGGAGCTGTACGGCGAGCGGGACTTCATGGAGTTGCCGCTGCCCGACCAGCTGCATCCGGATGCGGCGACCCATCGGCGTATCGGCGAGCGGTTCGCGAAGGCGGTCTTCAACGGGGCCTTCGCGGCCAGTAGTTCGCCCCGGTAGAGGTGCCTACGTCCCCAGCCATGCGCGAGTTCCCCCCGGTCAGACTGTCTGGGCCAGTCCGGTGGGCCGGACAGCGTCCCGACCTTTCAGCCTTTGAGCGGGGCGTTGAGTTCTCAGGCGGATTCGGCCTCGTCGAGCGCGGACAGGCCATCCTCCCAGCGACGACGCCGCTCATCGGCGCTCTGCTCCCACCAAGGGGTGCCGCGCTCTCCGAGAGCGACCTTCGCACGCTGTACACGCTCTCGGGCTTTCCGCACGGCCGCTTCGTCGCCGTTCGTGAGCGCGGAGCGCACTGCACGCCGGGCTGCCATGAGGTGCTTGCGAAGGCGGGACGCAATGTCTTCGGGGAGTGCCGGGTCGGTCGCCCGCCACTTGCGCCCGTCGATGACGACGAAGTGGCCGTCAGGGGTGTGCTCGAGGCGCCGGTTCGCTGCCATACGTCCGATTCTGCCCGGCCGACCACGGCCTCACCAGGTGAGACGGGTAAGTGCTGGTCGCAGGGCGATCCCAGCCACCTGCGACTCCTGGCGAGCGTGACCGGAGCCTTGATCACAGTGGGCGGGAGTGCACTGGCCCGCCCGGGACGCCGGTCTCACCGAGGTCGACAGCAGTGAGGGGGAACCCCGGGCGGAGCCTCGTTGCGGACCAAGATGAACTCCGGCTCCGGCTCCGGCTCCGGCAACTGCGGCAGGGGCTGGCTCACGGAAAGATCCTTTTCCGGTGGACTGCTCCGGCAGCACCCGCAGGCCCCCGAGGCGGGCGACTCATTTCGTCGGGCGGGCCAGTTCTGACACCCCCCGATCAAGTTCAGTAGTGCCGAGTTCGTCGATGACGGGCACGCCGCTCAACCCTTGATCAGCGGGTCGTAGGGCTCATCCTCCGGCGTGAAGATCAGGATGAAGTCCTTGCCTGCCTCGGTCGCGACCTCGCGCAAGCGGGCCAGTACGTCGGTCTCAGTGGGAAGGTCAAGGCCGAGAGCAGCGGCCGCTCGGTCCCGGCGAACAGCCACGTCGGGCATGTCCTCCATGTACTGGGCGGCCAGCTCACCCCTCTTCTCGGCAATAAAGGCTCGGCGGTCGCGCCACCAGGGCGCGACCAGGAGGAGCCGCAGGAGTTCCGGCAGGCCGATAGCGATCAGCGACGCGCAACCTTCGGAGTCCGCGTACAGGACCGGACGTTCCTCAGCGCCATCGCCACAGAAGAAGTACGTGCCTCCTGCTCCATCACCCGCGAAACCGTCCAGAGCCGCGCCCGACGCGAGGTGGACGGCCTCGCCATGGTCTCCCCGGCCGAGGTCGAAGTCGCCCGGCCAGGCCAGGTAGCTGGCAGCGTCGGCGTGTTCGGAAATGGCGGTGATCAGCGATTGCACGCGCCGCACCCTAGCGACCCGGAACGACACTCACGTGCTCACCGGCAACAGACCGACCGGGAATTCGTGGCGGTGGGGATCAACACAGCAAGCGGATGTTGGGGACTGCGCGCTGGTGGCGAGAGGGTGAGCGCGGTGGTAAGCGCAGTAGGTACAGACTTGGCTCACGGGGCGAACCAAATTGCTCTGGAACTTCGTCGGCGGTTCTAACGAGGATGTCGCACAAGCCCGTTCGGAGTGGATGAACGGTGATCGCTTCGGTGAGGTGAAGGGCTAAGACGGGCCTCCGATCCCGGCCCCCGAACTACCGCCTGTGGCGCTGAAACCGCGGGGTCGTGTGCGCTGAGCGGCGGGGATGTTGGGACGGATGCCCGCTTGACTGAGGCGGGCGGCCAAGTAGGAAGCGTTCTCTCCCCTCAGTCCGGAGCTCTCTCATGCGGCGCCAGGACGAGGGTGTGTGCACCGGATAGTGCGAACTTGTGTGGGCGGGTTCAGCAATCCCAATGCTGACCTTTCTGACGGTGCGTCATGTCGGTGGGTGATGGTGACGACGCAGATCAGGAGCGCGTGGTTGGGGCGGCTCCGCGATCAGTGGCGGCATACACCTCGTGCACGGAGTCGTCGGCGTCCACGAGCCAGGCACGGTCCAGGACGTCCGGGTGGCGAGAGGTTGCCTCTCGCATCAGATGTTCGGCCACGTCGGGATGGAGCGGCGCGATGGCGGGCGGCGGCTTCCTCGGGGGAACGTGGCCGGTGTGAGGTGAGGTGGCTGCCAGCCGACCCGGGCATCGATCACGAGTCCCGTTGTCAGTCCGAGGTCAGCGGCGCGGCGCAGCTGGCCCGGGCCGCCGGTCTTCTGCGTGCGTGCGGACAGATTCTTTGGCCCGCACCAACACGGGTAATGCCCACCACATTTCATGGCGGAAGGCACAGTGCGGAGCATCGGCATCATCGGAGTGGGCGAGATCGGCCGGGCCATGGCCGAGGCGCTGCGCTACGGGGACGGTGTGTCGCCCGATGTCTTTCTCTCTCCGCGGTGGGCCGGCGCCGCCGCCGAACTGTCCGGGCGCTTCGAGAGCGGCCATGTGTGCGCCAACCAGGAGCGGATTCGATCGTCGGTCTTCTCCCGGAGTGCTCCTTCCAGCCGATCGCGGGCCTCGGTCTGGGCGGCAATCCGTTCGTTGAGGACCGCCAGGCGTTCCAGCGCGACCCGCAGGCCCTTGTCCGAGGGCGGTGCGGCGGCCACATCGCCGTCCAGGCACGGCAGGAACACGCGCACGTCGTCCAGGGTGAGCCCCGCAGCCAGCAGGTAGCGGATGTTACGAACCCGCGCCACGGCCCGCTCGTTGTAGACGCGGTAGCCATTGGGGGCCCGTTCCGAGGAGATCAGCCCGGCCTGCTCGTAGTGCCGCAGCGCACGGGCGGACGTCCCGGTCGCCTTGGCCAGTTCACCGATCCGCACCCATCCCACCTCCCGGGCCACTCCTATCACGCCACGACTGCCCCGCCGTCGACGGGTAGTACCACTCCGGTGACGAAGGATGCGGCCGGTGCGGTGAGCCGGCTGATAGCCCAGGCCACCTCCTCGGGTCGGCCGATCCGGCCCAGCGGGGTGTGCGCCAGCTGCCACTCCCGCACTGCGGCCATCCGCTCCGGCGTCAGGCCCTGGTGCTCACCGATGGGGGTGTCGATCGCGCCGGGGGCAACCGCCACCACCCGGATCCCGCGGGGTGCCAACTCGACCGCCCAGCTGCGGGTCAGCAGCTCCAGGGCGGTCTTGGTCGCCGCGTAGACCGAGTTGCCGGGCCAGGCCCGCTGTCCCACCGACGTACTGACATTGACGATCACTCCGCTTGCCGTCTCCAGGGGTGGCAGCGCGGCCTGGGCCAGCAGTATGGGGGCGACGAGGTTGGTGGTGAGCTGAGCCGTGATCATCTCTGGCGTCAGCGTGCCGAGGGCGCCGCTGCGCACTATGCCGGCGTTGTTGACCAGCACGTCCAGCCGGCCGTGTGTCTTGAGCACGGCCTGGATGATGCGATCGGACTCTCCCTCGGCGGTGATGTCGGCGGCCAGCGGCATGATCCGGTCGTGCCCGGCAGCGGTCTCCTTGAGCGGCTCGGGCCGCCGCCCGATCGCGACCACGTGGGCGCCCTCGGCGGCGAAGACGCGGGCGGTGGCCCGGCCGATCCCGGTGCCTGCTCCAGTGACGGCGACGACCCTGCTGCTCTGCGATGCGGTGCTGTTCATGCTGGTCATCGTGCAACCCTGCCGCCAGCGGCAAGGTCAAGCGATCTGGGCAAGCCGCGGTGCGGGTTGCTGCCCGGCCTCCCGGGCGGCGGAGCGCCGGCGGTCGAACTCGGCGTTTAGATGTGGGCAGTTGCGGCAGAGCGTCACCCGCGGCACCTCCGCCAGGGTGCACAAGCTCTTGACGTCGCCCTTCAGGCCGTCGGGGACGGGTCCGGCGAGAGTTGCCGCATCGCCGCCCGGACCCTGGCCTCAACCTCGTGGTCATGCGTCGTGAGCGGGCTCCCGTCGGCGTGTCCGGTGGCGTCGATCTCGGCGACGACGCGGGTGGCGCGGTCGAACGCGGCCTGGACTCGGGCCCGTTCAGGCTTGGAGAGTCTGGGGTTGCCGAGGAAGACGGCCTGGGTGTTCTCGGCGTGGTAGGCCCAGATCTTCCGGAGACTGAGGTGTTGCGGCTGGCTGCGGCGGTCGAGGACGGCTTCGAGTATCCGCTGGGTCGGGCGATCACCGTGCATGCCGTGCGCGCCTTCGCTGAAGAAGTGCTGTTCTTTGTAAGGGAGTTAACCGCTGTTCCCGGCTTCGGTGTACGCGGCTGGGTGGGGGAGAGGTTCGTCGAGGTGTCCGCCGCCGCGCCGCCGCCGATCCTCTTGAAACGCTCATCGAGGTGTTGCGGGCCGCCGAGGACGCCGTGCACACCGCCGTGCAGGTGAGTGTCGACGGGGCGGTCGTGGCGCCGCATTACAGGCTGCTGAGCGCGCTCCGCGCTCCTATCCACTGCTGTGACTGCCTACCCCCGTCCCGGTGCGGGAGCAGCCGACAGCAATTCTCATACGTGCCGGGAACCGGTAGGCAACTTTGTCCGACTACTGCTCCGGGGCGTTCGAACGGCCCCTGCCGTCCGTCTCCGAGGAGCACCACGTATGGCCGTCAAAAGACCAGTAGTCGCCGCTGCGGCCGTCATCGCCCTGAGCCTCGGCGGCGCGGCGTGCGGGGGGCCGACGGATCAAGACGGGGCCGACGGCCGCGCGGAAGCTGCTGCCGCACGCTCCGGCTATCCCGTGAAGATCGAGAATTGCGGCACGAGCCAGGTCTTCGAGAAGGCGCCGAAAAGGGTCGTCGTCATGAACGGCGCATCCGTCGCCGAAGTCTCGACCCTGCTCGCGCTGGGCCTCGGAGACAGGATCGTCGCGAACCAGCAGTCGTACGGCACGTCCGAAGTCCCGGGCCGCGCCGAAGCCATCAAGAAGCTGCCGACCGGCGGCATCAAGCAGAACGAAGCCTTCGACATTCCGCGGGAGTCGATGATCGGGCTGCGCCCCGACCTCGTCCTGTCGACGACGTCGTACGGCTTCGACGCCAAGAACGGATTCGCCACCCGCGACGAGTTGCAGAACGTCGGCGCGCGCACCTACATATCACCGCAGGGCTGCCACGACGAGAACTCGAAGCTCACCATCGAGGACAGCTACGGCCTCCTGCGCGACATGGGTCGCATATTCCAGGTGTCCGACCGTGCGGAAAAAATCATTGCCGCGTCGCGCAAGCACATCGCAGCTGTCTCCTCGAAGGTGTCCGGCAAGAAGAAGCCGCAAGTCACGATGCTGTTCACGAACATGTCGATGGGTAGCAACGACTTCAGCTCCGTGGTGGCCAACGGCATATACAACGACATTCTCGGCAAGGCCGGTGCCGTCAATGCCTTCGCCTCGGCGTCGAAGACGTCGTTCGCCGACCTGAGCAAGGAGAAGGTGGCGGCCACGGTCGTCGACGCGCTCGTCATCATCGCGTACAACGATCCGAATCCCGCGGCCTACGCCGAGAAACTGTTCAAGGAGTTCCCCCAGTGGTCGGCCGCGAAGAACCACATGTACGTGACACTGTCCGACTCGATCTACCTGAGCCCCGACAACGACCTGGCTGTCGAGCGGATCGCGAAGAAGCTCCACCCGGACGCGTTCTGAACCCACCGGGCCGCCGGCGCGCTGCCATCGCTCTCGCTGTTCTGCCCTGCGTCCTTGTCTTCGTCATGCTGGTGGCCGTCAGCATCGGTGCGGTGAACGTGCCGTTGGGAGTCGTGTGGCGCATCGTCCTGCACCACGTCACCGGGATCGGGCGGGTGCCCGACGACATCGCGGTCGACCAGATCGTGTGGACGTTCCGCACCCCGCGTGTCGTCCTCGCCGCGCTCGTCGGGGCGGGGCTCGCCCTGTCCGGCGCGGTGCTACAGACCGTGGTCGCCAACCCGCTGGCCGATCCCATCGTGCTCGGTTTCTCCTACGGCGCCACGCTCGGCGCCGTCGTCGTCATCACCCTGGGCGGCGGAACGGCACTGCTGGGCCTCGGTGTTTCGGCCGCGGCCTTCGTGGGCTCGGTCCTCGCGGGCGCGCTGGTGTTCTGGCTGGGGCGGCGGCGCGGCCGGATGGCGCCAACGCGGCTCATCCTGGCGGGAGTAGCGGTCGGGTACGTGTTCCTGTCGGCGACCAGCTATGTGCAGTTGCAGGCCACGCCCACCGAACTGCGTACGGTGATGTTCTGGATGCTCGGCAGCGTGGCCGGTGCACAGTGGCACCAATTGCCCGCTGTCACGGTGGTCGTAGTCGGCTGCACGGTGCTGCTGGCCATGTTCGGCCGCCGGCTGAACGTGCTGCTCGCCGGCGACGAGACCGCCACCTCCCTGGGCACCGACGTCAACCGGCTGCGGACGGTTCTGCTCCTGCTCAGTGCCCTGCTCACCGGCGCGGTGATCGCGGTCGCGGGCAGCATCGGGTTCGTCGGTCTCATGATCCCGCACCTGGTACGACTCACCGTCGGCGCCGACCATCGCAGGCTGCTGCCGCTGTCCGCGCTGCTCGGAGCGGTCTATCTGGTGCTGGTCGACCTGCTGTCCCGCACCCTCAACCGTCCCAACGAGCTGCCGCTCGGTATCCTCACCGCCCTGCTGGGCGCTCCTTTCTTCTTGTGGTTGCTGCGCCGCAACAAGGGTCTGGACTGAACACCATGAGACTCTCCGTTGATCAGCTCCACGTGACGCTGGACCGCCATCGGATCCTCGGCGGCGTGGACATCGAGGCCGGCCCTGGCGACTTCGTGGGTCTGGTCGGGCCGAACGGCAGCGGCAAGTCGACTCTGCTGCGTGCTGTGTACCGTTCGCTGAGGCCCGCCGACGGGGTGGTCAGGGTCGGCGGGGAGCTGGGCTCCCGGGCTGCCGCGCTGCGGACCGCCGCGGTCCTCCAGGACGGGACCGGCAGTACCGGAGGACTCACGGTCACCGAGACCATCGCGCTCGGGCGGGCACCGCACCACGGACTTCTGGGGCGTGACGGGCCGCGCGACCGGCAGGCGGTGGAGGAGGCCATCGACCTGTGCGCCGTACGGCACCTGGCACACCGCGACTACGGCTCGCTGTCCGGCGGCGAGCGTCAACGGGTGCTGCTGGCCCGGGCTTTGGCCCAGCAGCCACATCTCCTCGTACTGGACGAGCTGACCAACCACCTCGACATCCGCGCCCGGTTCGAACTGCTGCACCTGGTCCGGTCCACCGCCACCACGACGCTCGCGGTACTGCACGACCTCGATCTCGCGGCCCGCTTCTGTGATCACCTGGTCGTGCTCGACGAGGGGACCGCCGTGGCCGCCGGTCCCGTCCTCGATGTCCTCACGCCGGAGGTACTGGCGAAGGTTTTCGGTGTGGCCGCGTCGGCGCGACGCGATGCCGACGGCGTGGTCCGTCTCACCTATGCCGCCGACCCGTTGGCCGCCGACCGGTGAATGGTGGACCGAGACGGGGCGCCGATCCGCGTGTGGGTGGTGATGAACAGGGCAGCCTGTCGTTTCGTACTCCATGCCGTAACGGATCGGATGCCGCACCTGCGCGAGGAGCTGACTCGATGGGTCGCAAGAGCTACACCGTCACGGGAATGAGCTGTGGGCACTGTGCCGCAGGCGTATTGGACACGGTTTCCGCGGTGGCGGGCGTCCGTGAGGTCACGGTGGACCTGGCGGCCCGGACGGTCGTGGTCGACGTCGTGGAAGGTGCCGATGTCGACGACGCGGGGGTGCGTGTCGCGATCGCGGAGGCGGGTTACGGCGTTGTGGGGGCGGACCTCACCTGATGAGCCCGGCTGGCGGTGCCGCGTGGGAGGATGCCGCCACCATGGGTCTCTCCAGGACGGTACGCGGCGTGCGCGCGACGGTGTTCGCCGCGATGTGCGTGCTGCTTGCTGTCGGGGGGCATCGCCTGGCGTCGGGGGAGTTGCCGCCGTTGTGGGCGGACGGCGCCGGATTCCTCGGGATCTTCGTCCTCGGCTTCCTGCTCGGCGGCCGTGAGCGTTCATTGGCGGGGATCGCGGGTGCGACCCTCGCCGGCCAAGCGGGCCTGCACTTCACCTACGAGGCCGCCCGGCCCCGCACCGCCCTCGCCATGCACGGCATGCGGATGACGCACGCCCACGCGATGACGCCCCATGCCGTCGCGGCCCATACCGCGGCGACGCTTGTGGTGTCCTGGTGGTTGCGGCGGGGCGAAGCGGCCCTTTGGTCCCTGCTGCGCAGAGCCGTGGCGTTCGTGC
This sequence comes from Streptomyces hundungensis, assembly GCF_003627815.1. Taxonomy (NCBI): domain Bacteria; kingdom Bacillati; phylum Actinomycetota; class Actinomycetes; order Kitasatosporales; family Streptomycetaceae; genus Streptomyces; species Streptomyces hundungensis. The sequence goes on from NZ_CP032698.1 coordinate 8,122,520, forward strand.
CCGGCCTCGCGGCCTGGTGGCGGGCCCGTACGGATACGATTCCGGACCCTGCACGCTGTGGACCGGTGCGAGGCTCGGGGGCGGCTCCGCGGGCGCTGAGGCAGGTGCTCCTGCGGTACGCCGTGTCCCGTCGGGGGCCGCCGTCGGCGTCGGTTATCCGCGCTGACCCCAACCCGACGTTCTCCTTCGGAGTACCGCTCATGATCCACATACGTACCGTCGTCCGGCGTGCCCTGCGGCGGACCGCGCTCGCGGCCGCGCTGGCATCGGCTGGAGTGCTGGCCGCCGCCGGCGTGGCCTTCGCGCACGTGACCGTTCACCCCGGCAGTTACGCGAAGGGTGCCACGGACGGCGTCCTGACCTTCCGCGTCCCCAACGAGGAGGACAACGCGAGCACCACGAAGGTCCAGGTCTTCGTGCCCACCGACCACCCCGTCCTCGGCGTCCTGGTCGCGCCGATGCCCGGCTGGACCGCTCAGGTGACGACCGCCAAGCTCAAGACCCCGATCAAGACCGACGACGGCAGCATCACCGAGGCTGCCTCGGAGATCACCTGGACCGGCGGCAAGATCGATCCTGGCCAGTACCAGGACTTCAACGTCGCCTTCGGCCAGCTGCCCGACGACACCGACCAACTGTCGTTCAAGACCTTGCAGACCTACTCCGACGGCAAGACGGTCCGCTGGATCGACGAGGCCAAGCAGGGCCAGCCCGAACCGGCGAACCCGGCGCCGGTGCTGAGCCTCACCAAGTCGGCGGCCGGTGACGGCGGCGCAGCCTCGGCGTCCCCGAGCGTCTCGCCCGCCGCGCCCAAGGCCGCCACCGCGTCGTCCAGTGACGGCGCGGCCCGTGGCCTGGGCATCGCGGGGCTGGTCGTGGGGGTGCTGGGTCTGACCGCCGCGGTGGTCGCGATCCGCCGCGGACGCCGGTCGTCGGAGGTCTGACCCCCGACGGTGGTCCGCCCCGCCCCGTCCCGCCACGTCCCGGGAACGGTGACGGTGACGGGGCGGACCACCGCTCTCCTGTGCCTCCCCGCCCGGGCGGCCCGGAACCAATGTGCTTGAGGGGGCCGACTCCTCGCACGGCGCGCGGTGTCGGGCCGCCGCCACGGCGGGTTGCAGGCCCCCGTGGGATGTTCCGAGCCCTGCTCGACGGCTCCGTCGAAGCCGCAGCGCGGCCTCCTTGCCGATGCCGTCGGGCAGGCCGGGGTGCAGCTCCAGAAGGCGGCCCGGAACCCGCCGGTCCACGAGTCGCGCCCGGTGGTCGTCCACGCGGCGCTGTCCGGGTCGGCGAAGAGCGGGAAGCGGTCGCCGACTTGGGTGCGGGTAACGGTGACCCGGTGGAGGAGCGCGTCCAGCGCGGGCGCGGCCCACCATGTGTCCGCCGAGCGGGGACAGGACCGCGGGGGTCCCGAAGCCGACCGTCGTCGTCAGGCCGAGCACGGTGGGTGAGACGCCCAACTCGGCCGAGAGGCGGGGGCCGAGCGCGCCGAGCAGGAACAGCTGGAGCATGGAGAACGCCATGGCCGACGTGAGCAGCGGGGTCATTGAGCCCGTCGCCACCTCCACGCCACAGCGTTCTTGTCCCCTCCCGGGCCCGCACCATCAGCCGCCATCCCTGACCCCTCGCCCGTCCCCGCTCCACTGCGTCCGTCGCCGAAGCTCCCTTCCTCAGAAGTCGGCCCGAACACCCGGCGGGTTCCGGCCCGTTGCTGTGCTCTGAACCACAGGGGGCGGATCGGCGGGGGGCGTTGCCCAATTTGCGTACCCGACGGTGCAGCCCAAGGCGCGGGTGCAAGGATGAGCCCGCCATGACTGCCGGAGGGTTCTGCCGCACGATTCGGGCCGCGATGTTCGCGGCCGTCTGCGTGCTGCTCGCGGCCGTGGGGCACGTGCTCATGTCGGGTACGTCGGTGCCCTGGTGGGCCCTGGCTGCCGGAGCCGTCGCCACCGGAGTCACTGGGTGGTGTCTGGCGGGCAGGGAGCGCGGGGTCGCGCTGGTCATGTCCGCGACGGTGGCCGCGCAGGTCCTCCTGCACTCCTCGTTCTCCCTGGCACAGGCCGTGGTGCGGCCCGCGCTGCCGGGCGGGGCGTCCTTCGCCCAGCAATGGGCGCAGTACCTGCTCTGCGGCTCGTCGAGCGCCGATTTGCCGTCCGAGGCCGAGGCGGTGCGGATCGTCAGCGACGCCGGGCTCGGCAGCCGACTTGCTTCCGCTCCGCCGGGCATGGACCACATGTCGATGTCATCCATGACATCCATGCAGCCCATGTCGTCCGCGCACATGTCGGCGGGCTGGATGGCCCACGACATGGCAGCGATGAACCACACGGCTTCCATGGACCCCATGGCGCACGCGGCCCACATGGGGTCAACGGGCTCCATGGGCCACGACATGGCGGGTACGTCGTCGATCAGCATGCTGGCCGCCCACCTGCTGGCCGCGCTGCTGAGCGGGCTGTGGCTCGCCTACGGTGAGCGGGCGGCGTTCCGCATCCTGCGGGTCCTGGCCGGCTGGTTCGTCGCCCCGCTTCGACTCGTACTCGTCGTTCCGGCGCCACCCCACCGGCCTCGCACGCCCTCCTGTCGTCACCGTACGGCGGACGTCCTGCGGCAGCTCCTGCTCGCCCGCGCCATCACCTCCCGGGGACCGCCCATGAGGACCGCTGTCGTCTGACGACAGCCGGTTTCCCGAGGCCTGCGTGACGGACAGGTAATCCTCCCGGCGCGCCCTCGGGCATCGTCCGCGCAATTCTCCGCGCGGCCGTACCCCTTCACCGGACCCACCGACGCAACGGCCGGTCCGGATCCCGGAATCCCGAGAAGGACACCAGGTGACCACTCCTGCCCTGCCTTGCTCGCGCGACGAGTCGATAACGGCCTGGGCGCTCGCCGCCCGTGGCGGCGACCCCGAAGCCGTAGAGCATTTCATTCGCGCGCTCCAGCGTGACGTACGCCGGTACGTCACCTATCTCGGCGCAGATCCACAGGCCGCCGATGACTTGACGCAGGACACGTTCCTGCGGGCGCTTGGCAGCCTGCACCGTTTCGAGGGCCGCTCCTCGGCCCGCACCTGGCTGCTGTCCATCGCCCGCCGTACGGTGGTCGACAGCCTCCGGTACGCTGCGGCGCGGCCCCGGCTCTCCGACACCGACGACTGGCAGTCGGCCGTCGAACGCGTCCAGCCGCAGGGCCTGCCCGGCTTCGACGACGGCATCGTCCTCGCCGATCTCCTGGCGGCATTGCCCGACGAGCGCAGAGAAGCCTTCGTCCTTACCCAACTGCTCGGACTGCCTTACGCCGACGTGGCGCAGCTGAGCAACTGCCCAGTGGGGACGGTCCGTTCACGGGTGAACCGGGCCCGCGCGGCACTGATCGAGCGGCTGCGGGACGCCGAGCGGCCCGCCTTGGTGGGCGCCGCGGCCTGACGGAGCCACTGGCACGGCGGCCCGGCCTCATCCGGGCCGCCCGTGCCCAGTCAGTCAGCCGCCCCGAAGAAGGGGGGGCGCTGCCGCATCGAGAAGATTGGGGACAGCGGGTCAGACCTTCTCGGCCACGATCGGGGGGCCTTGGTGTGAGTACGGTGATGTCCTCGATGCCGGCAGGGGGAAGGGGAATCCGGCCGGTTTGGACGAGGGCGGTGGCGCAGAGCATGGCGTTGATGCGCTACTTGTGGCCGTGCAGCCCGGCCATGCGCAGCAGAGTTGCGGCCGAATCGTCTGTTGCCTCAGGTTTCTGCGCGTGGTGGGTCATGCTGGCTCGAAGCGTGCGTCGTGGGTTCCGCTCTACGGGCTGCCGGCGAACTGCTGCGAGCCGTCAGCGACGACAGGCGCTTGACTGCCTCGGCCTCGGCCAGCCCGTTCTCCAGCGCCTGCGGTCGGCGATTGCTACTGGCCGCGGTTCAGCAGGAGGTGCGATGCCGGGCGGCATGGCCTGCCGAAGGCGGTGCATCGCCTCTCGAAGTCTGGCGGGAGCCAGCCGCTCCCCAGCAGCCGGGGATGGGCGGGGAAGGCTGCGACAGCGGCAAGGATGAACAGCAGGGACGCCCAGGGGGTGTGGAGCTGGACTGTCGTCTGCCGTCCGTTGCGGATGTTGCGGAAGCTGGTCTGGAAGACCTCGGGTGCGACGAGGTCGATCGTGTCCAGGCCGCTCCAGGCGAGGTCGAGTGGGCACTGCGGGTGTCCGAAGTAGACCTTGCGCGCGGTGACGGTGATTTCGCCGGACCCGTCCACCACCCAGCGCGGTTGCGCGTCGTTCGCAGCAGCGCGGCGGCGGGCGGAGTTGCCGAGGGCAGAGCCGGCCATGCTGCCAAGTACGAATGTGGGACTGCCGAACGCAACGACGCTTCGGTGCATATAGCTACCGTCGCCCAGTGCCCGCCAGGTCAAACGCGTTGCATGACCGACTGCGAGGGCGCGCTCTCCGGGCTCGAGCCGGGCGACGGTGGTAACCAGCGGACGCTGCCCCAGTCGACCTTCGGCCAGGTCGGAGATGATGTCGCACGAGACCCAAAGGTACTCGTCGAGCCATGACCATCCCGGTTGCTTCTCCATGCCGGAGGCAGGGGCGTAAAAATCGTTCACTGTCTCTACCATTCCCCCGTGTTGATGCGCCATCAACGCTGTACGGATCATGACCACTTTACTGAGATGCCTGTGCACCCACGAGGGTGTTGTTTGGCCACGCTGCTGGCAGGGGTGCGTACTGTCGTAGCGTCCGTATATGGCCTCGCCATACCCCTGGCCAGCCAGTTGCGACCGTCGTCCGCGTCACGCAACGGCGCAAGCGAGGTCTGCCGGACACCGGGCTCGCCCTCATCGCGGGTCGGGAGGGCCGCAGCGGTGCCTGCGTCATTGGCTCCCCTTGCCTAAGCGGTCGGAGACCCCCGTGCGGAAGCACGCAAATCGTAGCCCCGGCGCAGTCGCATGCCATTTGGTCCTCTACGAATCGCTCCCCTCTCCCGTGGTCATCGGACAGATCGCGCGCAGCAGCGACCCGCTCGCTGGCCCTCGAGCCGGTTTCCCGTTTCCTGGGCGAAAGAGGAAACAGGGAAACAGGCTTCGCAAGGGCATGTCGCGGAAATGACGTCCTCAGTCCGGCGACAGCAGCCGGCGGTGTCCCGTACCGCAGGCGCTCTCCCTTCTGTGACGACACCCGTGGCGCTTACGAAGGGGGCCGCTGTCACAGACCTCAGAGAAGGAGCCCGAACATGACCCTGGTATCCACCGCGAGTCGACGTGTGGCCGCCCCACTCCTCTGTGCGGTCACGCTGCTGGTGGGAGGGCTCGCACCGACAGCTCCCGCAGCCCAGGCGTCTCCGCAGACCGACGCCTGGCCATGCTCGGGACCCGCGCAGTTCTTCGCGGCCCGGAACGGCAGCGGTCAGTGGACCTGCTGGGCGAACGCGGGCGAGTCCTACGCCAAGGCTTACGGTGTCGTGCACTGGCAGTCCGGGCACAATTCCGGCCTGTTCGACTACGAATGCCACGGTGCCACGGGGTCCCACCGGTTCGGTACCGATGACGGTGGCGACCTCCCCGACTGCACGATCTACCACGTCGAAATCGACTGACACAGTCGTACGGACCGGGCGCACACCCAGGCAGGGGGCGGGGATTGCACTCCGCCAGCGATAGACAAGACCAGGCGGGGGTGGTCGTGTGCCCCCCTCAGGAACTGTCCATTCGTGCCCCGACCTTAATCGGCGCCGGTATCCTGGCCCGGGTCGATGATCCTGTCCAGCACCGCTCGAACCGCGTGGAAGACCTTCGCCATCTCTGCGTTCGATGAGGTGTCTCCTGGCGCAAGTTCCGCGTCGGCGGCGAAAAGACGGTTCTCTTGCTCCTTCGTCCAGTCACGGGCCCCGCGGATGCGCCTTAGAAGTTCATCTGCGTCAACAATGTCGGCCATACGCGTACGTCTACCCACAGGGAGCCGACATTAGCGCAGGCACACGGAGTCGCCCAGCCTGCTGCGTTTCTCAATGAGAGGACATGTCCGGCCTTCTGCGTGGCCCCCCGACAACGTGGGCCACGGGCAGGAACTTGTCCAGCAAGGGGGGTTGGGTGACTTCGTAGGGTTTCCACCCGGTCGGCGACACGGCGAGCCGTACGCCGTGGCCGTCGACAAGGGCGTGGTGCTTGCTGCCCGACGACCGGGCTCGGCCGGCTTTAGGGCCCTGCCGGACCGCCCGCACGTGGGAGACATCGATCACCGCCCTCGACCAGTCCAGCTTTCTCGCCGACCGCAACGTCGTCAGCTCCAACAGGCGCAACCAGTCCCACACGCCAGCCTCGTGCCAGGCGGCCAGCCCCGCTCGGAGATCATGCCGGAGCCGAAACCCACTTCCTGGGATAGGTACTCCCGCTGAATATCGGTATGCAGCACAAACAGGAGCGCGCGCAACACCTGCCTGGCCCGGCACCCCAACGGGCCTACAGCCGAAGGCACTTGATCACAGCTTTTGGTAGGGCAGCTAAGGCACGAGCGCGAGCAGTACCCGTATGAAGGCAAAGGAGCGGGGCAGCAGAAGAGTATGGCTGACTTTGGGCAGTTGCTAGGGCAGTCCATGCGCCGTCGCCGGATGAGTGTGGACGGTCTCGCTCAGGCGACCGGTATTCGTACTCCACGGGTCCGGGTCTTCGTCCAGGACGGGACGCACGGGCCCGTGCCGCCGACCCGGCAAGAACTTGCCGAACTCGCCGAGGTCTTGAGTCTGCCGCTGCGGGCTGTGCTGGAGGCCGCTGATCCGCCTGCGATCGGCACGCGCGCTGATAGCGGAACGATCTGAAGTCGACCCGGTGGGCCCGGTGGGCCCGGTGGGCCCGGCGGTGACGGTGATCGCTGTGCTGTTGCCTGTCGGTTTCCTCGGCTTGGTGCTCGCGCTGGGCTATTTGGAGCGGTGCTGTTCGGCCCGATTCCCCGCCACCGCAAGACCGGTCGCCATGCGTACCGTCAACGGACGGGGTCGGGCAAATGACAGCGCGGACGTACCACGATTCCGGCTGCGGTGGCCCGTTCGATGTCGGAAGGCATGAGGCACCCAACGCTGTGCAGACTGGGCGCCTTACACGCTGTTGGAACTCCTACCGAACTGATCTGCGATGTTGTCGGATCGTTCCGCGACCACGGGTCGGGCCGTAACGAGACGGAATCGTCTCCATCACCCGCTGGGAAGTGGTGTCTCTAAAACGGCCGACTCGTCTGTCACCCTGAGGCACGGGGGTCGGCGAAAGGATCGGTCTGACACATGCGCTGCCGAGCGGCAATGAGCCGCTGGGTCCTGCCTGGCATCCCATCGCCCCTGAGCACGACGGATTCGAGCCACGGGGTGATGCAAATCGACACCGGCGAAGATCCCGCAGGTGTCGCAGTACCCTCGCCGGCTCACTTGCTGTCAGCGTCCGCCCGCTCAGGGGCGAGCCGGAGACCGTGGTGCTGCGCTGTGTCGCTCTGGCGGCCCTCGCAGTGGCCGCGACCTCGGTGGTCCCGGTGTACTGGGCCGCATTGCTGACACTCGCACAGGCTCGTTCAACGGACCCTTCGTCGCCGCTACGTTGACCGCACGCTCGCAGTACGCACCAGAAGGCGCGCGGGCGCAGGGTTTCGTGACCGTCGCCGGTCTCAAAATCGGGGTCGCTTCGCTGGGTGCCGTCGTAGCCGAACTCCTCGCTGCGGTGAGCACTGACGGGCTCCTGCCCGTCACCACCGGCGCACTCGCGCTGGCGGTCGTTGTCGGGCTCGCTGACCGCCGGGTCACCGACGGGCCGGAAGGCGGCCGCCGGCTGCGCTGAAACACTCCACCGGCCGCTGCCACCACCGGCTCACCCAAAGGCCGCTGCCAGCTCTCCCACCGGCCAACTGGACTTGAGCTGAAGGGCGTACCGGTCAACTCATCCGCAACGGAGCAGTCCTGCGCCGGCGGCAGCGGATCGCCTTCAACGTCGCCTCTGCTCCCAGCCGACCCGCGGCGTCAGTGTCGGCGGCTCAGGTGCTGGAGGCCTGCCTGTTGATCGTTGTTCCGCCACGGACCGTCTGACCTCGGCAGCTGTTATGCGACCAGTACTGAAGACGACTAAAGCCTTAAGTCAAGGCGAAAGAAAAGTAAGTTCGCCTTATTGACCGGGACATGCGGGGCAGGCATCGTGCGGGAGAGCGCTCTCCCAGCCTTCATTGCCAGCCTCTCAAGGAGACGACTTCGTGTCCGAAAACGGTACGGTCGCGGTGAGTTCACCACGCCGACGTCAACCAGCCCGTCCACGCCGTGCTCTTGTCGGGGCTGTGGTGGGCGCGCTGGTCAGTGCCCTGTTCGTGCTGTTGCCAGCTACCACCGCCTCGGCTGCTCCCGTCCTCCTGTCCCAGGGCAAGCCGGTAACGGCGTCCAGTCAGGAGCATTACGGGACGCCTGCGTCCGATGCCGTCGACGGGAACCTCACCACCCGCTGGTCGAGCGCCGCCTCGGACCCGCAGTGGATCCGGATCGACCTCGGCGCTCCGACCGCCGTCAGTCAGGTCGTGCTGCGCTGGGAGGCCGCCTACGCCAAGGCCTATCGCATCGAACTGTCGACCAACGGCACCGACTGGAGCACCGCCTACTCCACGACGACCGGCGCAGGCGGCACCGAGACGCTCAACGTCTCTGGCACCGCACGCTATGTCCGCATGTACGGCGTGAGCCGTGCGACGCAGTACGGCTACTCATTGTGGGAGTTCCAGGTATACGGCAGCGACGGTGACGGCGGTCCAACGCTGCCGGGCGGCGGCGACCTCGGCCCCAACGTGGACATCATTGACCCCTCCACCCCTGACATCCAGGGCAAGTTGGACGCGGTCTTCAAGCAGCAGGAGTCGGCTCAGTTCGGCAGCGGCCGGCACGCCTTCTTGTTCAAGCCCGGCACGTACAACACCATCAACGCGCAGATCGGCTTCTACACGCAGATCGCCGGTCTGGGGCTGCGTCCCGACGACACCACCTTCAACGGGGATGTGACCGTCGATGCGGGCTGGGCGGGCGGCAACGCCACCCAGAACTTCTGGCGTGCTGCCGAGAACCTGGCGCTCAACCCGGTCAGCGGCACCGACCGTTGGGCGGTGGCGCAGGCATCCTCGTTCCGCCGGATGCACGTCAAGGGCGGCCTCAACCTCGCGCCGGCGGGCTACGGTTGGGCCAGCGGTGGTTACACCGCCGACAGCAAGGTGGACGGGACCGTCGGACCGTACTCACAACAGCAGTGGTACACCCGCGACAGCAGCATCGGCGGCTGGACCAACGGCGTGTGGAACATGACGTTCTCCGGCGTCGAGGGAGCCCCTGCGAACAGCTTTCCCGAACCCCGCTACACGACGCTCGACACGACCCCCGTCTCCCGGGAGAAGCCGTTCCTGTACCTGGACGGCGGCGAGATGAAGGTGTTCGCCCCGGCCAAGCGCACGAACGCGCGCGGCACCACGTGGGCGAACGGGACGACACCGGGCGACTCGATCCCGCTGAGCAAGTTCTACGTGGTCAAGCCCGGAGCGACCGCGGCGACCATCAACGCGGCCCTGGCCCAGGGACTGAACCTGCTCTTCACCCCCGGCATCTATCACGTGGACCAGCCCATCCAGGTGAACCGGCCGGACACCATCGTGCTCGGACTCGGTCTGGCCACGATCGTGCCGGACAACGGTGTGACCGCCATGAAGGTCGCCGACGTCGACGGGGTCCGGCTGGCCGGCTTCCTCATCGACGCCGGACCGGTCAACTCCACCACCCTGCTGGAGATCGGTCCCTCGGGCGCCACCGCCGACCACTCCGCCGATCCGGTCACCTTGCAGGACGTGTACTTCCGCATCGGCGGGGCCGGGCCGGGCAAGGCCACCACCAGCCTGGTCGTGAACAGCAACAACGCGATCATCGACCACACCTGGGTGTGGCGTGCGGACCATGGTGGCGGCGTGGGCTGGGACACCAACCGAGCCGACTACGGCGTCCGCGTCAACGGCAACGACGTCCTCGCCACCGGTTTGTTCGTCGAGCACTTCAACAAGTACGACGTCGAATGGCACGGCGAGCGTGGCCGGACGATCTTCTTCCAGAACGAAAAGGCGTACGACGCCCCGAACCAGGCTGCGATCCAGAACGGCACCACCAAGGGGTACGCCGCGTACAAGGTCGACGACTCGGTCACCACCCACGAGGCCTGGGGCATGGGCAGCTACTGCAACTACACCGCGGACCCGTCCATCCGCCAGGACCACGGGTTCGAGGCGCCGGTGAAGCCCGGAGTGAAGTTCCACGACCTCCTGGTGGTGTCCCTCGGCGGCAACGGCCAGTACGAGCACGTCATCAACGACACCGGTCAGGCGACCTCGGGCACCGCGACGGTCCCTTCGACCGTCGTCTCCTATCCCTGATCTCGCCCCGCGGGCCGCGCCCCTCCCGGGCGCAGCCCCGCATCGACTCCCCGTCGGGCCGGCCGAGCCTGCCCCGCACTCCGGCCCGGCGGGGCCTCCGCAGCGAACCGATCCGTCAGGAGCACATTCGTGTCCAGACCATCGTCCACCGCCATCTCCCCGCCACGCAGAGCCGGCGTCTCCCTCCTCGCTCTCGGCGCTCTGCTCGCGTCCTCGCTCACCGTCGCGTTCGCGCCGGGCGCTCACGCGGCCGACACTCTCCTGTCCCAGGGCAAGACCGCCACCGCCTCATCACAGGAGGGGGACGGCTACGCCGCCGCCCTGGCCGTGGACGGCAACCTGACCGGGACCCGGTGGGCCAGCCAATGGACCGACCAGCAGTGGTTCCAGGTCGACCTCGGACAGCAGTCCACCCTTACCCACGCCGTTCTGACCTGGGAGAGCGCCTACGGCAAGAACTACGAGATACAGACCTCGGACAACGGCACTGACTGGCGCACCCTGAAGACGGTGACCGACGGCGACGGCGGCACCGACGACCTCGCCCTCTCCGGGACCGGCCGCTACGTACGGATGCAGGGCCTGGCCCGCTCCAGCGGCTACGGATACTCGCTCTGGGAGTTCCAGGTCTACGGCACCCCCGGCGGCGGCACCACTCCGCCCCCGAGTACGGGTGGCGCTGTCAAGGTCGAGGGCAGCCAGGGTGACTGGCGCCTGACCGTGGGTGGACAGCCCTACACCGTCAAGGGAGTCACTTGGGGCCCGGCCGCCTCCGACGGCCCGAAATACCTGCCGGACGTGCGGGCCATGGGAGCCAACACCATCCGCACTTGGGGCACGGATGCCTCCAGCAAGCCACTCCTGGACTCCGCGGCAGCCAACGGCATCCGTGTGATCAACGGCTTCTGGCTCCAGCCGGGCGGCGGCCCGGGTGCCGGTGGCTGCGTCGACTACGTCACGGACACCACGTACAAGGCCAACGCGCTCACCGAGTTCGCCAAGTGGGTGGACACGTACAAGAGTCACCCGGCGACGCTGATGTGGAACGTCGGCAACGAGTCGGTCCTGGGGCTCCAGAACTGTTACAGCGGCACCCAGCTCGAGGCCGAACGCAACGCCTACACCAGTTTCGTCAACGACGTCGCCAAGAAGATCCACACCATCGACCCCGACCACCCGGTGACCTCCACCGATGCCTGGACCGGCGCGTGGCCCTACTACAAGCGCAACGCACCCGATCTCGACCTGTACGCGATGAACTCGTACAGCAACGTGTGCAAGGTCCGCCAGGACTGGATCGACGGCGGCTACACCAAGCCGTACATCATCACCGAGACCGGTCCGGCGGGGGAGTGGGAGGTCCCGAACGACGTCAACGGCATCCCCGAGGAGCCGACCGACGTGCAGAAGGCCGACGGATACACCAAGGCCTGGAACTGCGTCACCGGTCACCAAGGTGTCGCTCTGGGCGCCACCCTCTTCCACTACGGCACCGAACACGACTTCGGCGGCATCTGGTTCAACCTCGTGCCAAATGGTCTGAAGCGGCTGTCGTACTACGCGGTGAAGCAGGCCTACACCGGCTCCACGTCCGGCGACAACACGCCCCCCGTCATCAGCAACATGACCGTCAGCCCCGCGTCGTCCGCCCCGGCCGGTGGTGAGTTCACGGTGCACGCCGACGTGCGCGACCCACAGGGCGACGCCCTCACCTACAAGGTCTTCCTGAGCGGCAATTACGCCAACGGGGACAAGGGCCTCGTCGAGGCGAAGTGGCGCTCGACGGGCAACGGCAACTTCGCCGTGACCGCGCCGCAGAAGCTCGGCGTGTGGAAGGTCTACATCCAGGCCGAGGACGGGCATGGCAACGCCGGGATCGAGACCAAGTCCGTGAAGGTGGTTGCCCCGCCGGTGAGCGGCACGAATCTGGCACTGAACCAGCCGGCGACCGCATCCTCCTCTCAGCAGTCCTACGGCGACTGCCCCTGCACCCCGCAGATGGCCGTTGACGGCAACAGCGGCACTCGCTGGGCCAGTGACTGGAGCGACCCGCAGTGGTTCCAGGTCGACCTCGGTTCTTCCAAGGCCCTGCACAAGCTCCAACTCGTCTGGGACCCGGCCTACGCCAAGTCCTACGACGTGCAGGTCTCCGACGACGGCAACAACTGGCGCTCGGTGTACTCCACGACCGCCGGGGACGGCGACGTCGACACCGTCGACGTCTCGGCCACCGCACGCTATGTGCGCCTTCAACTGACAGCGCGCGGCACGACCTGGGGCTACTCCCTCCATGAACTGGGGATCTACAGCTGACGGCTGTGGACCCCCACCACGGTGGTGGAATCCGTCGCGAGGCGCGCACGGGGGCCCGCGGATGTTCGCGGGCAGGGACCCACGACGGCTTCCGCCACCGCCGGCGAGTGTGCTCGGTTTCGGCTCCATTGCCGCCGCATCGTCATCTCCCGGCTGCGGCGCGGGACGCGGGGCGGCATCCACGACACGGCGGCGCCGCGCCGCGTGCAAGGCCGCCTGGGCACCAAGGAGTTCGATCCGTTGAGGCGCGCCTCTCGGGGGGATCGAAACCCTTCAAGGCCGTGACCCACATCACGTTACCGGCGGTATCTGAAACGCCGTGTCGCAGGTAAATTGCGAGGAGGCGCTTGGGGGCCTTGGGGTGTCACCACGGGTCTGAGCGAGTGTCAGTAGCCCGAGTGGCAGCGGTTTTTCCGTCCCCGCACCGCTCAGGCGCCCACGAGCGAGAGCGAGGGTCTCCGCGATGGAGCAGCAGCACGTCGATGTCCTGGTCATCGGTGCCGGAATATCCGGTATCAGCGCCGCGTGCCACGTCCTGCGGGACAATGCCGGCACTTCGGTCGTGGTGCTGGAGCGGCGCGCCCGGGTCGGCGGCACCTGGGACCTGTTCCGGTACCCCGGCATCCGCTCCGACTCCGACATGTCGACCTTCGGGTTCGGCTTCCGCCCCTGGCGTTCGGCCCGCATCCTCGCAGGTGGCGAGGACATCCGGCAGTACGTCGAGGACGCCGCGGCGGACGGCGGGGTCCTCGACCGCATCCGCTTCGGCCGCCGCGCCATCAGCGCCGACTTCTCGCACGCCGACGGCCGGTGGACGGTCGAGGTAGAGGACGAGACCACTGGCGGGCGCGAGTGCTACAGCGCGGGCTACCTCGTCGGCGCGACCGGTTACTACGATTACGACGAGCCCTACCGCCCCGAGTTCCCCGGCGAGGCCGACTACCAGGGCACCCTCGTGCACCCCCAGCACTGGCCCGAGGACCTCGACCACACGGGCAAGCACGTCGTCGTCATCGGATCCGGCGCCACCGCCATCACTCTGCTCCCCGCGATGGCCGACGCCGCGGCGAGCGTCACCATGCTGCAACGTTCGCCCACCTACATCCTCGCCCTGCCCGAGGTCGACCCGCTCACCGCCGTCCTGAAGAAGCTGCGCGTTCCGGCCAGGCTGACCCATCCGATCTCCCGCACCCGCAACATCGCGCTGCAACGAGGGAGCTACGCGTTCTGCCGCAGGTACCCGCGGCTCGCCCGCAAGGTCCTCCTCGGGCTCGTTCGGGCCCGGGCGGGCAAGAACGTCGACATGCGCCATTTCAGCCCGCGCTACAAGCCCTGGGACCAGCGGCTGTGCGTCGTCCCCGGCGGCGACCTGTTCAAGGTGCTCAAGAGCGGTAAAGCGGCCATCGCCACCGACCACATCGACACGTTCACCGCCGACGGCATCCGGCTGAGGTCGGGGCAGGAGCTGAAGGCCGACATCGTCGTCACCGCCACCGGACTGAGCGTCCGCCTCCTGGGCGGCATGGCCCTCACCGTCGACGGGAGCCCGGTGGACGTCACGAACCGCGTGCTCTACAAGGCCGTCCTGCTCGAAGGCGTGCCCAACATGTCCCTCATCATCGGCTACACCAATGCCTCCTGGACCCTGAAGGCGGACCTGGCGGCCGACTACACCGCCCGCCTCCTCGCCCACATGCGGCGCCATGGCCACGACATCGCCACCCCCGTGGCCTCCGACGCCGACCGCTCGGAGTTCTCCGTCATGGGCGAGGCGCTGACCTCCGGTTACATCGCGCGGGCCGACAAGGCCATGCCGCGCCAGGGCACCCGCGATCCGTGGCGGCTGTGGAACAACTACTACCGCGACCGCGCCATGCTGCGGAGCGCCCCCATCGAGGACGCTCCGCTGCGCTTCGCGAAGGCGGGCCCTTCCGGCGCGGACACCGCGGCCGGCGTTCAGGAACCGACGCGCGCCGCTTGACCGGCGGCCCACCAGACAAGCGAGGACGAAGATGACCGCGCATCCCACCAGGAAGGCCTACGACGAGCGCCTGCGGACCCTGTCCGAGGGTTCCGTCAACGTCCACTTCAACGCCTTCACCGACATCAAGTGGGACGACCCCGAGTTCGCCATCGACACGAGCGACCCGCGCTGGATCCTCACCTCGGCGGACGCCCTCGGCGCCCACCCCTGGTACCGGGAGCAGCCGGTCGAGACGCAGATCCGTATTGGGATCTGGCGCTGGGCGGTGATCGCCAAGGTGGGCATGCAGTTCGAGAACCTGCTCATGCGCGGAGCGCTGGACTACATCTATCAACTGGGCAACCAGGACCAGGAGTTCAGGTACCTCACCCACGAGGTCACCGAAGAGACCCACCACACCCAGATGTTCCAGGAACTGGTCAACCGCACCGGCGTGGACACCGCGGGCGGAAAGCGCTGGTTCCGTCAACTCAGCCGCGTCCTGCCCCTGTTCGGCTCCCTCTACCCCGAGGCGTTCTTCACCGGCATCCTGGCCGGTGAGGAGCCGATCGACCATGTGCAGAAGGCGGCCCTGCGCAGCGGGGAGCCGGTGCATCCCCTGCCGCAGCGGATCATGCAGATCCACATAGCGGAGGAAGCCCGCCACATCTCCTTCGCGCACGAGTTCCTGCGCCTGCGCGTTCCGTACTTCGGCAAGGTCCGCCGCGGTGCCCTGTCCGTGCTCTTCCCGCTGATCATGCGCAGCCTGTGCGACGTGATCATGATCCCCGACCGGAAGTCCGCCGCGCAGGTCGGCATCCCTGCCTGGGTGATCAAGGACGTCTTCTGGAAGTCCGAGGCCGGCCGGAGACTGCTCCACGAGCTCTTCTCCGACGTGCGGATGCTCGCCGAGGACATCGGCCTGATGAACAAGGCGTCCCGCCCGCTGTGGAGGGCCCTGCGCATCGACGGCCGCCCCGCGCGCTTCCGCGGCGAGCCGGTCCCGCTCACCGACTGAAGTCCGGCCGGCCCCCTCACCTACTGAGGTCCAGCCGACCCCGGCATTGACCGAAGTCCAGCCGGGCCCCGCTCACCGACTGAAGTCCAAAGGTCTCGCGCCGCCCTCCCCCCCACCGCCCGAACGGAGACCAGCCCGCCGTGCCGTACGTCGTCACCCGATCCTGCTGCGCCGATGCCTCCTGCGTGCTGGCCTGCCCGGTCAACTGCATCCACCCCGCGCCGGGCGAGCCCGGCTTCGGGACGACGGAGATGCTGTACGTCGATCCGCGTACCTGCGTGGACTGCGGTGCCTGCACCACCGCCTGCCCGGTCGACGCGCTCAAACCCCATACGGCCCTCGACGAGGCCGAACTGCCGTTCCTGGAGCTGAACGCCTCGTACTACAAGGAGAACGCGCACGCCGACCGCGCCCCCATGTACGTCGTGCCCAGGCAACGCCGCCTTCCGCAGGGCGAGTTGTCCGTCGCGGTCGTGGGGGCCGGGCCGGCCGGACTCTTCGCCGCCGACGAACTGCTGCGGCACGCGGGCGTGCGCGTCACCGTCTACGACCGCCTGCCGACTCCGTACGGCCTCGCGCGGGCAGGCGTCGCGCCGGACCATCAGGACACCAAACGTGTCACGGAACTCTTCCGGGCCATCGAGTCACAGCCCGCCTTCGGCTACCGCCTCGGCGTCGAGGTCGGCACCGACGTCACCCACGCCGACCTCATGCGCGAGCACCACGCGGTGATCTACGCGGTCGGTGCAGCCACCGACAAGCGGCTCGGCATCGACGGCGAGGACCTGCCCGGCAGCATCTGCGCGACGGACTTCGTCGCCTGGTACAACGGGCACCCCGACCGCGCACACGACGACCACGACCTCGGCGTGGACCGCGCGGTCGTCATCGGCAACGGCAATGTCGCCCTCGACGTCGCCCGCGTCCTCACGGCCGACCCCGGCGCCCTGGCCCGTACCGACATCTCGGACCGCGCGCTCGCCGCGCTGCGCACCAGCACCATCCGCGAGGTCGTCCTCCTCGGCCGGCGCGGACCCGCGCAAGCCGCGTTCACCGTGCCCGAACTCCTCGCGCTCGGCGCCCTCAAGGACGTGGACGTGTGCGTGGAGGGCTGGCCCGAGGGACTGTCGCCCGCCGCCACCGAGAAGACGCGGCTGCTGTCGGAACTGGCCGCCCGCACGCCGGTCCAGGGGCGTCGCCGTATCGTGCTGCGCTTCCTCACCAGCCCGGTGCGGATCATCGGCGACGGACGTGTGCGCGCCCTTGAGGTCACCTCCACCACGCTGCACACCGACGACGACGGCACCGTCACCGCCCGTCCCACCGGCGACCGCCGGACCTTGGAGACCGGCCTCGTCCTGCGCTGTGTCGGCTACCGGGCCCGTCCCGTCCCCGGCCTGCCCTTCGACGCGGAAACCGCGACGATCCCGCACGTGGCAGGACGCGTCGAGCCCGGCGTTTACGTCGCGGGCTGGGTCAAACGGGGGCCGACCGGCTTCATCGGGACCAACAAGACCTGCGCCCAGGAGACGGTCGCATCCCTCCTGGACGACTTCGCCGCGGGCCGCCTCGCTCGGCCCCTGTCGACCGTGACCGCGGCAGGGAACGCCCTCGGCCTGGAGGACTGGCGGTCGATCGACCGCGTGGAGCGGGCGGCGGGCGAGGCCCAGGGCCGCCCCCGCGTCAAACTCACCGACACCGAGTCCCTGTACCGCGCGGCAGCGCGATCCGTTCCGGCGGTACGCGGCTGACGAACCCGGCGCTCGGGGCTCACCGGTGGCGGGGGAGCGCGTCAGTGCGGCCCGAGATCCGACACGCGCTGCTGCGGCGACACTTCCACGCCGAGGTCCCGCAGCGTCGCGTCGAGGATCGCCCAGACCGAGCGGCACAGCATCGCGCGCAACTCCTCCTCGGACTGCTCACGTCGCTCGTCGTGCGCCCACTGGTTGACCGCGGTGTCCACGAAACCCACGATGCCGACCGCGACCGAACGGATCGGCGCCTGCGGCACCCCGAGTGCCTTGAGAACCTCCCCGAACCGTTCGCTCAGCATCAGGGCGATGGCCGTCTTCGTGTCCGCCACCAGCGAGCCGTCACCCATCGCGTGCTCGGCGACTCCCATGTAGGCGTACAGGCGGGGGTGTTGGGCCACCCAGTCCAGGTGCGCGCCCACCACCCGGTGCACGGCGTCCTCGACGGTCCCCTCGAAGGTGAGGGTGGGCTCCATCCGCCGCATGAACGAATCCACCACCCGCCGGCGAATCAACTCGTCCAGCGCGGCCCGGTCCTTGAAGTGGCGGTAGAGCACCGAGCGCGGCAGCCCCACCCGCTCGGCCAGCCGCTGCACGCGAAAGCGCGTGCCCTCCTCCTCGATGAGCGCGACAGCCGCGTCCACCAGGTCGACCTGACGCCGGGCCTTGTGCTCGTCCCACCGAGTGGAGCGTCCGTCGATCTGCGGCTCTCCGCCGGTTCTGTCCGCCACGGCGTCAGGATATAGGACCGGCTCAGCGCGCCCACAGGTCCGGACCGCTGCCGACCTGCTTCGACGAACTACATTCGACCCATGAGTCGTTGGCAGGAATTGACCGGTGGAACATCCGGAGACGAGTACGCCGCGCGTTTCGAGGCGCTGGCCCGTGGCGGGAAGGACGTGCACGGCGAGGCGGCGTTCTGCGCGGCGCTGGTGGCTCCGGGTGCCCGGGTGCTCGACGCCGGATGCGGTACCGGGCGGGTGATGATCCGGCTTGCCGAGCTCGGGTACGACTGCGTGGGCGTCGACCTGGACGCCTCGATGCTGGACGTGGCACGGGAGCGGGCGCCCCAACTACCTTGGTTTCAGGCCGACTTGGCGGCATTCGATCCCACCCCTCTCGGTGTGGCCGCGGACTTCGACCTCGTCGTCGCCGCGGGGAACGTCCTGCCGCTGGTCGCGCCGGGCACGGAGGCCACGGTGGTGGCCCGCTTGGCGGCGGCCCTGCGCCCGGGCGGCCTGCTGGTCGCGGGCTTCGGCCTGGACGCCGCCCACCTCCCCGTGCCGCCGGCCCTGACGCTGGCCCAGTACGACCTCCATTGCGCCGCCGCCGGCCTCACCCCGACCGGCCGCTTCGCCACGTGGGACGCGGCGCCGTACGACGGCGGCGGCTACGCCGTCAGCGTCCACCGCCGCGACCGGTGACCTGGGCGTCACAGGGGGAGCGGGGGCCGGTGGGAATCCGCGGCGGGGGCGGTGACGAATCACCGGCGACACCTCCGCCACCGTGTGATCCTCCCGGCCCACCTCCGCCTTCGCTACCGGTGACGGGGCGTCATCGGCACCCGGTGGCACAGGTCGGCGTCACGGAAACCATGCCAGGGCCACGTGGACGTGCACGCCGACACCGACCCGCGCATCGTGCTCGTGTGCTGATTCAGCACATGGGGTGGCTGACGGTGGCGTCGGGGATTTTGGCGGCCTCGTAGTGGCTGTAGTTGCCGCTCAGTTTTGCCTTGGTGCCGGAGGTCTTGAAGGTGAACCGACCGTGAGCCCTGCCGTCACAGTTGAAGCGGAACGCACTGGTGGTGACGGTGGGCTCGTCGACCAGCCCGTTGTAGGACAGACCGAAACTGCCGCTCTTCACCACCTTTTTCTGCCCGTCCCGGATCTCGAACCGTCCAGAGACGCGGCAGTTCTTCTGGCTCCAGCCGATGGTCTGCCCGCCCCAGCACTTCGCCTGGAAGGAACCGTGGGGGCCGCCGTAGGTGCCGAGACAGGACTTCCAACGCGCTGAGGTCCATCGGTCGGCACTGTAGCTGTCCGTCTCTGGAGTGCAGGTTTCGTCGGCGGCCTGCCGAACGGCAGGTGCTGCGGAACCGGTGTGGGAGGGAGCCGCGCCTGCCGTAGCGGCTACCGTCAGGCAAACTGCGGCGATCACATGGATCATCTTGGTCGTCTTCACATGCCCGTGAACGACGATCACCGCGAACGGTCACTCCATGCCCCACTCTGGCGCGGTCGTGTACCCCGTGGGGCCGCCCTGGAAAGATCCGCGCCGCCGCCCGGCGAAGGCCGCCGGCCCACGCGTCGCCGCCGCTCCACCTTCGACCGCGTCCCTTGGCCGTCCTCCTCGGCCGGCACGTGCCGGAGCCGCTGCGTGCTGACGGTACCGGGCTGCGTGTGGGGGCTGTTCCTACGCCGAACACCCTGGCTACCAGCAGGAATTGCGCCCGTACCCTTTCAGGAGACAGTCCCGGGGCGGGCATGCGCCGAAACCTGCCCCTGCCCCTGCTCGGGGCGGGGCAGGTTTCCGCTACCGCGTGTTTTCGGCTGGTACTGATCAGTTGGAGATGGTGTACCAGTCGGTGTCGGTCTGGTAGGTCGGGACGGTCGCCCGGTAGGAGCCGCGGCTCGCCCCGGTGCAGTTGGCACCGGCCCAACCGATGTAACTGACCTCTCCCTTCCACCACCAGCCGCCGACGTAGGTGTTCCTGTTCGGGGTGTTGAAGCAGATGGTGGCGTGCTCACCGTTCTGGTTCGTGCCGACCAGGTAGACCGAGTACGTGTCGCCACGCGTGTCAGCAAAGACGATCTGCTGACCGTTGCTGGCAGCGGCGGACTGTCCGGCGGCGCCGAGGATGCCGGCGAACGCCAATGCCAGCGCACCGACCGTGGTCGCTGCCTTCTTGCGGATGTCCATGATTCCCCCTGTGGTTGGCTCGATTTGATCGGAGCGTCATGATCATAAGGGGTCAACGGGCGTGCTCTGCAAGGGTGTTCGGTGATTGGGATCAGACAGCGCGGTGCCCTGCCCCGTACCCTTCAGTAGGGGAAGTGGCGCAGGTCGCGGTGTCGGCGAGAGGCGTGGCCGCTTCACAAATGCAGCCGATATGAAGTCGGAGCAGCCCTGTCACCGGGCCCGCCGCAGGGACCCGCTCGCCGTGCGGGCCGGTGTCCTCGAGGAGCGGCGGCGGGCGCAGGCGACCATCGAGGGAGAGGACGTTGTGTGGCGGCAGGACGTCCGCGCGGACTACCTCCGTGCCATCGACCCGGTCGATCAGGGTGGCGACCCGGAGGGGCCCTGCGTCCGTCCTCGCATACGTTGCTGGGCGGAGCGAGGAGGCCGACGCCGAGGCCCGGCGGGCATAGGGGACCGAACAGAGCCGTCACTCGTTCACGCACAACCCGAAGGCTGCGGACGCCCTCGCAACTGCGGTGAAGGCAGCCGCCGTCGCCCGGGAGGGAGTGCCCCAGTACCTGCTGCGGTGCGGCTGAAGCAAGTGCGTGAGCAACAGGCGGCGCACGCTGAGACGGTCGCGGACGCGCCGTGAACGGATCGGTTGCCGGAGCTTGCCGCGCGTCCGCTGGACGGCGGTACGGCCGCGGCGAAGGGGCCCCTTCGGATTGGTGGATGCGGAGCAGGAGACGGGCGCCGGTGATCTTCCGGGGGCTGGGGATGTCGGCGCTGACGGGTTCGGCGGTGCCGTCAAGGATGGCCCGCAGGGGGACGTTCCTGCATGCGGTTTCTGACCTGGACTCTGACGAAACTGCGGTAAGAACCGATTGCACAGATTCTCACCAATGCTCCTACCGACAGGCGAGAAAGCCGAGGATCTGGCGGTGGTCAGATGCGGCATGGGTAAAGAGCGACGCGTTGCGTTGCGACGCTGATCTCCACCCAGGATTCGCTCATGCTGCTGGGGATGGGTGATGCCTGGTCGAACAGCACGGACCAAGGCCCCATCTGGAGATAGGAGGCTCCGTCGGCGGTCAGGTGAAGGCGGCCGCACATGACCACCTGGTCGCCTTCCTGTCGGAGCTCCGGCTCGGAGGCAGCGGCCGGTCGGCTGTTCCTGCCCCAGTTGATGTCCGCGTCGACGGTCCATTCGATGAGGTGCTGGCCATCGGCTTCTCCCGGATGACCGCGCCAAACCACCACTGCGGACCCGATGGGAGTGTGCACTCGAACTGTCATGTGCTGCTGAGGGGCCTGCGGCAGGCTCTCTGTGCGGACGAACATCGCCTCATCATCCATGACGTCACGGCCGGCCACCGTGGAGTTGTCGGGCTGCGAGGTCAAGCGGCGGTGAACCAGTCCCGGTAGGCGCGGAGGGGCCTTACAGTGCCCCGGCGCTCGGGCAGGGAAGAGCTACGGACACGTGCCTAGATGTGCGCTGGCGTCACTCCTGGCGCGAGGCCTAGCGGGACATGCGCTTGGCGGTGTTGACTCGGCCTACAGGCATGGGAGGCCTCGCATTCTATGGTCAGTTCCTCGACCGCAACAGGCCTCGACCTGCCCGAACCGCAGGAAACGGATCTCGATGGCGAGGAAGCTCACCACCTCCTGGTGACCGCGCACGCCGACATTTGCCGTCCCCTCGACCATGGCCTGTTCATTCCGTAATTCCCGCGCATGCCACTCCGCGCGGCCAACACGAAGGTATGGCCGACGCAGGCGGCATCGGCGGAACTTGAACCTACTCTCAACTTGAGACTAAGTTGATGGTAGCTTCAATTTATCTGCTGCGAACTTCCCGCCGCCTGCGGTGGGGGGGGTCCGCACGCCCTCCTCTCCCCTTTCGGAGTTGCACCATGGCGACACTGCTGCACATCGACTCGTCCGCTTTTGCGGGCCAGGCGTCCACCTCTCGGGCCGTCACCGAGGCCTTCCGTCGTACGTGGCTGGAGGAGCACCCGGGTGGCGAGGTGATCTACCGGGACCTTGCCGCCCAGCCGGTCCCGCACATCACCGCGGACGCCCACACCGCCGGGTTGCTCGACCCGGCGGAGCACACCGAGGAGCAGGCTCGGGCGTTCGCCGAGCGCCTGGCCCTGATTACGGAGTTGGAGGCGGCCGACGCGGTGGTCATCGGCGCGCCGATGTACAACTTCTCGGTGCCCTCCAGCCTCAAGGCATGGCTGGACCAGGTGATCCTGATGGGCCGCACCGCGGGCTCGCCGGAGTCGAAGGTGAAGGGCACACCGGTGACGGTGGTGACCAGCCGCGGCGGCTCCTACGCCCCCGGTACGCCCCGGGCGCCGCACGAGCACGTGCTGAACTACCTTGAGTCCGTGCTGTCGATGATCTTCGAGATGGAGGCGACCTTCATCGTCGCGGACCTGACGCTGGCCGCGCACATCCCGGCTCTGGAGCACCTGGTCCCACTCGGCGAGCAGTCGCGGGCCGACGCGTTCGAGGCCGCGGCGAATGCGGCCCGCGCCGCGTAGTCGCGCGCGGCGACGGTGTCGACCCCGCCTCGGCGGGCTCGACACCGTCGCCGTTCCTGGCCCTGCCTAGCTGGGTAGCGGGCGACTTCCCGTGCGGGCGCGCAGGCCCTCGAAGAGCAAGGCGAGGACGCGGCGGCGGCCGGCGTCGTCCCCGGCGCGCACGAGGTCACCGTTGACCTGGAAGAAGCGAGCGATGTCGTCCATCTGGGCGTCCTCGCGCAAGACCCCTTCGGCGCGGGCGCCGGCGGCCAGATCGGTGGCGAAGGCCAGGGACCGGTCGCAGACTGCCTTGAGAGCTGGGGCGTTGGGGTAGCGGCGGGAGAATGCGTCGTTGAACGCCGGGTCGTCGGCCTGCGCCTGGCAGATGGCCTCGACGTAGGTCTGTAGTTTCTCCCAAGCGCTGCCCGCCGCGCCGTCCGCGATGGCCATCGCCGCGCGCACATGCCGGTCGGCGAGTTCATTGACGACCTGGTCCAGCAGCGCGTCACGGCTCCCGAAGCGGTTGTAGATCGTGCCGACGCTCACCCCCGCCAGTTTCGCGATCGTCTCCAGCGGCGTGTCGAGCCCGTGCTCGGAGAAAGCGTCTGCCGCGGCCTGACGCAGCTTCTCGACGTTGCGGCGGGCATCGGCGCGCAGCGGCGGCCGCTGGGGTGCCTCGGGCACGGTGCTCGCCCCTCCCTGAATCGAGAAATCCATCATGTTGTGGGCACGTGGGGGACAGTGAAGTTGAGACTACCTTCATCTTACGACGCGCCGCCCCGAGGGGTCCTGGCCCGGCAGCTCGCCCGCGAGAAACAACAGCGCCCGCCCCGGATGAGCTCGTCGGCCGGTGGGGTGCGGCGCCCGGGGGCCGTCCTGGCGCTGTACGGGGCCCGCGCGGCTTGGGCGAAGGGCAGCTTCGGTGCTGCCACAGTCGGTAGAAGCAGCCCTCGGCATCGTTGAAGCCGCGGTGCCGGTCGCCGTGCGGGTTGGTGACGTGGGGAATGAAGGGCAGATCGCTCGGGCCTGGCTGCCAGTGCTGCTCCTGCCGGCTCACCATGTCCTCCGTGATACGCGGTGACCACAAGGTGCTGAGTGTGTCACCGCCGGGCGGGGACGGTCCGGGCTTCCGACCGCTTAGCCCGCCCCGGAGGCCGATGAGTACGCGGCGGGTCAACGGCGGTGCCCGACCGTGCCGCGGACGAGGACGTAAACAGTCACGCAGAGGGCGGCGACGTCACGGTCGACGAGCAGGGCGATGAACAGCCAGGACGAGAAGCCGTGGCCGACGGAGGTGGCGACGAGGGACACCCGGGTGCTCAGCGTCGCGTCCACCCGTGGTCCGCGCCCCTTCCCGAGGGTGGGCCTGGACCTCGCCGGAGTTAGCCCCTTGGCGGCCCACGAAGTCCCGGGATCCGGCCCGCCCTTGAGGGTGCATTACGTCTCTGACCGCCCGGCTCAATGATCGCCTGCGGTCGGGCCCGCCCCGGGAACTTCCCTGTATGGGGATGTCGAAATGGTGCCCCTGCTACCTCGTGGGCCGAGGCGTCGGCTCGGGGGAGGGAGTCGGGGAACCACATGAGGTGGGCGGATCAATGTGCACATAGGACGCGGCGGGCCGGATCGCCGCCGGTGGCCCGAGGGCGGCCTGCTATCGCCGGATGTACGGGCGAGTCATGATCTCCATGTTGTGGCCGTCCGGGTCGTCGAAATACGCACCGCGACCGCCGAAGAGGCGGTTGATCTGGCCCGGCGCGGTGTGGCTGGGGTCGGCGTGGTACGTGATGCCGACCGTTTCCAGGCGGGCGATCATGGTGTCGAACTGGTCATCGGGCACGAGGAACGCGTAGTGCTGCGACTGGATCGGCTCGTCGCGCTTCTCGTAGTAATCGAGTGTCACGCCGTTGCCCAGGTCGACGGGCAAGAACGGCCCGAAGGGGGCGCCGACCTTCAACCCCAGGATCACTGCGATGAACTCGGCCGACAGCTGACGGTCCGTAGCGTAAATGGCAGTGTGGTTCAGCTGGACGGTGGCCGACGATCCAGATTCATGCTGGCGGTGCTGATCACGTGGCATGTGTGGGTGTGTCTCCGAGTCTTGGATCCGCTGTGGAGCGCCGCGCGTTGGGGCGCAAGGAGGGAAGACGCGGAGGAAGGGCGGGGCTCTTGCCCGCCTCGTGCTCACGCCGAGGCCGGATGCCCAACTCGTGCATGGCTCATGGCCGACCCGGTAGTCACCTGAGCGACACTAGTGCCTGACTGCGCGTCACAGCAACGCCAGACACTGTTTCGTGGACGAGGTGTGGAGCCGGGCTTCGGCGGTGTCGCGCTTGGGCCAGAGGCAAGTGTGGTCCACCTCTGTGAGTTCGACGTTGCGCATATAGACCTGGCCGGCGGCGAAGATCATGTCGCCGTGGTTCTGGCTCGGCACCACCCGCATGTCGAGGCGCCGGCGGTCGGCGGCCATGTCCGAACTGCCGTCCGTCATGATCTGGGCCTTCGTGCCGCGCCGTCGGTGAGATTCGGCGTGGTACTGATGTGCGCGCTCGTCTGCCGGGTCGTGTCGACGGCCTTCTTCACCGCGTCCTACGCATCCGAATCGTTCACGCGAGAGCAGGCAGCACACAGGATGACGGCTATGACGGCTATGACGGCTATGACAGATAGGGCGGAGGGTCTGCGCATCGAAGCCCCAGGGGGGGCGGATGCGGCCTGCCTCGGACGTAAGACCCGGCCCGAATTCGGTCAGGTCGTCACGAATTGAACTTCACCCGGGCTCCACATTGTTCAGAAGAGCAGGGCTGCCCCACGGCACAAAGCCGCTTGCGGATGCGAGGCGCGTAGCTATGACACTGGCCGGCTACGGCCGTCACACCCGGACCGAATCCTGGAGTGCGGATGGCCCCCGGCCCGCCTTCGACGGCTCGTCCTCCTCCGCGACATGACGCGGCGCAGACCCCGCCGTTCGCCTGCGCCGACGTCAACGAGGCCGGCGGCGAACACGATTCAGATCGCGGACAGCGGGAGCGTGGTGCCTGGATAGGGACCGTACGACTCGTCCGTCGAGCTCTCCAACGCGCAGAGAAGCAGGAGCGCGATGCCGCCGATACCCGGGATCAGGCCGACCAGGATCACCCATCCTGAGCGGCCGGTGTCGTGCAGTCGGCGCACCGTCACTGCCCACGTGGGGAGCACCGTGGCGATGACGTAGATGTAACCGGGGATCAAGCTGAGCCCCAGAAACTGCTCCGTTGCGATGAACGCGATGACGATGGCGGTGTCGATCAGCCAGAACGTCCAGTACTCGGCGCGCGTGGCCCGCCCGCGGAACGTGGCGTACTTCCTAAGCGCGTCAATGTAGTAGTGCACGGTTGATCCCCCCACGGGACAGATGCGTGTACTTGTCCCGAGCGGAGCAAGCCAAGGCGAGGAACATAAGCCACAAGTAAAGGGCAGGGCAATCGAGACCATCCGACGACTTCCAAGGCCGTTGTCCAGCTCAGCCCCGCAACGCCGTAAGACTTCCGATGATCCGCCGGGAGCCCTACCGATACTGGCCCCGCCACGCAGGTGTGCCGTTCATCCCGCTAGGCGGGTAGGTCGCCAGGAGACGCGCACGGCTGCACCGTTCTGAACCGGCTCCGAGCTCGCTGAGCACGGGTCCGGATGCCATGCCGACGGACCTGGATGGTTACGAGTCCGAATGCGGTTCATGCCCCACAAGTGGGGTCCGCCTGCGCCAAGTTGAGAGCCCATTCTTGAACTGCTGCCTATATCGGGCCCTTGTTGCGGATGCGCGGGGCGCGACGCGCTCGGCTACATCGCGTCCGCACACAGACTTGGCTGTTCCCATGTGTGCCGATCTTCTCGAGGCAACCAATGACGCACGCCCGCCGACGCGCACGCTGCACCAGAACCCGCCAGATCGGGCCCCGGACGGCCACTCGGCTCCACCAACCACCACCGAGCTGACCGCTACGAGGGTGGCCAACTCCTCGTCACCGGCGAGCTCTATCAGCGGCTCACACACCACAAGAAAGGCACCAGAGCTAGACGAGCCACGGGATAGTCGACCGGCCCGGCACGTTAGAGGTGGGGTAAACCGAATCACCCATCTTCGTACAGGCACGATCGACCCCGGGCCTCGCGGACGCGAGCCTGAATGCATGGACATCACACAGCCGCCTCTCGCCCGCAGTGGCCGCCCCACTGGCCGGATCGCCGCGATCCTCCGTGCGCCCTTCCGTGCCCTGACCTGGCGTCGGTTCGCTTACATCGTGCTCGCACTGCCCGTCGGCATCCTCTGTATCCCGCTTGCCCTGCTAGGCGGCCAAGCGGGCCACATCCAGCGTGCTCTGGCCCAACGCTTGCTCGGCGTTGAAGTCGAAGCGCCGGAACGCAACGGCCCGTTGACGCTCGTGCACGCAGTCATCAGCGCGCCACTGAACCTCGTCGCGGCCATCTCCTCCGGCCTGTTCTGGTTCGTCGTGGCAATTAACCTCGGCTATCCATTGCGGCCCGACAACGACACCTCCGACTCCTGGGGCGGCCCGACGATGGCCGGGGCCTGGGCAGTGCACGCCACAGGCGGGCTGGGCTTTCTCCTCGTCGCTCCCTGGGTCATCAAGGGGTTTACCACGCTGCAAGGCCGCCTCGTCAGGGGCTTCCTCGGCGCGGACCGCAGAGGGCTCCTGAAGACCACAAGCCTGGCACTGACGGTCGCAGCGCTGTGCTGCCTGCTGTCGATCCCGCTGATCCACCAGGCCCAGGGGTGACCATGCGGGCCCTGCTCGCCCTCAAATGAGGCGGGCGCAGGCCACCCGCGCGTCCCTTGAACTGCGAAAACGACTCAAGTTCGAGGATTATTCGACGCCGGACGATCAACGACAAGCGCAATGAGCGTTTTGTCCCGGCGGAGCCCAACCGTGTCCAGGACCGCGGTCCAAGAGATAGCACCCGGCTCCAGCACGGCCACGAAGGAGCAGAACCGACCCAGAATGAACTGCGATGCTGTTTTCGCGGGGCCATAGACATACCGAAAGAGCCGCTTCGCTGAGCATGGCGCGTCCGGGCAAAGCCACGGCGATACGTCGACCGCCAGGACCAATCGCCCGCCCTCGAAACGCGGCAGCGGCAGCCAGGCCCCCACCGTCTGGAGCCGATCGCGTCGATCCGGCCGTGGTTGAGGCCGCCGTACATCGCTCCGTGCCCGCGACGACGCTCAGGCAGCAGCGTCAGGTCAACCGGGGGCTTCACCGCCCCGTCTGCACACAGCACCGCGTCCACGAGTCCGAACAACTCGTCACGCCGGGCGGTCAGCCCCTCGTAGAACTCGCCCCGGAGGCTTGATGCTTCAGCGAACGCCTCCCTTCACAACATCAGGCAGCAGACTCACCCACGGCCTTCGTCGTGATCATGTGCACCTTGGTCGGAGCACATGATCAGGCGAAGGCCGCCTACGCCCGGCGAATCCCCATGCGAGCGAATCCGTTTGAGACACCATTCGAGACCATGGCACCATGTACCGCATGACGATGAACCGAAAGGCCCATGCCGCGTAAACGGCCAGGACAGATCCGTGCCGACGCCCCCGGCAGCCACCTGGCAACGGGTGCAAAGCCGGTCATCGACGGTCTGTCTTCGCGTGCACTGTCCGAGATCAGCCACCTCGAGCAGACCCGCAACTATCTGCATCCAGGCGATGTCAGCACAGCCGTGGGCCTGTGGAAGAACTACGTCCACCAGCCCGAGCGGGATCTCTGGCACGATGACGAGTTCGGCAACGCGCACTGGTACTGCTGCGGCAACCCCCTCGAATCCCGAGCCCTCCTCGACACCGTGTTGCAGGCCCTATCACCCCGAAGTGCGCGCGAACTGCGGAAGGTTGTCAGCCGGTCAGATGCCGTCTGGAACCAACCATCCCCGCCCCATGACGCGGACGGTAGATAAAGAGACAAGCTCAGCTTGTTCGTTATCTACCAAGCCCCTTCGGGCTTGCCGATGACCTTGAGGGGTCTGGGGGCGTTTGACGTTATTGCTGACGTCGTAGCGGGGCGCCCGATGCAAACATTCACGCTTGGAAAACTCCGACCCCACCTTCGGAGCCGGGCCCCACTTCTGGCTGGGGCTATCTCGCCTGGGCCGACCGCGCAGTGGCTCATGCGCATCGGCGCCCTCGACCCGCTCAAGGGGGAGGCGGCACGGCGGGACATCCTGCTGCCGCGAACGAACTCCCACCGCCAGACCCACAGTCGGTAGGGAGTCGGCCAGCTTCGGATAGACACCCCGCCCGACGGCGCCGGACCGTAGGGCTGCGGGAGATGACCGCCCGCGACGGCTGGAGGCGCAGCTAGGGGTCCTGGAGATCGACGTTGCGCGGCACCGGGTGGAGGACCACTACCGGCTGCTGTGTGAGATCGGCGCGACCGATGCCCAGCACCTGCGCGCGATGCCCGGCGCATGCCGGAGCTTCGGCAGAGGACTTTGGGGTGATCAACCTTAGGGACGTCGAAGGATGGACCGTCACCGGTCATCACAACGACGTCCTTACCTATGTCGGCCCTGACGAGCCTCAGGACCAGTCGGAGATCGGTGTCGGGCTGTTCGGTCGATCGAAGCGTCGTCGCGACGGCACCGAACTGCATGTCGTTCATGTTGAGGACAAGCGAGCTTCAGCGAACTTGGGGTAGGTACCTGCATGTCAGCGGCGGTGATCACCGGACACGGTTGGGCCAAGGCCTCATACCACCGATGCCCGGAAAGGATCAGTGGGATTGATCTCCGCGTCGTCGAAGAGTTGCTCCAATGCCTCATGCCCCTGGTGCTTGCGGAACTCGATTTCGGCGGCCGTGACCGGCAGGGTCCACAGGATGCGGGCATGCCCGCCAGGCAGTGGACAGTGCTCAAGGTCAGGCCCGTGGAGGTACGGCAGGCTGATGAGCAGATGGTCGCAGGCCGAGCCCGGCATCCATGGCTCACCGATCGGCATGCTGTGCTCAAGGTCGAGCTGGTGCCCTCCGCAGTGGTAGTAGGCGACCATGGCCATGAGGTCGATGAACCGCTGGTCGCGGACGTGGGCGGTCATGACGAACTCAAGCCCATGACCGTCCTTCTCCATCGCGGCCCAGCAGCCTGCGGTCACATAGGCCCAACTGTCGCTGCGCGGACCGGGGCCCACAACGAGAACCCGCAGGACGGGCACGGCATCGCGCCGGCCCGGCCCCAGGTCGCGGACAACGACCTCTACGGAATGTCCCTCGAAGAACGCCCGGACATGTGACTCAACGGCCTCGGCGGCCAGCACCTTCGCATTACTCACCGCGCGATCATGCCAAACCTCAGCCAACCGGCCAGACAACTTACCCAGCGTCATGACTCGTGGACATCCGCCAGGTTTACGCGACATCTAGGCGGGCGGGCAGGGTGCTTACCTGGGATGGGCGGCGCTGAACGTACGGCATCGCGGTTCCCTTACCGATTCCGAAACCCCGCTGACCAGCAGATAGGGGGCTGGTAGCGAGTGGTCAGCGCCCATGCCGTTCTCGCAGGCAGGACGTTGCCAACTCGGTCGTGAGCTCAACGAGGTAGACGCTGTGGTCCCGGCGCCCTCGGCGACGCACCCGCAGCTGTTCACAAGAGCGGTCAAGGTCTTCCATCAGCAGCGCCGCGGCTGCGTAGGCAAGAACGGAGAGCGTTGGTCGCCGAGTTGCAGGAGCAGCCGCTTGTCACTGAGGGCCGGAATGTTGATGAGATTTGGCAGCGTCTGTCGGGCATGTGGTGTCGGCGTCAGCCGGTGGCTTACTGAGGTGCCGTACCTGTGATCGCTACGTGGGTGTCGTCTTTCGGTGTTCGGCCGGCGGTGGGGTGGCGGTGTTGGTCAGGCAGTGGTCGAGGAGTGCGTGCATGCGGGGGACGGGGAGGGACGGGTTGGCCGCAGCGCCCTCTGCGGTGCGGGAGTTGGCGAGGAGGGCCTCCAGGGCTTCCGGCGTCAGGCTCGGGTTGGCGGCGGCGGCGCGGCACACCGATTCGTCGGAGTCTTCCAACGGGGCCTCGGTCAGGGCGGGGTCGGCTGCCGCGAGGGCGCGTACCTCGGGGTCCGGGTGGCCGATGAGGTGGGCCAGGCCGGTACGGGGCAACGCGGGCAGGGTCAGCAGGTGCGGACGGTGGACCGGGCGGGTGACGAAGACGTCCAGGAGGAGGTGTGGTGGCGCCAGCGGGTGGTGGCAGGCCAGCCGGATCCGCACCTCCTCGTCCTCGTCCTGGGCGAGTGTCTCGACGACTTCCGCGGGCAGGCCGGGCCAGCTCGCCGCGACCCGGCGAAGCACCCGTTCCTCGGACGCCGCGCAGGCTGCGAACCAGTCGGGCGACGGCTCAGTATCCAGTTCGGTGATCGGGCAGGTGCAGTCCGGACCGTGGCCGATGACGCGGAGGATCGCCCAGTACTCGGCCCAGGTACGGGGGAAGGGGTGGAGGCGTGCGCGTATCCGCACCCCCTCGTCCGGGTCCTCCCGCAACTCTGCCACCTGGTCCGCCCTCAGGTCGGGCCGGGCGGCGACCATCGCGCGGACCTTCGCCTCGGGGTGGCGGGTGAGCCGGGCGATGGCGTCGGCCGGAGTGTGCCGGTTCCAGGTCAGAGGATGTACGGTGCCGTCCGCGAAGCACTGCTCGACGAGCGCGGGGGACAGGGCGCACGTGCCGAGCACATGGGACTTGCTGAGCGAACCGATGGAGGGCAGCGCGGACTCCACCCCTTCCGGGTCCAGCTCCCAGCTGCTCTTCTGAGCCGCCTTTTGTACCGCGGGGTCGGGGTCGTGCAGCAGGGCCCTTCGCTGCGCAGCGGTGAGCGACTGCCACCTCCAGGCGGCGCGTTCACGGAGCTTGGGATGGTCGTGCCCTGCCATGGAGCGGTAGAAGGACAAGGGGATCTGCCGGGAGAAGTCGAGCTCCTGGGCGATCTCGTTTTCGGTGAGGATGCCGTCCTCGCCGCCGTCGCGGGCGGTCAGCAGGGTGACGAGGATGTCGCCCGGCAGTGGTCGGACCCATCGGGGACGGGGATGGGGGCCGCCGGCGAGCCGTCCGCGGACGATCCCTGACGGGTCTGTTGCCAGCGGGGCGAGTCGTGCGGGGTCGATGTGCCGGTTGCCCGCGAGCGCGCGTCGGACCCCTCTGGCCGGGTGGTGGAGGGCTGCGTCGATGACGGCGTCGGGCAGGTCACGCCCTTCGCAAATCAACAGGCCGGCTTCACCGGCCGCCGGATCCACCAGGCGTATCAGTACGTCGCAAGGCGCTGCCGGATTGAAGGCGATGCCGCGCAGCCACAGTTCATGTAGGGAGTCGGACACCGCGTCATCCTGCCACCTCGCCTCCAACTCCAACCGGGAGTTGCTGCAACTGTCCTCGCGGCCCTCCGCTTTGGTGGTGGCGCGAGCGTTGGTTTGCAGGACTCCAGTCCCCCCAGACGGTGACCGAGCCACCGGTCGACCGCTCACCAGCCCGCCGCCTGCACTTGCGAGGCGGTTCTTGGGGACGCGGCGTCGCACGGTGTCACGCGGTGGTCTGCCCACAGGGCGGCGAACTCCGGGCTCTTCAACGCCAGTTCGCCGATCAGCGCCGCGAGCAACGGGGCCTCCGGGTGCTTACCGACGGCGACGCGCAGGTTGCCGACAACCGCGCGCGGCTCGAAGACCTGATACGGGGGCTGTTCTCGAGCTGGGAGGAGATGGCGGCGGCGGCGGACGATCCGCTGCTCAGCGTCGCGGCCTGGTATCTGGGGGAGGTCCAGGTCCGCCACTACGGCACCGTATGGCAGTGCCGCCCGCGCCCGGCGCAGTCACCCGACGAGTACGACGAGCCCTATGTCATGGCGCCGGAGTCCCTCTCCGGTACGGATGGGATGGACGGGGAAGAGGACGACGGCGAGCGAGACGCAGAGGACTGTGATGTTCTCTGCGTTCCCGCCGACGAACTTCGTGCGCTACTGCTGCGGGACGAGGACGAGAGGCTGCGGGACGTTCTGAACCGCTACCTCTACTGAGGTTTTCGGTTCGGGCAACGTCTTGGCGGCCTCGTGATCAGTCCTGTCTCAACGATGCAAACGACGTCTGTGGGGGTGTCCTGCCGTCCTCAGCCGTGCTGGCGTCCTCAGCCGTCCTGGCGTTCCGCCGGGAAGACGAAGAAGCCGTTGTCCGTGGTGAGGTACCCATAGCCGGTGGACCGGGAGAACAGGGGAATGCCGTCGCTCGGCAGGTCCTTGGCCAGTACCTTCTTCGTGCGGGCGTCCACCGCGAGCGCGCTCGTGCCGGACCCGCCCGCCTTGTCGGTGTCGCCGTACAACACGCCGTTCGCGGAGAAGCGGCGAGGCGTCAGCTGGGTCTCGCCCTCCGCCTGCTTCCACAGCTCCTTCCCGGTCCCGAGGTCCCACAGGGCGGTGCCGCCCTTGGTGTGCGCCGCTGCGAGCTTGTGGTCGGGAGAAAAAACCGAAGAGCCCTTCGTGTTGATCGTGTCGCCCGGGAAGTCGGCGTAGCGGTACGTGGTCGAACCGCCGACCTGCTTGCCGCTCGCCAGGTCGTACGTCGCCGTGACGAAGGTGTCCGGCGACATCGCACCGGCTCCCCACGCGGTGAGGATCCGCCCGTCACGTACGCCGAGGACACGGACGGCTCCACTGGTGCGCTTGTGGTCCTTGTCCAGTGCCACTCCCTGAGGCGGGACGACGTCCGCTGTGCTCCACACCTTTTTCCCGGTGGCCAGGTCGGACATGACGAGCTGTTCGGGATTGGTCTCGTACGTGGACGCGTTCTCCACGTGGAAGGCGTACGTCCCGGTGATCAGCGGCGCGTGCGCCTGCGCACCGTCGATCTCGTTGTTACGTCGGTCGAAGGAGCAGTGCGCGAGCATGCCCGTACAGGTGACCTTGCGGGGCGCGCCGCCGTCGATGGGCGTGAGCCTCAGCGTCGCATCGCCGTCCTGCTCGATCAGGTGGCCTTCGTGGATCGAGACGCCCTTGCCGTCGCCCGCGTGCTCAATCGTGCCGAGCTGTGCTCCGTCGGCTCCGTAGACAGTGACCGCGATGCTGCTCTTCGCCGCGCTCAGCCCGTCGGACTCCTGGGTGCGGGTCTTGGTGACCGCCACCGCCGGAACACCGTTGTGCCAGGTCGTGGCGGCGACGGTGCCGGCCTGCACGTCGAGGGACTTGCGTACGGCTCCGGTGCTCACGTCCCTGAACTCCAGGGTCACCGGCTCCGGCTTGTCCGAGGAGTAGGCGGAAAAGAGCGTGCCGACCGTGCCGTCCAGGGGGGCGTTCTCGTAACCCCCGCGGGCGTACTCACCCTGACCGCTTTTCACGAAGAGCAGGACGTCACCGAGGTCGATGGCCCTGGCCGGCGGCAGGCT
The DNA here is from genome assembly GCF_003627815.1 of Streptomyces hundungensis. NCBI lineage: Bacteria > Bacillati > Actinomycetota > Actinomycetes > Kitasatosporales > Streptomycetaceae > Streptomyces > Streptomyces hundungensis. The sequence continues at coordinate 8,156,777 of NZ_CP032698.1, forward strand.
CCACGCCTGCCGCTTGGCGAGGCCGGGCAGCGTGGGGCCGGCGTAGACCGGCCCCTTGGGAGCCTGCGCGGCGCCCTTGCCGCCGCCCTGGGCCGCGTTCCCGGGCCCTGCCTTGTCGGCGTCGCTCTCGGAAGAGCAGCCCGTGACAAGGCCGAGAGCCAGGACGAGGCTTGTGGTGATCAGTGTGTGCTTCTTCATGTCCCCGCTGGTTTCGCTGAAGTGCGCATGGCAAGCGCAGATGATCTTCCCGAAGCATAAGGCGTCATCCGCAGCGGCAACTTCTGCGTTCTGACACGCGGACAGCGGCCTCCCGCACCGCCGTTGGTGGCTGCTCAGCGCTGTATGGCTGTGATCGATGGGCCAGGCACTGTTGGTGACGGACCGACACATCCACCGGCCGGCCGTCTTCCGTCGCATGGCTGTCTCAGGGCGGTGGCTGGCCTTGGTTGAGCTCCAATTGCCGTGCGGTTGACCCGAGTTGTGGAGTGCGGGCGCTGGTAGTGCACCGTCAGCCCTCGCTCTGCTCGGCGAAGGTGACCTTTCCACAGGCCGAGTTCTCGCAGTACAGGCGCCGTACGCTCAAGTCGCTGCGAAAGGCCGGCCCCTTTCGGGCCGGGACGAAGAACTCGCCCGGCACACCGAACCTGGAGCCTCCAGCGATCACAAGGACCTGCCACGACTCAGGGCCCCGGCCGGACCGAGGCGACTGTTTCCGTCCGCCGCCGGACATGGGTCAAGCTCGGCCGAGTCCAGAAGCCCATGGCCCAGCTGCGACGCGAACGCGGCCGTCTCGCCGTTGGGGCGATCGCCGTCCGGGCGGACGTGTTCTCGACGTTCCTCTACAACAACCAGGACGCCCGCGGGCTGGTTGAGAAGGCGTCATCGCCAGCAAGAGCCGGCTCGACCCAAGAATCCGACGAGGCCCACGAACGGATCGAAGCCTCCTGGCGAGAGCGGGCTCTCAACGCCGAGACGGGTCGAGACCAGCGGCCGTCTGGGGCGGTAGCTGGTCGGCCCGTCATCTGCCGCGTCTATCGTTTCGGTGTGAATGACAGGACCGACGATCGACTCATGTGGGAAGTGACCGGATGGGATGTTGAAGAACGCCCAGCTCACGTCACCGAACTCAGCAGGGAAGAGGTCCTGCGCATCCGCGACCTCTTCGACCGCCGCCTGCCCGCGGCAGGAGAGGACGAGTGGCTTGCCTGCGCGGCCTACGAGGTGCCTCCTGACCTGCAACTTCAGGTACTGGCCGCCGTCCCTCGGCTGGAGTTCAAGCCGGGGCTGGAGTACTTCGTCGAGGGAGCTGTCCTGCCCGACTAGGCCGTGTTTTGGGTTCTGGGTCTGCTGGGGCTGGTGAGCGGTGATGATCGCGGTGTGGGGCGTGGGGATCTCTCGGATGAGCAGTGGTCGGTATTGGAGTCGGTTTTGCCCGCGGCGGGTGTAAGCCGTAGGTCGGGGAACCGGCGGAGGCTGGTGGATGGGGTTCGGTGGCGGGTGCGGACGTGCACCATGGCGGGACGTTCCGCCCGAGTACGGTCCTTGGCAGACGGTGTACGGCTTGCTCCCAAGGTGGCAGCGTGAGGGGGTGTGGGCGCGGGCGTTGGCGCTGTTGCAGGCGCGGGCGGATGCGGCGGGACTGATCGTCTGGGAGGTCAGCGTCGACTCGACGGTGTGCCGGGCTCATCAGCACGCGGCCGGTGCGCGGCGGGACGGCGCCGGGCAGGAGGAGCCGCCGGTCGGGGTGGTCGGCGAGCCGGCCGATCACGGGCTGGGTAGGTCGAGGGGCGGGTTCAGCACGAAGATCCACCTGTCGTGTGAGCAGGGCCAGAAGCCGCTGTCGTGTCGGTGACGGCGGGTCAGCGGGGGGACAGTCCGCTGTTCGTGCCGGTGCTGGAGGCGATCCGGGTGCCGCGGCTGGGTGCGCGGGAGGCCGCGGCGGACTCCGGTGCGGGTGCGGGCGGACAAGGCGTATTCGTGGGCGGTCAACCGTGCCCATCTGCGCATGCGGGGGATCCGGTGCACGATCGCCGAGCCATCTGACCAGAACCGTAACCGACGACGGCAGGGCCGCTCGGGTGGTCGGCCGCCGGTCTTCGACCATGCGGACTACCGGGCCCGGCACGCGGTGGAGTGCGGGATCGGCCGCCGGAAGCAGCACCGGGCGGTCGCCACGCGCTTCGAGAAGCTGGTCTGCCGGTTCGAGGCGACGGTCAGGTCGCGGCGGTACAGCAGTAGCTCTGACGGGTGCCAAGCGCCAGGTGTTCCCGCCCGGAGCTGACGGACCGACAGCCCACGACCGGGGCCGGGGTGCTGTCGGCCTGACCCGTCACTGCCCGCGATGGGGCAGCCCCAGAGCGATCGGGGACTGCAACCGGTAGTACTGGCCGTCGTGGGAAGAGCCGTCCGGACTCGTCTCCGCCGGCGGCGGAGGGAACCCGACCCCCACCACAGGGGCCGATCCGGTCATGAGGGAGCGCGGAGCGATCACCTCCTCCCCGTCGATCACCACCTCGTCATCGAGACCTTGCTCGGCCGCTGCCTGAGACAGAACCTCCGCGATCTCTTCCACGCTCTGATCGTCGCAAGGGACGATGTGGACCACGTCATCATTCACGATGCTCTCCAACTGCCGGGGGCACCGAGGCGGTACCCAGCCCATAGTCGCCAGCGCATCGCTCCCGGCCGTCCTCGGCAGCGCCAGAGAGTCGTCGCTTCACCCATATGAGTGCCGCCGAGTCCCCACACAGGAACCTGAAACACGCCCCAGGACTTGTCCGGCCGACCAGGTGACTCCTTCGGGTCCAGGGCGTCGACGCAAACAGGGGGCGGGGTGCTCCGAGTGATGCCGAGTAGGAACGGCTGCGGCGCCGGATTGACCCCGAAGCTCAGATCTTGACAAGAAGCTGTCAAGGACATTTCAAGATCGATATCTTCCTTCCATCTGTTTCACGCAACACTCACACGGGGGAGTCCCATCCGCATGAACAAGCATCGCTTTGCTCAACTCGCGATGGTCGCTACGGCCGTGCCCGCCGTGTTCGTAGCGAACTCGGGAGTCGCTTCGGCGGCGGGCGGCCAGCAGGCGTACTGGAAGAACGTCGCGACGGGGAAGTGCCTGACGTACCGGGCTGGTATCAACCAGCCGACCAGGGATGTTGAGACGAGCACTCCTTGCAGCAGGACCCCGGTGTCGAGCTATCGCTGGCTCGAAGAGCAGGCGTCGGACGGCACTTGGGCCATGCGTACCGAGGACGGCCGGTGCCTGACCAGCTACGGCTCCGCTGTCTACCTGGAGGACTGCTCCGCCGACGTCAACGCGACCAACTGGTACCAGCGGTGGTGGGAGGTGTCCTCCTCCAGGGGGTGGAAGCTCAAGAGCCGCATGTCCGGGTTGTACCTCGACAGCAACAGCGACGGCGGCGTCTACACCCACACGGAGAACGACGGCAACTACCAGCTCTGGAAGTAACTCGAGCGCGCGCTCGCTCCCGGGGATGAGAGAGCCTTGATCAGCTATGAGTTGGTAGCTGTGCTGATCCGGGGGCGAGCAACCAGCACGCACCCAGCAGCAGCCGCAAGACGTCATCAGGCATGGGTCGACGTCGAGTGCCGCACCGTTGCCAACTAGCCCGGCGCCCGCATCGGCATCGACGTCCACCCCGTCCGTCGCACTCCGGGTGCCGGGGGATTCGCGATCGTCCCGGGAGGCCGGATCATCCAACGCAGCAGCGGCTGGCTCATGCGCCACCGGCGTCGTCGCCCGCCCCTGTGAAGCGATGATCGACCTCATGACCGCAGCATCGCCAACGAAGGCCCCAGTTGCCGCGGAACTCAGGAGGAGCCGGCGGCTGCACTGCCCACGCCCAGAGACGGGAGTGGGCAGTGACCGTGTGGCGGCAGGTTCTGGCCGCGCTCAACGACACCACGGTCGACCAAGCCCGACCGTGAAACCGTCGTGCCCCTCGGGGCGGCCCGGCTCGCTCGCCACCGAGCTAGCGCCTCACCTGCTATTCCAGCACCGTAAGTTCATCACCTGTTCCAAGGCCGGCCTTGCGGACCGCCGCCCCGCAAAACTCCTCAGGGGGGCAGTAGCCGTGCTCCAGGACGTAGTGCAGGACCAGGGTGGGCGCCGCATACACAACCCCTTCCGCTCCTTCTACGTGCACTTCGGCTGAACCAAGAAACAGCTCCTTAGTGCCGTCTTCTCCACCAAGGAGAGACGGTGCGAGCGCCTGGCAGAACTCGCATTGGTGGTAGCCACGCATCTGATTCTCGGGGTGAGCACAGAGAATCTTCAGTGCGGCCACGACGACGTCCGCCACCAGTCCCTTCGGGTACTCGTGCTGACCTGAGAGCCAACCGACATTGACCATGTCTCGGTCGGATGGCTCGTAGACGTAGGGCGACAGGTCCGGGTAGTAGGTCATGGTTCCTCCTAGCGCCTAGGGTCACAGTGTTCACGGCAGATTGCGATGTGGACCGGGCCCATGTTCGGCTTGAGGACATCGCTGAGCAGGGTGTCCTTGCTCACGGTGATGGAGCCGGACATCATCTCCAGGTCGGCACCGGGCTTCACCGTGTAGTTGGGCAGCGATTTCCCGGGCCCAACGATCTCCGTCGGCTTCACCTTCTCGCCCTTCTCGATGGCCAGGCCGACCGATTGGCGGAGCCGAACTCCGTCCTCGACGTAGAAGTATCCCCATGTCCCGCTCGGCATCGTGGTGTCGCCTGTGCCGCGCACGTACACGCCGTGGCCGGCGATGACCGCCTGCCCGTCCGGCCGTCCTCCGGGGATCCTCTTGCCTGCTGGGCCAACTCCCTTGCCGACCGTGGGGGTGTCGTGCCCGCGCACTGGGGGCCGCACGGCGTCACGCTGCCAGCCACGGAGTCCGCTGAGCCCCGTAACGGCGATCTGGCCGGTCAGGTCCGCCGCGACCTTGCTGTAGACGTCGTAGAGCGCCTCGCACCCCTGGTCGCGGAACATCTCCGCCGCCCGGTAGAGCCGGTAGGCAGGGCGGATGGGCAGGTACTTGTCGAGGAAGCCGCCGGCACCTCCGTTCTTGCCGGTGAAGGCGTCGTAGATGTCGCCGACGAACTCGAAGGGCATCTTGAGACCCTGGACGAAGCCCTTGCCGAACTCCTTGAGCCCCTCGCCGAAGGACTCGACGTGGTCGTCATTGGGGTCGTCGGGGGTCCGCCCGGTGGGGTCCGTGTACTGGGTCGGGGAGTTGTTGGCGTAGGCGTACGCCGAGATGTAGGGGGTGCCGGCCGGGAGGGGCGCCGGATCGGCGGCTGTGAGGCGTCCGGTGCTGGGGTCGTAGTTGCGGGCGCGGAGGTAGTAGCCGGCGCTGTTGGTGGTGGGCTCGGTGTACGCGCCGGTGTAGGTGAAGGGGTTGGGTGGCGGGTTAGCGGCCACGTCTGTCTTGGTGGCCTCGCCGAACGCGGAGTAGGTGTAGCGGGTGCGTTGGGCGCCGGCGGTGTCCGTCACGTCGGTGACGGAGCCGATCTGGTCGTGGTGGAGGTAGTAGCCGCTGCCTCCCACCGTCTCGGTCTGGGGCTGTCCGAGGGGGTTGTACTGGTACTCGGCGGTCATCGCGCCGCTCGCGTCGTACTCGGCGCCGATCGTGGCGAGCGGGCCGTTGGGGTCCCAGGAGGTGGTGCGGAGCGCCGTGGTGCCCTTGGACGCCTTGGTCCGGTAGCCGTTCGCGTCGTAGGCGAAGGTGAAGGTGTCGGCGCCGGCGGTGACCGACGTCAGCTGGTTCTTGGCGTCATAGCCGAAGGTGTTGACCCCGTCCGAGGTCTGGTTGCCGTCCGCGTCGTAGGCGAAGGTGCGGTTGGTCGACCCGGCGGCCGTCGCGGTGAGCTGATCGGCACCGTCGTACGAGTATGTGGTGGTGGTGCCGCCCTTGGCCTGGGTCTTGCGGTTGCCCACGGAGTCGTAGGTGTACGTGGTGGCATCCGCGACGTCGGGGCAGGACGCAGCTTGCGCGGTGGACGCGCAATCCGTGAGGAGCCGATCAGCGCTGTCGTAGGTGTAGTACTGGTAGCTCGGGGCCTGTCCTGCCCGGGTGACCGCGGTCCTGGTGGTGCGACCCGCGTCGTCGAGGGTGAGCTGCCATCCCGCGAGGGCGCTGCCGGCCTTGCTGTTGGTGACGGAGGTCAGGCGGCCTGCGTTGTCATAGGCACGGTCCTCGACGTGGCCGTTGGCAGCCGGAAGGGTGCTGCTGGTGAGGTGGTTCGCGGGGTCGTAGGCATAGGCGAGAGTGCCGGCTGATCCCGACTGGCTCGTGCGCCGACCGTCCGCGTCGTATCCGTAGGTGACCTTGGTGCCGGTGGAGGGGCCGGTCGCGACGGCGGCGCCCGTCAGCACGCCCTTGCCGTCCCCGTTCCACTTGCGCAGGCGGTTGCCGGTGTCCGGCGCGACGACGCCCTGCGTGGTGGTGGAGCCGAAGCGGCCCACGCTGGGTGTGCCGTAGGACGTCCAGTCGTCCGGTTGCAGGACGTAGGCGCCGAATCCGCCCGTTCCGCTGCCCGGATAGAAACGCAGTCGGTGGTTGGCCGTGTCAACGGCGAGGAAGTCCGGCTTCCCGTCGTTGTTGAATTCTCCGGGTACGAGTTGCATCGCACCCCAGCCGCCTCCGAGGTCGGCACGGCTGCCGAGGCCTCCCGACCCGTTGCCGGGGTACAGGTACAGGTGGCCGTCGGAGGGGTCGATGGCCAGAACGTCGAGTTTGCCGTCGCCATTGAACTCGATCGGTATCAATCGGTAGTTGGCCCAGCCCTGTCCGAGGTCTACGCGTGAGCCGAAGCCTCCGCCACCGCTCCCGGGATAGAAATAGAGGTGGTTGGCGGTGGCGCTGACGGCCAGGAAATCCTGCTTGCCGTCCTTGTTGAAGTCACCCTGGACGAGAGTCATCGGTCCCCAGCCGGCACCGAGGTCGTACGGCGCGGCGAAGCCGCCCTTGCCGTCGCCGTCGTAGCGCAGGAGATGGCCGGTCACCTTGTCGATGGCGAGGAGGTCGAGCTTGCCGTCGCCGGTGTATTCCACGGTGAACATCTGCTGGAAGCCACTGCCCGAACCCGCGAGAGTGGCACCCGTCGCGAAGGTGCCGTCGGAGCGGCCGAGGAACGTGCGGATGCCGTTGGTGGCGTCGGCGCGGATGACGTCCGTGAATCCGTCGCCGTTGAGGTCCCCGGACGTCGTGCGGGTGGCGCCGCTCCAGTCGAGTTGCTGGGGCGCGGTGTAGTCGATGCCGCGGGAGGTCAGCTGTCCGGCGTCGTCGTAGGTGTAGCTGTACGCGCCCTTGCCCGCGCTCGGGGTCACGTTGGTGAGGCGCCCGGCGTCGTCGTACGCCAGAGTCCGGGTGCCCGTGGCGTCGGTGACCGTCTTGCGGCGGCCGAGGGCGTCGTAGGTAGCCGATACCTGGGGGGTCGGGTCGCCGTAGGAGACCGCGGTGGGCAGCCCCCGCGCGTCGATGGTTGATGTGGCGGTCACGCCGCGGGCGTTGGTGATCCGGTTCCGGTTGCCATCGGCGTCGTAGCCGAAGGTCTTCTGGCGGCCGAGTGGATCGGTGACGGAGGTCTGACGGCCCGCGTCGTCGTAGCCGTAGGTGGTGGTGCGCCCGTTGGGGTCCGTGCGTGTGGTGAGGTCGCCGGCCGTGTTGTAGGTGTAGTTGGTCGCGGCGCCGTCCGGACCGGTGACCTTGCTGATCCGTCCGAGTTCGTCGTAGTCGGTCTTGGTGGTCCGCCCCAGCTCGTCCGTCGCGGAAGCCGCACGGTTCGCCGAGTCGTACGTGGTACTGCTGGTCTTGCCCAGCGGGTTGGTTGCTTTGGTCTGGTTGCCCGTGGGGTCATAGGTGTAGGAGGTGGTGAATTGAGCCGGGTCCGCCCCTGTCGCGTTGCCGCGGGGTTCGACCTCGGAGGCCAGGCGGCCGTCGGCATCGTAGGACCAAGTGCCCTTGAAGCTCAGCGGACTTGTCTGGCTGGTGCGGTTGCCGTCCGCGTCGTAGCCGAACGAGGTGACCTTGCCGAGCGGGTCCGTGGAGGATGCGAGCAGCCCGGTGTCCGTGTAGGTGTGGCGGGTGACCTTGCCGAGCGGGTCTGTGGAGGTCAGGACGTTGTCGTTGCCGTCGTACGAGGTCCTCCTGACCTGCCCCAGGGCATTGGTGGTCGAAATTGCCCGGCCCAGCGCGTCGTACGCGGTGGTCGTCACGGCGCCTGACGGATCCGTCACCGTCGTCCGGTTGCCATTGGCGTCGTAGCCGTAACTCGCCGTGAAGGCGGCCGCGTTGGCTCCGGACACGTTGCCCCGCGGCGAGACCGTACTGATCAGCCGGTTCGCCTTGTCGTAGGCGTAGGTGGTCTTGTTGCCCAGGGCGTCCGTGGCCGAGGCGAGGTTGCCGTTGGCGTCGTAGGTGCGGGTCTGGGCCTTACCGGCCGGATCGGTCATGCCGGTGAGGTGGCCGGAGGAGTCGTACGTGTACGTGGTGGTGCGGTTCGCCGGGTCCTTCGCAGAGGTGAGCCGCCCCGCGGGGTCGTAGCCGTAGGCCGTCGTGTGTCCCAGTGGGTCCGTCACGGAGGTGAGCAGTCCGCGCTCGTCATAGCTGTAGGCCGTGGTGAAGGCGTTCGGGTCGGCGTTCGCGACGTTGCCCCGGGGGTCGGTGATCGCGGTGACCCGTCCGGCGTTGTCGTAGCGGAAGGTCGACTTCTCGCCGAGGGGGGTCGTGACCGAGGTGCGGTTGCCGGAGCCGTCGTAGGCGTAGCTCGTCGTGTTGCCCCGCGGTGTGGTGACGCTCGCCAGGGCGCCGAGGGGCGAATAGGTGTAGGTGACCTTGCCCCCGGCGGGGTCAGTGCTGGAGGTGACCCGGTTCGCCGTGTCGTAGACGTACGTCGAGGTCTTGCCTCTGCTGTCGGTGTGGCTGGCGATGTTGCCCGCGGTGTCGTAGGTCCAGCTCTCCGTCAGCGCGGCGGAGGAAGGGGACTTCCGCGTGGTCATGCGACCAGCGGCGTCGTAGGTCATCTCGGTGGTGTTGCCGGCCGCGTCCGTGATCGAGACGGGGTGCAGATTCCGGTCGTAGCTGTACGAGACCTTCTTGCCGTACGGATTGACGCTCTCCAGCAGGACATTGCCTGAGTACACGTCGGTCCACACGCCGCCGTTCGGATCGGTCGCGTGGGACTCCCGCTGATTCTCCCAGGTGAAGGTCGACACCTTGCCGGAACCGTCCGTCTGGGAGGCGACCCGGCCCGATGCGTCATAGGTGTTCGTGACCTTGCCGCCACCCCGCCCGGTGGCGGTGGCGACCCTCTTGTTCGCGTCGTAGGTGTAGGTGGCTTCCTTGCCGGCCTGATCCGTCACGGACGTGAGCAGCCCGCCGGTGTATCCGTAGCCGACCGACGTCCCGTCGGGCAGGGAGACCTCCGTCAACAGGCCTGCCGTGTCGAGCGTGAACAGCACGGTGCGTCCGGCGGCGTCCTTCACCGAGGCGAGACGGCCGGAGGAGTAGGCCAGCGTAAGGCCCTGTCCACTCCCGTCGGTGAGGGAGGTCAACTGGCCCGCTGTGCTGTATGTGCGCCGGGTACGGTCGGGACTCGTGACGGTGTACGTCGTCCCCGTCTTGGTGAGCTGGAGCGAGGATCCGCCCGGGCCGGCGTATGTTCCGCCCGCCTGCTCTTTGAACACCACCTGCGCGCCGTCAGCCTCGCGCAGTGTTGCCGTACTGCCTGCGGCGATCGTCAGCCTGGAGTCGAATGGAGTCGACCAGCCCCGGCCCAGGAGCCCGGCGTCGGCCGAGTTCGACCGGTAGGCCCGGTCCATGGAGAAGGGCGTGCCGACCCCGACGAGAGACGCGTCCGTGCTCCGGTCGTAGAACATGCCGGTGGCGGTGTTGACCGGATCCGCGCGGTACGCCTGCCCATAGCAACTGCACAGCCCGGCCTGCGTCCCAGGAATGTCCGGCGTGTAGAACGCCTCGACGAGGGGCGAGGTCGTGCCACCGGGGCTCGACGAACCGTCCGCGCCCATCAGGAAGATCCAGGCGTAGTACTTCTTGCCGTCCTGAAGGTGCCCGCCCAGCAGGGATGAACTCCACCAGAAGCACTGGTCAGCGGGGTACGCGTTCGACGCCCACCAGCCGTAGCACCAAGCCCCGTTCTCCAGGTACTTACCCGACGGGTCATCGGTCGCGCGCTTGATCTCCTGCTGGAGCACCGGGTTCTTCTGCTCGTCCATGACGTAGAGCCACAAGCCCGAAACGGACGACGCGGTGACGGATGAGAACTTCGTCTGTCCACCGATCGACAGCATTCCCGGATAGGCGCTCGCATAGGCGGAGACCCAGTCCGGGTTGGGCACCGCGGCCGCCGCACGCGACACCGAACCCGAAGTGGGCGCCGCAGCGGGACCGTTCTTCAGCGGCTTGTCCGGCTTGGGCGCCGGTACTGCGGGCAGCTTCGGTGCCTTGGGACGAACGAACTCGCGCATGGGCGAGTCGCTGCCTTGTGAGGCCTGCATCTGCGCCCTGCGCTGCGCCAAGGTCATTGCCTTGGGCGGCTTGGGCAAGTCCTTGTCGGTACGGATCGGCGCCGAGACAACCGCGCCCGGCGCGCCCCGGCCGGTCGTCGACCGTGCCCAAGCGGCGTCAGCGACCCCCACCGTGGTCAACAGTGCCGTGGTCAGGACGTAGACGATCCCGCGACGTGTGGATCTGAACATGGCTCACTTCACCCCCGTAGAAAACAGAGAGATCGTCTGTCACAGGCAGGCCGTGAGGTGTCACAACGGGAACGTGTGACCGAAACTTGTCGGTTGTCGTTCGGTGCCTCGTCCGCCACCAGCGGGTTCGCTGCCTGGCCGGGCACGAGTAAGCGCGTTGGCTGGAATCGGCAAGCGGGGGGAGTGTCCTTGCATCCGGGGCGAGGTTTGAGGAGGAGACCTCGCCGGGCAGGCGCCGGCATCGACCAGGACCTCCACGGCAGGACCAGCAGACGGGCCGGATCCGGTATCAGCGTGTCCACCGCCCGAGGGGGAGACTCCCCTTCCCCGCCCTCCTTGTCCTCGCCACCGCTCTGACCTGCTACAAGAAGCTCTCCACACTCACTATGTGAGACGCGGCCCCAAGTGCCCCTGGGCAATTGGACGTTGAGCGCTTCCCGCTCGCCGAATTCCTCTAAGGTGATTGGCGTGAACGCGTCGAGGGGGGGTACTGGTGGATCGGCAAACGGTGTGCCGTCAGTTCGCGGCTGTCTGGGGTTGGGGGCCTCGAGGGGGCTGAGGGATGTGGTAGGGCCGCTGGGCCGAGCCGCGTTGACGAGAACGGCATGCACTTTCCGAAGGTAGTCGAGAAAAGGTGGGGGAGTAGGTCATGACTAATCCTTTCGACGATGAGTCGGGGCGGTTCGTGACGTTGGTGAACGAGGAGGGCCAGTTCTCGCTCTGGCCGGCACACCTCGACATACCGGGTGGGTGGCGGGCCGACGGCCCGGAGGGGTCGCGTCAGGAGTGTCTGGACGCGATCGAGGGATCCTGGAGTGACATGAGGCCCGCCAGTCTGGTCCGGGCGATGGAGGCCGACGCCGGGTAGCGCTGCGGGGCCCCGACGCTTCCCGAGCCGAACGGCGCCCCGGCGTTCCCGAGTACCGATTCCGCCTCCGCTTGAGCGAAATCGTTTTGAGCGTGCGCATGAGCTGGTCATGAAGACATGCGCGACCGCTCGTCCGCCCTTCACCGTGGCCTGTCCCGGATCACCGGTGCACCGCCCCGCTCGGAACCGCGGTGTGTGCGGTGGACCCCTCTCGTGCCGGATCACCCAACCGGTACGGATCCTGGCTGACGCCCGGGTGTGATGGTGTTCCGTCCCGGTTCCAGCCCGACGCCGTCTCCGCTGTCGGCTCGGCTGTGGAGCGAAATCACCCGGGCTTTCTTTGCCGTCCCCAAAATTCTCCCCAAAGGTGTCTCCGGTATGCATGGAAACCGCTCACGCACGGTTCGGCAGGAGTCCTTCGAACTGACCGCCGCTCAACAAGGCGTTTGGTACGGTCAGTTGGTCGACCCGGACAGCCCCAAATACAACATCGGCGAGTGCTTCGACATCCACGGCACTCTCGACGAGGAGTTATTCGACGCCGCCGTAACTCGCGCCGCAGCGCTCTGCGACAGCCTCAACGTCGAGTTCGTCGTAGAGGACGTGGAAGTCCGCCAGCGCGTCGTCCGGGAGCCGGTGGCGGAGGCGGGCCGGCTCCGTGTGGTCGATCTGTCCGAGAGCGCCGATCCCCTGGCCGAGGCCGAGCGGTACATGGCCGACGACATGGTCACGGTGGACCGCATCGACGCCCCCCGCCACCACTTCGCGCTGTTACGCCTGGGCCCCCGGCGGCACTACTGGTACGTCCGCTACCACCACATCGCTGTCGACGGTCTCGGCGGCGCGGAGTTCGCCCGTACGGTGGCCGACCTCTACTCACGTGCAGTTCGCGGTGAGAACCTCGCCGAGCTCGAGCTGCCGTCCGCACCCTTGCACACGCTCGTAGCGGACGAGGCGGACTACCGGAACTCCGACCGGTACGAAACCGACCGTGCCTACTGGACCGGCAAATTCGGGGACTTGGCCACCGGCCCGTCCGCTACATCGGGCACGGCCGACGGCGGGGCCCTGCGCGGCGGCACGCTCATGCGCCGCCGCGCCGACTTACCCGCCCCGGCCGAGGTTGACGTACGGCTGCACAGCGGCGAGACCCTGCCCGTCACCGTCCTGGACGACCTCCGCCGGCTCGCTGCGGGCCACCGCACCAGCTGGACCGCCGTACTCGTCAGCGCCGTCGCCGCCTACGTCGGCCGGGTCACGGGGGCGCGGGACGTCACCGTCGGCCTCGCCTCCAACGGCCGCCACGGCGGACTGCGCCACATCATCGGCATGACGGCCAACATCCTCCCGCTGCGCCTGACCGTCACCCCGGACCTGACCGTCGGCGACCTCGTCCGCACGGTGGCCGCCGAGATGCGGGACGCCCTGCGCCACCGCCGCTTCTCTCGCGAACAGCTCGCCCGAGAACTGAACATGACCGACAGCGCGGCCCGCCTCACCGATGTCGTCGTCAACATCATGGGCTACGCCTACGACCTCGACTTCGGCGGCTGCCCCGCCTCCTCCCGCCTGCTCTCCATCGGCCCGGTCGACGACGTGTCCCTCTTCGTCTCCGAACGGTCCGAGGGCACGGGTCCGCTGATCGGGTTCGACACCAACCCCGCTCTCTACCACCCCCAAGACGTCCGGCTGCACCAGCACGCCGTCGTCTCCTACCTGTCGACTCTCGCCGCGGCGGACGCCGACACCCCGCTGCGCGACCTGCCTCTCCTCGACGAGACCGCCGCGACCACGCTGCTCGCGCAGGGGCGCGGCGACGACTTGCCGGCGCACGTCGTGGCACGGAGCCTGACGGAAGCGTTCGAAGCCCAGGCTCGCCGGGCCCCCGAAGCCCCGGCCGTCGTGGACGGCGCCGTCACCCTCACCTACCGGGACCTGGCGCGCACGGCGCACGACCTCGCCGGGGCCCTGGCCGGCTGGGGAGTGGGTGCCGAGGACGCCGTCGGAGTCCTCGTGGGCCGCACGCCGGCGGTGGTCACCGCGACGCTCGGCGCGGTAGGTGCGGGCGCGGCATACGTGCCGCTGGACGCCACGTGGCCGGCCGAACGGCTCGGCGACGTCGCCCATGTCGCCCGCCTGCGCGCCCTGGTGGTCGACGAGGCCGGCGCCGACCACCCCTGGGTGCGGGAGCAGTCCGCCACCCTGCCGGTCGTGGTCGTCGACGACCTCGGCGTCGTCGTGCGCGGCGCCCCCGTGAGACACGGCCCCCTGCCCTCGGCGACCCGCGGTGACCAGCTCGCGTACGTGATGTTCACCTCGGGCTCCACCGGCCTGCCCAAGGGCGTTGGCATCACCCACGCGGACGTCCTGGCACTGGCTGTCGACGCCGCTTGGACGGACGGCGTGTCGGACGCCGTGCTGCTCCACTCCGCCTACGTCTTCGACGCCTCCACCTTCGAGATCTGGGTCCCCCTCCTGAACGGCGGGAAGGTCGTCGTGGCGCCCGGCGGCGTCCTCGAAGCGAGCGGCCTCGAGGACATGGTGACCCGGCACGGCGTGACCGCGGCATTCCTGACCACGGCTCTGTTCAACGTGGTGGCCGAGGAGCGCCCGGCGGCGTTCACGGGATTGCGCCTGGTCGCCGCGGGAGGTGAGACCGCCTCCGCCGAGCTGATGCAGCGGGTGGCCGCCGCCGCGCCGGGCACGCGTGTCCTGCACGTGTACGGCCCCACCGAGACCACGACCTTCGCCACACGTCACCCGGTCACTCCCGACACGACGGGTGTGCCCCCCATCGGCCGTGCTCTCGACGGGATGCGTCTGTACGTGCTCGACGACACGCTCGCGATGGTTCCGCCGGGTGTCGTGGGGGAGTTGTACGTGAGCGGCCCCGGCGTCGCCCGCGGCTACCAGGGCCGGGCCGCGCTGACCGCCACCCGGTTCGTCGCCGACCCGTACGACGCGCACGGGCGCCGGATGTACCGCACCGGCGACCTCGTGCGCTGGACGGCGCACGGTGACATCGAATACGTCGGGCGCGCCGACGGGCAGGTCAAGTTGCGCGGGTACCGCATCGAGCCCGCCGAGATCGAGAACACGCTGCTCGCCGACCCGGAGGTGCGGGCGGCCTGTGTTCTGGTCCGTGAGGACGTGCCCGGCGACCGGCGGCTCGTCGCCTATGTCGTGCCGGCGCCCGGGTGCCGCCCGGACGACAGCGCGCTGGCCCGCCGCGTGGGACGCGCGCTGCCCTCCTACATGGTGCCCTCCGTCTTCGTCCTCCTGGACGCACTGCCCCTGAACGCCAACGGAAAGGTGGACCGGCGCGCCCTGCCCGTCCCCCAGGTGACGACGGCAACCGGCCGTGCGCCGCGCACGGCACAGGAAGAGGTGCTGGCCGGCCTGTTCGCCGACGTCCTGGGCGTCCCGGCCGTCGGTGTGGACGACAACTTCTTCTCGCTGGGCGGACATTCGCTGCTCGCGGCCCGCCTCGCCGGCCGGGTGCGCACGGCTCTGGGCGCGGAGGTCGAGCTGCGGACACTCTTCGACCACCCGACGGTCGCCCAGTTGGCCGTCGCCCTCGACACCGGCGCGGCCGCCCGACCCGCCCTCGTGCCGCAGCCGCGACCCGAAGCGATTCCGCTGTCCTTCGCGCAGCAGCGCCTGTGGTTCCTCAACCGTGTCGAGGGGCCCAACGACACCTACAACGTCCCGCTCGTCCTCGAACTCGACGGACAGCTCGACACGGACGCCCTGCGCGGCGCGCTGGCCGATGTGATCGCCCGGCACGAAAGCCTGCGGACCGTCTTCGTCGAACGGGACGGCGTCGCCCACCAGGAGGTCCTCGACGCGAGCGTCGCCGCATCGCTCGCGTCGCTGACCGTCGAGTCGCCGACCGCCGGACAGTCCGCCGATGCCTGGGTGGAGGAGACGGTGCGCCGCCTGACCGCCGCGCCCTTCGACCTCGACGGCGATGTTCCCGTCCGCGCCCACCTGCTTCGGCCGGCCCCCGGCCGGCACATCCTGGTCCTCGTCCTGCACCACGTCGTCGCCGACGGCTGGTCCCTCGCTCCGCTCAGCCGCGACCTAGGCGCCGCCTATCGGGCCAGGAGGGCGGGCACGGGCACGCCCGACTGGCCCGCGCTGACGGTGCAGTACGCCGACTACGCGTTATGGCAGCGCGCGCTGCTGGGCGACATCGACGATCCCGGAAGTCTGGCCGGCAAGCAGCTCGCCTTCTGGCGGGAGGCACTGCACGGCACCCCGAACCTGCTCGAACTCCCCCTCGACCGGCCGCGGCCCGCTGTGCCGAGCCATCGGGGCGACGCCGTCCCCTTCGAGTTGCCCGCAGCCGCGCACAGCGCCCTCGTGCGGCTCGCTCGTGCCACCGGCTGTACCCCGTTCATGGTGCTCCAGGCGGCCCTTGCCGTCACGCTGCACGCCCATGGCGCGGGTACGGACATTCCCCTGGGCACCGCGGTGGCCGGGCGCACCGACGAGGCTCTCCACGACCTGGTCGGATTCTTCGTGAACACCGTCGTCCTGCGCACCGACCTGTCCGGCGCCCCCACCTTCCGCGCGCTGCTCGATCGGGTGAAGCAGTTCGACATCGCCGCCTTCAGCCACGGTGGCATCCCCTTCGAACGGCTCGTGGAGGAGATCAACCCCGAGCGGTCCGGTGACCACCACCCGCTGTTCCAGACCATGCTGGTCCTCCAGAACCAGGAACGGGTGGCCCTCGACCTGCCCGGCGTACGCGTCCAAGACCGGTCGCGGCACACCGGCATCAGCAAGTTCGACCTGACGTTCTCGCTCGTCGAGTCCGTCGAGACCGCAGGACCCGGCGAGTGCGCGTCGGCAGGCTCACCGGGCGGCATCGGTGGATATCTGGAGTACGCCACCGACCTCTTCGACGCCGCCACGGCCCGCGCCCTGTGCGAGCGCTTCGCCCGCATCCTGACCCAGGCCGTGGCCGACCCCGACCGTCCCGTCGGCGACCTCGACCCGCTCGCGCCCGGCGAGCGACAGCACCTCCTTGCCCAGGGACGCGGAACGGAGCGCCCCGTGCCGGCCCGGACCGTACCCGAAGCGGTCCGGGAGTGGGCCGCGCGGACGCCCCTCGCGGTCGCGGTGCGCGACGCGGACACGAGCCTCACGTACGCCGAACTCGATGCCCGCGCCGATGCCGTCGCCCATCTGGTGCGCGAGCGGGGTGCGGGCCGCGAGGACCAGGTGGCCCTCGCCATCCCGGCGTCCGTGGACGGCGTCGTGGCCATGCTGGGCGTTCTGCGGGCCGGCGCCGCCTATCTGCCGATCGACCCGGAGTACCCCGCCGCCCGCATCCGGCACATGCTGGAAGACGCCCGGCCCGCCCTGCTCCTCACCACGACGGAGCTTCAGGCAGCACTGCCGTCCGGTGACCGGCCGTGGGTCGCACTCGATGCCCCCGGCAGCCGTGCCGTCAGCCCGGGCGTGCTCACGCCGGACGCGCATCCGGCGGACCCCGCGTACGTCATCTACACCTCGGGGTCCACCGGCCGCCCCAAGGGCGTGGTCGTGCCCCACGTAGCCCTGGCCAACCACATGGAATGGATGGCCCGGCACCTGGCGCTCACCCCGGACGACCGTGTCCTGGCCCGCACCTCCACCAGCTTCGACGCCTCCGGGTGGGAACTGTGGCTGCCGCTCACCAACGGCGCCGAGGTCTGCGTGCTGCCGCACGACGCCAACCGGGATCCGGAGGCCCTCGTCTCCTGGATGAGCCGATTCGACGTCACCGTCGCCCAGTTCGTGCCCTCGCACCTGACCCTCGTCCTCGCCGAGGCGGCTCACGCCGCGCCGCTGCCCGCGCTGCGCGCCGTGCTGTGCGGCGGAGAACCCCTGCCCCGAGCGCTCGCCGACCACGTCACCGGCGTGTGGGGGACCGAGGTGCACAACCTCTACGGCCCCACAGAGGCGACCATCGACGCGACGGCGCACCGAGTCGGCGGTCCGTGGGACTCCGGCCCGTCCGACACCGTACCGATCGGCCGCCCCGTCGACACCATGCGCGCCTACGTCCTCGACGACAGCCTGCGACCCGTACCGCCCGGCGTCATCGGAGAGCTCTATCTGTCCGGTCCCAACCTCGCCCGCGGCTATCTGCGCCGCCCGGGGTTGACCGCCGCCCGCTTCGTCGCGGACCCCTTCGGCCCCGCCGGAACCCGCATGTACCGCACGGGTGACCTCGTGCGATGGAACCGGCAGGGTCTGCTCGACTACGTGGCCCGCGGCGACGACCAGGTCAAGCTGCGCGGGTTCCGCATCGAGCTCGGTGAGATCGAGGCCGCACTCCTGGCGCGCCCCGGTGTCACGGCCGCCCGCGCCGTGATCCGCGAGGACGTACCCGGGCAGCGCCGTCTCGTCGCCTATGCCGTCACCGGCGACCCGGCCCTGCGTCCCTCCGTCCTGATCGACGACCTCTCCCGGACGCTCCCGCACTACATGGTGCCCGGCGCCGTCGTCCTCCTGGACGACCTGCCGCTCCTGCCCAACGGGAAGGTCGACCGGCGCGCCCTGCCGCAACCCGATCCGGAGGCCGAGCTCACCACCGGCCCCGCACAGCGCGACCTCCGGGAGGACCTGCTGGCCGGCATCCTCGCCGACGTGCTGGGCCGCTCCGCGGTCGGACCGCACGACAACTTCTTCGACCTCGGCGGGCACTCGCTCCTCGCCATGCGCGTCGTCAGCCGGGTCCGCGCCGTCCTGGGCGCCGAGATGCAGGTGCGCACCCTGTTCGAGCACCCGACCGCGGCCGGCCTGGCCCGCGCCCTCGACGCGCCGGGCCGGGCCCGTCCGCCCGTCGTGCCCGCGGCGGAGCGGCCCGACCCGATGCCGCTGTCCCCCGCGCAACAGCGTCTGTGGTTCCTCAACCGGTTCGAAGGCCCCAGCTCCACCTACAACATTCCGCTGGTCCTCCAACTCGCCGGACCGCTGGACACCGACGCCCTGCGCGCCGCCCTGTGTGACGTCGTGGAGCGGCACGAGACGCTGCGCACCGTCTTCCCCGAACGGGACGGCGTCCCCTGCCAGCACGTCCTTCCCACCGGCGAGGCCGCTCCCGGCCTGCCCGTGGTGAGCATCGCGCCCACGGACCTGGAGGCCGAAGTTCTGGCCGCCGTACAGCAACCGTTCGACGTCGTCACCGACCTGCCGCTGCGCGCGCTGCTCCTGCGGAGCGCGCCCGACCGCCACGTCCTGGTTCTCGTCCTGCACCACATCGCGGGCGACGGCTGGTCCCTGGCCCCGCTCGCCCGTCACCTCGGTGACGCCTACCGGGCCCGGCTCGCGGGCCGCGCACCCGAGCTGGACGCCGGCGCCCCGCTCCAGTACGCCGACTACACCCTGTGGCAGCACGCCGCCCTCGGGGACGGCATCGAGGAGCACGGCGTCCTGCGGCAGCAGCTCGACCACTGGCGCGCCGCCCTGGCCGGGCTGCCCGGCCTGATCGACCTGCCGCTGGACCGGCCGCGCCCGGTCACCACCGACCCGCGGGGCGCCGTTCACACCTTCGAGGTGCCCCCCGCCCTGCACGCCGGGCTCGTGCGGCTGGCGAGGGAGTCGGGCAGCAGCCTGTTCATGGTCCTCCAGGCGGCCGTCGCCACCCTGCTCCACCGGCACGGAGCGGGCGACGACATCCCGCTCGGCTCTCCCGTCGCCGGTCGCACGGACGAGGCCCTGGAGGACATGGTCGGGTTCTTCGTCAACACGCTCGTGCTGCGCACCGACCTCTCCGGCACGCCGACCTTCCGTCAACTCCTCGAGCGCGTCCGGGAGTTCGACCTGGCGGCCTACGCTCACCAGGACGTCCCGTTCGAGCGACTGGTCGAGAGCGTCAACCCCGTCCGGGCCCGCAACCACCACCCGCTGTTCCAGACGATGATCGTCCTACAGAACCAGGAGACCGCCCGCCCCGACCTCCCGGGCGTCACGGTCGAGGACCGGCTCGTCCACAACGGCCTGAGCAAGTTCGACCTGACCTTCGCGTTCACCGAGGAGCCGGACCTGGGCGGCATGGCCGCCGGGATCGAGTACGCCACCGCCCTGTTCGACCGGACCACCGCGGAGGCCTTCGCGGGCCGTCTGGTGCGCCTGTTGGAGCAGGCCGTCGCCGACCCCGGTCGGCCGCTGGCGGCCTACGACCTGATGTCCCGGGAGGAGCACGGCCGTATCGCGTACTGGGGAGCCGGCCGCGCGCTGCCCGCGGACACCGCGGACGACACCCTGCCCGCACGCTTCGCGGCCCAGGCGCGCCGCACACCGGACGCCGTGGCCGTCACCGACGGCACCACCGGCCTCAGCTACGCCGAACTCGACCGGGTCTCCGCCGAGTTGGCCCGCGCACTGGCGGGCCACGGCGTCGGTCCCGAGTCAGGTGTCGGCGTACTGCTCACGCGGTCACCCGGTGTCGTGGCGGCGTCTCTCGGGACGGTCCGAGCCGCCGGCGCGTACGTACCGCTGGACGCACGCTGGCCCGGGGAACGGCTCGACCAGGTCGCCGGACTGGCGGCCGTGCGGGTCCTCGTCGTCGACGAGGACACCCTCACGTCCCCGTGGGTGACCGAGGCGGCCCGCCGCCTGCCCGTCGTCGTCATCGACCGGGCCGGCCGCATCCTGCGGGGGCAGCCCGAACTCTCGGGCCGCGCCCCGGCAGCCGCGCCGCGTCCGGGGAGTCTCGCCTACGTGATGTTCACCTCCGGCTCGACGGGCGTGCCCAAGGGAGTCGGCGTCACCCACGCCGACGTGATCGCGCTCGCGGCCGACTCCGCCTGGCAGGGCGGGGCCGCCGACGCGGTCCTGATGCACTCGGCCTACGTCTTCGACGCCTCCACCTTCGAGATGTGGGCGCCCCTGCTGAACGGCGGCCGGGTGGTCGTCGCACCGGACGGCGTGCTGGAGGCCAGGGTCCTCGACGACGCCGTTCACACGCACGGGGTGACCGCCGTCTTCCTGACCACCGCCCTGTTCAACGTGATCGCCGAGACCGATCCGGGTGCCTTCGCCGGCCTGCGGCTCGTGTGCGCCGGCGGAGAACTGGCCTCCCCGGACGCCATGCAGCGCGTCGCGGGCCTCGCGCCCGGTCCGCGCGTCCTGCACGTGTACGGCCCCACCGAGACGACCACCTTCGCCACCCGCCACCATGTGGAGGCGGATCTGCCGCCGGGACCGCCGCCCATCGGGCGCCCGCTGGACGGCATGCGCCTGTACGTCCTCGACAGCTCCCTCGGCCCGGTCCCGCCGGGCGTGGTGGGCGAGTTGTACCTCGCGGGGCGCGGCGTGGCACGCGGCTACACCGGGCTTCCGGCCATGACCGCCACGCGCTTCGTGGCCGACCCGTTCGAAGGAGCCGGCGGGCGCATGTACCGCACCGGAGATCTCGTGCGGTGGACCCGCGACGGGCGGATCGAGTACGTCGCGCGCGCCGACGGACAGGTGAAGCTGCGCGGCTACCGCATCGAACTCGGCGAGATCGAGGGCGTGCTGGCCTGCCAGGAAGGCGTGGCCGACGCGTTCGCCGTCGTCCGCGAAGAACCCTCCGGCGACCGGCGGCTCGTCGCGTACGTGGTGCCGGCCGCCGGCGCCCTTCCCGAAGCCGGCGAGCTGGCGAAGGCGGTCGCCCGGTCCCTGCCCGCCTACATGGTGCCGTCCGCGTTCGTCCTGCTCGACGCGCTCCCGCTGACCGTCAACGGCAAGGTGGACCGGCGCGCCCTGCCCGAGCCCGAGCACCATGTGTCGGCCCGCGGGCGCGCCGCTCGCACCGCCCGCGAGGAGATCCTCTGCGGACTCTTCGCCGACATCCTCGGTCTCACCGGGACGGGCGTCGACGACGACTTCTTCGCCCTGGGCGGCCACTCCCTGCTCGCCACCCGTCTGACCGCACGCATCCGGACCGTGCTCGGGGTGGAGCTCCAGGTCAAGGCCCTCTTCGAGCACCCCACCCCGGGCGCGCTCGCCGCCGTGCTGGACGACGCCGAGACGGCCAGGACGCCACTGGTACGTGTTCCTGACCGGCCCGATCCGCTGCCGTTGTCCTTCGCTCAGCGGCGCCTGTGGTTCCTCAACCGCTTCGAGGGACCCAGCGCCACCTACAACGTGCCGCTCGTGCTGCGCCTGGCCGGCCCGCTCGACCGCGGGGCGTTGGAGCAGGCCCTCGAAGACGTTGTCGGACGGCACGAGAGCCTGCGCACCGTCTTCCCCGACACCGACGGGGTGCCGCGCCAGGTGGTCCGCGACGCCCATGACGCCGACCTCGACCTGACGCCCCGCGACACCGACCCGGCCCTGCTCGACGAGGTGCTGGCCGCCGTGGTGGCCCACGCCTTCGACATCGCCACCGAGCTTCCCGTACGGGCCCGGCTGGTGCGGCTGGGGGACCGGGACCACGTCCTGGTCCTGCTCGTCCACCACATCGCCGGCGACGGCTGGTCCCTGGCCCCTCTCGCCCGCGACCTGGCCGAGGCCTACCGGGCCCGCGCCGGGGGCATCGAACCCGCCTGGTCGGAACTCGGCGTCCAGTACGCCGACTACACCCTGTGGCAGCGCGCGCTGCTCGGCGACGAGGACGACCCGTCCAGCCCGGCCGCCCGGCAGCTCGACTTCTGGCGCACCGCGCTGGCCGGCGCGCCCGACCTGCTCGAACTGCCCTGCGACCGGCCGCGCCCTGCGGTCACGGAACACCGCGGCGACGCCTTCGCCTTCCACGTGGACGCCGACACCCACCGGGCCCTCGCCGACCTCGCCCGGACCCGCGGAGCCAGCCTCTTCATGGTGCTCCAGGGCGCGCTCTCGGTGCTCCTGTCCCGGCACGGCGCCGGTGCGGACATTCCCCTGGGCACCGCGGTGGCCGGGCGCACCGACGAGGCCCTGGACGATCTGGTGGGCTTCTTCGTCAACACCCTCGTGGTGCGGACCGACCTGAGCGGCGACCCGACCTTCGGCGAAGTCATCGACCGGGTGCGGGAGTTCGACCTGGCCGCCTACGCCCACCAGGACGTGCCGTTCGAGCGGCTCGTGGACGCCCTCAGCCCGGACCGGGTCCAGAACCGCCACCCCCTGTTCCAGACCATGCTGGTGCTACAGAACCAGTCAAGCCCCACGGTGGACCTGCCCGGCCTCGCGGTGACGGAACAGCCCGTCCACACCGGCATCAGCAAGTTCGACCTGACCTTCACCTTCTCCGAAAAGCGCGACGGCGCGGGCCAACCCGCCGGCTTGGAAGGCGTCCTGGAGTTCTCCACCGAACTCTTCGCCCACACCACTGCGCACACCTTCGCCGCCCGGCTGACCCGCCTGCTGGGCACCCTCGCCGCCGATCCATCCGTGCGCGTCCACACCGTCGACGTCCTGGACCCGGCCGAGCTGCGCGGTCTGGACCGGGCCGCGCACGGCCCGGTCACCACCGTCGCCTCGCGCACGGCGCCCGAGGCGTTCCGTGCGCAGTGCGAGCGGACGCCCGGGGCGGTCGCCGTACGCGACGCCGTACGCGACCTCACCTTCGGTGAACTCGACGCGCTCTCCGACCGCTTGGCGCACCACCTGCGTGACCGGGGCGTCAGGCGTGGCGATCTGGTGGCCCTCGCCCTGGAGGGCACCGCCGACCATGTCGTCGCGACGCTGGCGGTGACCAAGGCCGGTGCCGCGTATCTGCCCGTCGATCTGGACTATCCCCAGGAGCGCGTCAAGTACATCTTCGACGACGCCCGCCCGGTCCTGCTCCTCACACACAGCAGCGCCCGCCCCGAAAAGCACGGTCTTTCCGTGCCCTGCCTGGCACTCGACGACCGGACCGCCTGGTCCACGCATCGCGCGGAGCCCTGGGCGGCACCGCACCCCGGCGACGCGGCGTACGTCATCTACACCTCGGGGTCCACCGGTCGCCCCAAGGGCGTCGTCGTCACCCACGCCTCGCTGGTCAACCACATGGCGTGGATGGCCGGCCACCTCGGCCTGACCGGCGCGGACCGGGTGCTCGCCCGCACCTCGCCGAGCTTCGACGCCTCGGTCTGGGAGACGTGGCTGCCGCTTCTGCACGGCGGATCGACCTGCCCCGTGCCGCCGGCCCTCAACCACGATCCCGCGGGGCTGCTGGACCGCCTGCGCACCACGGGCGCGACGATCGCGCAGTTCGTGCCCTCCCACCTCTCGCTCATCCTCACCGAGACCGCCCGCGACCCGGCCCCCGTCGCCCTGCGGGCCGTCCTGTGCGGCGGCGAACCCCTGCCCCCGTCCCTGGCTCAACGTGTGCGGAGCGCCTGGGACGTGGCGGTCCACAACCTGTACGGCCCCACCGAGACGACCATCGACGCCACCGCCCACCATTACAACGCCGCGGAGACCGCGGCGTCGGTGGGGGAGGGCAGCGTGCCGCTGGGCCGGCCCGTGGACAACACACGCGCCCATGTCCTGGACGCCGCTCTGCGGCCGGTGCCGCCGGGCGTCACCGGCGAGCTGTACATCGCGGGTGACGGCCTGGCCCGCGGATACCTGCGCCGCCCCGGACTGACCGCCGCCCGGTTCGTCGCCGATCCCTACGGTCCCCCCGGCAGCCGCATGTACCGCACGGGCGACCTCGTACGGCGGGACAACGAGGGCCTGCTCACCTTCGTCTCCCGGGCCGACGACCAGGTCAAGCTGAACGGTTTCCGTATCGAGCTGGGCGAGATCGAGGCCACTCTGGCCGGCCTCGACGGCATCGCCGCCGCCTGCGTACTCGTGCGGGAGGACCGGCCCGCTGAACGCCGCCTGGTCGCCTACACCGTTGCCGACGGCGGTCCTGCCGCGCTCCCCTCCGACGCCGAACTGCGCGCCCGGCTCGGCTCGTCCCTGCCGCCGCACATGGTCCCCGCCGTCTTCGTCGCCCTCGACTCACTGCCGCTGCTGCCCAACGGCAAGGCCGACCGGCGGGCGCTGCCCGCACCCGAGCGACCCCGCACCGCCCGGCGGGGAGGGGAGCCCCGCACCCCGCAAGAACGCGTCCTGTGCGAGGTGTTCGCCTCCGTGCTCCACACCCCCGCCGTCCGCACCGACGACGACTTCTTCGCCCTCGGCGGCGACAGCATCCTGTCGATCCAGCTCGTCAGCCGGGTGCGTGAGGCCGGCCTCGGCATCTCCCCGCGAGACGTCTTCGTCCACCGCACACCGGAGGCCATCGCCGCCGTCGCCGAGGCGCTCGGCGGCCAAACCGCGAGCCCCGTCGAGGACGGCGTCGGCACGATGCCGCCGACCCCCATCGCCGCCTGGTTCCTGGAGCGGACCGGAGCCACCGACGGCTACAACCAGTCCGGGGTACTTCGCACCCCCGCCGGCGCGGACGAGGACAGCCTCGCCGCCGCCCTGCAACGACTCCTGGACCACCACGACATGCTCCGCCTGCGCACCGGACGCACGCCCGACGGCGACGTCGTCCTCGAAGCCCTGCCGCCGGGCACCGTCACGGCACGACGTCGCCTCACCCGTATCGACGTCTCGGGCCTCGGCGCGGACGCCGTCCGTGCCGCCCTCACCGAAGCGGGCGAAGGGGCCCGCGAGCGGCTCCGGCCGGGGGAGGGGAACGTGTTCGAAGCCGTCTGGGCCGACGCCGGGCCCCACGCGCGCGGGCGGCTGCTCCTCGTCGTACACCACCTCGCCATCGACGCGGTGTCCTGGCGCATCCTCGCCGCGGACCTGGCCACTGCCTGGCAGGCGGTCACCGGAGCGGCGCCCGACGGTGAGGGGCTCACGGCAGCGGCACTGCCCGCCGTCGCCACCCCCTACCGGCACTGGGCACGGCTCCTGGCCACCCAGGCGCACAGCCCCGCGCGGGAGGCGGAACTCGCCCTGTGGGAGACGGTGACGAGCACCCCTGACCCGCCGTTGGGACGGCGGCCGCTCGATCCCGGTCTCGACACCGCCGACCGCACCAGCACCCTCGTCACCCACCTGCCCACCGCCGCCACGACATCCCTGCTCACCAGGGTGCCCGCCGCCTTCCACGCGGGGGTGGACGACGTCCTGCTCACGGGCCTCGCACTCGCCGTACGGTCCTGGCGCGCCGGACAGGACCCCGGCGACGGCACCGAGCGGGCCCCCAGCGGCGTCCTTCTCCACCTGGAGAGCCACGGCCGCGAACAGATCAGCGACGACATCGACCTGTCCCGCACGGTGGGCTGGTTCACCAGCCTCTACCCGGTCCTCCTCGACCCCGGGGCCCTCGATGCCCGCAACCCGGACCGCTTCGACGCGGCGCTGGTCGACCGCGCCCTCAAACGCGTCAAGGAACAGTTGCGGGGCGTCCCCGACCACGGCGTCGGCTTCGGCATGCTGCGCCACTGCAACCCCGCCACCCGCTCCCGCCTGGCCGCCGCACCCGAACCCCAGATCGGCTTCAACTACCTCGGGCGCTACACCGCCCCGGGGGAGGCGGCGGACGGCGGCACAGGCGCCGGCGCCGACTGGGAGGTGCTGCTCGACGGCGGAGGGCCGCGCAGCCAGGACCCGGACATGCCCGTCCACCACGTGATCGACATCAACGCGCACACCGAGGACCGGGCGGACGGACCGCACCTGGTGACCCGCTGGACCTGGCCCGGCGACCTCCTCAAGGAGGAGGACGTCGAAGCGCTCTCCGAGGCCTTCACGCGCGCACTGCACGCGATCGCCGAACACGCCGGACGGCCCGACGCGGGCGGCTACACACCGTCCGACCTTCCCCTGGTCTCCCTCGACCAGGCCCAGATCGACCGACTTCAGAACAAGTGGGGTGGACGCAAGTGACCGGGTTCCAGCTGGAGGACGTACTGCCGCTGACGCCGTTGCAGGCCGGCATGCTCTTCCACGCGCTGTACGACTCCGACGCCGTCGACGTCTACACCGCACAGTTCGTCTTCGACCTCGAAGGACCCGTCAGCCCCACCGCGCTGCGGGCCGCCGTCGCTGGCCTGCTGCGCCGCCACGCCAATCTGCGGGTCGGGTTCCTCCACGAGGACCTGGACCAACCCGTGCAGGCCGTGGCCGCCGAGGTGCCGACGCCGCTGGAAGAGCTCGACCTGACCGGCGCGGACGCCGCGGGCACGGCGCAGGAACGTCTCGCCGCGTTCCTCGCCGCCGACCGGACCCGCCGCTTCGACCTCACCACCCCGCCGTTGCTGAGGTTCACCCTGGTGCGCACCGCGCCGCGGCGCTCCCGGCTGGTGATGACGAGCCATCACATCCTCCTCGACGGCTGGTCGATGCCCCTGCTCGTCCGTGAACTGTTCGAGCTGTACGCCGCCCACGGCGACGACAGCGCCCTGCCGCGCGTCGCCCCCTACCGCACCTATCTCGCCTGGCTGGCCGGGCAGGACCGCACGGCCGCCCTGGACGCCTGGCGCGCCGCCCTGGCCGGTATCGAGGCGCCCACCCTGCTCGCCGGACGCGCGGTCACGGACGCGCCGCGTTCCGGCGACCTTCCGCGCACCCTCGTCCTCGACCTGGACCCGGCCACCACGAGCCGGCTGCGCGAGACGGCCCGTGCCCATCGGCTGACCCTCAACACCCTGGTCCAGGGCGCCTGGGGGCTGCTTCTCGGACACCTCACCGGACGCCCCGACGTGCTGTTCGGCACCACCGTCTCAGGTCGCCCGCCGGAGATCCCCGGCATCGAGACGATGGTCGGCCTGTTCATCAACACCGTGCCCGTCCGACTGCGCCCCGAGCCCGGTGAGACCCTGGCCGCACTGCTGAGCCGGCTCCAGGAGGAACAGGGCCGGCTGCTCGGCAGCCAGCACCTGGGCCTCACCGAGATTCGCGGCACCACCGGCCTGGACGAACTCTTCGACACGCTCGCCGTGTTCGAGAACTACCCGATGGACGCGGAGGCGCTGCGCACCGCGCAGCAGGCACTGCCCGACCTCGCCGTCACCGGGTTCAGCGGCACCGACGCGGCCCACTACCCCCTCACCCTCACCATCGCTCCCGGCGATGCCCTGCGCATCACCTTCGGCTACCGCGAGGCCGTACTGGACCGCGATGAAGTGGCCCGCATCGTCGCCCGGACGCGCCGCATCCTGACGGCGATGGCGGCCGGACTCGAGCGCCGCGCCGACGCCGTCCCGGTCCTCCTGGACGGCGAGGAGAACGAACTCCTGCGTCAGGGCCGCGGCGCCCCGCTCCGCGAGGACCCGACCACCGTGAGCATCCCCGATGCCGTCGCCCAGCATGCCGCCCGCCACCCGCACGCGGTCGCGGTGTCCGGCGCCGACGGACAGCTCACCTACCGGCAACTCCTCGACGCCTGCGACGAAACGGCACGCGCGCTCACCGGGCTCGGCGTCCGCGCGGAGGACGGCGTCGGCATCCTCACCGGCCGCTCCACGGCCCAGGTCACCGCCTCCCTGGCCGCCCTGCGCGCAGGAGGCGCCTATGTGCCCCTCGACCCTCGATGGCCCGCCGAACGCCTCGGCCGCGTCGCCGAGGTGGCCTCCCTGCGCGCCCTGGTGGTCGACGCCACCACCCGTACACACCCGTGGGTGCGCGCGCTCGGCCCCGACGTCGCCGTACTCACCGTCGACGCCGACGGCCGCGCCGAACAGGGCTCCTCGGCCGCCCGCGGACCCCTTCCCACTGTGCCCGGCGGCGACCGGCTGGCGTACGTGATGTTCACCTCCGGCTCCACCGGCCTGCCCAAGGGCGTCGGCGTCACCCACGCCGACATCACGGCCCTCGCCCGCGACCGGACGTGGGCGGACGGAGCGTCCGAGGCGGTTCTGCTGCACTCCGCGTACGTCTTCGACGCCTCCACCTTCGAGTTATGGGTCCCGCTCCTGACGGGCGGGCGCGTCGTGGTGGCCCCCGAGGGCACCCTCCAGCCCGCCGTCCTGCGCGACCTGGTCGCCCGGCACGGCGTGACCGCGGCGTTCCTGACGACCGCCCTGTTCGACGTGATCGCCGAGGCCGACCCGGGCGCCCTGGGCCTGCTGCGCCTGGTGGCCTCAGGTGGGGAAGCCGCCGCACCCGGCGTCCACCAACGCCTTGCCGCCGCACACCCCGACACCGTCTTCCTCAACGCCTACGGCCCCACCGAGACCACCACCTTCGCCACCCTGCACCACGTACGCGCCGACGACGCCCCCGGACAGGCTCCCGCCATCGGGCGCCCCCTCGACGGCATGCGCGGCTACGTCCTGGACCGCGCGCTGCGCCCCGTCCCGACCGGGGCCGAGGGCGAGCTGTACATCGCGGGCCCCGGCGTCGCCCGCGGCTACCTCGGACGCCCGGACCTCACCGCCACCCGGTTCGTCGCCGACCCGTTCGCGGCCACCGGCGAGCGGATGTACCGCACCGGCGACCTCGTGCGCCGGGACGCCGACGGCGTCCTGCACTACGTGGCCCGCGCCGACCAGCAGATCAAACTCCGCGGCCACCGCATCGAACCCGGCGAGATCGAGATGGTGCTCTGCGCCGACCCGTCCGTACGGTCCGCCTGCGTCCTGGTCCGCGAGGACCTGCCCGGCGACCGCACCCTGACCGCCTACGTCGTTCCGGTGCCAGGCCACCTTCCGGACCCCGACCGGCTCCGCGCGCACATCGGGCGCCACCTTCCCGCCTACATGGTGCCGACCGCCTTCCACACCCTCGACGAGTTTCCGCTGACCCTCAACGGCAAGATCGACCGGGCGGCCCTGCCCGCGCCCGCCGTCCCGGCCGGTACGCCGGGCCGGGCACCGGGCAACGCCCGCGAGGAGATCCTCGCCGGCCTCTTCGCGGAAGTCCTCGGGCTGCCCGGCGTCGGCGTAGACGACGACTTCTTCGCCCTCGGCGGGCACTCGCTGCTCGCCACCCGACTCGTCGGACGGCTACGCAGCGCCCTGGACACCGAGACCGAGATCCGCACCCTCTTCGACAACCCCACCGTCGCCACCCTCGCCCGCGCCCTGGAAGGGGCGGAACACAGCGCCCGCCCCGCCCTCGTACCCCAGCCACGCACCGGTCCGCTCCCGCTGTCCTACGCCCAGCACCGCCTGTGGTTCCTGCACCGGCTCGAAGGCCCCTCCGCCACGTACAACATCCCCTTCGCGGTACGCCTCGACGGGCCGCTCGACACCCAAGCCCTACGCCAGGCCCTGCACGACATCGTCGACCGGCACGCGGCCCTGCGCACGGTCTTCCCCGAGGACGAGAACGGGCCACACCAGCACATCACGCCCCCGGGCGAGGCACGCCTGCCGTTCACCGTGGAAACGATCGGCGCGGCAGAGCTCCCCGACCGGATCGGCGCGGCCGCGACCCGACCCATCGACATCGAGCACTGCCTCCCGATCCGGGCGACCCTGCTGCGCCTGGCCGAGGACGCGCACGTCCTGGTCCTGGTGATCCATCACATCGCCGCCGACGGCACGTCACTGGCACCGTTGAGCCGCGATCTCGCCACCGCCTACCGAGCCCGCGTCGAGACCCAAACCGCCCCGTCCTGGTCCGAACTCCCCGTGGACTACGCCGACTACGCGCTCTGGCAGCGCGCCATGCTCGGGGACGAGCACGACCCCGAGAGCCTCGTGTCCCGTCAACTCGCGTACTGGGAAAAGGCGTTGAGGGATCTGCCGGAGATGGTCGACCTGCCGTGGGACCGTCCTCGTCCCGCGGTGCCCAGCCACACCGGTGCCACCCATGACTTCGGCCTCGATCGGGCCACCGCCCAGGGGATCAGGGACCTCGCCCGCGCCGGGGGATGCAGCGTCTTCATGGTGCTCCAGGCGGCCCTCGCGGTGGTCCTGTCCCGGCACGGCGCGGGCGAGGACATCCCGCTGGGCACGGCCGTGGCCGGACGCACCGACGAGGCGGCGTCCGAACTCGTCGGCTTCTTCGTCAACACCCTCGTCCTGCGCACCGACCTCAGCGGCGATCCCACCTTCCGAGACCTCCTGGACCGGGTCAAGGACGTCAACCTCTCCGCCCACGCCCACCAGGACGTCCCCTTCGAGCGACTGGTGGAACTCCTCAACCCCGCCCGCTCACAGAACCACCACCCGCTCTTCCAGACCATGCTCGTCCTCCAGAACCACACCCACGCCGCCCCCCTCGATCTGCCCGGCCTCACGGTGGGCGCCGTGCCGGCGCGGCCCGCGGTGAGCAAGTTCGACCTCTCCTTCACCTTCACCGAGACACCGGGCGACGGCGGAGCGACCGACGCCGCAGCGACCGGCGGAATGCGGGCGGCCGTCGACTACGCCACGGAACTCTTCGACGCCGCCACGGTCCGCGACCTCGCCGACCGGCTCACCCTGCTCCTGACGGCGGTCACCGCCGATCCCGACCGCCCGCTGCACACCTACGACGTCCTCCTGCCCGGCGAGCGAGCCCGCGTCGCCGCCTGGGGTACCGGCCCCGTCGAGGACCTGCCCGCCGCCACCGTCCCGGCCCTGTTCGAACAGAGGGTCCGGGACACGCCGGACGCTCCCGCGGTCCGCGACGCCCACACCACGCTCACCTATGCCGAGCTCGACGCCCGCGCCGCCGACCTCGCCGGCCGTCTCGCCGCGCTGGGCATCGGCCCCGAGGACCGGGTGGCCGTCGCGCTGCCCCGTACCCGCGAGCTCGTCGTGGCGCTCCTCGGCGTCCTCAAGGCCGGCGCCGCCTACGTAGCCCTGGACCCGGACTACCCGGCCCAGCGCCTGACCTACATGCTCGACGACGCCCGGCCGCGCCTCCTGTTGACCACCCCCGAAGTCCACCGGCGCCTCCCGGAGTCGGCGGTGCCGCACCTGCACCTCACGGACCTCCCGAACACCACCCCGCCGACCGGGGGTCCTGCCTCCCGGACCGCCGGGAACCTGCGCCCGGAGCACCCCGCGTACGTCATCTACACCTCGGGTTCCACCGGCCGTCCCAAGGGCGTCGTGGTCACCCACCGCGGCGCCGGCGCCATGGCCAGGACCCAGATCGAACGGCTGCGGGTGACCCCCGCGCGCCGGGTGCTGCACATGGCCTCCGTCAGCTTCGACGCCGCGTTCTGGGAGCTGTGCATGGCACTGCTCTCCGGGGCCTGCCTGGAGATCGACGAACGCGACGCACTGATGCCCGGCCCCGCCCTCGCCGCGCTGATCGAGCAACGGGAAATCACCCACCTCACCCTGCCGCCCGCCGCCCTCGCGGTCATGGCGCCCGGCTCCCTGCCCGCGGGCACGACCGTGGTCCTCGCGGGCGAGGCCTGCTCTCCCACCCTCGTACGGGCCTGGGCGAAGGACCGCTTCCTCGTCAACGCCTACGGACCCACGGAAACCACCGTCTGCGCCACCATGAGCGGCTTCCAGCACGCGGACGGCCCCCTCGCCCCGGACCGCGCCGTCCCCATCGGCACCCCCGTCAACGGCACCCGCGTCCACGTCCTGGACGACCGGCTGGCCCCGGTGCCGCCCGGTGTCACCGGCGAACTGTACGTCTCGGGCGAGGGCGTGGCCCGGGGCTACCACGGCCGGGCCGGCCTGACCGCGTCACGCTTCGTCGCCGACCCCTTCGACCGGGCAGGCGGCCGCATGTACCGCACCGGCGACCTGGTGCGCTGGACGAACGACGGAGAACTCGTCTACGTCTCCCGCGCCGACGACCAGGTCAAGCTCCGCGGTTTCCGCATCGAGCTCGGCGAGATCGAGGCCGTGCTCACCGCGCTGCCCGGCGTCGCCGCGGCCTGCGCGGTGGTCCGCGAGGACCGGCCGGGCGACCGGCGCCTGGTCGCCTACACCGTGCCCGCGGACGGCACGCGGGGCCCGGACCAGGCCGAAGTACGAGCGCACCTGGCCGACACGCTCCCCGACCATATGATCCCCGCCGCCTGCGTACGCCTCGAGGCCCTGCCCGTCACCCCCAACGGCAAGACCGACCGGCGTGCCCTGCCCGCACCCGACCGGGTCGGGCCCGCCGGCGGCCGCGCACCGCGCACCGCCCGCGAACGCGTCCTGTGCGAGGTGTTCGCGGAGACGCTCGGCCTCCCCGAAGTCGGCGTCACCGACGACTTCTTCGCTCTCGGCGGCCACTCGCTGCTCGCCGTGAGCCTGGCCCGGCGGATCGGCGAGCGATGCGGCCGCCGGCTCTCCCTGCGCGCCCTGTTCGCCGCGCCCACCGTGGAGGGCGTGGACCGCCTCCTGGGCCTCGCGCCGGGAGACGACGGTCGGGCCGGCACGGACGCACCCGACCTCACCGCCGACATCCGCCTGGCCGCGGACATCACCGGCCACCGGCGTCGGCGGGCGGACCCGGATACGGCCCCCTCCCGACGCCCCTCACGTCCTTCGCCCCGGCCCCTGCTCACCGGCGCCTCCGGGTTCCTCGGGGCCTTCCTCCTGCGCGACCTCATCGAACTCACCGACGGCCCGGTCGACTGCCTGGTGCGCGCCGAGAACGAACAGCGGGCGGCGGAGCGCCTGCGGGCCAACCTGGAGCACTACCGTCTCTGGGACCCCCGATACACGGACCTGATCCGTCCCGTCCCCGGCGACCTCGCGACCCCCGGCCTCGGCCTGGCGGCCGAGGACCGCACAGCGCTGGCCCGCCGCCTCGGGCCGATCGTGCACAACGGGGCTCGGGTCAACTTCGCCGCCGGGTACGCCGAGTTGCGCGCCCCCAACGTGGCCGGCACCCAGGAACTGCTGCGCCTGCTCGCCGACTCCGCCTCGCCAGGGATGCACTACGTCTCGACCACCGGCGTCTACGCCCCCGTGGGCCGCCCCGCCCCCGTAACCGAATCGACCCCGACAGGACCGCCCGACGCGCTGCCCGACGGATACGCGCAGAGCAAGTGGGTCGCGGAAGGACTCGTCGAGGCGGCCCGCGAACGCGGACTGCCGGTGACCATCCACCGGCCGGGCCGCATCAGTGGCGACACCGCCACCGGCGCCTGCCAGGACCGGGACCTGTTGTGGCAGTTGATCAAGGGGTGTCTCCAGGCGGGAATGGTGCCGGACCTGGAGTCCGGCTCCACGGACTGGGTGCCGGTGGACCACGTCAGCAAAGCGATCGTGGCCCTCTCCTCGACCAGCCTGACGGGGACGGACATCTACCACCTCACCAACCCGGACGCCCCGACCCTGGCCCGAGTGTTCGAAACGGCCGCCGGCATGGGCCACGAACTGCGCCCGGTCTCCGTCGAACAGTGGCGGGCCCGCGTCGCGGCCCAGGAGCACAACGCGGCGCAGCTGTTCCTCGGCGACGAGGCGGGGGCGCGGCGCGAGGCGACTACTCACGCGAGCTTCGACTCGACCAGGACGGACAAGATCCTGGCCGACCTGGGCGTCCACCGACCCGTGCTGACCGAGGAAATCCTGGCCCGCTACCTGACCTACTTCCACGAGACGGGCTTCCTGCCCGAGCCGGGGCCAGTAGGGCGGCGAGCTCTCTGATGTGATGAGACGGACGGTGCGCCGCCCTCCGGGCAAGCCGCAGCGAGGAGACCGAGCAGGTCTCCTGGGCCCTGCGGTGCCCGGGCGGGCGGAGGCCGCGAGAGTGGGCGGGAGGTTTCCGTTCGCCCCGGCGTCCTGCCGGGGAGAACCGTCGCGGCCGAGCTGACCGAGGTGGGCGGCGGGCCAAGGTGGTGAGGAAACGGTCTCCGCGGGGCAGGCCTCGACATGGGGGACGCGCCGGGTCGTCCCCTACGGATGCCCGCCGGTGAGACAGACTCCGCTCCGGCGAGGGGCGGTGGACGGGGCAGCCCGTCGGCTTCTCGCCCACCCCGAAGGGGGACACGCTCACGTGAAGTACATCGAGACTCAACCACTGCCGTCGCTCGGGCACGCCGAGGTACGGATCATCGCCCACACGCCCGAGGCCGCCCGAGCGGTCGCGGAGGCCCTGCGCGGTTGCTTCGCCGGAACGGAACAACGCAGCTATCCCGGTGTCGGCGGCGACACCCGTCTGCACCTCACCGTAAACACCGAGGCACCCGCCGGGCCCGCCCGCTCCTGGCTGGACACCAGCCGGGCCCCCGCCGGGACCGGCGCGCACTCCGACGAGACGTGAGAGCCCGCGAGTGCCCCGGAACCGTCTACTCGGCATCACCGGAGCACAGCTATGGCGCGACCTCCCCGCCCCCGAACATGCCCCGGCCACCGCCTGCTCCCATCTGGCGGGCGATGTCCTGATCATCGTCGACTGGGCCCTGGCAACGCTCCTGCGATGGTCGCCGCCGTCATTGATCGGGGCTGTTGAGCAGGAGCGTGATCGGCTGATCTTCGGTGACGCTGGTTCCGGCCGCGGGTTTCGTTCCTGTGACGAGCCAGTCGGTGTCGCTCGTGGGGTCTTGGAGGGCATCGTGGCCGTCGGGCGCGACTGCCGCCGTGATGTTGAAGCAGCGGAGTGGACCGTCGACGGCGTCGGCTAGTGGCGTGCCCGTGACCGGCGGGAGGGACTGTGGCCACTTCTTGCCGGTGCAGGCCGTTCCTGGGCTGGCCTCTCCGACGGTCTTGGCCGGCGCCGGTTCCGGGCTGCTGCCGCATCCGGCGAGGAGCAGGCCCGCGACGATGAGGACGACTGTGCGGGTGTGGTTCACGGGGTCCCCCTGAGCGGGAAGGGCACCATCCGGTCGCCGAACGACCGTACTGGCGGCGGGTGTTGCTGATCGGTGACCCTATCGTCCGTCGCTCCGCCCGTTGTTGGCGGCGTCAGCTTTGGTGCGCATCTCGCCGGTGGAGTGACGATTGCCTGGAGGCGGGGGGCCACTCCACGGTACGTGCCCAGCCTGCACCCGCCGACTGGACCGAGTCGTGCCGAGCGCGTTCGTTCAACGGAACGGACCCGGTCCCTGCCGGCCGACGCGCTGATGGTGCTCGCGGCGGTTCCGGCCCAGGCCGAGCCCGTGCCCGTGTTCCCGCCAGGGTCCTCAAGGGCGAGTCCCACGCGCTCGACGACGGCACCCGCTCGTCCACCTACGTCGCCTCGGCCCGAACTGCCCTCCGCTCGACCTTTCGGCCTTGGTGGGGCGGCCCATTCGTCGGTCACCACTGCGACCCGGTCGGAGATCCGCGCCCACTGCCGCTCGGATCCGTCGTGCGGAATCGCGCACGGTACGCCGAGGGTGTCACCCCCAAGTGACGCAGGAACACCCGGCGCAGGGTCTCGTCGCTGCCCAGACCGCTGAGGTGGGCCGCCTTCGTGACCGTCGCGCCCGCGTCGAGGAGCGTCTGGGCTGCTTCGAGGCGCATCGACTCGACGTATGCGCCGGGTGTGTCGCCGACCTCCTCGTTGAAGAGCCGGGTCAGATGGCGGGCGCTGAGGCCTGCCCGGCGGGCGAGTTCGGGCAGGGAGTGGTCCGCCGCGGGGTCTGCGGCGATGGATCGCAGGAGTGCGGTGAGCGCGCTGTGGCGTGGCGCGGGGGTGCGGGCGGCGACGGAGAACTGCGACTGTCCGCCGGGGCGTTGGAGAAAGACCACGAGGTCACGGGCGACTTCACGGGCCAGGTCGGGGCCCTCGTCGGCTTCGACGAGGGCCAGGGCGAGGTCGAGCCCGGCGCTCACTCCGGCCGAGGTGTAGATCCGCCCGTCCCGTACGAAGATCGCGTCGTCGTCCACCTCGATGTCGGGGTGGCGTCGCGTAAGCGTGGCGGCGTGCCGCCAGTGGGTGGTGCCGCGTCGGCCGCGCAGCAGTCCTGCTTCGGCGAGCGCGAAGGCGCCGGTACAGACGGATGCGGTCCGCCAGGACGCGGAGTGGAGGGTCAGGACGGCGTCCAGGAGGAGGGCCGGCACCTCCCTGGGGAGTCCGGGGGATCCCGGGACGATCAGGGTGTGGACCCGTTCCACCTGTTCGCCGACTGGATCCGTGAGCAGCCGGGTCCCGGCCGAAGTGGTGACCGGGCCTCCGTCGGGGGACAGCAGGGTCACCGCGTAGCGGGCACCGAGGGTTGCCGCCGTGCTGAATACCTCCAGCGGAGCCGTGACGTCGAGCAGACGCACACCGTCGTACGCGAGAACGGCCACGGCACGAGGGAGGGGGCTTTCGCGCGTACTCATGTCTCCAGGTTAGCGCCGTGGCATGTCCATATGTGTGGGATTACTGTCCTGAAGGACATGGCGCGCGCGTACGCGTGGGCGGCAGGCTGAGGGCAACACGGCGGCGACGCCGACCGCACCGCCGCACCCGACGAGGAGCCGATCGTGACCACACGTATCGCCGATATCGAGATCCCCGACAGCACACTCGCCAAGGAGGCGACCGAGCTCATTCGCGACACCGCGGGCGAGCTGCTGTACGACCACTCGCGCCGCGTCTTCCTCTTCGGAGCGCTGCGCGGCCGTCGACGCGGCCTGACCTTCGGCCCCGAACTCCTCTACGTGGCAGCGCTGTTCCACGACCTGGGCCTGACGGAGAAGTACGCCACGTCCCGGCAGCGCTTCGAGATCGACGGCGCGGACGCCGCCCGCGACTTCCTGCTGCGGCACGGCCTCGCGCCAGAGCAGACACATATCGCCTGGCGGGCGATCGCCCTCCACACCACTCCGGAGATCCCGTACCGGATGGAGCCGGAGGTCGCACTGGTCACCGCGGGCGTCGAAGTCGACGTCCTCGGACTCGGTTTCGACGAGGTCGGCGACGCGCAGCGGGACGCGGTCGTCGCCGCCCATCCGCGGCCGGACTTCAAGCGGCGGATACTCGCGGCGTTCACCGAGGGCATCGCGCACCGCCCCGACACCGCGTTCGGCAACGTCAAGGCCGACGTACTCAGCCGCTTCTCGCCGGGCTTCGTGCGCACCGACTTCGTGTCTGTCATCGAGGGCTCGGAGTGGTCCGAATGAGCTCTCTCCGGGAAACTCCGACGGGGCAGAGCCGCCAAGTGCGCCCTCCCGTACCACCGTTCACCGAAGCCGACGCACGCACCAAAGTGCAGGCGGCCGAGGACGCGTGGAACACCCGTGACCCCGAACGGGTCGCGCTCGCCTACTCCGAGGACTCGGTGTGGCGCAACCGCGACTCCTTCGTGACCGGGCGGGCGGAGATCCGCACCTTCCTCGCCCGGAAGTGGCGCCGAGAGCTCGATTACGCACTGCGCAAGGGGCTCTGGTCCTACGGGGACGACCGGATCGCTGTCCGCTTCCAGTACGAGTGGCGCGACGCGGTCGGCGGGCACTGGCGCTCGTACGGCAACGAACTGTGGCAGTTCGACGCACAGGGCCTGATGCGGCGGCGAGAGGCAAGCATCAACGACGTACCCATCCGGGCGCAGGACCGTCGCATCCTGGGCCCGCGGCCACCGGAGGCGTTCGGGGAGGCGCTCCCTCTGGAGTGATGCGCTAGTTGCCTCTCACGCGGTCTGGTTCGCCGAGCGGCGCCCCGCGCACCGTGAGCTGTCCGTGCGGCTGCTGGGTCAGTTCGGCGGATTCGATGTCGTGCTCGCGGGGTGGCCGCAGATCACATACACCAGCCGCCAGAGAACCCAGCCGGTCGCTGGAACCGCGGCCAAGGCGAAGAGCCACAGGATGGTGACTACCGCGAGCTGAACTCCCCCGAGGCGACCATGGCCGTAGAAGTGCATGGCTGACCAGATGACGGCGGCGCCGGCGACTGCGGGGAAGGCCAGCCACAGGCCCGTCAACCGCACGGCCTTATGACCGCGGTACTGGCTTGCCCTGTCACCCAACCATGGCTCCCAGCCCAAGCCCCCTGGGACTCGCGGGCTGAGTTCGGTCGCGATGTATTGCGCGGCAAGGAAGGACTAGTGCAGTTGAGCGGCATACCTAGTGCCCAACAGGTAGGAACTGAAGGGGATGATCACCAAGAACCCCAGTCTGCTGGGGGCAGCCGCTGCAAAGCCGAAGACGGCGGCCGCTGTGGTGAGCTGTAGCCCCAGAAGAGCGTGAGACGCGGTGCTGCGCCGCTCGATCTCCTGACGCAGAGCGGTGAACTCTGCCAGTGGACCCTCGTGCCCTGAAGACGGTGTACCCCCCATGGCTGGAGTCTCCCCCTTGCTGAGGGTCAGGGGAACCCACCTGCTCAGTTCTGTTCCTGCCAGGCTTGCTGAGACAGCACCCGGTAATTCACCCGCCCAGGCCCACGTCACCCGAGGCTCCCGGCATCCCGATGTCTTGACTGGACTGGTCGCCGCAGGTCAAAGCCCGGCTTTGGAAGCCGATCATGTGCGACGGGACAGCGAGCCACACCCGGGGCGCCACGGCCCTGTCACGCCGCGGGCGCGGTGGCCACGCCGAGAGTGTGCCCCCGGACTTTCCTGGCCCGGCGGGTGCCCCTCGCCGGTGCCGTCCGGGCCCGCGGGCACGTCCGGTTCGCCCGGTCAACCCGGCGACCGCCATGCCGAGCCCCCCGGCCACTCTGGCTGCGAGCGGTCCAGGAGCGGTCACTGGCTCCTCAACTGTCCTGACTTGCACCGTACGTGGGCGTCAGAACGGTCTCAGCGCCGAAAGCGAGGGTCGGGGCGTGCTCGGGGCTGTGCGGGAAATGCGGTGGAGGTTGGTGCGGTGTGCGTGACAGAGTGGGCCTTGTTGAAGGGGTGTAGCTCAGTTGGCCAGAGCGCCGGTCTCCAAAACCGGATGCCGCAGGTTCGATTCCTGCCACCCCTGCCATCTCTACCCTCCAGGGCACCGTCGTTTCCGTCCGGCTCGGCACGCGGCGCGGGCCCGACGGCGAGACGCTCCGCGAGCGGTACGGGCGGTTCACGCCCAGGCTCTGGTTCAAGGAGCTGCGGCGGTTGCTGGAGCGGCGCGTTCGGGCTGCTCGCCTGCAACGCCCTTCCAGCCGGAACCTACGCCGACACAGCCCTGGACGCCATGACGCTAGCCGTGCTCGGCATTGTGCTGCTCCACGGCGGCGGTTCCATGTCGCGCACCCCGCACTGGTGAGGCCCTCGTCGGCAGGTGTCGGCGGGGCCTCTGCGTTCGGGCGGACGGCCCCGAGGGGCCGGACCGGCGAGTCGCGTCAGTGAGCCGCGGCGAGTGCGGCGGCGTCCACCGCGTCGGGTGCGAAGTCGGCGTTCTCCTTGCAGCCGAGGTTTTCGTAGTCGTTGACCTTGGTCTGCGGGTCCGTGTAGGTCAGTCGGAACTTGCAGGCCCCCTTGATGTAGCGGCCCTTGACTCCGCCGGGGAAGTCGATTTCTTTGTTCCAGAGGTAGGGCGAGGTGTAGTTGTTCAGGTGGGCGGTGGCGTTCACGTCGATGCCGCCGGGCGCGTGGATCTCATAGACCCAGCCGGTCTTCGCGCTGCCGTACGTCGCGAACTTCTGGGCCACCCACTTCTCACAACTGGTGCTGAGGTGCGCGCTGTTCTGGCCGCCGCCCTTGACGATGTAGTCGGCGAGCGGGATGACCTCCTCGCCCCTGGGCGTGAAGCCGGTCGCGAAGATCTCGTCCACGGTCTCCCGGGTGTCGCCGCGCCACAAGGTGTTGGTGTCCGTGCGCCACTGCCACCGCTCGGCCGTCGCGGTTTCGTTGACGGGGCGGGCAAGTGAGGGGTTGGTCGTCGTACGCCACCAGTCCCAGGCGCGGTACTCGACCGTCGGCCCGCAGGGCGCGGTGAGCGGGTCGTCGTGGACGACCGCTGCGGTGGTGGGGGAGACGGTGGTGGCGACGGCGGCCGTGGCGAGGGAGACGGCGGTGGCGGAGCCGAGGGAGGCGAGCGATACGGCGGCGAGCACACGAAGAGCGGTCTGGAGCATGGTGAGGACCCATCAGTCGATCAATGTGACGGGCCCCTTTATAGGTGCGGGCACTGGCCCCGGCGGGGGGTGTTGTGGCGGGTTCACCCACATGGGCGGATCAGTCGTACTGGGGACAAAATCCGCCGCATCCGCCATGCCACCCACCGCCGGAGTGGGGCCAGCTGCCGCCGCTCGCCTCGGCCGGTCCCTGCCTCCAGCTCCCGGTGGGTGCGCCGCCCCCGGCTTCCGAGCTTTACCTGGCCCCCAGTCACACCTCAACTAGGACGGCGTCGGCGGCCAGGGCACACACGACGGTGATCGGGTCAGCCCTTGGTGAGGGCAGCCATGTACTCGTCCCAGGTGAGGACGGCGGAAGCGGGCGGGGCCTCTTCCTTGGGGGCGATGCCGTAGTCGGAGTACTCCTCGGTCACGACCTCGTCGCCGTGCTTGCCCTTGCCGTGTTCCTGGGACTTCAGGACGAGGTCGTCCTTGCCGACCCATACGTCGACGACGACCTGGCTTTCGCCGGCGTCCTTGGCGCTCAGGACGTACTCGTCGCGGTCGGCGTGGTTCATCGCCGGCCCCTCGTACGTGGCGAGTTCGGACAGGACGACGGTGGCGCTGTAGTGGTCGGCAGGATGGCCGCCGACAGGCTCGCTTCCGACCCACTTCGTGGAGCTGGTGGCACCGAGCGCGCCGAGTCGGCCGGGCAGGAGCCCCTCGACCCGGTTCGGGTCCTTCCCCGCCTGGGTCTCGATCTTGAACCAGCTCTTGCCGGTCGTGGGCACCTTGTCGGTCTTGGTGTAGACGGCCCCGCCGGTGACGATGGAGTACGACTCCCTGTCCGTGGCACCCGGCTTCTTCTCGGTGGACTTGACCACCGTGAGCGGCACCGGCTTCTTGCGCCAGGCCTGCTCGGAACGCTTCTCGCCCTCGGAGTTCTT
The DNA here is from genome assembly GCF_003627815.1 of Streptomyces hundungensis. NCBI lineage: Bacteria > Bacillati > Actinomycetota > Actinomycetes > Kitasatosporales > Streptomycetaceae > Streptomyces > Streptomyces hundungensis. The sequence continues at coordinate 8,197,923 of NZ_CP032698.1, forward strand.
GGTCGTCTGGTCAATCTTGTACGCCGTCACGCCGGCGGTCTTCTTGGCCGCAGCCGCGATCACGCTCTTTGCGTCGCTGCGTTCCGCGCTCTTGGGCGCGCTGCTCGCCGTTCCCCCGGCGCCCTTCTGGCCGCCGGCGCTCTTGCTGTCGTCCCCGCCGCCGCAGGCCGTCAGGCCCACAGCGAGTACCGCGCCGAGAAACGGTACGGCGTACTTTTTCGCAGTCCCCACCACTTTTTACCTTTGCTCGCTTTTGCAAAACCTTGGCGAGGTTACCTGGCGGCGATCTTCGGGGCGAACGAGTTCCTGCGGCCACAGGGCTCTGGAGGCGGGCCTCCGTGAATCAGCGAGCCGAAGGTATCTGTTGTGCGGACACGACGGCACCCTGTCGACGGAACTCACACCGCCCCTGTCGACGAGTCCGGTACGCCGGGTGCTCGGCACGACGGTCCACACCGACCCGCAGGAACAGGAGGCGGAGTTACCGGCCTCACTGATCCTCCAGCGCGCGATCTGGTCCCGGCCGCAACGGGCTGCGCGGGTGGAAGGAGTGCCAGGGTGCGAGGCAACGCAACTCGCCGCCCTGGCAGGGGAGTTGAGGGCCCCACGGCTTTGCCCGCTGAGCGACACGTAAGTATGAGCTGGGCGCTGCGGCCGAGGCGAGGTAAGTGCGGCTGACCGGTGTATGCGCGCCCGGGGGGTACGGACGGCCCTATCACCCCTCGCGCCTTGGCCCTACGCGGTCTGGCTGGTGGCGGACGGTTGGGTGTCGCGCCGTGCCCCGATGGGCTCGGACTCGTAGACGATGAATGTGGTCAACACATCCACGATTGCGGCAGGTTGCTCGTCCGGAATGAAGTGTCCGGCGTGCGGGATGACGACTCCAGTGGCGTTCTCCACCCACGGGCTGATGGACGCGGCCATGTCGGGGATGGAGCCGTGGGAGCTGGAGATGCCGAGAACGGGGAGGGTCGGGTGCCCTTGGGTGAGGGCGTCGTGGTTCTTGCGTGCTGATTCCGCGGCGTCGCGGTAGTAGGCCAGTGACGCCGAGAGGCCTCCCTCGGCCGCGATGGCGGCTGCGTAGTGGTTGATCTCGGCGTCGTCGAAGGCGGTCGGGGAGAGTGCCTTGGCCTTCAGGAACCAGCCGACGTATTCACGCTCGCGCCCCCTGAGCAGGGCTTCCGGCAGCTCGGGTACGAGGTGGAAGGCGAAGTGCCAGGTCTTCCAGGCCCGGGCGGGGTCCAATGGGACGGCGTCCGGGAGGGTGACCCCCGGAATGCCGGCATCGAGCAGAGCGACACCATGCAGGCGCTCCTCACACCGCAGCGCCAGCGAGAAGGCGACCCAGGCTCCGATGTCGTGGGCGACGAGCCAGTACTTCGGCACATCGAGCGCGGTGAGGGCGGCCTCGACGTGGGAGGCGACCGTGTGCGTGTCGTAGCTGCCCCCTGGGCGCTCGGAGTGGCCCTGTCCCGGCAGGTCGATCGCGATCACGTGGAATCGCTCGGCAAGACCCGGCATCACCTTCCGCCAGGCCCACCAGGTCTGCGGGAACCCCGCGAGCAGGACGACGGTGGGCCCGTCCGTCCGGCCCCCTTCGACGGCGTGCAGCCGAATTCCCCCCGCGTCGACCCAGCGGTGAGTGAATCCTGCAAGCTCGTGCAGCGGCAACTCGGGAAGCGGGTTCTCGCCGCAGGAGCGGCTCAAGGTCATGGCGTCGTCGTCGGTCATGCCGCAACCCTATGGCATCTTGTACCGATCGGTTCAAGATAATCTGAACCAGGCCAGGACGACTGGACTGGCCGACTGGTAAGGGAATTTGGCAGGGGAACGAGGTGCGGGTGGTATGGCCGGGAAGAAGCAGTTCGACGTGGGCGTCGCGCTGGACGCGGCGATGCTCCAGTTCTGGCGCGCCGGTTACGCCGACACGTCTCTGGACGACCTCACCAGGGCGACCGGACTGAACCGCAGTTCCCTCTACTCCTCGTTCGGCGACAAGAACGCGCTCTACCTGCGCTGCCTGGACCGCTACGCCGAGCGCTACGGAACCAAGTACGACCAGGCGCTCGCGGACGCGTCCGAGGACTTGCTGGGCGCTGTACGGGCATTCTTCGCGGTCACCCTGGAACGCATCGCCGACCCGGACGTCCCGGACGGCTGTCTGATCGCCCAGACGGCCATGACGACCCCGGTGCTCAGCCCGGCCGTCGCCGCCCGCGCGAAGGAAGCGCTGCGCCTCCAGCGTGCGCGGTTGCGGAGCGCCTTGAGCGCCGCAGGGCTGCCCGAGAGCGATGCGGACTCCTTCGCCGTCCACCTCGCGGCCGTGAACCAGTCGCTGGCCGTGCTGAGCAGGATCGGCGAGAGCCGGGAGCAGCTCCGTACGGTCGTCGACGTCAGCTTGGGCGCGCTCTCGCATGCCTTGCGCGACCGCACCTGACCTCGTCTGCGATCTGGACCAAGGCGGCGGCGCTTCGGGCGCACGGAGCCGGATGTGCGCCGTATTCGTGGTTGATCGGGGGTAGCGTCCAGGACATGGACTCTCGAACCACCACCGTTGAACGTGCCCGTCGCCTCGCCCAGTTGCACGTCGAGCACAAGCCGCTCGTGCTGCCCACCGTCTGGGACGCCTGGTCCGCACGGACCGCCGCCGAAGCCGGGTTCCCCGCGCTCACGATCGGCAGTCATCCGCTCGCCGACTCCAGGGGCGCCGACGACCACGAGGGACAGACCTTCGAGGAGGTGCTCGCTGCCGTCAGGCCGATCGTCGCGGCCGTCGAGATCCCCGTCTCCGTGGACCTGGAGGCCGGCTACGGACAGAAGCCCGCGGATCTCGTGGCCGGTCTCATCGACGTCGGCGGCGCGGGGCTCAACATCGAGGACACCGTCCACTCGGAGGGCGGGCGCGTGCGCACCACGCAGGAGCACGCGAGCTACATCGCCGGGCTGCGCGCGGCTGCCGATGACGCGGGCGTACCGATCTGGATCAACGGGCGCACCGACCTCTTCCTCCACGCCCAGGACGCTTCCGCGGTCCTGGACGAGGCGATCGAGCGGCTGAAGGCCATGGAGCGGGCAGGCGCCGACAGCGTCTACCCGGTCGCCATTCAGGACGACGACGACCTGCTCGCGGCGGTGATCGGCGCCGTCAGGGTTCCGGTGAATTCCACGGCTCACCCCGTCAACCACGATCTCGAACGCTTCCATCGGCTCGGCGTCGGTCGGATCACCTACGGCCCCCTGCTGCAAATCGCCTTGACGGACTCGATGAAGGACATGCTCCGCGCGTGGGCGACCTGAACCGCCACCTGAGTGGCTGACCGGAACGGCGGCCTCGCCGCGACGGGGTACCCACCCGTACCAAGCAGACCCTGACTTTCTCGCCCCCTTCGCCGACCAATCCAAAGCCCGCCCCGCACCGAACCACTGAGGAGCCGGTGCCGTACGAGGGCTTTGGAGGAGGCGAAGGTGGAACGGCGGAGGATAGCCGTGGTGGGCGGCGGGGTGGCGGGGCTGACCGCGGCCTATGTGTTGCAGCGGGCCTGCGACGTGACGTTGTACGAGGCGGACGACCGTCTCGGCGGGCACGCGCACACCCACGACGTGGCCGACGGCGGGGCGGCCCTGCGAGTCGACAGTGGCTTCATCGTGCACAACGAACGTACCTATCCGCTGCTGCTGCGGTTGTTCCGCGAACTCGGGGTGTCCACCCAGGACGCCGAGATGAGCATGTCGGTGCGGTGCGACGGTTGTGGGCTTCAGTACGCCGGTGCCCGCGGTCCCGCGGGGCTGTTCGCTCAGCCGCGCAGCCTGGTGCGGGGCCGCTATCTGCGGATGCTCGGCCAGGTGCCCGCGTTCCATCGTGCCGCGCGCGCTGCTCTGGTCTCGGACCGCGAGGGTGATCTGTCGCTGGGGGAGTTTCTGGCCGACGGCGGCTTCACCCCGTACTTCGTGCACCATTTCGTCACCCCCTTGGTGTCCGCGGTGTGGTCGTGCGCCCCGGAGATCGCCATGCGCTATCCCGCCACCTACCTGTTCCGCTTCCTGGCCCACCACGGGATGCTGTCGGTCCGAGGGGCGCCGCAGTGGAGGACGGTGACCGGAGGCTCCGTCGAATACGTCAATCGGGTCGCCAAACAGCTGACCGCCGTCCACACCGCCACCCCGGTGCGGGCGGTGCGGCGCGAACCGGGCCGCGCCCGGGTCGTCACCGGGGACGGCGGGGAGTTCGCGTACGACGCGGTGGTCATCGCCGTCCACCCCGACCAGGCGCTGCGTCTCCTCGCCGACCCCACCCCCGAGGAGCGGCGGGTCCTGGGCGCCTTCCGGTACTCGCGCAACGACACGGTGCTGCACACCGACGCCACACTGCTGCCCAGCGCCCGCGGGGCCAGGGCATCCTGGAACTACCTGATGCCGTCCTGCTCGTCCCCTGCGGACAAGGTGCGGGTCAGCTACGACATGAGCCGGCTGCAACGCCTTGAATCCCGCCAGCCGTACATCGTCACCCTCAACGCCGCCGAACGGGTCCGCCCGGAACGGGTGTTGGCCCGGATGACCTATGAACACCCCGTCTACACAAGGGAGTCGGTGTCCGCGCAGCGGCGCCTGCCCGGACTCGACACCTCCACGACGGTGTACGCGGGCGCCTATCACGGCTGGGGGTTCCACGAGGACGGCTGTCGGTCGGGCGTGCGGGCCGCCGCAGCCCTGGGGGTGACATGGTGACCGCCTCGACCGTCTCGACCCCCGCTCCGGTGCGCGCCCGGCAGGTCCCGGCGCTCTACGAATGCGTCGTTTCGCACGCCCGGACCGCTCCCCTGCGGCACGCCTTCCAGCACCGCACCTACATGTGGCTGATCGACATCGACGACGTGCCCGTCCTGCCGCGCGCGCTGCGGCCCCTGGCCCGTTTCGAGGCCCGCGATCACTTCGGCGGGGCGGACCGCTCGCTGCGGGCCGGCCTCGAAGGCTTTCTCGCGGCACGCGGAGTGCGCCTGGACGGCGGCCGGGTCCTCATGCTCGCCCACGCGCGCGTCCTGGGCTATGTGTTCAACCCACTCACCCTGTACTGGTGTCACGGGCCGCACGGGGACCTGGTCGCGGTGGTCGCCGAGGTGCACAACACCTACGGCGAACGCCACTGCTATCTGCTGCGCCCCGATGCTCGGGGGCTGGCCGTGGTGCCCAAGGAGTTCTACGTCTCGCCGTTCTTTCCCGTGGACGGCACGTATCGGATGCGCGTACCCGAACCGTCCGAACGACTGGACGTGAGCGTCCAGTTGCGCAGGGGCGCCGAGCGTCCGTTCACCGCCACCCTGCGGGGCGCCCGTAGGCCGGCCACGACCGGTGGGGTGCTGGCCGCTGCGCTGCGCCACCCGTGGTCGACCGCCGCCGTCAGCGCGGGGATCCGCAGGCACGGACTGTGGCTGTTCCTGCGCCGCCTGCCCGTCCGTCCCCGACCCAGCCACTGCCTCCAGGAGGGCATGAAGTGAAGGCCGCAGTCTCATCCCCCGACAGCCCGAGCAGGACGGCCACGACGCCACCGGGCGTGGACGCCTCCCGGTGGCCGGGCGTGGCCACAGTTCCGCACAGTTCACTGCTCCGTACGGAAGTGGCCTCACGGGTCGTTCGCCGGGCGCTGGGGCGCCTGCCGTTGCGTGTCGCGCTGGGCGGCGCACCGCTCACCGGAGACCAGGGGCCCGTGGTCAGGGTGCGTGACCCGCGGGCGTTCTTCCGCCGCATCGGCGTCGACGGCCTGATCGGCTTCGGCGAGTCCTACATGGCGGGGGAGTGGGACACCGACGACCTGGTGGGTGTCCTCACCGTGCTGGCCTCGCACGTCTCCTCACTCGTACCGCGCCCCTTGCAGCAACTGCGCGGACTGTGGGCGCACCGCCAGCCGGCCGCCGAACGCAACAGCCCGCAGGGCGCGCGGACCAACGTCCAGCGCCACTACGACCTGTCCAACGCGTTGTTCGCGCTGTTCCTCGACGAGACCATGACGTACTCCGCCGGAGTCTTCCGCAGCTTCCCCGCCCCCTGGTCCGCGCTGGCCGAGGCGCAGCGCCGGAAGATCGACCGGCTGCTCGACGCCGCCCGTGTCGGAGAGGGCACCAGGCTCCTGGAGATCGGCACCGGCTGGGGCGAACTGGCGCTGCGCGCAGCCGCCCGCGGCGCGCACGTCACGACGGTGACCCTCTCCCGTGAACAGCGGGCCCACGCCGTCGCACGCATCGCGGAAGCCGGGCACGCGGGCCGGGTCTCGGTCGAGCTGTGCGACTACCGCCAGGTGCGGGGCGAGTTCGACGCGATCGTCAGCGTGGAGATGGTCGAAGCGGTGGGGGAGGAGTACTGGCCGGTCTACTTCGACACCCTGTCGGGCCTGCTCACCCCGGGCGGCCGGATCGCGTTGCAGGCCATCACGATGCCGCACGACCGCATGCTGGCCACCCGCGGCACCTACACCTGGATCCACAAGTACATCTTTCCCGGAGGCATCATCCCGTCCGTCGAAGCCCTCGGGGACGCCGCGGCGCCGGCCGGACTGAGGACGGTGTCCGACGAGGCGTTCGGCCCGCACTACGCCGAGACCCTGCGGCTGTGGCGCGAGCGCTTCGCCGAGCGGCACGAGGACGTCCAACTCCTCGGCTTCGACGCCACGTTCACCAGGATGTGGGAGTTCTATCTCGCCTACTCCGAAGCCGGGTTCAGAGCCCGCTACCTCGATGTGCACCACCTTGTGATGGCCAAGGCAGGCGCACGATGACGGGCATCGCGCCTCGCCTCGCCGAGGCCGTCCGGGCCTACACCGGCGGAGCGCTGCCGGTACGGCTGCGCGCCTGGGACGGGACCGAGGCCGGCCCCCAGGGCGCGCCGGTCGTCGTACTGCGGTCACCGCTCGCCCTGCGCCGCCTGCTGTGGGAGCCGGGCGAACTCGGCCTGGCCCAGGCCTACATCGCGGGCGACCTCGACGTGGAGGGTGACGTGGGCGCGGCGCTGAGCACGGTGTGGCGTTCGGTCCGGGCACGCGGAGCACGGCCCGCATCACGGCCCCATCGCCCGCCCCTGCGCAGCCACGTGACCGCCGCCCTCACCGCACTGCGCTGCGGCGCGGTCGGCCCGCGCCCGCCCGCACCCCACGCGCCGCAGGCCCGCCTGCGGGGCCAACCGCACAGCACCGACCGGGACCGCGCCGCGATCAGCCACCACTACGACCTCTCCAACGACTGGTACGCGCTGCTCCTGGACGAGTCCATGGCTTACTCGTGCGGCTACTGGACACACCCCGACGACCCCGACTACGGACTGGCCGAGGCCCAGCGCGACAAGCTCGAACTGATCTGCCGCAAGCTGGCCTTGGCACCCGGGGCGCGACTGCTGGACGTGGGCTGCGGCTGGGGAAGCCTGTCCCTGTACGCGGCACGCCACTACAAGGCCCGCGTCACCGCGGTCACCCTCTCGCGGGAACAGCACGACTTCGTCGCCGCGCGCATTCACGAACAAGGCCTCGACGACCTCGTCGAGGTCCACCTCCGGCACTACCGGCACATCACCGGCGCGGACTACGACGCCATCTGCGCGATCGAGATGGGCGAACACGTCGGCGACGCCCACTATCCCGGATTCGCCCGTCGCCTGCACACCTTGCTGCGCCCCGCCGGACGCCTCCTGATCCAGCAGATGTCACGCACCGGGAACGCCCCCGGCGGAGGCGCGTTCATCGAGTCCTACATCGCCCCCGACATGCACATGCGGCCCCTGGGCGAGACCATCACCCTGCTCGAAGGCGCGGGTCTGGAGGTGTGGGCCGTGGAGTCGTTGCGCGAGCACTACGTCCGCACCATCGCCGCCTGGCACGCCACTTTGGAGGCACGCTGGGCGGAGTTCGTCGCCCTGGCCGGGCAGGAGACGGCCCGCGTCTGGCGGCTCTACCTGGCCGGCGGCGGCCTGGCGTTCGCCGAACGCCGCATGGGCGTCGACCAGCTCCTCGCCGTACGCCCCGGCACGGACGGGACGGCCACGCTGACACCTGGCCCGGCGGACTGGTACCGATCCGTACGCCCGGGCACGGAAGGCGCGGCCACCATGGCGCCCGACCCGGCCGACCGGTATCGACAGGAAGGCATGTCATGACGGGTTTCCCCTGGCACACCTTCGCCACCAACCTGCCCCTGACGGCCCTCGCGGTGCTCGCCGTCCTCCTGGTCACCTTCGCCATCGCTCTGGCCGTCGGCATGCACCGCGTGGTGGACATCGCGTGGGGCATCGGATTCACCGCCGTCGCCGTCGTCGCGTACACCGTCCCGGCAGGCCACGGCGACGAAACGCGACGCCTCCTGGTGACCCTCGTGACGGCGATCTGGGGGCTGCGCCTGGCCGCACACATCGCTTGGCGTGGGCGCGGACACGGCGAGGATCCGCGCTACGAGCGCATGCTCAACAAGGCGCCCGGCAGCCGGAACGCGTACGCCCTGCGCATGGTCTACCTCCTCCAAGGCGGCCTGATCTGGCTGATCTCGCTGCCCGTTCAAGCCGCCCAGTTCACCCCCGGCCCGCTCGGCGTCGCCGACGTGATCGGAGGCGTGCTGTGGGCGGCGGGACTGGTCTTCGAGTCGGTGGGCGACTTCCAACTCGCCCGGTTCAAGGCCGACCCCGCACACCACGGCCGGATCATGGACCGAGGCCTGTGGGCGTGGACCCGCCACCCCAATTATTTCGGGGACTTCCTCGTCTGGTGGGGCCTGTTCGCCCTGGCCTGCGGCACCTGGCAGTCGGCCGTGGTCAGCCTCGTCTCACCTCTGCTCATGTCGTTCCTCCTCACCCGCGGCAGCGGAAAGCATCTTCTGGAACAACACATGAAGGACCGCCCCGGCTACACCGCGTACGCGGCCCGCACCAGCGGCTTCCTCCCCCTCCCACCGCGTCGGCGCCCCACCTCGACGGCGGCACGACCATGACCGCCTCCCGCGCATACGGAGACGCCACGACAGCCGGCGCGCACGCTTCGGCCCGGTTGCGCGTACGCACCAAACCCCGGCGGCCTCAGGGGGCCGTGATGCTGCTGCACGGTGGCCGCGCCGACGGCCTCACGCCACCACCGTGGGTCAATCTGCCCGCGCTACGCCTGCGTTGGTTCGGCACCGCGATCCTGCGCGCCCAACCACGGCACACGCTGCTGCTCGCCTCAGTGCGCTATCGCCGCCGCGGCTGGAACGGGCAACAGGCCGACCCCGTCCACGACGCCCACGACGCCCTCAACGAACTCGGCCGCCTGGCCCCCGGCCTCCCAGTCGTCCTCATCGGCCACTCCATGGGCGGCCGGGCAGCGCTGCGGGCCGCCGAGCATCCATCAGTACGGGGCGTCGTGGCCCTGGCTCCGTGGTGCCCCACGAACGAACCCGTCTCCCATCTGCGGGACCGAACCGTCGCCCTGCTCCACGACCCGAAGGACCGGGTGACGCGAGCCGACCAGACATGGGCCTTCGCCGAGCGGGCCCGTGCCCACGGCGCCGATGTGCATACGGTGGCCATGCCACATGGCGGACACACCATGATCCGCGGCGCTCAGCACTGGCAGAAGCTGGCTGCTCACTTCGCCACTGCGATCCTCAACGGCACGCCGCTCACTCAACCGAGTTGACCTTCTTGACCGCCATGCCGTCGCCACGGCGCGAGCTCTGGCCCCGGGCCGTACTGCCGCTCGCGGCGTCGGTCGACAGCGTGCCGCTTGTCCGAGGGGCGGAAGCCATGTGGCGGAGCGCGGCACAGGGCCCGGGTATGCGGCTCAACAACCGCTCTCCGTCTGGTCTTTGGACACTGGGAGGCCGGCTAGTGCTGTGACCGCATAGGTTCACCGGGTTGCTCGTTGTGCTGGTTGGAAGTGGCGACTTCCAACCAGCAGGGGAGGGCGGGATGGCACCACCGGTCAGGGTCCGGAGGCTGACGCAGCAGGAGGGGCAGAAGCTCCAGCGGAGTGTGCGACGGGGCAGCACGAGTTCGGTGCGGTTTCGGCGGGCGATGATGCGGCTGGCTTCGGCTGGCGGCAGCACGGTTCCGGTGATCGCTCGTCTGGTCCAGGCGGACGAGGACACCGTCCGTGACGTGATCCACCATTTCAACGAGATCGGGCTCGCGTGCCTCAACCCTCAGTGGGCGGGAGGCCGTCCGGTGGGGCGAGTGGTGGCCGTCTGGACGACGAAGTCCTCCTCGTCACTGCTCAGCAGGCGGGGGAACATCGCCAGGCCCGTCCGGATCGGCCGCGAGGCCCTGCGGTGCTTACTGGCCCGCCGCGGGATCACCTTCCAGCGGACGAAGACGTGGAAGGAATCCTTGGACCCGGCATTCGACGCCAAGCTCGAGCGGATCGAGTACGCGGTCAACGAGCGTCCGGGCCGCACATTCACCTTCGACGAGTTCGGGCCGCTGGGCATCCGCCTCACCGCCAGCCCCTGCTGGGCCGAACAGAGCCGCCCCGACCGGCTGCCGGCCACCTACCGCCGCGCCCACGGCATCACCTCCTTCCGCGGCTGCTACTCCGTCGACGACGACAAGCTGTGGGGCGTCAACCGGTGCCGCAAGGGCACCGACCACACCTGGGCTGCCCTGCGATCGCTCCGCGCAGCCCGCCCGGACGGCGCCCCGATCTACGTGATCCTCGGCAGCCTCTCCGCCCACCTGAACTGGAAGATCCGCAGGTGGGCAGCGAAGAACAAGGTCGAGCTCTGCTTCACGCCCACCTACGCGTCCTGGGCCAATCCCATCGAGGCCCACTTCGGACCGTTGAGGCAGTTCACCTGGCCAACTCGAACCATCCGAACCACACCGTCCAGACTCGGGCCCTGCACGCATACCTGCGCTGGCGGAACAAGAACACCCGTCATCCCGATGTTCTGGCAGACCAACGACGCGAACGAGCACGCATCCGCAGTGAGAAAGGCCTCCGCTGGGGTGGGCGTCCGCTCCAAACAGCCGCCTGACCAGTCAGCGCTCCAAACTGTCAGGTCGCCAGCGCCGCGTGGAGCGCGTCGAACACCTCGCGCAGGTCCGGGGTGGCGATCGGATTCAGCTCCATCTGAAGGTGGCACACGGTGTCGTCCCCGTTGGGGGTCAGGCGCACGAAGAAGGCGAAACCCTCCCCGACGGGCTGGGCCTTCAATGCCAGGGGATTGTTGCGGCCAGGGGTCACCACGGCCGAGAATCCCGCGTTTGACGCCTCACCCAGGCGGGAGAGCATCTGCCCCGCGAAGTCCGCGACCTCAGCATCGCTGAGGTCCACGGTGAAGTCGGCTGTCAGCAAGGAGCACCAGTTGGCACTGAGCCGCCAGGTGTCGCCACCGGCCCGAGTCAGGTCCAGCCACGCATCGTCGGTGCCGAGGCGCATCTGCGGCTCTTCCATCCCAGCCCTCCGAGATCCAGTCGTGGGCTCAAGATCCTATAGCGAGGATCACCGCCACCGTGTTGCCGAGCGTTATCCAACAGGCCACCGACCCGGTGAACCTTCCCGGTCAGAGCACTAGCGGGGTGCGTCACTCAGGCAGGATGGTGCGGGGGTGGTGAGGGGTTCGGCGGCGCCGTGGCCGACGTGCAGGCGGGCCGGGTTGAGGGCGAGCATCTGGCGCAGGCTGGCGAAGTTCTGCCAACCGGACGATATTCGCTGGTTGCCGCTTGTCGATGGTGGTCATACTGCCGCGATGGAACCAGTGACGCTTGAGACCGGTCGTCTGGTGCTGCGGGCCCTGGCAGCTGCCGACGTGGATGCGGTGTACGAAGCCTGCCAGGACGAGGCCATTCAGTTCTATACGCCGGTGCCGGTGCCGTACCGGCGCACAGACGCGGAGAAGCTCGTCGGTGAGAAGCTGCCCGCTCAGTGGGCCGACGACAGGGACTACACCCTCGGTGCGTTCCGCAAGGACACCGGCGCCCTTGTCGGCACGTACTGCCTGACCCTCGTCAGCCGCGGCGTGTGGGAGCTCGGTTACTGGGCGGTCAGGGAACAGCGCGGACGCGGGTACTCCGTGGAGGCTGCTCGGGCTCTGTGTGACTGGGGCTGGGCCACCCTCGATGTGCACCGGATCGAGTGGTGGGCCATGGTCGGCAACACCGGCTCGCGTGCCGTCGCCGAGAGACTCGGCTTCACCGTCGAAGGGACGCTGCGCAATCGCAGCATCGCCAACGACGGCAAACCGCACGACTGGTGGGTGGGCGGACTGCTGCGGCCCTGATGCTCGGGCCGGTGCGCTGTCGGCTGCGTTCGCTCTTCTGCGGGGAAGTTCCCAGCTCGGACAGTTCCCGCAGAGGAACCACACCATGGATCATCGGCGGGTAGCCGTGGCGTGGAAGTGGCCACACGGCTTCGTCGAGTGTGGCCAAGAAGAGGAGTTGACCGATGCGGCCCGCCCGGTGCGAGTCGGGGCTTCGTGAGCGGCGAGCGGTGTGGTGCCAGTGACGAAGGATTGTAGCCAGGGCGAGGTCTGAGAAGTCCCGGAGGGATCTTCGCTGCGCGTTGCCGTGGGTGGCGTCCGCGGCTCCGGCGTGAGCATTTTCGGAAATGGAATGGCCTGAAAATATCGCAGCGCGGCATGGACGCCTCTGACTCCATGCCGCAGAATCTAGCTCGTGGTTGACCCGTGAAGATCGCGAACTTCTGGTTTTTAGGACGCTTGCCCTGGGGTCGGCGCGCCTTCAGTGGCACATGGCGCGCTCGGCCGCTCTACGCTAATCAAGCGCTGCACTGCGCCGGTTGACAACGGTGCTCAGTTCCCCCTCTCCGGATTGAGGTTGCATGCGCACTAAAATATTGGGCCGCCTGTTCGGCGTGGCCTCGATGACGGCTGTCGCGCTCGTCGGCGCCCCCGGCGCTCAGGCCGCTCCGTCTGAAGCTTCCCACTCCGCCCACGCGGCCACCATCGTCGTGCCGGCCGGCGAGACCAGCGCGACCATGACGGTGGGCGGAAGCACCGTGACCGTGACCAGGTCGGCGCCCTCCGTGGCTGTACTGACCTGCACCGTCAGCCCCGGCAAGCCGTACCACGGCACTGCGGGCGTGACATCCACGGTCTGGGCCTACTGCAATAGCAATGCGGCCACACTGACGTTCGGGACGGCCCTGTATTTCTACGGATCCAGCGTCAGCCAGAACAATGCCACCAAACACAACTGCACATCGTGCTATGTGACCGTTACGGCGCCCTATCAGGCTGGCCAGTGGAAATCGGGCGCGATTCTCGGATACTTCGACAGCAGTGGGAACGGGCAGTTCACCAGCGAGGCGTACAGCGCAACGGTAGGTCTTTAAGGGGCCGTTGTCGTGTCGATCACGGAGCTTGTTGATCGAACGGGAGCCGCGTTGGGGGGATCGCGGTGAGGGCAGCGTAGGAACGCAGGACCTCCTGCACAGCTCGCGGACGTCGAAGCCCGGGCAGAGCTCGACGAGCGGTTCGGCTCAGCGCCGTCAGTCCGCTGGCGGTAGCCGTTGGGTGTAGGGCGGACAAGACCGACCGGTAGCGGTTTTCTGGTGCTCAACTGCCGTGTCGTAGAGGCAGATTGGTGATGTCAGCGCTCGCGGCAGGCAGTTGAGCTGCTGTACCTGTCCGGTGCGCCGGCCCGCCCTCTGTGGCCCCGGGGAGTGCCCGCTCTCTGTCCGCCAACGGGAACGATTGGCCATGTCCCCGGGGTCCCTTGGAGGTCCCCTTGCTGCGGGCCCTGTCTGGGGGCGTGGGTGGCCCCGCGAAGGCCGGGGGTAGAAGTGTCAGTTCAGGTGGTGGGTCTCACCATCGCCCAGCACCACGAGTTCTGCTTCGGTGCCCGGTCCTTCGGGTCCGAGGAGGCGGGTGTAGACGGCGCGGCCGATCGGGCTGAGTGTGGCTTCGTGGACGGGTATGGCCTGGCGGGCTCCGGCGGCCCGGGTGTAGTCGAGGACTTCGGAGGCCTTGCTCCAGGGTGCCGCGAGGGGCAGCAGCAGGGTGTCCACCGCGTAAGGCGGCAGGGTGAAGGCGTCACCGGGGTGGAAAAGTCGCCCGCCGAGGAGGAAGCCGATGTTGCTGACGCGCGGGATGTCGGGGTGGATCTCGGCGTGCCATTCGCCGTGCACGGTGACGTCGAGGCCGCCGATTGCGAAGGCGTCGCCTTCGCCGACCGTGGTGACCCGCCGCGCCATGCCGTCCAGTTGTGCGGCGACGGCTCGGTTCGTCCATACCCGCAGTGCCGGGTCGGCTTCGAGGGCGGCGCGCAGGCGGGGTTCCTCGAAGTGGTCCATGTGTTCGTGGGTGATCAGGACGGCGTCGGCGCCGGCCAGGGCGGAGGGGTCGGTAAAGGCGCCGGGGTCGATGACGACGGTGGTGCCGTCGTGCTCGACGCGTACGCAGGCATGTCCGAACTTGGTGAGGCGCATAAAACGAACCATACAGCATTGCTGTACAGCTAAGCTGTATACATCTCGGATACACTTCTGCCATGCCCAGTCCTGACCCTCGCCCGGACGCCCTGGAACTCGCCGCCGACCTGCGCGCCGCCCTCGGCAGCCTCGTCCGCTCCCTGCGCCACGGCGATGAACTGCCCCAGAACCAGGCCGCCGTCCTCGGCCTGCTCATCCGTGACGACCGCTCCTGCACCATCGCCGAACTTGCCGCACTCCAGCGCGTCCGCCATCAGTCGATGGCTCGCACCGTCGCCCTGATGACCCAGGCCGGGCTCGTGGTCCAGGAGCCCCACCCCACCGACGGCCGCAAACTCCTGGTTGGCGCGACCGAGACCGGCCGCACCGCCCTCCTCCACCAGCGCGCCCGCCGCGAACAGGTGATCGCCACCGCCATCGAATCCCGCCTCACCCCCACCGAACAGGACCAACTGCGCGCCGCAGTGGGCCTCCTGGAACGCCTGTCCTGACTTCCGCCAGACCTCACGCGGCGCGCGGCTGGGCGCGGTGGGGCACGCGGTAGGGGCACGCCGCGCACGGCTCCCCGTTCGGAGGAGTCCCTCAAGTGGTGCGGAACGCAGTGGAGTTCCCCCCGACCGGGACTTCCGTGGCGCGGTCAGTGGTGCATCGCGTCAAGGGCCTGCGCGCCGCCAGCGGTGGCCGCCCAAAGGAGCTCCGGGTCAGTGGTTCTTGCTGGTCGGTCGACAGCTGCGCCCAGGTGCTTGACTTGAGCTGTTGCTGGAGCCATCGGCCGAGGCGTGGCCGCCTTTGCGGCGGAGGTTGGCGAGCAGTTGTCCGATGGCCAGCTGCTCGCTGTCCTTCTCGCCTTCGGCCCCGCACCGCGTCTTGACGCGGCGCGAGGTGGCCGGGGGCCCGCCGGAACGACCGTGGGGCGGCGAGTTGGGTTTCCCATGCTTCGTCGCCGAGTTCCCAAAGAGGGCTTCCCCGCTTGGCCTAGGCGCAGTCCGGCGGTTGGTCCGCGAGCCGCCGGACCAAGAACCCAGCCCCCGCATACGAGGCTCGGGGCGGTCAAAGCCGCGGCCTTCGATTGATCCGTTCGGCAGCGCCCCGATTGCTCAGTAGCTGAACGAGACGACCGCCGACGGCGAGCAGACGTCTGACCAGTGCGCCCGGTCCACGCACACCTTGATGACGGCCCGTGCGGCGTGAGCGTCGTGGCGCAGCTTGCGGGACATGGAGCCGCTGTCGGACGTGTCGGTCCGCGCGGTCTGGGTCGTCCCCGCGCTCTCCCACTTGCCGCCCTTGAGGAAGAAGAACTCCGCTTCCACGTACACAGGGTTGTGGTCGCTGCGGCGCAGGTCGTCCCAGTTGGCGCCCACCGTGGCGTACACACCGCCGTTGTTGGCGAAGTCCCCATAGGCGCGGGCGAGCTTGCCGGAGTCGTTGCGGGCGTAGAGCTTTCCCCAAGCCTTCCCTTGCGCTGCGGCCGGCGATGTCGCCAGGAAGGACGTCAGCAGGGAAGCGGCCACGAGCGTGGACGCGGTGAGAAGGTGCCGGATGCGCGCCATGTGTTACTCCTCGGTGTCAGTGCGGTCAGAGTGGCGATGCGGGCGGAAGACAACCAGGTGAAAGCTACCGGTGGGCGCAGCGAGGTTGGATGCCCCGAACGGGTGAAAGGGCTGACGGACACAACCGTGTTGGAGCATCGGCGACGACCTGGCCGGATCGGCACTCGGGGTCGCTGCCGGCGCCTACACGCCGGCGTGAGCGAGTACCAGAGAGTCGTGGTCGGCGGGCGCATCACCGAAGGGGGTGCGATCACCGCCGAGGGAGCAACGGCATCCTGCACGGTGTGCGGACCGGGGGTGCAGTGGCGTGACCTCCGCATGGGGCCGGAGCCCGGAGGGCCCCACCCGCCGTGTCGAAAGGGGCGACGGCTGTGACACACCCCAGCGACAGACCACGGGTGAGACTGTGCGTCCGCTTGGTGCAGGTGGTGCACGACGTGAGGGGCTCGGTCGCTGGGGGCGGGGGCAACACAGCCGACGATCGCCGGTGTCTGTCGCTCGGGGGTGCGGGGCGGTACGGCCCGGCAGTGTCCGTCCTGGAGTCGGCGGGGAGTGCTTCCCTGCGCCGCCCCGCGGGACGGGTGCGGGCCCTTCGTCTGGTTGGGGCGCGGGGGTAGTGGGCCGGGGCTTGGACCTGGGCCTGAGGCGTCTTCCTCGCGTATGCGGATGCGTATCCGCATGCACATGCGCTTGCGTGGCCCGGTGGCGTGCAACTACTGCTGTGCGGAAGCGAGTTCGCGTACCGTCGCCATGTCGCTGAAGGGCAGTAGTTGTTCGCCGACGATCTGGTAGGGCTCACTGCCCTTCCCCGCGACCAGGACGATGTCGTCCGGCCCGGCGGTGGACAGGGCGAAAGCGATGGCCTGTCCGCGGTCGGCGCACCGCTCGAAGCGTGTGCCGCTCGCAACCAGGCCCGGCGTGATTTGGTCGAGGATCGTCTCGGGGTCTTCGTTGCGGGGGTTGTCGGAGGTGAGGACGACCAGGTCCGAGTGGGTGCCGGCGATCTGCCCCATCTGGGGGCGTTTGGTGGTGTCCCGGTCGCCGCCGCAGCCGAAGACCGTGATGACTTTGTTGGTGGCGAATTCCCGGATGGCGGTGAGGACTTTGTCCAGCGAGTCGGGCGAATGCGCGTAGTCCACGATCACGGATGTGCCCCGCGGGGTCTGGAAGCGTTCGAAGCGTCCCGGGACCGGCGGCATCCGGTCGAGGGCTGCGACCAGTTTCGCCAGGTCGTGGCCCAGCACGTGGCAGGCCGCCACGGTGGCGAGGGCATTGGCCACCGAGAACCGGCCGGGGACGGGGATCGCCGCCGGGTACTTGTGGCCGTCGTGGTGGAGGGTGAAGCGCGTACCGAAGGCGTCCATACTCAGCTCGCTCGCCCGGTAGTCCGCCTCGGCGTCCAGGGCGTACGTGGTGACCTCGCCGGGCATCAGGGCCCCGATTCCGGCTCCCACCGGGTCGTCGGCGTTGACCACCGCCCGCCGGCACAACCCCTGGAACAGGCGCAGTTTCGCGTCCCGGTAGTTCTCCATGGTCCCGTGGTCGTCCAGGTGGTCCTGGGTGAGGTTGGTGAAGATGCCGACGTCGATGAAAGCGTGGTCCACCCGGTGGTTGAGCAGGCCCATCGATGTGGCCTCCAGGACCACGGTGCTCACCTCGCGGTCGCGCATCTGTCCCAGCAGGTACTGGAAGTCCGGCGACTCCGGCGTGGTCAGCACCGATCTCGGCATGGGGATCAGTGTGTCGCCGATGCGGTTGCCGGCCGTCCCGATCACTCCCACCCGCGCGCCTTCGGCGAGCCGCAGCACGGACTCCACCATGTACGAGACCGAGGTCTTCCCGTTGGTGCCGGTGACGGCCACCATGTCCATGTCCCGGCCGGGCTGGCCGTAATAGCGGGAGGAGACGACTGAGGCCGCCGACCGGGTGTCGGGGACCCGGACGACACACACGCCGCCTTCCGCCGCCCGCACGAAGGCCGGGAGATCGGGCGTCGCGGCGTCGACCAGTACCGCTACGGCGCCGCGGGCCAGGGCAGGGCCGACGGCTTCGGGGCCGCCCTCGCGGTGCCCGGGCACCGCGATGAACAGGGAGCCCGGGGAGACGCGGTGCGCGTCGAAGCACGTTCCGGCGGTGATCTGTGTCTGCGGATCGCCCAGAAGTACCTCGTGGTCATGTCCGGTCAGCAACTCGCTCAACTTCACAGGGGTCCTCTCGAGGGTGCGGCCCCGTGGGACGTCCGCCGTCGCCGAGAACGGCGACGGCGGCGGCATGTCAGGGAGTCGCGGGAATGGTGCGGGAGCATGCACGGTGTGCGCGACAGGGGGGTGGGGACACCCGGCTCAGCGGTGCGGCGTGCGGCGGGCCGCGGGATGTGCACGAGCCGGAGGAAATACGAAACCGGTGAAGAACGGAACGAAGAGAGGGTGCCGGCGGGCGTCAGGTTCCTTCGGGCAAAGGACGACCGGAATCAGAACCGCCAGGAAGCGGCTGATCCGGGCTAGCCGAAACCGTGCAGCGCACGGCAGCGGATCCGTGGCGCGGCGGGCCGCAGCGCGCGCGGGACGCCTCTCAGGCACTCCCTCACCGCACATGTACAACCCATGGGGGGAGTGTACGTCCCACAGGGCAGCACCGATCCCACTCCGGGGAGATGCGCGGGCTCGACGCCGCCCACACCACCTAAAGCCTGTGCACCCTGCTCGTCCTGACGAGCCTCGAAATCAACCGCTGACGAACGACCTGCGGCGCAGACTGCCGCTCACGCAAGCGGGTACGCCGACGTGTGGCCGGGACGATGCCGGTCCGCAAGCAGGGCGGTGCGATGGCCGAGCTGACCGACGCGGCCTCGCTGGAGTACGTGGCTTCGTTGGTGAGTTACGGGTTATGGCATAGATCGTGGGGAGTCGTCGCGGAGCGCCTGGGGCTGAACCAGTAGGAGCACTCAGGTTCGGGGGGTTTGTTCGTCTAGTACGGCGGCGATCTGGGTTCTGCTGTCTACCCCGAGTTTGCGCAGGACGCTGGCGACATGGTGTTCGGCTGTGCGTGGCGAGACGTGCAGCATTTCGGCGATGGCTCGGTTGGTGTGGCCCTGCGCGGCGAGCCGGGCGACTTGGTGTTCGCGGGGGGGGAGAGTCCGTCACCGTAGCCCAGGGGGCCGCGCTTGTTGTCGGGGGTGAGGCCGTGACGGCGGAGCAAGCGGTGGCAGTGCCGGCTGTCCCACTGCGCGCCGAGATGCCAGTAGATTTCCAGCGCCCGGTCGCCGAGTTTCTGTCCGTGCTGAGGGTCCTGGGGCAGTCGGTGGCGGGCGGCACTGTGGAAGGCGTGTGCTGTCTCCAGAGGCCGGGAGGCTTTTTCCCAGGCGAGCGCGGCTTGGGTGAAGAGGGACTCGACGGAGTCCGCGTCTTGGTCGGGTGGTGCGAGGTGGGCGCGACAAGTGAGGAGTGAGGCGTCGGCGGCCGGGGCGCGGCGGCCTCCGATGCCTTGGGTGAAGTCTTCGACGAGCTGGTGTGCTTGTGCTTGTCGGCCGGTGCGGACGAGGGCTTCGACGGCAGTGGGGGCGAGGTCGGTGGCCCAGATCCATCCGCCGGTACGGCGTATGTGATCGAGGGTGTGCGCGGTGGCGGTGTGGGCGTGGTCGGGGCGGTCTGCGGCGAGGTGGACGCGTGCCAGAGCTGCGGCCGCGGCGGGCAGGACGATTCCGGTGTCGAGCTGGGCAGTGGAGGCGGCGTTGGCCAAGTGGTTTCGTGCGGCGGCGGTGTCGCCGATCTGGTGCAGGGCGACGAGGCCGCGGACGAGGAGGGTTTCGGCAGCGAGGTCGCGGATGTCGGTGTAGAGGTGAAGGGCGCGTTCTGCGCGCTGGGCGAGTTCGTCCCACTGGCCGGTGGTCCAGGCGAGGAGCAGATGGGCGGTTTCGGCGAGTCCTTCGAGGTAGGGGATGCCGTTGTGGCCGAGGGTCCTGTCGGCCTGCGCGAGGTGCTTGCGGGCGGTGGCGGGATATCCGAGGGCGGTGGTGGCGTGGGCGAGGTTGACGTGGGCGCGGGCGAGCTGCACTTCCTCTGCGGCGGAGGAGGGGGTGTGGGGCAGGGCCGCTACCGCGTTCCATGCGTGTGGGTCGCCGGTGAACATGAGGACGCTGGCGCGGTTGGCGGCGATGGCGGTGCGCTGGACGGGGTCGGCGATGCGCGAGATGAGGGCTTCAGCTTTTTTGAGCCAGGCCAAGTGCTCGGAGAGGGGCCATCCTTGGAGGGAGGGGATGGCGATGGCGGACATCGCGCGGGCGGCGAGTTCGGGCGCGGTGTCGCAGAGGTCGTCGGCGGCTCGGGCGAGTTCGGCCAGGCCGGCGAGTCCGAGGCCGGCCTGGTTGCGCATCAGCGTGCCCAGGTAGAGGCGTAGTTCACCCGCGGCTGCCTGCGGCGGCTCGTCGTCGGTGAGGATGCGGCGCAAGGCGGGAATGGTGGCCGGATCGGGCATCGCTGAGAGCGCTGACTGGCCGAGTTTGATGCCGAGTCGGAGCCGGGCGCCGGTGGAGGGGTGGTCGGCGAGTGCGGTGAGGTAGTGGCGGCTCGCGGTGCTGGTGTCGCCGCGCGCGGTCGCCCGGTCGCCGGCGGCCTCGGTGTAGCGCAGGTATTCCTTGGGGTGCCCGGCCTGCTGGTAGTGGTGGGCGATCTCGGCAAGCGGTGGCGGGGAGATGTGAGCGAGAGCGGCCTTCGCGGCGCGCAGGTGCAGGGGGCTTCGCTCGAATTCACAGATCGCTTCGTAGGCTGCCTGGCGGGCAAGGGAGTGGCGGAAGTCGAGCGTGCCTGCGGACGCCGGGTACAGCGCGCCGTGATCGAGGGCCAGGGTGACGGCTCGGCGGGTCTCGGATTCGCTCAGGCCGGTGATGTCGGCGAGAAGATCGATGGTGACGGGCCGCCCGGCGACCGCTGCCGCGGCGACGATGTCGCGGGCCGGTTCTGACAGCGCCGCCAGGCGTTCCAGGAAGACGCGCCGTACAGGGGCCGGCAGACCGGCTCCTTCGATGACCTCTCCGGTGCCGGAAGTGCCGGCGTCGTTCTCCACGACCAGCCTGACGACTTCCTCGATCGCGAACGGGATGCCGGCGGTTCGGCGGTGCAGTCGCTGTGCGACATGCTCGGGCACCGTGCTCGCACCCATCAGTTGGGCGGCCAGCATTCCTGTCTCGTGCGGGGTGAGCGCTTCCAGACGGATTTCGTGGATACGAGTGCCGGACAGCCACGAGCCCGGGAGAGGCTGACCGGCGCTGCGGGGCATGTCATCGCGACCCGTGAGGATGACCGACAGGTGCGCGGGAAGATTCGTCACCAGCAGTCTGAGGAACTCCCCGGTGCTCGGGTCGGCCCAGTGCACGTCTTCCAGTACCAGGACCGCGGGACGGGTGGCGGCGAGCAGGGCGCGGGCGGCGCGGAGCCGCCGGTAGCGTTCGGCCCGCGCGTCCTGGAGAGGCGGAGGCGGTGGGGCCAGGAGGTGGGCGAGCGAGGGCAGCACAGGGGCCAGCACACCTGCGACATCCTCCGGCTGGAGCAGAGCCGGTGCCGGAAGGCAACTGAGGGCGTCGATCACCGGAGCCAGGGGAGGAGCTTCCATCGTTTCGATGCAGTTCCCGATCAAGTGCGGCAGCCTTTGCAGGGCCGGCGATCGAAGCATCTCGCGGACGATGCGGGTTTTACCGATGCCTGCTTCGCCGGTGATCACAAGGACACGCGGTGGCCGGCCCGCCGCTTGAACGAGGGCCTGGAGCTGGGCTGCGCGTCCGACCAGCGGGGAGGGGCCGGATGGAGGTACATGCACGGAGGCTGGATCTCCTGGGATGAGCGGGGTGGGTGTGGAGAGCGGAACGCGGCAGCCGTACGGGCCCACCCCCGCGGGGCCCGTACGCCTATGGGTCAGTTGCGTTCTGCCGTCTGCTGCTCGTAGAGGCTGGCGGGGATGACCGGCTTGCCGGGGCTGACGATCGTTGCGAGTGCGGGCGTGGTGGGGAGCCCGTCGTCGTGCTTGCCCTTGACCTGCTTGCCGGTGATGCCGTACGCCCAGTTGTTGGCGGTGGGCGGTGCGAGGATCGTGTAGGTGGCGGCCTTGGTGTTCCAGAACATGTTGTTGGCGCCTTGCCAGCCGTGTCCGGTGCCCCCGTCCAGGGCATTGGCGGCGATGAACGCACCGCCCGTGCTGTTGATGGTCAGCTGGTCGTAGAGGGTGCCCGAGCCCCACCGCATGTGCGGCCCCGCATCGACTTGGCCACTGCCCGACACGGAGCTCGCGGTGCCCCGGGTGAAGACGTTGGGGCCGGCGGGAACGCCTCGGTGGTCCAGGCGTGAATGTGGTCGCCGGTGACGGTGGAGTCGCGGACCAGGACCTGCTGGCCTCCGATCATGAAGTCGGCGGGGACGGCTCAGTCTCCCTCCGGCCAGGCGCTGGCCGCCCCGACACCGCCGAGCAGCCCGCAGCAGCCGCACCGCGCGTGCAACGACACACGGCCCGACCACGCCAACTGCCAGGCCCTACAGGCCGATTCCGCGGCCGACCAACAGCACGGCCTCAGCGCCGCGCCCTCGGGATACGGGCCCGCGGACATCCAGTCGGCCTACAACCTGCCGGCCGGAGGCGCCGGCGTGACCGTGGCGATCGTCGACGCGTTCGACGACCCCAACGCGGAGAAGGACCTGGCGACCTACCGCAGCAACTACGGGCTGCCCGCCTGCACCACGGCCAACGGCTGCTTCCGCAAAACCGATCAGCGCGGCGGCGCCTCCTATCCCAAGGGCGACACCGGATGGGCCGCGGAAATCTCCCTCGACCTGGACGCCGTCTCGGCAGCCTGCCCGGCCTGCCGCATCCTGTTCGTCGAAGCAGACGACAACAACGACCCCAACCTGTACGCAGCCGACGACACCGCCGTGCGCATGGGGCCCAAGTTCATCTCCAACTCCTGGAGTGACGCGGAAAGTTCGGGCCAGAAGACGGACGACCAGCACTTAAACGTCCCCGGTGTCCTGTTCGCCTTCGCCACCGGAGACAACGGCTACGCAGGCGGCACCCAGTACCCCGCCTCTTCTTCCTACACCCTCGCGGTCGGCGGCACCTCCCTCAGCCGCACCTCGAACACGCGGGGCTGGAGCGAATCCGCCTGGAGCGGAGCAGGCTCAGGCTGCTCCGCATACGAGACGCAGCCCACCCGGCAGAAGAACGCGGCAACCGGCTGCCCGAAGAAGGCCAACTCCGACGTCTCGGCCGTTGCCGATCCCCAAACCGGCCTGGCCATCTACGACACTTACGGACAGTCGGGCTGGTTGAAGTACGGCGGCACCAGCCTCGCCACTCCGCTGATCGCCGCCATGTACGCGCTCGCCGGCACGCCCGGAGCCCAGGACAACCCTGCCTCCTATCCCTACGCACACCTCGGCGCCCTCAACGACGTGACCTCAGGCAGCAACGGAAGCTGCGGCACCCAGATCTGCACCGCCCGTACGGGATGGGACGGCCCCACGGGTCTGGGGTCGCCCAACGGAGTCAGCGCGTTCACTCCCGGCACCACCACGCCGCCTTCCGGCATCACCGTCGCCAACCCAGGTGACCAGAACAGCACGGTCGGCACGCCCGTGTCCCTGAAGAACACCGCGGCGGGCGGTACCGCCCCCTACACCTGGTCCGCCACCGGCCTGCCGACAGGACTGTCCATCGACACAGCCACCGGCACCGTCTCCGGCACCCCGACCACCGCCGGAACCTACAGGCCGACACTCACCGCCAAGGACACGACCGGCGCCACCGGCGCCACCTCGCTCAACTGGACGGTCAGCAGCGCAGGACAGGGCGGCACGGTCACCGTGACCAATCCCGGCGCCCAGACAGGCTTCACCGGATTCCAGATCGCAGCACTACAGATCAGAGCGACCGACAGTAAGGGCCTGCCGCTGACCTACACCGCCACCGGGCTCCCCGCCGGCCTCACCATCAGCACCAGCGGCACCGTCTCCGGCACCCCCACCCAGGCCGGCATCTATACGGTGACGGTCAAGGCCACCGACACGGCCAGTGCCACTGGCACGGCCACCTTTACCTGGACCGTGTACAAGCTCCTGTGACAACGTCGTCCGGCACGGGCCGCCTCCCGCCCGTGCCGGACCGGACCGGACACCCAGATGGATCCGCCAAGAGCCAGCAATGGTTGGGTAGTTGTACCCATGTTGTTCTGCTCGCCTCTCGCTAATCTCGCGCGCCATGACGCACCTCCTTGACCCCATAGGGCTGTCGGCCGACGACAGCGTCCTCTACCGACACCTGCTGGACCACCCCCACACCCATCCTGCCGACATCAGCCGTGCCACCTCCCTTTCCGCTTCGGCGGTGCGGACGAGCATGCGACGCCTCACCGGCGCAGGTCTGATCACCCACGTACCAGGAGCACAGGAGCGATACCTCGCCCTGCCACCCCACAGCGCACTCGAACCCCTCCTGCAACGCCGCGAGGAGGCCCTGGCAGGACTCCGCGCGCACAGCAGGGAACTCGCACGGCGAACGAGAGCGACCACCCCACCGTCCGGTCACCTCGTCGAAACCATCTGCGGACAAGAGGCGGTCCTGGCCAAGATTGCGGAGCTGGAGCTCGGCGCCCACCACGAGGTCTGCGTCATCGACAGCCCGCCCTACCTCACGGGCCCCGTAGCGAACTCCCATGAGCTGAAAGCCCTCTCGCGCGGTGTCACCTACCGGGCCGTCTACCACGCTCCCTCACTCGCCGAGCCCGGCAATGCCGCCCTGCTGGACCACTACATCGCCGCAGGAGAGCAGGCACGCAGCCTCCCCCAAGCCCAGCTGAAATGCTCCTCGTCGACGGACAACAAGCCCTCATCCCGCTCAGCTTCACCAGCCAGGACGCCACGAGCAGACTCCTGATCTCCCCCTCCCCACTCCTTGACGCGCTCAAAATCGCCTTTGAATCGCTCTGGAGAAGAGCCACCCCCATGGGACAAGCGACCAGCGCGGGCCGGCGCGCTGACGATGTGCAGAGGCGCGACCGGGAAATCCTCCGCCTGATGGCTGCCGGGCTCAAAGACCGAGCCGTCGCCCGAGCTCTCGGTATCAGCGAACGGACCGTCATCCGGCGCATCCAGGAACTGATGACCACGCTCGACGCAACCACCCGCTTCCAGGCCGGCGTTCGGGCCCACGACGCGGGGTGGCTCAGCGCCGATCCGCCGGCGTGAGGACTTTGCGTGCCGCCGGTGAGGGTGGCGGCGACGGCGCTGGGGTGCCGGGCGTCGAAGGCGAGATGAAGGTGAGCGGCGGTTGCAGTGTGGGGCATGGGAGGGGGCTCGTTCCACCGGTCCGGGCGGCCCGGGGTGACGCAGCGTCCGTCCGGTGCAGCGACCGTCTTCCCTGCATAGTGCACACCCCGGCCCGAGACCGATCACCTCTGAGCGCTGGACGGTCACGTCAGAGCGCGCTTCACTCCAGTAGGGCGGAGCTGCGGGCCGCGCTGTACTAGTGGCCTGAAATGGCCGCAGCTGATCCTTGATCAGGAGGGTCCGGGGTCCGGGTCGGTGACCGAGATCAGCTGGGGGAGGCATGTCAGCAGATGGTGAGCCCAGGTTACGGAAGCGGCTGGTGGTGCTGGTGGGGGTGGTTGTTCTCTTGGCTGGGCTCGGAATGCTCTTCGCCCAGGGGCTTGACGGAACTCCTTCGAGAATGAGGTGCATGGCGGTCGACGGCGACGGGCGAAGAGTCTGCCTGTAGGCGAGCGATGCGTCCCCTCGCGAAGGGGCCCTTCTCGACAGGTGGTCACCTGGGTCGAAGCCACCTGGGACGATGCGCCGGCGGCTGGAAGCCCGATACATAGCTGGCGGGTCGCTTCATCGCCCCGCCCCATCGGAGCCTGTCCTGGGGGGCCCTCCCGTCGCCCAATGCCCCATTTGCCGCCCCTCGGTGGGCAGTTCACGCCGCTCGGGCGACTGTGCTCTGCATAGTGCCGTCGTGCGTGTGGCGGGTCTCGCTCACGTTCGGAGTCGGTGTCGGCTTCTTCTTCGTCGGCCGACTTTGTTCGATGTACGCGAGGACGTCGATCGTGGTCTACGTGGCTGATCCCGTCGGAGGGGTCGCAGGAGGCCGCGTATATGACGCCGGCTCTGGTGAAGCCTTGGGACGCGTGGGTTGCGCGGTCGGGTGACCGTCGCATGACGACACCGGCGGTGGTCGTACCCGCCGCGGTGGGCACTGCCGCGGTGATGGCATTCGAGGGTTAAAGAGGGGTTGTCAGCGGTCGATCGGGAGAATGCCGTGTAGGCCGCTGTCAGAAGGGACCTGTTGGACCGTGTTGTCGAGGGTGTTGGCCGTCGATGACGGTTTCCAGGCCGTTGGGGAGCGGGTCTTTCTGTCGGTACCAGTCGCGTGAGTGGCCCTCGTTAAGGTGCGAAAGGTATTCGGCATCCGGTTTCGTCGCATGCCGGAGCACTGTCTCCGCGAAGGGCACGTGTGTATGGAGGTGGTCTGCCCGATTTCCGACGGAGCGAGGGAGCCAGTCAGTAGGGGCCACCCGAGCCGATCCCTGGCCCGAGCCCATTGAGCCGACCTGTGGTGACGTCGGCTGCGCGCCGCCGGTAACTGCGGCTGACGACGATGTGCCGATGGGTGGTTGGGACCGTTTCGCGGACAGTGGTGAAGGCCTTCGTCCATCCTGTGAACCCAACGTGCTTCTAGTACCGCAATCACAGTTATGGGGTGTGTCCGCGTTGTTTGTAGTGGCTGTCGCGGGCACGTGTCTGGCTGAGTCTTCGCCAGTGTGACCAGTGCAGATGGTGGTGGATGGTGAGGTGGGCGGGGTGGAGAAGGTGGCCGATGAGGCGGCGTATCTCCGCTACGGACAGCGGTATCAGGCCACCGCTGTTTCCCCTTTTGAGAGTTCGCAGGCGCGGACGGCGGTGAGGGCCGCGAGGGCGGCCATGGCCAGGGTGATGTGCCGGTACCAGGCGTGGTAGAGACGGACTTGGTAGTGGTCCAGGCCGCACTCGCCCTTCGCGGTCTGGAAGCATTCTTCGACTGCCCAGCGGGCGCCGGCCACCCTGACCAGGTCTTTCAGCCGGGTAGCGACGGGGCCGTAGCAGACGTAGTAGGCGAGGTCCGTGGGGTCTTTGAGGCTCCGGCGGGCCAGGACCCAGTGGCCGTGGCCGTTCTCCCACCAGATCCGGATCGGGATCCGCGCCCACTGGTACATGCGCTCGCCATGGGATCCCTTCCCGGCGGACAGGCGCTTCCACGCCTGCGGCGCGAGACCGGTGACGAGGTCGTCGACACGGCGTTCACCCATGCCGCGGGTGATGACGGTGTCGCTGGTCTTCACGCACATCACATGGCTGATGGCCCGCTGTTCCATCCAGCACCTGAGGGATTTCGACTGTCCGTAGGCCTCGTCCGCGGTGACCCACGCGAACGGGACGCCGGCCTCCACCGCACGAAGGAGCATGGCCTTGAAGTGCTCCGTCTTCGTCGCGAACAACACCTCGTCCGGAATCCCCGCGTCCCGGCACCGCTCACGGTCGTCCGTCCACGAGGCGGGCACATACAGCTCCCGGTCGATCAGAGCCCGGCCTTTCGGCGAGGCGTAGGCCAGAAAGGTGCCGACCTGGCAATTTTCCGTACGTCCAGCCGTTCCGGAATACTGCCGCTGGACGCCGGCCGAGCGCACACCCTTCTTCAGGAAGCCAGTGTCGTCCCCGATCAGGACGCCGTCCTTGTCACCGATCGTCTCCACAACGTAGTCCCGCACATCGTCACGGACTGCGTCCGCGTCCCAGTCCGCCTCGCCCAACAGCCGCTGCATCCCGATCGGCAGCCGGTCACCAGCCCGTTCCGCCAGAGTCCAGCCGTTCTTCCGCTCCAATGGAGCGATCAGGCCTCGCATATACGCAAGCGCCCGCGCACGAGGCTCCGACCTCACGAAACGCGACGCGAACCTGGCATGTAAACCCGCCAGCACCCCGTCCCACTGCCCAACCAACCCCACCCCGAGCTCAGCCATACACCAACTCAACCACACACAAGTGTGATTGCAGTACTAGGGGTGGGCAGCTGATGGTGTGGGGATAGGCATTTCGACTTCGGGTCGCTTCTTTCTACATCCGCGGACGTGCCTGGCGACGGCGGGCAAATGCTCGGCAGGCCGTCGCTACTTCAACCGCGTTGGACAGCCTCATTGACCGGCTCGGGTTGCACGTCGACGCACGACATACGCGTCGCGCCATCCAGCAGACCCGTTCGACGTTGGAGACGGTCCCTTGGGTTGTCATGCTGGTTCCTGGCGTGACGTTGATCGTTTCAGACGCCCTTCTGAGCGACGCCGTTTGGGCCCTTCACCGCGTCACTGCTGCCCTGGGTGCGGACTCGCTTGCAGGAAGTTTCAGTCGATACAGCGTACTGATGCGGCACCTGGATACGCTGCCGCCCGGCCCCGACCGCACGCATATGCTCATAGTCTCGATCACGTGGACCGCGGTGCTGTTTGTCGGAGCGATAGTGCCTATGGAACGCCGCACGGTCCTGCACCGGTGTTCGCTGACGTTCCAGGTCGTCCCCGTCCTGAGTAGCTGTGCCAAGGCAAAGTCCCGCTCTCCCATTAATCGGGCGGGAGCCCTGCGTGAGCTGGACCGCAGATGTCGAGCGTTCGAGCGGCAGGTACTCAAGGCTCATCGCCGCGTCGGTGGCATATCGCGCCGGTCACCCCGGCAGAAGCCTGCTCTGCGGCACGCACACCTTGTTGCGGGTGCCCTGCGGGCTCAGCTGGCACGGCTGGACATGACGCCGGATGCCGGCATCGAGCAACTCGCCCTTATGGTCGTGGAGATCAGCGAGCGTCATGCCACAGGACGGGTCAGCCAGCTCCTTCCGCAAGAAGTTCTCAACGGGGTCGTGCCCGTATCTCGATCAAGCACAGCGATCCGAGAGTCCGTCCATGTCGCTGCGGTGATCGCGGCAGCTCTGGCAGCCGTGATCACCGTGAACGCTCTGGTACCTGATTCGGCTGTATCAAGTGATCTCCGGCCGTGGCTCCTGGCGGGAGCTGCCGCCGTCACAGCCATTCTGATCGGAGGCTGGCAGCGCGTCGTACGCCTTCTGGAAGCTCTGCCCGTCAAATAGAGGAGCCGTCACTCGGGCCAGGGGGCCCGGGGCGCAGCTCCACTTCTTGTGCCCGCGGGGGAGGCCTGCGGGTCTGGGCGCATGGAGAACTCTTGCCAGTGGGCACTGCGGGACGTCAGTACTCCTTCAACCGGCACAGGTGCACCACTGCCATTGGCGGGGCGACACTGTCCTTGATCGTATTCAGCGGCAACTGAGTCGGCACAGCCCCGAAATCCGCGCCAACCCCGCCCCCCTTTTTTCGGTACTCGCCGTCACAGTCGTACCGGAGCAATCGGCGCTCGGCCATGCCGTCGGCCCCGCGCCCGGCGGGAGGGGGGTGGGCCAGGGGGCCCGGGCCTTGGCCCACCTCCCGTACGGCGCGCGATGCGTCGTGCAGCACGTTGTGTGGGTGTCTAGTGCCGTCACCACCGACTGTGCGATAGCCGTCGCCTTCGCCGAGGTCGCGGTATTCGTACAGGCTCGGGTGCGGGACCTGCCATCGCTGTGGAGCTGGTCGGGATGATGGGGCGCGACACGGCCGAGGAACTCGCGCTTGAGTTCGTACTGCGGGTGGGGACCTTGGATCTCGGATACCCGTCCGCGCACAGCCCGGGTTGGCACGAGCTGCGGCGAAATGGTGGTCCCTTGCCCCAGGTTGATGGCCATCAGTGGAGCCCTGAGATCCACGCGTCGATCTTCGCCGAGTGTTCCGGGCAGAGTGCCGGTGCTGCTCCGATGAGGGCGCCGGCGGCCTCATCGCTGAAGCCGAGTCGGCCCTTCACCCGCTGGTCGATCCGCAAGCTCGCCGGTCATCTGCGACGCAACCGTGCCCGCCCCGTCCTCATCGGCCGGCAGGCACCACGGTGCTTGCTCGCCCGCCGCGGGATCTCCTTTCAACGCACGAAGACCTGGAAGGAGTCCCCGGCCCCCGACTTCGACGCCAAACTGGTCCGGATCGAGTACGCGATCAACGAACGGCCGGGCCGCACCTTCGCGTTCGACGAGTTCGGACCCCTGGGAATCGGCCCGACCGCCGTCTCCTGCTGGGCCGAGAAGAGAAGGCCGGACCGTCTACCGGCCGCCTACCGGCGCACCCACGGCATCACCTGCTTCCACGGCTGCTACTCCATCGGCCACGACCAGATGGCCGTCGACGTAGGCGTCCTCGGCCAACCCCATTGAGGCCCACTTTGGACCACTACGGCAGTTCACCCTGGCCAACTCGAACCATCCACAACGACGCGAACGCGCCCGAATTTGCAGCGAGAAGGGCATCCGATGGGGCGGACGACCACTACCCATCTGGGCCTGACCGCTCAACTCGGTGAACCTCCCCCGCCACAGCTCTAGGCTCAGTCGAGACCACGATGGGCAGCCCACAACGTCCCGGCGCGGCTGGCCGCGTCGGCAACCAGAGCCGCCAGTTCTGGTTCGTCGGGGACCGGGAACGAGACATATGCGCCCCGACCACCGCCGACTGGTCGGCCATAGGCTTTCGCGGCGAGACGACGGTCCGGGAGTAGCCGGATGTTGAGTGTGGTCAGTTGGAACTCTTCACCACGTCGAGTGTCTGTCCAGCGGAGCGCCGGCGGGATCGTGACGTTGATTGCCAGAGCACTCACTTCCAGGTCGCTGCCCATAGGCGGATGCTCTCACGTGAGTCGCACAGGCGGCGGGTTAAGTAGGCGGTTTGATCAGGACTCGATACACGCCCTGGTTTGAAATGGGGTGTCCCGCTCGGTCTCGACCAGGTTTGTCGACTCCGCCACGAGTTGGTCGTAGCGCTCCTGGGTCACCTTGCCGACCATCGTGGGCATCGCCCTCACCACCTGCCACGAACCCGGGGCGGCACAGCGCCGGCGTCAAGGCCGGGCCCGCGATACGACGGGCTGGACCGTTTCGGCCGCCCTTGTCCCTGTCGTTGACGGGGTGGGGCGAAGGCCATTGGTGTGGTTACGGGGCCGGGGGGTAGCTCGCATCGACGTGCCACTGAGGGCGGCGTAGAGGTACTCGGCTCGTCCGGCGGAGTGCCGGCCTCGGCCTGGCAGCGCTGTCGCTGAACGGGTCGGCTTCGCCGTTCAGGGCTGCCGTGCAGAACGACCCCATACCGCCGGTCGCCGGATCCGCAGCCGCCTCCCGCGCGGTCGGTCACGCACGGCAGCAGCGTCCAGGAAGGCGCGGAGACGGTCCGGGCGATCTCTCGTAGCAGGCCGGCCCGGATCCGGATGGCTCAGGTCCGCCCGGGACAGGCAGGGGCGTCTCTCGCTGCCACCGCCGGTACTTGCGGCGATGCTGCCGCTGCTCCTGGTGCCGGATGAGCCCATTGCGTTCCAGAACACGATGCACTTTTGCCCGTGACGGAGCTGCGGCGGGGCTGGTCCGTGCGCGATCTCGAAGGCGATCCGCCGGGCACCCCATCGGGTCCAAACCGGGGGCACTTCGTCGAACACCTTCCTGTCGACCGGCGGCCCGATGATCGGCGTCCGGTCGGCGGGCTGGTGGGTTGCGCCGACCGCTCCTGAGGGGGACTCGTGTTGACGGCGGGACGGTGTCGAATCCATGTGAGGGAGCGTCAGAAGCCTTGCGGCATTTGGGGAGTGGGTACGGCTCCGACCGTAAGCGCGCCCCGGCGCACAACGTCCACCGGGGCTCGCGCGCTCGCTCGAAGGGGCGGGGGAGGGCGGCGAAAACACCGATGGGAGCGCAATCGCTCGATCGGTGTCTCTTCTCCTCCGCACGGAGTAGAAGGCCTTGTCGCGTGGTGTGCTGACGTGGGTCCATATGTCCTGCCGCACGCCGGAGCAGCGCTTTCGCTTCACGGTCCGCCGCGGCGCGAAAGGACGCGTGCATGGGTGTCACCCAGGACCGGGCCATGGCTCGGCTTGCCGACCCGGTCTTACTCGGCGCGCTGCTCCAGCCCCGGGCCCGGTTCCTCGTCGAGCGCACCCATGAGCTGGAGTACGAGCGGATCGACTCGGTGACGGCGCTGCGGACGTGGTCCGCTTCCTGCTCTCGGAGCACCACGTCGGGGTCACCGACACCGGGATCTCCATGATCATCAGCGGTGACGACATCCTCGTCTCGGGCCCGAAGGTGAAAGGCACCGCGGCGATCTCGCACGGCGAGGTCCTCCAGGCGATCAAGGACATCAAGGACCCCGCCCCCCACGTCTTCTCCGACGCCGAGGTCGACGCCTGGCTGAAGCAGGCCGAAAGACTCCTGAAGGAGCCGTCGGTGAAGCCCGGTGCCGCCACCGGGGCGACCGCGGCCGGCGAGGCCGTGCTGACCGTGGAAGCGCTCGAGGACCTCGTCGGTGCGACCATCGCCGAGCTCGCCGAGGTTCCCGGCAGCGCCACCCTGGAGAACAGCGCGCGCGGCAGCAAGTTGCACACCATCTTCAGCCGCCTGGTCCAGGAGCAGTTCCCGCACAGCGGTCTGCAACTCATCAGCGAAACCAGTCTCCGCGCCTTCGCCAGGCTGCCCGCCAAGGTCCTCGACCTGCCGATCGAGGAGTACGTCCGGCAGACCCCGGGCCTGATGGCCTACGAACGCGAACTCCGCCCGCTGTTCAAGAACCCCAAGACCGGCGAGGTCCGGCTGATCGGCGGCCTCAAGCCCGACCTCGTGGTCCGCGCCCCGGGCCAGTTGGTGGTGTTCGACCTGACCAGCATCGAGGTGGGCAAGCACATGGCCAAGGACATCCTCTACACCCACCTGCTGCGCGAGTCCGGAGAGATCGCCCGGGTCGGCGAAACGTACTGGCGCCACATGGGCAGGACCACGGCCGAGATCGGGGAGCTCTACCCGAAGGAGGTACGGGCCGCCCGCAAGCGGGCCCTACTCGTGCAGGAACTCAAGGCCCTGCACGACGCCAAGAAGGGCACCCAGCGGTCTTTCGCGACGACTGCCGTGGCCACACCCGGTCGGCCTTCGCCTGCACGAGCAGCGGATCGCCCACCACCTGCCACAGCGGAACGGCATGTGTGAGGTGCCTGCTGCGGGTCGAGAACGCGTACGCAGGGCAACACCGTCCGCGCACCGCTGTATGGACTCGATGTCCACTTCCGGCAGATGTGGCAAGAGCAGGCGGGCGCAAGCCACCTGAGCCCGCTTCTGATCCTGGTGGGCCATGCTGATCCCATGACCAGGATATGGGCCCATGGCACCCGGGGGAGAGGCGTCAGGGCCGGAACACGTGTCGTCCTGCCAACCTCGCGGCCCCCTCGAAGGTCATGCATGCCGTCACGGACAGGGTCCTGGAAAGGGTCAGTGGTCGAGCTGTTGCCGGCAGGCGCGTACGACGGATGGGTCGAGGCCGGTGTTCTGTGCCCAGGAGCACACGATCCTGGCGTCATAACTGGGCTGGGCACGGGGACGCGGTCGGGGTGCGGGGGAGGGGCGTCGGGTGAGACGCGGCGTGCGTCCGCGATGCCCGGACGTGTCCGTGCGCTGTGACGGTTCCCGTCCCGGGCCGAGCAGGGGGCGCGGCGGCCTCGCCGCCGTGGTGTCGGCGGGCGTGGTCGGTGACGCCGGACCGAAGGCGGGCGCGAGGGTTTCACGGGCGGGCGCCTGGACGGGCTCGGGCCAGAACGGGCTGGGCGCCGCGGGGGCCATGCGGCCCCCGTGGGGGGCCAACTCCCGCGCGGGTGCCTGGGATTCCGGAGTGATGTAGGCGCAGCCGGTGCCGGCCAGCAGGGCCAGCACCACGAGCGGCAGGCGGGGGATGCGCATCAGGGACTACTGGGGGCGAGGTCTTCCTTGGCTGTGGAGAGCAAGTGGTGGTCCACCCAGCCGTCCACGCCCGATTCCTTCATCGTGATGTGCGCCCAGACCACATCACGGGAGTAGCCGTGAAAGCGGCACTTCTGATCGCGGTAGCCGATCCCCGCCTTCGCCGCTGTCTTCGACGGGGCCTGGCGAATCACCGCCGCGTCCGTGTCGATCCGGCACGGCTCCTCGCCCGAGGCCACCGCCGGCGGTGCCATCGGTCGTGCCCCGAGAACACCCAGCACAGCAGCAGTCCCCACGGCCAGTCTGGCAGCTGAGCGCACCCGCACCCCTCCAAAGATCACGAAATCGGAGAGACCTTCGTAGCGAGCGCGCGGGGACGAAGTCGAGCCGGGGGAGGGGCCGTTCATCCCTGGGCGTGAAAACTGTCATCATCACACCGGGCCGCAACGTGATACGTCCCGAACCGTAGTAGACACGGCCGGGGCCCGCCTGTCGCAGACGATCTCAGCTGGAGTGCGCGGCCTTGGTGACGGCGTCGTTGAACTCGAAGCGGTGGACGCGCAACATGCGGGCGTCTTCGGCCGCAGCAGGCTTGTACAGCAGTGGCATTGTCGAACGTGGCGGAGCGAGGAATGCCTGACGGAGCTCCACCAGACGGACGAACGACGCCTGCCGTTCGGCCTCGTCAGTCTGCTCAAGTGTCTTCGCCATTTCAGCCCCACGTCACCTTCAGCCACGGCTGAAAGTCGGTGCGACCGCAGAGCTCCCCCCGCGGACACGTGGCCCAGGAGTGCCGGTTGCCGTGGTGACTAGAGTGGATCTCTTCGGGTGGCGAGGGCTCCCGGAGTCCCCAAGGCGGATGCCTCTGATGTCCTTGCAACCAGTACCGCCCTCTCCGGGCCGCGTCCCTACGCACGGTGTGGGAAGTACCCCCCGCCGATGCCGTTCGAAGCCTGCGTGCTCTGTGGGTGGAGCGCCCGCCCCGACTCCGAGCTCGCCGTCCTCCTAGTACTGCAATCACACTTGTGTGTGGTTGAGTTGGTGTATGGCTGAGCTCGGGGTGGGGTTGGTTGGGCAGTGGGACGGGGTGCTGGCGGGTTTACATGCCAGGTTCGCGTCGCGTTTCGTGAGGTCGGAGCCTCGTGCGCGGGCGCTTGCGTATATGCGAGGCCTGATCGCTCCATTGGAGCGGAAGAACGGCTGGACTCTGGCGGAACGGGCTGGTGACCGGCTGCCGATCGGGATGCAGCGGCTGTTGGGCGAGGCGGACTGGGACGCGGACGCAGTCCGTGACGATGTGCGGGACTACGTTGTGGAGACGATCGGTGACAAGGACGGCGTCCTGATCGGGGACGACACTGGCTTCCTGAAGAAGGGTGTGCGCTCGGCCGGCGTCCAGCGGCAGTATTCCGGAACGGCTGGACGTACGGAAAATTGCCAGGTCGGCACCTTTCTGGCCTACGCCTCGCCGAAAGGCCGGGCTCTGATCGACCGGGAGCTGTATGTGCCCGCCTCGTGGACGGACGACCGTGAGCGGTGCCGGGACGCGGGGATTCCGGACGAGGTGTTGTTCGCGACGAAGACGGAGCACTTCAAGGCCATGCTCCTTCGTGCGGTGGAGGCCGGCGTCCCGTTCGCGTGGGTCACCGCGGACGAGGCCTACGGACAGTCGAAATCCCTCAGGTGCTGGATGGAACAGCGGGCCATCAGCCATGTGATGTGCGTGAAGACCAGCGACACCGTCATCACCCGCGGCATGGGTGAACGCCGTGTCGACGACCTCGTCACCGGTCTCGCGCCGCAGGCGTGGAAGCGCCTGTCCGCCGGGAAGGGATCCCATGGCGAGCGCATGTACCAGTGGGCGCGGATCCCGATCCGGATCTGGTGGGAGAACGGCCACGGCCACTGGGTCCTGGCCCGCCGGAGCCTCAAAGACCCCACGGACCTCGCCTACTACGTCTGCTACGGCCCCGTCGCTACCCGGCTGAAAGACCTGGTCAGGGTGGCCGGCGCCCGCTGGGCAGTCGAAGAATGCTTCCAGACCGCGAAGGGCGAGTGCGGCCTGGACCACTACCAAGTCCGTCTCTACCACGCCTGGTACCGGCACATCACCCTGGCCATGGCCGCCCTCGCGGCCCTCACCGCCGTCCGCGCCTGCGAACTCTCAAAAGGGGAAACAGCGGTGGCCTGATACCGCTGTCCGTAGCGGAGATACGCCGCCTCATCGGCCACCTTCTCCACCCCGCCCACCTCACCATCCACCACCATCTGCACTGGTCACACTGGCGAAGACTCAGCCAGACACGTGCCCGCGACAGCCACTACAAACAACGCGGACACACCCCATAACTGTGATTGCGGTACTAGGGCGTGTGTGATGTCGTGATCAGTCGGCGGTTTTCACGAGGTCGTCGATCCAGATCATGGCGGCGCGGAGGTGGAGGCCGGCGAGGTAGCTGTCCGGGGTTTTGTCGTAGCGGGTGGCGATGCCTCGCCAGGCTTTCAGCTTGTTGATCAGACGCTCAACGGTGTTCCGTTCCTTGTAGAGGCCGGGGTCGTGGCTGATGGGCCGACCGCCTCGTGCGCCCTTCTTCCTGCGGTTGGCGGCCTGGTCCCTCTTCTCTGGGATGACGGCCTTGATTCCGCGTTTGCGCAGGTAGGCGCGGTTGCCGCGGGACGAGTAGGCCTTGTCCCCGGCGACCGCGCCGGGCGTTGTGCGAGGGCGGCCGACGGGCAGGCGAACTCGAACCTTCTTGAGCACGGGGATGAACTGCGGGCTGTCCCCGGCCTGCCCGGCGGTCAGGACCAGCGCGAGCGGACGGCACTGGCGGTCCGCGGCGAGGTGAATCTTGCTGGTGAGGCCGCCCCGGGACCTGCCGAGCAGGGCTTGCTTCAGGCGGATCCTGCGTCGGCGCCGGACGCGCCGGCGATCGTCCTGTCCCTTTCCTTCCTCCGAGCCGCCCCCTTTTGGCGGGCTGTCTCCTCTTCCCGCACGGCTTCTTCCAAGGTCTTCATGAGGTGCTTGCTGACCCGCATGCCCGCGGCATCGTGGTGAGCACGAACCGTGGTGGAGTCCACACTGACCAGCGACAAGTCCGGGCCTTCCCCCATGAAGGTGGGCACGCGGTTATCGATCACGCGGCGAGCGTGAGTTTAGCTTTGTGGTGTCGTCGTTCGTAGGCGTCGGGGCTGAGGTGGCCGTTGGTGGAGTGCCGGCGGCGGGTGTTGTAGCGGGTCAGCCAGGCGAAGACGGTGCGGCGGCAGGTGGTGGCGTCGCCGTAGTCGTGGTCGCCCTGGAGGGTCTCGCGTTTCAGGGAGGCGTGGAAGCTCTCGCAGGCGGCGTTGTCGGCGCTGGTGCCGACCGCGCCCATCGACCGGGTCACCCCGAGCTGGTCGCAGAGGCCGGCGTAGGCCCTGGATCCGTACTGGGCTCCGTGATCGGAGTGAAAGACCGCGCCTTCCAGTGAGCCGCGGGTGCGGGCGGCCATCCGCAACGCGTCGGCGACCAGGTCCGTGCGCATGTGGTCGGCGATGGACCAGCCGACAATTTTGCGGCTGAAGCAGTCCAGCACCGTCGCGAGGTAGAGGAACTTCCCTCCCTGGAGCGGGAGATAGGTGATGTCGCCCATGAGCTTGCGCCCGGGCTCGGTGGCGGTGAAGTCCCGGCCGAACAGGTCGGGGACGGTCCCCGCGGCCGGGTCCGGGACGGTCGTGCGGACCCGTCTGCGCAGGCGGATCCCGGTGATCGAGAACGCCCGCATGACCCGGGCGACCCGCTTCTCGTTGACTCGGTGGCCGTTCTCGCGGAGCTCGGCGGTCACCCGCGGGGAGCCGTAGGCGCCGCCGGACTCGCCGTGAACCCGGCGGATCTCCTTGACCAGGGCCACGTCCTGGCGCTGCCGGGCGGCGCGGGCTTCGGCGCCGGCGCACCACTTGTAGTAGCTGGACCGGCTGACGTCCAGGACGTGGCAGAGCCGCTTCACCTCATAGGTGTTCCGGTGGTCGTGGACGAACTGGAAGCGGCTCACCAGTTCGTCTCTCCGGCGAAATACTTGGCCGCCTTGCGCAGGATGTCCCGCTCGGTCGCGAGCTTGCGCTCACTCGCCTCGAGCTCGGCCACCCGCGCCTCCAGGCGGCGGACCCGCTCGTCCGGGTCAGCGGACGCGATCGCCGCCGGCGGAGAGGCAGGCCGCGCAGGTGCGGCGGTGACGCCACGGCGTTCGCGGTCCCGCAGCACCCACTCGCGCAGGGTCGCCCGGTTGATGCCCAGGTCAGCGGCGATGCTCTTGTACGTCGCCCCGGGTGTGGACTCGTACAGGGCCACGGCATCGGCCTTGAATTCGTCCGAGTAGTCCTTCAGCGCCATCGGCGGTCTTCTCGCTTCCTCCGGATCAAGCAGATCCAGTATCAGCGTGTCCACCACTCAGGGGGAGGCCCCTCCGTCCCGCCGGCGCCGGCCGTCTCGGCGATCAGGCCTTCCAGCAGAGCGGTGAACACACCCGCATCCCGCCACACACGGAAACGGCCGTAGACGGTCGCCCAGGGTCCGAACTCGGCAGGCATCTCCCGCCACTGCCCACTGGAACGGAACCGCCAGATCACACCCTCGAACTGCTCCCGCAACCGCTCCGGATACGGCCCGTACCTACCGATCGGCAGATACGGCTCGATGAACTTCCACTGAACATTGGTGAGTTGCCTACGCGTCACAACAACAGTCCTACCGGACTCCACCCCGCTAACGGGGCAGAACCCAACAGTTGATCACGACATCACACAGGCCCTAGTCCACCGGCAGTACCTCCGGCACTACCCCCGAATCAAGGGCTGGGTCGGCTGGAGTGTTACACCTCCGTTCGACGCCGAACTCGTCATCGTCGGCAGGCAGGAAGCGCGACGTGTCCATTTGAGGAACATCCCGATCCAACCCAGTCACCTGGCACTCCTTCCCAGCTCGAATGCTCAACGGCGCGGGCTGTGGGTCATAAAGGACAAGGTCAGCTGTTAGAGCTCGCACGCTTACGCATGGAGACGTTCCCGTACCACCCAGACCCCGTCGCCACGGGCGTGATCGTGTCTTCTGGCACGGCGTGCATCTGCTGTGGGCGGGAACGCGGGTATGTCTATCGGGGCCCGGTCTACGCTGCCGAGGAGCTCGTGGGCCGGCTGTGCCCGTGGTGCATCGCGGACGGCAGTGCCGCTGATCGGTTCGACGCCCATTTCACGGCGGGAACGTGCCTGGGCGACGACGTGCCCCTTGAGGTCTTCGCGGCGGTCGACCGGCGCACTCCGGGGTTCGTCGCGTGGCCGCAGCCCCGGTGGTTCTTCCCCTGCGGCGACGGCGCCGCGTTCCTGGGCCGGGTCGGAGCCGCCGAACTCGCCGCTTATCCCGCGGCGTTGGAGATGCTGCGGCGGGAAGCGAACGGCTGGGGCTGGCCGTCGGACCAGGTTGCGTACTTCCTCGGCTCGTTGGACAAGGACGGAGAGGCGACGGCGTATCTCTTCCGGTGCAAGGTCTGCGCAGCCCCCCTCGCATACACCGACTTCGCATAGGCCCTTCAGGCGGGTCGAACGACGTCCCGAACGGCCTCGTTAACCTGGAAGTTCGGTGTGCGCGGAGGGCGGTCCTGGCTTGCTTTCCCAGGAAAGCCCCAGCTGGACTCCCATGTCGGCGGGTTGCTTTCGGCTTCAGCGGCACGACGGGCTCCTCGAGCGGGCCCTTTCCGGCAGGGGCGGGAGTCGGCCGTACGTCTCGGGCTCTCGTGTGTCAGTCGGTGGCCGGGGCGGATGACGCACGTGCCGGCGGGTCCGGCTCCCTTGACGGGGAGGACGGGGGAGGCGCGGTTCGTCTGGCGGGGTGCGGGTGGCGGCGTCGGGCGCGGTGGGCGCCGGTCAGGGCCAGGGCCGCCGACAGAGCCGCTGAGGTGAGGAGTTGGGGGCGGGTGGCAGGAGACAGGGCCATCAGCACCAGCAGGGCGGCGATGGCGCCGATCACCGTCCGCGTGGTGGCCGGGAAGCCGCGGGTACGGAGCACCAGACGGCCGGTGCGTTCCAGGGAGCGGCGCAGCACCAGGTGGGAGCAGGCCAGCGCGAGCCACATGAACAGCATGGTCGCGCCCATCGCCTTGGCCAGCAACGGAAGCGCCGCGCCCGGGAACACGGCCTCCGGGACGACCGTGGCGAAGCCGACGGCCGAGGCGGCGGCGACCGCGCGGGCCGGCACTCGGCGCCGGGTCCGGCGGGCCAGCGTCCGGGGCGCCTCTCCGCGTTCGGCAAGGGAGTACAACATGCGCGAAGTGCCGTACATGTTGGCGTTGAGGGCGGAGAGCAGGGCCACGAGGATCACCGCCTGGGTGACCACGTCCGCGTGGGGGATGCCGAGGCGCATGAGCGCGGCGACGTACGGGCTCTCGTCCGGACGCGCTGCCCCCAGGGCAGGAGCAGCACGAGGACGAGCACCGACCCGAGGTAGAACAGGGCGATCCGCCAGATCGCGGTACGGACCGCGCTGCGGATGCTGCGGCCCGGGTCGTGCGACTCGGCCGCCGCCATGCCGATGACTTCCATCCCGCCGAAGGCGAACACCACTCCCAGGAGCGCCGTCACGACGCCGGACAGGCCGTGCGGGGCGAATCCGCCGTCGCCGGTGAGGTGCGCCAGGCCCGGCGAGTGGGTGCCGGGGGATCATCCGGGGCGGTGTGCGGATGGTTGCGCCGCCAGTGCCCCGTACGTAGGTGTGCGCCGCCCGTTCTTGGCTGTGCGGCGGTTCGGCCGTCCGGGGTGGCGGTGAGATCGAAGGAACCGATCTCACTCTGTCGTTCCTGTGCCAGAAGCGGGACCAGACCCGTCGAGTCGACTCGCCAGGGTCGCGCCGGTCGACCTCGGTCCACCCGGCATCGTGCTGCGATTGGCGGCAGGCAAGAATGAGGGGGTGTATTGCCTCCAGGCGGTCATCGCCGCCGAATCCGCGCTCCTGAAGTTGGCCGGCTCCGCCATGGAGGCGTGCATCGTTCCTCTCGGCCAACACCTCTGGCTCTTGCCGATGACTGACGCCTTGTTCGACGCGGTCACGGTCGACGGAGCACCCGAACTCGACGGTTTCTGGAAGGCGCCAGCGGGTTTTGAGCGTCTGCTGACCGCATGCTCGGAGGCAGGGCCGGTGGCCTTCGTCGAGGCCGACTACTTCGGCGGGACAGGCACCCAGATCGCGCAGGTCTGGGATGCAGGGGAGGTAGTCCTTGGCCCATTGCGCCTGGCCGAAGGCGAACCGTCGCCGACGACCGGCACTCCGATCTCTCAGGCGCTGCGGCGACTCGGCGCCGTCAAGGGCACTCACGTCGACGAGTTCTCCGCAGTCGACCTCGGCCGCCACCGCGACACTGAGGACTGGCTCTCGCTCATTGACACCGCCGTGCGCAGCTGCCAGGGATGCCTGGCCGAAGTCGGCGAGCCGTGCTCGTCGAACTGCTTGCCGGGCCCCTATGCCTGACGCTCACCCCCTGGGGCGCCTTGTCGGCGCCCCGCCCGCATCGTGATGGAGCCACCGAAGAAGCTGATCCGCGCCAGACGCCTCAAGTACGCCCAGACCATGGCCGATCCGGCCGTCCAGCGGGGCGTGCCGCCGAGCACGTGCCGGAACAAGGGCCTCTACACCCAGAGGAGGGTCATCCCGCCCCGATCAGGGTGAAGTTGAAGCCGCGGCCGTACCAGGAGTTGGTGCGCTCGACGACCCAGCGGCGGGTGCGGTTGATCGGGATCACGGCGCCCTTGCGCTGAATCCGCCACTCACAGCCGAGATCCCACGGGCACGCTCCGCTGCGCGTGGCCCTCCTGCCGGCCGCTGTGGCGGGCATCCTGCTCACCGCGCCGACGGGCAGCGCGCAGATCGTGCGGTTGCGCGCGACCGCCCGCAAGCACGCCGGGCCCATAATGGCCGAGCCGGGGCCGGGGGTTGTCGAAGGCCGACGGTAGCCCGGACTACCGGGAGCGGGCCCCAGGGCGCGACTTGTAGAAGGACTCCTCCAGGTAGGCGACTTCGTGTGGCTGGTAGGGCTCTTCCAAGTAGGCGGCCTCGTCGTCGTCGAGTGCGACGTCCACCGCGGCCAGTGCGTCGGCCAGCTGGGCCGGCTTGGTGACCCCGACGATGGGCGAGGTCACCGCCGGGTTGCGCATGACCCAGGCCAGGGCCACCTGGGCCGGGGACAGACCCCGCTTGCCCGCGATCTCGTGGACGCGCTCGGCCACAGCCTGGTCCCCGTCGCGGTAGAGGATCTTGCCGCCCTCGTCGGTATCGGCACGCGCCGTGGTGGTGTCCCGGACCCGCGTCAGCCTGCCCCGCGCCAGCGGGCTCCACGGGATCACGCCGACGCCCTGGTCGGCGCAGAGCGGGAGCATCTCCCGCTCCGCTTCCCGGTGGATGAGGTTGTAGTGGTCCTGCATCGACACGAACCGGGTCCAGCTGTTCAGATCGGCGAGGTACAGGGCCTTGGCGAACTGCCAGGCATACATGGAAGACGCTCCGATGTAGCGGACCTTCCCGGACTTGACCGCGTCGTGCAGCGCCTCGAGGGTTTCCTCGATCGGGGTGTCGTAGTCCCAGCGGTGGATCTGGTACAGGTCGATGTAGTCGGTCCCCAGCCGTTTCAGGGAGGCGTCGAGCTCGGCGAAGATCGCCTTGCGGGACAGCCCGGCCCCGTTCGGGCCGTGGCGCATCCGCATCCAGACCTTGGTAGAGAGAACGACCTCCTCACGCCGGGTGAAGTCCTTGACCGCCTGACCGACGATCTC
This sequence comes from Streptomyces hundungensis, assembly GCF_003627815.1. Classification (NCBI taxonomy): domain Bacteria; kingdom Bacillati; phylum Actinomycetota; class Actinomycetes; order Kitasatosporales; family Streptomycetaceae; genus Streptomyces; species Streptomyces hundungensis. The sequence goes on from NZ_CP032698.1 coordinate 8,240,511, forward strand.
CTCGCTGCTTCCGGCGCTGTACCCATTGGCCGTGTCGAGGAAGTTGACGCCGCCCTCAAGGGCCTGCTTGATGATGTCCCGGCTGGCGTCCGCCCCCAGCGACCAGGGCTCGCCACCCCGGTCCGGCTCGCCGAAGCTCATGCAACCGAGGGTGATGGCGGAGACTTCCAGTCCGGTCGTTCCGAGTTTGATGTATCGCATGCGCCGAAACTAGGAGTTGGAGTGCGCTCTAACGCAAGCTCGGAGGCGTGGGGCATGCTCTGCTGGACCGGGCGGCGGTATCGCAGCACTCGCGACCGCGCCCCTACCCGCGAAATCCTCAATTGGCCGGAGTCGCGGGCGGCTTGCTGCCGCCGGCAAGGCAGAACTCGTCTGACACACCGCACAGGATGCTGTGGCGCATCTGGCCCGCGTGCGTGTTCAACCTCGCGTGGGGAAGAGGGCGAACTCTCAATACGCGTCAAAGAGCCCTGCCGTTCTCGGTTCATGAGGGGCTGTCAGGGGCCGGATAGATGTCCGGTACCGGTCGCAGCAAACGTGGCAGTACGCAAACCCCAGGCCATTGCGGCAGCGTTGGGGGGTCACGCAGGCGGCCCCGAGCGTCATCCAGGTCAGGCTGTACGCGAGCGCACGGCCGCGGCCCAGCGGGTCACATGCACCGGCTGGAGGCTTCTAGCGGGACAGCCCTCAGGAGCCCCACCGACACCCACGTCCTCCAGGAGCGGATCACCCATCTCGAACAACACAGCGCTGACCTGCCGCCGAACTGTCCGAACGCGAGGAAGACCTCGTTGCCGCCCGAGCGGCAACCGCCAGCTCAAGGTGACCACGCGCCCCAGGCGGTGGCAGGCCGTCACGGAGCGGGCCGGCATCGGCTCGATCGGTGGTGAGAGGTGCAGACGCAGAATTCCACTCATACGCCCTTGGCAGCCCCGCACGCCGCCCCCCCCGCGTCGCTCATGACGTCCAGCAGCTCAAAAACGCGCTCGCCCGCAGAGGGTGCGGCGCACCGAGAACCTGCCCAGACCGTGGTCCACTGCGTCCCCGAACGAGCTACCGGGCCTTGTTCTTGTCGAACCAGATGGTGGCCGCGATGGGCACGAGCCCCATCCAGAAAAGCAGGCGTGGCTCGCCCAGGTCGGCCCAGGCAGGTCCCGCGATCAGCAAGGCGCAGAGCATGGCCCAGCCCGATTGCGCCAGGACCACGCGGGCCCAGCGGCCCCGGCGGATCAGGGACCGGACGTTGAGCTGCACCCCGGAGCGGAGCTTGCGGTAGCGGCGCCAAGCCCCGAAGCCCCAGATCGCGGCCATGATCACCATGGACCACAGGCGCTGGCCGATGGGCAGCGGCAGTGCGGGGGCCGGGTGGTCGTCGGACGGGAACAGGTTGATCATGGCGGCCGGCGTGACCAGGCAGAGCAGCGCGAGCCATCTGGTGCCCCGCAGCAACCGGTAGGTGGCACGGTCGAGTTGTTGCTGCATCCAGGAGGAGTCGGGCTGGCCGGCCAGGGCACCCGCGTATAGGTCGGCGGCCTGTGCGGCGTTCACCCCCGGGGCCTCGGCGGCCCTTTTCGTCTGGCGGGCAACGGCTTCGCCGTGTTGGGGATCGATGCGGAGAATGGCCTCGTCGAGTTGATCGGAGACAGTGCGGTTGCCGGCCGCACTGGCGATGCGGTGCGCGACTTCGTGGGCGTAAAGGTCCTCGGGGCCCAGCCGCAATGCCTCCATGGCCAGGTCGGCCGCCTCGCCGGAAACGCGATCCATGTCGGCATGACTCATCGTCCCCGCTCCCGTGGCCCGGGCGTGTTCGACGATCGAGGCCCGCCACACGGCGTCCGCCAGCATGGCACGGGGATATGACTCCTCGGGAGCCACGCGGATCGCCTGGCGCAGTACGGGTTCGACCTTCAGCCAACCCCCGTCGTCCACCATGGCGCGAGCGCGCAACATCAGCGCGCCATAGTCCTCGGGGTCCAGCTTGAGAGCTTGGTCGGCCGCTTCACTCGCCAGCTGCGGCGCCTCGGTATTGAGATGGCAGTAGCCGATCTTGACCCAGGCGCGTATGTCGCCGGGATCCTCCGCGAGGTGGCGGCCCAGCAGTTCCAGAGCCTGGTCATAGCGTTCGAAGTCGATCAGGGCCTGGGCCTGTTCGACCATCGGGTGCAGGGTGGTCACAGCTTCCGCCTCTTCTTGAGATAAGCGACCAGGTCGTCGTACATGCCGCCGTCGTTGGCGTACATCGCCACGTTGCGTGCCGCAGCGAACCACGGCTCCGTCGAGGGGACCGTCTGCTTCGCGGCGTCGAGCAGATCCTTCATGCCGATCATGCGGATGACACCGGTGCGCACGGAATCGAGGAGCGCCGTCTCCGCCGCGGACTCACACAGGTGGGCGAGGTCGGCTCCGGACAGGCCGTCGGTCAATTTGACGAGCTTGCCCAAGTCGACCTTTTCGATGGGGCGTTCACGCAGGTGGTAGCGGAGGATCGTCTCGCGTGCCGGCGCGTCGGGAGGCAGGACGAGGAGCGTGCGGTCGAAGCGGCCGGGGCGGCGCAGCGCGATGTCGACGTCCCACGGGACGTTCGTCGCGGCGAGTACGAAGACGCCTTCGTTGGCGGAGGCGTTGATGCCGTCGAGCTCGGTCAGGAGCTGGTTGACGGTGTTGCGCATGCCTGCGCTCTGCGTACGGCTGCGCTTGCCGCCGAGCGCGTCCAACTCGTCGAGGAACATGACGCAGGGGGCCTGGCGGCGGGCGGTCTCGAAGAGTTCGTGCATGTTGCGCTCGGAGTTGCCGACCCACTTGTCGAGCACGTCGTTGACGGATACGGACAGGAAGCTCGCACCGAGCTCTCCCGCTACGGCGCGTGCCACGAAGGTCTTGCCGCAGCCGGGAGGGCCGTAGAGGAGGAGGCCGCCGCGCAGGCTCTTGCCGTACAGCTTGCGCAACTCCGGGTTGCGCAGCGGCGCGAGGAACGCGGCCTCCAGGCGGTCCTTGACCTCCTGCATGCCGCCGACGTCGGCGAGGCGTACGGCGCCCGGAGCGTCGACTTCCCAAGCGGATGCGTCCTGGGGATCGCCGCTGCCGTCGGTGGCCAGGGGGTGTTCCACGAAGCGCGGCGGAAGGACGTCCTTGACCTGGTCGGCGGCGGCGCCCCAGTTGAAAGCGGGATCGGTTGCGGGCTCCGTGGGCGGAGGCGCCGGGACCGGGACAGGCTCAGAAGGCAGCGCGTGCGGGGGCAAGTGCGCACCCATCGCGCGTGTCATCAACGCTTTCGCCTGGCTGTCACCCGGCGCGTGCTGCAACGCGACGGCCACCTGCATGACCGCGTCGTCCTGCTGCCCGGCATCCAACAACAAACCCGCCAAGTGCAGTCGCAGAGGCACGTCACCCGGTGCCGCCTCGACGGCCGTGCGCAAACTCTGTATCAGGGGAGAGGCGTCAGACATGTGGCCACTTTACGGACTCACCGTCACGGCATTTCCGCTGGCCCCGCGCCCTGACGTGCCGCGGCCGTTCGGTCCGCGACAACCCCCGGGACCGTCCCTCGTGTTCAAGGCCACCGCCGTCCGAACGCGCCACACGACCTGGCCCCGCGTGACCCTGCTCGACGCCGGTAACCGTGAAGGGACATGCGACCGACTTAATCGCCTGATGGGCTTGGTCTGCTGTCGCTGTCCTCTCGGAGGCTGTCAGCCGGCGAGCAACTTCCGCGTCCCTTCTCGCGTGCACGCCCCGATGGTGGTCGAGGTTGATCCTGCGTGCTGCGTTGGCGTCCCGGTGGCCTGGGTGCGCGCAGCCTTCGCCTCTTTGCTTTGAGACCGGCGGCCTCTTCGTGACACACCCCATGTGGTGTCGATCGTCGTGGTGGACGACGAGCAGCCGGCGCCGGAACCCGCGCCGGTGCGCGGCCCGGGCGGCGCCACGGCCGTCCATTCCGAGGCCGAGGCTCTGGAGGAGTGGCGGCGATGGGGCGGGCCCCTACCGCGCGCACGGCGGAGGATCCGGCGGCCTTCGGTTCCTACGAGGTCTTGGAGCGCGTTGGCGTGGGCGAGTTCGGCCGGGTCTACCGCTGCCAGGATCCGGACGGCGTCATGGTGGCGGTGAAGACCCTGCACGCCGAGTACGCGGCCGACTCCTCGATCCGGGAAGGGTTCGCGCACGAGGTGCGGGCGGCCCGGCGGATCAGCTCTCGGTTCTCCGTGCCCGTGATCGCCGCCGACACGACCGGCGAGATCCTCTGGATGGCCGTGCCGTTCGTGGCCGCGCCCTCGCTCCAGGAGATGGCCGAGCGCTGCGGCACCCTGGATTACCGCCACCGTCCGCGGCATCGGTGCGGGCATCGCCTCCGCGCTCAGCGCCATCCACGCCGAGGGCATCGTGCACATCGAAGCCCAAGTCCTCGCCTGGGAACGCGAAGGAGGCTCGAAACCGACCGAACCGGGGCGCCGGGAATGCGGCGCCGTCGCCGCGGAGGCACGCTCCCGGCTGGGCGAGGACCCCCCGCCCTGCGTCTCAAGGTCTCCGACGCCATGCTCGGCTACGCGACGGAGCGGCCGGGACGACATACGCCGAACGCGTAGTGGACGAGGCTGCCGTGCGGCTCGGCGACGGCCACCCCACGGTCCGGGACGCCCGCACGCTGCTCGCTGCGCTGAGGTCCGCCCGGGCGGGTTGAGGCTGCGTCACACTTTCCGCGCGAGACGGCGGTCGGATTGCCTGCGCCGTAGCCGGAGGAGGAGCGAGGGACCGAGGCGGCGACCTTCACCGGCTGCGAGGCGATCACGACCGCCATGGGGTGCGGGGAGGTACCCATCGCCCGGCGGACCCGGCGGCGCAGCTGGTCACGGATGTGGTTGACGCCTCCGGCCGCCCGACCAGCGGGTGAAGAATCCGGACACCGTCTTGAACGGCGATAAGTCCCTAGACGAGGCTCTCCACTTGCAGCCCGAGAGCGCGCCGGTGCGCCGGCGCCTCACCGGTCCCTGCCCGCAGTGCTCAACGGGAGGCCAGTACCAGAGCCAGGCCGATCAGCGCCGGAACGGTCTGCACGAAGAGGATCTTCCTGCTGGCGGTGACGGCGCCGTACACACCGGCCACGGCCACACACACCACGAAGAACACCTTGGCCTGGAAGCCCACGGGGTCGGATGCCACCACGCCCCACACCAGCCCGGCGGCGAGAAAGCCGTTGTACAGGCCTTGATTGGCCGCGAGCGCCTTCGTCTGGGAAGCGAAATCGGGGCTGGTCCCGAACGCCGCCCGGGCCCGCGGTCCCGTCCACAAGAACATCTCCAGGACCAGAATGTAGACGTGGAGCGCGGCGATGAGCAGGATCACGACGGTTGCGACGATCGACATGAGCCCTAAGCTCACACACCGCCCCCCGACCCGCTCGGCCACCCACGCCGACGCGCCGCGACGAGGCGAGGGGCAGGGGCGTTCCACGTTCGCCCTCGGCACTTGCCGGCGTGGTCATCGTCGCCGAACGCCTCGTTGAGCAGCGCGCCTCTCACCAGACCGGCCGCCCCGGGCCCCGATCAGCGCTCCGCTGCCGAAGCTGCGGGGGCGCGCTGAGGTTGGGACCGGGTGCTCGCGGCCAGCAAACGCGTCTTCCGAAGTCCGTTTCCCGTTTCCTGTTCGAGAGGAAACAGGAAACGGGCTTGGTTCTGGATTGCCCAGGGGATGGCCTCCTCTGCCCGGCAACGGTCGCCGGCGGCGTCTGCCGCGCTGTGGACGCGCTCGTCAACTGATCTAAGGAGACGCCTTGTCCGTCCCACGCAAACTGCTGCTCACAGCTGTGGCCCTGGCCAGTACGGTTGTCCTTGCCCAGCCGTCATCCGCCCAATCGGCCCCGTCCTCGTCGCTCGGCCCGTCCAGTGGCTCCGCCCTTCCGGCGGCTGCCAGTTGGCATGCTTTCGCCTCAACGGGCTTTTCGGGTCCGGACACCTATTTCTCCGGCAACCCGGGGGAGTGCAAGTACGTCGGCGACAACTGGAACGACAGGATCCGATCCGCCCGCACAGAAGTTGCCACCCGCAGGGTCGAGTTGTGGGACAACTACAACTGCACCGGTGGCGCGATCATCATTGACGGCTCCGGCTACAACAGCATCGGAGCGTGGGTCAGCGCCTACCGCGTGGTCAACTAGAAGCGCGCTCTCTGCCACCCGCCCTCGGCCGAGGTCAGGGCAGGGCGCGAGATGAGTTTTCCCTTCGTCCGCAGGCGTAGGGCCACGGGCGGTCTCCGCAGGCGGGGCCGCCCTGTGGCGAGAGCCTTCAGGTTCCTCGAAGGCGTCTCCTGTATGGCGTTCCTGCGCGGCGACTAACGGTCTCCACCGTGCTCGGGCTCACCGTCGCGCGCATTCGTTGCTGCACCGACATAAACCGGGCCGCGCCCGAGGTGGTGCGACAGAGCGGCGGGTGAAGGCGTCGGGATCCCAAGAGCAGCCAGGACGTGGCGCGTTTGGACGACCCGGCGGTGTCTGACGGTGCAGTGGGTCGGCTTCCTCGACTGGGTGATCGACCCCGCACCTCCGCCATCCGGGCGGGCACCGCGCGGACAGTCGCCGCTGCGGCCAGGCAGGAGGATGAGCGCACCCCTGGTCGGGGATGGCTACGGGAGGCACCGACCCCCGCCCCGTCCGGGGCGCCGAGCGGCCGCCGGTCTCTCCTGGCACCGGGCAGCTCCATTCGGATACCGCTGGGACCGCGCCCGGCCGCGGCTGTTGCTCGGCCCGGCCGCCGTCGGCTGCCTGGCCTCCGGCCCTCATTACCGCGCGATGGAACCCTGCGAGCCGTCTGGTTCTTGCGAATGCCGGACCCAATCCGGCTGTCGACGGGTGCTGCGGTTTTCCCGTTTCCGATGCCAGGGTGCTCTGCACGGCTGAAAATGAATGGTCGAGTACTCGCATCTGTACTGGATGAGGTGCGAGGCCGGTGTCCGACCAGGGTCGACACTCTTTTGCGCGCGAATAAGAATCGTGCCTTGAATTAACCGGTAAGAAATGGCCATGTGTCCTCACTCTTCCACCACTGCGTACTCGCGAGCCCCATCCGTATCATGCGTTGCACTTGCCGTGCTCGACACCGTTCCGCGGGTATGCGATAGTCGTTTCGGATTCATCCAATCCGATTCTTGGGGAGAAGAATTCGTTCTTGTGTGGTTCGGATTTGATGAGTGTGCATGTCCGCGTAGTTGACCTGGCCAATCCCTGGCGGCAAGGAGCGCGAGTTGCTCATTTCCAGGCGCTTGATCTCGCCCGAGGGGCACATCTGGGAGACCGAGGAAATCGAGTCCCGCATAGCAGAGGTCGCCGAGGCTTTCCGGTATCGCGGCATCGTCCCCGGCTCGCGGGTGATGATGAGTGGCTCCAATTCTGTGGAATGGGTCATAAATCTACTGTCGCTCATTCATCTCGACGCATCGGTTGTGTTGGCCGATCATCGAGCCGCCCCGGCGCAGCGCTCGCACATCCGCACTCAGGCACGCGTGGTGCTGGAAATCGGCGACGGTCCGGGCGACGGCACCTCGACTCGGCCCGCCCTGACGCGCCCCGCCTCGACGCGGTCCGTTCGGAACACGGCGGCCGTGCCCGATATGGCGGCCTGGGCATGCCGCCGGGACGCCGCGATCTCGTGGTCGTCGGGCACGACAGGCAGCCCGAAGGGCATCGTCCGTTCCGGGCGCTCGATCCTCGACAACCTGGCCCTGAGCGCGGAACGGATGGGCTACCGGCCCGATGACGTCTTCCTGCCCGTCCTGCCGTACTCCCACCAGTACGGCCTGTCGCTGGTCCTGTGCTGGTGGCTCGGTGGGGGCTCGCTCGTGGTCTACGGGCCAACCATGCGACTGGACCGTGCACTTGAGGTCGGCGTGGACCATGGCCTCTCCGTCGTCGATGGAGCCCCGTCGACCTATCACACCCTGCTCAACCTGCTCGACCGCCGTCCTCCTCTCGTCACCGCCCTGAAGGGCGTACGGGCCTGGTGCGTGGGGGGTGCCCCGCTGGGGCGCAGTCTGGCGGCCCGGTTTCATGCCCGTACGGGCGAGCGCCTGCTCGACGGCTACGGGGCGACCGAGGTGGGCAACATCGCGCTGGCATCCCACGCCGATCCGGTGGGCTGCGGCACGCCGCTGCCCGGCGTGATCGTCGAGGTACATGACGACGACGGCAGGCGGCTTCCCCCTGGCCGTCTCGGGGAGCTCGTCGTATGCGGCGACGGCCTGATGACCGGTCACCTGGGCGATGACGGCGAACTCATCCCGGTGTCGGGACCCGTTCACCGCACCGGCGACATCGGGCTGATCGACGAGGCCGGCCGGGTCTTCCCGGTCGGCCGGAAGCACGCCGTGCACCGCGACGGCCACACTCTCTACCCCGACCACCTCGCCGCCCGGGCCGAGTCGGCCGGTGTGCAGGCGCAGGTCGTCGCCGTCCCCGACGCTCGCCTCGGCTGTCGTCTGGTGTTCGTGATCGCGGACCCCGACGGTCATGAGCCCGCGCACTGGAAGCGGGTGCTGCGCACCGTGCTCGCCCGCTACGAGCAGGCCGACCACATCGTGGTGCTCCCCGCGCTGCCTCTCACCCACTCGGGTAAACCCAACCTGGCCGTCCTGGAGAAGATCGCCATGACCTCGTTGTCCACGTCGTACGACACGACCACCGACTTATCCCGGCCGGGGGCACCGGAAGCACCCGAAGTGTCCACCGGCGCATTCCCGTCCGGTTCGGCCGAAACGGACGCCGGTTCATCTTCGACCGATTCTCCGAACGGTGCGAACGAATACCGCATTCCCTTTTCCGATCGTATCGGCGCACTGCGCGCAGTACGCCGATACGTGGCCGAGAACAAAGAAGCCATGTTGGGCATCCTCACCGAAAAATCACCACACCACACCGCCGAAGCAGAGCTCCGTTCATTTCTCGCCACCCTTGACGGCGCCGAGGACGAGATCCGTAGGAGCCAACCCGGCAGTGTGCCGCTCGCAGCGGTCTGCATGCCGTCGAACATCCCGTTGTATTCCTACGCGCTGTACCTACTCGTCGCCTCCCTCTACAGCGAACGAATCGTCTTTCGGCCGTCGTCCGAGACGAATGGCCAGATGCTCCGCCTGCACGCCCTGCTGGCGCCGGTTCACGGATTGCCCATCCAGCCTTTTGAGCTCAGCCAGCGCAAGTTCGTGACCGGGCCGGTACGGGAGGCCGACCTCATTGTCTTCACCGGAAAATACGCCAACGCCGAGATCATTCGTGAAGGGCTGGCGGAGGACCAGCTCTTCCTCTTCTTCGGGCACGGCATCAACCCCTTCGTGATCGCACCCGACGCCGACCTCGCACACGCCGCACGAGACGTCACGACCATCCGGCTCTACAACTCGGGCCAGGACTGCTTCGGTCCCGACGTCGTGTTCGCGCCCAAGGGCCGCATCGAAGAGTTCATCGGCCTGCTCTCCGCCGAACTGGCCTCGCTGCGATTCGGGCGCAACGACGACCCGGCCGTCGACTACGGCCCGATCTGCTACGACTCGGCGCTCGTGACCTGCTCGGACTACCTGGTGCGCCACGCACGTCACATCCGGCACGGCGGGCGCATCGACCTGCCGACCCGCAGGATCGACCCGACCGTGCTGCTGTGGGGCTTCGACGACAAGATCCCCCTCGACGAGATGTTCGCCCCGGTGTTCAACGTCGTGGCCTACCCCGGTGCCAGGGTGTTGCGCGAACGGTTGGCGAGCCCCTACTTCAGCGAACGCGCGCTGGGCGCGATGGTCTACGGAACCGATCCGGAGACCGTGAAGCTCCTGGCCCGGAGTCATCACACCTGTGTCAACCACACGCTGCTCGACGCCGAGGACGGGAACCGCCCCTTCGGTGGATTCGGGATGAGGGCGAACTACATCTCCTACGGCGGCGAGCGGCATGCCGAACCGCTGCTCATGTCGCAGGCAGTGGCGCGGAACCTCCCTGTCGCTCCGGCTGTCACGGTGGGTGGGAAGTGACCCACGCACCCAAACGGTACGGCGACGCCTGGTCCGCGATCGTCGACCTGCTGGCGGCGAACGGAGTGGACATGTGCTTCGGGCTGCCCGGCGACGACCTGGAGTTGCTGCGCGCCTTCGACAGCGCCGGCCTGGATCTCGTACCGTGCCGGGACCAGCGCAACGCGATGTACATGGCGACCGGCTACGCGTTGCAGTCGGGCCGAATCGCCGTCTGCGTACTGGGCAAGGGCCCGGCCGTCACGCACTCCGCCACGGGGCTGCTCGAAGCGCGGGAGTCGGGCGCCCCGGTCCTCGTGCTCGGCGCCGGGGCGCCCGAACGGCGCCGGGGGAGCGGTGGGTTCCAGGAACTGGACCAAGTCGCCGTGACGGCGCCGCTGGTGCGCTGGGCACACCGGGTGGGTCACCCCGACCGTGTCGTCCCCGCCACGGTGACGGCGCTGACCCGAGCGATGGGGCCGCCGTCCGGACCGGTGTACCTGGAGATACCGGACGACGTCCGCACGGCTGAGGTCGTCGTCAGTGGTCCGGCGCCGACGCTGCCTGAATGTCTGGAAGCCGAGTCCACCGCCGTTGTGTCGGGGCGGGCGTTGGCGGCGCTCCGTGTGAGCCGACGCCCGGTGGTCCTGGTGGGCGGGGGAATGCGGCACCGCAACGACGGGGGCGTGGTCGAGCGCTTCGCCGAGCGCCTCGGCGCGGCCCTCTTCACCACCGCGTCCGGCCGAGGGGCCGTCGACGAGCACCACCCGCTGTTCTGTGGGGCGGCAGGCCTCTACGCGGCGGCCCCGGCACGTGCGCTGTGGTCGTCCTGTGACCTGGTGGTGTCGCTGGCCGGGCGGTTGGAGGAGACGGCCGTCGACGGCGGGACGCCCTGGCCCCCGGTCCCCGTGGTGCAGGTCAACATCGATCCCGGCGGGCTTTCGGCCGAGTTCTCCGGCCCGCGCGTGCTGGGCGACGCCCGGCACGCCGTACTGGGCTGGACGCGGGCGCTGGAAGAGGACCGCGAAGCCGAGCACACGGACGCGGCCGAGGAATGGACGAACAGGGTCGCGGCCGTCCGCGAGGCCATGGCCCGCGATGTGGAGGACGAGTTGCTCCGGGCGGCCGCCTTGCCGGGGATTCGCATCCCCGAACTGCTTGCCGCGCTCGATGCCACCGCGGGAGAGCCGCACGTCCTCGTCCAGGAGAACGGCCTCCAGGACATGTGGTCCTACTGCTTCCCGTTCCGCGTGGGGGGCGGGTCCATCGTGCCCTCCGAGCAGACCCCGTTGGGGTTCGGCGCGGCCGCGGCCATCGGGGTCAAGCTGGCCGCCCCGGGCCATGAGGTCACCGCGTTCGTCGGGGACGGCGCCTTCCTCGCTGCCGGCGCGGACATCGCCGTCACCGCACCGACCCACGGCGGCGTCCTGTACGTGGTGCTGTGCAACGGCGGTTACGGCTGGCTGGACGCGCAGCGCGCCCGCCTCGGCCTCGACGCGGAGCGCTACCCCTTCGCCCGGCCGGGAGCGCCGCCACCCCTGGTGGACGGGCCGGACATCCTCCACCGGGTACTGCGCGACAAGTCCGCGCTGACCGACGACGTTGCCACCGCACGCAGGTTCTGCGCCCAGGGAGGCACAGCCGTGCTCATGGTCCCGGTCGCCCCCGACGACATCCCGCCGTGCGTCAGCGACGCAGAGGTGGTTCCCCAGTGACCGGGACAAGGGAGCGAGGGGACGGCCGGCGCCGGGTCATGGTCACCGGGTACGGGGCCGTGACACCGCTGGGCCACTGCGTCGACGAGACGTGGACGGCGATGCTGGCCGGACGCAGCGGCATCGACACCGTGGACACGATCGACGTGACTGACCTCGGCGTCCGCATCGGTGGCCAGGTCCGCGGGTTCGCCCCCGGTCGCTACATGCCGCCCAGGGTCAGTCGTCGGGCCGATCCCTACGCCCAGTACGCCCTCGCCGCGGCGCTCGAGGCCTGCGAGCACGCCGGACTCGTCATCGACGAAGAGATGGCGCCGCGGGTCGCCGTGATCATCGGCAGCGGATACGGTCCCGTGGGCTCGATCTACCGCGCCGCCGACATCCTGCGCGACAAAGGACCCCGGGCCATCAGCCCCTTCACTCAGGTCACGACCGCCATGGACAGCGCGGCCGGTGAGATCAGCATGCGTCTTGGCACCCAGGGCCCCAGCCGGGCCCAGAGCACCGCGTGTGCCAGCGGTGCGGACGCGGTGGGCGCGGGGATGCGCATGATCAGCCACGGGGAGGCAGACGTCGTGCTCGTCGGCGGCGCCGACGCCTGTGTCACCACTGTCGATCTCGCGGGCAGCGGCAACGCCCGCGCGCTGTCCAGACGCAACGACGACCCGACCGCGGCGTGCCGGCCCTTCGATGTGCACCGCGACGGATTCGTCATGAGTGAAGGAGCCGCCGTGCTGGTCCTCGAATCCGCCGAGGTGGCCGAGCGGCGAGGAGCGACGCCTCTGGCCGAACTCATCGGGTACGGAGCGAGTTCCGACGCCCATCACTGGACCGCCCCGCACCCGGAGGGCCGTGGCGCCTGCCTCGCCGTCGAGGCGGCGCTGCGGGACGCGGGAACAACGGGATCGGAGGTGGACTATGTCAACGCCCATGGAACCGGCACCCAGTTGAACGACGCCACCGAGACGGCGGTCCTGCACAAGGTGCTGGGTGACCGCGTCAACCGAATCCCGGTCAGCTCGACCAAGTCGATGACCGGGCACATGATCGGTGCCGCCGGCGCGGTCGAGCTCGTGGCCTCCATCCAGGTCCTGAGCACCGGTGACGTCCCGCCGACCATCAACTGCGACGAACCGATCGACCCCGACATCAACTTCGTGCCGCGCCAGGCGCAGCACCACGCGGGCGTCCGGATCGCCCTCAGCAACTCGTTCGGTTTCGGCGGCCACAACGCCGCTCTCATAGTCCGAGCCGTATAAGGAACCGGTCGTGAACCACCTTCCCCAACCGGCCCCCCGCCCGACCGCCATCACGCGCAGCGGGCCCCTGACGTGGATACAGCAGTGGCACTGGTTCGAGCACACCATCCCCGCGGCACGGCGAGTGAACCCGACGCCGCTCGCCGACCACTGCCACGTGCCCGCCTCGGCAACCGTCGCCGACGTGCTCGCGGCCCTCGCCTCCCTCACCGCACGGCACGAGGCCTTGCGCACCACCGTCGATCCGCTCCGTCCCGTGCAGTACGTCCACCCCGCGCACTGGGCACCGCTGCCGGTCGACTACGTGGACGTCCTCGACGCCGATGCCGAGACCCTGGAGACCGCCACGGCAGCGCTGGCCGCCCGCCCCATCGATGCCGAGCGAGACCCGCCCTGGCTCGCCCGGGTGCTGCTCGCGGGTGGAAAGCCGCGTGCGGTCCTGATCGCCGCCCACCACGTCCTGATCGACGGCTGGGGCCTCGCGGTACTGATCAACCAGCTGCACCATCAACTGCGCGGCGGCGATGCGCCGTTGGAAGGATGCCCGCATCCGCTGGACATGGCCGCCACCCAACCCTTGGAGCGCGCCCGCGTGGCGGAACGCGAGTGGCTGACGCGTCTGGCGGGCAATCCGACCGGCGTGTTGGCCCCGTTCGGCGGGACGCCCGACGGCGCCGGGCGCCACCGCCTCCAGCACCGCTCGGTGGACGCGTACGCCGACCTCGATCTCCTGGCCCACCGCCATGGAGCCAGTCCGGAGGTCGTCCTGCTCGCGGCGCTGGCCCATGACATCGCCGCCCGCACCGGCGAACACCGGTTCCTGGCATCCGTGGTGGTCTCGAACCGGGCCCGTGCCGACCTGCGGAACAGTGTCGGGGTCCGGGCACTGACCGTGCCGGTGCAGATCGATCTCCGCCCGGGCGCGGCGTTCGGCGAGGTGGTCGCCTCGGTCGCCGCCGCCTCCGCCGCGGCCTACCGACACGGCCAGTGGCGCCCCGCCGAACTGGTCGCCGCCCAGGCGCGCATGGACCGTCGGCGTGGTGTCGTGACCGTACCCACCATCGAGTACAACTGCTACGCGTGGCCGCGCGACTACCTGGTCCCCGCGCAGTACGATCCGCCGGGCGGCTCCGCGACCTGGAGCACGAGCGCGCCGGACGACCCCTGCGAGACCCTCTATGTCGACCTCGGGCGTGACGAGGGGGTCGTCACGCTCGACGTCACCGTCGGGGACCATCTACTCGACGCCGGGCAGGCCATGGCATTGCCCGTCCGGCTGTGCCGTCTCCTGCGCACGCTCGCCGACGGTGACGAATGCCCGGTACCGCAACGCCCACCCACACCGGCCGCCCCCGGATGGTGGCGGGCTCCGCAGGGGTGGGTGCGCCTGTCCGACGTCGAGGACGTCCTGCGCGGCCACCCGGGGGTGCACGACGTGACGGCGGCCCCCAGCGGGGAGGCGGCGGAGCAGGGCGAGGAGCCGCGCCTCGTGGCGCATGTCCTCGTCGACCCCGGCGTCACCTCCGACGACCTGCATCACCATGTCCTGGACCACCTCGGTGAAGTGCCCGGCCTCATGGCACCGGGCCGCTACGTACTGACCGAGATCACCCACCAACCACCCCGCCCACGCGACCAGTTGCGTCTGGGTACCGACGACACGGGATTCCGGCCGATCCCGTCGCGGCCGCCCGCGACGCGCGCCGAACGGGCGCTGGCAGCCGCCGTGGCAGCCGTCGCTCCCGGCGGTCCGCCGGCCGGCACCCCCGACAGCCCGGACACCGTGGACATGAGCCGCTGCCTCGCCGATCACGGCGTGACGCTGGTCGCCATCCCCCAACTGCTGGCGCTGCTGCACCAGTTCGGCTTCGCCGGGATCACGTCGGACGAGCTGGCCGGAACGGCCTCCCTCGGCCACCTCGCCACAGCCCTTGAGCCCCTGCCGCCCCGCGCCCCTCGTGGAGGAGAAGCCTCACCATGACCGTCTCCCGCATCGCCGCACCCTCAGTGGACCGCCTGGCCCCGTGGCAATTCGCCGCCTTCGTCGAGGCGAACACGCACGACATGGCATACCGCCCGCCCGTGGTGGACGGTCCCGTCGGCCCGACCGTTGTCCGCAACGGCCGCGAACTGGTGAACTTCGCCAGCATCAGCTTCCTCGAGCTGGATCGCCACCTCCCCGTACAACGCCATTTCGCCGAAGGGGCGCGCGCGCACGGCCTGAGCACCAGTGGATCCAGGATGACCCAGGGGATCTGCCGTCCGCACCAAGTACTCGAAGACACGATCGCCCGCCACACCGGCAAGGAGCGAGCCATCAGCTTCGCCACCGGGCTGCTCGCCAATATCGGGTTCGTCCACGCCATGAGCAGTTCCGCTCACTTCGATGCCGGCATCGAGGTGCGCAACCACGACACCGTCTTCGTCGTGGACCGTGATGTCCACTGGAGCATCTGGAAGGGGCTGGAGGGGCGTGACTACGGCCGCAATGTCCACGCGTTCCGGCACAACGACGTCTCCGACCTGACCCGCATCCTGGAGCGGGTCCGGGCCCGCAAGACCGTGGTGATAGCCGAGAGCATCTATTCGGCCGACGGCACCATGGGGCCGATCGTCGACATCCTCGACGCGTGCGAGCGGTACGGCGCCATCAGCATGATCGACGACGCGAACGGCTTCATGGTGTACGGGCCCGAGAACCGTCCGTACGCCAGGGAAGCAGCCGCGATCCGGGACCGGGCCGACTTCGTCATGGTGTCGCTCTCGAAGGCCATCGGCCTGGAAGGCGGCGCGATCGCAGGACCCGCGACGGCCATCGACGCCTTCGAACTCCTCTCCGGCACCTCGATGTTCACGGCCGCCATCCAGCCGCCCACGGCCTACACCGCGAAGCGCACGATCGATGTCCTCGCCGACGATCCGGCGATCGTCGACCACTATCTGGCACACGCCGCCCGCTTCCGCCGCCAGATGCACGAGAGCGACACACCGACCACACCGACCGATTCGTACATGCTCTCCGTGCCGATCGGGAACGACGCGGCCGCTCTGCACATGCGGGAGTGGTTCGTCGAGGACGGCTACCTCGTACCCGTCTTCTCCTACCCGGCCGTCCCACGCAACCGGGCGCTCCTGCGCCTGTTCCCGCACGCGGGCCACACCGAGGAGCAGATGGACGGATTCCTGCGCACCCTCCTCACCTACCGACGGCGCCTCGGGCTCTGACCTTCGGATGACAGACCCACGCCGAACCCGTCCCCAGAAGGAGAAGCCCCCGTGGTGAACAACACCGACATCCTCAACGCCCTCGCCAAGATCGTCGAAGAGGTGACCGGCCTCGACCCCGCCCAGGTGACCGCGGGAAAGTCCTTCATCGAAGACCTCGACATCGACTCCCTGTCGATGGTGGAAATCACCGTGGCGCTGGAGGACAGCTTCGCGGTAACGATTCCCGACGACCGGAGCGCAGAGCTGAAAACCGTCGGCGACACGGTGAGCTACATCGCCAACCATCGATGACCGCCGTCGGCAGGATCCGCCGACGTGCCATTCGCCTGGTCTGACCAATACTGCTGTATCCAGGGGGAGTTGAGCATGGGTGTCCTGGAACGCTTCCGACTGGATGGCCGCGTCGCCGTGGTCACCGGCGCCTCCTCCGGGCTTGGTGTCGCCTTCGCCACCGCCGTGGCCGAGGCCGGCGCCGATGTCGTACTCGGGGCGCGGCGCACCCAGAGGCTGGAGGCCGTACGCACGGCCGTCGAGAAACTCGGCCGCCGGGCCATCGCCGTGCCCACCGACATCGCCAGGCCGGAGGACTGCCGCGCCCTGGTCGACGCGGCGGTACAGGCATTCGGGCGGCTGGACGTCCTCGTCAACAACGCGGGGATCAGCAGGGAGACACCCGCGACTGAGGAGACGCCGGAACAGTTCCGCGAAGTCGTCGACACCAACCTCAACGGCTCCTACTGGATGGCCCAGGCCGCGGGCGCGGTGATGCGGCCAGGCAGCGCCATCGTCAACATTTCCAGCGTCCTTGCGCTGGTCACCGGCGGTCTGCCGCAAGCCGCCTACTCGGCGTCGAAAGCCGGACTCCTCGGGCTCACCCGTGATCTCGCCCAGCAGTGGACTCCCACCAAGGGCATCCGGGTGAACGCCCTGGCACCAGGTCTCTTCACCTCCGAGATGACGGACGGCTACGCCGAGGGTTATCTCGAAGCGATGATGCCGAGAGTGCTCTCGGGCCGTGTCGGACAGCCGGAGGAACTCGCCGCGGCCCTGGTCTTCCTGGTGTCCGACGCCTCGTCCTACATCACCGGCACCACGCTGACGGTCGATGGAGGTACGCACATCGCCTAGTGAGGGGCAGGGTGAGTCCACCCATGCAGCGCGTCCCATCGGAAGCGAGTGGATGTGTTCCCGTTGTCGACCGGAGAGAGGGGCCGGGTCCTCACCGGCCGGGTCCAGCCGGGTGCGGCCCGGGTGGCGGCGATGGCGCAGCTGTCGAGTCGAGGTTCCAACTGACGTGCTGCACATGGGGGTTGAACATTGACAGAGTGCTTGGCTGGGGACCCGTCACACAGGGGCGATCCAGGTGGCGCCGCGGGACGAGGGCGAGGGCGATGACGACAGAGCCGACCGCCCGATCCCTGTCGTGCGAACCGCTCGGCGCGGCGCACCTGCGCCGACTGATCGTGGGCCAGGGCTTGGCGGCCGTGGTCGATGCGCTGTTCCTCATCTGGCTCACGCTCTTCGTGTTGGAGCTGGCTGAGCCCGGGATGGCCACGGGGTTCGTCCTGGTGGCCGCGGCGCTGCCCCGAGCGGTGCTTCTGCTGCCCGGGGGTGTGCTGGTCGACCGGCTCGGTCCCGCGCGTATCGCGACCGGCGCGGCCTGGCTCCGTGTCGCGGTCCTGCTCGCCTTCGGCGCCCTGGTCAGCTTCACCTCGCCCTCGGTGGTGACGGTCGCACTCCTCGCCGGAGTGCTCGGTGGCGCCGACGCCGCGTACTTCCCGGCAGCCCTCGCGCTGGTGCCCGCGGTCGTACCGACCGAGAGGCTCGCCCGGGTCAACGCGTTGGTACAGAGCGCCGAGTCGGGCGGTGATCTCGTCGGCCCGGCAGTGGCCGCCGGAGTCGTCGCTGTCGTGGGCTTCGACGCGACGCTGTGGGGCATCGCGGCGCTGGCCGCACTCGCAGCCGTCGCTCTCAGCCTGCCCAGACGGGCGGTGTGGGGTGGCGAACGCGCCGGGGGCGCCGCCGAGCCGGACCCCGTCGGCGGTCAGCAGGTCAGCAGCGCGCGCGCTCTGGGCGCGGGCTTGAGATACGCGTGGCGCGAGCCGGTGGTGCGGGGGATGCTGGCAGCCATCGCGCTGATCAACATCACGGTCGTGGGTCCAGTGCTCGTGGGCGGGGCGGTACTCGCCGGTCAACGCCTCGGCGGTGCCGGGTCCTTGGGCATCGTGCTTTCCGGTTTCGGTGCAGGTTCACTGGCCGGCGCGCTCACGGCCGGGTGGCGTTCGCCCGCCCGGCGCGGCTGGACCGTGGTCGGCGGGGTCGCGACGATCGGCGCGGGCATGGCCGGACTCGCGGCCGTTACCCATGTCGTGGCCGCCACGGCGGTCGTCTCGCTCATCGGTCTCGGGTCCGCCTTCCTCGGAGTGGTCGTCGTGGCCACCTTGCAGGAGCGGGTGCCGCGGCAATTGCTGGGCCGTGTGCTCAGCCTCGTGGTCTTGGCCACGGTGGCCTTCGATCCCTTCTCCTACCTGCTAGCCGGTGTCCTGGTCCCCTTCGGCACGACACCGCTGTTCCTGCTGTGCGGCAGCGCCGTCCTGGCATGTGCGGCCCTGGTGGCCACGAGCCCGGCAATCCGCTCACTGCGTTGAC
The DNA here is from genome assembly GCF_003627815.1 of Streptomyces hundungensis. NCBI lineage: Bacteria > Bacillati > Actinomycetota > Actinomycetes > Kitasatosporales > Streptomycetaceae > Streptomyces > Streptomyces hundungensis. The sequence continues at coordinate 8,259,340 of NZ_CP032698.1, forward strand.
CGGCCGATCAACGAGAGCGTGTCCACTGCGTCCTGACGCTGTACGGCCTGCTTCTCACCCAGGCGCGGTCCGTGAGCAGGTGTGCTCGCCGCTCGCGCGGGAGGCCTGTGAAGGCGACGGCCGGAATGTCGTCGGCAACTGCCACGGTATCGGTGCCCTAGCGCAACTGAACATGGGATGCGACCCGGTGGAGCGCGCGGTCGGTCGGCCCGAATGCCGTCCACAGCTCGTTCGCGTCACCGTCGAGCTGTGCCGCGTGCTCACCGGCCTGATCGAGGAAGCCCGGCCCCGCGCGGGCGAGCGCGTCCGGGCTGTGGTCGTCGGCTCGGCCGCGGCCTGGGCCATCGCTGCCTTCAAGAACAGCATCCCGAGCACGGGCAGCCCTTCGGGCTCGCGCTGAACGAGGTCGCGCTGGAGCCGGTTGGCGGCCGCGGTGACGAACGCGACGGCGGCCGCCGCCTCGCCGTGGGCGGTCATCGCGTCCGCGAGGTGGCGGTCGGCGCTCGCCATGATGACCGGGTCCCCGGGGCGTTCGGCGGCCGCGGCCGCGCGCTGGCCGGCGGTGACGGCGAGTTCGCTGTCACCGCACTTTATGGCGGCCGCCTCGGTCAGCTCCAGCGTCAAGGAGAGTTGCCGGTACGCCTCCAGCTGGTCATCGCTCTTGTGCCGGGTGGCGGCCCGGGTGGCGTCGGCTAGGAGGCGGGTGGTCTAGCTGGCGGGGCCAGGAACCTGGAGAAGGAGGCCAACCCCATGCACTGGTTCTGACCGCGGGACCCTTGAGTACTTGGACACAGGAGAGGAGGGCGTCCGCGTGGATGATTTCGAGTTCGAACTCGAACCGGTGCGTGAGGACCGGCTGCGGGGATATCGCGGCGTGGCCGGGCCGTTCGGCAGCGTCGACATCACCAGGCCCCTCGGCGCGCTCGGGCAGGGCCCGAGTCGTCAAGTCACCCTGGAGGGAGCCGAGTTCCCCGAGACCCTCTTCGGTGGGGGCGCGGGCGTCCTGCCGTCCTTGGACGGGGGCTGGCTGCGGGTGGACGGCACGATCGTCGACCTGGAGCTGAAGATCAAGGGGATCCGCAAGGGCTCCCGGTGGCTGGAGCTGGCCGTCCGCGAGCGCCGCTACACCTACAACGTCGCCGGCGGCTCCGGGGACGCCCGGCTCGGCCGCGAAGGCGTCACCATCGCGACGACCTGCGGCCGACCCGTCCCCATGACCTCGGGAACGCGCAGGGTGAAGGTCGAAGGCGACGCGGACACCACGGACCTGGCGATCGCGCTCGTGCTGGAGCAGGTGGACCGGTCCGCGCTGTCCCTCAGCGGCGCCCTGTTCGCCGCGCCCATGAACGTCCTGTTCGGTCGTTCCCGGGACGAGGGCCCGGGCTAATGCAAGAGGAGGCGGCTATGGGCAGGGACGGCCGCGTGCAGTGCCCTCTCACCCTATGTCCGCCAGAAGTACGGGATGAGCATCAAGGACGGGCGGGAGCTCCTGGCTAGCTGAGGTGGAGTTTGGCGAGTGCGTTGGGCCAGTCGGTGGTGATCACGTTCTGTGCTGCCGCCAGCTGGGTCTTGCCCGAGCAGATCGCGGTGCGCAACTTCGACTCGACGGAGTCTTTGGGGTTTTTAGGCTCGGCTCCGGGCTGGTTGCCGGGGGGGGAGGGGGGACGCGGAACTGTCCGGGGATTCCAGAGTCGGGAATCATCATTCCCGTCCAGCATCACCCAGCGGTCCCGTGCGTGGCTGAGAAGCACGGGCCGCCGCCTTTGGCGAGTAGCAGTCATGCCGCAGACCTCTTCGCCCCTCGGCTGCGTTCCTTCCAGTGCCCTGAGGAGCCCTCCACCCGCCGGATGAACTGCGACAGGACACTCGTGGGAACCCGGCACAAGAGTTGGCACCAGTTCGGTCGGCGCCGACGAGGCTCACCTCCGCTCTGAGGGCGTGAGGACGGTGAGTCCGACGGCAGAAGCGATCCGAACGGGTCCGCCCGAACGGTGAAGCGACCGCGGTCCCAGACTTCGGCTCTCGCCGCTGACGGCCGACCGTCAGCGGCGGGTTTCGATTCGTAGGCCACCCGTGGTCACCTGGCGGATGGGCTCGCTCGCCAGGAGGTCGTGCGGCTGGCCGAGGGCGATCGCGCCCGCCGCGTCGAGCCGGGCCAGTTGGGTGTCCGTCAGCTCGACTGCCAGGGCAGCCAGGTTGTCCTCCAGCTGGGCGGGGGTGCGGGCGCCGAGCAGCGTGCTCGTCACGCCCGGCTTCCGCAGCGTCCAGGCCAGCGCCACCTGGGCCGGGGTGTGCCCCATCTCGCCGGCCAACTCCCGGACCACCCCGGCCACGCCGAGGCTGCGTTCGGTGAGGGTGCCCAGGGCGAGGTTGTGGCTCCGGCGGGTGCTTCCGTCGGGGCCGGCGCCCGTCGCACCCACGTCCTCCCGGCCGTACTTGCCGCTGAGCACCCCGCCGCCGAGCGGCGAGTACGGGACCACGCCCAGGCCCAGCTCCCGGGCCATCGGGATCAGGTCGCGCTCCGCGGTGCGCTCGATCAGGCTGTACTCGACCTGTAGCGCGACCAGCGGCGACCAGCCGCGCAGGTCGGCGATCGCCTGCATCCGGGACACCTGCCAGGCCGGGGTGTTGGAGATCGCCACGTACAGCACCTTGCCCTGCCGGACCAGGTCGTCCAGGCCGCGCAGCACCTCCTCCACCGGCGTTCGGAAGTCCCAGACGTGCAGGTACAGCAGGTCGAGGTAGTCGGTGCCCAACCGCCGCAGGCTGCCCTCCACCGAGCCGAACAGTGCCTTGCGGTGCCCGCCCCCGGAGTTCGGGTCGCCGGGGCGGCGCAGTGTCGAGTACTTGGTCGCCAGCACCAGGCGTTCGCGCTCCTCGTGGACGAACTCGCCGAGCAGGCGCTCGGAGCTGCCCTCCGTGTAGGTGTCGGCGGTGTCGAGGAGGTTGCCGCCGAGCCCGACGTAGCGGTCGAACAGCTGGCGGGCCTCGGCCCGTTCAGCGCCCCACCCCCATTCAGTGCCGAAGGTCGCGGTGCCCAGGGCCAGCGGTGAGACCCGCAGTCCCGAGCGGCCCAGCAGCCGGTAGTCGTCCAGGGCCAGTGCCATCAGGTTCTCCTGTGCTCGCGTGTGCTCGTGTTCCGTTCCGGGACCGAGTCTGCGGCGGCGGCCGGCCCCGGATAAGGGAGGAGTCTTCCTGGGAAGAGCGGTCCCACCTTGGCGGTTGGACCGGTCATGACGACCCGGACCATGGACACAGCTCAGGAGTTGGCCGCGTTCCTGCGCAGCAGGCGCGAGCGCCTCGACCCCGGCCGGATGGGCCTGCCGTCGCATCGGCGGGCCCGGCGGACACCGGGGCTGCGCCGAGAGGAAGTCGCCGAACTGGCCGGGGTCAGCACCGACTACGTGGTCCGGTTGGAGCAGGGCCGCGGGCTGCGGCCCTCCGCGGAGGTACTGGGGGCGCTGGCCCGGGCCCTATGCCTGGATGCGAGTGAACGCGATTACCTGTTCGACCTGGCCGAACGCCGCCGTCCCGGCACCACCGGTGGGCCGGCCGCCAGTGCGGCGCCGTCGCTGGCCCGCCTGGTCGGTGACCTCTCGCCGCTGCCGGCCATGCTGCTGGACCACCGGTACGACATCCTCGCCTGGAACCCCGAAATGGCCCGGCTGCTACCGGGTTTCGAGGCCGCACCGCCGTCACGGCTCAACGCGATGCGGCTGTGCCTGCTGCACCCGGCGATGCGCGACTTCTACGCCGACCGGGAGCAGGTGCTGCGGGACGGGATCGCCCACCTGCGCGCGGCATGGGCCGCGCACCCGGAAGACCGGGAACTGTCGGACCTCATCGCCGAGTTCGTCACCCAGGACGAGGACTTCGCCCGCTCGTGGACGGAGCGGGAGGTCAGCGTCAACGGACGCGGCCGGAAGTTGCTGCGGCATCCGGTCGCCGGTGCGATCACCGTTGACTTCGAAGTCCTGCTACCGCTCCAGGACCCAGGACTGCGCCTTCTCATCTACCGCGCCGCGGACGAGGAGAGCCGCGCGTCCCTGGACCGGCTGTGCGCGCGATGACCGGGCCCCAACTCACGGCTCGTGGCAAGAAGCGGCACTGCTTCGCGCGCTGCTGGTGACAGGTAGCGCGCCGAACTGGTGACAACCATCGTGCTTCACCCACACGACGTCGCAGTTCGGCAGGCGCCCCCGGTGACAACTATCGTGCTTCGGCTCATTCGACTGAGCCGAAGCACGATAGTTGTCACCGGGGCGGTCCTGCTGTCACCGGGATCTGTTCCGGCGGCAGCCCCGCCTCGATGCGGTGGTCGAGTTGGTCGGCGTAGGCGTCTAGTACTCCAGCCGTAGATCGTGATCACGAATGGGAAAGTAAGGCCCGGGACGCTCCGAGGAACCGCAGCACGGCCTGGACGCGGCGGTGGTCCGCGTCGACCACAGGCAGGGTGTTCGCAGACAGCAGGTCAGCTGCGTACCGCTCCTCCACGTACTGCGAAAGCAGCACCACCGGCGTCCCGGCCAGCGCCGACGGATCTCCATTGCCGCCCGGACCCCCCGTCGGCGAAGCCGGGCGGCATCCGGACGTCGATGAAAGCGAGTTGGGGCCGGTGCTCCTCCACTGCCGCCAACAGCCCCTCCGTGTCGCCGGCTTCCGCGGCAACCTGGCACCCGCTCATCTCTAGCGTCTTGACCAGGCCGACCCGCAACGACACCGAATCCTCAGCGATCACCGCGCGCACGGCAGCTCCGCGGTGATGGTGGTGGGCCCGCCAACGGGGCTGCTGACGTGGAAGGCCCCGTCGAGGGAGCCGACCCGCTTGGCCAGCCCGGTCAGCCCCGTGCCGGCTGTGACATCGGCACCGCCCAGCCCGTCGTCGGTAACGCGCACTCGCAGTACCTCGCCGATCTGACGGACTATCACCTCTGCACGCGTCGCGTTGGCGTGCTTCGTCGCATTGGTCAGCGCCTCAGAGATCACGAAGTACGCGACTGACTCCACGTTGGGCGCCACCCGCTCCTCCAGATCGACCCGCAGCCGCACCGGCAGGGGCGTGCGGGCAGCCAGCCCGGACAACGCCGCGTCCAGACCTCGGTCTTCGAGCACGGCCGGGTGCAGCCCCCGCACCAGGTCATTGAGTTCGGCGATCGCCTCCTTCGCCTCCAGGTGCGCTCTCGCGATCTCCTCGCGGGCATCACTCGGCAGGTCCGGGCGGGTGGCAATGGCCAGACCCAGGTTGACCGCGAGAGACACCAACCGCTGCTGGGTGCCGTCGTGCAGGTCACGCTCGATCCGGCGGCGCTCCGCGTCGACGGCCTCGATCAAGTCGGTCCGGCTCACGGCCAACTGATCGACCCGCTCCTGGAGCCGCTGCGCCCGGCTGGGCCCGAGCAGGCCCAACGCCAGCCGCGCCTCGGCCCGGGCTGCTGCCCCCGCGGTCCAGGGCAGGGCGCACAGGAGGAGGAGTCCAGCCGCTGTGCAAGCCGACAGCTGGGTCGGATTGCCGAACCAGTCCTGGCGCATTCCGGTTGGCAGCATCCATGCCCAGGCGTAGGCGGTGACGCCCGCCAGGCCCGCCGCCGCCAGCGCGAGCACCAGCAGCTCCAGCAGCGCGAGCAGCGGGCCCAGCAGGAGGTGGTAGCCGACCTTGCGCCAAGGCCGCGTTGCCGCGAGCCACTGGGCGGCCGAGGCCCACGTCCATTTCTCCGGCGCGGTGGGGGTGAGCCGGGGGACGTCCACACCGATGAACACCCGGTAGCGAGCCCGCTGAACGGCCGTCAGCACCAGGGTGCAGAGCAGGACCAGGGCGGTCGACATGGGAACCGTCAGGAGCCAATTCCCGGTCCTGGCGATAGTCAGCCCCGCCCAGGATGACACGGGCACCAGCGCCAGGTGCGGCAGCACACCAGCGGCAAGAAAGCCGGTGTCCCGCCACGCCCGGACGACCTTGCGTCTCAGTCCAGCTGGAATCGTCATGGCACGACGCTAGGACACCGCAGGAGGAGGGACTGTACGGTCATTGGTTCAACTCCCGAGCTGGAAGAGTACTTCCGGATTGTTCGGCGAGGGGCCGTCCAGCAGCGGACTGTGGATCCCCTTCAGCGTCCGGTCGAAGAACGCCGTCACGTACCCACGCGTGATCACGATTCCACGTTCGGGGTCGAGCGGCGGCGTCGGGAACCCGGCCTCCTCCTCGAGCAGGTCCACGTCGGTGAAGCTGGGGTGGGTGGCGCCGGTGACCGCCACCCACTTCTTGTAGCCGCCGAGGGCGGCCCAGGCTTGCCCCCAGTTGTCACCACCGCCGGTCGAGTGGTAGGCGGCCGCACCCAGCATGAGGAACGGCCGGTTGATCTGGCCGGGCATCGGGGCCGGGCTGAAGGTGCCGTCCATGTTCACCCCGGCCAGTACTCGCGGGTCGGCGATCATCGTGGTGGCGGCGGCCGCTCCGCCGATGGAGTGTCCGGCCATGCCGATCTCGTGCTTGTCGATGAGGTGTGCCAGGCGCCACGCGGTATTGCCATGCGTCAACCGGTCAATCACGAAGGACACGTCCAGCGCGCGGCTGGCGGTGACCGTGTCCGTGTCGAGATTCGGGTCATCGCAGATCGCGCACGGCGGCGTCTGGCCGTTCGCCAGCGTCTCGCCGCTGTCCTCGTAGGTGTGGCCGACGAGCGCGACGACGTAGCAGTGACTGGCCAGGTCGGTCGCGAGCGAGGTGAGCACCATGCGCGGGTCCCCGAACCCGGGTGAGAGGACCACCAGCGGATACTTGCCGCGTTGCGGCCGCGCGCCGCCGAAGGCGTGAGTGGTGACGCTGGAAAGGTTCTGCGGGGTGACGCCGGAGCTCGCCGGTATCTTCGCGTGCTGGATGTGTCCGGCTGCCTCGGCGAGGGTCATGTAAGGGGCCGGCGTCCCGGTCCCGGGGACGGCCGGGTAGACCATCGTGACGGTCAGTTGGCGGGGACCGGATGACGGCACCCACGGGTCGGGACGGCTCGCGTCGGTGAGGTGGATGACGTCCTCGCCGGCGGCGTAGGGGCCGGCCGGCGCAGGGAGCGTGCCTTGGAGGGACCGCGGTGGCGCGGTGGCTGTGGCCGGTGCGGTGGGTAACGCGTGCGTGGCCGCCGGCGTGGCCGACGGTGTGGTCGTGGCGGCGGACCCGGCGCCGGTTCCGGTGACGAGGGCGGCGAGCGCCAGCGCCGCGACGGCGCTGATACGGCGATTGCGTTTCACGGGATCGACGCTAGGGCCCCGCAGGAGGACGGTGCCATGAAAGCTGTACCCGATCTCATGGTGAACCTAGTACCACGTGTGAATCTTGATCTTGTCCTGTGGGCGGACACCATCTCGGGTCGGTAGGTCGGCTTCTGCTGGCCGCTGGCAGGTGGACCGGGCCCGGTGGAACAGGCACTCTGCCCCGATGAGCATCGTCATCAAGTTCTTCGTGGCACCGGACGCCGAAGCTGCCGCTGCTGTCGCGGAGGGTGGTCCCGACGGGGTCTTCGAGTCCCTGACCTTCGGCAACTTCGCTGTCGAGGAGGCTCTGATCGAGGGGGAGGGCATCTTCACCAGTCGGAGCTTTGAGGAAGTCCTGGACGACGATGTTCCCAAGACTGTTGTCGACCGGGAGGACGGCGAGGGTCCGCTTGTCCTCGCCGTCGTCCGGCACCCTTCGCGATGCCCTGTGCACTGCCGTCGAGCACCGGCTCGCTGAAGTCAGCCGGCTGTGGGTGGCCGAGCGGGCGGCAGACGGCGAGGTCTTCGACCCCGAGATCGCCGTGTTCGCGGAGCATGCCGGTGACAGCAGTCCGGCCGGTATGCAGCATTTGCTCAGCCGCGCGTCCTGGGACGCCGACAAGGTCCGCTACGACATACGGGACTTCGTGGTCGAGCACCTGGGCAACCAGGACGTCGTCCTGGTGGTGGACGAGACCGGTGACCTGAAGAACGGCACCGCGAGCGTCGGGGTGCAACGCCAGTACACCGAGACCGCTGGGCGAATCGGAAAACGCCCAGGTCGCCGTCTACCTCGTCTACTCCACCTCGGTCGGGCACGCTGCCATCGACCGGCGCCTCTACATCCCACGCTCCTGGACTCAGGACCCCGACCAGTGCCGGGCCGCAGGCATCTCGGGCCACACGGGGTTCGCCACCAAGCCCGCCCTGGCCACCGAGATGATCGCCCAGGCCTGGACGCCGGCGTCACGGCCTCATGGGTCACCGGCGATGAGGTCTATGGCGGCGACCCCCACCTGAGCGCCGAACTGGAGCGCCGTCAGGTCGGCTACGTCCTCGCCGTCTCACGCAAGCGACCGATCCCGCCCCGCGCGAGCGTCTTCACGGCCGCCATGGTGGCCCACTGCCTCCCGAAGACTGCATGGCAGCGACTCTCAGCCGGAGACGGCGCCAAAGGCCACCGCTTCTACGACTGGGCCCAAGTAGAGATCGACAGCCCGGCGAGCAGCACGGGTCACCGGTCGGTGCTCATTCGACGCAACCGGTGCACCGACCAACTCGCCTTCTACCGTTGCTACTCGGCTAGACCCGTTCCTTTGAGTGCCCTGGTCAGGGTGGCCGGGCGCCGCTGGACGGTGGAGGAGACCTTCCAGTGCGCGAAGAGCCTGGCGGGCCTGGACGAACACCAGGTCCGCCGCTGGACCTCCTGGCATCGCTGGACCACGCTGGCCATGCTCGCGCACGCATTTCTCGTGGTCACGGCCGCATCGAACGGACCACCGCGACCACGCCGCCAGGGCTCGCCCTGCTGACCTGCGGCGAGATGCAACGTCTCTTCACCGCCTTCGCCGCACCGCAACCACGCGGCCTGGCGCACTGGCTCAATTGGTCATGCTGGCGCCGACGACACCAGGCCCGTGCACTGAGCAGCCTCTACCAATGTCAGGCACTCCCAATGTCGTGATCAAGATCTACAGCTGGAGTACTGGCCCGAGTGGTACCAGCGCTACCGTGCGGGGCAGTCGGGCCGAGAGCCGGGCAGCGGGCAGCGGAGCCATCCGACGCCGCTGTGGGCCGTTCGGTCTCCCGGGATGAGTCGTACTCGCGGGGCGAGGCAGTTGGTCTGACCTGGCGGGCGATGCGCCAGCATTGGCGCTGTGCAATCGGACCGACGGTCGTTCCGAGTCACTGCTTCAGCTGAAGGTGCGCCGGTAGGTTTGCGGGCTGACGCCGGTGGTGCGTTTGAAGCGGTCGCGGAATGTGGTGGGCGACCCGAATCCGACCTGGTCGCCGATGCGTTCCACGGAGTGATCCGTGGTTTCCAGCAGGTGCTGTGCTTGACGGATGCGGGCCCGGTGAAGCCACTGGAGTGGGGTGGTGCCGGTCTGATCGCGGAAGCGCCGGATCAGGGTCCGGGTGCTGGTGCCGGACTGCGCGGCGATGTCGGACAGAGTGAGGTCGCGGGTCAAGTTCCCCCTGAGCCAGGTGAGTAGTGCCTCCAGTTCGGAGCCCTGCGGTGCGGGGGTGTGGTCGTGGACGATGAACTGCGCCTGACCTCCCTCGCGTTCGAGCGGCATCACCGAGAGGCGGGCCGCATGGGCGGCGACCGCCGAGCCGTAGTCACGGCGGATCATGTGCAGGCAAAGGTCCATGCCCGCTGCCGCGCCGGCCGAGGTGAGGAACTGGCCGTTGTCGACGTAGAGGACGTCCGGGTCGACGTCGACGTCTGGATACAGGGTTGCCAGGAGCCCGGCCACGCTCCAGTGGGTCGTGCCGCGCAACCCGTCGAGGAGCCCGGTGGCGGCCAGGGGGAAAGTGCCCGTGCAGATGGAGGCGATTCGGGTGCCGTCGTTGGCGGCCGATCGCAGCGCGTCACGCACGGCCGGGGAGAGCGGGGCCGTGGGGTCGCTGACGCCCGGCACGATGATCGTGTCGGCGTCTCGGAGGCCCTCCAGATTCCAGGGGGCACGCAGGGCGAAGGCCCCGGCGTCGACCTCCTCGCGCTCGGCGCACACGCGGACCTGGTAGCCGGGTCGCCCGTCGGGCAGACGGGTCCGCGAGAAGACTTCGATCGGGGTGGACAGGTCGAAGGGGATCACTTGCTCCAGGGCGAGAACGGCGACTGTGTGCATGGCCGGAACGTACCTTCTCACCGCTCGATGGAATTGGTCCGAATCAGGACGTCCTCAGTGTCGCTGCACTTCGGAGGTCCTGGAAGCGTGTGGCATTTTCTCGTTGAAAGATGTCATTCATGCCACTGGGCGTTGGGCTCGGCAAGAGGTTGACTTCGACGTGTCTGACCTGAAGGAACACGATTCCGAAGGAACGCTCATGCATGTGCAGGTTGTCTTGTTCGATGGTTTCGACCCGCTCGATGTTGTTGCCCCCTACGAGGTGCTGTACGCCGGGGGCCAGGCATCGGGCGGCGCGGTGACCGTCGAGTTGGTCTCGGCGGAGGGCCCCCGGGAGGTGATCAGTGGCACCGGGGGGCTGGCGCTGTGCGCTGTGGGTGCCCTCGACCTGAAGCGTGCGGACTTGGTCCTGGTTCCCGGCGCCTCCGGTCGCGTGGGCGAGCCGGGCGAGGTTCCCGAGGAAGAGTTGGGGGCCGGCGAGTGGCAGCAGGACGAGTTCATTCCGGTACGGCTGGGCCGCACACTGGCCACCGAGCTCCCCGCGCTCCTCAAGCTGGCCATGGACGACCCGGGCATCACGGTCGCCACGGTCTGCGGTGGCTCGCTGGTCCTGGCCATGGCCGGCCTGCTGGAGGGACGGCACGCCACCACTCACCACATGGGGCTGGACATGCTCGACGCCACCGGCGCCCACGCGGTCCGCGCTCGCATCGTGGACGACGGCGACCTCATCACCGGCGCCGGCGTCACCTCCGGGCTCGACCTGGGCCTGTACCTCCTGGAGCGTGAGGTGGGCCCCCGCGTCGCGCACGCCGTCGAAGAGTTCTTCGCTCACGAGCGGCGCGGCACCGTCTGGCGCCCGCAGGGCCCGACACCCACCACCTTCTAGGCATGGGGCCCTTCGCGATTCAGTCGCCCAACATCCTCCGAGCACAGTCAGGAAAGAACATCAGCATGTCTGTCGAAGGCACCTGGAACCTGTCCATCTCCACCCCCATCGGCAAGATCAAGGCCGTGGTCGAACTCCGCGTGCAGGACGGCACCCTGACCGGCGTCGCCCGCAATGCCGGCGAGGAAGTCCCACTCGGCGACATCACCCTCGACGGCGACCGGCTCACCTGGAAGCAGGCCGTCACCCAGCCCATGCGGCTGAACCTGGTTTTCGATGTAGCGGTCGACGGGGACACCCTCCGGGGCACCTCCAAGGCCGGACGCCTCCCCTCTTCGAAGGTCACCGGCACGCGTCAGACCGTCTTGGAGCACCAGGCGTGACCAAGCTCCTTCTGTCCTTGCACGTCCTGGCCGCCCTCGTCGCCGTCGGACCGGTCACCGTCGCCGCGAGCATGTTTCCCGCAACGCTGCGCCGCGCCTCCGGCGACGGCGATGCCCGCACGACCTTGCGGACACTGCACGCATCTGCCGGGTCTACGCGGGAATCGGAATCGCAGTCCCCCTCTTCGGCCTCGCCACCGCCAGCAGCCTCGGCGTCCTCGGCGACACCTGGCTGATCACCTCGATCCTGCTGACGGCGGCAGCGGCCGGCGTCCTAACCTTGCTGATCCTGCCCGCGCAGGACCGTGCACTGGCCGAGACAACGAGTGCCACCTCGCCGTCGCCAGCACCGATTGCCTCGACACCGGGCCGTCTCGCCATGATCACCGGCATCTTCAACCTGCTCTGGGCCACCGTCACCGTACTGATGATCATCCGTCCCGGCTCCACCACGGGGGCGTGATCATGCACATCCGTTCTCCGCGCCACCTGCACATCGCGGCTCACGCCGAGCTGATTTCCCTGACCGTGCTGCTGGCCAATGTGTTCACCATCCACCTCAAGGCCATTTCCTCCCTGATGGGCCCGACCCATGGCTGCGCCTATCTGTTCGTCGTGATCGCCACCTGGCGCCTCAAGCAGGCCCCGGTCGCCGCCAAGGTCCTGGCCATCGTTCCGGGCGTCGGCGGGCTGCTCGCGCTGCGACGGTCGGCGCCGCCCTGGATGCCGTCGGAACCAAGCACGCACAGCGCGGCAAGCCCGCCGAGATCACCGGCCTGAAGACCCGCTGCGCCGACCCGCACGACAGGTTCGCCGGCAGACCCTGCCCTCGCGCCGCACGGCAGGCCGGCGCAGCTCGCCATGCCTCCGCGGCGTCCGCGAGGTGCTCGGCCGCCATCTGCGCGGTGACATGGGTGCAGCGGTCCACCCACCCCCGCCATGCTCGTCTCGCGCGTCCCGCGTCGCGCGTCCCGCCCGCCGATCAGCAGGCGACCCTCCGTCAAGATCGTTCTGTGACGAACAACCTAGACGGCCCTGCTGACTTGGACGCCCTGTCTGCGTTCCCGGACACACCGTCAGCATTGGGATTGCCCCGACGAGAGCGACGTTCCCCAAGTCAAGCCGACTGCGTCCAAGCACCCGTGACAGGGTGGACGGATGACGACGAACCCCGAGTACTCATCCGACCTCCACCCCAAACCGTGGTTGAACACCGACCAGGCCCACGGAGATCTCATTGCGGCGAAGGCGCTCGTCTACGACCCCTGCGGGTTCGCCTGCTCGCAGCCAGTGCCCGAAGCCGAGGGCGCCGCTTACGCCGCCCACGAGTTCACCCTTGACGGCCTCTCCATCCGCTTCCGCGCAGCCAAGACGACCCCCTCCAAGGTCGGCCAATTCGTCACCGTCTGGAAGAGGTCCCCGGCCGGGCCTATCCAGCCCTTCGACGCAACGGACCCCGTCGACCTCTTTGTCATCAGCACCCGCGACCATCACCACTTCGGCCAGTTCGTCCTTCCCATGGACGAGCTCCGCCAACACGGCGTCATATCAGCAAGCGGTTCCGGTGGGAAACGAGCCTTCCGCGTCTACCCGCCCTGGGTGACCACCACCAACCGCCAGGCCAGCAGTGCGCAGGCGTGGCAGCTGGACTTCTTCCTGCACCTGCCCCAAGACAGGCCTGTCGACCTGGCCCGCGCTCACGAGCTCTACCACCCACAGGCCGGCGCTGGCGCAACCACAAGATCAGCCAGCCCAGCACGCGATCGCTGATCACTTACGACCACTGATCATTCGGAATGGCTCGTCTTCCGCCAGGGAGCTGTCGTCAAACGCCTGCGCGTTCAGGGACAAAGGGCAGATTCAGCCCCGCTTGCCCTTCTGTGCCCGCAGGTGGGGCGATGAGGGGAGCGCAGTTATACCCCGTGCCGTCGCCGGTTTCACCATCCATCACTGCGCGTCGACATCGTTGGGGTTCCTTCGAGGTGCCACCCGGATGGTCTTCGCGTACTCGTTGCGCTTACGCTTTCCGCTGGCCCGCGTCGCGTCCGGCGGCTGCGGGAGGTCAAGGAAGGTGGAAGGCCGATGCCCGAGCAGGCTTCGGCATTCGAGGACGGCGTTCCTGGCAAGCGCCTGCATCTGGTGCCCGACGAGGTCGTTGAGGCCGACCGGATGGAAGCGGTGCGCCGCTACGACATCCTTGATACCCCGCCCGACGGGGCGTTCGACCGGGTGGCTGCGCTAGCGGCCCGCCTGTTCGACGTCCCCGTGGCGACGGTGACGATCGTGGACGAGGACCGGATCTGGTTCAAGGCCGCGCACGGCCTGGACGGGGTCAGTGAGATCGGCCGCGACCCGGGCCTGTGCGGTTCGGCGGTGCTGCGCGACGATGCCCTGGTGATCCCTGACACGCTGCTCGATGACGTCGCCTGCGGCAACCCGCTGGTCACCGGTCCGCTGGGGGTTCGGTTCTACGCAGCCGCGCCGATCACCACTGCGGACGGGCACAAGCTGGGAACCATCAACGTCCTGGACACCAAGCCCCGCTCCATCACCTCCGAGCAGACTGCGACCCTGACCGATCTGGCGGCGATCGTGTTGGACGAGATGGAGCTGCGTCTGTCGGCGCTGCGCACGGTGCGCCAGGAGCAGCGGGCCGCCGAGGCTGAGCGGGCGGCCCGGGAGCAGGCGGAGAGGGACAAGGCGGCGATCGCCTCCTTCGCCTCCACCTTGCAGCGCACCCTGTTGCCGCCGGCGCTGCCGACGGCGCCCGGCCTGGAGTTGGCCTGTCATTACCACACCGCGTCCGTTCACGATGTGGGCGGCGACTTCTACGACGTCTTCCCCCTGCCCTCCGGGAAGTGGGGATTGTTCTTGGGGGACGTGTGCGGCAAGGGCGCCGAGGCGGCCACCATCACCTCCCTGGCCCGCTACACCCTGCGGGCCTCCGCCCAGCACACGGACGACCCCGTCGCGGTACTTGAGGCCCTGAACAACGCCCTGCTGGCCGACGTGTGGGCGGGCAGCCGGTTCTGCACAGCTTTCTTCGCCACCCTCACCCCCGCTGCGGCCGGGGGCTTCACCGTGGAGCTGGCCGCAGGTGGGCACCCTCCGGCCTACCACCTCAGTCCCGCCCCGCCCGAAGCCGGGCCCGCAACGCGCACGCGGGTGGAAGCGGTCCGCCCCAAGGGCGGCATGCTCATCGGGGCCTTCCCCGGCGCCCACTTCGCCTCCACCACCCGTCACCTCGCCCCCGGCCAGGCCCTGCTCCTCTACACCGACGGGCTGACCGAGGCACGCACCAGCACCGGCGCCATGCTCGGTGACGAGGGCCTGACGGCCTTCCTCGCCGCTCGTCCCGCCTCGTGCGGGGCGGCGCAGTTGGTCCAGGACACCGTCGGTTTGCTGGACGCCCTGGCCGGGGGCGCGAGTGACGACGTCGCCCTGCTGGCTCTGTCGGTTCCCACTTCCGACCAGACCGCCGCCGCGACGCGGGCCGGATCCACCGCCCACACCACCGCCGCGCCCGCCGGCGAGGAGCACTGACGGCCATGACCGACGACATCGAGCTGGCCCTGACCACCACCCCCGGTCCCGCGGCGGTCGCAACCGTCACCGGCGAGATCGACCTGCATACCGCACCCGGCTTGCGGACCCGCGCGCTGGAGCTCATCGGCCAGGGCCACCGCCACTTGATCCTGGACCTGTCGGGTGTGGGCTTCTGTGACTCCGCCGGGCTCAGCGCACTGATCGGCATCTGGCACGGCGCCAAGGAAGCGGGCGGCTCCCTGACCCTGGCCGCCATCCCCGACCGGCTGATGCGCATGCTCACCCTCACGGGTGTGGACAGCCTCCTGCCCCATTACCCGAGCACCGCCGAAGCGCTCAGCGCCCACCAGAGCGCCCCCGGCCCCGCCTGAACCGCTCCTTCGCCGACCTTTCACGTCCCTCTGCGGGCGGCGCAACCCGTTCTGCGCGGTGGTACAGCGAACAGCCGGGCCCTCGGGGGCGGTTCAGTCTTCGGCGTGCTCGCCGGCGTCCGGGTCACGTCGCGGAGGCAGGCCGCAGTCGGCCGGGACCGAAGCGTTCCACTACGACGGCACCATCTTCCATCGGGTGGTCCGATTCATGATTCAGGGCGGCGGCTTCACCCTGGAGATGCAGCAGAAGCCGGCGCCGCAGCGGGTGGAGAACGGCGTTCGCCGCTCACGGCAGCAGAGCTGCGGCGAGCTCACGGGGCCGGGCGGCGAACGGGCTGTGGCTGCCCGGGAGGGTGCGCACGTGAACGGATCGCCGGGCAGAGTTCTGCGGTCCAGACCCCGGCCGGGTGGTCAGCGGGCGGCAGCCATAGTTGTGGCTGGGACTCGCGGTGCTTCTTGTCCGCCTGCTCTTCCCCAGGGAAACACCCTTTCGCATCGGGCCATGCAACTTGTAGGACGGGCAGCGGGGGCTGCCGGTAGAACTTGATGGCCCGCCCGAAGAAGGTTCGGTACCAACGCTGGTCCGCACTCTTGAGAGCGACTGGATAGCCGTCCACAACGTCGTGATGTTCTTGGCCGTTCTCCAGGACGCAGCCGGCGGCAGCCCTGTCGCCGAGGATGTTGACATGCGGTGCATGGCGTGGATGTCGAGTCCGAACATGGCGAGCTCAGGCCCGCCATGCGTGTGCGCGAGGCCGATGGTGTACGCGAATCCCGGGCCGACCCCGTCCTCGGGGACCATGACCACATGCCAGCCATGCTGCTGCACGTTCGAATTGATCGTCAGGTCCATCTGGTCGGCTTCGCCGCGGTCGCCGTAGTCATGGCACAGAACGCAGCGGCACTCGAACGGATCACCAGTCATACACGGAGGCTACGAGGCGACCACGCAAGCTGATCGTTCGGGCCCTCAGCCGAACACTGGGGTAATTCTCCGCGACCGCTCCCAGGATCTGTAACAGAGCCCGCTGAATGGCGTCACAGTCACTCACCGATCAGTTAGGACGGGAAGGACGCCTGAGGTTGGCGAAGACACCGCTCACTGCGGCGTTACGGCTCCGTCCACGACATCGGCTGCGGCCGGGGGCCGGATGGCCAGGGGTTCGTCGAAGCCACTGAACGAGGTGGTGGTCTCGCGGTCGGTGCTCTTGTAGAGGACCTTGAGAATGTAGGGCTTGCCTTCGGCGGCGACGGTGAAGGTGTATTGGCCGTCCCGGTCTGCCCTGTCGTGCACCACCACCTCGATGGCCTTCCGGCCGCTGACGGCCACCCGATTCCCCTTGATGGCCTCGCCGAAGGACGTGAACGGGTAGGGACACGAGGCGAGTCCATCTCCTGGCTTCGCGCTGCTCGCCGGTGTCTTCGCCCAACGGGTCTGAGCCTCCGCCATGCCGTGACCCGCCTTCTTGAGATAGGCGGCGTCCGGCCGGACATAGTCCGTGTCGTCGATACGGATCTGTTCGAGGGTGCCGCCGTCGGCCCAGGTGGTCCTGTTCTTGCACTTGCTCTTGCGGTCGGTCGTCATGTGCGAGGTGTGCGAACCTCCGACGGAGGCGCCGGTGGTGTCCATGGTCACCGAACTGAGCGCGCTCATGGTCCGATTGGCGTCGTCGAGCAGCTGTCCGGCGGAGCGGTCCGCGGGTGCGGGAGAACTCTCCGAGCACCCGCTCAGCCCAGCCGCCAGCGCTGAACACGCGAGCACAGCTCTCATGGCGATCGTCGGCGTACGCATGGAAAACCCCCAGGTCATGAAGGTGCAACCCTACCCGGCTACATGCGCCCACCGGCGATCTCGTCCAAGCGAGAGTCACCCTTCGGTGCACTGCCCTGCGCGGCTGACCATGGCATTCGAGGTTCAAAGTGGGGTTGTCAGCGGTCGATCGGGAGAATGCCGTGCAGGCCGCTGTCAGAAGGGACCTGTTGGACCGTGTTGTCCAGGGTGTTGGCCGTCGATGACGGTTTCCAGGCCGTTGGGGAGCAGGTCTTTCTGTCGGTACCAGTCGCGTAAGTAGCCCTCGTTAACGTGCGAAAGGTATTCGGCATCCGGTTTCGTCGCGTGCCGGAGCACTGTCTCCGCGAAAGGCACGTGTGCATGAAGGTGGTCTGCCCGATCTCCGACGGAGCGAGGGAGCCAGTCAGTAGGGGCCACCCGCGCCGATCCCTGGCCCGAGCCCACTGAGCCGAGTTGCTGACGACGGTGCGCCGATGGGTGGTTGGGACCGTTTCGCGGACAGCGCTGGAAGGCCTCCGTCCATCCTGCGAACTCAACGTGCCTCTAGAGGGGAGGGCAGCTGATGGTGTGGGGACAGGCGCTTCGACTTCGGGTCGCTTCCTTCTGCATCCGCGGACGTGCCTGGCGACGGCGGGTAAATGCTCGGGAGGCCGCCGCTAGATCAGCCGCGTTGGACAGCCTCATTGACCGGCTCGGGTTGCACGTCGACGCACGACATACGCGTCGCGCCATCCAGCAGACCCGTTCGACGTTGGAGACGGTCCCTTGGGTTGTCCTGCTGGTTCCTGGCGTGACGTTGATCGTTTCGGACGCCCTTCTGAGCGACGCCGTTTGGGCCCTTCATCGCGTCAGTGCTGCCCTGGGTGCGGACTCGCTTGCAGGAAGTTTCCGTCGATACAGCGTACTGATGCGGCACCTGGATACGCTGCCGCCCGGCCCGCGGGCAGGGCACTTCGCTGCTGATGCTCATGGCCAAGTCCCGGCACAATAAGCCGGAGAACCTCCGCCGCTACTTCAAGCCCTCGGCCGAAGCGATCGTCGGAGTCACCAGGCTGTTGGCGCCCGGCGACGCCCGGCGTTGATCCACTCAGTCAGCCGGAACCCCCGACCCTCATACATGGCGGGGTGTGGGTGAGGGCCGCTGTCTTCGGCGACCGTACTTCGGCTGCCGACCGCGCGTCGCGGGCGCCGACGGGGGAGGGGCTTGTCCATCCGCGGCGGACGGCAAAAAGCAAAGGCAAGGAGGTTACCCACTCCTTGCCACTCTCAACTTATAGCGCACGGGGGGCCTTGCGGCAAGGCCCGGGTCGTGGCGCAGAATCGTCGGCTGAGGCCAGCACTTGAGGTAATTAGGGATTCGCGAAGTACGTGCGTCTTTATCGACTGTGGGTTCTGCGGGACGTGAAACCGCCCGTGGGACTCGCAGTGTGGTTGCGAGCACGCGGCGCGGAGTTCGGGGTGTGCGCGCCGCCGGACTGCGCGCAGAGCAGCTGGCCGAAATGCAATCTTGTTGAGTGGGGGGTTCATGATTGATGTGATCGTTGCCGGCGGCGGACCGACCGGCTTGATGCTGGCCGGCGAGTTGCGGCTGCATGGCGTGCGCGTGCTCGTGCTGGAGAAGGAGGCGGAGCCGACCAGGATCGTCCGCTCGCTCGGCTTGCACGCGCGCAGCGTCGAGGTGATGGACCAGCGCGGTCTGCTGGAGCGGTTCCTCGCGCTCGGCAAGCAACACCCGGTCGGTGGTTTCTTCGCTGGCATGAACAAGCCAGCGCCGAACCAGCTGGACACCGCGCATCCGTACACCCTCGGTATTCCGCAGACCATCACCGATCGCCTGCTTGCCAAGCACGCCACCGAACTCGGCGTCGAGATCCGGCGCGGCTGCGAACTCGTCGGGTTGAGCCAGGACGAACACGGGGTGACCGCCGAACTCGCCGACGGCACGCGGCTGCGCTCGCGCTACCTCGTCGGTTGTGACGGCGGCCGCAGCACGGTGCGCAAACTGCTCGGTGTCGGCTTCCCCGGCGAGCCCTCCAGGGCCGAGACGCTGCTGGGCGAGGTGGAGGTGACCGCGCCGCCGGACACGCTGAACGCTGTGATCGCCGAAGTACGCAAGACCCACAAGCGGTTCGGCGCCATGCCCCTCGGGGACGGGGTGTACCGCCTCGTCGCGCCCGCCGAAGGGGTGGCCGAGGACCGCACGGTCCCGCCGACCCTGGATGAGCTGAAGCGGCAGGTGCGGAAGCTCGCCGGCACCGACTTCGGCGTGCACTCACCGCGCTGGCTCTCCCGCTTCGGCGACGCCACCCGGCTGGCCGAGCACTACCGGACCGGCCGGGTGCTGCTGGCCGGCGACGCGGCGCACATCCACCCGCCGACCGGCGGGCAGGGGCTCAACCTCGGCATCCAGGACGCGTTCAACCTCGGCTGGAAGCTGGCCGCCGAAGTCAACGGCTGGGCACCGGAAGGGCTGCTGGACAGCTACCACAACGAACGGCATCCGGTGGCCGCCGATGTGCTGGACAACACCCGCGCGCAGATGGAGTTGATGTCCATCGAGCCCGGTCCCCAAGCAGTGCGCCGGCTGGTGTCGAAGCTGATGGACTTCGAGGAGGTGAACCGGTATCTGATGGAGAAGATCACTGCGATCGGGGTCCGCTACGACTTCGGCGAGGGGCATGAACTGCTCGGCCGACGGCTGCGGGACGTGGGGCTGAAGCGGGGTCGCCTCTACGAGCTGATGCACGGCGGCCGCGGGCTGCTTCTCGACCAGACCGGCCGTCTCTCGGTGGCAGGCTGGGCAGATCGGGTGGACCACGTCGCCGACATCAGCGAGGAACTGGACGCGCCCGCGGTGCTGCTGCGGCCGGACGGCCACGTGGCGTGGGTCGGTGACGATCAGCAGGATCTGCTCGAACGGCTTCCCCAGTGGTTCGGCACTGCGGTCAACTGAGCGCTGCTCGGCGCACGAAAGCCCACCGGCCCTGCCCGGACAGAGCGGGTACGCAAAGCTGTCACTCGGGAAGGAGCCCAGGGGAGAGGCCAGCAAGATGCCGGGCGCGTTCGGCGATCCGCGCCCGAGCTCGCCGGGCAGGTGAGGGCCGTGAAGCATGACGCGGACAGCGGTCGCCCGGACGTCGTTCCGGCAGCCCTGCCCACGGCACGACATCCCCGTGCATGTTCTTCGTGGGTGGGATCGGCTCGTGGTTCGAGTCAGTCAGCCTGGAAGAGGGGGCGGCTCGGTGGTGTCGATGACGTGGACCCGTGAGGGGAAGACGCGGTGAAGCAGGAAATTGTGGACTTCGGTGTCTGGGTCGGCGACGCCGTCGGACAGGATTTAGAGCTGGTAGTCGCGGTCGGCGGCGTCGATGACGGTGGACAGGACGGCGCCGATGGTGCTGATGCCGGAGACGATCAGAGTGGTGATGCCGCGCTCGCGTAGCTGTTGGTCGAGGTGGGTGGTGGACATGCCGCCGTAGCGGACCTCGCGCACGATGATGTCGCCGACTTGGGGAGCCAGGCGCTCCTGGCTGGCAGCGGCACGATCCTCGTGATGCATGACGGCCAGGGACTACGAAAGCCTCATGTCCCGCGCCGAAGCACACATACTGAAGGCCTTCATCGCCCGCCAGGAGAAGTTCTGTCGAGCATGAGGGCTGACCCCGTGTCCCGCCTCCGTCCCCGCCCTTGGCCAGCAGCGCCAGGTCACGGGATGTCGAGCAGTACCTTCCCGGTCGCGCCCTGTTCGAGCGCGGCATGCGCGGCGGCGGCGTGCTCCAGCGTGAAGTGGTGCAGGGGCATCCCGGCCTCCTCACCCACACCCAGCGCGCCTTCGTGCACGGCTGCCGCGACATCCGTGAGCGCCTGCTGCTTCGCGGCAGGCGGCACGGTGTAGACGTAGACGCTCTGCCAGCGCAGGTTCGCCGCCATCGAGGAGAGCACCGGGATGGAGAGCCGCTCGTCCTCGCCGCCCCCGTAGTAGGCCACCACAGCTCCCCGGGCGGCCACCGCGATGTCGAGAGCGGAGTTGGCGCCGGGGGACACCTCCGCGATGATGTCGACGCCCCCGGGGGCGGAAGCCAGGATTTCCGCGGCCGCGTCGTGCGAGCGGTAGTTGACCACGTGGTGGGCGCCTGCCGCGGCCGCGAGAACGCCTTTGGCGGGACCGCTGACCGTGGTGATCACACGCGCTCCGGCCCAACGGGCAAGCTGGATGGCCGCGTTGCCGACCGCGCCTGCGCCGCCTGCCACCAGTACGGTCGTGCCCCGCAGGGCGCCGGGCGCGAGACGCCCTGGTCCACCGTCGTGAACTGTCAGTGTGCGGTGGGCGGTCAGGGCCGGTATGCCCAGGGAGGCGCCGAGTTCGAATGAGGCGTGGTCGGGCAGGTCGACGGCGTGCCGGTCGGGCACGAGCGTGTACTGCTGTGCCGTTCCCCAGGGCCGCTCCCACGCGGCCTCCCAGATCCACACTCGTTTTCCGACCCGTGCCGGGTCAACCCGCGGTCCGACAGCCTCGATCACTCCGGCGCCGTCCTGGTGGGGCACCTGCTCGGTCATGCCCGGCGGCAGCGCGCGTCTGCGGCTGCGCCAGTCGGTGGGGTTGACACCCGAGACGTGCATACGCACCTGTACTTCGCCCGGACCGGGCCTGGGCACGGGGCGCTCGACGAGCTGGAGCACCTCGGGACCGCCGGCGGTCGTCCGGATGACGGACTTCATCTCTCACTCCTTCGCTCGCCCGGAATGCTGCCGCCCGGGGGAACACCGCTCTGCATGGGCCCCTCTTCGAACCTCCTTGCACAGCACGGTATTCCGGGGATCGTGCGGGTGGCCGTGGCCTTCCGCGCACCGAGGCGGCCAGCCGCGTAGAGCGCCAACTCGCCCCGCAACCAAGTCGCTTCAGAGGTATCCGCATATCGGCCGTGCCGCAGACGGGCCCGATCGGGAGGCTGAACGGAGTCCTGTCAGGCGGCTGCGACGGCGGTCGCTTGCCGGGCGAGCGGGCATTTCGGGTATGGCAGGGGGAGCGGTGCCGTTCGGTGGCTGATGGCGTGACTGACTGCGTCGCCCCTGTAGCGCTGCGACGGGTTCAGCCTGCCAGTTGCTGGAGCCACTCGCGGAGCAGAGCGGTCTCCGTGGCTCGCAGAGGCACCCCCGTACCCGTGCCCGGGTGTCCGGAGGTGAGTGCGGTTTCCAGTGCGGCGTCGAGGGTGAGAGCGCGCGAGGCCAGGTCGGACCCTGAGGAGGCGGGTGGGTCAGTGGTGACGGAGGCGATGATGGTGTCCCGCAGCCGCGCCGATGTGGACAGGTCCTGTTGTGAGGGCTCTTCGCCGATCAGCGCCAGTGTGGCGCCCGTTGTCGCGGCGTGGATGACTCGGGTGGCCTGTGCCACCGGAATGCGAAGGTGTCCGGCCTCCGCGGCCCGGCCCAGCAGTCTCACCAGCAGGGCGTGTGCCTCGTCCGCTGCCGGTGGGCGCCGCCCGGGCCGAACGGTGCCGTACATGAGCATGTAGAACGCGGGGTGGCGCAGCCCGAAGTCGACGTGCAGGTCCCAGCCGAGGTAGAGATCTGCGACCGGGTCGTCGGGCGTCTGGGCCAGTGCCTCCCGCTTCTCCTCCAGGTACATCTCGAAGCCGTAGGCGGCGAGCTCGCCCAGGAGGCCGTCCTTGTCCTCGAACATCCGGTAGAGCGCGGGGGCCGTAATGCCCGCGGCTGCGGCGACAGCGCGCGTGGAGACCGCTTCGCTGCCGCCCTCCTCCAGAAGTTTTGCGGCCACCTGTAGTACCTGGCGCCGCGCGGCGCGTCGTTCCTCGCTCATGGATCGACGATATCGCATCTTGCGTAACGGCGCCTTATCGGTGATACGGTCTGAGCCGGAACGCTGATCAAGGCCCAGGGCTGGCGCTGCTCCTCGGAACCCGGCGCGCAACCTGCCCGCCCGCCCGGGCCTTGCGGTACCCGGAGCGTGGAGCAGTAAGGCAAGCCGCCGCAGCGGGCGTTCCGCTTCTCTCGATATCTCACGAACACGCCGCCACCGCGGCGGGGAGGAACACCATGTCCGATGTCTCGATCGTCATCGCGTCGCATTCCGGCTACGGCCACACCGCGCAGATCGCCGCAGCCGTCGCCGACGGCGCGCGCTCCATCGCGGAGACCGTCGTCCACCGCGTCGACGTCGCCGTGCTCGGTGACGCCGACTGGGAGCTGATGGACGCCGCCGACGCCATCATCTTCGGTACCCCCACTTACATGGGCACCGCCTCTGGGGCGTTCCACGCCTTCGCCGAGGCCACCAGCAAGCGGTGGATGACCCGAGCCTGGAGCGACAAGCTCGCGGCGGGATTCACCAACTCCGGCTCCATGAGCGGCGACAAGCTGCACACCCTGCAATACCTGGCGCTCCTGGCGGCCCAGCACGGCATGGTCTGGGTGAGCCTGGGCCTCCTGCCGGGCTGGAACACCACCACATCCAGCCCCCAGGACGACAACCGCCTCGGCTTCTACCTCGGCGCCGGCGCACAGAGCTTCAACGACACACCCGACGTCCACGACGCGGACCTGAACACCGCCCGCCACCTCGGCCGCCGCGTCGCCGAGCACACCCGCATCCACCGCGCCGGACTGACTGCAATAGCGCACTGACACAACGGTCCGCCAACCATCGCGCTCCAGTGCCGCCCCGCCAACCCGCGCCCGTCGCGCCGCCCGGCATGTGCTCCCGTTTCGATGGTCGAACCCGATACGACGGCCTCACCGGCTTTGGACGGCCCGCACTCCAATCGCTGCGTGACAGGAGAACGGCGGCGGGGCGGCACTGGAGTGTCTTGAGGAGTAGGTAATGCAGCACCGAACACTGGGGGGCCGGGGTCTGGATGTGACTCCCCCTCGCCACCGCCCCCGGGGCCGGCCACCTGCTTCCGGTGGAGACGCCGGGAGCTGTCGCGCAGGCCCTTGGCGCGTTCCTCGCGTCGCTGGACGGTTGAAGGGCGCGGCACGCAGGATGGCCAAGTATGCGTCGGGGCACGGGCGTTGACGCTCCGTGTGATGCACTGCTGATGCGAGGCGGGTGAGTTGGGACCTCGACATCCCTCGCTCACGGCAACCTTCGCGCGGCCGGCGGCAACTGGCGGGTGACGGGGCCCCCACCGAGGCCCGCTGACAGAAGGACAAGCCGTTGCCACAACAGAAGCATTCTCATCGCCGCCCCCCGGCAACCCGCCGCATACTCGCCGCCGCTGTGGCCCTCGCAGCGGCGGGAGCCGCCGTGCCGTTGGTCGCGCAGGCCGCACACACGTCGAAGGCCCGCTCCTTGACCGTGGCCGCCGACGCGGCGGCCGGCAGCGGCCGTTACTTCGGTACGGCCGTGGCTGCCGGACGGCTCGGGGACTCTCAGTACGCCACCATCCTCGACCGGGAATTCAACATGATCACCCCGGAAAACGAGATGAAGTGGGACGCCACCGAACCGTCGCGTTCCACCTTCACCTTCGGTCCGGCCGACCGGATCCTGGCTCACGCCGCCGCGCACGGGCAGCGGATGCGCGGCCACACGTTGGTGTGGCACTCACAACTGCCCGACTGGGTCCGCTCCATCACCGACCCGACCACTTTGCGCACGGTGATGAACAACCACATCACCACGGAGATGAACCACTTCAAGGGCAAGGTCTACGCCTGGGACGTGGTGAACGAGGCCTTCGCCGACGGCTCATCGCAGCACCGCGGTTCCGTCTTCCAGAACGTGCTCGGCAACGGCTTCATCGAGCAGGCCTTCCGCACCGCCCGGGGCGCGGACCCCTCAGCCAAGCTCTGCTACAACGACTACAACATCGAGAACTGGACCGACGCCAAGACACAGGGCGTCTACAACATGGTCAAGGACTTCAAGTCCCGCGGTGTGCCCATCGACTGCGTCGGCTTCCAGAGTCACTTCGGTGCGGGCGGTCCGCCGTCCACCTACCAGACGACGCTGGCCAACTTCGCTGCCCTCGGTGTCGACGTCCAGGTCACCGAGCTCGACATCGCCCAGGCGCCACCGACGGCGTATGCCAAGGCCGCCCAGTCGTGCGTGAACGTGGCTCGCTGCACGGGGATCACGGTGTGGGGCATTCGTGACAAGGACTCCTGGCGCAGCGGTGAGAGCCCCCTCCTGTTCGACAACAACGGCAACAAGAAGCCTGCCTACAATGCGGTGATGACCGTCTTGGGTTCCGGCGGCAGCGGCGGCACCCCGGCCGGGGGCATCAGCTCCGGCACCGTCTACACGCTCTCCGATGTCGCCGCCGGACGCGTTCTTGACGAGCCCACGGGACAGAACGGCAACGGCACCCCGCTCCAGGTGTGGACCGCCGCCGGCGCCGCCAACCAGCAGTGGCGGGCGGGCCGGAACACCGACGGCTCCTACACGCTGACCAACGTGGCCAGCGGCCGAGTACTGGACGAGCCGGGGGACCGGACGGGGAACGGGACGAGAGCGCAGGTCTGGGACTCCAACGGCGGCCCCAACCAGCACTGGCGGGCCGGCCGGAACACCGACGGCTCCTACACGCTGATCAACGTCGCAAGCGGCCGGGCGCTGGAGACACCCGGCGGTCAGACCGCCGACGGCACACCGGTCCGCATGGGGGACTCCAACGGAGGCGCCAACCAGCACTGGAACTTCGGGTCGACCGCCCAGCCGGGCGCCACGTGTGCTCTGCCATCGACGTACCGATGGACGTCCACGGGTGCGTTGGCGCAGCCGGCGAACGGATGGGGCGCGGTGAAGGACTTCACCGCCGTGACCTACAACGGCAAGCACGTCGTCTACGCGTCGAACGTGTCGGGATCCTCGTACGGCTCCATGGCGTTCAGCCCGTTCACGAACTGGTCGGACATGGCCTCGGCCCGCCAGACCGGGATGAGCCAGCCCGCGGTGGCCCCCACCCTCTTCTACTTCGCGCCCAAGAAGACATGGGTGCTGGCGTACCAGTGGGGCGCGTGGCCCTTCATCTACCGCACCTCGAGCGACCCCACGAACCCCAACGGCTGGTCCTCGCCGCAGCCCCTGTTCACCGGTGGCATCCCCAACGCCGCCCCGATCGACCAGACTCTGATCGCCGATGACCGGAACATGTACCTCTTCTTCGCCGGTGACAACGGCAAGATCTACCGGGCGAGCATGCCGATCGGGAACTTCCCGGGCAACTTCGGTTCGTCGTACACGACGGTCCTGAGCGACTCGACGAAGAACCTCTTCGAGGCGCCGCAGGTGTACAAGGTGCAGGGCCAGAACCAGTACCTGATGATCGTCGAGGCGCGGGGGGCGAATGAGCAGCGCTACTTCCGCTCGTTCACGTCCTCCAGCCTGAGCGGGTCGTGGGCTCCCCAGGCCGGCAGCGAGAGCAACCCCTTCGCGGGGAAGGCCAACAGCGGCGCCACCTGGACCGATGACATCAGCCACGGCGATCTGATCCGCACCAATCCCGATCAGACCATGACCATCGACCCCTGCAACCTACAGTTCCTTTACCAGGGCAAGTCACCCACCGCGAGCGGCCCCTACGACCAACTGCCGTGGCGCCCGGGTGTCCTGACCCTGCAACGCCAGCACTGACCTGGCCGCCCCTCGGTGACCGCGCCCGGGGGCGGCCCACCTCACCTCCGGGTCGGAGGCGGGCCGCCCCCGGTCGTGTCCGCGGGGAATCCTCCCTGGACCGCGAGGGGGCCGCCCGGGGCGTGCGCGTCGACGTGGTAGGTGTCGGCGGTGGTGCTGCGCGCGCCCGGGGCGTGGTTGTACTGGGCGGCGAACTCGTGCTGTCCGGGCGGCACGGTGCGGCCCGGCTTGAGTACCCAGCGGTACACCAGCGCGCCGCCGGCTTCCTCGACGGTGGCGGTGAAGGCGTCGCCCGGCAGGGTCCGCCAGGTGCCGGTGTTCCGTACGCCGCCCGTCTGCGCGATGCGCACTTCCACCGTGAGCGAGTCGAGCGGCTGGGCCGTCCTGAGGGTGAGGTCGCTCTCGGCCCAGTAGACGTTGTTGTGCGAGCCCATCGAGCCCTGCGACCACAGCGGTCCCTGCTGGGCCCGGCCGGCGGGCGGCGGAGTCGGGTGCGAACTGGCGCGGGGGGCCGGGGCGCCCTGGGGCGGGTCGGTGGTGGGCGTTGCGGTCTTACCGGCAGTCGGCGCCGAGGCCGAGGGCGTCGGACGCGTGGTGGCGGACGGGGCGGGGGATGCGGACGGGGCGGACGAAGGCGGAGCCGCGGGAGCACTGTCCGACGGCGAGGGGCCTCCGACGATGCCGGCGACGGCCACCCCGCCGGTCGCCAGGATGCCGGCCGTCACGAGACCGGCGAGCGCGGCCTTGGGCCGCGACCTCGCGATCGACGGAGTGCGGTGCCGGACGGGCGCGCCGAGCACGCCGCGCTCCACCCGCGCCAGCATCTTCGCGCGGTCGGGTTGGTGGGACTCGGCGGCCTCGCGCAGCCGTCGACTGATCTCCTCGTTCACCGAGCCCTCCTCCCTTGTGCCAGCTCGCGGGCCGCGCGCAAACCGAGCGTCCGTTCCAGCTCGGCCATCGCCTTCGAGGTCTGGCTCTTCACCGTACCCACCGATATGCCCAGTGCCATCGCGGTGTCCTTCTCCGACAGGTCGAAGGCGTGCCGCAGCACCACGCACGCCCTTTTGCGGAACGGCAGTCGGGCGAGCGCCGCACGCACGTCAAGGACGGCCGCCACGTCCGGTGGCTCGACCTCCACGGGACTACGGGACCAGAACAGCGCGACCCGGCGTCGCTCACGCACCGCGCTGCGGATCCGTTCCCGCGCCAGATTGGCCACCACTCCACGGGCGTAGGCGAGCGGATGGTGGGCCGTACGGAACCGGTCCCAGCGCTGCCACAGCGCGACCAGGGCATCCGCGGCGAGATCGTCGGCCGCGTCCGTCTCACCGGTCAGCAGATGGGCGAGACGGGACAGTTCGGCGTAGTGGCGTTCGAAGAAGTCGTGGAACTCCGCGGACGCGTCATCGAGGAGCATCTCCCTCGGTCGCCCTCTCCCTGTGATGTGCGCGTTGACAGCCGGCTCGAGCGTAACCATGTGGTTCACCGCGCCCGAACGATGATCGCCCCCCGGGGCACGGGAGTTGGGACGGCCGGTGGGTAGGGCACGCTCACCGAGAGAACGTCACCGGTCGGCCCGCTTCCGCGCCGCTGAGGGGGAGCGCCGTGGTTCGTCGTCCTCATACCTGTCCGTTCCCTAGTCCGACTCGTCGTTGCGCATCTCAGTGGCCACCGACGGCGAAAAGGTTGCCGCCCCGGCCCTCCTGCGGTTGTGACCATGGCCACAGTCGTGGGCGGGCCGCGGCACGCGCCGCGACCCGCCCACGAGCCGATCGGTCAGGAGAGGTCGCCGTACACCACGCCACGGCCGTAGCCGCCGACATAGACCCGGCCGTACACGTCGGGGTCGCCCTCGACGACGCTGATGGCGCTCCCTCCGAATTGATGCCGGTCGTCGTTGATCCGGACCCAGGTCGCGCCTGCGTCGGTGGAACGGAACAGCCCGCCGACGCCCTTCACCCTGCCACTCACATAGAGGGTTTGGTGGTCGGCGCCCGGAGCCGCCTTGCCGAATCCGACGGCGGTCGCCCGCTCGACACCACTCACGCTGGTGAAGCTCCTCCCCGCGTCGGTGGAGTGCCGGAGTCCATTGCCGGCGCCCGCGATCCACAGATCGCCGGCGATGCCCGGAACGGCCCTGAGCTGCCCGTCGCCCAGTCCGGTGGCATGGACGGTGAAGTGCCTCCCGCCGTCGGTACTGACGTACAGGGCGCCGCCGTTCAAGGCGTAGAAGGTGTTCGCCGCGGAGCGGTCGGCCACGACGGCGGTGTCCTTCGGCAGGCCGAGGACGCCGGTCCAGGAGGCGCCGCGGTTCGTCGAGACGAACGGCGTATGGCCGGTCGGGGTCCACACCACGGTGGAGCCGTCCGCCGACACCGACGCGGAACCGCCGCCCGCGTCGCCCACCGGCGCCGTCGCGAAGGGCGTCCAATTCGACCCACCGTCGGTCGAGTAGGCGCCGTGCTGCGCGTCGCCGAGGCCCCCCCGCACCATGAACCGCGGCTCGCGCTGCGCGAAATCGATGCCCGTGGTGTTGGTGAACCGCGGCCCGGTGAACGCCTTGGCGGGGACCTTGGTCAGGTCGTCGTGCCGGAATCCGCCGACATCACCGAGCGCGCTGATCAGCGGCAGACCGGGAGGCTTGCTCAGTCCCAGCGCCACTGTCTCCTCCAGGCCCTTGGCCGGGACGGTCCAGTGCGTCGCCCGGCCGAGGTCCGCGGCCGTCACGTCGGTACTGCCCCACATCCCCGATCCGGTGCCGTACAGCACATGCCCGGAGTCGAAGGGGTCGATGGCCAACGTGCCCATCCAGTGGCCGATGCCGGTTCCCACATAAGGCGCGGCGGAGTCGTCGCGCACCGAGGTCGCGCCGAGCGACTTCCAGGTGCTGCCAGCATCGGTCGACCGGTAGAGCTCGTCGGAGGGCCACCAGCGGTCCAGGGTGGTGACCATCACCGTGGCCGGGTGCTGCGGGTCGACCGCGAGGCCCGCGAAGCCGTAACCGCCGCTGGACGGCGAGATGTTCTTCCACGCCCCGGTGGCCGGAACGTACTTCCACACCGATCCGGCCGTCACACCGTTGGGGCCGGGCGTGTTGGTGTACGTCACATAGAGCGAACCGTCGCCGGACACCACACCGTGCTGCGGCAACTGCCCGGTCGGTCGGCCGGGTACGGCTTGCCAGGTGGTGCCGCCGTCGGTGGACCGGTACAGGGAGGTGGTCCTGTCCGCCACGCCTACGTAGATCGTGTTGCTGCCCGGCCGACCGAACGTCACGAAGGACAGACCGACACCACTGCTCGCACCGTCCTTGACCGGGAAGCCACCGACCTGACTCCACGTGGCGCCGTAGTCGGTACTGCGCCACAGACCGTTCTTGCGCGTGCCGAGGTACAGCGTGCGGTGGTCGGACGGATCGACCACGAGCCGCTCGCCCATCGACCGTCCGTCCTCGTTGCCGCCCAGCTTGAACGGCAGGCTTGTGCGCTGGAACGTCCGTCCCTGATCGCTGGAGCGAAGGATCGCTCCATTGCCCGCCCACTCGTTGGTGTACGTGCCGCTCGCGAGGTACAGCCGGTTCGGATCGACCGGGTCGGTCGCCAGGCTCTCGATTCCGAGCAGATTCACATCGGCGTCACCGATCCAGTCGGTCAGCGAGGTCCACCGGCCGGACGCCGCGTCCCAGCAGTACGCGCCGCCGATGTCGGTACGGGCGTACAACAAATCCTTGCGGGCGGGGTTGAAGACCAGCCCGGTGACGAATCCGCCGCCGACGATCTGGGCGTTGCGCCAGGTGTACCCGCTGCCGCCGGACGCTTTCACCAGCCTCCAGCGCTGGTTGGTGCTGCCCTGGTCGGCGTACTGGATGACAGGTACACCCTCGTCGCTCCCACCACCCCACACGTCCAGCACCATGCCACTGCCGCGCGAGACGAACGCCACCGTTCCGTCGCCCACGTCCCGCAGCCGCCACTGCTGCGCGGCGGAACCGCGGTCGGTCTGCTGCTCGACGGCGGCGGCCGACCGGACAGAGGCCCCCCGCACTCCGACGACCTTGTGGGTGCCTCGGTTCTCCAACTCGTAGTAGCCGTCCGCCGTTGCTCTCAGCCGCCACTGCTGGCTCGTGGCACCGGCCGCGCGGCCCTCCTGGCGTATGCGGACGCCGTCCGAGGTGTCCGCCCCGGGCACGCCGAGCGCCTTGTCGCTGCGGACGGACACCAGCGTGTACCAGACGTCGGAATCCACCGTCGCGGCGTCCGAATCGGCCTGTACGAACAGAAGATAGGGGCCGACCAC
Organism: Streptomyces hundungensis; assembly: GCF_003627815.1. Classification (NCBI taxonomy): domain Bacteria; kingdom Bacillati; phylum Actinomycetota; class Actinomycetes; order Kitasatosporales; family Streptomycetaceae; genus Streptomyces; species Streptomyces hundungensis. The sequence goes on from NZ_CP032698.1 coordinate 8,290,306, forward strand.
GGCGGGCACGCCGACCGCCAGAACCAGCGTGCTCCAGCGCCGACGGTGGCGCCCGCGCGAGCGCCGCACACCACCGGCCACGTGGGCGCGCCGACCGCGGCCGCCGGCCGTGGGGTCCGTCTCGTTCATCGGTGTACTCCTTGCTTCGGTCCTGCCGGGCGTGCCTGTTCAGGCCTGGCGGTGCATCGCGGCAGGGGGCGTTGGGATCGGACGACGCGCGGATGCGGCCGCCGAGGGGTCGCCCGTCAGTTGCCACCGGTAGGGGAAAGGTTGCCGCGCGGGGCCAGTCATGACGTCGTCCTACGGAGCCTCGCGGGGGGCCTGCGACGACACCGTTCACGGGCTCGCCCGGTCAGGCAAGGCCAACGTTCGTGTCCGGGTGGAGGGGTGGCACAGGCGGCGACCCCTCGGGGGCTCAAGCCGCGCTCTCCGCGACGTTCGCCTTCAGCAGCTTCAGGACGGCAAGCCCGCCCCCGTCCGGGCCGCGGACGAGAAGGTCGCGGTCCCCGGGACGTAGTGCCGGGCCCCAGGAGGGTGGGGGGCTGTCACAACCCTCTCGGTCGCCGCCTTCCGAGCCGGATTCTCCGTCTAGTTCACCAGCCTCGACAACATGGTCCGCCAGCTGAAGGTTGCTGAAGCTGCCGGCCGGCTCAACAGTAAGCTCCGGACCTACCTATGGCCGGGCGTCCTCGACACTGACGAGGTCGGGCTACCAGCGGCTGGAGCGAGCCGAGGCCAACCTGGTGTCCCAGGTGATCTCGAAGCGGTATGAAAATGGCTCGATCATCCTGGCTTCGAACAAGACCTTCAGTGAATGGGGGCAGGTGTTCGGCGACGAAGTCCTCGTCACCGCCATCCTCGACCGTCTCCTGCACCACTGCGAAATCGTCTCCATCAACGGCCCCAGCTACCGGCTCAAGGAGCGTCTCGCCGCCATCGAACGTGACAACATAGCGGTCTGACTGACACCGGTCTCGTCAGGGATCGACCTCCACGCCCCGGTCACAGAGGGAGGACGGGTGAAGGAGCCTGCCGACCTCCCGAGTCCACAGAACCTGGCACTGTAGGGCGTCGCCGCAGATGTCGTCCGCGTCGAAGTTCTCCATATCGGACGCGTCGTCATCGCCCGTCTTCGCCACCCCGTTGGACTAATGCGGATCCGAGGTGTCCTCGTCCTGGCCGAGGGTCTCGCGTCCGGACGAGCTCACGACGCCCTCGCCGTCGCCCGCTCTGTGGACATGCTCAAGCATCCCGGACCTGGTCATCGTCACCGGCTTTAAGGCCGCCGCGTCCGCAAGCTTGTTCCCGCCCGCGAGCATGGCAACTGCGTTATCGCCGCCAGGTGCGGCCTGGCCGAACACGGCTTCGCGCGCCCCAAAACCGCGGAGCCTCACCACAGTCCGCACACATCCCTGCCGCGCCACCACGCTCCTGCATGTACCGCAGGACAGCCTGCTGCCGAGGCCGCCGCGGACGGCGCCAAGGCCCGCGCTGCCGCAGCGCGTGCCAGCCAGGCCGATGCCCAGGCGCAGGAGGACGCCAGGCTCGCCAACTCGGCGGCCGCACAGGCTTTTGCCGACGCCGTCGCCGCGCGGAAGACTGCCGATGCGGCCGACGCGGAAGCAGCTCGTGCACGCGGTGCCGCCGCTGAAGCGGAGAACCATGCTGCGGCCGCCGCTGGGGCTGCCAGCCTGGCGGAGAAGGAAGCCGGCGTCGCGCAAGGTGCCGCGACCCAGGCCGCCAAGGATGCCGAGGACGCCGGCAAGTTGGCCGAGTCCGCAGAAAGCCACGCCAAGTCGGCAAAGGAATCGGCCGACAACGCGCTGGCGCTCGCCAACGAGGCGGACCAAGTCGCGCGCAAGGCGGAACAGGAACACATCGAACGCGAGCGCAAGGCCCGGGAAGAGGCAGCCGAGAAGGCCCATGAGAAGGGAACGCTGCCTGCGTTGACCGATCGGGACAGGGAGCTTCTCGAAGACAATGGGCTGGACCCGGATGGATACGAGAAGCTTCGAGAGCTCGCAAACAAGAGCCTCCTTGACTTCATTGTCGAAATTGGTGGCGAGGTCCTCAAGGGACTCGTCGACTGGGACAACATCGAGAAGGGCTACAAGGAGGGGAACATTGAGGCATGCGTCTGGGCCGCCGTCAACAACATCCCCTGGGCAAAAGCGGACCGGGTCGTCAAAAACCTCCCCGAGATTGCCAGGGCAATCAAGCGCCTTGCGGGCGTAGGCAAGCTACTTGACGAGTCGGCAGATGCCAAGCGGACGCTCAAAGAAGCCGAAAAGGTGATTGAGGAGGCCAAGAAGAGCAAGATCGACCTCCCCAACTGCCCGGTGCCGAATAGTTTCATACCGGAAACGCCGGTCCTGATGGCAGACGGCACCTCGAAATCGATCGCGAACATCCGGGTGGGACAGCAGGTCATTGCCTCCCAGCCGGAGACGGGGGAGACGGGACCTCGCGAGGTCACGCCAGTGATTGAAGGCGAGGGAAGAAAGAACCTCGTAAAAATCACCGTGGACACGGGCGGGGCATCGAGCAATGCGGTCGGAATGCTCACCGCGACCGACGGCCACCCCTTCTGGGTGGAGAACCAGCGCCGGTGGGTGGACGCCAAGGACCTGAAGACGGGGGACCGACTCCGCACACCCAGCGGTGAGCTCCGCAGTGTCGTCAACACCCGTGCGTGGACCGAGAGCCACAAGGTCTACAACCTTACGGTGGATGGCGTCCACACGTATTATGTTCTGGCGGGCGCTGCGGCAGTCCTGGTCCACAATGACGACGGTCCCGTCGACTTGAAGGGCAAGAGCGCGACTGTATGGCGGAGCGGCCCTTACAGGATCGACATCGAGGGATCGCCGAGCGGCGTGCAGATGCACTTCCAGGTGCGGATCAAGGGTGTGAAATCCAGCGATGCACCCAAGTATCATTTTAGTTCTGCCACGGGAGAGTTTGATGACATGCCAAAGAGCTTGTTGAAGGACCTCAAGAAGAACTATCCAGACTATACGAAGGGCCTCGCCAAGGGAATTAACGTATTCGAACGAGCGAAGCTTGGGTCCCTGGGTTGTCTGTGAAGTCACCGTCTCGCAGTGAAGGAGTCCTGTGATGAAAATCAGTTGTGCGGCGGTACGTCGCCTCGGGCGTCACTTCGTGGCTGGTGTGCGAGCGTCGGACCGGGACGCCGACCTGGAGCCAGTGCTGTCAGCAGGATGGGTACTCGACGACGGTGCCAACTTGTTGGCAGCGTTCCGTGAGTCCTACTTCGGGAGGCGATCGGCCTTCGCTGATGTGGGGAGTTACGAATCGGCGGTAAACGGTCGAGGAATTCCCGATATGGATTTCGAGGAGCTGGGCCCTGAAAGCATCGAACTCCTGATGCGACGGGGCATCTCCTTTGCGTGGGATGCTCTTCACGCCGCTGCGGATCTACCCTGGAAGCCGTCACTATTGGCTCGTGTTTCCGTGGAGCCGACCATGATGGACGCCAACATGTACACCGGCTACGTCACCTTCTTCTCGGCCGAGTTCGCAGAAGCGATGGGGATCGGCGAGGAAAATGACTTGCCAGGAATCCAGATTATCTTGGCCAGCGAAGACTGCGTGACCCCGCTGCCGGACTGATGGGCAACCAGAAGCCCCACCGGACACGGCTTGAGCGCTAGTGGTCGTCGCAACACCCCAGCTCAAGGGGTGCGATGGACTTCAAGATCCCGGTGAGCCGGGGACCACGGGGCGGTGGCCGTCTGCTGCGTGAGCGGGAGGTATATCTCCAGCTCACGCAGCAGGGCTACAGCAATCGAGAGGCCGGCCGGATCGTCGGCATCCATTCGCGGACCGGCAAGCGGTGGCGGAACGGCTGGCACTCTCCGCCGACGGGGAAGCCGAAGCCTCCCATTACCGTGGAAGCTTTGGCGTCCGAGCCATCGCGGTATCTGCGCGAGGCGCATCCACATCGCCGACCGGCTGCGGGAGAATGCGTCCGTCCGGCAGGTCGCCTCGCCCGCGTCCAGTCCAGCCGGGCCAAGGACTACGTGGGCGAGTTCAACGCGGCCCTCGCCCCCTGGCGGCGCGAGCCGGCCGTCCGCGAGTTCGTCCAGCGGGCCCGCAGAGAACTCGGCGTCGCTGCCTGAACCTCATCCAGTAGGCGGCTGAGGCTGGGTGGGCAGGCGGCGGAAGACGGAGCCAAGGCCAGGGCGGCAGCGGCACGGGCCAACGAGGGCCGACGCCCAGGCCCAGGCCGATGCCAAGGTTGCCCGACAGAGCGCCAACCAGGCCTACTCGGACGCAGCAGCCGCACGCCAGGCAGCCAACCAGGCCGAGGCGGAAGCCGCCCGCGCCCGTGGCGCCGCAGCCGAAGCCGACCAGCACGCCTCCGCCGCCAGCAGCGCCGCCAACCTGGCCGAGAAGGAAGCCGCCGTCGCCCAGAGCGCGGCAACCCAGGCAGAAGAGGACGCCACCGCCGCGGGCAAACTCGCTGAATCAGCCCAAAAGCACACCAAGTCGGCGGAAGAGGCCTCCAAGAACGCCAACACGTACACCGAAGAGGCCGACAAAGCGGCACAGAAGGCCGAGGAGTACCAGCGCGAGCAGGAACGCAAGGAGCGCCAAGAGGCCGCCAAGGAGAAGGTAAAGGGCGACGGCTCCCAGGACGCGAAGGGGCAGGACATCAAGATCGTCATGCCCAACGTGGGCTCGAGCGGACTCGACGTCATCGGTCCTAATGGCGAATATGTTTACGTCGGCGGCGGCGCCAAGGCCCACAAGCCGTCAAAGTTCGGAACGGCACTGAAGATCAACAAGTACGCGGCCGATCAAGCCGGCGTGAAGGCCATCTACTACTTGGCTGACAATACGCCGCAGGCGGCTATTGACCAGGCTAAGAAAGTATTTGGAGAAGAAAATGTACACATCTTCACACTGCCGAGTTGCTAGTCATGGCTGACGGCTTCATCCGGTGGTACCGAAAGTCGGGCGCTACCTCGGTCTTCGCCGAACAGGTCTCTCTGTTCGAGGCACACGGAATGTCACTGGCGCACCCGGCCAGAAAGCAGGCTGTGGTCCTGGACATCGAGGGAGAGCAGGTCTTCATGCCGCAGGAGGAACTCGGCCGCCTCCTGGGCCTGCGCATCGCGCCCCTCACGATGGAGTGGTGGCTCACCGCGGACACCAATGTGATCGACGAGTACACGTATCAACCGTTCGGCTGCGAGATCCAGACGCTCTGGCTGGACGGTCTGTACACGGAGGAGATGCAACTCGTGGAGGCGGCTGTCATTGCCGCCACGACGCAACTGCCCATGCCGACCCATGCCGTGGTCATCGACCGGCTCGGCACCTCCGACCCCGATGACTGGGACTCGCTCATGCTGTACGACGGAGCAAACGTTCCGAGGTTTCCCGACGTCGTTATAGCCCAGGAGCCGATCGCTGAGAAGATCATGGGGGCTACGCCGGGCCTCACGAAAGGGAGCGTGGGAGGCTGCCTGACCCGGCTCGCCCCAGCCCGCCAGGCATAAGCCAGCCGAACCAATGCCCGAGGCGAATGGCCCCGCTGGATTCCTGTCCGGCGGGGCTTCGGCGTGCGATGCCACTCTCCTTACCGTCACGGCGCGCACTTCCGTCAGCTGTTGGCGCGGACCGGACGGAAGAGCTGACGGCTGATATCCCGCTCGGGATATTCGGTCGAGGCCGAAGCGTCGGCCATGAGTGACGGCGATCGACTCCGCACGCCCGCAGGTGAACTGCGGTCCGGGGCGTTCTTCTTGAACGTGCGATGCGGTGGTGTCACCACGCCCGTCGGCTGGGCACCGAGCACCTGGTAGCCGGCGTCGGCGAGGATCTCCAGCGCTGGCGCGTCTGCCAGGAGTCTGACCAGCCCTCTGACTGGCGGGCGTGGGTGATGTCTGCGTAACTCGCGGGCTCGGCCGGGCTGCCGAACAGCACTTGCCGGCCGCGTCGGTGAGGACCATGGACTTGACGGCGTTCGGCTTGTGCTTCCCAGAGATGAACTTGTCCCGGTCCGTGCGTCCAGCAGCCGATCTGGGCTCTGGACGCGCGCGGCCCCTATGGCCTGAAGCCGCGCGCCGCTTCTCCCTCTGCCGCCATGCCGGACGGAGAGTAATCGCCGCCGACGTCGGCAACCACCTACGAGGTGAGGAAGCCGATGTGTTTCCTCGACTCCTCGCGGCGTTCGGCGACCGCGTCACGTGGATCGCGGAACATACCGGAAGCGACTGCGCCCCCGACACGCCCTGACTCCCGTCGCGGCTACTCATATGGCAGCCGACCGGCGATGTCCGCGGCCAGTGCATACGCGTCGAACTCTTCCTCCGAGTCTCCGTTGCCGGCTTCCGAGAAGTGCATCAGCAGCCGGTCCGACTCCCGTGCCTCGTCCAACCGTGACCAGGGGCAGGCGCGGACCATCCTGGTACGTACCGGCCACCGGGGCGGCGAGATCATCTATGCGCGGTCAACTGGCAGGCGGGGGGCGGGGTTACGCGGTGCTCTCCCTGTTCTCAGTCGCCGACGAAGAGCAGGTAGCCGCTGTTGCGGATGGCAAGCCGCGCGGCGTCGAACACCCGCTGCACAACGGGCAGTTGTTCCTGAGCGGGGAGGGCGTCCAGTCCGCCGCCCACCCGGTACGGTCGTTGACCACCGCAGCTAGCGGCGGGACGCTGGAGCCGACGAAAGGGGCCGTCATGGGATGGGTAGGCCCCGAGTACATCCCCATACGCCAGCAAGACCACCGGTACGCCCGTCTGCTCAAGCTCACCCGTCGGCTCCTGGAGGAACGCGTGCCCCGATGCGGCAACCGCACCGGCGGCGCCATCACCATCCGCGACGACCAGGGCAACCAGACCACCGTCCAGTGCAGCAATTGCCAGGGCACCGGGGAAACCGGCACCCTGCCCGACAACGAAGACAACGGCCGGGCAGCGGGCGAGCGGTAGCCGGCGCGCAGCGTCACGACTTGGCAACAGCCGCCCCGCGGCCGCCCGTTCGGCGGTCAGAATCTGACCTGGCATGCCTGGTTTCGGTGCGCGGCCGCCGAAGTGACGCGGCACGCGCAGCGACGGCCGGACCAGGCCTACGGGTGGTCCCGCACGATGATCTTTCCGGTGTTCTTGCCGTGCAGCATGCCCAGGAATGCGTCCACGATGTGCTCGAACCCGTCCACCACCGTCTGATCCAGCGCCAGTCGGCCGCTCTGCAGATGGGGGACCGCGAACTCGTACAGCTCGTCCTGTAGATCGCGGTAGTTGCTGACCAGGAAGCCCTCCATGCGGAGGCTCTTCTCCACGATGTCCGAGTAGTTGAAGTGCGGCGGGGGCGCGTCCGGGGTGTTGTAGCGGCTGATGGTGCCGATCCGGACGATGCGCCCGAACTCGCGCAGTGCGCCCACTGCGGCGGCCAGTTGTTCGCCGCCGACGTTGTCGACGAAGACGTCGATGCCGTCCGGTGCAGCCTTGGCGAGCAGTTCAGCGGCTGGGCCGTCATGGTAGTCGAACGCCGTGTCGTAGCCCACCTCCCGGGTCAGGTGGTCGACCTTGGCCGCCGAGCCCGCGCTGCCCACGAGTCGGCCGGCGCCCAGCAGCCGGGCGAACCGGCCAGTGGCCGTTCCGACGCCGCCGGCTGCGGCGGAGACGAAGAGGTCGTCGCCCTCGCGGAGCCGTGCGATCCGGGTGAGGCCCACGTAGGCGGTCAGTCCGGTGCCGCCGAGGACGCTCAGGTACGCCGTCAGGGGGACCCCGTCGAAGCGGGGGATTTTGCGGATCTCATCGGGTCGGACCACGGAGTGCGTGCGCCAACCCTGCCGGTGGAACACGATCTCGCCCTCGGGCAGCTCCGGCGTCCGCGACGCGACGACGCGCCCGAGGGCCCGGCCCTCGAGCGGTGTGTGGAGCGCGAAGCCGCCCGGCACGTCGTCCATCATCTCGCGGTGGTACGGGTCGACGGACCAGTAGAGGTTCTCCACGAGCGCGCTGCCGACCGCAGGATCGGGAATGGCGGACTCGACGAAGGCGAAATCCTTGGTGGTGGGGAAACCGTGGGGGCGGGCGGTCTGCTGGACGGTGATCGCGTTCTCGGTCATGACGGGACCGTAGGACGGGAATGGCGCCCTCGGGCAGGCGGTTGGGCTCATGTGACGACCCGTTCCATGAGCAGTTCTCATACCTAGAGGTGAGCGCCCTGTGACCCGCGCGACCGACACCGATCTCGCTCCGCACGAACTGCGCATCCTAGTAGCGGTGGCGGACGCCGGCGGCTTCTCGGCCGGGGCCGAGACACTCGGCCTAACACAGTCCGCCGTCTCCCACTCGGTGCGCGGCAGCGAGCGCAAGATCGGTACCGTTCTGTTCGAACGTGGCCGCAGTGGCGCGAGACCCACTCCAGCGGGGGAGAAGGCTGTGGCGCATGCGCGCCGTACCCTGCGGCTGCTGGACGTGCTCGTCGCCGAGGCGCGGGGAGCCGCCCGGTCCGAGGCGACGCAGGGGCCGCAGGGACCGCTGCGGATCGCGGCCTTCCGCAGCACCGCGCTGCACCTGCTGCCGCCCGTCCTGGAGCGGCTGCGCGCGCGGTGCCCCGGGATCGAGCCACAGGTGCGGATCGTTCGCGAGCTCGGGCGCGGCACGGCGGGAGAGGTGGCCGACGGGCGGTCGGATCTCGCCATTGCCACCTTGGACGGAGCGCATCTGCCGGCGGGGCTGGTGGCGAGCGAACTCTTCGAAGAGAGCTACTCCTTGGTGCACCCGGCCGGACACCCGGCTCCGCGCTCGCTGCCGCTGGTCGACTGGGTCGAGAACTGCGGCTCGTACACCCGCGCCTGGTGGGGTGCGCAGGACTGGATCCCGAGGGCCACGATCGAGGCCGAGGACGACGGAGCAGTGCTTTCGCTCGTGAGCGGGGGGCACGGAATGGCGATTATGCCCGCGCTCTCCCTGATCGGAGCAACGGACTCGATCGAGATCACCGATCTCGGTCCGGAGCGCCCGACGCGCCGTGTCGGCTATGTGACCACCCCGGAGCTCGCCGGCTCCGCCGTCGTGCGCGCTCTGGTGCGGGAGCTGCGGGCCGCCGGCTCCGCCATCTGACGGGCAGCGAGCAGCCAGGTCAAGGCACTGCTGTCAGATCTGAACGCCGTCAGCGAGGCGTTCAACCACCACAGCTTGCCCCTTGACCTCGTCAAACCCTTGGTGGCTGCCTTGCCATCGATGGAACCCGAACTTCTCAGGCACGCGATCTAGCTCCTCGGGGCCACGCACGAACCCAAGGCACTCCCGGCGGTCGAGCCCCATCCTGGCGCGCAGGTGCGAGGCGACGTGCAGCGCGATCTCACCCGAGGCCGGGGCGCGGCACATGCCGTGCAGGCTTCCGCCCGAGCATGCTGGAGGCCATCTTCCCCATGTCTCCTGGTTTCGCCGGGGCCGGGATCGCCGATCGGCATCCTGACCCACCCGCAACCCGCCGGGGGAGTGGGCACCCCGTCTGGTTGACCTGGTGAGCTGGCCGGTCCGTCTCGGACAAATGGCCGACCTTGTCCTACCCAAATAGGGCTGTGCCGTCAACTGATCACGCTTGACCCCTATTGATCGCGGCCTGGTGATCGTGGCGCTACGACCGTGCTCCGGCACCCCCGCCTGTTCCCTTGGCGGACACCATCCTCCCAACCCCGCTCACGCGGCGGTGGCAACGTTCCGAGTCGCCGGGTGCCGTCAACCTGACCCGGAGGACGGGCCCGAGGCTGGCCCCAGAGGGCCGTGTCCGGCCGGCAGAACGCGCTGCTGGCCGGACACGGCCGGACGTACGGTCAGAGCAAGCGTGTCTGCGCCCAGTTGTAGAGACGGCGCGCGCTGTCGCCCAAGCGCGTGGCGTACAGCATGGGCGCCTCGCCGCCCGCGAGTTCGGCGCTGGTGGTGGTGATGCCGACGACGGTGCCGGTGCCGGTCCGGGTGTCGAACTGTGCGAAGTGGGGGCCGCCGCTTGCCCCATGTGTCATGTCGCAGGGCTCACCCCACAGAAGCGGCGCCTTGGGGGCCGGCCGAGCCTGACCGGCGCAGTGGATCAGGCGTGACCCGGCGTATTTGGCGTTGGGGTCGTTGAGTTGGCCTTTCGGGTACCCGAAGGTGTGGATGAACTCGTCCCTGACGGGCTCGGTGAATCCGATCTTCTGGCTTCCCATGACCTCCGCGATCCGTCGTCCGGCGGTTGCGGGATTGGCCACAAGGACTCCCGTGTCGTAACCGGCGACGGCGACGTCCTCCGACGTCGTCCTGCCCGGATCGGCGTTCCATCGAGAGGAAGTGGGCCATGCTCCTGATGCTGAAGCCGCCGAGAGGTTTCGTACCGTTGCGGTAGCCAGGCACGAAGTAGAGGTTGTGGTTCCAGGTGCCGTCGTCGGCGGGGGCCCCGACACTCCTCAGACAGTGCGCTGCGGTGATGACAGTGCTGCGGTTCGCGCTGTTGACGACTGTTGCGGTGCAACTCCCGTCGTAGCCGTCGGGGAAGGTGAAGAAGAGCCGCCCGACACTCTTGTCCACCTCGCCCCCGTGCCGCCAAGTCGCCCCAGGGTCAGGCGTGCCGGCGGGCAGCGGATGAGGATCGTCGGGCGTGTTGTCGTCCTCGGGCACGGGGGTGATCTCGGGGACCAAGGCGCCTGCCAGCTTCATGCGCTCCGGGGTCCAGTACGCGTCGACCTGGCGGCGCCCTTGATCCGTGGTGGCACCGGAATGCGTCGTGATGGACTCCGGTGCCACGGCGAAGGCAGTGGGCTGCGGAAGCAGGGCCGCTGTGGTCGTAGCGAGCACAAGGGCTGCCGTGGCGGCTGTTTTGCGCGGGCGCGGGCGGAATATGGCCGGCATCGTTGCCTCTCTTGATGCTGTCGCGGCTGAGGTGAACTCCCCTCGCTCTCAAGGACGTGCGACCAGGCGCCAGGTTGTCGACCGTCCCGGAGAAGTCGCCACGATGCTTGAGCGCGGTGCTCTCCACGCTGTCTGTTTCAGGCCTGGGCATCCGCGGCTTCGGCTGGACCGCGAGGCTGCTGTGTGAGCTGCTGGGCTTCGGCTCTGACATCGGCGTCGACCTGTGCCGGTGTTCTGTCGCCGTATTCGAGGATGTCGTACTCGTCGTCCAATGCGGCCAGTCGCTCGGCCAGGGGCAGCTTGTGCCCGAAGCGCTGGTGGATCTGGAAGGCCAGCTCGCGGGGCGTCAGCTCGCCGGCCAGCATCCGTGCGGCAAGTGCCCGTGCGGCGGCTTCCTTTCCGCTCACGCTGCCCGCTGGGTAGAAGGTGAGACCCAGCTCGTCGAGCGCTGGGGGAAGCAGGCCGGGGACGTCGTAATCCGCTTCCCGGCGTGTGCACGCGGCCAGGATGCGCAGGGCAGGACTGTCGAGGCCGGCAACGAGTGCATCGCAGGCAGCGGCGACGACGTCGGATGCCCGGCTCTCGCCCATGCTCCAGGCAACGGCACGGTCTTGAAGCTTGCGGGCTGCTGGTTCGGTCGACGACATCTGACCATGATCCCGCCCCTAGGTTCAGGGGTCGAGTGGGTTCCACCGCGGTGCCGACCCGGGAGCTTCGGCCACGCACGCGCGCGTGTCGAGACCGCGCTGCGAACGGCGGCCTTCTCGCCGATGCCGAAGAGACGCGCAAGGTGAAGCGGGCCGACGCTGTGATGGGCGAGGGCCTCTTCGGGCCGGCGGTCGGCGGAGCCGTGTGGGCGGGAGAGCCCGGCGATGAAGGCCGTGATGTCGGCGATGTGGGCGAAGGCGCCGCCGCCGTTAGGGGTACGGAGCCGGTTGTTGGTAGCGCCCGGGGCTCGTCGTCACCGATCGCCTCCAGACCCTGACCGGTGACGCGGTCGGCACGCTGCACACGTTCCTGCGTGCCGAGTCCGGCAACGGCGGGTTCGATTTCAATGAGCGGGTCGCCGCCTTTGAGGCCGCCCAACAGCGACCACAACGCCGCGCACGCTCGCTCATTTCGCCGAGGAGTACGGCGCCGCTCAGCACCAGCGGCGCGGCAACCTGGCCCAGGCTTTTGTTCACGCCCTGCCGTTGGAGACCGCCGCCCGCCCGGGCCTGCCCGGGGGGCCATTGACCGTGCGGGCGGCGGACAGCCACGCGTTCGGCGGGGCAGGGGTGCTAGCCCGGGCGCGAGGTGACGGAGAAGTTGCTGTAGTCGCCGCTGTCGGTCGTGGCAGGCGTAGGACCGTACACCGTGCCCAAGTCGGCCTGGCGAGCCTGGGCTGGGAGCACGTCGTAGGACGACAACGGCGCACCGTCGACGGTGACGTAGGAGAAGGCGACGTTGACAATAGCGGGCCACGTCACGTCGAAGGGCGAGCTGTAACCCCGCTCGACGATGACCTCGGCGCTCTCGGACCGTGCTGAGGGAACCCTCTTGGACAGGCTCTGATGCTGTCCGGACCGCGACAGGTTGTCGAGCGTGAGCGTGAAGTTGGCGGGGTCGGCTGCGCTGCGGACCACCGAGGCCGACATACGATCGCCGGGCTGCGCCTCGATGGGGACGGGTTGTGCGTTGGTGTCGACACCTGCGTTGATTACCTCCCAGAAGGCCTGGTACTCCGGGTACAGGTCGCCCACCTGGCCTTGGCAGCTGGCCACGACACCGATCTGGACGAGACTTTCCGTGGCGCTGTTGGCCACCCCGTCGAGACCCACCCAGATGCCGAGCTGGTTGTCGGGATGCCGCTCACGACAGCCGAAGAGGGGCTCGGTCCACACGGCGGTCACCGCGTGCGGTGCGGCGTTGACCGGGCTGCTGACCACCTCGTACCCCGCCCAATTCGCGTACGGGGTGTCGGACAGGGTGATGTCGTCGATCTGGACCCAGGAGTCGATGCCCGGCGCGATATAGCCCGCGTAGAGCGTTACGAAGGTGTTGGCGCCGGAGTTGAAGGCCATATGCAGGAGCTGGTAGGCCCCGTTGCTGACGACCTTTCCGTAGTTCTTCTGCACCATCGTGGCGCCGTTGGTCCCGCGGGCTCCGAGGTACCCGGTGGTGAAGTTGCCCGAGGTCCGCACCCAGCCGTCGAGGTGGTACACCGTCTGGGACTTGACCGGCACCTTCTGGGTGACGGCATTCCAGTTCCGCGTGGAGGTGCGGATGAACGCGTTGTTCCGCCCCGTCTTCTGATAGCCGAGACCGATGTCGATTCCCTTGTAGTCCGGCCCCTCGCCGGCCCATGGAGCGGAAAGGGTGCGGCTGGTCTGTCCTTCGAAATCTGAGTCGCCGACCGTACCGATCGGAGCTGCCGACGCGCTGCCCGCCAATCCGGTGAGCAACGCGGCGACAAGTCCCGTGACCACGGTCAGCGCACACGTGTACCGTCGTGTGATCGCTCTGCTTCGCCGCGCCCTTGAATACACGAGTGAATACACGAGCCCCCCCTCGTGAAGTGTGTGGCCCGGGCACACTGCCCCCGGTCGTCGGGACCGTAGCGGCGTCGATACCCGGGCGACTACGGTCCGCGCGCGGCGCACCGGGGTGTTCGGGGGCGTACTTGTCCTGACGCGTACGCAGCCGACGCCCCGCACGCTCATCCTGGGAGCGGGTGGGTGTGGCGGGACTGAGGTAGCGGCGCGGAAGACGTACGCCGTCATGGGGGCGGTGACCGGCCCCGGGCCCGGGCGGGCCCTCGTCTCGTCGACGACGGTTGTCGGGACAGCTGGTCCGTCGCCACGCTCCTCGACGGCCGCGCGCACCAGCGTCCGGTGAGTACCCGTTGGCGAGGTTGGCGGTCGACGCGGCCGGGCCCGGCCCCGAAGCGTCAGTCCCAGTTCCTCTTCGACTGTGGACCCGGCGGCTACCAGGTCGAAGCTCGGGTCCGGAAACGGCAGCGTCTGCACCTCGGCCGGGTGCCACACCGCGCCCGCGCTGTGTGCCATGGGAACCTGGATCGATGGCTGGTCGTCCTCCTGGGCATGACTCGCGTTCTCATTCTCGGTATCGACCCACGTGCAGTGCCCGGTATGGACGGAGACGCCCTTCGAGCGGCCCTCGACCAGGAACTGACTCGCTTCGGCGAACACGCCATCAACGCGTCCATGACGCTGATCGAGCTGGATGAGTCGGCCGAGCCGGCGATCGTCACAGCACTGTCCGAGCACGACTGGGACGTCGTCGTCATCGGAGGTGGGATCCGCAAGCCGGAACCGCTTCTGCCGCTCTTTGAGCAGGTTGTCAACCTGGTCCGGCGTCATGCACCGAAGGCTGCGATCGCGTTCAACACGAGCGGCGGCGACAGCCTCGAAGCGGCCAAACGCTGGCTATAGGACCGACCTTGCTGACAGGCATCGGCGGCAGGGGGAGTGAGGACGCAGGGCCGCGATTGGGCCCGCTCCGTCATGATGCCCAAGGGCGGGGCGGCGGCTGACGTCCGCCAACTCACCAGCCGGTGGCCTTCGCTGGTGGCGAATGGGTGCGGCGTACGCAGCGTCGGGCGGGGGTGGGGGAACACGACCGGGGGTCCGTGCTCTGAGAGGCATGTTCCGCGATATGCATGGGGGAGTGTGGCCGGGACCAGAAAGGGCCCTCGGTGACGGCGAGGGGGGATATCCCCCGTTCGAACCCGGAGGAAGTCCCCAGCGCGGCTTGCCTCGGCTCCCGGCCATGATCGTTCCACAGTCAACGGAACGAGAACGAGCCGAGGAGTTCAGCATGACCGCGCATCACCTGGCGATCGGCCGTCGGAGCCTGCTCGCCGCGACGGCCGGACTCGCGGCCACGGCCCTGCTGGCCCCCACCGCCTCCGCCGTGCCCGCCGCTCACAGCCCAACGAGAGCGAAGGGCCGGCAGGCCGAGGCGTTCCGCGCGCTTGAGCGCGCCGCCCGGCCCCTGCGTTCGACGGAACCCGTCGGCGACACCAGCGACCTGCGGGCGCTGGACGCCATGATCGGCGACGCCAAGGTGGTCGGGCTGGGCGAGGCCACCCACGGCTCGCATGAGTTCTTCGCCATGAAGCAACGCGTCTTCAGCCGCCTCGTCGAGGAGAAGGGCTTCCGCGCTTTCGCGCTGGAGATGAGTTGGTCCGCGGGCCTCCGGATCGACGAGTACGTGCAGGGCGGCCCCGGTGACGCCCGCCGGATCGCCAAGGAGACGTTGGCCGGATCACCCTGGGAACGCGAGGAGTTCGTCGGCCTCATCGCCTGGATGCGGCGCCACAATGACCGCCACCCCGGTCGAAAGGTCCATATCATGGGCAACGACATCGGGGCACCCAAGCTCGGTGACGCGATCTTCGACCGGGTTCTGCCATACGCCCGGACGAACCACCCCCGGGATGTCGCGCGCCTTGAAGAGCTGTACGCGGGACTGCGCCCCCTCGACGACGTCTTCGCCCATCTGCGTAAACCCGTCGCGCAACGGCGGCTCGATGCCACCGCCGCCCAGCAGGCGCTCGACCTGGTCACCGCATACAAGGGGGACGGAGGTGACGCCTACGAATGGGCTGAGCAGCACGCCCGCAACATAGCCCAGACCTTCGCCTTCACTTCACTCGACCTGTCCGACCCGGCGTCGGTGGCCGCCGCCGAGCACCTCCGCGACCGGGCCATGGCCGACAACACCGCCTGGTGGCACCGCCGCACCGGCGACAAGATGCTGCTCTCAGCGCACAACGGCCACGTGGGCTACCTGTCCACCGACCCCGTGATGTACCCGACAACTCAGGGCGCTTTCCTGCGGGAGGCCCTCGGCCGGGACTACGCCGCCATCGGGTTCACCTTCGGCCGCGGCTCGTTCCTCACCGCGACCACCCTCGGCAGCCCCTGGAACAAGGTCACCGTCCCCGCGGCCACCCCGGACATGCATGAGTACACCCTCGACCGGGTGTGCCACCGGGACTACTACCTCGATATCCGTACCCTGGCCGCCGCGGGCCGCACCTGGCTGAACACCCCTCGCCCCACCTACGAGGCCGGCTCGTCATACAAGAACGACCCGTTGCCCACGCTCGCCCTGACCCCGGCCTACGACATCCTCGTCCACCTCCATCAGGTCCGCGCGGCCGTCAGCCTCTGACCCGGGCCGATACGGTTTTTGGTGACCCTTATCGGGTGCAGGTCAGGGTCGCTTCGAGTAGGTCGGGGTGCGGGGCCGATAGGCAGAGTCACCCTGGCACCCTTCCCCAAAGGCGAGCGCGGCGGGCCGATCGGTGCCTGAGCCCGCGGGCGAGGGGCTCCGCAAACTCGGCATCCGGCTCGCGGAAGCGCGCTCGACGGCCCTGTACCAGCTCGTCACCGAGGCGAAGTCTGGGGTGGTGCGGGCAAGAGCGGGTTCCGTGCCGAAATGGACGTTCCGGTAAGGCTCCGGAAAGGCCGCAGGCCGGTAGTCCAGCAGCCGCTGATGGACGCTGTGCCCGCCGATCAACACGGTCGCCCGGCCCTGGGGAGCGGGTCTGACGCACAGCAGGGCCAGGTGCCGCGGTGGTCCGGGCGGGCCGGCTCGGTCGGTGTGCCGGGCCAGGGCCGCCACCTCCACACCAGCGCGACTTCCGTCTGCGCTGGCTGGGGTTTGCGGCGTGGTGCGGAGATCGTCCATCGGCGCGACGGATTCCCTGGGGGGAGGAGCTCCCGCTGCCGAGATGATCACCCAGGAACGGGTCCCGCACACCGGCCTTCACCCGGCTGTCCGCACGCACGTGCTGGCCGCCCCCGGAGCCGACCAACTCATCGGCGACATATGCCGGGACGCGTTCGCCCTGGCCGGACACCGCAGCGCGCCGGTCCACGTCGATGTGCATTGCTGGTACGAAAGCCACCGAGCTGTCGCCGTGGCCGAGGAACTCGCCAACTCGCTGCGCGGCCGCGGCGCTGACGTCACCGTGGTCCACCGTCACATCGCCTGCTTGCCTGCCTTCCGCCTGCCGGCTTGTGCGTTGTACCCCGACTATCGGCGAGATGTGCGTGTTCTGTCGGATCGCCGTTGGCACCGAGCCCGCCGCCGTCGTACGCGATGGACGACGTGCTTGCCGTCAAGCTCTGCGGCGCCGTCAACGCCGGGCGCATCCTGGTCAGTCCGCGTGGGCATGTCGACAGCACTGTCATCGGCGCAGCCGTCACCGCGCTCACGATGGGCCGGGCCGCCGGGCTGGGCGCCGAACTCACAACCACGTGGTCCGGGTCCCGCTCGAAGACAAGAGCCCCGGACCTGGCGCCCGGCGCTGTGCTGTGGAGGGCTGTTCGCCACGTTCGGGGGGTCAGCCCGCCTCAACGTAGGCGTCAGACGTCTCCTGTCCGCGCACCCGATGCCGGCCCAAAACGAGCGTGCCGAGGAAGCCGAGGGCCAGAGCTGCGAGGATGCCGAGGTTGGCGTGGGCCCAGGAGCCGTCCTTGCCGCCGAGGCCGAAGGGGCCGAGCAGATAGCCCTGCCAGGTCAGCCAGTCGGCGGAGGCGTTGGTGACCAGTCCCCAGCCGAGGGCGGTGGCCGCCAGGGTGAGCAGCAGGGGCAGGGCTGGGATGTCGCCGTAGCGGCCGCGGGGCCGGTAGAGGTCGGCTTCGTCGTAGTCGTGGCGGCGCAGGAGGAGATCGGCGAGGACGATGCCGCACCAGCCGGCGACGGGCACGCCGAGGGTGGTCAGGAAGCCCATGAACGGGCCGAGGAAGTCATCGGCGATGAACACGATGTACACGGATCCGGCGATCATCAGCACGCCGTCGATGAGCGCGGCGAGCGGGCGCGGGACGCGCAGCCCCGCGGAGAGCAGGGCGAGGCCCGAGGAGTAGATGTCGAGGACCGCGCCGCCGACCAGACCGAGGACGGCGACCACGGCGAACGGCACCAGGAACCAGGTCGGCAGGATCGTCGTGAGGGCGCCGATCGGATCGGCGGCGACGGCCTCGGAGAGTTGTTTGGAGGAGCCGGCGAGCAGCAGGCCGAAGACCGTCAGCAGCAGGGGGGCGACGCTGGCGCCGAAGGTGGTCCAGCCGATCACGCCGGCCCCGGAGGAGGAGCGCGGCAGGTAACGGGAGTAGTCGGCAGCCGCGTTGACCCAGCCGAGGCCGAAGCCGGTCATCATGAAGACCAGCGCGCCGATGAAATCCTGGGTGGATCCGTCGGGGATCGCGGTGACGGCGTCGGCGTGGACGTGGCCGGCAACGAGGGCGACATAGACGAGCGTCAGCACGCCGGTGACCACGGTGATGAGGGTCTGTAGGCGCATGATCAGGTCGAAGCCCATCACCCCGCCGACGACGGTGAGCACACCGACCAGGATCAGGGCGACGACCTTGGTGCCGGTGCCGCCGCCCCAGCCGAGCCGGTCGAACACGGTGGCCGTGGCGAGTGAGGCGAGCGCGACGAGGACGGTCTCCCAGCCGACGGTGAGGATCCAGGAGAGCGCCGAGGGCAGCCGGTTGCCGCGCACGCCGTAGGCGGCGCGGCTGAGGACCATGGTCGGCGCCGAGCCGCGCTTGCCGGCGACCGCGACGAAGCCGCAGAGCAGGAAGGAGAAGACGATGCCGATCACGGAGGCGATCAGGGCCTGCGTGAAGGAGATGCCGAAGCCCAGGGCGAAGGCTCCATAACTGAGCCCGAACACCGAGACGTTCGCCCCGAACCAGGGCCAGAACAGGGTGCGCGGACTGCCCTTGCGCTCGCTCTCGCTGATGACGTCGAGGCCGTGGGTCTCCACCTGGAACGGGCGGTCCTGCGGTGTGGGGCCGGTGCCGGCCGGCACCGGGGGCCTGTCGTGTGGGCCCGTCATCGTCATCGTCGTCCGCCTGTCCTGTCCGGGGTGAGTGCCGGGGTGCTCGTGGTTGCCCAGAACATGGCCCACTCCCAGCCGACCCGTTCCCCGGTGATCCCCTGTGAGAATCGCACGGCCCACGACGACAGGAGTGTCCCATGGGGCACAGGGTGACGGAAGGCGAACTGACGGACCCGGCGGCACGGGGAGCGCAGCCCGTGACGCGGTCTGCGGACACATCGTCTGCTTCGTGGCGGTTGGCAGGCTTTCCGGCACGCGGACTCGTCCTCATTGCAGGCTCAAGTCTGCGGCTGAACCTGGCCGCTACCGGCGAGGCCGTCGTCCGATTGAACGCGTCGACCGGCGCACCAGGACCCCGGGAACCAGCCCTTCTATGCGACTTCTGCGGACCAGCCTGACTTCGCCGAGCTTATTTGCAGCGCGGACCAGGACTGCCCGTCCCCTGGTTCCACGTCGGGAAGCACCTGGTCCACGCGAAACCCGGGGCTTTCATCCAGCCGCACCGCGTTGCCGTTGTGGGCGATGCCCCCAACTCTGCTTGCTCCGGGCCCAGTTATGACGCATGCCCCACGAGCCGGCCGTCCGGACCGACGCTCGTCCAGGTCCGGCGCCCCAACTCCACCACGTAGGCGGCGAGTTGCGGATCATCCAACGGCCACGTGAACCCGGGACCAGCCCACGTCAACGGCTCGGCAGGCCCGGATATGCACGGCAGGATCACACCAGCGTGGGCAAGGGCGAACGCGCGGAGCTTAACCACAACGCCAACCACAGTTCGGCTCCCATTCCCCGGACTCGACGGTCACTTGGGGGGCAACGGTTCGCGGCTGACTCCGCGACTGCCACCGCCTTGGGATGCAGTGGATCACCCACCTCCTGACAATGGATCCCAGCGGGCACGACGGAGCCGACCTCTGGCAGTGAGGGCAGTAATTGGGCGGTTGACGCAGGTCACGACTGGGTGGGGATGCGGGTCCGGAGGAGTTCGAACGAGGCCCGGCCGTACAGAGCCCGCTTGAGTGTCTTCACCCGGTTCACGCGCTCCTCGATGACTCCGGAGCTCGGGGGCAAGGTCAGGCCGGCGGTCACCGCGTCGACGTCCTGGCGGAGGAAGCCGGCGAAGCCTCCCATGGGCTTCGGCGCGTCCTACTCTGCATGCCGGATGCACTCCATCAGCGGGTATCAGCGCTGGTGGCGGACCATGTCGGCGAAGGCGAAGGCGGGGCGGCGGCGTGCTCCAAGCGCTCGTCGATGTCCAGCAGCTGGCGCTGCGGCAGCACCGACCGGGACATCCTGTCGTCACTGCGTAGGACCAGCCGGGGAAGCTGCGATCGCCCTTGTTCCAGCGGAACCCGCGGACAGGCGGGACGGTCTCGAACCGAACGTTTCCACCCGGCACCCAATGCGACACGGCAACGTCGCCCACCATCGAGGAAGTCCAGGGCAGGGGCGCTGAGCAGGGGATCGCCGTACGCGTGAACCGATTCCGCCACCGTCTCCCCAGACAGCCGCACCTAAACGATCACTCAGCCTTCGGTGACACAACAGCGGCCACCAGACTTCGGTGACAACGCTCAGCCTTCGCTGCGACGGAAAGTGTCCTTTGGCAGGTGATCTTGACCGGCGAGTGGAGGCGGTGGGCGGTCGCATTAGGAACGTCGGCGGGGGCGGACGGGCGTGCTGTCGATGGCGGCGGCTATCTTCGCGACATAGGCCAGCGCCGGTTGCGCGGCGCCTGGGGCTTCCTGGTCGGTCCAGCGGCGGAAGTAGGCGCGCACGTGCCTGGTGAGTTCGTCGGGCCAGGAATTTCCCGTCGGGCGCAGGGTGATGACCCGCCCCTCGCCGACGAGGTGAAGCTCCAGCGGGCGCGCCGACGAGTCGAAGGCGGCCACGATGTCGTCGATGAAGTCCGGTTCGGTCAGTTCCTGGAGTTCGTCGTCGTCGGCGCACGGCATCACCCAGCCGTCGTCGTCGACGAGCAGGCAAGGAAACGTCACAGGACTGACGTGCTCGCTCCGCGGACGTCGGCGTCGAAGCACGTCGCGCGGCAGACAAAGACGATGGATCGGCATGGGCCGATCATGGCGCACCACGGCCTGGCCCGTTCGACCGGCGGTCAAGGTCAGGTGGCAATCTCTCAAGATCGCCTGTCAGAGGACAATCAGCGTTGACCGTCCCGATATATGCCCGCCGAAGATCCTCGGCGCTCAGTGTCACACGGCGAAGGTTTCGACACCTCTACGTAGGTGAGAGGGGTTTTCCATCCGAGGCCCCGTGATTCTGCCGAGGAGCACCGCCATGAGGCCAACACTGCCGGGCTGCCCTATCTGAACCGGTACTTGGAGCTCGGCCTCGTCCCGCACCACACGGTCCGAGGCGCGACAGCGGACCTGGCTGCAACCGTCGGCCGTCTTCATGAACTCACCGCCAGCGGGAACTTCGGCTTCTTCATCGAGATCGCCCACTTCATGGGTGATCTGCCGCTCCCTGAGCCTGGCTCTCCGACCCGATGGCTCGACGGCGAAGCCCGCGTCCGTGAGCAGTGGCAGGCGCTGGTGACCGCCCGCCGCGTGCACCTCAACCTCTCGTCGTAACCGACCGGGACCTCAGTCCGCGATTCACGGACAGAGCCCGGACAGCCGTTCCCCTGGACGTTCGGTCTTGTGGCTGCTGTGGCTGAGCAGTCCACTTCGCGGGTGAGTGGTGGGGTTGGCGGGGATGAGCGGTTCAGCGGGCGGGGTTCAGCGTCCGAGAGTGATACCAGACGGCGTGGAAGGCCGCGAAGTAGGGCGAGCCGTGTTCAACGCGGCCGAGGTCGCGTAGTACCTGGTCGCCGCGGGGGTCGTCGCGCACGAACAGGGGGATGGCTGCCGCGACCCGTACGCCCTCGTCCTCGTCGTTCAGGCATGCGGCAAGTGCGTCCGAGGGAGCGGACAGGCCCTTGGGGGCCGCGCCAATTACCCGGCACGCCGCTGCGCGTACCCGGACATCTGCGTCCTGAGTGCACGCCATGACGGTGGCCAGCGCCTTGGGGTCGCCCTTCGTGACGGCGAAGTGGAGGCCGGAGAGCGCCCAGTGGCGGACCTCCGGATCGTGGTGCCGGGTGAGCGTCGGCAGTGGCTGCTCGGCTCGGGGGTCCATGGCTTCGGCCAGGCCGGCGGCGAGTGCCCGCATCACTCGAGGGTCTTCCTCGCGTGCTGCCCAGGGGAGGAAGAGGTCGACGAGCGGCTTGTCGAAGGGACTCTCGTCGCTGTCGTCGAAGAGGTTGATGAGACGGAGCGCCTCGGCACCGCAATATCGCTCCAACGGGTCCGAACGGTCACAGAGAGCGGCGGCCTGCGCCCAGACGGCGGGAGCAGGGCGGCCTTGGAGCACCATCGTGGTCGCCGCCCACACCGGCTGGCCAACATCCGGCTCGGCCAGAGCGCGACCCATCAACTCCTCGAAGGGTGGCGTGATCCCGTACTCGGGTTCCAGCTCGGTGAGAATCGCGGTGTGTCCGTTGCGGACCGTCAGACCACCAAGTGACAGCTCCTCACAGGCATTCCCCCATCCGTCGATGGTCGCCCTGCGCACCACCGGCTCCGACGAGCCGCTCCTGCGGCGCAGCTCGGCTTCAGCACCCGCAAGATGCCAGTACCGTGCCAGCTCCAGGGCGGTACGCCCCTCTGCGTCCCTGTGCCGCAGGTCCGCCCCACCGCTGACGAGCACCGACGTGATCTCGCAGGCACCACAGTCGACCGCGCGCAGCAAAGGCGAACGACCATCGGCGTCGACGCAGTTCAGCTGAACCGGTCGGTCCGCCATCCTCAGCTCCTCGATCACTGGTAGATCGAAGGCCTCCACGGCCAGACAGAGCGCCGGAGTGCCGTGCTCGTCGACAGCGTCGGGGTCGGCACCTGCCGCCAGCAACGCCTTCACCGCCTTGACGTCCCCGCTCCTGACCGCAGCTATGAGCGGATCCTCACCCATGTATCCCTACTCACCTTCCATCGCGCCTCGCACCATCACAGCCGCGAAGCCGGTGGCGGCGCGCCCTTTCAGACCAGACCAAAGTGTCCCATCTGTCGAGATCCGCCAGTGAGGCGCTCGGTCATATGTGGCTGCTGCTGAGGGAGGGGGGCGTGCCACTACGCGGGGGCGTTGGACGAGTGGGGAGTCCGGGTGTGAGTAGTTGCGGTACAGGAAGTGACGTTGAGATCTAGCGAAGGCCTCCGCGCCGCGCCCGGCCTGGGCCGCCTGCGCGGGGGCTGGAATTAATCCCTCAGCGGGAGGGGCGGGCCTCGGGCTTGGCGACGGTGAACGAATTCCGCTCGTTGAAGGCTTCGACCGCCGCCGTCGCGGCAGCGTCGTCGGCCATCGTGACGTAACCGCCCCCTGGGGGCCTGCCCGTCTCCGGTTCTATAATCAAGACGACGTCCACAACGGGCCGAACTCGCTGAAGATGGAGCGCAGTTCGTCTCCGTTGTCGTCGTAACGCGCAGCTTGCCTTCATACAGTTTCGACACGTCTGCCTGTCACTTGCTGTCCGGGGCGATCAGCTCGACCGCCCCGTAGCAGCCAGTGCAGCGCGGTGAGACGCGCCACCACTCGTTCTCGGCCACCAACGAGACACGCCCTGTCACTCGGGAGCGGGACCCTGCACGACAAACTGCCGGGCGCGGAGCCGGAGAGACGGTCACGAACTCCGAGATCGCGTCGAGGCCGATGAGGACCTTGCCGTGGGCCGTTGTCCAGATCGCGTCCGGGTGGAAGGCCCTGAGGAACTCCTCGGGGTCCTTGTTCTGATGAGAGTGCTTGACGGTGGCGACGAGCTGGCTGGTCGCTTCGATGTCTGCCGCGTGGGATGTGGATTCCGCGGTCATGTGGAATACCGTCACACCTCAAGCGTGATTGAGGTCAAGCGTGTGATCGCATGGCGATGTGACGGTGGCCGGACGCCGCCGCGGCTCTGGCAAAAGCTGCCCGGAAAGTCTCGCCCAAGAACACGGCCTGGATTCGAAGCAGTCACATGATCGCCCGGACAAGTCCTAGCTGAGGCCGAGTTTGGCTAGCGCGTTGGGCCAGTCGGTGGCGATCGCGTTCTGCGCCGCCGACTGTGTCTTGCCGAAGCAGATGGCGGTGTGCAGCTTCGATTCGACCGCGTCCTTGGGGTTATTGGCTCCGGCGCCGGGTTTGTGGCCGGGGAGGGTGGTTCAACCCAGAGGTCGCGTGGGTCGTTGGGGTCGTGTTCGCGGGCCAGGCACAGGCCCTGGTGCAGACAACATCAGCAGGTTCCTGGCGGACTGGATGTCGGCGTACGGACTTGCCTCCTCGGCCGGTACGAGCGAACGTCCTCGGCTGTTGGCCGCCACACGGCCGGGGTCGGCCGATAGCCAGCCGGCCTCAGAACAGGGCGGTCCAGGAAGGGGCGTAGCCCCATAGGGCTGCGACGACCGCCCGTCGGCACACGCGCTGGACCGCGGGCGCGAAGGAACCGGCTTGCCAGACGGACGGGAGCCGCGGTCGAATCGGGTCGCCCGTGCATCTGCGGCCCGGGCAGGGAGGGATCGGTTCATGAACGGGACGACAGCGCTGGACAACGTGCTGCGGCAGGCACACGTGGTTCGGGTCAGCTTGGTGAACGGGGTCGGGGCATCCGGAGAGATCCGGGTGGACCTCTCCGATCCGGCGGAGTCGGCCAGGCTAAGGACGGCCCTGGCCGTGGAGTCGCTGCCCGGGTTCCACTGCATGTGCCTCGGGGACGTCCGCTTCGAGGTGTTCGACCGGTCCGGTGGGCGGCTCGCAGTCGTCGTCCTGCACCATGGGGCGACACTGCGGTGGGGGCAGTGGGAGAGCGACGCCGTCCTCGCCGACGGCCGCTTGCTCCTGGCCTGGCTGAACGGGCACGGCATGCCCGGCCCCATGCAGCAGTTCGAGGCCGACCGGCTACGGGCGCAGCAAGAGACCGAAGAGGAGCGCAACTGGCTGGCTGCGATGCCCGCCGGGCTGGAAGGGCTCGCCGACCGGATCCTCGACCTCTCCCGCACCGGCGGCAATCCCTCACCCGAATTGCTCGCGGAGCTCACCGATCAACTGCACCTAATGTTCCCCGACCTGGTAGAGCGAGTGCTGGCCCTGCTCAACTGGTACGGATCCGGTAGCGGCCGCTGCTCCGGATACCCCGTCCACGAGGGCGTGCCCGGCGAGCTGCTCGGCAGGGTGCCGATCGCCGACCTGCTCGCCGCCCTGGCCGACCCGCGGGCCGAGGAGCGGCACGACGCCGGGGCCGTGCGCCATCTGCTGGGCTGCAAGACCCGCCCGCGCCAGAAGCGGGACATCGCCCGCCTGCCCGAACCGCTCCGCGCCCGGCTGCTGGCACAGGCCTACCGCTCCGGAGACTCCCACAACCAGGGCCGCGCCGAACGCTGGTTGGCACCCCCGCGGGTCTGAGAAGTCGGGCGCCCCTGGCTCCCAGCATGCGCAGGGTCACCTTCAGGAGGGGGACGCGGCGCTGTACCTCACTGGCCGGTTCGGGTGTACGCCGACACTGAGGGCCGACTGCGGTGGTCCATCGTTCGCCCAGCGCGGTCAGGGCGCGCTGGGCGGTGTGCTGCCAGTCGGTGGGGCTCCAGCGGTGGTCGGTGGGATCGTCGGCGGTACGGATGGTGGAGCCGACCACACCGTGCAGTTGGAACGGCCACAGGGCGAACGGGTCCTGCTGGACGAAGGGGCGCTCGACCAGGCGCAGTTCCGGTCCTTCGCGGGTCAGGCCGGCGGCGCGGGTGGCGAGCGTGACGTCGAAGGCGTCCAGCAGACTGACCGAGCGCAGGACATGGCGTTGACCTCGACGCTGTCATTGCCGGCCTCCCATTTCCCTGGAACTCCGGTGCCGCGGAGGGACATGTCAACCGGATCAAAATGCTCAAACGCCAGATGTTCGGCCCGCCGGCTTCGCCCTACTGCGGAAGAGGGTTCTTCTGGCCAGCTGACCACAGTCGCCCATAGGCTGACGGGGACGAGAGAAGAGCGCCATGGATCCCCGCATACCCCGCCTGCGTCGCAGGCTGGCTGCGATCCCTTTCCAGCCGTTGCGCAGCCACTCCTTCGGGGAAGAACAACACAAGTTCTCACTCGGCCCAAAACTATGGGCAGCGGGCATCGCTGCGTTTGAGGCCGAGCACCGCATCACCCTTCCCGACGCCTTTGGACAGTTCCTCACGCACATCGGCGGCTCAGGCGCGGGCCCGTTCTACGGCATCATGCCCCTGAAGCGGTGCTCTCTGCTGGTCATGGACCCGCGCGGAGAACCAGGAAAGCCCCGAGGCTTCAGCAATGCTCGCCCTGCGGAAAACGAGCGCGACCTTTTCCTCCACATCATCGAGATGGGCTGCACCGATGTATGCGTTCTCGCGGTGACCGGCCCACTCACCGGCCGTGTCCTCATGGGCAACAGCGACGGATATTGGGGCCCCAACGTCTCCTCCGTGACGGATCGCCGCGTACAGCGCGACCCTGGACTGCGCGACACCCAAGAGACCCCAGCGCGAGAAACACACCTCGCCGTCCCACCGCAAGCCTTCAGCCGACTCCAAAACAAAGGCTCTGGTCCGCTTCTTGTGGAGCGGTTGCACTGAGTCAGATGTTCGGAGCCATGCGATGGCGGTTCGGGTGGGCACGAAGTCGAGGCGAGGTAAGTTCCAAGGCCCGGTTGTCACGGCCGGCGCTCATGTGGTTGAGCCAGCGCTTGTCTTCGCCTGGGGGTGTCCGACGGGGCCGGTGCGGGACATCCTCCGGCTCGGTGTGGCGCGTTCACTTGCTGTGGGCGGTCCGTGTCCAGGGGCGTCGGCGGCAATGGGGGGCCCGGGTCGGTCACGTACGGGGGTGTCGGCGGCCATGGGGAGTGCGAGACGGTCATGTCTGTGGCAGTGGTCCGGGCTCGTTTGTTCGGTTGCCGGCCAGGCGGCGACTGGCGAGTGTGGTGAGTGCTGTGTGGGCCCGGGTTCCTGGCTCTGCGATGTAGGTGATGAGGGTCTGGTCTGGCTGGTCGGGTAGGTGGAGTGTCTGGCGGTGTAGGGGGAGTTCGCCGGTCGCAGGGTGGTGTATGCGCTGGAGGCTGTGGGAGTTGTCCTGTACGTGGTGTTCGGCCCACAGGCGGTTGAAGTCATCGCTGCGGGCGGAGAGTTCGCCCAGGAGCTGGCACAGCCGGTCGTCGCAGGGGTGGCGGCCGAGGTCCATGCGCAGCGCGGCGACCGTGTCGCGGGCTGTCTGTTCCCAGTCGGGGTACCGCTCTCTAGCACCGGGGTCGAGGAAGTGCAGCCAGGCCATGTTGCGCCGTTCGGCGGGCAGGGCGTCGAAGTCGCCGAACAGGACACGGGCCGGGGGGTTGGAGGCCAGGATGTCCAGGCGCCGGCCGAGGACGTAGGCGGGTACCTCGCCGAGCGCGCCGAGCAGCATCTGGATGCCCGCGCTGACCGGCTGCGGGGCGGGAGCTTGTGCGGGCGAGGTGTGCAGGGCGCGGGTGAGGTGGCCCAGGTGTGCGCGCTCGGCGGCATCGAGCCGCAACACCCCCGCGACCGCGTCGAGGACGTGGTCGGAGACGTTCTGCGTCCGGCCCTGTTCCAGCCGTATGTAGTAGTCGACGCTGACTCCCGCGAGCTGCGCCAGCTCTTCGCGGCGCAGGCCGGGCACCCGCCGTCGTCCGCTGAAGGGACGTACGCCGACATCCTGCGGGCGCAGGCGGGAGCGCCGGGACTGGAGGAATGTGGCGAGTTCGGTGCGAAAGTCCATGACGCAAGTATCGGCGGAGCCTGGTTCTGGCAGACCCAGGGTCGGACAGGGCCCTGGGTAAGGGTGCGCGTTGCGTGCAGAGTCGAGACCGCCCACAGGCACCACACACCCATGTACCCGCACACGCGCACCCGGAGAACACCATGGCCGCCACCGCCACCGCCACCACCACTGCCGCCGCCACGACTGTGTCGCAGAGCGTCGCGTCCGCCCGGCCCCTCACGGGCAGGGTGGCGGTCGTGACCGGAGCCTCCAGCGGCATCGGCGAGGCCACCGCGACTCTGCTGGCCGCGCAAGGAGCCCACGTCGCCCTGCTGGCCCGCCGCGGGGAACGTCTGGCCCAGCACGTGGCGCGCATCGAAGCGGCCGGCGGCACCGCGCTCGCCGTCCCCTCCGACGTGACCGATCCCGCTTCGCTCGCGGACGCCGCCACCCGGGTCCGGGAACGCTTCGGTCATGCTGACCTCGTCGTCAACAACGCGGGCCTTGCCCTGCCCGACCTCCTCGGCCAGGAGGCCTCCGGTGCCAACTGGCAACGCATGATCGAGGTGAATGTCACCGGTGCTTGGGCTGTTGTGGACGCCTTCGTGCCGGATCTGCTCGCCGCGGCCGGCGACCGGGGCTGCGCGGACCTGGTGACCGTCTCGTCCGTGGCCGCTCAGATCGTCTTGCCGGGTTTCGGCGGCTACGCCGCGAGCAAGGCTGCCCTCAGTCATCTCTCCCGCAACCTGCGCGTCCAGCTCGCGCCGAGCGACATCCGGGTGACCACCATTGAGCCGGGCGCCGTCGATACCGAGCTGCGTGACCACATCGGCGACCCCGCCATGAGCGCCGCCGTCCAGGAAGCCATGGACTCCATTGAGAAGATCCCCAGTGGGGCCGACATCGCCGAACTGATCGCCTTCGCCGTCAGCCGCCCCCGCCACGTCAACCTCCCGCAGATCTCCGTCATGCCGACACGCGAAATCTAAGAAGCCATCTCATTTGGGCGACTCGGTATTCTGTGAGTCATGGTGGGGATCGTTGAGCGTCTGGTGCCGGACGAGTTGTGGGAGTTGTTCCAGCGGGTGGTGCCGGAGGCGCCGTCGAGGCCGCAGGGCGGTGGTCGGCGTCGGCACGGGGACCGGGAGGTGCTGGCCGCGATTGTCTTCGTGGCCACGTCGGGTTGTACCTGGCAGCAGCTGCCTTCGGCGTCGTTCGGGCCGTCCGGAGCGACCGCCCACCGGCGGTTCTCGGAGTGGTCGAAGGCCAGAGTGTGGGCCAAGCTCCACCGCCTGGTCCTCGACGAACTCGGCGCCCGCGGCGAACTGGACTGGTCTAGGTGCGCGATCGACTCGGTGAACATGCGGGCCCTGAAAAGGGGGACCTGACGGGTCCGAATCCTGTCGACCGGGGCAAGTACGGCTCGAAGATCCACCTGATCACCGAACGGTCCGGTCTGCCCATATCCGTCGGAATCTCCGGGGCCAACCTGCACGACAGTCAGGCCCTGATCCCGCTCGTGAAGGGCATCCCGCCGATCCGCTCGCGCCGCGGCCCGCGCCGCCGCAAGCCCAGCAAACTCCACGCCGACAAGGGCTACGACTACGCCCACCTGCGGCAATGGTTACGCGAACGCGGCATCACCCACCGCATCGCCCGCAAGGGAGTCGAGTCCTCGCAACGGCTGGGCCGCCACCGCTGGACCGTGGAACGCACCATGGCCTGGCTCGCCGGCTGCCGACGACTCCACCGCCGCTACGAACGCAAGGCCGACCACTTCCTCGCCTTCACCAGCATCGCCTGCACCCTCATCTGCTACCGCCGACTCGCCAAATGAGATGACTTCTAAGGACCGTTGGGCGGGCGGCTCACGAGCGAACGAGACGCGTGGCAGCGTGCGTCCGCAGCGCGGTGGCCGACGCCGCTACGGTGATCGCGCGGTACTGGCGGCGATCCTGTTCGTGGCTATAACAGGGTGTACCTGGCGGCAACTGCCGCCCGTCTTCGGCCCCTCCGGGCCAACCGCACACCGGCGATTCACCGAGTGGAGCCGGGCCCGGGTCTGGGCCGAGTTCCACCGCCTCCTCCTGGACGAACTGGGCGCGCGGGGAACTGGACTGGTCCCGGTGTGCGATCGACTCGGTGGACATAAGGGCAGCAAAAGGGGGGGATCTGACAGGTCCGAATCCCGTGGATCGCGGCAAGCAGGGATCAAAGATCCACTTGATGACTGAGCGATCCGGGTTGCCCCTCTCGGTCGGGATCTTCGCTGCGAACACTCATGACAGTCAGGGCCTCGAACCTCTCGTACGCGGTATCTGGCCCGTCCGCTCCCGCCGTGGACCGCGGCGGCCAAGCCTGCCAAGCTCTATGGCGACGAGGGGTACCACTACGATCCCCTGCACCGATGGCTGCGCTCGCGGAACATCACCGCGCGCATCGCGCGCAAGTGCGTCGAGTCCTCTTAGCGGTTGGGCGGCATCGGTGGACTGTGGGGCGGACGGTTGCCTTACTTGCCGGATGCCGCCGCCTGCACCGTCGATACGAACGCAAGGCAGAACACTTCCTCGCCTTCGCCGGCATCGCCGCCGCTTTGATCTGCTACCGCAGACTTGCCAAGGTCATCGACTCGACGTGATCCGTAAAGTACGGCTTCTGATAGCGCGGCCCAACGCAGTGGACCACGCCGCGTGCGCACCGTCGAGGAACTCATGACTGACTACCTGGCTGCCGTGATGGAGATGCTCGGCCCTGCCCAGAACCGCCATGCGGACCCGGCCGCCTGGGACCGTCTCCACGCAGAACTCGGCATACAACTTCCGCCCGACTACCGGGCTCTTGTGGACGCGTTTGCCCCCATCGAGATCAACGGGCACCTGCACCTCTCCCACCCCGCGACCGAGTGGTGGAACCTGGGCGAATACATCCGCAGCACGATCAAGGCGTGGTCCGAGGTGCCGTGGGACGACCTCGATCTCGACGCGGACGAGGACCCCCGCATGCTCTTCGGACTCGACGAGCTGAGCTTTGGCACCCCCAACGGGCTGTGGCCGATCGCGAGCACCGACCGCGGAGAGATCATCTTCCTGCTTGCCACCCCCGACGCTCCGAGGTTCTTGGTGAGCTTCGACGAAACCTGGGCAGAGCACCGCATTAGCTTCGCGGAATGGCTCTACCGCTATCTCATCGGCGAAGACATGACCGGGCCCAATAGCGCAGCGTTTTACCCCGGGCCCGTGAAGTTGCGGCACCTTCCAATTTCCGCTGGCGAACGCCCGGAACCTTGGTACGGCCCAGACCGCGGCATGTGAGAAGCCGCCGCTCAACTCACGGCAGCAGCCTAATGAAAGCACCTCTTACTGATCTTTTCGTAAGTTCGGTGGGTGTGGTGGGTGGATGGTGAGTCCGGTGTGGGTGAGGAATGACCAGGGGAGTTGTGGATTGTTGTTGATGCGGTGGATGCCTTGTTCGGTGGCGTCGGCGACGTCTGCGAGGTGGTCGCCGGCGAGGTTGGCGAGTTCACGTTTCTTGAGCGAGGACCACAACAGTTCCACCGGGTTCAGCTCGGGTGCGTAGGCGGGTAATCGCTCGAGTGTGAGCCAGTCCTGTTCGGCGACCCATGCCCGCATGGCCCGGCTCCAGTGAGCGGACAGGCCGTCCCAGACCAGAACCACGTTCTCGCCGCGGTAGAACACCTTCATCTGTTCCAGGACTTCGATGAGTCCGAGAGTGTCGTAGCTGCCGGGCTTGAGATGGAAACACAGTCGTGCCCCGCGTTCGGGGTCGGTGGAGTGGTAGCCCAGGGCGCCGGCCATCGACGCCCGCTTCCAGTTCAGGCGGTGGCGAAGGAGCGGGGTCCGTCCTCGGGGTGCGTAGGTGCGACGGACCTGCGGCAAGAGTGAGACGCCTGATTCGTCGAGGAACACGATCCAGGCACGTGTGTTCACCGCCCTTTTTTGATGCGCGGCCACTCGTGGGAGACCCAGCGGGCGATCTCCGACTCATCCCGCTCGACCGCCCGCCGCTCAGGGCGCTGAAGACTCCATCCCAGTCGGCCCGTCAGCAGCCGCCACACCGACGCTCTGGACAACACCACCCCTGTCACCCGGGCAACGATCTCTCCGACACGTTCCAGAGTCCACAAGTCGGCCTCGAAACCATGAGCCTGGGCGCCGCGGTCCAACGCGGTCCGAACCGCCTCGACCTGGGAGTCGTCCAGTTTGGGCGGGCGCCCGGTAGATGCCCGCCGCCGCAACGCGGAAGCACCGTCCTTCTCCCACACCCGACGCCATCGCCGCACGCTCTCGGCACATACCCCTACCGCCCGCGCGATCTCCGCATTCGAGACATCCTCCTCGAACAACTCCACCGCCCGAACGCGACGCGCTTCCGCCAACTGCGGCCGCGACAAAGGAGGAAGTGGCGATCCGGCGGCCATAGGCGAAGCTTGATAAGCCATCCCGACAGCGTCCCACCTACACCGCCACTATGCCCACTGAACTTACGAAAAGATCAGTACTGATCTTTTCGTAAGTTCGGTGGGTGTGGTGGGTGGATGGTGAGTCCGGTGTGGGTGAGGAATGACCAGGGGAGTTGTGGATTGTTGTTGATGCGGTGGATGCCTTGTTCGGTGGCGTCGGCGACGTCTGCGAGGTGGTCGCCGGCGAGGTTGGCGAGTTCACGTTTCTTGAGCGAGGACCACAACAGTTCCACCGGGTTCAGCTCGGGTGCGTAGGCGGGTAATCGCTCGAGTGTGAGCCAGTCCTGTT
Source organism: Streptomyces hundungensis (assembly GCF_003627815.1). Taxonomy (NCBI): domain Bacteria; kingdom Bacillati; phylum Actinomycetota; class Actinomycetes; order Kitasatosporales; family Streptomycetaceae; genus Streptomyces; species Streptomyces hundungensis. Next base: position 8,322,564 of record NZ_CP032698.1, read on the forward strand.
CGGCGACCCATGCCCGCATGGCCCGGCTCCAGTGAGCGGACAGGCCGTCCCAGACCAGAACCACGTTCTCGCCGCGGTAGAACACCTTCATCTGTTCCAGGACTTCGATGAGTCCGAGAGTGTCGTAGCTGCCGGGCTTGAGATGGAAACACAGTCGTGCCCCGCGTTCGGGGTCGGTGGAGTGGTAGCCCAGGGCGCCGGCCATCGACGCCCGCTTCCAGTTCAGGCGGTGGCGAAGGAGCGGGGTCCGTCCTCGGGGTGCGTAGGTGCGACGGACCTGCGGCAAGAGTGAGACGCCTGATTCGTCGAGGAACACGATCCAGGCACGTGTGTTCACCGCCCTTTTTTGATGCGCGGCCACTCGTGGGAGACCCAGCGGGCGATCTCCGACTCATCCCGCTCGACCGCCCGCCGCTCAGGGCGCTGAAGACTCCATCCCAGTCGGCCCGTCAGCAGCCGCCACACCGACGCTCTGGACAACACCACCCCTGTCACCCGGGCAACGATCTCTCCGACACGTTCCAGAGTCCACAAGTCGGCCTCGAAACCATGAGCCTGGGCGCCGCGGTCCAACGCGGTCCGAACCGCCTCGACCTGGGAGTCGTCCAGTTTGGGCGGGCGCCCGGTAGATGCCCGCCGCCGCAACGCGGAAGCACCGTCCTTCTCCCACACCCGACGCCATCGCCGCACGCTCTCGGCACATACCCCTACCGCCCGCGCGATCTCCGCATTCGAGACATCCTCCTCGAACAACTCCACCGCCCGAACGCGACGCGCTTCCGCCAACTGCGGCCGCGACAAAGGAGGAAGTGGCGATCCGGCGGCCATAGGCGAAGCTTGATAAGCCATCCCGACAGCGTCCCACCTACACCGCCACTATGCCCACTGAACTTACGAAAAGATCAGTAGTCGGAGTAGTCGCCCCCCTCGGGGCGGCGCGGGCTGAGGACGGCGTTCACGGCTGCCGAGGCAGCGCCGATCGAGGTGAGGGGCGAGGTGTCGACCTCTTTGAGGACGATGGCCAGCGCCAGGTCCACCGCGTCCGCACCATCGGAGGCGGCGCCCACGTACTTCACGCTCCTCCTGTTCGTCGTCTCGGCGCGTTCCAGCGTGACGTTCACCCCCGGCCGTTCCAGGACGAAGGTGCGGCCGGTACGAAGCACGGTGTACGTGTACGACCGCTCCCTGAAAGTGACCGTGAGTGCCCGGGACTTGTTCCTGAAGGCCCGCCGGTTGAAATCCAGTGCCGCTCGGGTTCCGTCGATGAACAGCGAACTGTTCTCCAGGGAGAGGGGATGGAAGGACTCCGAGCGGTACCGGACCTCCGGCATGTGTGCGCCCTGGAGGCACAGTTCAGCCGCCGGGAGACTCTTTCGACCCGGCATCCTGCTCCCGGGCCGGATCGTGACGACTTTGCCGAAAGGCCCGATGATCCCCTCGAATCCCGTCTGCTTCTTCATTCGGTAGTGGTGCAGCTCAAACGTGAAGGCGTCGCTCATCTCCACCTGCCTGTGTCTCTGTGAGGTCAGAACCAGTACGAGTTTGACGGGATGAGGTGTTGGGCCACGCTCCTGGCTCCGCTGGCTATTTCACGGCCAGCTGTCGAGGCCCCGTCGGCGACCCGGTCGGCCGCCTTGCCCGCGCCGTCGTGAGCACGGTGCCCAGGTCCGCGCGACGTCCGGGGTGCCTCGGGTGCGAGACACGCTGGTGCTGTGGCTCACCGCGTCGTGGATCACGACCTGTGCACTGCTGATGCCGGACCCGGTGGCCGCGGTGTTCCGGGACTGCTTGCTGCTGTCGCGTCCGCTCCCTGTTGCAGCCGCGTTTGTGGGCAGCGGGTCACCCTGTCCAGCGGCGCCGAAGCGTCTACCGGGCCAGGAACGTTGCGGTGTCGTGCATCAGGGACGGCGGCAGGTCGGTCAACTTAGAGACGATCATGGTCAGCTCCCGGCCGAGGGAGGGCAACTGTTCCCAGACGGCCGGATTGATGGCGAGTACTGCGGACAGCAGATCGCCTTCAAACATGTCGCCTGCGGCCATCGGATCGTCTCGCAACACCTCCAGCGCGAGCGGTAGCAGATGGGCGAGTCCGACATTCTGTCTGATCAGCAGGCGCAGGTCCTCGACGGTCAGCTCGCGGATCGGCCGACGGCGCAGCTTGTGCACCGTCGCAGCAAGGCGAGTTGCCTCAGCCGGCGGGGCGGGCCAGCAGTCGCGTTCCAGCTCCTCCAGGGAACGGTCGAGGTCTGCACGTCGAGTCACCGGACGATCATCCCACGGCACAGATCGCACCACGCTGTGCGATATCCGCCGGAGCGTTCAGTGGCCGGTGAAGGCGGCGAGGCCGGCACCAGAGAGGGGAAACGGGCGGCGTGGGCCGTAGGAGCTGGAGAGTCACCAAGCCCCCATGTGACGCGCATGCCGCCCGTGTCTGGACCGTGCTGGGGTCCCCGGGCTGGGAGACGTATGGCCGGGCTGGAGTTCGGGACCAGCGGGACGGGGGCCTGCCGCCTCCTGGAGGTCACCCGCTGCCTGACCGCGATCGAGGACACCGCGGCCCCCACACCCCGGGCTGCCCCACCCGCGGGACGACACCCCGGCCGCCGCGCGCGGCCCGGCCTTCGTGGCGGCGCTCGACCGGGGCCTGGTTCGACGGGCCCTGATCGCCGTCTCCGGGCGCAGCGGTGATTGGTACCGGCGCCGGCCGCGCGCTTGTTGGCGATGCGCAGCAGGTAGTCGGCGACGTCGCGGGCGCCGGCGAAGTAGCCGTCCTCGAGCCGCGGCTGGGACCCGTGCGGGGGGCTGCTCTCAAAGATCCAGGTGTGGGCGCCGCCACCGCCCCGGCCTCCGGCTTCGCCACGATGTCGTCGGCCTGCTCGTGCCCGATGCCGCCGGCGGCCAGGGCCCGGAAGACCATGAACCGCACGTCGGTGGCCTTGTGCGGCTGGCGGCTGATGCGGGCCGGCTCCTGGCCATACGCGGCAGCGTCGTGCTGGTCTGCTGCGTAGCTCTGAAGTATGACGAGAACCGGGCCGCCCCCGCGCGTGCGTCGGGGCGGCCTTCGCCCCCCCCGGCGAATTGCCGCCGGTGGGTACGGCGGGTGGTTTCACGGGTCGGGCGTCGCCGTGGGGCCGGAGATAGGGGGCAGGGCGCCGGGATTGAGGTGGGTGACCAGACGGTGGAGGAGGTGGTGCACCGAGGCCCGCTCCTGGGGCTCCAGAACCGACAGCGCCTCTTCATTGACCCGGCGGACCACCTCTCGTGCCCGCTCCAGGACGCGGGAGCCGTCCGGAGTGCTGTGCAGGCACAGGATGCGGCGGTTGGTGGGGTGAGGTGAGCGGATGAGCAGTGCGCGGTCGGTGAGGCTGGCCACGGCGGTGCCCATGGACTGGGCGGTGATGCCGGCGTGACGGGCGGCGTCGGCGCTGGAGATCCCGGGCTGACGCTCGGCCCACTGGAGGGCGTTGTACTGCGCGAGGTTCAGGTCGACAGTGCGCAGTTCTCTCTCCAGGCGGCTGCCCATGGCCTGGGCGAAGTGCCAGGCCAGATAGCCGGTGTGGACGGGCTGTTCGCTCACATGGACCCCACTTGTAAGGCAACTTATGTTTTACTACTTCGGTTATCAGGCACCTTACAACTCGCGGACGGTTCTTCTCATGCCACCCCCCACCCCCCTCCACCACGCCGACACCCTGCCGGCCACCCACAAGGCCATACCCGACCCCGCCCCCGAACCGCATCCCCGATCCGGCCTGAAGGGCGTCCTGCTGCCCGTCGCTGTGGTGCTCGCCATCGGGACGATCTTCGTGAGCGTCTACCTCGCCGCCTTCCACGCTCCCCGCCCGAACGATCTCCCCGTCGCGGTCGTCGGTACCACCGCCGATGCGCACCGGGTGGAAGCCGGCCTGGAGCGGGCCATATCCGGCGGATTCGACGTGCGGACCTACGGCGACGAAGCGGCGGCCCGCCAGGCGGTCGAGCACCGCGAGGTCTACGCCGCCTACCTCCCCAGCCGAGGCCAGCAGGGCGGAAAGCTGCTGTACGCCGGCGCCAACGGCCCCTCTGTGACCGGCACCCTCACCGCCGCCTTCGCCCAGGCCGCAGCGCAGGACAGCCCGCCCCCGGTCGCCCAGGACATCCTCGCGGCGTCCGCCGGCGACACCCGCGGCCTGTCGGTCTTCTACGCCGCCTTCGGCCTGGTCCTGGCCGGCTACCTCTTCGGCATGATGACCTACCAGGCCGCGCCCGCTCTGCGCTTTCGCCAGCGCATCGCCAGCCTGACCCTCTTCGGCGCCCTCGGCGGCATCATCGTCGCCCTCCTCGCCGGCGACACCGGTTTCAGCGCCCTCCCCGGCTCCTTCGCCGGCACGGCCGCGGTCACCGCTCTGATGGCCATGGCGGCGGGAGGCGCGACCATGACCATCGTGAAATGGACCGGATCCGCGGGCGCCGCCATCGCCTCGGTGATCCTGCTGATCTTCGGCAACGCCACCAGCGGCGGCGTCATGCCCCCCTTCTACCTGCCCGACTGGCTGCATCCGCTGTCCGGCGTACTGCCCGTCGGCGCGGGGGTGCGCGCTCTCCAGGGGATGTCCTACTTCCGCGACGACGGCCTATGGTCGGGCCTCGCCGTGCTGGCCGCGTGGATCATCGCCTGCGTGGCCCTGCTCTATCTCCGCGATACCCGCAGCGCCCACAAGGCCCGGCTGGGCACCGCCTGAGGGGTGCCTGCCGCCTGCCCTCGTTGGCCCCGCGATCTGCCGAAGTTCGCGGGGCTTGCGGGTCACAAAGCGAGCGACGTGCGGTCAGCGCAGCAACCTGCGCTGGGAAGGTGTGCCTGTTCCGGCGCGCGAAGCCGGACTTGGTCCGGGCGGACAAGGCGTACGGCTCTCGCGCGAACCGCTCCTACCTGCGCCGACGCGGCATCGGTGGCCGGCGTCGGTGGCCGGCTGCCCCGCTTCGACAAGGACGACTACAAGCAGCGGCACGCGGTCGTGTGGCAGGTTTTTCCGAGCTCCGGATCGTCGGCACCGGGCATCAGAGCGGCCCCCAGGCCCTTGTTGGTCACGGCGTGCGTTCCGGCAGCGCGAAGCCAGGTGACGAGCGGCGATCGGACGTTCGCTTCCGTACGTCCAGATCCCGATGGAAACCGTCCGCGCCGTCAACGAGCGGTTCGCGTTCGCCTACGAGTGGCTGAACGAACGCGGATAGCGCGCCGACATGACCGCTACGCGGCGGATCCACCCCGCCGCGATGGACTTCCGCACCTGGCTGGAGCGAACCGGTGCAGTGGCCGTGTCGCACGGCCACCCTTGGACCAACGACACGATCGCGGCTACGCGAGAGATGTCCGTCTCGTCCTGTGACGGCTTCGGACGGATCGCCTTGACCTCAAGTGCACTTGATGCTCAAAGGTCGCAGGCATGACACGTTTCTCGGATCTCGTCCACCCCTCCGCCGGAACGGCCCTGATGAGCCAGTGGCTCACTGGCACCGCCGAGCGTTCTCGCACTGCCGCCGACACCATGCTGGGGGAGTGGGCATCGGCCCCCGCACCTCCAGGGCGTCTGGCACAGCACATCTTCCTTGCCACTGACGGCTCCGGGCTTCTCTTCTACGCACAGTGGAGCAGCGACGAGGCCCACCTGCGTTGGGCGCGAACGCATCGCCCACAGCTCGTCAGCCGTGTCGACGCGCTGGTACCGGGCATCGAGCGGCCCGGACTCACCCGCACTCGGCTCGCCGACAGTCTGGTGCACGACGCGACACGGCCCGCAGGGCTGCTCGTGGTGAGCACGGCGGCACATGAAGGGAACGACACTGCGGTGCTGACAGCCGGCATGCCTCTGCCCGGCCTGCTCGCGACGTACGTCCACCACACGCAGGACGGTGAGCAGACAATACGCATCACCGAATGGGACCACGCCCGCGATTATGAAGCTGCCAGGACCACCGGCCCGGGGCGGCAGTACACCCTCTACGGCGGCGTCGTCGATGAGGACGGCGCGGCCGGCTTGACCCTCCCGCTACGTCAGGCTTGAGGCTGGAGGCGAACGGAAGGGCAGGTTCATGGGGTACACCGTGGGTCAGGTCTCGGCGCTCGCCGGGGTGACTGTACGCACTTTGCATCACTACGACACGGCGGGGCTCCTCCGCCCACGACAGCGCAGCGGTGCCGGGTACCGACGGTACGACGACGCCGACCTGGCACGGCTGCAACAAATCCTCTTCTACCGGGAGTTGGGGTTCCCGCTCGACGACATCGCCGAGCTCCTCGCGGACCAGCAGGCCGGCGCACTGAAGCATCTGCGTGCCAGACGGGGCCGTTCATCCCTGGGCGTGAAAACTGTCATCATCACACCGGGCCACAACGTGATACGTCCCGAGCCGTAGTAGACACGGTCGGGGCCGGCCTGTCGCAGACAATCTCAGCTGGAGTGCGCGGCCTTGGTGACGGCGGAGTTGAACTCGAAGCGGTGGACGCGCAACATGCGGGCGTTTTCGGCCGCAGTGGGCTTGTACAGCAGAGGCATTGTCGAACGTCGCGGAGCGAGGAATGCCTGACGGAGCTCTACCAGACGGGCGCACGGCGCCTGCCGTTCGGCCTCCTCAATCTGCTCAACTGTCTCCGCCATCTCCATCTCAGCCCTAATGCCACTTTCAGCCACAGCCGAAAGTTCACCTGACCTGACCCGGCTCCTCCGGCGCCTGTGCTTCCAGCGCGGTGAGCAGTTCGGCGAGCGCCGGAATGGCCAGCCGCAGCGCCTCGCGGCTCTGCGGGGCGAGGCCGTCCAGTGCATGGCGCAGGGAGGTGGTACTGGTTCGGTCGTAGCGGTCGAGCATGTCCAGCGCCTTGGGGGAGGCTGTGAGGCGGACCGTGCGCAGATCAGTGGTGGACGGGGTCCGCTCCACCAGCCCGGCCGCGGTCATCGCGCGGACCAGATTACTGACTGTGGAGGGCGCGATCCTCAGCCGGGCCGCCGCCTCGCGCGGGGTCGCGCCGTCCGTCTCGGCGAGCGTGCGCAGCAGCTCGATCTGAGCCTCGGGCAGATCGGGCAGGCCCTCCATGCGGCGGGTGCGCAGCACGGCCCGACGGAGCGGGCCAATCAGTCGGCCGAATTCGGAGGCGGTGTCCATGGGGCCAGTCTGCCAGCAGACTCGTTTTGCGACAAAAATGTTTTGTGTCAAAATTGAATGGTCGGCGGGTACTCGGGCCGGCACCGCACCAATCAGGAGGTTCCCATGACGAGCAACGGAGTATTCACCACCACTGTCGAGCAGCCCATCCCCCCGCAGGACCTGTCCGGCATCGTCGGCCACCGCTTCATCTACACCTACGCCAACGGCTGGCAGTACGAGATGTATGTGAAGAACGACCACACGATCGACTACCGGATCCACTCCGGTCACGTCGGCGGCCGCTGGGTCAAGGGCCAGCAGGTCGACCTGGTCCAGCTGGACGACGACGTCTACAAGGTGTCCTGGACCGAGCCCACCGGCACCTCCGTCTCCGTGAACGTGCTGCCCGGGAAGCGCCGCCTGCACGGCGTCATCTTCTTCCCGGCCTGGATCCGTGAGCATGGCGAGCGCACTGTGCTGTTCCAGAACGAGCACCTGGACGAGATGCGCACGTACCGCGACCAGGGCCCCACCTACCCGATCTACGAGGTTCCCGAGTTCGCGAAGATCACGCTCTTCGAGCACGTCGGCGCTGACGACGACAATGTCATCTCCGTCGCCCCCGGCAACCTCCCCGCAGGCTGGTCCGACCGCACCAACTGAAGAGCACGGGGCCGATGAGCCCCCCACTCCCACAGACCGTCTGGCGACGCGCCGACATGGCGGTCGGACATGGCTCGATCCACAGGGGCGAAGGGAGCGAAATAGCCATGCAGGTCAGACGGCGTGGCCAACGGTGATGCTCAGAACGGCCAACTGAAGGCTGTTCCCGTAACTGCTGGTCACGTAGCTGTCCGGGGAGCGGAAACAGGCGCGCGGGGCAACGGCTCAGGCCGAGACAGGCGTGCGGGACAGAGCGGTGCGCAGCGCGTAGACGCCGAGCAAGCCGCCTGACGCGAACCGCTGAACAGCCATCACGCGGGGGCGGGCAGCCAGGAACCCTGATATCCGTGCCGCGCACAGCATGATCACAGCGTTCACGGTCATACCCACGATGATCTGCACTCCACCGAGCTGGAGCAATTGCCCCCAGGCCGGCCCTGCGTGCGGGTCCAGGAACTGGGGCAGTAGGGCGCCGTACAGAAGAGCGATCTTGGGGTTGAGCAGGTTGGTCAGCAGCCCCATGGAGAACAGACGGGCATCGGAGACCGGAGGCAGGTCCGCGGCCGGAGTGAAGGGCGATCGGCCGCCGGGCTTGAGCATGCCCCAAGCGAGGTATGCGAGGTAGACGGCCCCGGCAAGCTTGACCACCGTGTACGTCACTGGCACAGCGGCGAACAACGCGGACAGACCCGCGGCGGCAGCCAGCAGATAGCACACGAAGCCCACGGCGGTCCCGCTGAGACTCACCAAACCCGCCCTGCGACCTTGGGTGATCGCCCGGGAAGCGAGATGGACCATGTTCGGTCCCGGGGTCAGAGCCATGCCGAATTCGACCAGGGCCACTGCCCCCGCCGTGGCCAGACTGATCACCGGTCAACTCCCTATCGTTTGCCAGGTACCTGGTACCCGAGCGGGCGGCGCCCTGCTGCGACGGGCGGCACTGCCTGCATCGTCCGCCTCAGGATACGGCCCTGCCGTTTGGTGTCTCCGTGTACCCCTGCCTCCAGTCTGCGCAGGAGACCAACGACCGCAGCAGGATCGCTCACGAGCGCGACGGCTTCGAGCCGTATGACAGCGGGGAAGACCTGGGCAAGGTCGATGTCCAGCTTCGTGAAGCCGATGGCCGACTGAGGGTCTTCCCGCGAGCGCAGCCCCTGTTCGCGCTGCCACCCCGGCAGCGACGGCCCCCGGCCGTCCGGCTCGGTCCTGGTCACCGGGTCCGCTGGCAGCTCAACTACCGCTTCAGCAGCGCGGCGGGGATCCGGGGTTGGACGTACTGGCTGGACACATTCAGCGTCGCATACGGCCCGGTGGATGCTGCCGCGTTCTTGTCCGCGCGACCGTGTCCATCGACGAGCGCGGACCGGGATCGCAGTGTCGACTCAGCGCGGCCAGCCGCCTGCCGACACTGCTCGGGGCGACCAGACGATACGGCTCCTACCGGTTTCCGGTCGCCAGCAACGACCAGCGCAGCCAGGTCTCGGTGCTCTTCCTCATCTCCGATCATGAGCAGGAAATGCAGACCCTGGAACGCGTATCCGTCCCCTGAAGTGCGGAGTCTCTGCTCGTAGTTCAGTCAACAGAAGGCTGTAGCGGTCGACCCACAGGGTGAAGAGCCGGCCTGTCTCGAACGGCACGTCCGGCAACGTCGTCCTCACTCTGATCGGCTGGGCAGCCTGGGCGGCGTTCACCGGCTCCGTACTCCTCGAGACGGTGGCCCTCCTCCGCGGCCGCAGCCTCCAGCGCGGCCAGTACCCATAGGTGCTCATCGCCAGTCAGCTCAAGGGTCCATGGCATCGCACGGTAGGTCAGCATCAAGGGGCATGCGGCGGGATCCGCCGCACTCAGGTGCGGTCCATGGGTTCGTCGCCGCAGCTGTGGGATACAGGCAGTTGCTGGATTCGGCCAGGGCCTGTCCGGCCGATGAATCACGCTGGGCGGGAGTCCGGTGCTGCCTTTTTGCTGCTCTGGTCAGTCAACTAAGGTGCCGGGTTGTGAATATGCGGACGACCATCGAGGACCTGGCCGAGGAAGCCGACCGGCTGATCAGAGACCGCACATGGGTCGTGTCCCCAGCAGAGCGTCACATCGCCGACAAGGCGGCAGCCGATCTGCTGGCAGCCATCGCCGATCCGCAGAATCAACAGCGCCTCCCTGCGGTCCGTCGGCTGGAGCGCCTGCGAGAGGCCATCGAGGCCATCGCCGCCGTGGCCATCGCCCTCGCTCACGTCCACGGACGCCTGGCATGGTTCCTCGGCGCAGCCGCCACAGCACTCACGCCGATCTTGCACTGGCGCGCCTTGCCCGCCGACGACAGTTCCACGTTCGGTGCCGTCGCGCCGTCCTTCCAGCAGTACATGGACGCCGAAGAGTCGGTCTGCCAGCTCCAGGTTGCCCTTGCCAGGATCGCGGTCGCCTGACGCTGCTCGGCTGGGACGGCAAACGACTTGATCGCGCGGACAGCGCCTGGACGATGCCATGCAGTGAAGCACGGTCGTCGTCTGCGGGCAGACGCCCGTGCGATCTGATCTTCCTGAGCAAGGGACTGGACCAAGCGGTCTCTCTGGGTTCCGGCCTGATCCAACGAGCCCGGTCCAGCCCCTCTGAAGGCGGAGTCCGGACATCAGAAGGCGGTGCTGTCGCACTCCCCGACCTGGAAAAAGCAGGATGACTTGACCCCAAAACGATCATTCGTTCATTTCCGGCAACGTGGCGTCTTGTGGAATTCGACCAGGGAGGCGGCAGCGCCATCCTGCGAGAGCTCCGCCATTCCGTGAGCCGCATGGCTCAAATACGGCGGCCCCGCGCCACGACGTGCCTAGCCTTGGAAAATCAGACCGTGCACCTCATGAGGGCTGACCAGAAAGCTGGACCTGACGTTGGACGTCTCATCAACTGCGAATGGCCCTCGGAACGACGGAAGCATGATCGGCCTGTTCTGGGTGACAGAGGCAGACGTCTACCTGGGCCTGCCGCCCGCCGCGCAGATGACAGGTGTATCCATGTCCCCCAGCGAGCTGCGGCGCGTCGCCCTGATGAACGCGTCTGGGCCTGGCCGGAAGTGACGGACCTACAGGTGGACCAGGTGCCGGTCCGCTCGGCCGTGGTCCGGTGGGCGACCCGCGCAACGACCTTCGCCGCCGCCGCCCTGGACGCCTGGATTCCCGGGAGCCCCGCGGAGATGACCGTCGCGATCAGCACGGGAAAGCACCGGACCGAAGTGCCAGTCTTCTCCGCTGCGGCCACCGCGTACACCCAGCGCGAAGTCGACCTGTCGCACGCCTTGCTCGCACACTTCGTGAGAGGCACCTCATCACCCGCCATCCTGACCGACTGGTGGAAGGAAACCCGACCGGTGGGAGTCCTGCGGTCGCGTCAGCGCGAAGCCATCCTCGAAGGCTGGACAGCCCCGCTTCTCGCATAACCCCGCAGCAGACAAGACCGCGCCCGACGCTTTCTCGACAGCACCCCACCCACCCGGCAAGCCGGGCCGCCGGCACCGCACCGCGGCCCGGGAGCCCTGTCCACGCCCTATCTCCTGTGAACGAGAAGAGCCTCAGCCCGTGGAAAACACAGCGGTCACTAACAACGTCGCGTCCCCACAGCGCACTGTGCTGGCCTTCGACGGTGACTGCGGCTTCTGCCATGCAGCCATCCAGCAGATCCAGCATCGAGCGCAGCCGCAGATCGAGACTGCGCCCTGGCAATTCCTCCCCCCACAACTGACGCAGCCTCACCTTCGCCGGCTGGACCGTGAAGTCCTTCTCCTCGACGGAAGCCGGGTTCTGTACGGCGGCGCTGCTGCACTCGCATACTTCCTCGGCTCCTCGTCAGCCCGCCGCTATCGAGCAACGGCACGGCTCCTGCGCCTTCCTCCCCTCAGCCTGGCTGCTCACTTGGCCTATCGGTGGGTGGCAAGGAATCGGCACCGGATGCCTGCCGGCACCGCGGCCTGCGCGATCCCCCGCACCCCCAACTGAAGGGCTGGCATGCGACCGGACCCACGTGCATTCTCAGCAGCTTCGACGAACCAAGGGTCGAACACGGACATGACCTGGACAAGTTCGTCCAGATCGGCTCATTGACCAAAGCGCTTACCGGGACCGTGCTTACCAGTCTCGCGTCAGCAGGGATGCTGCAACTGGACGACCCGGTGGAGCAGTTCATCCCCGCCCCGGCCCACACCGGCATCACGCTGCGGCACCTGGCGGAGCACACCTCCGGCCTCCCGCGAGTTCCGCCAGGCCTGCACCGACGTGACCCCTATGCATCCTTCGACATCGCGGCCCTCGACGCTCTCATACAGCGACTGGACTCCCTCACCACCAGCGCCCCGGGACAAACCGAGGAGTACTCCAACCTCGGTTACGCCGTCCTCGGTGCCGCGCTCTGCGCCGCATCCGGAGCGTCTTACGAGGACCTCCTCCAGGAGCACGTTCTCGCGCCCCTGGGCGTCGCCGAGGTGATGTCCGACCCCCCGCCGGACCTGCGCCTCTGCCGACGTGGAATGTTGGGACGACCACGTCGGCCGTGGACGATGGACGGCGCCATCCTTCCCGCCGGAGGGCTATGGGCTACCCCTCGCGCCGCCGCCCAGGTGATGACGGCGCTCCTCGTCGATCGGAAACTGGGCGAACCCGCCCCCTCCTGGCAGACAGCCGGCCCCCTTCTTTGGCACAACGGCGCCACCCGCGATGCTTCAGTCTTCACCGGGGCAATGCCGGACGGCACCTGGATTTTCGTCCACCGCCTCTCCGGCCAGGCCGAGGCCACCGACAAACTCGCCATCAACCTCCTGAAGCAGGCCAGCACCACATCGCCCCATTGAGGGGTGTCATTCGGTCACCGCTCCCCGCCGTGGAGGAGAGGCCGTGCCAGCGACGATCGGCTAGCTGCCGTCGCCCTATTCTCGCCGTGCTCACTCGAGGTGTGCGTTCAGAGCGGCCCCCGGCGCGCAGCTGGTCGTGTCCTGAACACGTCTGCTGTAGGGGGCTTCCACCCTTACGCTCGAACCTTCCTCTGCCCGCGGTGCCGGTACCTGCTGCTGCGGGGACTCCATCGAAGGAGTATGCCGCGCAGTCAAAAGCACGTTTTTGCACCTCTGTTGACCTCGCACCCGCGCCACGGGAGGCCTCTGTACGCACAGGGTCTCCGTCCGCAGCGGTTGGACGCCTCCAGCCGCTGCGAACGCATATTCGCTGTTCGCCAGATCGGCACGCCGACGTTCTCTTCGGGTCAGAATTCGGCGTTGCCGCTCGCGAGTGCGGAAGGCCCCTTCAGTCTCGGCCCAGGCCGGCACTCCCCGCCCTCGGAGCTTCACGAGTACAGGGCTCTGGCAGATGTACGAGATCAACAGAGGTTCAAGGACGGGCTCTAGATCTGCGGCTGCCGCAGCCATTGCGGCCTCGCTCTGCTCGTGACTGCCACACCGCTGGTTCAAGCGGCGCCACCGCCGGCGCCCCCAACCGTCTCTGCGACCGTCGGAGGAGCGCCACTCGACGCCGTGGGCAGCACAGTGGACGCGTGCAAGCCCAACCTGTCCGGTACCGGGGTCACCGGAGTCGGCGGTATCGCCGGCGGCACCCCGCACGCTCCGTACTCCTGCTCCAGCGACGTCGACCTCGAGTTCTACGGCACGTTCTCCAGCCGATGACCGGTGGCACCAGTCCCCGGCAGTACAGGCGCCTGCCCCCAGGGACGCACCACGGCCGCAGCGACCTGCGCGATACCGGCCCGTTGACTGGCAGAGGAAGGACGTGCACCCCTATGCGGGGACTGCCGACAATCGCGTACTCCTCAGCGAGGTCAGCCCTGGCGCCCGAACTCGACGCCGTGGAACGGTCCGTATGCCGATCCGCCCCGAGACCGCTACCGCTACCCCTCAAATGGCCGGAGAGCAGTGAGGCGATCAAGAACCGTGCCGGGTGACGGTGTGAGGTCGAAGGGGAGTGCGGAGGTGGCAGCCACACCGGCCGGTGCCCCAACCGGCACGGGCAATCCGCGCACGGCACGGGCTCCCGCGTCATCCTGACGACCGCTCACCTGATCACGCTCCGGAACACTGCGAGTCCGGGAGTCTCCGAGCAATGTGCCACGGCTGTCATCTGGACTACGACCGGGACCTCCACGCCCGCCCCCGAGCCGATGTCCGTCGTGAGTGTGTGGTTGTAGGTGGCCCCGCGGATCGTCCCCGTCCAGGAAGTGCTGGGGTGGCATCCCGTGCACGCCCAGGACGCGGCCCGCATCTGGCTGCGCGAGACTGTCGCTCGCGTCGGTGAGGAGGTGGGAACGGGGGAGTGGGCCCGCCCGACGCGCCGTCTGCTCGGACGCCGTGAAGCCCGCGTCCGTGTCGTCCTGTAGGTGTCCGCGTGCGCAAGGCCGTCAGGCGATCACATCGAGCGACGAACCATTCGAGGAAGCGGGACAGCATCCCTCGGGTAGTTACTGCCTTGCTCCCCGTCACACACCATCGTCGTGACGGGAGGCCGTGCTCGCTATCTGAAGTAGAGCCAGACCATCAGCAGGCCGATCAGCGCGAACATGCCGGTGATCGCAACGGCGAACAGCTGGCCGAACAAGGGGGACCAAGCTCCGCCGGGGCCAATGACCGTCGCGGACAGTACGGGGCTTTCCGAGCGATACCGGACCGTCAGCGAGTCACCCTCGGCGAGCAGCATGACGTCTCCCTCGAATTCCACGTACTGGCCCTCAAGGGTGGTGAAGCCATGCACATGGTGCCATTGCGTGCCGTTGTCCGTGCTGTCCGTGGAATAGCGGCGCACACAGCGGCCCTTCACGGCTATGCCGCTAAGAAGCCATCTCATTTGGGCGACTCGGTATTCTGTGAGTCATGGTGGGGATCGTTGAGCGTCTGGTGCCGGACGAGTTGTGGGAGTTGTTCCAGCGGGTGGTGCCGGAGGCGCCGTCGAGGCCGCAGGGCGGTGGTCGGCGTCGGCACGGGGACCGGGAGGTGCTGGCCGCGATTGTCTTCGTGGCCACGTCGGGTTGTACCTGGCAGCAGCTGCCTTCGGCGTCGTTCGGGCCGTCCGGAGCGACCGCCCACCGGCGGTTCTCGGAGTGGTCGAAGGCCAGAGTGTGGGCCAAGCTCCACCGCCTGGTCCTCGACGAACTCGGCGCCCGCGGCGAACTGGACTGGTCTAGGTGCGCGATCGACTCGGTGAACATGCGGGCCCTGAAAAGGGGGACCTGACGGGTCCGAATCCTGTCGACCGGGGCAAGTACGGCTCGAAGATCCACCTGATCACCGAACGGTCCGGTCTGCCCATATCCGTCGGAATCTCCGGGGCCAACCTGCACGACAGTCAGGCCCTGATCCCGCTCGTGAAGGGCATCCCGCCGATCCGCTCGCGCCGCGGCCCGCGCCGCCGCAAGCCCAGCAAACTCCACGCCGACAAGGGCTACGACTACGCCCACCTGCGGCAATGGTTACGCGAACGCGGCATCACCCACCGCATCGCCCGCAAGGGAGTCGAGTCCTCGCAACGGCTGGGCCGCCACCGCTGGACCGTGGAACGCACCATGGCCTGGCTCGCCGGCTGCCGACGACTCCACCGCCGCTACGAACGCAAGGCCGACCACTTCCTCGCCTTCACCAGCATCGCCTGCACCCTCATCTGCTACCGCCGACTCGCCAAATGAGATGACTTCTAAACACCGAGCGCAGACGGTTCATCAGCTGCCACGAAAGATAGGCGCATCCCGTGCCGCAGGCAGCTAGGAGAAGGATCCCCAGGAGAAGCATCCTGACAGACTATCCACCCAGGTCAGAGGAGCTCGCTCGGCAGTCTCCGATGTGGTGTGCGGCCCGTAGGTAGGGGTGCGTCGGAGGCCAGGTGTGTCCGGGTGTCTCCTGGCGGAACAGGGAAGGCGCGATGACCGAAGAAGCCGGGAAGGTTGATGATGGCGAGCAGGCGGTGCTGGAGGCGCTCGGGGCGGTGCTCGCCGCGGTACCGTCGGCCGGAACGGGCTGGACCGATGAGCTCTGGGACGTCTATGGGGCGTACGAGGCAGGTCGGTTGGGGCAGGGGCAGCCGCCGCAACTCACGGCCGAACAGTCTGCCCGATTCGCTTCTCAGCGGCATCGCCAACAACTTTCCGACCAGGCACATGGACTGGTGCGCAGGCTCCGGGAGCGGGCGGAGCAGGCGCGGCTCCTGTCGCCTGCCACGGTGGCCGAGCTCGCCGTGCACCTCGTACATGCCCAACTGGCCGCACATGAGGCGGTCAACCTGCTGGCCGCTCTGGGAGCCCCGCACGGCGAGAGGGCGCTACTCGCCCTCGCCCGGGACACGGGGATCCCTGAGGGGGACAGGCTCTGGGTCCGCGAGCGGCTGTTCGTGTCGCGCCGGGACGGATACCGTGCCCGAGGCCGACTGGCAGTGGATGGCGAGGAGCCGCTGCTTCCGGCCGCCGTCCGCGAACTTCCCACCGGTATCGGGGGAACCCTGGCCCTTCCGGTCGATCCCGTCAGCGCCCGGGCGGCGCTCGACGCGTTGCTGCCGCCTGCCCCGCTCTCCTTGCCGGAGCCGCCGCCGGAGTGGACGGCCGGCTGGGACGGGCTCGACGAGCATGATGAGTACCGTCCGGAATGGCTCGAAGTCCGTTTGCTCGTACGTGAGTTGATGCCCACGGCGCAGAAGGTCAGCCGGGAGCGGATGGCCGAGGCGGAGCGGGAGTGTGTGCTGCTCGGGCTCGGCGGTGGTGAGGGGGAGTTTGCGCCACTCTGGACCACCCGGATCGCCGCATGGCTGGCAAGCGAGGTCTTCGACGCCCTGAGCCGTGACCCCCACCCGGCCCGCCTGGCGCCCTGGGCGATGGACCTCGCTGGGCAGTACGTGTGGCGTGGCATGGCCGTCGAGGAAGCACGTGCCTTCCTGCGGCTGGCTTTGTTCACGTTCAGCAGCAGCGTTTGTCGATGAGTTCCAGCAGCGGTTGGTCAGCATCTGGGTCGCGGATGTTCACGAGAAGTAGCGGCAGTGCGGTGTCGATGAGGCGATCATCGTGAGGGAGCACTGCTGCAGTTCACGTGGAGTCTCAACCGCTCGCATCCTGGACGAAGATGCGATGATCTGTTCGTGGTGACAGATGTCGAGTGGGCTCGGATTCGGAAGGGCCTGCGCTTCGGGCAGGTCTTCGAGGGCACTGTGGTGAAGGTTCCCAGACCCGGTGCGATCGGGATCTTCGTAGACATCGGCCTGAGTGTCGGAGGCTTTGTCGACGTTCTGCTGCTGCCGAGCGAGGGCGAAGACTGGCCAGCGGAGGGCACTGTTGCCGATTTCGAGATCTGGTGGGCAGACAGCCGCCAGCAGATCCGGCTGAAGCCGTACGACTCTCGATATCTGCGGACCGACTTCACAGACTTCGTCGAACGCTTCCGTCCCAGTTGGCCTGCCGACGTCGGCCAGCCCGTTCATGACTCGGGGCCTGTCACTCCCGAAGAGTTGCGGGCCCTGCTTCGCTCCGATGGGTCGTCGGCCAGCTCCCCTGAGACCGGAGAAGTGGCCGACGCTCCCAGCGGAACCTAGCTGGCCGCGGCTTCGGCGCGGGCTCGGGTGCTGGCGAGGCGGTAGGAGTCGGTGCCGGTCTCGATGATGGTGCCGTTGAAGGTGAGGCGGTCGACGATGGCCGCGCAGAGGCGAGGGTCGGTGAACGTCTTGGTCCAGCCGCCGAAGGACTCGTTTGAGGCGATGGCCACGCTGTTCCTTTCCTCCCGCTCGGTCAGAACCTGGAACAGGAGCTCGGCGCCGCGGCGGTCGAGTTCCATGTAGCCGAGTTCGTCGATGCAGAGAAGGTCGACGCGGCCGTAGCGGGCGATCGTCTTGGAGAGCTGCTTCTCGTCGGCGGCCTCGACGAGTTCGTTGACCAGCTTCGTCGCCAGGACGTACTTGACCCGGTAGCCGGCCATCGCCGCCTCGGTTCCCAGCGCGATGAGCATGTGGGACTTGCCTGTTCCGGAGTCGCCGATCAGGCAGAGCGGCTGGCTCTTCTTGATCCATTCGCAGCTGGCGAGGGTGTGGATGGTGGCCGCGTCGATGTTGGGGTTCGCGTCGAAGTCGAAGGTCCGTAGGGACTTGTCCCGGGGGAATCCGGCTGCTTTGATTCGGCGCTCGGAACGGCGTCGGGCCCGGTCGTCGCACTCGGCCATCAGCAGCTCGGCGAGGAAGCCGCGGTAGGTCATCTGGTCCTTCATAGCCCGGTCGGCGATGTCGGCGAACTCGTTCCTGATCGACGGCAGCCGCAACAGGCGGCATGCGGTGTCGATGGCCGTGTTGGCGGCCTGCTCGGTCAGTCCTCGCTGGCGGGGCAGGGTCACTGTGCTTCTCCCTCGCGGTGTTCACCGCCGCTGGCGCGACGGCGTCGGAGCAGTTGGTCGTAGTGGGTCACCGAGGGCAGCGGCCTGGTGTCCGGGGGAAGATGGGCGAGCCGCCATTCGTGCAGAAACGTCACGGTCGCCCTCGCGGCACCGGCCGACGAGGGTTTCCCGGTGGGTTCGGCTTCGGCCTGGGCGATCTTGCGGGCTTCGAGGGCGACCGCGTCCGCGGTCAGTGCCCCGGCCCGTAGAGCCATCGCGAGGCCGGCGACCAGGTGCTCGTGCGAGACGTGGCGGGCCAGCAGCAGAACCTCGATCAAGGCCCTGGTGCCGGCGGTGTCTCCGTGGGCCTTGACCGCCGCGGCCCACCAGGCGTCATGGACCGGGGTGAACTTGCCCGCAGAGCGGGCTTGTTCGAGTGCGGTCGCGCCGGGGAAGGCACCCGGCTTGCGGATCAGAGCTTCGAGGTAGTGGTCCAGATCCAGGCGGCAGCCACCCTTCGCGATCAGCCGCTCATGCCGGGCCACTTCCACATTCCGATCGAAAACCACCAGGTGAGAGGCATGCAGTACGACCCGGACCCGTTTGCCGATCAGCCGGACCGGGACCGAGTAACGGTTCGTGCGGACCGCGATCTGGCTGTAGCGGTCGACTCGCGGAGTGAAGAGCCGGCCCGTCTCGAAGGGCTCTTCCGGCAGCGGCATCAGCAGCGGCCGCTCGACCTGGAAGTACTCGTCGATCGTCCGCGGCCGCGAACCGATCCGACGCCGCCCATCGTGAAGATCCCACTGGTCAACGAGTTCGTTCAGCTCGGCCAGCGAGTTGACCTCGGGCACCGGGGTGAAGTGGTTGCGACGGAAGTAGCCGATCTGTCCCTCCACTCCGCCCTTCTCGTGTGCGCCCTCGATGCCCGGTCGGCAGTAGAAGCTCTCGATCCCGAAGTGCGACCTGAACGCAATCCACCGGTCGGCCTCCACCCGGGCCCGGCTCAGGCCCAGCACCCGGGCAACAGCGGCTTTGAGGTTGTCGTAACGGACCTTGCTCCGCGGGACCCCGCCCAGCGTCCGTAGCGCGTGGACGTGCCCTTCGAAGAAGGCTTCCTGCCCGCAAGATGCGAAGACGCGGTGGACGGCCTTGCCCGAGTAGGAAAGACGGAAGGAGAACAAGTAGCAGGTCACAAGCTCGCCAGCGAGCCGGATGGTCACGTCGCCGAAGTCGACCTCGGCCTCCATGCCGGGCTGGTGGGTCTGCGGCACGAACGCCTCGACCGGCGCCTTCCCCGACTCCACAAGGATCTGCGGTTTCCGGTCACTCACGTAGCGCCGGACCATCTGGTAAGAGACGTCCGCGGCGTGCTCCTCGACCAGGCGGTGGAAGATCCGCGTGATCGTGTGCCGCTGCTTGCGCGGCGCATCCAGATCTGCCAGCAGCATCCCGTCGATCAGCGACTTGTACGGGTCCAACGCGGTCGGTCGCGGCGGCAGCTGCTTCCTCGGCTCCGGCCAGACCGAGTCCACGGCCTTGCGGACCGTCCGCCACGACACGTTGTACTTGCGCTCGATCTCCCGGATCTTCATGCCGCCGCGGTGGTCCCGACGGATCGCCGCGTACAGCTCTACCTTCGACATCTGCGGCATGACCAGGACCTTTCACCGGGAGCATCCCGATGCTCCCGTGGCAAGCACCCCGGCGACTTCAAAACTCGTGAACATCACCCGACCGTGGATCCGGGCGCCTCCCAAACCCATGAACAATGCGCTTCACAACCCGTGAACAAAGCCACTGCGGCGGACCGGGGACGAGGTGCCGTACAGCCTGCTGGTGCTCGGGCATCTCCCTGACTGACCCGGCTACCCGTCAGTGCCAGCTGCCGCGCCCGGCCTGTTGTCGCGCTCGACCTCGCGCAGCATCCGCTCGCGGTCCGCCGTCTCGGGGGCCGCCCTGCCACAGATGCTTGGCTCGGACGGGGCCGACGGCGGACTAGGGCCTGTCCGATAGGTCGAGTCCTAGCGCAAGTCCAGCTCGCCGAGTGTTTGGCCTCCGCTGGTCTCACCCGTCAGACGAAATCCGAGCCCGAGGTAGAAACCTTCGGGGCCGCCCGGGCCCGGATGCCAAGTGGTGGTCAGGCGGGTGCCGCCGCGACTGCGGATTTCAGCAGCAACGGACTCGACCGCGAAGCGACCGTACCCTCGACTCTGCTCGCCATCTGCGATGTTGAGCCGCCAGAGACCGGAACGGATATCGGTGCCTGTGTCGTCGCCCCTCCCGTCGATGTCGAAGAAGGCCATGAGGAAACCGACGGGACGGTTACCGTCAAAGATGAGGCGGGGCCAAGCTATGCCGGGATAGACGTACTCCTCTGCCAGAGATTTTACGACCGGCGCGACCAAGTGCTCCTGATCCGGACGAACCCGCAGACCGATCGCTGCGTCGAAGTTGGCTGGGGTGATCTCCCGAAGACAGAGTGTGGTCGTCATGCAGGAACCCTAAGCCGGTCGATCAAGCGGACTTTGCGCGGGTGCATCGTCAGACACGGGAACCCGGCTCGATAGCTCGTATGCCCCGTGCTCAGGCCCGGAGCCAGAGACGTATGGCTGCGGTGGTGACGGATCCCTGGAAGACGTAGGCCCGCTTGTCGAAGCGCATGGCCACTGCCCGGTTGATCTTCAACTTCCCGATCAGCCGCTCGACTTCGTTTCTACGTTCCTGGAACTCGCCAACAAAGCCACTCCCAACCCTCTTGGGAACTGAGGCATGACGGTCTCCGCCGCGCTCGTAGACTTATGACGTGGCATTCATGAGCACCCCGCACTGCTGCTTCCTGTGATCGGAAGGCGCTGAGGGCGACGCCGGACGGCGTCGCCCTCCTTGGTGTGCCTGCTGCGCGAACCACGTCCCGATGCTGCCCGTTCCTTTCTGACGCAGTGGCGCTCTGACCGCGCAGGCACGATCCCTTCCCTTCACCCCTTGCCAGGAGTGCCTCGTGCCCGTGTCGCTTCCCCCTGTCCTCGACCTGTTCCTCGACCTGCTGCGTTGCCCGGCGTGCCGTACGCGCCGCCTGCACCCTGGCCACGGTGCACTGCGTTGCCCTGTGGGCCATACCTTCGACATCGCCCGGCACGGCTATGCCAGCCTGCTGACGGGCACCCGCGCCACCAGCGGCGACGATGCGGCCATGGTTCAAGCCCGAGACCGTTTTCTGTCCACCGGCGCCTACGCGCCCATCCGCGAAGTCGGGGCCCGCCTGGCGGTTGATGCCGTGTCCGAGCTGGGCACGGTGGTGGATGTCGGGTGCGGCACGGGCTACTACTTGGCTGGCGTACTCAACCAGATGCCTGGCGCCCGTGGTCTGGGGATGGACACATCGGCGCGCGCGCTGCGCTTGGCGGCCCGTGCCCACGACCGAGCCGCTGCGGTGGCCTGGGACGTCTTCCGTCCCTTTCCACTGGCCGGCGGGGCGGCCGATGTCGTGCTGAACGTGTTCGCCCCACGCAACCCGGCCGAGTTCCACCGCGTACTGCGCCCCACCGGCCGGCTGATCGTCGTCCGACCCACCGGGGGGCACCTGGCCGAGCTGCGTGGCCGGATGCCTGCAATGATCATGATCGATCCGGCCAAGGAACACCGTCTGCACCGAGCGCTCGACCCCTTCTTCGACGCCGTCGTCACCGAGCAGGTGGAGTACTCCGTTCCCTTGACCAAGCTGGGTGCCCTGGACCTGGTTGAGATGACGCCGAGTGCACGCCACGTGAGCCGCGCAGACCTTAACAACGGCGGCGTCCTGCCCGATCAGGTCACTGTCTCTGTGCTGGTCACCGCCTACCGGCCTCGGTGACCACGAGCGGGCGCATGCCTCTGCTGACTGACGAGCAATAGGCGCGCCTAGTGCCCTGCCTTCCCCGCAGCGCGGGGAAGGCAGGGCGTCCGACCACCGCCGCATCGTCGAAGGGATCATTTATCGGTACCGCACCGGAATCCCCTGGAGAGATCTGCCCCGCGAAGCATTCGGTCCCCGGCAGACGGTATGGAAGCGCCACCGAGGGTGCGCGGCCGACGGCACCTGGGACACAGTTCCGGCCCAAGTGACCGCCCAGACGGACTCGATCAAAGGGATCGACTGGACAGTCTCGGTCGACTCGACCATCAACCGAGCCCACCAGCACGCCACGAATACGACCCGGCCGGAGAAGGACATCAGCGCTGTCACCTGCCAAAGCAAGAACCAAACTCCGCCTACCGCTGGCCAGGTCCACGACGTACAGGTCCTCCCTCTCTTGCTGGGCGACATCCGAGTCCCACGACTTGGCCGTGACAGGCCGCGCACCACACCGGACGCACTGCTCGCAGACAAGGAGTATTCCTCCAAACGGGTCCACGACGACCTCGCGGTCCGTGGCATCCGCACGGTGATTCCCGAGCGTGCCGATCAACAGGCCAACCGCAAGAGGAAAGGCCGCGGCGGCGGACGGCCCCGGACTCTGGACACCGAGACCTACAAGCGCAGGAACGTCGTGGAACGATCATTCAGCCTGCTCAAGCAGTGGCGAGGCCTGGCCACCTGTTACGACAAACTCGCGGTCGTCTACCGCTCCGCAGCGCTGCTGCCCGACAAACCGAAGACCGACCGGGCCGGCGCCCGCGCTGAACGTGACTCCTGCCAGGACTCGTTCCGGTACCTGCGTATTTCCCGCCTGTCCGCGGAGTGCCCGCCCTGGGTCCTGGGCCGGGAACTGGGCTGGTCACTGCGCTCCCCGCTCACCGTCACGATGCGGCCTCTGGAATGTATTCGGGCTCCTCTTCACATGCGCCGGAGAAGAACGCCTTCGTCTCTTGCGGGGGGAAGACCGGGGCCAGCCGGCCGTTCAGGGAACCGCGCGTTGCGAACAGTCATCCCTCGCGTTGCGAACAGTCATCCCTCCGCCCGCAAGGGCGGCAACCTCCACGCAAGCGCCGCTGCCGTTGCTGTGTTCGGTGGCTGCCTCACGTGCCTCGCCCAGGCCCGGAACGCCTTTCGCGGCCTGGCCTGAAACCGTGACCTCGGTTTGACTGAACGGGGTCGGGCGGCACGTGACAGCTTCGCCGTCTGCTAGGGCTTGCGGTATCACATGCCGATCCTGGCAGCCGCGCGCGTTGTTGCCGCGTCTGAGGACGCCTTGCGCCGGCTTCGTGACGCACGCGATCTCGCGGCCCGCGGGAACGCCCGCCGGGGATGAGGCGTACTCCCGCGGGCGCGACGCGTACGAGGGCGCGCTTGTTGTCTGCGTTACGTACTGCGCCTCGACCTCGGTGCCGGCCGGGGATGTCCCTGAGGGCCGGTCACGCCGGCTGTCCTTTGATCCGGGGTCTGTCAGCCGGCGCCTGCGTGGGCGCGGTCGGCAACCAGGACGGCGCGGGGTGTGTGCAGGTCTACCGGGTCCTCTCCGCGGGGTCGGGGCGGTGCTGTGGGCCGTCAGTGGTCCACGCTGCCCTGGGGGGTGGCTTCCGCATCGGCTTTTGGTCCTGTTCGGGCGACGGGTCCGCTGGTGGGAGCGCGTGTCGCGTACGGTGTGCGGCGTGCGGCGTGATGGGGGTCGGTCAGCGGGTGCGCTCGTAGTGGCGACGTGCTTTTTCGCGGTTGCCGCAGGCGGCCATCGAGCACCAGCGGGCGCGGTTGGCGCGGCTGCGGTCGAGCAGGAACAACTGGCACGCATCGTTGGCGCAGGGGCGTAGCCGGCCGGGCAGTTGCTTTTCGGTGGCGGCCCAGGCGAGGACCACCTCTACGGCCAGCCTGGCGTGCGGGGGAGTGGTGAGTGTCCACTGAAGGCCGCCGGAGGTGACCTCCGGGGTCTGGTGGACCCCTTCGAGCAGCGGGTTCAGCGCGGTGGGCGAGCTCTCTCCGCGCACTGTGTCCCGGAGGATGTCCCGCGTCTGGCGCAGCAACGCCAGTTCCGCGAGGCTGCCTTCGCCGCCGTGTTCCCGCGCCCAGCGCCTGCCTCCGGCCGGGTCTGCCAGCGCGTCCTGTTCCTCGCCGTTGACCAGGGGCCTGCTGTTGAGCAGGTCCAGCAGCGTGTCCATCGGTTAACCGCTCCCATCTAACCTGATTGAGTCACTTGACAGGTTAGCGGCCCAGTGCTTGCATGGCGAGCGCCTAACCTGATCAAATCACCAAAGGGGTTAGATATGCGCTCGGTGCACCACCGGACTGCCACCGTCGACGGCCACAGGATCTTCTACCGGGAAGCCGGCCCCGCCGACGCCCCCGCAATCGTTCTGCTGCACGGCTACCCCACCAGCTCGTACATGTTCCGCGAGCTCATCCCGCTGCTGGCCGACGACTACCACGTCATCGCACCGGACCATCTGGGCTTCGGCCACTCCGACGCCCCGCTCGTGGACGAGTTCACGTACACCTTCGACGCCCTCGCCGAACTCACCTCCGGGCTCCTCGACCAGCTGGGCCTGGAGCGCTATGCCCTCTACGTCCAGGACTACGGCGCCCCCATCGGATGGCGCGTCGCGCTCAAGCACCCCGAACGGATCTCCGCCCTCGTCACCCAGAACGGCAACGGCTACGAGGACGGTTTCGTCGAGTCGTTCTGGACCGACGTCTGGGCCTACGGGGCACACCCCGGCCCCGGGACCGAACCCGCTGTCCGCACCGCGCTGAGCGTCGATGCCATCCGCTGGCAGTATGTGCACGGCGTGCCCGACCCGAGTACGGTCAGCCCGGACACCTGGGAGCACGACTTCGCCCTCGTCTCCCGCGAGGGCAACGACAAGGTCCAGCTGGCGCTGTTCCGCGACTACCGGAACAACCGCCCGCTCTACCCGCTGCTGCACGAATTCCTGCGCACCAGCGAGGTCCCGGTGCTCGCTGTGTGGGGCCGCAACGACGAAATCTTCGGCCCGGCCGGCGCTCGGGCCTTCGCCCGCGATGCCAAGGACGCGGAGGTGCACCTGGTCAACGGTGGGCACTTCCTGCTGGAGAGCCACCTGGACGTCGTCGCGGGTTACCTGCGCGGCTTCCTCGGACGGGTGCTGGACAAGTAGGTTCGCCTTGCGCTCGCGGGGTTGCCCGCCGCACGGGGGCCCGAAGTGCCGCGTGGTATACGGCTACTGCGTTCCGCGCCCGCTCGGCATGTGCGTGCTCTGCGCCTTCCCCGAGGAACAGCTCTCTGCATGAGCAGTCAGGAGAAGAGTTGCAGCACAACCGCCAACGGCCACATCAAGTACTGCTTGAGCCGGTGCCAGCCGGTGCAGTAGCGCTTCACGCCCCACCGGCCGCGTCGAGTGACCGGCCGCTGGCACCACCGGCACGGCCGACTGTCGTTCGTCCCCTCCATGGCCGTGACTTTAGCCGCCCCCCTGCGCGCTGAATGCGCCGGCCCCGCCGGTGCCGCCCTGAGTCGCGGCGGAAACGCGGGGAGTTCGGATGAGGCTCGGCCCTCGGGCTCCGTGAGGGTGGAGCGGCCCCCGCGAGGGGGAGCGGCCCCCGTGAGGGTGGAGCGGCCCCCGCGAGGCGCGGATCAGTGCTGGTCGAAGACGTAGCCGTGTCCTTCTCCGGCTGGACAGGCAAAGATCCGGAAGTCGCCCCACCTGCCCACCGTGATCCCGGTGGTGTGGTCGCTGGCTACGGTGAACAGCAGGTGGCACGGGGCGCCGCAGGTCAGGCACAGGATGTCGTACGGGTCGGTCAGGTGCCAGGTGGGCCACCCGCCGAACTTGATCCCGGCCACCCGGGTGATGACATCGCTTCCGTCTCCGGTCGCCTTCGCGTACTGCTGTACGGACTTGCTGAGTTCTCCGTCCAGCAGGGTCTGTGGGTGGGGAAAGTCGATGAGGGGCACGGGGGTGAGCGTGCACGGCACCGGGGTGTATCCGTAGTCCGGGTCCTCCTGCCGAACGGGCAGCGGGGGTGAGGTGCGTGTGCGTTTCACGTCTGCGCTGTCGCGCCAGCGGATCTCCGCGACCGGGCTGACGTCGGCATGCGGAGCCGGCGGATCCCAGTGCACGTTGGGGCACCACAGGAGCTGAAACACATCCTTGCCCTCGGGCCACCAGTCGCCCGGTGCATCCCTCCGGTACACCTGCGCCACCGCCACCATGGCGGTCGCCGGCGTACCGGAATCAGACTTCTCGTCCGGGAGGTCGCAGCACGGCCACGCCTCGTCGGCCGGCCAGAGCAACGGCCCACCCACGGAACTCTGGTGGACGGTCGGTTCCCCCGGTGTGGGGGCCAGCACCACGGCCGGCAAGGCGTACGGTGCGAGTCCGGGCACAGCGGCGAGGATGTCCTCCGCGCAGGGCCTGGTTGTGTGGGGCTGATCCATGGCGGGAGAGTAGCCAGCCCCTCCGGCAACGACGCTGAGCGGGTCCGCCCCTCATGGGCGAACTCCGGGGTCCACAGGCGCAGGTGGTGGTCATGCCGGCTCGGCCACGGCGGTGCGCCAGAGCGAGCGCAGTGGCAGCGCCTGGCAGGGGGCAGGGGGCAGGGGGCAGGGGGCAGAGGGGGCAGGGGGACCTGGGGGGGCATGGTGGGTCATGAGGTGCTCTCGGCCGGCGCGGCACCTCACCGCGGGAGCGGAGCCGCCGACAGCGGTCTGTGGCGTGGGCCGGCCATCCCTTGGGTGGCTGAGTCACTGCACCCGTCATGGCTCGGCCCGGAGTTGGTCATGCCAGGCACCCCATGGGCGCGGCGAAGACCGCCGTGGGTCGGATGCCTGCGCACGACGCTTTCCCCGCGTGCGCTGCTCCTGCTCATCAGTCACCGAGCCAGCGCAGAGAGCCCCACTCCTTGTGGCGGGAGGGGGCGACCGCACGAGGGCGTAGGGGGCGCGTCAGCGTACGTCGGCGAAGGTGGCCGACGGCCGTTCCTCGTTCTGAGCCTGGCGGGCGCGCTCGACCACCATGCGGGCGAGTCGCGGCAGCACCGTCGGATCCAGTGGGTGACTGCCCCCGCCGTAGACGACGGTGAGCATGATCGTTCCCGCTCGGGCGACCGTCTGTAGGTGATAGGTGGTCCCCGACTCCGTGGGTTCCTGTCCGGAATAGAACACGCTCTGATCGCCGATGGCGCCGGCGGATCCAGGCGACACGAGCGAGTCCTTGCCCTCCCTCGCGATCCCGTCGCTCCACCTCTTGTACCCGGCCGCCGCCGTCTCGGCACTGTCGAACGCCTCGATCGCGAAGTACGCCTTGTTGACCGAGCCCGGATCCGCGAAGGCGACCCCGGCGTTGCTCCCCAGCCCGTCGCAGCCACCCTGCCGGCAGCTGTTGTCCGTGGTCGCAGCCTGCACGTCCGCCGGCTCGACCAATGACCAGCCGGACGGCATGCTCTGTACGTCGGGCAGGACGCTTTTGAGGAGCTCAAGATCCTTGATGGCGGCTGTCTTTCGCCCCTTCCCGGCGCCGCTTCCCTCGCCGCTGCCCGCCGCCAACGTCCCCGATCCGTCGCGGCCCTCACCCGAGCCCACCGAAGGCGCCCCCGCGGCACCGTCGTCACCACCCACCACCTTGGTGACTCCGTAGGCTCCCAGCCCCATGACGAGCGCCACGACGAGCAGCAGCGCCGCTACCGTCATCGGTGTGAGGTTCTCCTTGCGCAGGGTCAGGGGGCCGAACGAGATGGTGTTGTGCTTGGAGTGGTCGCCGATGTGGGCGTGGTGGATGTCCCGTCCGGCGTGCATCGCCGGGGAGCTGGGCCGCGTCGACTCGTACAACCGCGTTATGTGGCGCGCGAGTTCGGGATCCGCGGCGAGGGTGGCGGCCACCTGGCGCTCCGTCTCGTCGGTGCTCGCGCTCGCCGGATCGAGGGCCTGGCGGCCTTCGGGGGACGACCCCAGTCGCTCCCTCATCAGCCGTGCCGCCTCAGCCCCAGCCGCTCCGCCGATGGCACCCGCCGCCCCATTCGATGCCTGGGTCAGCAGCGCCATGACCCAGGTCGTCACTTCGGATGCTTCCATGAAGTGAGTATCGGCAAGAGCATCGTCGTTCCGTGGATCGTTTCCAGCCCTTCGGCTCGAACGTCATCTCAATCACGTAACGCCCCAAACTCCTTTCGGGGCAGTGTAGTTGGACGCGCCGATGGTCAGTGCTACTGCCTGCCTTCGCGATACCGAGGGGCCGCATCCGCTGGCCGTGTGGGTGCACACCCGGGACACCCCGCACATGCTGGCCTGGGCGCTGACCGGCACCATGCCGCCCGCGCTCGCCGAGCGGTTAACGAGATCCCGGCGGGGACTGGTCGCTCCTCCGGCACCACAATTGGCGCCGGCCGAGCGGACGGTGTTCTTCGACCACCAGCGGGGCACTACCGAGCACGCCACGACCCGAGGCGGACCGTGGGCGCTGCTGCACCGCCAGGCGCTTTACCCGGCCTCGTACGACGACGGGCCGGACGCGGCGGCGTGGACCGTGCACACACTGCACCGCCGGCGTGACGTGCTGGGGCGGCGGGGCTGGTTACGATACTGGCCGGAGGCTCGTTCGACCGCCACGGCGCTCGCCCGGCTCGGTGACCCGCAGCCCCTCCTTGACTTCGTCGACCCGACGACCAGGCGGGTGTCGGCGTCGATGACGACCGGGCAGGTGTCCACGCACTGTCGCAGCCCGCTGCCGCGGTCCGGACGTTGCTGACTCAGCCGCATCCAGGCCGCAGCCGCTGAGTCTCTGTCTACGTGCGGTGCAGGTGAAGGCTTCGCCGCGGAGTGCAGCTGACCAGCGGGTGAAAGGCATACCCGGTCAGGGGCCTCCACGGTCCGGTATGGAGCCAGGTTGAGGTCACAGCAGCCGGTCGACCAGTCCGTCGATGTAGTCCGGGGTGAGCGGCACCATGCCGAACAGGACACGGATGTACATCGGGGCCAGGACGTGGTCCAGCACGTCGAGTGCGTCGGGTGCCGGCTCGCCGCGCTCGCGGGCGCGATCGAGCATGGACTGTAGCTGCCTGGTGCGCTCGGCGCGGAGGTCGGCACCGGCCTGTCGGCCTTGCTGGCCACTGCTCGACAGGGCGACGGCCAGGTGCAGCACCGCTGGACCGTCGGGTCCGGTGATTTCTCGGGCCACTTGGGCCGCGTACGTGCGCAGGTCGCCGTCCAGGCTCCCGGTGTCGGGCATCGGCGACTGGGCATTGAGGCGGGTGAGCACCACCTCGGTGAGCAGGGTTTCCAGACCCCCCCATCGGCGGTAAATGCTGCTGTCGGCCACGCCTGCGCGGGCTGCGACGTCGCCGACGGCGAAATTTCCGTAGCCGCGCTCGCCGATCAGGTCGGTGACGGCTTGGTGCACCTGGGCGGCGACGCGTGCGCTGCGCCCGCCGGGCCGCCGGGCTCGCTGTTGTTCGTTCACACCCTCACCTTAACGCAGTCGGCTCTTGCGTTTATGCGGCACGCTGCCGTACATTTCCTTAACGCAGGCGCCGACGGCTTTAAGGGCGCTGTGTCGTATCACCACCCGCGTCGACCCGACCAGGTGAACCTGACCGATCGAAGGGAAAGCTCTTGGCTGCATCCATGGCTGCGTCGCATGCGACCGCAGGCGGTCGATCAAGCAGGGCCGTGCTGTTCACGGTGGCCTGCCTGGGCCAGTTCATGGTCCTGCTGGACAACACGATCGTCGGAGCGGCGCTGCCCGATATGCAGCACAGGCTGCACACTCAACTGACCGGTCTGCAATGGATCGTCGACGCGTACGTCCTGTTGGTCGCCATGCTGCTTCTGGCCGGCGGTGTCTTCGCCGACCGGTTCGGTCGCAAGCGGGTGTACCTGACCGGCGTGGCCGTTTTCACCACCGCGTCCCTCATATGCGCCCTCGCCCCAACGGTTGGTTGGCTGATCGCCGGCCGGGTATTGCAGGGCATCGGCGCCGCGGCGCTGGCCCCCGCCTCACTCTCCCTGCTCACCGCCGCATACCCCGTGCCGCAGGAACGCATCAAGGCGATCGGGCTGTGGGCCGGCCTCAGCGGCATCGGCCTGGCCGCAGGCCCCGTGGCCGGCGGCGTGTTGACGGACGCCTACGGCTGGCCCGCTATCTTCCTGGTCAATCTGCCCATCGGCGTGATCCTGCTCCTTGTCGGTGTGCGCCGCCTCGGCGAGTCCCGCAATCCGAGCGCCCCCGCGATCGACATCCCGGGCACGGTGTTGTCCGTACTGGGGGTTGGGGCGCTGACATACGGGCTGATCGAGGGTGGTTCCCGAGGGTGGACCTCGCCGGTCATCCTGGGAAGCTTCGCCGCCGCGCAGGTCCTCCTCGCCGCCTTCGTCGCCGTCCAAGCGCGTCGTTCTGCTCCGATGCTGCCGTTGCGGCTGTTCCGGCAGCGACTGTTCACCGTGTCCAACGCCGCCGTGGTCGTGGTGGGCTTCGCGCTCATGGGCTCGTCGTTCTTCTTTTCCCAGTTCTTCGTCTACGTCCAGGGCAGTTCGATTCTGCGGGCCGGCCTACAGACCCTGCCGATGTCCCTGGCCATGGTGATCGTCAGCCCGTACGCGGGCCGGCTCGCCGCCCGGTACGGCTTCCGCATCGTGGTCACCGCCGGCCTCGCCCTCGCAGGCCTGGGACTGCTGGCGCTCGGCATGGTGCACGCCCACACGGCCTATGGGGACGTGTGGTGGCGACTGGCACTCGCCGGCACCGGCTTCGCCCTCGCCATGTCCCCCCTGACCGGCGCCGCCATCCAAGCCGTCAGTCCGCAGGAAGGCGGCCTCGCATCGGGCATCAGCAGCACCACGCGGCAGATCGGCGCGGTGCTGGGAGTAGCGGTACTTGGAGCCGTCGTCCGCGCCCGACAGTCCAGCGGCGCCTCCTTCGAGACCGGCCTCAACAGCGCCTTTGTCGCGGCCGGCGCCGTCACTTTGGCGAGCGCCGTGTTCACCGGCCTGTGGCTGACTCGGTCCGAGCCCGCGGAAGGCTCCGCGGCGCCGCACCGTTCCACAGGTCCACAAACGGTCACCACTTTGAGTGCCTGTTTTCGATTTCGGGGACTGAAGCGGGTCTGGTCTGGGAGTTGGAGTGGGTTGAGAATGTGGACATGACGCCGGTGGCAGCCCGTCGATGGACGTGAGGGCTGTGGGGTGGGTCAGGGTCGTGACGGTCGCGACCGTCACGAATTTGATGTTGGCCGTCAGGCGGCGGTAGCCATCGCCGCCGGGGTTGCCCGTGAGGACCGTCGCGCCGGTTTCCGGGTGAGGCGGCGGGTCATCAGCGTGATGGACGCCCACGTGATCAGTGACTCGCTGACCTGCGGGAGCCGTTCGTGGTCCCGGCAGTGTCGGCGGGCCCGCATGATCCACGACAGCGAGCGTTCGACGACCCAGCGGCGGGGTAGGACAATGAAACCCGTGGTGTTCGGCGGCCTGCGAACCGTTTTGAGGGTGATGTTCACACGGTCTTTTGCCCAGGTCACGAGCTGTCCGGCATAGGCCGAGTCGGCCCAGACAGTGGCAATCTCGGGGTGCATCAGGTGCAGCCGGAACAGGATCTCCTTGGCCGCGTCGCGGTCCTGGATGTCGGCCGGGGTGACCATGACGAGCAGGACCAGGCCACGGGTGTCGACGACCAAGTGCCTCTTGCGGCCGTTGATTTTCTTCGCTCCGTCATAGCCGCGGCTGTCCTTGCCGACGGTCTCGGACGCCTTGACGCTCTGGGAGTCGACGACCACGGCGACGGCCTGCGGGGGCTTGCCGGAGGAGAGCCGGACGGCCCGCCGGAGGTGGTCACGGATGAGGCTGATGACGCCGGTGGCGGCCCAGCGCCGGGCGAACCCGTAGATCGTGCGCCAGGGTGGGTAGTCGGCGGGCATCGCCCGCCACTTGATCCCGTTGTCGACGACATAGCGGATGCCGTCGACGATGTCGCGGCGGTGCCATTTCTCCGGCCGGCCCCGGCCGGTCTCGCAGGCCGGAGGCGGCAACAGCGGCTCCAGCAGGGCCCATTCGGCGTCCGTCATGTCGGACGGGTAGCTGCATCGGCGCATCGTGAACCGGAGGGGCCCTGGCCGGGCTGGTGCGGGAGGGAGCCGGCCAGGACCCCGGTCCTTCCGGTCACTTCGGCGTCCCGGGACAGGAGGTTCATCCGCTCTGTGAGGCTGCCATCTCCAAGGTGGCCTTGACCGCCTCGATCTGCGTGTTCAGGTAGTTCGCCCACCGGCTCCTGGGGAACAGAGCCAGGTGCGGAGCGAGCGTGCCCGTGATCATCCGCTTGAACTGGGTGAGCTTCTCACTGACCCAGGCCCTCTCCCACTCCTCCAGCTCGATCTCGCTCGCGCAGAAGTGGTAACCCCGTTCACGGGTCCAGAGCAGTGGGGGCCAGCCCTTCTGAGCGGCCAGGTCACGCAGGGCGGTCAGCCCGCTGCGGGTCTGGTACTGGCTCAGCTCACAGGCCCCCATCAGGCGTTTGAACGGCAGCCCCGACGGGGCTGCCTCCAGCAGAGCGATCTGAATCAGCTCGGCGTGACGCTCTGCGGCCGGGGAGCGCTTGCGCGCCACTACTCACCCCGCAACATGCGGGCGAGTTCTTCGTCCATGTCGACCCGCCCGGTGGACACCGCGGTCTCCAGCCAGTCCAGCACCGCCCGAGCACGGCCGATGTTGTTCAAAACGACCTCGCGCTCGTCCCCGCTCCACTCACGGCCCCGCAGCTTGGGGACCGACTGCGAGGCTTCGCGCACGAACCGGTGGATCGAGCCGAGCAGATCGACGAAGTCCTCGGTCCGCTCGATCCGCCGGATCGCCGGCGCGACCGGCGACTCCCGCCGGAAGGCCTCAGCCTGCTGGCGCGAGCGTTCGACCTGGGCCCGGTTGACCGCCAGCCGGGCCCGGTCATCAGCTGCCACCCGGGCAGCAACCTCCGGCCGACGCAGCACGTCAGAGGCCAGCTTGGCCGCAGCGACGTCGTCGGTGACCACATGGTGCACGGCCTCCACGCGATGCTCGGGCGTCTGGGCATCGTTCAGGGTGCGGCGCACGTCGATGTCCTGGAGCAGCCGCGCCGCCACCGCCGGCCGCCGCAGCACGTCCCGCGCCGCAGTGACCGCGACGTCCTCGTCGAGAGCCAGATCGTGGATGCGCTCCACCTTCTCCTGGACAGTCCCGGGACGCTCAGGCCGGTGGCCGGCCCGTTTCTTGGCCAGGTCCGCCGTCCACCGCCGCACCCCGGTGACCTCGTCGACGGGCACCTTGTCGATCGCGGCGAACCGTTCCTCGTCGTCGGGGATGTTGGCCAGCACGGCGTGGACCTTGTGGGAGACGCCGTCGCGGCGTTGGCCGACGGGCCACCGGTGTGAGGTGAACCGGTAGTGCAACACGGTCTTGAGCGTCAAGCCGATGTCGTCGGCATAGATCTGCAACGACGCCTTCACCCCGAACAGCGTGTCCGAGGTCGGCGCCGAACCCCCGACCGGTCGCATCGGCTCGATCTCCAGCGCGTGGTCGCCGATGGTGAACATCGCGCGGCCGATCTGAGCGACCAACTGCCGGTCACCGGAGACGATTTCGTCGTAACGGCGCCGGGAAACCTGTCCGACTTTCTCTTCCGACATGGGGAACACCACCCCTTTGTCCGAGGCCGGGCGCGGCACGAAGCGCCGCAAGGAACCCGCGGCCCCTTGCTCCATTCGGAGGGTCCTCCCGCCGCGAGATCGTCAACAAGACGTGACGCCAACTCGGTCAAACTCGGCGCGAGTTAAACAAATAGGGCGTTCATAACAGCGTCACTGTGACGCTGTTCCGGACGCTTCATGTCGCTGCCGCCAGGCCCTTGTCCGGCACCTCGGCGAGCAGTAGACCGTGCCCGCCGGATGCTCCACCCCCGGCGTCCACCGCGTCCCGCACGACGGACACTCCGCGGCGTCCCGGGCCTTGGTCAACGCCACCACCCTCGCCCGCACGCGGCGGGCCTGATGCCAGTGCCTGGAGCGACACACCGCTGAACAGAACCGGGCCCGCGGGCCGGCGTCCAGCCGAAGCCGTTCACCACAGACCGGGCAGTACCGGACCACCGCCCGGCCATCACCATCGGCCACGACCCCAGGCTAGGGCTGACCAGAAGATCACTTCAGCAACTTCGAAAACGGGCACTGAACGAGGCAGTCGCGAACAGCCCGCGCTGACCAGATCACCTGACGGCCCGTTTCTGCCGTACCCAGGCCCCAATCCCACCCGAGAGAGGCACCACCGCCGCGATGCCGCCCCTTCCCGCCGGCCCCACCGTGCTCCACCCGATGCCGGAGCACCCTCGCGTGGTCCTGCTCAAGCCGCTGGTGACATCACCGCTGATAGAGGTCGGCGACTTCTCCTACTACGACGACCCGGACGACCCGCCCGCGTTCGAGACCCGCAACGTCCTCCACCACTACGGTCCCGAACGGCTCGTCATCGGCAAGTAACTGCGCGCTGGGGACGGGCACCCGGTTCATCATGAACGGAACCAACCACCGCATGGACGGCCCGTCCACCTTCCCGTTCCCCACCATGGGCGGCTCCTGGGCCGAGCACTTCGACCTGATCGCGAACCTGCCCGGCCGCGGCGACACGGTCGTCGGCAACGACATCTGGTTCGGCCACGGCGCCACTGTCATGCCCGGGGTGTCTATCGGCCACGGCGCGATCATCGCCTCCGGCGCCGTGGTCAGCGGCGACGTCCCTGACTACGGCATCGTCGGCGGCAACCCGGCCCGGCTCATCCGCACCCGTTTCGACGCCGCCGACATCGCCCGGCTCCTCGCCGTGGCGTGGTGGGATTGACCCGTGCAGCACATCACCCGGCACCTGCGCACGATCATGTCGGGGACCGTCGCCGATCTGGAGGAGGCCGCCACGCAGCCCGACCGGTAACAAGCCTGACGTCGCGTCGCCGCCGGACCGCCCGGGCCGTGCCCCGGTCTCCTACGCCGGCATCGAGTGGCCCTTGTCCCGTCGCCGACCCCGTGTCATCTCGATGGTCCGCGTACCCTTCGTCATCCCCGCCTGCCCAGCCTCGCGTTCATCCGTGAGCTGATGGCACGTGGGCGCCGGGTCACCTGCGCGAACGAGCCGCCGATGGCCGACCGGATCGAGTCCGCCGGCGCGGAGCCGGTGGAACGCTGCCGCGCCTGACGCATGAGACCCGCAGCGACTGTGCCGGTCCACGGTCGCTGCGGGTTCGAGGTGGCTTGGGCGGGCTACTGGCTTTCGATCCAGGTACGGTACCTGGCGACGCCGGTGAAGACGGACGGCGAGTTGGTTGCCGTGCCGCACTCGGCATCGCCCCTGGAGGCGATGCCGACGAGGCCCGTTCATGCCCCGTGCTCCGGCGTCGAGTGTCTCCGTGATGCTGAGCGCGGCCAGGCCCTGCATTTGGTCATTGGCCTGTTGCAGAGTGCTGGCCGCGATCGCCTCAGAGACCCGGGCCGCGTGCTCCAGTGCCCTGGCCACGCCGGTCGGCGGCTCTCGGTAGGCGGTCAGCCACTGGAATCCCGCGCGGAGTGCGGCCGTGAGGTCGCCGTCATGGTTTCGGGGGCGTTGGTGGATGCGTGGAGGCACAGGTCGGCATGGGCGGCACGTCGCGGCGAAGGGACGGTAGTCCGTGACGGTGCCGCGCCGGCACCTGGCGCCCTCGGAGCGGCGCCGCCCAGGCCAGTTGTCGGCCAGCCACCGGTGGCAGCGGCAGACCCCGTGGCGATAGTCCCTGGCCGATCCCAGGCGCGGTTGCGGCGTTCGATGACGACGATCGACGGTGCGGTGCTCGTGGTGATCTGGCACAGGACCGGCTGCTTGTTGCGGTGCCCCGACGAGAGGGACCCGCCTGCGTGCGTGAGGTGCCTTGGGCTGGGAGCAGCCCCCGGACCAGATCGTCTCCAAATTGCCGTTGCTGCCTGCAAGTTGGAGAGTGTTGGTCACCGCCTGTCGGTGGAGGGTGGTTGCTGTTTGCCCGTCTACGCCTGTGCCTTGGACGGCAAGGTTCTGTGCCCAACTTGTGTGATCTCTGTGTTGGCATGTACAAAGCTCCTTGCTATTGATCTTTTGAGTGTTTCCTGGTGGGGGATCCCTGTGCGCCCTGCGCGTCCATTGGTGCTTTGCATTGCCTTCTTGCTGGCCGTATTGGCCGGTACGGAGCAAGCAGCACTTGCTCTGCAGTCCAACGCGGCGCGCGCGACGGGTGAACTCCCGCGCCAGGGCTGGGGCTCCGCTGCCGGACGGGAACATGAGGCGTCCACGGACGCCACCACTGCCCAAACATCTGGCGGTAACAGCGGACCTCTGAAGGCCCCTGGCGAGCTGCCGCGCGACCTCGCCGGGTCGGGAAACGCACCCCTTGATGTCAAGCCCGCGCAACCTGTCGCGGGGGCGGCGGAGCCCGTTAAGGCACCCACGACCTCACCTGCGCCCGGTTTCGACGAGAAAACCAGCAGGGAACTGGTTGCAGAGCGCGCCAAGCAGGCTCGGACTTACCTCAACGCGGACGGCACCCGCACCACTCGCTTCTACGACGAGCCGGTCAACTTTCAGGACGGCGGTCAATGGAAAGAGGTGGACACGCGGTTGGTGCGTTCGGACGGCCCACGTGTGATGTCAGCGTCGGACCAGGGATGGGCGCCGGCCGCGACGGAGTCGCCGATTTCCTTCGGAGACTATGCGAACAGCGACCCTGTCGTGCAGATCTCGTACGGTCAGAACACGTCCGTCGGCTACGCGGTGGAAGGCGCTGCCGTCTCCAAGGGCACCGTGAACGGCAGCGTCATCCGTTACCCGGGCATCCGTACCGCCGCAGACCTCGAACTGCTGGCGGGCAGTGACTCGGTGAAGGAGACGCTCGTCCTCAAGGGTAAGGACGCGCCTGTCGAGTGGCGGTTCCCGCTCGCGCTGAACGGGCTGACCGCGCGACTGGCGGACAAGGGCGGAGTGGACTTCGTGGATGGGGCCGGATCCGTGCGGGCGTGGATGCCGCCGGGCTGGATGGAAGACGCCAATGTCGCCGAGAACAGCAACCAGGGAGAGATTTCCACCGGGGTACGCTACAGCCTCGCCGAGGAGTCCGGACGCCAGGTTCTCGTCGTCTCGCTGGACCAGCAGTGGCTTGCCGATCCGGCGCGTGTCTTCCCCGTCAAGGTGGACCCCTCCGTCACCGGGTTCGACGCGACGGTGGCTACGTATGTGCAGGCTCCGTACAACCAGAACTTCACCAGCGACACGGTGATGAAGGTCGGAACGCCCAACGGTGGCTCCAGCAAGGCTGTCGGCCTGATGCGTTTCGCCGGCCTGGAGAACTCCCTCAAGAACGCATGGGTGCTCAGCGCCGACCTCATGCTCTACAACTCCTGGTCCTACTCGTGCACCCCCCGGCCGGTGGCCGTGCACCCCATCACGTCCAACTGGTCCGAGAAGACCACCACGGCCTACCCGGGCCCGGCGACCGGGGACGCACTAGCTTCCAAGAGCTTCGCCCACGGTTGGCGTCCCTCCGGTACCAATACGTGGTCCTGTGGGGCCGCTTGGGAGGGCATCCCGCTCGGCAGCGACGGTCGTCAGCTAGTCGATGACTGGACTCACCAGCGCAAGCCGAACTACGGCCTGGCCCTGAAAACGTCCACCTCTGACAGCACCAGCTGGAAGCAGTTCGGGTCGGTGAACTACCCGGGTGGCAAACCGAGTCTGAACGTCACCTGGGTCAAGTACGGGGCTACGTATAAGACGAGTGGTTTCGTCACGCCGGTCACGGCCACCTCCGAAGGGTCGATGAACGTCACGGTCACCAACCAGGGCCAGGAAATTTGGACCAAGGGCGGCAACTACGACCTGCAGTACAACCTGTACGACCCCAGCGGCAAGGAGCTGACCAACTCCGGCAACGTACGCAAGACGCTCATGCCCCGTGACGTGCCGCCGGGAGACACCGTCACCCTGACTGCGAACATCGCGCCGATGGCGCCGGGGACGTACGTCCTCGAGTGGACGATGAACGACCTGAAGGGCAATCGTTTCACCAGCGTCGGAGTACCCGGCTACACAATCAAGTTCGACGCGGTCAACATTCCTCCGCAGCTCACCGAGGAAGCGCCGTCCAGTGGTGCGCAGGTGAACTCCCTGACCCCGACGCTGTGGGCTCAGGGCAAGGACGCCGACCGCTTCCCGGCGGGACAGCTTCAGTACTCATTCGAAGTGTGCGAGGTGAACGGCAAGGACACCCGGGTCAATTGCCGCCGTTCCGCCAGGGCCCCCGCACAGCAGTGGGCTGTTCCTGACGGCTGGCTTTCCTGGGGGAAGAGGTATGCCTGGTACGCGTATGCCTCTGACAGCAAGGACTGGTCGGCGCAGCCCAACCCCGCGTTCTTCACGACGGACGTTCCGCAGCCGCCCGTGACCTCACACCTCGGTGGAGATGACGGCCGAGAAGTGGGGTACCGAGCGGGCAACTATGCCACGGCTTCAACGGACGCCGCACTGCCCACGGTGGGACCGGAACTGTCCGTTACGCGTACCTACAATTCCTTGGGCCCGAGCAGCCAGAGCGCGTTCGGTGCGGGCTGGGTCACCCGTTTCGACACGAGACTGCGCCAGGAAGACGCGGGCCGCTCTGTAGTGATCACCATGGAGGACGGCTCGCGGGTGCGGTTCGCCCGCAACCCCGACGGCTCCTATGCAGGAGCCTCCGGCGGCACGTCGACGATCACCCGTGGTCAAGCCGGTACATGGACGCTCCGCCTGAGATCGGGTGTTATTTACACCTACCTTGACTCCGGTGCGCTTCAGAGCATCACTGACAGCGCAGGGCGCAGCCAGCGGCTGTCGTACAGCGCGGACGGAAGCGGCACCCTTCAGTCCGTCACAGACGCGCAATCGGGCCGGTCCCTCACCTTCACCTGGGCCGGCGGACATGTCAGCTCGGTGGCAACCAACGCCGTTGGCCCCAGCGCGCCCGGCCTGACCTGGACGTACACCTACAGCGGGGACCGACTCACCAAGGTGTGTCCACCTACTTCCTCCACTGCGTGCACGCAGTACGCATATGAGGACGGTTCGCTCTACCGGGCAAGAGTCCTGGACGAAAACCCGATCTCCTATTGGCGACTGGGCGAGAGCGACGACACTGGCACCGCAGCGAGCGAGGCACCCTCAGCCACTGGTCTCAACAACGCCCGCTACCGCAATGTGCAGCTCCAGCAGCCTGGTGCGCTCGCAGCCACCAGCAGCACGGCAGCCGGCTTCGACGGCACGAGCTCCTCGGTGGAGCTCCCTGAGAACACGCTGCGCACCAGCACGTTCCTCTCGGTGGAACTGTGGTTCCAGACGACCAAGCCGGGTGTCCTGATGGGCTTCCAGAACAGCCGCCTCGAAGACACGCCCGGTAACTGGACCCCCACCTTGGCAGTCAGCGCCGACGGCAAGCTGCATGGTCAGTACTGGAACGGCAAGGTCCAGCCGCTGATCAGCAGCAGCCAGGTAGCGGACGGAGCCTGGCACCATGCTGTGCTCACCGGAGCCG
The DNA here is from genome assembly GCF_003627815.1 of Streptomyces hundungensis. Classification (NCBI taxonomy): domain Bacteria; kingdom Bacillati; phylum Actinomycetota; class Actinomycetes; order Kitasatosporales; family Streptomycetaceae; genus Streptomyces; species Streptomyces hundungensis. The sequence goes on from NZ_CP032698.1 coordinate 8,362,108, forward strand.
GCACCACCCAGTCTCTCTATCTGGACGGTGCCCTGGTCGGTACCCTCGCGGGCCCGATCGACCACCAGGACCAGTCGTACACCTATCTCGGTGCCGGATACACCAGCAACGGCTGGGACGTGCCCGCCACGGCCTCCGCGGTCCAGCGCTTCACTGGTCGGATGCAGGACGTCGCGGTCTACCAGCACACCCTGGATGCCGCAACCGTGGCCGAACATTTCGCGGCCCGCACGGCAACCGGACGCATGACCAAGGTCACCAATCCGTCCGGCCGGGTCCACGCCACCGTGGCCTACGACCCCAGCAGTGGACGGGTCACGCAGACCACCGACCAGAACGGTGGTACCTGGAAGCTGTCGGCCCCTGCCTACTCGGCCGGATCGGCCGCCTACAGCGACGCGATCACCGCCACCGGACCCCTGAACTACTGGCGCCTCGGCGAGCGCAGCGGCGCCGTCGCAGCCGACGAGATGTCCACAGGCACCAGCGGGTCCTACCGCGACGGAGTGACGCTCGGCGACACGGGCGTTTTCGCAGACGGCGACAGCACAGCCATCACCTTGGACGGCAGCAAGGGAGCGGTCTCCGTACCCATCGAGCCGCTGACCCAGTCTCCGGCCATGTCGGTGGAGCTGTGGTTCCGCACCAGCAAGGCCGGTGTCCTCCTGGGACTCCAGAACGCCGACCTCGGCTCGACCCCCACCAACTGGAACCCGAGTCTGCTGGTGGACTCCGACGGCCTGCTGCGCGGTCACCTTTGGAACGCAGGCGGCTCCACCGGCGCCATCAAGTCCCGCGACAAGGTGACCGACAACGACTGGCACCATGTCGTCCTGACGGGATCCAGCACGGGCCAATCCCTCTACCTGGATGGCGTCAAACTCGGCAGCGTCGCGGGAGCTGCCAAGCCCGAGGCTGTCGACCACGCATACCTAGGTGCCGGCTACTCCAGCACGCCCTGGGACATCGGAACTGCCGGAACCCGCTACTTCAGCGGCCAGCTCGCCGAAGCCGCCTTCTACGGTAAGGAATTGGACGAGCAGACGGTCGCCAACCACTTCCGGGCCCGTACCCGGCTCGTCTCCGGCGGCGGCGACCACTATCAGGGAGCCGTCCTGTCCGGTGCGCCTGCGCAGTACTGGAGGCTGGACGAAACGACCGGCACGCAGGCCCGCAACAAGATCGGCGCCTATGGCGGCTACGGCACCTACTACAACACCACCCTTGGAGCCACCGGCCCGTTCGGCACCGGTGACGGCGCCGCAGTCACGCTGAACGGCAATGACCACAGCAACATCTCCCTGCCCATGGACATCCTCGGTTCACCGAACGAGGTCACGGCGGAACTGTGGTTCCGCACAACAAAGGCAGGTGTCCTGCTGGGGTTGCAGAACACCGAACTCGGCTCGACTCCGACCAACTGGCAGCCGATCCTCCTGGTGGACTCCGATGGCCTGCTGCGCGGTCACCTGTGGAACAGCGGCGGCTCCACCGGCGCCATCAAATCCGCGGACAAGGTGACCGATAACGACTGGCACCACGTCGCACTCGCGGGATCGGCAACCGGACAAGCCCTCTTCCTGGACGGCGTCAAGCTCGGCACTGTCCCGGGCGCAGTCAAGACCGAGGCACTCAGCCACGCCTACCTGGGCGCCGGCTACTCCAGCGCCACCTGGGACGGCGGTGCCTCCGGCACGCGCTACTTCACCGGCCAACTCGCCGAAGCAGCCATGTATGGCCGCGCCCTTACAGACGACCAGATCGCCTCGCACTACCAGGCGATGCGCACCTCGGGTGCCTCGGCTCTGGCCTCCACCATCACCCTCACCGACCCGGCAGGCGGCACCCAGAGCACGACCTACGACGTGCTGCGAGGCCAGCGCACCATCAGCGCCGTAGACGCCGGCGGCGGCCGGACCGTCTTCGCCTACGACACCGGCGGCTTCCTCAACACCATTACGGATCCCAACGGCCACTCCACGATCACCGGCCACGACACGCGCGGCAACACGGTCTCCACCACGAAATGCCGTGACGCAAACACCTGTTGGACGTCTTTCACGGAGTACTACTACAACGCCTCTGACTCCAATGACCTGAGGAACGACAAGCCGGTCGCCATCCGCGATGCCCGCTCGGCCAACCCTGCGGACAACCGGTACAAGACCACGACCAGCTACACAACGCTGGGGCTGCCCGCGTCGGTCACCCTGGCCGACGGCCGGAGCTCGTCCACGGCCTACACCACCGGCACGGAGCCGGCTGTGGGCGGCGGCACCACCCCGAGCGGTCTGGTGGCTTCCACCACCACACCTGCGGGAGCGATTACCGCCTACACCTACTTCGCCAGCGGAGACGTCGCGCGGGCCACCGCTCCATCCGGCCTGATCACCGCATACACCTACGACGGCCTCGGGCGGAAGACCACGGAGACCCAGATCTCCAAGAGCTCACCTGACGGTGTCACGACCACCTACGCCTACGACTCCATGTCCCGGGTCACCACCGAGACGGGCGCCACGGTCAAGAACGAGATATCGGGCACCAACCACGCCGCAAAGATCAGCCGGACCTTCGACGACGACGGCAACCTCCTCACCCAGACCACGGAGGACACCGCGGGCAGCGACCCCAAGCGCGTTGCCAGCAACCACTACGACGACCACGGCCTCAACGACAGCGCCACCGACGCGGCAGGCAACCAGACCGCGTTCGGGCACGATGGTCTGGGCCGAGTGAACCGGCAGACCGATGCGGCAGGTAACACGTACACGTACACCTATACTCCGCGCGGACAGCACGCCGAAACGACACTCCAGGACTGGACCGGGGATATCTCCGGGCAGGCTCACGACCTGGTCGTCGCCTCCAACGCCTATGACCCGGCGGGCCGCCTCGCCACCACCACCGACGCCATGGGCGCTACCACCGCCTACACCTACTTCGACGACAATCTGCCGGCCACAACCACCGCCAAGCAGATCACCCAGGGAGACGGCAGCAAGCACGACATCGTCCTGGAGTCCAACTCCTATGACGGTGCGGGCGACCTGACCCAGAAGGTCACGGGGGGCGGACGCACCACTGTCGTCAACACCGTGGACGCCACGGGCCGCACCACCACCAGCACCATCGATCCTGCCGGCCTGAACCGCACCACCACCTACACGTACGACAACGACGACCGCGTCACCAACGAAGCCCACACGGTCGACTCATCCGGCAACAAGCAGACCGTCTCCACTGTCTACGACACGGCCGGCAATCCCACCAAGTCGACCCTGACCGACGGCACCACCAGCCGTGTCACGACACAGACATACGACGACCGCGGCCTGTTGACCTCGCAGGTCAGCCCCCGCGGCAACACCTCCGGCGCCGATCCTGCGGCGTACACGACCACGAACCGCTACGACGTACTCGGCCGCCCGGTACAGCAGACCGCGCCGCCGGTCGCAGTGGAGGAGAACGGTGCAACGGCCCGCACCACGCAGGTCACGACCCGCACCGGCTACAACACCTTCGGTGAGCCCACCGAATCCCAGGACGCCCGCGGCACTGTGACACGCAGCGAGGTCGACAGCCTCGGCCGAACCACCGCCATCACGCTGCCCGACTACACCCCGCCGGGAGGCGCGAAGATCACCGCTACCTCGCGCACCCGCTACGACGTCCTGGGACACGTCGCCAGCACCATCGATCCGCTGGGCCGCACCACCACCTTCACCTACGACCAGCTTGGCCAGGTCATCCAGAAGACTGACCCGTCCCTGGGCAAGAGCCTCAACCAGAACCTCACCAGCAGCGCGATGACGGACGTCAGCGGTGCCGGTGTGAGCCGGTACGCCTGGACGCCCACCGGCCTCCAGCTCTCCGCCACTGGCCCCACCGGAGCGCGGACCGAATCGACCTACGACGAACTCGGCCGCCGGATCACAGCAACCACCGTCGAGCGCTACCCCGCCCAGCAGAACTTGACGACCCGCTACACGTGGGACGACGCGAGTAACCAGACCTCTTCCACCACACCCGGCAACCACACCACCGCCGTCACCTATGACGCGGCCGGTGAGCCGATGACCGCCACTGATGCGATGGGCGGCATCACCAAGTCCGGCTACGACGGCCTCGGCCGTCAGACCCAGACCATGGATGCCACCGGCCGCAAGACCACCACGGCCTATGACATCCTCGGCAACCAGACTTCGCAAACCGACTACGGCACGGGAACCACCGCCTTGCGCACCGCCTCCGCGGAGTACGACGCGGACGGCAACCGCACGGCCTCCATCTCGGCGACCGGTACCCGCATGACATACAGCTTCGATGCCATGGGCCGTATGACCCAGCAGGTCGAACCGGTCTCCGACGGCCGCGCCATCACTACACGCTTCGGCTACGACGCGGCCGGCAACCGCACCCGCCTCACGGACGGACGCGGCAACTCCACCGCCTACACCTTCACCCCGTGGAACCTGCCGGAATCCACCATCGAACCGGCGACCGTCGCCCACCCAGCCGCAGCGGACCGCACCTGGACCACGGTCTACGACGCGGCGGGCCAGAGCGTCTCGCAATCCTTGCCCGGCGGAGTCAAGCGCGACCGCACCTATGATGCGCTCGGTCGCCTGACCGCCGAGACCGGAACCGGATCCGAAGCCGCCACCACCGCCAGATCCCTGGACTACGACCTGGCCGGCCACATGACGTCCGCCGGAACGGACGGACTGCTGGGCCGCAACACCTACACCTATAACGACCGTGGCCAACTCCTCACCAGCGACGGCCCGTCCGGCAAGACCGGCTACGCCTACGACGCCGACGGCAACATGACTCAGCGCACCACCAAGGCCGGGACCACGCTCTACGGATACGATGCAGCAGACCGCATGACCTGGACCCAGGACGCGATCACCCAGAACCAGATCTGGTCCTCCTACGACGCCGTCGGCAGGCCCACCCAGAACCAGTACGCTGTCATACCGCGGGGTGGAAAGAGCTGGGCCGACGCCGTCATTTCGGCCCGCCGCGCCTACGACTACGACAGCCTCGGCCGTCTCACCAGTGACAAGATCACCGACCCGAACGGAACCGGCGAACTAGCGTCGACCACATACGCCTACGACCTCGACGACCGCCTCACGAAGAAGAACACCAAGGGAACCGCCGGGGCAGCCGACAACACCTACGGCTATGACCAGGCAGGTCGCATGACCTCCTGGAACAACGGCACTTCGACCACCGCATACGGCTGGGACGACGCGGGCAACCGCACCACCGCGGGCACCGCGACCTCGACCTACGACGAACGCAACCGCCTGCTCACCGACGGCACCGCCACCTACTCCTACACGGCCCGAGGCACCCTCTCCACAGTCACCGGCCTTGCCGGTGGCCCACGAAACCTGACCTTCGACGCCTTCGAGCGGAAGATCACTGACGGGGCGGCAACGTTCGCCTATGACGCCCTGGACCGCGTCCGTCAGAGCGGCCAGAACACCTTCAGCTACGACGGCGGCTCCAACAACATCACCGACGACGGCACCAGCCAGTACACCCGCACCCCGAGTGGAGCCCTGCAAGGCATAGCCAACGGCACCACCAGTCAGTGGGCAGTCACCGACCAGCACAGCGATCTGGTTGCCGGCCTCACCCCCGATGGCAAGGCCCTCACCGGCTCCACCGCCTACACCCCCTTCGGCCAGAAGACCGCCTCCACCGGCAGCAACTCAACACTTGGCTACCAGTCAGGCTGGACAGACCCGGCATCCGAAGACGTCAACATGGCCTCGCGCTGGTACACGCCCGGCACCGGCGGATTCGAGTCGCGCGACACTTGGCAGCTCTCCGCAACTCCCTCTGCCCAGGACAACCGCTACGGCTATGGCAACGGTGCCCCGCTCAACGGGACTGACCCGAACGGACACTGCCTCGAAGACCTGTGCATCGGAGAGGCTTACGTCGCCACCGTCCTAGGCGCCGCGGCGCTGGGCTGGGCCAAGTCCTACCAAAGCCAACAGCACAGCAGTTGGAACTGGTCGTTTGACTGGCACTGGAACTGGCCCTGGTCCTCGTCGGCTGGGTCCTCTGCAGGTAGCTACCCGGGGGCGCTCACCTGGAACTACTCAGGCAGTATCGCCTCGTCTCTTTCGGCTCAAGCAGCCCGCCTCCGTGCCGCCGCCGATGACGCGGAGCCCGATGCCGGTGACGGCGAAACCGATGACACCACACCGAGGGCACGCGCGCCTCGAAAAGCGAGAGGTACGACCAAGGTCCGTAAGCCGATCCGCACCCGGCCCAAGAAGCCGCAGATCGACCAGAACCCCAACAACGGCGCACACCCTAGGCCCGCCCTCACTCGCCCGACTCCGAGACCGAACTGGGACCCCAGGGGCAACGGGTGGGATCCGAAGGACGGCTGGAAACTTCTTTACACCGCAGCCAACATCCTTTCGCAATTCGGGAGTAGCCAGTACACGCCGAACACGCAGGGATCCCCTGCTCCTCAGCCGGGAACTGCTGCTGGAGGAAGCCTCGGAGGCGGGTCGGGCGGAAGTGATCCATGTTCCCAACCCCGTACCGCGCGCTATAACTATCAGCCGTTGGTGGACGGCGCTCCCACAGGGGCTGTCGCTCTGATGTGCCCGAGTGATCTGAAGCCGCCCAACTCCCGTGGTTCCCGAAAGGGAACCTGGGAGCCCCCGGGGTATGTGTCCGGTGTAGACAAAAATAACGTTCCCGTCTTTAATCGCTCCCACATAGTGGCAGACCGTTTCAATGGTGACTGGGTGAAGGAAAATATCTTTACCGGCTTCAAGCAGATGAATGATCCAGTTATGAAGCAATGTGAAAGTAGGATGGCGCAGCAGCTGAAGGAAGGGAAGCGTGTGCTGTACTCTGGACAGCTTGAGTACGGAAACGGGCGAAATAATATCCCGACCGCAATCAGAATGACGGCTAGCACCCCCAGTGGCCCGCTTTTCGACATCAATATTTCTAATATGCCTGGAAAGGTGAAATCCTGTTGAGTATCCATTCTTTTGAAGAGGCCCTTCCGGGATTGAGGGCCTTGCGGAGCACGTCACCCCGGCAGGTCGATTGGGGCGCAATCTCCCGTGAACTCGGCGTGTCTCTTCCATCGGATTACCGTCAGCTTTCTGAAAGCTACCCCAGGTTTTCGATCTCGGATTTTCTATTCGTCTCCATTCCGCAGCCGGGGGAGGAGCGAGGATTTGTTGCAGGCATCAGAGAGCAGCTAGATGATCTGGGCAGTCTGGTGGACTCCGAGATGAATCACGGATACCTTCCGTACCCGAAAGCTGGAGGCCTCATCCCCTGGGGTTCCTCCTTTGAAGGTGACACGTTCTACTGGCACACGGACCAGACGTGTGGAGATTGGAGTGTCGTAATCGCTGGTCATAACGACGACTGGGTGGCTTATTCCGGCACCATGACGGAATATCTGACAGGCCTGGTTTCAGGCGTCATTTCCCCAGATGGGCTACCTGACGGATTTCCCGGACCTACGCCCAACGTTGAGGCTCTCTGAACCTGAACCTCTATCGTTCCGTCATTCAATGAGTGAAGGCCTGCGGCGATTCCCGCGCCGGAGAAAGGGGATTCACGGGCTGACGTTATGGGGCTAGGCCTGCTCGTTAATCCCCTGGTGCGGGCTGCTCAGCCGCGGTACGACAAATTGTGGGTTCACTCGAGCACCGTCAAAACCATCAGGATCCCCACCGACTCCACAAGCATCACGAGTGACCCGTATCCGAGGATCTGACGGACAGACCAACCCGGCGACCCGCGTCCGCGCGCACAACCGCGCTATGCGGGGCCAGCACTGCCGGCATGGAAAGGTAGAGAAGGGCTGAGCTTGCCGTTTGACGTCGTGCCTGAACTCGCTCAGTACGAGTTGTCGAGTTGGTCTACGAGGAATCGAAGTTCGCGAGCTCGGCGCCGGGACATGCCGTGGATCACGGCATCCAGGAACTCCCGTGCTTCGAAGGGGCTGCCGCAGCATTCCCACACACCGCAACCGCCGTCCTCGTACTCACTCCAGAGGTTGCGGTACGGGTCTCGCACGAACCCTCGCCGAATCCTCACGGACTCGGCCGTGACGCCAGGCCACAGGTAGTTCCGGTTCCGCTCGACCCTGGCAACTTCGGCAAGAGCAGGCGGGGACAGGCCAGCAATAGGGGGTAAGCCGGTGCCGCGGCCACTGCTCGGCGCGGACACGCCCGGGCCGTCTACGCGGCATGGGCCTTTCTGCATAACGTCATGGGGTGATCCTGCCAGAGACGGCTGCACCGAGGCACCTGACTTGCAGCTCAGTCCGTTCGTCGCGGCTTCGTCCCCTTCTGGTGGTGTGCGGGGCGGCTGTATGCCTCGCCGGTGGCGAGGACTCGTCCGACGTCGTAGCGGGTGGCGGTCCGCCGGTTCTTCGATCCGAGTGGACGGCCGGGGCCGGGCCTGGTGGGTTTTGGTGCACTGGCTGGCGTGCCCGTCTTCGCCCGCAGGTTCCTGAACCCGCGGCGGACTCGGGCAGGGGTGAGTCTGTTCGGTTCCGCCGGCCGCTCCCAAGGCCGACGCAGATCCCGTGTAAGCGGGCGAGGCGGAGCTGAGCGTGCGCGGCCAGGACGAGCCATGTCCAGCGGTCGGCGGCCTGCGAGTCCCGCAGTTTGGGCCGGGTCCAGCCGAGAGAGTCTGCTTGAGCAGTCGGAAGGTGTGCTCCACGTCGAACCGGCGAAGGAACGCCTGCCAACAGCGGTCGATGTCGTGGGGATCGGCGCCGGTGCCCGACCACCACAGCCAGACGGGCTTGTTCACACCGCCGCTGGGCAGCTTCTCAACCGAAAGGCGGATCACGGTGCCCTCGATGATCGGCAGCGGCCCTTCGTGATCGCCCCATGCCGCCCGGCGGGTGAGCCTGGGATGCAACCGGTCCCACGCTTGCGCCGTCGCCGTCCCATACCTGTCGGTGTCCGTGAGGGTGAGGACGTCTGGATCACCCCAGGTCCCGGGCCGGCCGAAGACGAACTCACCGCCATGCTTGGGCGGGCGGCCGCCCTGCGGCGGGCAGATCCACGGCACCGGAACGGGCTTGCGCATCACCCGGTCCGAGCGGAGCCTGCCCAGGACCTCCACGGGCAGGTCGGCCAGGAGGTGGGCGATGCGGGGCCCGTCGTAACCCGCGTCCAGCACGACCAGGACCTTCGGGTCCCCGTCGCGCCACTGGCCGGCGTCCACGAGACGTTGGACAACTTCTCTGACTTGGTCGGCGGTGACCGCGGCCAAGTCGGCGCCGGGCTCCAGCCGGATCGCGTCCAGCAGCGCGGTCCACGAGGTTCGGCCGGTCTCCAGCGCGGCGACGATCGAGTACGGCCAGCCGGGCACCATCCGGTGCTTGCCCAGGCCCCGGCCGAAGGTATGGCAGAAGGAGCGGTCCGAAGAGGTGTCGGCGTCCGGACGCAACCAACGCAACCAAGGGGAGACGTCTACCGCCAGCACCAGCCGACCGTCACCGGCTCGGGGAAGCGGGACATTGGCCAGTGCCCGCCGCAGCCGGGCGACGTCGATCCGACCGTGGTTGATCCCGGAGTACAAGGCCCCGTGCCCGCGGCGATGCTCGGGAGCGAGCGCCAGGTCCACGAGGGTGCGGGCCGGACCGGCGGTGCACAACAGCGCGTCGCACAGCTCGAACAGGGGCGTCGCTCCGCGCAGTCAGGCACGCGTACAACTCCGACCGGAACTCCGCCACCACCGTGAACGCGTCTCGTTGAACCTCATGCTCGACCAGTCCCACGATCCCGGCCTCCGTGCTGCGTTGTCGCTCAGCACAGGATCGGCCCGCGGCCCCTCACACATCTCGTGAACTGGGGAAACACCGAACAAGTTCGAGTCCCGTTCGACGGCGGACCTTAAACGGCAAGCTCAGGGCGAACCAGATTTTGGTCGGCGCTGTCCGTAAAGAACGTCACTCCGTAGTCGGGGCGCCGGCCCCAGACCGCAGGTCGACCACGGCTCGGCTTCGCGTTCTGCGCGCAGCAGCATGAACGCCGCCGCGCCGACGAACCGCCCGTGGCGCCGCCGTTCCGTCGGCCACCAGACGCAGCAGAGCAGTCTCGAACGGCGTGGCGACCGGCACCACCAGAACCCCGCCCCCACGGACAGTTGGCTCAACCACACGGGAGGGATCCGGTACACGCTGCCGGCCGCGATGATCCCGGCATACGGTGCGCCCGCCGTATGTCCCGCTTCACAGTCCCCAGTGATTTCGTCGGCCTCACCCAGCCGCCGTCGGCCAGGACCACCGTGCCTGTGTGGCGATCGAGGAGGGAGGTGAGCGCCGCGACGCAGGCGTAGCGCAGTAGTCGATGCTCACGCCAACTTGGTCCGCCCGTGGACGGGGGCGACGGGCCTCGTCATCTCGGTGCCCGTTCTTTGAGGGATTCTGCGAGGCAGGGGACAGGGAATCGTTTCGGGCTGTGGCCCGTGGCCGTGGGATGCGACACCCGCGCATGTTTCTCGCCCGGCTGACGGGCGCGGAAGTCACCCGTGCAGCGGGCCCCTCCAGTGCGCACTCCCGGTGGAGGGGCCCCTCCACCGGTCCCTCCATGGCGCCCGGCGTCGAACGTCATCGGATCGTGACGCCTGGTGGGGGCATCCGGTCGGCGTTCCGGTCGGAGGCCGCGGGTGGACTCAAGGCATGGAACATGCGCACGACGCCTCACCGCTCGCTCCGGACATCACCGCCTCACCGACTACGGGTTCCGGCACCCGCCGACCTGCCGTGACGTCGGCGGGAGGCTCGCGATGAGCGGCTACGGGGCGGGGATCCGGCGCGGTGTGATGGCCGGGGACCGCTTCACGCAGATCTCCAACGCCCTCTTCCGCGACCCGCGGATCAGCTTCAAGGCCAAGGGGTTGTTCGGGCTGATCTCCACTCACCGGGACGGCTGGCGGGTCACGGTGGCCGAGCTCGCCAGGTGCGCCACTAATGGGCGGGACGCGGTCAGTAGCGGCCTCAAGGAGCTGGAGCAGCACGGCTACTTGACCCGGGACCGTGAGCGGAACGAGGACGGGACGCTCGGTGAAGCCGTCTATGCCATCACCGATATGCCCGCGCACCTGTACGACCTGCTGGGGGATGCGGCCTCCACCGTCCTGCTGCCGCGAACGCGCAGGTCGCAGCCAATGACGGAAAATTCGGCATTGGATAACCCTGTTCTGGCTGATCCGGCACCAAAGAACACCAAGAGAAAGAAGACCAACAAGCAGAACACCAACCCCGTCCATCCGTCCGTCCGTTCCGCGCCCGCGCGCGAAAACGACGACACCCCGGCCCCCACCGAGGCGCCCGAGGCGCCGGACCGGATCGAGTCCACCGCGGGCGTCCGGCTGCTGCTCGCCATCGGGATGCGGCACCCGAACCTGCTGCTGACCGGATCGGCGCTCCGAGACCAGGGGCAGATCGCCACCGCCCTTCTGGACAACGGCTGGAGCGCCGAGCAGCTCGAGCACCTCATCGCCGACCGTCCGCTGCCCCACCCGGTCCGTACGTCGGTTGCTGCGATCATCGCCGCCCGGCTCCGCGCCGCCCAGAGCACCCCGACGCCCCACTCCGCCGGGCTCACCGTCTACGAGCGGACCGGGGCGGGTGGCGCCGACCGATCCCCGGCTGAGGCCGTCGCCCGCCGGGTGCTCGTCGAATGCGCCGCCTGCGGCAACCCCGGCCCGGCACCGGCAGAAGACCTCTGCCCGGCCTGCCTCAACTGGCCGCTCTGCACCACCTGCACAGGACCCACCCCGCGTCGCGCCCGCCCGGGCAGCGACGGCCGCTGCACCCCCTGCACCCTTGCCGCCGCTTCCCCGTGGGATCCGGCAGAGCCGAGCGGCACCTGACCCTCCATCACACGCACGCGCTTCCGAGCGAACCGAGGAGATCATGACCACCGAACCCCACCACCCCCTGCCGGAGCCGGAGCTGCGCCCCTTCGCCACTGAGCCCGGGCGCTGGCACCGTGAACTCCAGCGGACCCAGGCCCGGCTCGCAGCCGGGGCCCTCGACCAAGGCCCCGGCTACCGCCGGGAGAGCCACCGCGTGGAGGAGCACACCCGGATCGACGAGCGAACCGCGTGGGGATGGCTGCGCTGGCCGGCCCCGCTGTCCGAGGACGCGCCGGTAGTGCCGCTACAGATCGCCGTGCTGTCGCCGATGCCGTCCCGTGCCGCGCGGCTGGCCAGCCGCTGGCTCACCCGGCGTCCGCCTCTGCGGATCTACTTCGACGCGCGCTGCCGGTTCTGGGTCACCAGCACCACCGTGCTCGCCGCCTTCCTCGCGCTGACCTTTGTGGGCGCGGCGATGGCCAAGGGACTACCGGCCGACGTCGGGGTGCCCCTGATGCTGCTCATCCCAGCACTCGCCGAGCATGTGCCCGGGCGCCTGGACGCGCGGGCCCGGGTGCACGCACGGATCGTCCAGGATGAAACCGGTCTGCGGGAGATGCAGCGCTTCCTGGGCTGCCATCAGATCATCCAGGCAGCCGACGACCGCGAGACACCCGAACTGGCCCGTGCCGTCGAGCTCGGCCATCACCTGCTGTGGGATATCGCCGGGGTGCTGACCCGGCCCGCCGCAGCCCCGGTCCACGAACTGCTCCTTGCCCGCGAGTACCGGTTCACTCAACTCGCCTCCCAGGCTGTTGAGACTCAAACCGCGAAGCAGGAGCGGGACCGTCGCATCACCCGCACCGGATGGGACAGGGACACAGCCATGACCGTGGGGCGGCCGGTCGAGAGCGCACTGGAACGGCAGCTCCTGCCCGATGCGTTGATCGAGGAGGCGATCCACGCACTGCACCAGGCCGCGACCGCGTACCGGGCGGCCACGGAGCATCTTCACCAGTTGGACCATTCGCATTCGGGCTGGAGCCCGCGCCCCACGGGTACTTCCGACTCGGAGTTCGGCTGCCTCACCGCATCATCTCTCCACTCGCGCGAAGGAGGGAGCGACCAGTGACCGGGCAGCGATCGACCAGTGTGCTTCCGCCCGACAGGATCGTCGACCCCGGCCTGCCCCAACGCCGGCGCACCGTGGTGCTACTGGCGCCCCACGCTCTGCTGACCCCGCTGGCGCGGAGGCCGTCCCCCGTCCCCGGCTGCGCTCGCCGTTGCGGCCCGCCCTGGCGGTGCTGCTCAAGGGCAGCGTCCCGGTCTCGGTCGGTGCGTTCCTTCTGTACGGACTGGACCGAGCCGCCGCCCCATCGGGCGGCCGTCACCGGTTCGCTCTTGAGGCCCTGGCACAGGCCTTGTCGCAGAAGGCCGTGCCGTACGTGCACGCCGGGGTGATGGTTCTCGCGGCGCTCGTCGGGGTGTTCGCCCTATTCGCTGCTCTGGAGTGTGCCAGTGACAACCGGTGGCTCAAGGCACTCGCTGACGCGCACGGCCACTACGTCCTGGTCGACGAACTCAGCGACCCCGCCTGGGACTTGCTGCGCCGTGCCCATCGTGCCCAGCACGTCATGCTGAAGTCCCGGGTGCACGGCGAGGATCTGATCGACCGCGCTGCGAATGAGTACATGTTCCCCGCGCAGCTGTGGGAGATCGCGTTGTCGCTGGCCCTGTACAGCAAACTGTGCCGCCAGGAACCTGACCATCCACAGGGCACCGCCCTGATCAGCGTATTGCGGGACCGGCGGCGCGCGCTGGGGGCCGGTCTGCGCGGGATCACGAGCCGAGTGCGGGCGCTGGAGGACTACGCGCAGCAGACCGCGGAGGCGGACGCGCGGTACGCGGAGCTCGAACAGATCCGCTACCTCAACGACCGGAGCGATCAAGTGCCTGACCTGGTGGCCCGGACCGCCGGGGACGAGCACGCCGTCGAGGAGGTCGAGGGTAAGGCTGCGTGGGCTGAGACGGTCACGGACGCCTTCGGCCAAGCGTTGCGCGAGGCCCAGGAGGCAGGGCGGGAGGCCTTTCCCCGATGAGCCGGCAGGCGCTGTCCGCCCGGCGCCACCGGGCGAGCACGGCTCCGTACCGTGGGAGTGACAGGCTGTCTCCACGGCCTTCCGCTTCCGCGTGACACTTCAGCTCCGGCCCGGGGGGCGCAGGTCTACGGCTACTGGCATGACCGCGACGTCGGCGAGCGCAAGTTCTTCGCCGACGCGGCGTCTACGGCGTCGGCGAAGCGGTCGTCGCTTGGCCGAGAGGGCGGCTCCTACGCCGTCAATCGGTCCTGCAGCAGACCGGCATGATCAGCGGCGACGTGCCGTAACCGGCAGACGGATCGCGCTGCTCTCGGGCGCACCGCAATCCGGACCACGATGGGAACGCGTGGCACAAATGATAGAAGCTAAGTATCATTGCGTCATGCTGTACTCGATGCCCCGCCTCACTCCCGCCGACGTCCAGGTCCTGGAGCAGGTCGACGCGATGCGGGACCAGCTGCGCCACGCGGTGCAGCAGGCCCCCATGAAGTGGACCCTCGACCTGCGCAAGGCGCTGACCGCGAGCGCGATCGCCGCCTCCAACACAATCGAGGGCTACCGGGTCGACGCCACCGACGTGGCCGACCTGATGGACGGCGAGCGCGAGGGGGTCGACGCGAGCGAGGAGAACAAGGCCGAGACGCTCGCCTACCAGCAGGCCATGACCTACATCCAGTCCCTCCACGACGTCGAAGACTTCCACTACAACAAGGAACTCCTCAACGCACTGCACTGGATGCTCCAGGGCCACCACCACCCGCTGAAGACCGCGGGCCAGTGGCGCAAGACCTCCATCCGCATCACCGCCCCCGGCGACGAGCTAGCCACCGACTACGAAGGCCCCGACCAGGACCTGGTGCCCCACCTGATGGGCGAGTTCGTGGACTGGCTCAACGCCGGCGACCTGGACCACCACGTGCTGATCCGGGCGGCCATGGCCCACCTGAACCTGGTGAAGATCCACCCCTGGTCGGACGGCAACGGACGGATGTCCCGCTCCCTGCAAACCCTCCTCATCGCCCGCGGTGGCGTCCTGGCCCCCGAGTTCTCCTCGATCGAGGAGTGGCTGGGCATGCCCGGCAACACCTGGGAGTACTACAAGGTGCTCCGCGAGGTCGGCGGCCCCGTCTGGTCCCCCGAACGCGACACCCTGCCGTGGATCAAGTTCAGCCTCCTCGCCTACCACCAGCAGGCCCAGCGCGTGCAGTTCCGCGTGGACCGCTCCAACGGCTGCTGGATGCAGCTCATGGACGCCCAGGGCGAACTCGGGCTGAGCGAGCGGCAGCTGACCGCCCTGCACGAGGTCGCGATGACGGGCCGGGTGCGGCGCTCGCGCTACGAGAAGGCCGAAGCCATCAACACCCAGCAGGCCACCCGTGATCTCCAGGCCCTGACAAAGGCCCAGGTGCTCACGGCGGTCGGCCAGACCAAGGGCCGCCACTACACCGCCGGCCCCCGCTTCCCCCAGGACGTCCTGACCACCGCCCGACGACCCCACACCATCATCGATCCGTACGCCACGTAGCCGGGGTCACTGCGCCTGTTGTCAGTCTTCGCCGGGGAGATCGCGCCCGGTGAGCTTCCCGTCGGGAGTGAGCGTGAAAGTAGCGGGGGCCATGCTCGTGGTGACGTGGGACCCTCGCCGCACGCCTCGAGCGTGATCGACTCGGCCTTGCCCAGGTGGACCTCCGCCTCGGCGGCGTGCGCCCGCCTGTTGACGCGGATGTGCGCCCACCAGTGGGGTACCTCCTGGGACCGCCAGATGCCCCAGGTCGCGTCGAGGAGAACGCCTGCCGCAGGGCCCTGCCGGAGGGCAAAGACAGCAATACGGCGGCCAGGATGCGGCAGATCACCATCGCGCGAGACCGGCTGCGCAGGGCGGGCACCAAGACCCTGCCGGTCGGGCGGCGGCCGGGTCGCGTCGCAGCCCCGCGCGCCACAGCAGAGGCTGTGCAACAGGCGTAGGGCTGATACTCCCTCAAGACCGCGCGCACACGGAGCCGACTAACTGTGATCACTCCGGCTTGAGCGGCAGCCACGAGATCCTTAGCTTCATTCCTGGGCTTGCAGCTTCGCCTCGTGGCTTTGTTCACGTTGCGTGCTGCTGGAGCCCCACTGCACGAGCTCTACCTGCGCTCACTCCCCGAAGAGGGGAGGTTCGCGGCTGTGTACTCATCCGCGACGCCGAATCTGCTGGCACACCGCGGGCATTCAGCCATTCCGAAAAGGTAGGTGAGACCGTTCGCGAGCCAGCTCTGGTCATCACGGACTGCCGTGTCGTACATCCAGCGTCCGGTGCCTACGAAGTCTTCCGGCGGCACGGGCTGCAGATCGCGTCGCTCAATGTCTCCGGCATGCCAGTCCCGGATTGCTGAGTACCGCCCATGGTCGCCGATGGCGACCGTCACTTCCACGTCGCAGTGAGGGCAGCGCAGGTCGTAGAAGTCGTCCGAGAGGTCTCCAAGTACGGCACTCCAGTGGTACTGCCCATTGGCTGCCAGCAGGTCACGGAAGGCATGCAGATAGCCGACCGGCCGCAATGTCAGGCGTTGGTCCAGAAGTGCCTGAAGTCGGGGCACCACGCCGGTGCAGCACCTCAGCAGGTCGTCAGCGCCATGGTTTTGGAGGGCTCCCCGCATGATTGATCCGGCCAGGCTGAGCGCCTCAGGGCTTTTTGCACCGATCGCCACCAGGCGTGGAAGTGCGGCGAAGCTCGCCGGAACCACGGTCTCACCTTCGAGACATAGCGCATCCCCAAGGTCGTCCCATGCTTCAGCACTGCTTTCGGTCTCCACCTGGTCCAGGAGTGCGGGCACGCGGCCGGCGGTTCCTAGGGGGTCGAGCACTTGTGTCCAGTCGATCACATGGGTATTCAATCGCCGTGGCACTAATCATGGTCAAGCTGGTCTGGGACCCGTGCTCGTCAGGAGGCGAGCAGGACTCGCCTCCTCCTCCCAGATCTTCCAGGCGTCGCTGCATCCCTCGTTCCAGCGGTCGTCGCGGTAGGTCTTGTTACTCGTCGAGGACGCAGGTCCCGTTCTGCCACTGGCCAGTGAACAGCTCCTCCGGCGACGTAGCGTCGGCGAAGCGCTGGGACCGTTCGCCAGGTCATGCCAAGCTGACGCTGAATCGACCCTCGGTGGTGGTCTATCGGGCGGCCCGCAGACGATCGGCACGCGCAGTGACCAGGGCACGCCAGCGGTCGCGCGTGACCTGCTGGCCGTCGAGCCAGCGTGCGCCCGAGCCGGGCTCGGCAAGCGGCAGGTCAGCCATGAAGCGGGCGATGTCGGAGTAGTACGCGCGGTCGCCGCCCTGGGTCAGGTCGTGGAGCCGGGAGAGGGCGGCGGTCACGCCATCGCGATCGTCGTGTACGGCGTGGTGGAAGGCGAGGGCCAGTTCGAGGGCGGGGAGCTGCGCGGAGTTGAGGCCGGCGACGCTGATCTCGGTGCGCAGCCGTTGTGCACGGTCCTCAATATCACCGCTGATTCCGGCGTCCTGGATGAGGGCGGCGATGCGGGTGGTGATGGTGGTGGCGCGCAGGTCGACGCCGGCCAAGAGCTGCTCAGCGAGCTCCAGTTCGACGGCGGCACGGTCGGGGTCGGTGAAGGCGGTGGCGAAGGCGAGCTGTGCTTGTGCGGTGGCCCGTTCGCCGGCCACTGCGTGCTGTTCGGCCTGAGCGCGGTCTTGCTCGTACGCGGCAATCGCGCCCGTCATGTCGCCCTGAACCCAGCGGACGTCGCCTTCGACGCGGTGCTGACGGCCCTCCCAGCCCAGGCTCTGCGCGGTCTGGAGGGCGGCGGGGAAGTCCCCGTCGAGGCGGGCGAGGTGGGCGAGGCCACGTCGTGCGGCGGGCGCGAGCCGCCCTCCGCCGTCGGCGACGCGCTGCATCCCGAGACGCGATTCGGTGGCGTGGCCGAGGTCGCGATGGGCTTTGGCCAGGTAGTACACGGCCAGTTCGGTCAGGTCGGCGGGCAGCAGATCGGCAGCGACGACTGCGGTCAGGCGGGTGACGGTGCGCTCGCGGTGCTCGTGCTGGCGGCGGGCGAGGGCGCTGAGTGTCTCCACCAGGGCCTCGGCGGCCGTAGCCAGCGGCACCGGACCACCGGCCGGGTCGGGGGCGGCGGGGAGGGCGATCGGCTCCCAGATCTCGTCGGCCACATACGCCCAGGTAGCGTCCGCGAGCCAGTCCAGGTCGAGACGGAAGTCGCGGGCGATTGCGAGGCCTTGGCGCAGGGCACCGGTCAGCAGAAGGCGATCGCGTCCACTGTGGGCGGCCCACTGCCCGCCCAGGGCGGCGAAGGCGCGGCGGGCGGCGTGGTCCCAGTCGCGCGGCGACCATCGGTCATCGGCCTGGTCGTCGGCGGACCGGATGGTGGAGCGGATCAGTGCGTGGAGGCTGAAGGGCCACCGGGACAAGGCGTTTTCCCGGACGAACGGCCGCTCCGTCAGGCGCAACGCGGGTGCCTCGTGCGTCAGGCCCGCGGCCTGGGCCGCGAGCGTGAGATCGAAAGAGTCGAACAGGCTCACCGACCGCAGGACATGCCGTTCGTCGGGAGTGAGGTCTTGCAGGGTGCGGGCGACCAACGCTGGGAAGTCGGCGGCGAAGTCGTCCGGCTGCGGGGTCCGGCCGGAGCGGCGGATCTCCAGGAAGCGCATCGCGGACAGGTCCAGGTGCAGGGGCAGGCCGTGCGAGCGCTCCGCGATCACGGCGCGGATCGCCGGCTCGATCAGCGGCCGGCCGTCGCGGGTCAGGCGCCGGGCGAGGTAGTCGTCGGCGTCCTCACGGCTGAAGTCACCGATCAGGACCTGCCCGCGCGGCGCCGGTGCCGCAGATCCGGCGGCCGCGGTACGCGGGGACGGCACGGGGCCGGCGGCGAGTCCGGGCCAGGCGGCCGGCCCCGTCCAGTCGAGCTGGCCCTCCAGACCGACATCACCCCACTGGAGGCGGGCGCGTCCAGTGATGACGAAGAAGGTCTGCGGCATGAGCCAGACGACCCTCTGCAAAAGGCGCTCCAGGTCGCGTGGGTACGGTCGCCGATCTCCTCCCATGTGTCGAACAACACGACCGGGACGACCCGCTGCTTGGCGGGAAGCTGGGAGATGTCCCAGGACAGCAGGTGCGGGTAGAAGGAAAGCGCGTCGAGGGTGGGCTCGGCCTCCAAGAGGTCGGCCAAGCGCGTACATCCGGCGAGCGCGCGGACGGCCTGGCGCCGCTCGCGCAGCGCGGTGACCAGCGCTCCGGTGACCTTCCCGACGGCGGAGCCGACAATGCCGGGCAGCAGCAGCGCCTGGGCGACTTCGCCGAGCACACCCTCCATCTGCTGGGGCAGCACCTTCCCGAATTGTGCGAGGAGGCCGCTGCGGCGCAGGTACTCCTCCAGCGGCTCACCGGGGTGGGCGTTCTCCCAATAGCGGCGCAGCGTCAAGTCGAAGGCGGGCATCGGGCGGCCGGTCGCGGCGAGGGCGAGGCGGAGCAGCAACACGACCCGCTCGAAGTCGATCCCCTCGGAGCGGGCCAGGTCGATCCGGACGGGCAGAATCCGCACCTGCTCCGGCCAGGGAGGCGCGCCCCACTGGGCGGGCCGGCGCGAGGTGTCGGCGAGTGCTGCCTCGACGGTCCGGGACAACGCCGTCTTGCCGACGCCTCCGACACCGTGGAGCGCCACCACATTGCGGCGGGCCGCCTCCAGGTCCTCCACGTCGAAGCCGGGCAACGAAATCGTGTGCAGATGCTCAGCGAGCGCCTCGGCGATGATCTGCCACTGGGCCTGCCGGTTGGTGAACGCTTCCTCCGCGCGCAGAGCGCGGTCGTTCGTGCTGAACAGCGTGCGCAGATCCATGCCCCGCTCGACCACGACACCCCCATAGAAGATCAACTGCCTCCACTGTAGGCAGCGTTGGAGCTGTGCGCCGCGCCATCGCGGAACCGTGTGACCGCCACCGCCGTGCTTTGGCCAACAACTGGCGGACAATGGTCCTTCCCTTCCCGAAACAGCAAGGTGGCAGCCGTGCACGAACCCGAGTCCACGCCCGGTCGGATTCCTCCCGGGAAGGAGCCTCGGGAGCGTTTGAGCCGGACGACTCCCGATACGAGGGGGACGCGTTCGAGGAGGCCCGGGCGGTGCTGCGCCGCTTCATCCGCAGGTGCATGCAGCAGATCCTTGAGGAGCGGCGTGCCGCGCGGCCTGATGCGGCACGGACCGAGGAGCTGACGGCCGCAGTGAAGACAGCCAAGGCGGACGAGAAGGCGCTGCTCGCTGATCCGGGCCAGGCGTCCCGGATCACCGCCCTCTACGCGGTGCGGTTCAGCGAACTGGAGGCCGAGTAGGTGGAGCCGGGGCTGGAGACCGTCCTGCTTCGTCCGGCCCTCATCGATCAGCTTGCGCCGCCGTCAGGCCGCGCGGCCGGCGTGATGACGCGATGGGGCGGGCCGCCGAAAGCGCCGGGCCAGCCGAGGACTTGGACTGCACGATGCCCGCAGGCTTCTAGGTGCCGGCCACCGCGCTCCTGCCGGAAGCGCGAAGGCGCAGGGGCGCCCGGCAGGTCACGTGCTGGCCCTCTCACATGCGTCGCCATGCGGGGAATGCTCGTGCTAGCCGGGTATGCCACGGCTCGGCGTGTCTCCTCACAACCGCTCCGGCAGCGGCACGGGCAGGTAAAGCGCCTGACCTGGGCGGGGAAGGCAGGGTGGGCGAAATACGGCGGGCATCAGCGGGTGCGCGAGTGCGAGGGTGTGGTGGAGGTCGTCGCGATGCTGCGGGAGCGCGGCACGCAGGGCGCGGTGGGTAGTGAGGAAGCAGTGCGCCTCCTTAAGGGTGTAGGGCTGCACCCGCGCCCGGGTCAGCGCCGCTGCCGCGCGGACCGGCCTGGTCAGTGCTCCGCTGGTGGTCCGCTCGTTGCGGTGGACCGCGTTGCCGTCCGGCCCGAGGACGAGCACGGAGGTAAGGGCGGGGTGAGTCTCGGCGGTCCGCGCGAGCTGGGCGACCGTGTGGCGGACCCGGTCGTGGCGAGTCCGCGAGATGTAGCGGCTCGGGACCCCTTGCCGTTGCAGCAGGGCGTGGAGGCGGGCGGTGGCCTGGCGGCTGTCGGCTGCACGCGTGCTGAGCAGGACCATATCGACCCGGAAGCCGGCCGAGACGTACAGCGCGGCCTCACCGAGCATTTCCTGAACGCTGCCCGGGTGGCTCTCCACGATCACGTGAGCGCGCAGGTTGCGGAGAGCCGTGGTGATCCTCGCCATCCACGCCTCGACATCGGAGCGGATCTCTGCTCCGTCGGTGAACGGGTGCTCGGAACACAGTTGCTCGGAGTCCGGGTGGAACGCCTCGAAATCCTGGTACGCCAGCCGGACTGGGGCCCGGCCGGGCATCGCACGCTGCACGAGGTTGGCGGTCCGGCTCACCTCTGCGCCGGGCTCGCCGACCACGATTACCGCTACCGGTGCTTCCTGGGAGGTGACGCTGTCCAGGTATGACGGTGCGATCAGCTCGTCGTAGAGCCACTGGTGTTCGGACCGCGACAACTGGTGGTAGTGGACCCCTGGGGCGTCAGCGCGGACCTGGGCGATCCTGCGGACCGGTTCGGCCAGCGCGCGGGCCCGCTCGATCGGCCCGGCCACCACCAGGCGCTGATCCCGTGTCACCTGCGGCTGGTGGACCTGCTCCTGGGCCTCGTACAGCTCCGTGCTGAACGCGGCTGTCTGCCGTGCCGACCACGGGCGCCCGCGTTCGGTCCGCACGGCCCGCACGGCGGCGCCGTTGCCTCCCGTCCACGCTCCGCTGACCACCTCGCTGCGGTACACGAAGTCGATGCCGGGCCCCACCACGGTGACCTGGTCGGCGAGCTGCTCGGCCTCGATAACCGCGAGCGTCTCCAGCAGGCCACGGGCGCATAGGTCGTGGTTCTCCCACGACACATGGCGGTGTTCCCTCAGATAGCGGCTGACTGCTCGCAGTTGGGTCAGGGCCTCGGCCGCTATGACGACCACGAGCTCGATCCGGTATCCGGATGCCCGGTAGGCGAGCGCGTCGGCACGGAACTGACCGGGATCGGCCGCGGCGCTCTCCACCACGGCGTCGAACCCATGGCGCCGTACGTACTCCTCGACTTCAGCCTGCCACCGGCGGGTGTCGGGCCGCACCCGGACCCCCGCGGTCCGGTCGTTCTCCGCGACCAGCGCGCTGTAGTGGGGGTGACGGTGCTTGTAGAGGTCGGAGCCGATCCGTACCGCGCCGCCACGCTGGCCCAGTCCGGCGTGGATCACGTCCGCGACGGCCGTCTTGCTGCTGCCCGGAGGCCCGGCGACAACGATCAGGACCGGCTGCTCCTGGCGGACCGCGCCGCGCGTCCAGTCCGGCAGGATCAGGTTGTTCAGGATGGCTCGGTGCTCGCCCTCGCCGAGCAGCACCGGCGCGACGTCGCTGTCTCTCACCAAGTCCCCCAACCACTCGAAACATCTTCCAACGTAAGCACCTGAGGAGAACTTACATCACGTCCGCGGTATTCCCGCGCGGTCGACTCGCTCGGCCCCATGGGCCATGCAATGCCCGTGCTAAATAGGGGAGATGGGGGCTGGTCGCCGCAATGGACCCGTAAACCGGCGCCGCCTGCACTGCTCTACCGCTGCATGCTGAAGTAGATGTAAGCTCTTGCTGCCTGGTGTCAGAAGCGAACAGCAGGAGGAGGGGGCCGGCCGACGGCTCCGCGTCGAACCCGGGAGGTCCGCACATGCCCACACTCAGCATCCACTTCGATCCCGCCGTGTTCGCTCACCTCGCCAAGGCCGGCGGAGACGACACCGTCCACGTCACGCTCTCCCTGGGCGGAGGGAGCAAAACAGCTCTCCTGTGGCGCCCGTGGTTCCCCACGGACCGCTCGCCGAGCTCATGAAGGCGGGGCTGCTCGCAGAGGGCACCATCCTCGCGTTCCATCAGCGACGGGCAGGCCGCCAGGGGCGAGCCGTGGTTACCAGTGATGGCCAACTCATCGTGGATGGCCAGGCCGCCGTCTTCCCCTCCCCGTCCAAGGCCGCCGAGGCCATCACCGGCAACGTCATCAACGGCTGGACCCTGTGGCAGTTGCCGGACGGCCGTACCTTGGACGACCTGCGGCGCGACCTGGCCCAGGGCCGCCACGGCGGCTGAACCGGACACCGTCACCCGGCCGACTGCGGAATCGCCCACGACACCAGCCGCCTGGCAGGCCACACTGGTCAGTGCTACGCGATGAGGAGGTGGAAGGAATGAGCGTTGCCAGCTTCACGCACCACAACGGGCCCTGGACCGTCCCCGACGTCCTGTCTCTGCCCGAAGACCGGACCGTTCGCTACGAACTGCTCGGGGAGTCACTCGTGATGTCTCCCGCCCCTGGGCTGCGCCATCAGCGCGCCAGCTTCCGCCTCCATGTCGCCCTCGACGCCGCAGCACGGGCCGCTGGGACCCCGGTCGAGGTACTCGAAGCCATCAACGTCACGTTGCCCTCCGGTCTGGTCGTGCCGGACATCGTCGTCGCCGACGCGGGCGCGACCGCAGAGGACCAGGCCAGTATCGATGCCGACGCGGTCCAGCTGGTCATCGAGCTGGTCTCGCCCGGCAACAAGACCATGGACCGCAAACTCAAGCCCCTGCTGTATGCCGAAGCCGCGATCCCCCACTACTGGCGTCTGGAATTCGACCCGGCCCCCCGCCTGATCATCAGCGAACTGGACAGCGGCCGGTACACGGAAACCGCTATCGCGCTCCCCGGGACCGCCACCCGGATCGAGACCCCGTTCCCCTTCGAGATCGACCCCGCCGGGCTCGCCCGGCAATAGCACGAACGGCTGCAAGGCACACAGGCGGGCACTTCCCCCGATCCGTGGGCTCGGACCGCCAGTCGAACGCCCTGGTTGCGACACCTCTCGGCAGGAGCCGCTGACACGGGTGACGGTCACATCGCGCAGGCCACCCGCCGAGCGGAACTACTCGGTACGAGGCAGGACGCCGTACTCGTAGGCGACTTCCCACCGGACGTCGGGAACCACGATGTCGGCGGTTTCCACAGGGCGGCCATCAGAGTCGTAGAAGGTGCGCTCAATGACCAGGACGAGGTCGCCGAGGCTGATGCCGAGCAGGTTGGCCTGCGCCTGAGTGGCGCGGGCAGGCCGGGGGACCTCAACCGCTTCATCGACGTCGATCCCGATGGACCGCATCCGCTCGACCACTCCCTTGCCGGCCATCGGCCCCATCTCCGGCAGCAGCACCGGAGTATCGCCGGTGATCGCCATGGGTTCCCAGCTGACGGAGGTCTGCACGGCTGGCCGTCAGCGAGGAACTCGTACGCGGTGCGCACACAGAGGTCCCCTGGGGCGATGCCGAGCCGCTGCGCGATGCCGTCCGGGGCTGGCGTACGGGCCTGTGAGTGGGCATCCCAACTTCCGCTGACGCCCAACTCGTCCATGGCGGCCTTGAACGGGCTGGTCCCACGCTGCTCCCGGTGACGGGAGCGGACCAGGCGCCGCCGCTCTCGGGGCGCCCGCACGTAAGTGCCAGAACCCGACCGGCCTTCAAGCAGCCCTTCGACGATCAGGCGCTCCTGCGCCTTCTGAAGGACGTTGGGGCCGACCTGGTAGTGGGCGGCGAGCTGGGCGCGGGAGGGCAGCTTATCGCCGACGGTCCATTCCCCACCTGTGAGCCTGCGGCGTAGATCGTCGGCGACCTTCAGATAGGGCGGCGGCTCGTCGGGGACCATCCGGGATCTCCGTAGTGCTCGGACGACAGTGGTGGGACGGCTGCTGGCCTCCGATTGACAAGTTAATGCATTAGGAACAAACTAATGCATCAGCACTACGTTAGGTAATTGATGGTGTGCCGGGGGACTGTGGAGTCGTCGGGGGCAGCTGCGGCCACAGCGGTCGCTTCGATGCTGAAAGCCGAACTCGGCACGACCCCCCGCACCGACGAGACCCCCGGCCTGATCCGTATAGAGGCCGACGTGCCCGACGACCTGAGCGAGACAGCCCACACCAGACTCCTCGCCGCCCTCACCAGCGCAGATGTCCGCTTCGGACACGACCTGACCGGAGGCAACAAGAAGTCGGTCTTCTGGGTAGAACTCGATCGGAGGGAGCCGTGACCCTCTCGAGCTCTCCCGCACACAGCCCGCAGCTCGGCTGGCCTGCGGATGGCATCGCGCCCGGGACACCGAGGCCGTTGGACGCCGACGACATCACCGAGACGATCGACAGCATCCTCGACCGCTGCTCGACCGTGCCTTCGCCAGAAACGAGTGCTCGCCGGCAGAAACGTCTGCGCGAGTACCTGCGCCCCCTGGCCTCCACCATGGCCGAACGTATCTCCGTCGAACTCCGCGAGGGCAACCCATCCGCTGAACTACTCGCACTCGCCCTTCTGTTCATCCAGGACAAGGCCACGGCCAGCCTGCCCAGCGACCCGGAACTCGCTCACGACGCTGTACGCGACCTCGCACGCCACTGCCGCGCACTCCTGCGCCTGACTACCGAGGACCCGACAGTCCAGCGGCAGGAGCAACCCGCGGAAAGAGCGCGACTGATACCAGCGAACCGAACGCTCCCGCGAGGGTTGTCATGAGCAGCCAGACAGACCGCACAGTTCCGCTCCGCGCGGAGAGAACCCACGATGGTCCGTCGGCGCCTCTGATCATTACGTCCACGCACGCCTTTGCCGGGCAAAACCCCCCGGAGTCCTCGACGGCATCTGCCCTGCGGGGCTCGAGGACCTCGGCACGCTAGAACGAAAGATCCTGGAACTCCTCGTCATCGGCAGCACGGACAGGGCCATCGCAGAAGCACTCGCCGTCAGTCCTGACCAAGTGTCGTGGTGCGTCCGGAAACTGATCAAACGTGTCGGCCATCGGACCACCCGCGCCGGCCTGGTCGCCCTCGCGCTGCGCCATCGCCTGGTAGACCACCCACGTCCCCAGCATCCCGGCCACCTCCCGGACGAGAGCATGGCTCTGCTGTGGTCCCTGGCCTGCGGCCAGACCTTCAAGGCCTTCGCGGAGGGGATCGGTACATGGGAGGCAGAGAGAATCCGAACCAACCTACGCATGCGACTCTGCGGCTTGCCCAATCCCGAACGATCGGCGACGGCACCGCTGACCCCCGGCCATGCCGTGTATATGGGGTGGCCCACCCTGGCAGAAGAAGCCGGATGGGGATCAGCCTGACGGTCGTCTGCGGCGCGTACTGACCCGGCACCGAGGCTTTACCCACTGTGGCTGTCTGGCCATCTAATCCTGGGTCAGGTTTGGTACCGCCGCGACGGTTCGGGTCGCGTACGGCAGGTCATCGTCGCGGACGGCCGACTGGGAGAATGACAGCATCGGACTGTCCATCGGCGACGACCCGCTGGACGCCCTGATGCCGATCTGGAGGGATGACTTGGACCGCCGAGGCTTCCTGTCCGGCGCCGCGTACTCGGTCGACGGCGAACTGGCCGCGCTGAACAAGATCGAGTAGGAACTCGGCACCACGATCAAAGGCGTCGACAACCCGGAAGCTCTCCGCTGACCCGACCGGGACCGTAGCCCGGCTGCGAACAGGTGAGGCGCTCAGTACGGAGCACTCGCCGGGTTCTATGCGCCGGTGGCGAGCCCGTGCGCCCTGCTTTCCGACGCCCTGTCGGTATCTACTCGACCCCATGACGCTCACCGCTCAGGGACACCGCTGCCCTGCCGGATCAACCCGGTGCGGGCGCGCAGCGCCATCCGCAGTCTGTACCGCGGCCCCGTCCTCACGGCGGCCGACCTCAGCGCGCCGCTCCTCGCACTTCCCGACGATCACCCCGTCACCACCGATCTTCCCGGCGCGTCCCCTGCCGGTGAGATCCCGGAGACCGTCGCGCGCTGGGCCGCCCTCGCATCGTCGGCGTGAAGGTGTTCGCCTACGGCCACGACCGCGATGCCACGCCACGGGCGCCCTCGCGCCCGGGAACCGCATGGTCCGGGCGATCGGGTTCGTGAAGGCGACCGCTCCCGGCCTCGCCGTCACCACGAAGGTTTGTGGCTGCTCGTGGACCGACCACGGCGAATGCGTGCTGCGCACCGCCGACGGGGACTTCGACCTGCCTGCGACGTACGGGCTGATGGCCGCGATGGCGGTGCAGCACGCGGACGCCGGGGCGGACGCCGTCTCGCCGACCGCCATGCTCGACGGCTCCATCCGTGCGGTCCGCACCGCGTTGGACGAAGCCGGGCACCGCGACGTCGCCGTGAACCCGAACGTGGCCGTACACACCAGCCTGTACGACCCGTTCAAAGCTCTTATGGCGACCGATCCGCGGGCCGGTCACCGGCGCGGTCTCCAGCTCGAACCCGGCCGTGCGGACCGTGACGTCCTGGTGCAGGCCGCCCGCTGGATCGGCGAGGGCGCCGACTCCCTCACGCTCCAGCCCGTGATGACGGCCTCGATCCTGCGACCCTCGGCACAGCCGTCGCAGTCTCTCTGCTCCGGCAAGGCGCCCGCGAGATCATCGACGGCATCGCCCACTGACGACACCGCAAGCTGGCCCGGGGACCTCTGGGACAATGGCAGACGTGCGGGCCCTCCCGGCCCAGCACGGCAGCGTACGAACGGGCTCACGGCGTACGCACCGCTCAGGGCTGCGTCACACCTGCCGAGTCGTGGTAGCCGGCAGGTCAGCGCCAGGCGAGGTGCTGGTAGTGCACGAGGCGCGAGCGGGCCGCCTCCTGGGTCATGCCGAGGTCCGCGGCGCCCGGGCCAGGGTTTCGGCCTGGTCGCGGTCAAGAATCGGCGGCTTCCGGGCCGGTCGCGGCGATGATCGCCTCCATCTCGTCGCAGGCCTTCAGCACCGTCGCGAGCGCGTCGTCGTCCTCCATCATGAGCCGGTTCAACCGCTCGTGAACCTGCTTCAGCAGCCCGGTTAGGTCATCGGGCAGCTGAACGGCCCGCTCGGCAACCTCATCCAGGTGGGCCGCCCAGTCTGTGTACGGTCCTGAAGTGTCGTACGCGTCGGGGTCGCCGTTCTCGCGGACTTCCTCCCAGTTGATGGGGTAGGTCGTCGTCCGCGCCAGCCGCACGCGCACCGGCCTCGCATCGAGGCCGCTACCGGCCGGCGGAACTTCCCGTCGTAGTGGCGCCAGAAGGCCGATTCGTGGAAATTGCTGCCGCTGCCCAGGTCGAAAAGCGCTGGCTTCGGCTCGCTGCCATCAGCCAGCAGCACCCCCACCATGCCCTCATGCGACACAAACCCGTCCCTGCACCATCCGCTCCGCTCCCCGTACAACACAGTCCCCTTCCACCGGAGCCGACTGCCCAGCCATGGCGGCCAAGCTTCCGGAACCCACGATGCGCCCCGCCCGGCTGCCCGCAGCCAGATCGCCACACAGCACACCGCCAGTTCCAGTGCGCGCGGCTCCGCACGCTCCCGCTGGCACCGACCTGCTAGTGCTGTGACCGCATGGTTCGCCGTGTAGGAGCTCGTTCGTCACTGCGCGGTGCGCTCTCCGGTGAGGGGAGTCAGCGGTCAAGGGTGGCCTGGCGGCGGGAGAGGACGAGCCTGCGTTGTTCCCGATCGACTTCGGTGACGATGACCGTGGTCTTGTCGCCGAGTCGGACGACATCTTCCGGTGCGTCCGCGGGCGTCCGGGCGAGCTCTCGCAAGTGGACTAGCCCTCGATGCCGTCGGCGACCTGCACGAAGGCGCCGAACGGCACCAGCTTGGTGACCCGTCCGTGCAGTTTCTGGCCCACCGCGGTGCGGTCGGCGAACGCCTGGAAGGGGTCGGGTTGCGTCGCCCGCAGGGACAGTCTGGCCTCTGCGTTCCACGTGTCGAACTGGAGAAACTCACAGGTGATGCGCTGCCGACCTGACGACGTCTGAGGCTGCTTCGATGCGCCGCCATGACAGTTCGGGGCTCGTGATGAACCCGACGCCGCCGGGGAAGACCGGGTGGTCGGGGCCTTCGTCCAGGGCGACGAACACGCCGAAGGGTTCGATCGCTGCGACAGTGCCGGAAAGGAGCTCGCCGCTGTGCAGTGATTCCAGGAACACCTGAAGTTCTGGTTTCTTCAAACGGCCCGCTCATGCTGTCCAGCCTTTCACGAGGGGGCCGTGCGCCGTATGTCCGAGTGGTTCTGCGGTGGTCACGCCGCGGTGTTGAGGGGCGCCCACCCAGCGGATGCCCTTCTCGCTGCGGATGCCGAGGAGCTGACCTGCGTCAGGATGCGCCGGTAGGCTGACGGCGCCTTCGGGTACGTATGTACGACACTGGCCCGCTTCCCCGCACTCGACGTGGGGGAAGCGGGCCAGTCCTCTAGGTGGCGCGGCTCAGATCCGACCGTGGGCGACGTCGCCGATGAAGCCCGCGAACACCTGCGGGTCGAGCAGCAGCGCTGGGCCGGCGGGGTTCTTCGAGTCGCGGACGGCGACGCCCGCGTACGAGGTGTCGATAAGGTCGGCTACCTCCACGCACTGGCCCGAGTTGTCACCGCTGTACGACGACTTCCGCCAGTGGGCGCCTACCAGCTCCGGCGCGTGTAGATCTTCTTGTTGCTCACTTGTGGAGTCCTTCAGGTACTCGCTGATGAGATCCCGTGTCTTGTCCACGGGAAGTGCTGTGTTCGCCAACTTGTCGAATAGCGTTGCGTGGTAGTCGACTGTCTCTGCGTCCTCGGTGTGCGTGCCGCCCATCGAGTTGTCCAGGCTTGCGACCGGCGACCAGGGTGGCGGAACGACATGACGGTGATCGGCCGTTGGAGCCGACGCCGGCCTTGCCGTCAGGGGAACGATCTGCACCTTCGTGCTCGGTCTCTCCGCGATGTCGAGCAGCTTGCGTAGCTGATCACGCATGACCGCAGGGTTTTCGAAGCGTGCGTGCAGAGCTGATTCGGGCAGGATCGCGTGGACGTTGACCGGCGTGTCAGTGCGGCTGAGCAGTTCTTGACGTGCCAGGCGAATCGAAACTAGCTGTTCGGCGGTTTGCTCCTTGACTGGTGAGAGCGGGTCGCGGCCAATGATCTCGCGTACGTAGCCTGCGGATTGCAACAGACCAGGAATCACAACCGGGTGGTGTGTACAGATCGTCTCTGCTTCAGCTTCCAGCTCCACGAAGTCGAGGTAGGGCTGGCTCACGCGGCCGACGTATGGCGCCCACCATCCACCGCCAGGTGGCTCCTCCGCGACCTTCGCCACCTCCTCGATCGCCGAGTTGTCCTCGATGCCGTAGAAGCCGCAGATCTTGCGCACGTCCGTGGCCGAGATCTTGTACAACCCTCGCTCCACCCTGCTCAGGCGCGGACTGCTCCAGCCCATGAGCTTCGCTGCCTCACCTGATGGCATCTCCGCACGCCAGCGCCTCAGTTGGGCGCCGACCCGGCGGCGCTTGATGGTCGGCAGCGCCGTTTTTCCCGTCATGGGCGCGGACTTCTGAGTCATGGGCGCAGTCTGGCACGTCGTCGACTGGTCTGACGATGCCGTCCGGCCGAATGTTTTTTGCGGGTCTCGACGTTCATATTGCATCACTCCCCGCAATGGGTCCATGCTGAACGAGCAACAGGCCCTGGCCGTACCAGTTGGTGGGATTTTTCTATGTTCACCCTGCCTCGCCTGTGGCTGCTCAAGGCCGGGCTTACCCCTCGCCGGCTGTCTGGGCGCCGCTCCTGACACCCCCTCCACGCGGTCAGGGGCGGTGCTCGCCAGACCACTAGACGTCCCACTGACGGAGACACCCCCATGTCACCGAGCACGGCACGACGAGCACGATCCGACTGGATGGACCGCGACCACGAGTCGCACGCCGAGATCACCGGGATACGCGGCCAGCAGCCGACGGCTGGTGAGCTGCTGTTCCGGAAGCGTCAGCGTATGAACGACATGGCCCTTGCGGGCCGGGCCTGCCGCCGCGCGCGTCGCCGGGTACGTCCAGGTCACGTTCGGCGAGGCCCCGGCCGACGTCGAGCAGATGCTCCGC